>JAUBST010000052.1:0-45211 GCA_036702215.1 Microcoleus sp. F6_B6
TCAGATTGGGGCTTTGTTTTTTGTGCCGATTCCTTCGTAACAAGTTAAGCTTGTATCCCACATTCCGCAGTTTTGGCTTTGATGACTAAGGATTTTCATACATTCACTGTATGAAAAATATCTGTGCCTACCTTTTCTAATTTTAGTATCATTCTTTTGCGATTTTGGCGAGATATAATAAATTTGAATTCACAGATATTAGTTAATATCCCACATTCCGCAGATATTCGATCGGATTTAATTTCAAAAATATTCATAATTCTCAAAGCCTCAAATGATTGCATAGCAATCATTTGAGGCTTTTTTTAGCTATAATAATTAATGCAAGTAGAGCAACCCTTAAAACCATGAAAAAGTCATCTGAAACTATAAATATCGTAAATTTAGACCATTTGGGAATAGTAGCGGGGATAATAGATGAAATGGAATTGGTAGAAGAAGTCAACAAAAAAGTGGGAATAAGAATTAAAGAAACTGTCGTAAGGATTCAGGTCTAAACTTGGGGTATTAAAGATGGGGTCTGCACAGCAGGATTAACCCTCGCTTTGATAGCTTGCTCAAAAAACTCAATGACTGAACGTCTTTGACGACGGCAAGTTTGTATAACTGTCAATAAATTGGCAGTATCTTGGAACCGTGACATTGAACGGGAACCGCCACTAACTTTTCTTTTTGTGACGGCTCTCGCGTAACGTTCGTTCGGCTAAATTATTATCTGGTGGAATCTCTGGGTGATTCAGAAAATACCACCATTGATTTGATTTATGGAGCAAGGAACGTAACAATTTACTTGCTTCTCCTCCGGCTCGCTCAAACCAGGTTAAGAGGGCCGACTCAATTTTTAATTTAAACTGGGATGCCCAACTCCAGAACTCGTCAATAAGCGAGAGTTTTTTGGTAGAAAGCGTAGTTATGAAAGCCTTCATCGATCAAATCGATAAATTTGACGCCTATCTCCTGATTATGTAAACCTGGTAACTTGCTCAGCTTTTTGAACTGGAGTTTAGACTAAAAAAGAGAGAACGGTGGCAAAAGAAAAACTTGAGCCACCGTTAAGGAGAGAATGAGGGTGAAAAATAAAACCCATCCACTCCCTAAATGAACAGTGAACGATTAAAGGACTTTCGTCAAGCAGCATACGAGTTATTGGTGCGAGCGAAGGATGCAACATTCGAGCTGATAGATGCAGTGATGACCACCAGGAATGCGTCATGTTTAGCGGAATTTTCGCTCAGTCCGTTATTCAGTCGTCAATGGTCAAGCATATACGAAGCCTTACAAGACAGTAGGCCAGACCGGAGAAAACTAATGGAGTTGTATATTAAGCAATTAGAGCAGGAAGCACCTGCAATGGAACATATGTTAGTAGCAATCGACCATACCGCATGGGGGAGACCAGAGGCTAAAACATTAAAAGACAGAACCCATGAATATCAGGGGGGCGTAATTATTGGACAAGGATACAGCACAATTGCGTGGATACCCGAAGCAGAAGGAAGTTGGGCACTACCGTTGCTGCACGAACGGATTAGCAGTGCAGAATCCCCAATACAAAAAGCGGCAACACAACTGAATCTGGTCTGCCAACAGAGCGTCAATCCAGTATTAGCAGTTTTAGACCGAGAATATGGCAATGCAAGTTGGGTACTAGCGATAGCAGATATTGAAGCTGATTGTTTAATGAGAGTCCGAAGCAATGCCTGCTTGTGGTCAGCACCACCAGCCTATAGTGGTCGCGGCAGACCACGGAAACACGGGTCCAAAATCAAGCTCAACGACCCAACCACATGGCTCGAAGCGGATACTGTGATTGAAATTGACGAACATCCGCAGTTGGGACAAGTCCGAGTTAGGCAATGGCTTGACTTACATTTTTATCGTGCTGCAGGACAGAGAGTCAATTTAATCCTTGTGGAAAGAATGAATCTCATGTCAAGTGGTCAGCCGTTTCCACCCTTGTGGTTGGCTTGGGTCGGAGAGCGCACTCTACCCTTAGAAACTGTTTGGTTTAAGTATTTACGACGTTTTGGATGCGATCGTTGGTATAGATTTGCTAAGCAACGATTACATTGGACATTACCTAACTTAAGAACTCCCGAACAATCAGAGCGGTGGAGCGATTTAATGCCGTTGATGAGCTGGCAACTCTGGCTGGCTAAGGACTTAGTGGTCGAGAATCGACTGCCTTGGCAATCTGCTAGTATCAATTTAACTCCTGGACGTGTTGCCCAATCAATGTTGTCGATTTTAGTTGACATTGGTACTCCGGCTCAACTGCCTAAACATAGGGGAAAATCCCCTGGTTGGGAAAAAGGAAAGGCACGTACTAAAGCACCGTACTATCCCACTGTTAAAAAACGGGTTTCAAGGGCGCAAAAAATCTTCAAAATTAGCTGTTTAATCTTCTACCTCTTGAGTTGTTGAGTAACAGCTTGCCTTCCAGTAAAAGGCAGCTACTTTTAGCTGCGACCATTGTTTAGTCTAAACTCCAGTTTTGAAATGACGGCGTAAATGCGCCAGACATTTCTGTTGTGATCTGACTGAATAACCATTATAAACGCTATAGTCATCCGAACTGAGGACACCTGTATAGCTTGCACCCAGAATTACTTCTAATTCGGAGCGAGAACGAGTATCAGCAGCATGAAATAAAGCGAAGTCGGTATTGGCAAAAATCCATAACCATTCTTTTACCCCTTTGACTGCCCATGGCGTTTCATCCGCATGGATATTAGGCTGGGTTTGTTTGACCCACTCTTTTAGCCGGTCAATACTTTGAGCCACGGCACCATCTATTCTTTCATTCGTGGCTACTAAAGTTCCCACTCCTATGTCTATTTTTCCTAATTCCCACAACAGTTCTTGTTGTTTTTCGTAGGATAAATGTCCGTAATTATTTATCCATCCCAAAAAAGCTTGCAGTCTGATTCCGATATCTTGTCCCGGTACTATTTCTGGCGACCAGTCTGCTGTTTGTGTTTCCCCACATTCGCTACAAATACAGGTATATCTTTGATATTCTACTATTTCTATTGGACTCTCTACTAACTGAGTTACTTGCTGTGTATCTATTTTTATTGGTTCGCCACTGAATTCCCCTTGACCACAACATCTGCACACTTGCGGTCGTAATATCTCAAATCTATCTACTCGACCAAACCCCTTCCTCGTTTTTCCCGGATGCCCTGGTTGTCCTCCTGGTTTCCGTTTTGGTGTCTCCCTTTCCTCTGTTTGAGCTTCTAGTTTTTTCTCGCTTTTTTTGAGGAGGTCGGACGATGGTGGCTTTGATGATGTTGTGCTGTCTAAATCTCTGTTGATTTTAAGTTTCTCTATTTCCTGTTCTAGTTCTATTACTCGGGATTTTAACTGCTCTATAGCCCTTGCCTGCTCCACGATCATCTCTACCAGTTTCTCTGTCGCCAACTGTTTCAGGGTAAGCTCATCTAATTTGGTATAAATTGTACTTGACTTTAAGAGCAATATCTGAGTGAGTATCCAGTCAATAGCGGTTCGATAGAATCCATTGAAGATCTTGTGACGATTGCCAGAGCCGTTTCAGTGAGGCTTGTAGCGGGCGATCGAGCCACGACGGGCGATCGAGCCACGACGGGCGATCGAGCCACGACGGGCGATCGACCCGCAGCCTTAAAGAAGTCAAATACATCCTATAATACTGCTTCAGATCGGTCACGAAGGGTGAGGAAAAAACATTCTTAGAAAGGATTTGATCGTGTTGTGAATCAGCCAAAATCATCGCCGACGATCTCCAGGCCTGGCCCCATCGACCTGCAAGACTTACAAATGGGCTTATCAACTTATTTTGACGATCTACCAGACCCCAGAGTAGACCGAACCAAACAACACTTACTCAAAGACATCCTTGTAATTACCATCTTAGCTACGATCGCCGGAGCTGGTGGGTGGGAAGATATCGAAAATTATGGGCTTAGCAAGCAACAATGGGCGTGAAGAATTTTTAGAATTACCCAATGGGATACCAAGCGATGATACATTTCGTCGGGTATTTGAAAAGCTCGACCCGAAAATTTTAGAGCAGAAATTATCGCAATGGTTGCAACAAATTATGGGTTGAGTCTTTCAACAAATTATTCCCATAGATGGCAAAAGTTTGCGAGGTTCTTACGATCGAGAGAAAGGTTTAAAAAACTTACACTTAGTGACAGCTTGGGCGAGCGAACAGCGTTTGGTACTCGGGCCAGTCAAAGTTGAAGACCATTCCAATGAAATCACAGCTATTCCAGCACTACTAGAATTAATCGACATTGCCGGAGCGATTATCACCATTGATGCGATGGGAACTCAAACAGAAATAGTCCGACAGATTCGCCAGAAACAAGCCGATTATGTCGTGGCACTAAAAAGCAATCATCCCACTCTTTACTATCAAGTTAAAGACTGGTTTGAGACTGCAAAAATGCGGGAATTCATGGGAATTGAAATGAGTTATGATGTAAGGATTCAGGTCAAAAAAACTTAAGTGGCGGCATCTGGTAAAATAAACGGATGAAAAAGCCCGCACCCACGAGAGAGCAGAAAAAAACCGAAATCGAGCAGTTGAGCCAAGCTGAACTGGTAGAAATGGTACTGGGGCTGCAAAAAATTATTGAAGAATTGCAAGAAAAACTAGCCATTGCTACGGGCAAAAGTCGAACCAGCAGTCAGACTTCATCAAAACCCCCATCAACGGATCTACTCCAAAAACCAGAGAAACCAACAGTTAAACCAGAAGCCGACCAAAAAAAGAAACCAGGTGGACAACCAGGTCATCAGGGAAAAACCCGAAAAGGGTTTGGACGAGTAGACAGAACCGAAATTAGCTCACCCGACATCTGTCTTAATTGTGGCTCTCAAGAATTAAGTGAAGTAATTAACATCCACAGACAGCAAGTAGCAACTCTAGTGGCGAAACCAATTGAAGTCGTTGAATATCAGACACAATCGTGTAAATGTCTCGAATGTGGTGCAGTAGTTAGAGGAGAGCCACATCAGGGAGTGGTTCCAGGGCAAGACTTGAGCGTTAGTCTCCAAGCCCTCTGCGTCTGGCTGGGCAATTATGGGCATCTTTCCTACGGCAAGCTGACGCTCGTTATTGTGGGAACTCGGCACGATAGAGGTGGGAGTAGGAACACTCCAAAAAACCAATCAACGAGTAGCAGCAGCAGTCAAGCCAGCGATCAAAGCACTGTGGGAATGGGTCCGTGAGCAATCAAATGTTCATGTAGATGAAACACCTTGGTGTGTCATGGGAGTTAAAGAATGGCTGTGGACAGCGAGTGGAAAAGGATTCTGTTTATTCCATGCCGCAGGTACCAGGGGACGTGTGGAACTAGAAACCATGCTGGGTAAGGAATTTGCTGGGGTTTTAGCTCAGATGATTTCAGCGTTTATAATGGTTGCCAAACCACAGCCCAACAGAAGTGTCTGGCTCATTTACGACGGCATTTCAAGAAAGTGCTGGGACTTCCTGGCAACAATAATGCAGCAGTCGCTCAAATATTTCTGTCATTAATTGATGAAGCTTTTATCGCCCATGAGTCGGGAGCGAAAGACGAAGGATCAACTCACCTACGACTCGTGGGCAACTGATTTCAAAATGCGATTGAATCAAACTTTGGCCACTTGGTTAAACCAAGTTGGTTATGCCGCAGGTCTGTTACTCAAATCCTTACGAGATAAGGCTCAACAGTGGTGGTATTTTTTGGATGACCCGTCAGTGCCTCCTGATAATAATTTAGCAGAACGTTCCCTACGGTTAGCTGTAACTAAACGGAAAGTTTCTGGTGGCTCTCGTTCGATGAAGCGATTTGAGGAAACTGCTAATCTCCTCAGTGTCATTCAAACCTGTCGTTTTCAAGCTCGTTCAGTAATGGCTTTTTTCCGTGAGGCTATTTCTGCTCATTCTTGTGACTTGGCTATGCCGCTCGCTCATTCCCCTTTTTCAGACCTGAATCCTTACGTTATGATTTCCGAACCGAAAAGGGGCATCATCGTGTCGAAAAACGGAAAGTTTGGGCCGTATCAGTTGCCCAATTAGGAGGACTTTACAAGCAAGAGCAATGGGCAGGATTGCGCACTATTGTGCTCGTTGAAAGAGTCCGTCATCTGTGGAACAAAACCACTCATGAGGTGCAGTTTTACCCAAGTTCGTTGCCAGTAGATGCTCAGCTAAATGGTCGTGCTATTCGCCAACACTGGGGAATTGAAAATCAAGTACATTGGAGTTTAGATGTAACTTTTAATGAAGACAAATCCCGCATTCGTTCCTTCCACAGTCCTCAGAACTTCGCTCTGATAAGACGGCTCGCACTCAATGCGGTCAACACTGAAACAACTCTCAAGCGTAGCCTGCGACAAAAAATCAAACGGGCTGCGATGAACAATGACTGTAGTTTAGACTAAAAAATGAGCGCAGCTAAAAGTAGCCACCTTTGAATTTCAGGCAAGCTGTTGCTCAACAACTCGAAAAGTAGAAGATTAAATAGCTAATCTTGAAGACTTTTTGCGCCCTTGAAACCCGTTTTTTGACAGTGGGATAGCACGGTGCCTTGGTACGTACCTTTCCTTTTTCCCAGCCAGGGGATTTTCCCCTATGTTTAGGGATTTTTGTTGGAGTCCCAATGTCAACTAAAAGCGAAAACATTGATTGAGCAACACGTCCAGGAGTTAAACTGATATTACCAGATTGCCTGCAGTAAGACATTCTCAACCACTAAATCCCTAGCTAGCCAGAGTTGCCAACTCATCAATGGCATTAAATCACTCCAACGCTCGGATTGTTCGGGAGTTCTCAGATTAGGCAATGTCCAATGCAATCGTTGCGAAAGCAAACCGATACCAACGATCGCATCCAAAACGTCGTAAATATTTGAACCAGACTGTTTCTAGGGGTAGAGTTCGTTCTCCCACCCAAGCCAACCATAAGGGTGGAAATGGCTGACCATTTGACATAGGCTTGATTCTTAAGGGCTAGGATTAAATTGACTTTTTGTCCAGGGGCACGATAAAAATGCAAGTCAATCCATTGTCTGAGGAGGACTTTTCCCAAATCGGGATGTTCGTCAATTTCAATCTCTGTATTCGCTTGAAGCCATGTGGTTGGGTCATTGAGTCTCATTTTTTGACCATGTTTGGGTGGTCTACCGCGACCATTATATGCTGGTGGTGCTGACCATAAGCCGGCATTTTTTCGGACTCTCATTAAACAATCAGCAGGGATGTCCGCTTGTGTTAGTGCCAGTACCCAGCTTGCATTCCCATATTCTCGATCTAAAACCGCTAAAACTGGATTGACGCTCTGTTCACAGACAAGTTTGAGTTGGGAAGCTGCTTGAAGTATGGGTGAAGACCCACTACTAATTCTTTCATGGAGTAGGGGTAATGCCCAACTTCCACCAGCTTCAGGTATCCAGGCAATCGTACTGTATCCCTGACCCACAATTACACCCCTTTGATATTCATGGGTTCTATCTTGTAAGGTTTTGGCATCTCGTCTGCCCCATGCAGTGTGGTCGATTGCTACTAATATATGTTCCGTTGGGGCTGCTTCTTTCTGTAATTGCTCTAGATACAGCAGCATCAGTTTTTTTCGGTCTGGTCTTGTGTCTTGTAAGGCTTCATAGATGCGCTTGCCATTGACGCTTGAATAATGGATTGAGTGAAAATTCCGCGAGAGATGACGCATTAGGAGTGGTCATCACTGCATCCATGAGCTCGAAAGTGGCATACGAGAGCTTTCACTAATAAATCGTATGCTGCTCCCAGGAAAATCCTTTAATCGTTCACTGTTCATTTAAGGAGTGGATAGGTTTTCTTTTTCACCCTCATTCTCTCCCAGCACGGTGGCTCTAGTTCTTCTGAAAGCCACCGTTCTCATCTTTGGTTAGTCTAAACTACAGACAATGACTATATGATGCAAATTCTCAAGTGCTTTTGTCAAGCATGATTGAGATGCTCTTACCCTGGAAGTTTGACCAAGAGTCTAAAATTTCAAGTATCCGTTTGCGGGCGAAGTCAGCCGGTTTGAGGTTGGAGAGTTGAGAGTTGAGATTGACTCTACACATGAGTCGGGAAATTTTAACTTTGGTCTAATTTTTTTTTGCTCTCCACCACTCCTGTCTGCTAGCAACTATCCGTTTGCGGGCGAAGTAATTGCAGGTAGAACTATTCGATCGCACCGCAGCCAAACACATTTAGATTTTAGATTGCACCTAGAATTTCCAACCTAAAATCTAAAATTTAAGATTTCCAATTTCAGATCGGTTAACTCCACCGCGAATGCTGATAAGAAGCGTAGGTATCAAACAAAGCACCCACCAAACTAAAAGTTAGACCGATCACGAAAAAACCCTGGAGGGGACAGCCGCTGCCGAAAGTAGCTAAGAACTGCAAAATCAGGTCTTCTCCAGAACGACCAACTCCTTGGAGAGCAGGCACGAAGCCAATCAGCGAACAGCTAGTCAATCCCGCGCCGATTAACAATATGGGGGCGACAAAGCTCAACAGGCTGGTCAGCAGTACAGAGCGAAGAAAATTGGGAAAAATGCTCATAAGAGTCAGTAAATTCAGCTAAACTGCCGAAAGGTACAAGCAAACAAAACTTGTCCTTTTCTACGATAGGCAGCGATCGCCCTCAGTGGCAGATTCTGTCAGAAATCTTAAATGTTATAGAAAAAACTTGTTTAAGATTTGTAGATAGATTTCATTTTTTGCAGTTGTTCTATAATCGAAATCCCCTTGAGCACCACTACATCTTCCAGCCTCAGTTTGTGGAGTCAGCGGTTGCTGGCAGCAGCTTTATTGGGCGGCCAAGTCATGCTGCACTTGCTGAAGGGCAAAATTCACCGCCGCAACACCATTGACCAAATGGCAGCAGTCGGCCCGGAATCTCTGCTGATTGCTTTGCTGACTGCGGGTTTTGTCGGCATGGTATTTACTATTCAGGTAGCGAGGGAGTTTATTAACCTCGGGGCCGGCAATGTCGTCGGCGGCGTTTTGGCTTTGTCTTTGACTCGCGAGCTCGGTCCGGTTTTAACAGCCGTGATCGTGACGGGACGGGTAGGTTCGGCTTTTGCGGCGGAAATCGGCACGATGCAGGTAACAGAACAGATAGATGCCCTGCTAATGCTCAGAACAGACCCGATCGACTATTTAGTAATTCCCCGCGTCCTTGCTTGCTGCTTGATGCTGCCAATTTTAACCATCATGTGTCTCGTCACCGGCATCCTCGGCGGACTGCTGATTGCTACGACGATGTACGGCATCTCTCAAAGCGTGTTTTTAGAATCAGTCCGCAATTTCCTGAGTCTGTGGGATATTTGCAGCGCGGCTGTTAAGGCTTTTGTATTCGGTGGTTTGATTGCTGTAATCGGCACTAGCTGGGGTTTGACCACCACCGGCGGGGCAAAAGGCGTCGGTCAATCGACTACTACGGCGGTGGTGACGGCTTTGCTGGCTATTTTTATTTTTAACTTTTTCCTGACTTGGGTGATGTTTCAGGGGACGGGATCTAGCGTACTCAAAGGCTTGTAAGCTAAGAAACAGATAAAATATGAATAATTGGCAACATTCGTTAACTACCCTTGATTTAAACCCGTGACTACAACTGCCTCTTCGACTGCGCCGACAAGTACGATCGAACTCGCTCCGAGTTATGCGCTTCCCCTAGCTTTGGTATTGGCCGCCGTACCGCTGCTGTTCGTGCAGAAGTGGGCGAGTTTGTCGGTTTCGCTGTTCGGCTTGTTTCTGATGTACCAAGCCGCCACCCTCCGGCTGCAATTTACCCCAACCGATTTGGACATTTATCGAATGTCCAAATTAATCCGCCGCTTTCCTTACCGAGAATGGCAAAATTGGCGGATATTGTGGCCCGCTGTGCCGATTTGGTTTTACTTCAAAGAAATTAACAGCATTCACTCTTTCCCGATTCTATTCGATCGTAAAATGCTACAGACCTGCTTAGAACAGCGCTGTCCCCGTCAAGACTAAAAAAGTTGTTAATTTTAAATTTTTAACTTTTCCGTGCCCCACGCCGAACAAAATTTCCCATGAATTCAGACGAATCTCCAACCCAAGAACCGCAACAACAACCAGCCGCCCCAAGCGGTGACGGCGAAGTCGATTTACCCGTAAATGAGACGGAGTACCAACTTCTATCTCTAACACGAGATTTGTGGATCGATGAAAGTGAACTGCCAGCCCAACTCCCGGCAGAAACAGACCCGCCGCTGGGCGAGGAAGATGCCGAAATCGCCCAATTCGCGGACGCAGCAGGCGCGATCGCCCAAATTGGGCCCAACACCGACGATGGCGAATCAGAAAGTCCGATCGCTCAAATCGCTCCTCCAACAGACTCCCAGGCAACAGCAACCGCAGAAACGGTAACGCCCATCCCAGAAAATGTTACCGAACAGTTGGCAGAGAGAGTCAAAGAATTGCAGCAGCAAGAACAAAATTTGACTGAAAAAATTGCCGCCTTGGAAGCCGACAAAGCCAAGGCATTAGAAGCGTTGGGCTCTGCTCAAGCAGCGATCGGGCGTTTGGTACAAGACGGCTTGATTCAACTAGATCAGCGCAAACAAGCGCTGCAAATCGAAGTAGAAAAACTCGAACGCCGGCGCGATCGAATTCAAAAGGAAATGCGAACCACTTTTGCCGGCGTTTCCCAAGATTTGGCCATTCGAGTCCAGGGTTTCAAAGACTATCTAGTAGGCAGTTTGCAGGATTTGGCCGCCACCGCCGAACTCTTAGATTTGACGCCGCCGGTGCAAGAAACGCCCAAGCAAATTGCTGCTGAAGAGTCTCAATCCTCAGCACCGGTAAATCCCAAATTTGCCGAACAGGGATTTCAAGAACAAGCCAAACAAATTCGCCGCACCCTCGATCAATACCGCACTCTCCCCGACTACTACGGCCCGCCTTGGCAACTCCGCCGCACTTTTGAACCCATCCACGCAGAACGAGTTTCTAACTGGTTTTTCACCCAAGGAGGAAGGGGTGCTTTGCGGACTATGGGTTCGCGCTTGCAAAATATCTTGATTACTTCGACAATTATTTCTGTACTCAGAAGCGTCTACGGCGGGCGGGTGCGGACTTTGGTGCTCGCCAACAGTCCCGAACGTTTGGGAGAGTGGCGCCGGGGTTTGCAGGACTGTTTGGGGATTACTCGCAGCGATTTTGGCCCGGAAAGGGGAATTATTATGTTTGAGTCGGCGGAAGCTTTGGCTCAAAAAGCCGATCGACTGGTGAAAGATGGCAAATTGCCGCTAATTGTCATTGATGAAACTGAGGATTTAATTAGTTTGTCAATCCTGCAATTTCCGCTATGGCTGGCCTTTGCTGCCGATCCGCAAACTTTGATGGCTGCTAAGGATTTTTGATTGGGTAATTGGTAATTGGTAATTGGTAATTGCTAATTAGTAATTGCTAATTGCTAATTATGCTATGGCAAAGGTTGCAAATTTTAAAAGTACGCGAAATTTCAAATAAAAAAATGGCTAGCTGGATAATTTTAAATGGCGCATTGCTAATAGCAGCTTATTTGCTGGGTTCGATTCCGACTGGGTACGCCTTGGGGAAATGGATGCTGGGAATTGATATTCGAGAGGTTGGTTCGGGTTCGACTGGTGCGACTAACGTACTGAGGACTTTGGGGAAGTGGCCGGGGTTGGGGGTGTTGCTGGTTGACGTGTTGAAGGGGGTAAGTGCGATCGTCCTCATCCGCTACATTTACTCTCTCACTTTTACCCAGCAGCTAGCAACCGCCGCAGGTTTAGAAAATACTGCAACTGTCCTCCCTTGGATGGCAACTTTGGCGGGTTTCTCTGCTGTTTTGGGTCACAGCAAATCAATCTGGCTGGGGTTTACCGGCGGTAAATCTGTGGCTACGAGTTTGGGAGTTTTGCTCGGTTTGTACTGGCCAGTTGGTTTGGGAACTTTCGGAATTTTTGGAATCGTGTTTGCGGTGTCGCGAATTGTTTCTTTAAGCTCGATTATCGGGGCAATTAGCGTGGCTGGATTGATGTTTGCTTTACATCAACCGCTAGCTTATGTATTATTTGGAATTGCGGGCGGTGTGTTTGTAATTGTGCGACATCGAAGCAACATTCAGCGGCTGTTGAACGGTACTGAACCAAGGATTGGAGAGAAATTGGAAACAGCAGCTAGCGATTGATCGCTAGTATTTTTGTACCGCTGGTTGCAGATTACTATTTCTCTGTCCAATCTTGGATTTAAGCTTTTGCAGGATGCCTTGCAACGCATTGTACAGCTTAGAATCCCTGAGCAGAGATAATACTGTTTTGGAGTTGAGCTGGCGTTACACCTTCAAAAAAACCTACTAAATCGCCAGAATTTCTGACTTTGATTAGAGTCCCTGAAGTAACTATCGGTGCAGGATTTAAAATTGATGGGGATACCCGGGATTTCCCTGCTTCTGGAACGTCAAACGAGAGTAAGATTGTCACATTTGTCAAGCTTTCCAAAACTACATCGTTAACCGTCAAACCGTCTGCTAATCCAATTTTATCGAAAGCGGGTCTGAAAGCTGTAATGAAATCGACATTATTGATATTAGTCACTCCGGGTTCTGCTTGGAGGACGTACAAGTTGCTGCCTTCGATTTTGATTGAATTATTATAACCCAAACCTGCTAAAAAGTCGCGACCAAAACCTCCCACCAGAGTGTCATTTCCGTTACCGCTGGCTAATAAATCATTGCCTTTACCGCCCAATAGAATATCCTTTCCCGCACCACCTATAAGAAAATCTGCATCTTGACCCCCGTTGAGAAAATTATTTCCCTCTTCTCCAAGCATGGAGTCTCTTCCTTTTCCTCCGAATAAAGAATCGTTGCCCAAACCCCCACTGATAATATCTTCCCCCTCATTGCCAAAGATCAAATCGTTGGTTATTGCGCCATCGACTGTATCGTCACCTCCGAACATCAAAACTCCCCCAGAGGAATTACCTAAACTTCCGACCCGTAAATCAGTGTATTCGGATGTGTTGTCGCCAATTAATCGGGGTGCTCCTGATGGGTCTCTTTGTACAGCCATAAAATATTTTCTCCCTAAAATCTCAGATGGCAAGATTATTAAATAAGCCACTCTCAAAGTCAATTCATATATTCATAACTTTGAGTTCATAAAAGTTATGTTTGTGGTACTATCTACACCAACGAGTGCAGCAAGTCAAGGGAATAGAACAATCTATGTGTCTGAATCCAGGGGATATTCTGCGCGATCGCTACCAAATTCTCGGTCAATTAGGTGAGGGAGGATTTGCCAGAACCTATACGGCTAACGACGCTTTAGGCAGCCCCGAAAATCCCCTGTGCGTCGTCGTCAAGGAAATTGGGCCTCCTCAATCGAACGATCCCGATGTTTTGCACAGGGCACAGGTGCAATTTGAAACAGAAGCTAAATCCCTGATATCTCTGGAACAGTGCTCGCGGATTCCCAGATTAATCGAACACTTTCAAGAACAGGGAAGATTTTACTTAATTCAAGAATATATTGAAGGAAAGCCGCTGAACAAAGAGATCGGTTTAGGCAGGAAGTTTGGGGAATCAGAAGTTATTGATTTATTGCAGGACATTTTAGAAGTTTTAGATTGCGTCCACAAAAAACATATTATTCACCGCGACATTAAACCGTCAAACTTAATCCGGTGCAACCGATCCGGCCAAATTGCCGTGATTGACTTTGGGGCAGTCAAAGGTATTAGCAATTTGGCGATTCAGGGCGGCCAAATAACTCAAACTCGCGTCATCGGTACAGACGGTTATATGCCGGCAGAACAGTGGAAAAATCAGCCAAGATTTAACAGCGATATCTATGCTGTGGGAATCATCGGCATTCAAGCGATCGCAGGTTTAGATATTGAAGACTTTTTTAATCATAAAAAAACTGGGGAACTCGTCTGGCACTACTCAACTCACGATCGCCCGATGGTACAAATTAGCGACAAGCTGGAAAAAGTTTTAAATAAGATGGTGCGCTACCACTTTAACGATCGCTATCAATGCGCTGCTGAAGTGTTACAGGATTTGCGTGAAGCGAAGCTATCCCGTAGGGAATCGGTGGTGGTATCGCCCTCACCGCCGATTGAGACTGCGACGCAGGCGGGAGTGGAAGATTCGATCGCCAGTGACAGCAGGACACCTTTGGCCTCAAACCCTCGTTTAGTCCTCCCAGATGGTTTAAGTGCCGGAGAAAAAATTCTCCTTACAAGTTCTCGCCCTCGGTTAAAGCAAAGAGGAGTTGAAAAATTTGCAGCTTCAAATTCAGAGCAAGCTTTTAATTTATTCAAAGAATCGTGGCATCAAGAATACGGCAAAGATCCAGAAACTTTAATTTACACGAACAATGCTTTTCTGGAGGTCAGCAACGCTCCTTATTACACAATTGCTGTAGTCCTTTCCATTTGTCGGAGAAATCCCGACTGTTTTTCTCAGCTTGGCGATCAGGCGAAAGAATATCTGCGCGGAGTGGCTCAAGCGCAAACAGAAGTTAATTTGGGACTGTCCAATTCTAGCGATCGAGACTTTCCAGGTCGAAGTTTTTTACCGAGTAAAGCCATTAACGGCAAAGGACTTAAAGTAATTATTGCTGACGATGCGAACGATGAAGAGGAGGCAAAAGAAAGAGCTATTTCACTGGTAAATCAACCGGAGATTTTAGCAGTTGTCGGTCACGCTAGTAGCGAGATGACGATGCACGCTGTAGATATTTACAATAACAATAATCTGGTTTTGATGTCTCCGGGTGCAGCCACGGAAGAGCTGACAGATGAGCCTAAAGAAAATTTCTTTCGGACTCCATATACGACCAGTTTAATCGCTAGAGATTTAGCGGACTACCTCCTAGCAAAAAATCAAACACAAGCAGCAATTTTATACAATCCCGGAAGCCCATTCGGCGCATCTTTTGTGGAAGATTACACAAACTATTTTCGAGATGTCGGAGGGGGAGAAATAGTCGGGATTCGCAATTTCGATTTATTAAGAAGAGACTTCAACGCCGAAAAAGCGATCGAGGAAATCCAGGCAAAGGGAGAAACTGCGATCGTGCTAGTTCCAGACCCCCATCATACGAGATGCCTAGACAGCGCATTTGAGATAATAAAACTTAACGCCGATCGCAATTGGATTGCCGGGGCATGGATGCTGATGTGTCAGCAAATGTTGGAATTTGCATCCCAGCAACCGCAAAATTTGTTGGAAAAACTAATTTTTTCTGTTGGCTGGCATCCCTTAAACAGTCCCGATGGAGCATTTCCTCAACAGGTTCGATCGCTGTGGGCAGAAGAGGGAAATACTCGCAAACAGGTTCGATCGCTGTGGGCAGAAGAGGGAAATACTCGTATAGCTTCAGCTTACGATGCAGCGCGAGCACTCATAAAAGCATTGGAAATGCAGCAGGAACCCAGTCGCGAAGGAATGCAAAGAACGCTTTCATCTCCTGATTTTAGGGCTTGGGGAGCAACAGGAACCATTCAGTTTAACTCGCCGGAAAATGGCGATCGGAAAAATCCTCCCAGCGATTTGGTGCATATTGTAGAATGTCCCAAAGAGCAGTTCGGCCTCGCTTTTGTTCCCGTCAAGTATCCGACAGCACAAGCTGCAGGTTTAAAGTGCGACTGATATGCTTTTAAGTTTGTACCCGAAATCTGTACTTCACTCAACTGAAAACCGCTATCATCGTGAAAAACTTATGTGTCTGAATCCAGGGGATATTCTGCGCGATCGCTACCAAATTCTCGGTCAATTAGGTGAGGGAGGATTTGCCAGAACCTATATGGCTAAAGATCTAGACCAACCGCAAAATTATCCTTGTGCCGTCAAGGAAATTGGGCCTCCTGAATCTAACGATGAACGGCTGTTGGAGGAAGCACAACAGCAATTTGAAAAAGAAGCTAAAACCCTGAAGTATCTCGATAAGTGTCCGCAGATTCCCAAGTTGATCGAGCACTTTCTGGAACAGGGAAAATTTTACTTAATTCAAGAATACATCGAAGGAAATCCGCTCAACAAAGAACTCCCATCTCTCAGGCAGTTTCAGGAGTCAGAAGTTATTGATTTATTGCAAGATATTTTGTCAGTTTTAGATTGCGTCCACTCTCAAGGTATTATTCACCGCGATATTAAACCGTCAAACTTAATCCGGCGCCAGCTTGACGGCAAAATTGTGTTAATTGACTTTGGGGCAGTAAAAGGTATTAGTAATTTGGCGATCGAGAACGGTCAAATAACTCAAACTCGCGCCGTTGGTACAGACGGTTATATGCCAGCCGAACAGTGGAAAAATCAGCCCCGATTTAACAGCGATATCTATGCTGCGGGAATCATCGGCATTCAAGCGATCGCAGGGTTAGATATTGAAGACTTTTTTAATGATAAAAAAACTGGGGAACTCGTCTGGCACTACTCAAGTGACGATCGCCCGATGGTACAAATTAGCGACAAGCTGGAAAAAGTTTTAAATAAGATGGTGCGCTACCACTTTAACGATCGCTACCAATCTGTTGCTGAAGTGTTGCAGGATTTGCGTGAAGCCAAGCTATCCCGTAGGGAATCGTTACCACCAGCGCCACCAGCGCCACCAGCGCCACCACCCCGCGATCGATGGAGAGTCGGCTTGTTCGCGGCGATCGCAGGATGCGTCGCGCTAGCAGCATTTTTAATACACAAAATTTTCACACCCCAAACTTGTCCTTTAACCCAGGGAGATGCTGTGAGTTGCGGCGAGGAAATCCTCATCAAAACATCCGCTTCTAGATTAAAAGAAAGGGGAGTTAATGATTTTTTTGATTCAAATTATCAATCAGCTTTTAATTTATTAAAACACTCGTGGAACGAAGAAGAACGCAAAGACCCAGAAACTTTAATTTACATGAACAATGCCCTTTTGAAGGCAAAAAAAGCTGATTACTACACCCTGGCAGTTGCCGTTCCCATTAGCAACAGTGAAGGAGGTACTGTCAATTCGGATTTGGCAAGAGAAATGTTGCGCGGCATTGCCCAGGCCCAAACAGAAGTCAACCTAGGACTCTTTAATTCCGATCGCAATAACGACTTTCCCGGTCAAGGTTTTTTAGCAGGGAAAGCCATTAAGGGCAAGGGTATTAGAGTCATTATTGCTGACGATGCCAATCTGAAAGCAGAGGCAAAAGCTAGGGCCTCTTCACTCGTCAAGCCAACCGAGATTTTGGGTGTCGTCGGTCACTATACTAGCGAGATGACTGTGAATGCAGTCGATACTTATGACGAAAATCACTTAGTCTTAATTTCGCCGGGGAGTACAACGGAACAATTAACAGAACAACGTCGGAAGTTTTTCTTTCGCACTGTCCCCAGACATCAAATTACTGCTGAAAACTTCAAGAACTATCTGATTGAAAACGCAGGTTCCAAAAACGCGGCGGGTTTCTACTGTCCTGAGATTCAAGCTACTTCTTCATTGTGGGAAGAATTCAGAAAACAGTTTAGACAAGCAGGAGGAAATATTTTAAGCATCACTGAATTCAATTTGTGTAAGAAAAATTTTAACGTTGAACTAGCATTACAAGAAATCGAGCGAACCGAGAAAACAGCGATCGTCTTAAGTACGAGTCATGTCCCGGATGCAGTCAAAAATGCGATGGCACTTATTAAAGCCAATGGCGATCGCAATTGGGTAGTGGGAACCGGGGGAATCTACAGCCAGAAAACCTTAGAAACTGCCTCCCAGTTACCGTCTTTTGAGAAACTGGTGACATCATCCTCTTGGCATCCCTTAGCCGATCCTGACCCCACATTTGCCGAAAATGCTCGAAAGCTTTGGGGAGGAAACGTCAACCACCGCAGTGCTTTAACCTACGATGCAATTCTGACGCTAATTACAGCAATAGAAATGCAGCAGCAACCCAGCCGCGAAGGGATGCAGCACACTATTGCGAGTCAGGATTTTAGGGCCACAGGAGCAACCGGAACTATTGAGTTTGATGACAAGGGCGATCGCAAAAATTTTCGACCGGAGTTAGTGCATATTGTCAAGTGTGAGAAAGAAAAGTTTGGCGTCACATTTGTTCCCGTCAAGTATCCGACGGCAAAAGCGGCAGGTTTAAAGTGCGATTGAACTCATTTGTGATTGTTTCTGTGCGTTATTCCTGACTTATTTGCCCAATTCTTGAGAACGCAAACAAGCTGCTTTCACTGCTTCGATCAGTGCAGAACGAAAGCCGTTACTCTCTAATTTAGCAATTCCGGCAATAGTTGTGCCGCCGGGACTCGTAACTCGATCTTTCAATTCTGCCGGGTGCATTCCCGTTTCTTGCAATAGCTTCGCCGTACCGAATACTGTTTGCAAAGCTAATTGAGAGGCGATCGCCCGCGGCAGTCCAGCACAAACTCCGCCATCTGTCAAGGCCTCTATCAAAATTGCTACATAGCCGGGTCCGGAACCCGAAAGCCCCGTCACCGCATCCAGCATACTCTCAGGTACTTCTACGACTTCTCCCACGGCTTGAAAGATGCGCTTTACCAATTCTAAATCAGCCGGTTGCACGAGCTTTCCCGGAGCGATCGCGCTCATTCCCGCCCCTACCGTCGCCGGAGTATTCGGCATCACGCGCAGCACTCCCCGCCCCGGAAACGCGGGTTCTAGCTTGCTGAGCGGCACTCCTGCCAAAATCGACACTACCACCGCTTCTGGCTGGGAATTAGCCGTTTCTCCATTATTTCCCTGTTTGCGATCGGCCGCCACGGCCAACTCCAAAGCTACCGTATCAAAAACTTGCGGTTTAATTGCCAAAAACAGCACTTCTGTAGCGGCAGCAACTTCTAGATTGCTGGCTGTTGTTTCAATGCCGTATTTCTCAGTTAAAAACTCGCGGCGCTTTACCCCAGGCTCGCTCACCAATATTTCTGAAGGCAAATAAACTTTTTCTGCTATTAAACGGGATAAGAGAGCTTCTCCCATTACCCCGCCGCCGATCGTACCAAATTTAATCATAGTTATTAGTCAGTTGTCAGTTGTCAGTTGTCAGTTGTCAGTTGTCAGTTGTCAGTCAGTTGTCAGTTGTCATTGGTTACTTAGTTGTTAGCTAATGTTATTAATCCGCAGTCTTTATTCCACAGTTATTAGTTGTTAACTACTGACTACTGACTACTGACTACTGACTATTGACGACTGACAGCCAACTGTCAACTGTCAACTAACTACTGAGCGACTTGAGCTTGTTCTGCCGGCCAGACTGTCGGTGCAGGAGCAGCAGCGCGGGGCCGTCCTTGAGCCGGAGGCACTTCGTGAACCACACCAGACTGAGTTCTCACTTGCACGCAGCTAGGCGTAAACAAGAAAATACTTTCCCCAATACGCTCTTGATGACCGTCCAAGGCATAAGTACCGCCCGCCACAAAGTCCACAGCTCTTTGCGCTTGGTCTGGGTCCATCACCGTCAGGTTCAAAACCACAGACTTGCGTTCCTTAAGGGCTCGAATTGCTGCCGGCATCTCTTCAAAAGTGCGCGGCTCCATTACTACTACTTCCGAAATCCCGTTCATAGCTCCAGGCATTCCAATCACGTTATTCATTACTGACCCTACTCCCCCGCTTGGTGCAACGACATCCATACCTGTCGATCCTACTACTGACCGCTCTCGCATTCTACGATTTTGACGGCGTTCTTCTTCGGCTGCTGCGACGGCAGCGGGGTTCTGTTCAGACGCTTGATAGAAGTTCTGATAGCGCTCCCCTTCCGTTTCGTCGTACACGTCATCGTACTCGGGCTCATTGTTGATGCCTACAAAATCTCGCAGTTTAGAAAAAATATTCATCACAAAAAATGGGTAGAAACCCCGTGCTAGAAGCACGGCTTTATATTTTTGATTTACTACCGCCTTGGGATTAGTTAACTCGGTGTACTTTTGTATTGCACTTTCAACGGGACAATTACCGCTTCAAATCTTCCAATCCTGTACGCATAGTATTTTGCACGGGTTGTGCCTCCCATGAATGGGGTAATGTTAGCTTCGACAATGTTTCGAGAGCTTGTTAGACCTGCAACACGGTTCCAGTGACCTTAGAACTGTTTAATTGCAGATGACAGAGCAGGGGACTAGCTACGCATCCACAGGGTGTCGTGACTCTCAAAACGTAGGCAGTTAAGCCTCAGTCTGGTCAGTACGGCTTGCCAGATTTCTCTTGCAAGCCCCGTGTCTTTAGACCGGGGTTACTGACGCTCCTTCACGACTTTGCTGCCCCGACTATACTCGCGTTGCGCGTTAGTCGCGGGTGGCTGACTATTCTATATTTAACCCAAATTGTCTTTATCAGAAGATTTCAATTATTTATCCCCTCCTAGAGCCAAATAAGGTTTGTCCTAGCCGTACCATAGTAGCACCTGCTTGAATTGCCAAATGATAATCTCCCGACATCCCCATTGAGAGCTCCTGCATTTGAATGCAGGGCAAATTTTGCTGCTGAATCTTCTGTGCAAGTTCGCGGGTGCTGTTAAATAATTCTAGGATTTGCGAGTCATCTAATCCCAGCGGAGGAATTGTCATCAAACCTTGAATTTTGATATGCTGACATTTGTTGAGTTCTGGAAGGTCGGCCAGCAGTTCTGGAACGGTCCAGCCGTATTTGTCCGGGTCGGGCAACATTTTGACTTGCAGGCAGACTTGGGGAGAGCAGGACATTTCCCCCGCCAAGCGCGAAAGTCGCTGAGCGATTTTTAAATTGTCGAGAGAATGAATCCACTGGAAATGCTCTAGGGCTTTGGCGGCTTTGTTGGCTTGCAAGTGCCCGATCAAGTGCCAGTTGATATCCGGCAAATCTTGCAGTTGGCTTTGTTTTTCGACAGTCTCTTGAACTTTGCTCTCGCCAAAATCCCGGATACCGCCGTCGTATGCTTCCCGGATAGCATCAGTCGGTACCTGTTTGGTAACGGCAATTAACCGCACTGATTCGGGCAAGTGTTGGCGAATGCTGTTAATTCGAGAGGCAATGGTCATGGTTGCTCAACGCTCTTGACTGGAGGGAAGGAAAATTAAGACTGTTACCAATTACCAACTTACTGATTTTCGCTATTGAAACGTGCGCTGGTGAATGGTCTGCAATTGGTCGTACTCTTGATATTGACCGCTGCGACGCAGGGTTCGCAGGCGAATTTCGACCATGAGGCGAGCGTCGGAGCGGCTGATTGGTTCAAATCTCAGCCCGCCCGGGCCGTTGGTCACCAAAAAAAACAGGCGTTGGGCGTATAGGGTGGTAAATAATTCTTGGCTGTCTTCAACCTGGGATACCCTGAAGAGGAGGCCAAAGTTTGGATGATTCAGGTAAGTTTCGGTAGTCATTAACGCTCACAATCGATCGATTTTAGATTCAAGATTTAGATTTTAGTTTCGCTCGATCGCCCGACGGCGTTGTTTGACGGCGGGGTACAAAGGGCGATCGCCGTAGCCGTGCAATAGTCTCCGTCGTGGCTGAGGCTCAATTGCCACTGGCAACTTCCCCAAACAGAGGCTCGTGCTGCTGCGGTTCCGTGGAGTTGTACATTTGGAGCACCGTTTTCGGAGCGCCGAATTTCCACATCTGCATACCGTATTCCCCGCCATCCCGTGCCTAGAGCTTTGACAACGGCTTCTTTTGCTGCCCAGCGCCCCGCTAGTTGGTTGCAGGAAACTCGATTCATTTTACCTTTAATGCTGCTGTGTTGAGAATTTAGTTGCCCGCAATCCCTTTGTTCGGCGGCTGTGTAAACTTTTTCCAGAAAGCGATCGCCAAACCGATCTAATGCAGCTTGTATGCGAGGAACATATACGATATCTGTCCCAAGATAGATGTTCAAGGTCTTGGTTCTCTAAATATTTGTCTCCATTACTTTATTACTTTAGCAGGACTGTCACGTACTACACACAACTTACTCAAATGTAGACCCGTGCTCCAAACGACGAGCTTCATCAGTCAATCGATTGCGCGATTTTAGATTTGAGATTTTAGATTTAAGCATTGACTTGCGCGAGATAAATACGTTCGGCAAGTTTCATCGGATACAGGTTTTATATTTTTTATCGGATACACGTTTTATATTTCTGGACGGATGAATCCGAGGGCTTGTATCCTGGATGCTTTCGGTCATTCCCAATTCTTCAAAATTCTTCAATCTAAAATCTAAAATCTAAAATCTAAAATCTCAACTGTCCCACCCCCAAACCAACCGGGCGCTCCAGAGGACGAGCAAGCATCCGAGGGCGATCCAGTCTCGGATTTTCAATTGCAACTGATGCCATTCTACACGGTGTCGATCGGGACTGGTGAAGCCGCGAACTTTCATGGCGCTGGCTATTTGTTCGGCTCGCAGGAGCAAGTTTTCTAACAGCCGCTCGGCTATCATCAACCACACTTGAGCGGCGCTGCGAAATCCGAGTTTTTTCCAGTCGATCGCTCTGGTTCTGACCGATCGCACTAAATTTTGTATTTCTTCCAATACTAGGGGAATGAACCGCAAAGATAAAGTTAATGTTAAGGCTATTTCGGTAACAGGCAAGTTCAAGCGGCGCAGGGGCTGCATTAAGTTTTCAATCGCGGCGGTGATTTCTTCGCTGGCTGTGGTGAGAAGGTAGAGGTTGGTGCTGTAAATTACCGTGAAAAATAGGGTGCTGACGTTGATCGCTAAATCTAGGGATTTGCGGGTGATTTTAATCGGGCCTTGTTTGAATACAACGTAACGGTAGTTTGTGGGTTGGGGAAGTTGATTTGGGCTTTGGGCTTTGGGATTGGCGATCGGGGAGTTTGAGCCTAAGTTAAAAGGTTGGTACCAGGGTTTGGGCTGCTGAGGGGGTGGAAGAGTTGCCGGCTGTTGGGAAAAGGTTAATTCGTCGGCGGGGATGCGCGGCTGGTGTTCTGCGGGGAGTCCGTCGGGGGCGATCGCGCTGAGGCAAAATACTAATAGGCAGAATAGCAGCAGCAGTCCCATTTGCTGTTTCCACACGCGCAGGGGAATTGCTGCTGTTAGTGTCAGTACGATTAACATTCCTACTAGCATCAACCGCCATATGGGATTGGCGAGTATGGGCGCAATCAGAAATGTCATCAACCAGGCTAGTTTGACGCGGGAGTCTAGCCTGTGAAGCCAGGTTACGGGTTGTTCTAGGTAAAGTCCGATGGGGAGCGATCGAAGTAAGTCCATCTTGGGATTTTAGATTTTAGATTTTAGATTTTAGATTGATTGATTGAGGGATTGAGGGATTGAGGGATTGACGGATTGAGGGATTGAGGATTGAGGGATTGAGGGATTGAGGGATTGAGGGATTGACGGATTGATTGAGGGATTGATTGAGGGATTGATTGACGAATTTAGGGATTGATTGACGAATTTAGGGATTGATTGATTTTTGAAGTAAATTATTTGATTTAGTCATTGATTTATTGAGAGAGTATTATTTAATAGTTTGATTTTTGATTTAAATTTCGGTTGGGAATTTGACATTGTTTTATTTTCGATTTGCTGTTGGGTTTTTAGCAAGTAAAGTTTTGATGGAGGCAACTGTCATCGCTAAAATCTCATTAGTCTCTGACATGATACTTTTCAATTTAGTGGCATCTACCAATTCAGCTTCAACTATTAGCTCCATCCAGTAAAGACTTTCATCCGCTTCTTCTTCCACTATCCTGAGTTTAGAAATTAAGTCTGCTGTTGACTTAGCACGACAAGCCGCTCGATAATTGGCTCCTACAGAAGTTGCTGAACGTATTAACTGCTTGCCAATTACCTGAGAAGCGGAGCCTTTTGGCAGCGCATCTACTAGCTTAATAACTCTCAATGCTAGCTGCTTTGTTCTTCTTTTAAACTCTTGTTCGTCCACCTTGCGGTTTTAGATGTTAGATTGTTTGATTTGGAATTGTTTCAAATACCAAGTAATTGAATTGCCAAGAGGCGAAGGAAGACAAAAGAAAAAAATCGCAACTTAATTATACCATTAAACTGCGTTTTCTCTTCAATCTAAAATCCAAAATCTCAAATCTAAAATCACTTCACGCGCAGTGCTCTGTTTGTTGTGCTCATTTCGCTGGCGCGAACTTTTTTGCCTCTCCAAAGCAGGCGCATTGGTGTACCGGTAAAGCCGAGGTGTTTGCGGAATTGGCTTTCCATGTAGCGGCGGTAATTTTCGGTGAAGCGTTTGGGATCGTTGACAAATAGGGCAATTGTCGGTGGCTGCGATCGCACTTGAGTGCCGTAATAGATTTTGCCTTGTTTTCCTTGGCGGGTAACTGGGGCTGAGTGCCAGGTTGTGGCTTCTTCTATGACTTCGTTAATGACGGCGGTAGGGACGCGGCGCTTGTGTTCGTCGGATGCTTTGTCTACTAATTCAATGATTTTTTCAACTCGCTGTCCACTCATGGCGCTAACAAAAATCATTTCTGCCCAGTCGAGGAAATAAAGTCTGGTTCTTACTTCTCTTTCGTACTCGTATATGGTGTCGGAGTCTTTTTCTACTGCGTCCCATTTGTTGACGACTATGATGCAGGCGCGACCTTCTTGGCTGATGCGATCGGCTAATTTTTGGTCTTGATCGGTAACGCCGTCAATTGCGTCAATTACTAGCAGTATGACGTTAGCCCGGCGGATGGCTTTGAAAGCGCGGTTGATCCCGAAAAATTCGGCGCCGTATTCCACGTTTTTCTTTTTGCGAATTCCGGCTGTGTCGATCAGGCGGTAGGTTTTACCGTTGCGTTCTACTAAGGTGTCGATCGCGTCGCGGGTTGTGCCGGAAATCGGGCTGACTATGGCGCGGTTTTCTCCGAGAAATGCGTTTAACAAACTCGATTTGCCGACGTTGGGACGGCCGATAATTGCTACTTTAATTTCCTCAACTTCCGATAATACTTCCGTGGGAAGATAAGTTATTAATTGGTCTAGCAATTCGCCGGTGCCGTTGCCGTGAATGCCGGAAATAGGGTAAGGTTCTCCGAGTCCCAATTGCCAAAAGTCGGCTGCTTGGGTGAGTCCTGTTGTTTCCGATTCGCATTTGTTGACGGCGAGAATGACTGGGACTTTTTGCAGTCTCAGCCAAGATGCGATCGCTTCGTCGCCGCCGGTGAGCCCGGTTTGTCCGTCTACTACAAAAATGGCTGCGCTGGCTTCTGCGAGGGCCGCCATTGCTTGTTCGCGAATTAAAGGCAGAAATTCTGTTTCGTCGTCGAATACTAGCCCGCCGGTGTCTACGACTTGATATTCCCGATCGCCCCAGTAAGCCGGTCTGTAAGTGCGATCGCGCGTGATTCCCGGTTCGTCGTGGACGATCGCGTCTTGGGTGTTGGCTAAACGGTTGACTAGCGTCGATTTGCCTACATTGGGGCGTCCAATAATAGCAACTATAGGTAGAGACATAAAAGTAGCAGCAATTAGGCTGCGCCGTAATTTTGAGGTTTAGTCTTGTATTGTAAGCTAATCTGACGGGAATTTTATAGATTGAGGCTGTGTTTCTGTCTTTTCATGCTGCAGGCGGTGTTCTACCGATCGCCCGTTTAAACAGCGAACCCTAAAAAATAGGCACAGCCTATGGATCTGCATTCCCAGCCCGACTCTGAGAATTAGAAATAAAACTTAAATAACTCAACAAATCCTCTCATGTGTGGTAATTCTTTGATGATTGTGAAGGTAGATATAGGATTTTAGCGATCGGCTATTATTGAAAATAAGCAGGAGTTTAGTTTTTGACGAAAGCTTAAAACAGCAGCTTAAAAATGGAAACTAAATTTTCCTCAAATCTCAAAACATTAGGTGGTAATATGGCTGTTCTGCAACTAGAAAACGGTAGAACATATACGGATATACGGGCGATCGCGAATCAACTGGCCGTTTTAAATATTGAGATCGATTCCCTGCCCGCAAACAAAAATCCGGCGTTTCAAGAACTGCTAGTTCAAGACATTCTCAATGTTACAGAAAAACAGCAGATTCTCGCAGCATTTAATAGCGAGTTTGAACAGTTTAAGCGCGCCAGCGGATATCAGTGGTGCGACTTAAAAGTGCTGCATCCAGGTTCGCAGCAGATTTACGCGCTGATGACTCAAAGCGATCGCACTCACACCCACACAGATGCAGAAGTTCTTCACATTTTAGCTGGGGAATGCGTTTTTGGGTTTGTGTATTCTAACGGCTCTCAGGTACAATTAATGCTGCAAGCTGAAGAATACATTAAAGTGCCTGCCAATACCGAACATTGGTTTTATCTCACTCCGTCGCTGTACTTGAAAGCCTTGCAGTATTACACCAGCGCTCAAGGCTGGGTTCCTCAGTATACTAACAGGAAACTAAAAATTAAAAACTAAATGCAGGGTGCGCCGCAGCGCACCTTCGTCTATCAAAATAGGCAATTGAAATGGCGACAATACAAACAAAGTCTCTCTCTAAAAAACGAGGATTAAATGCTCTCTCCTTCATTAGGTGCGGCCATTTCAATTTCTTCGCAACGCTGCAAAAGCGCTTCTATTTCCTGGGCTAAAAAAATTACTTCCGGCCAAGAAGAACCGTTGATTAAATCTTGAGCGTGAGCTAATTTGTTTCTCAATGCCTCTGCTGACTTTAAAAAACGCTCCCCGTAGCGTTTGGATTTGAGCCCCAGCCGATCGACTATTTCAGCCGAACTCAGAATTAAATCTCGCTTGTCGCAGAATTGCAGGTAATCGATTAAGTCAATTGCTTCATTTCGCGATCGCCCCAATTCCCACAGGTGTTTTGCTGCTAAAATGCGATCGCCTTTCAGGAATTTTTGCCAAGAATCTTGGGGAAAGTAAATCCGCACGATCCGCAATAAATTCATTTCCAGAAGCGTCACCAATCCAAACAGCAGCATCCGCACCGGTGCTTTTTGCAAATCGCCGCAAGTAACGATACCGTCGATCCTGTTGCTTTCGAGTACAAATAATCTCGGTTTTTCTCGCAGCAGCGGCAGCAATTCCATCAAAGGAGTCGAAGCGGCGATTAATTGTGAGGGGTGAAAAATTTGCTGGTAATCGCTGCACTTGCCTGTCATTAAGTGCGATCGTTCTACATAGCCGCAAACCGTGCCGTTTTCTTCTATACCGAGCACGTCAAAATCGCGGGCCTCCATCCACGATCGCAATTTGGCTGCATCTTCGCAAGCTGGGACAGCTTTCAGCGGTTCCGCGAGGTATTTAACTGTAATGCTGTCTTTGAATAAATCCCGCAAGTCGGCGGAACTTGATTTTAAATGCTTCATCTCATGTCTGGTAATTTCATCGATCGTTGCGCGACAAGAGGACAATTAATATTGTAACTGCAAGTAGAGACTCGGCGTTACCGTGGGAGAATCTCTGTTTTGTAAAAAGGGTTTTTTAGAAGTGCCAACGTCCCCCTTGCACTCCTGTAAAATCAAAACTGAGATACTTCCTTACCGTGTCCCTATAGCGGTTCTCAAAAAAGTGAGGTATGCTTTTAGGCCCGATGCCCGATGCCCTCTTTGGCCGATGCCCACTCGTACCTCATATTAGAGCTCGAAAGGCTATACATATTTCATGATATTACTTACTGGCTAATTCCGGGCAATAATGGTTGGCGGCAAGGGTGGTAATAATATCGGCATCGGCGAGAAAACTTTCTTTGACAGTTGGATTTTCGATACTCGCAGCTTGCCCGATCGCTCTCAATTTAACTTCCGGCAGAGAAACTCCCGATTTTGCTTCCGCACACATTCTTTTAGCGGCCGCAATTTTTTGACCCGGAGCCCTTTGGATTGCTTGCAGTAAATTGTCCGTGGCTTCTGGAGAGTAGCTTTTTGCTAAGCGTTTGTAGTCTTCCAGAAATTTCCCATCGTTTCCTGTCAGCTTAATGTCTGATTCTTGAGGCGAACACAACAAATTTAAGTTAATTACTTCTCCCGCTGAATTGACAAGAAAACATCCTTCGCGTTCTTGGGCGATCGCGCTTTTGTCGAGCTGTACAAATTGTATAATAACGGCGGACATAACAGCAGTTAAACGCCAGTAATTTAGCATAGCACTTACCTTATCTAATTGGGATATTTAACAGAAGATTAACGCGGATGAATCCGGGTGTTGCGGGGTCATAAGCTGCGGAGCATCTAAATTGTATTTTTGGGCGGGCTTTCCCGCCCACCCCACAATAATTTGCTCGAATTTGACTGTCAAATTTAGATGCGCCTGGGCCGATCGCGTCCAGTCAATTAACCAAAATAATTGTATGGGCGGGTTTCACCAACAATTTGTAATTCTAACTAAAAATCTACATAAACCCGCCCCCACCAAGCTAAAAACAATTATTACCGACCATTTAACCGACATAATATCAGACGAGCATTTCGTTGTCTGTGGAAGTTTTGATTAACAGCAAACATCCCCCTTCTGTAAGGGAGGAATGTATGGAACCGGGAAGCGAGCGAATGTAGTCGCCTTGATGGCAAATTTCCCCTTCTACCATTAAGTCTCCTTCTAATACAAACACTTCCTCCGAGGCAGCGTGTCGGTGCAGGGGAAATGTTACTCCCGGTTCTAGTCGCATCAAGCAGGTAATTTCGCGCTTTTTTTTATCAATATAAAGCTTGCCGATCGAGACTCCCGGAACTTCATAAGATTTCCATTTTACATCGTTCGATCGCACGATTAAAGATGGAGTATTGTTCTCCGTTGGGGACGTAACAACGGGCTTTAAATTGGCTGATTCTGCTGGGGTGGGCGGCAGTTCGGCTATGCGCTGGAACAGGCGGTTTTTGAGGTCTGGTGCGACGGGAACTGGGGGGACTGTGTAGGCGATCGCGGCAATTGTTGATTCCACAGCCGCTAATTCACTTTTAAGTTCTGCGAACTCTTTCAATTTCTCTGCAAATGCGCCGCGTTCTGACTCGTCGAGGATATCGAGAGCTTGAAGGGCTGCAAGGATGATAGACTCCTCGTCTGGCATCATTTCCATCTGTTTTCCGCCAATAATTGTAATTCAGCCTAGGTTGATTTTAAATTTGAGATCGGTTTGCTGCCCTCCCATTCAAGATGGATGATTGGAGATGGCAGAATTTTAGATTGATGTTAAACCACTTAATTTTTTTTTACCATCTAAAATTGTTCGCTCAAAGCTTGACGCAATTTGGAAATACCCAACCGAATTCGGGTTTTGATTGTACCTGTCGGGATACCTGTTTTAGCTGATATCGCCGCGCAAGTCAAGCCTTGGTAGTAGGCGAGTTCGATCGCCTCCTGCTGTTCCTTTGGCAGTTTTTCTAACGCTGCTTTGACTTGTTCGCTGCGTTCTTTAAACATTGCATCTTCCATCGGTTCTGCAACGCTAGAGATGGGTACCTTCGCATCTTCCAGACAAGCTTCAGCAGCCCGGACATTTCGCTGCATCGCTCGGAGCCGATCGAGGGAACGACTGCGGGTCAGCATGAACAACCAGGTATCTGCTCGACTGCGAGAAGGATCGTAAGTTGCTGCTTTTTGCCAAATTTGGGAAAAAACATCGAGTACCACTTCTTCAGCTTCTTCTACCGAACCCAGGATTTTGTAAGCGAGAGCGTAACTTAGGCGACCGTAGCGATCGTAAAGTTTAGCTAATGCCGTTTGGTCTTTCTGGGCAATCTGCACTAAAAGCAGCGATTCATCGCCTGACTTCTGGCCTGTCATTTCAGTGTACCCAAAATTTTTGTTTTGACCGCACAGATCCAAAATTAACAATTCGGCGTATATCACTACAGAACATAATTGTAAGTTTGAAGTTGGGGGTACAAGCGAGAGTATGCCTTTTCAGGCTAATTTTGTGGTGATTTGAATTTTTCAAATCCCAAGTTATCTTGAATTTTACCACCTGATTAGTAATTTTTTTGACACTTAGCAATCCGCTTTATGCAGAACGAATAAATGCCCTGAGCCTGAACATTCAAAACCGCGCCATTAACTCGTTCATAAGCTCTGTTCCCTAGCTCCCAAGAAGAGCCTGGGAACCCATATAAGCGATGCTCTGGCTCCACTAGATCGAGGGAAGCCGTGTCTCCGAGCAGGCATTCCCAAGCATAGTTCGGGCACAAGTAAATCCTCAATAACACCCTTTTTCACATAAATTAATCTTGAAGCACAGATCCAAAATTGCCAAACCTTCGTATACCACCAATATAAGAAGGCTCAGCAACAGTGCAAAAGCCCGACAGGTTGACAGGTTTCAACCTGTTGCTGCAAAAGTAAAACCCGCGAAGGCGGGCTATTTACCATTGATTTGTGCAAAAATTTCATTGAAATAAAGGTGCTAACTGTGAAGCTCACAAAAAAACTTCGCCGAACCATACTAGCTATTGAAGTAGCTCTAATTGCTCTATTAACTCCTGGGATAATTGCCGCTTCCGACCACGACGACGGCGAAGTAGATATCAAAGGTCGCGCTGTAAATTTAACTGACCTGTACGTATATCGCGAAAAAGACCAAAACTCCGGTGCTGCGGACGGGGATTTAGTATTTACGATGAATTCAAATCCCAGGTCTGTCGCCCGCTATCAATATTATTTCAGCACTACAGCCCTCTACCAATTTCACATCACGCAGGTAGGTGACGTGAATTCTACACCTACTGGACGCTCTGATATTATCTTGCGGTTTGCCTTCAGTCCGCCTAACAATCAAGGTATGCAAGCGGTAGCTGTAACTGTTGTTCGCGGCGGCTCGGAGACTGTTGCTAGGACTACAGTTAACGGCGGGCTAATTGCCACAACTCCGCTGAATTCTAATGCTGTTTTGAATACAGTACCTGTGGGCGGTTCTAACTTGACTGTATTTGCCGGGTTGCGGGAAGACCCGTTTTTCTTCGATGTCGAACAATTTTTCCGAGTTCGCGCCGCCGCTTTGGGAACGGGGCCGCGCACTGCTTTTAAACAACCGAATCAAGCGGTGGACTTTACTAAAGGTTACAACGTCAATACAATTGCTGTCCGCGTTCCCAAAGCATTTTTGCAAGCAGGAACTGGGGCGAATACTTTTGATGTTTGGTCAACAGTTTCGATTCGCGATGGAGCTGGCGGTTTCAAACAATTCGAGCGTTTGGCGAGACCTGCAATTAATGAGGGTTTGATAGTTACTCCCGCTTATCTGGAAGCATTCAATAATATTCCTCCGAGAGCGGATTTGAGCGCTGCTGCTGCTCCCGTGCGGCAGGAAGCTGTTGCTACTCTGAATGCTGTGGATCTTTTGGACGGTCGGGATAATGTCGATCCAAATGCGATCGCCGGAGCTTTCTTACCCGATGTCATGCGGATCGATACCACAAAAACCAGCGGCTACGCTAGCGCTACAAATGCTCGAGGAAGCTTGATCGGAGGTCGTATGCTGATGGACGACGTTATTGATATCACTCTGGGAGCTTTGGTGGGTTCTCCGGTTAGCGATAACGTTTCATATAACGGAACTCCGGGAAATCCGGCTCAGGGACACAAACCTTTAGAACCGACTTTTCCTTATTTGGCTTTGCCTAATTAGTCAGTTGATAGTTGACTGTTGACAGTTGATGGTAGTCAGCTCTATGAATGTAGGGTGCGTCGCTATGAGATTTTTAAGGAAACTTGCAGATTATAGATGGCGACGCACCTTACCACAATAGAAAAGGCTTTTTTTGACCGCAGATGAAGGCGGATTAACGCAGATGAACGCGGATGTATGAAAACTAAAACTAAACAGGAAATAAAATCGGATATTTTGTCGTGGTGGCTGCTGATAGTAGTTCCTTTTGTTGGGATAGTAGTAGTGAATTTACCTACTAATTTTCGTTTTATTTCCGATAATTTTTCTAACACAAGTCCAGAAAATCTCGATAGTAATTACCGCTATCATTTTTCGGAAAGTTTGATAAATAATCCCAATCAAAAGGAAGCTATTCAGCAAGAGATTGCTTTTTACCAGCAGCGATTGGCTGTTGATTCCCGCAGCGGTTTGAACCGGGCGGCACTGGCGGGATCTTATTTGAAAATGGCTCAGGCTACTGGGGAGGGAGGTTGGTTTTTATTGGCAGAACAGGCGGCTCAAAGATCGATCGCCGATTTGCCTTTTGACAACAAAGGTGCGCTGTTAGTTTTAGCTCGAATTGCCGAGGCCAGACACGATTTTGCTACTGCTTTGCGCTTTGCTAAACAGGTGGGTTCTGAGAATGAAGATGCGATCGCCCTGGAAGTTACATCTCACTTAGCGACGGGTAAAGTGAGCGAGGCAAATGCAGCCGCAGAAGCCTTAGTTAAACGGATTCCCAACTTGGGTTCTCTCACTTTGAGAGCTTTAGTGAGAGAGTCTCAGGGCCGAGATGCTGAGGTTTTGCAGGATTACCGCCAAGCAATGGCAGCGGAGGAACCGGGAGAGGTTGCTGGTTCGGCGCGGGCCCGATCGCTCTTGGGTCGATTTTACGCGCGTCGCGGGCAGTTTGTACAGGCGAAAGCGCTGTTTTTGGAGGCGCTGCGGTTGGTGCCGCGATACCCGCTGGCGCTGATTTATTTGGCGGATTTGGAGACGCGGCAGGGCAATTATCGGGAGGCGGAAGGCTATTACAGGAAGGTTTCGGCGTATTCTGGCCCAGTTGCGACGGTGTTCGATCGCACTGTCGATCGCGGTATGGCGAGGGTGAAGGATTTGCAGGGAGATGCGATCGCATCCCGGCGACTTCGCGACAAAGCAGAAGCGGGGCTGCGACAGGAACAGGTTTCTGGATCTGGCGGTTTCGGACACCGGCGCGATTTGGCGAGTTTGCTGCTGGAAAAAGGTCGATCGCAGGATGTAACGGAAGCGCTGGCGTTAATGCAGGAGGAGGTGAAAATTCGGCGGGATGCTGTGACGTTGGATACTTTGGCTTGGGCGCTTTCCGCCGCTGGGGAATGGCAAAAGGCCGATCGAGTGATGGCCGAAATACTGCGATCGGGGATTCGGGATGCGGGGATGTTTTACCGGGCTGGTGCGATCGCCCGGACTTTAGGTAAAAATGCTGAATCTCGCGCTTATTTTCAAAAGTCCAAGGAAATTGACCCCAGTTTTGACGATCGATCCCGCCAAGCATTGGGCTTGGGAAGTTATGAATTTTGACCCGTAGGGGCGGGTTCACCAATAATTTTATGGGATATAGACAATTTAAATAAACCCGCCCCCACCAGACGATAAAAATCTTAAAAGGATATACTTATGCAATACAAACTAAACCGAACGCCAAAAATTTTCATCCTATTCTTCCTGACAATTTTCTTATTACTAACAACCTCAACCCGACCTGTTTACTCGCACTGGTCAGACTTATCCGTAGCAGAAATAGTAGTCAACGATGGGCAAACCGAAATAACATTAACTTTCCCAACAGGCTTAACAAACTTCGCCGACGACAATCGAGACAGCCAGCTACAACCTGCTGAAGTTCGCAGCCACCAAACACAGCTAGAAAAGTTTTTCAGCCAACAAATCCGCCTCACCAACAGCAGTAACATTCAAGGCTCCGTAGCAGTAAAACCGCTAGAAATAGCAGCTAAAACCGCCAGCTTAATCCAGCAGCCCAATACCCACAGCACCTTAATCTTAAACTACACCTGGCCCGCACCTTCTCAAGATAAAACCCCCGCTTTACCCGCTCCAATTTCCATTTCTAAATCAGAGAAATTGCGGATTAATTACAATCTGTTTTTGCCCGGAGTGCTGACAGCTAGCTGTCAAGCTACGATCGTGCAAGCAGGTGCTGTAAAAAGCTTTGTGTTTACGCCCCAAAACCGCGACTTTTTGTTAGCAGGAAATGAATCAATCTGGGATTCAGGTTGGAGTTTGCTGCTAGCAATAGCGGGAGCATTTGCTTGGGGATGCGTGCACGCCATGTCGCCCGGACACGGAAAAACCATAGTCGGCGCTTATTTAGTGGGTTCGCGGGCTACTCCGGTACACGCTTTATTTCTAGCAGCGACGACTACAATTACTCACACTGCCGGCGTGTTTGCTGTGGGCGGCATTACTTTGTTTGCTTCTAACTTAATCAACCCTGAAAAATTAGATCCTTGGCTGAGTTTAATCTCTGGTTTATTAGTAGCCTGGATCGGGCTTAATTTACTCTTAGAAAGAAGCAAAACTAAGTTGGTAGCGAGCGCTGAAGTTCTCACAAAACTCAAAAGTAAAATATTTAATAATAACTGGTTCTTAAGGACGAAACTCCTTACTACAAACCGCGAGGAACCAGTAAACCTTTTAAATAGAGGAAGTTGGGAGCGAGAATTTAAGCTTGTAAAACCCGATATATCTCACCACTACCACCATCACGGAGACGGCCGCATTCACTCGCATTTACCGCCCGGTGCTGACGGTTCTCCGATTACTTGGAAAAGCTTATTGGCGTTGGGAATTTCCGGCGGTTTGTTGCCTTGTCCTTCTGCTTTGGTGATGCTGTTGAGCGCGTCGGCTTTGGGCAATGTTGGTTTGGGAATGACGTTAGTGGTAGCGTTTAGTTTGGGATTGGCTTTGGTGCTGAGTGCGATCGGATTAATCTTAGTTTATGCCAAACGGAATTTTGATAAACTGCCAAAACAGATAACAGCAGTCAAATTTCTGCCGGCGATTAGCGCTATGTTTGTAATGTTTTTGGGTTTGGGAATTACGGGACAGGCGATGTTGAAAATATTGGCTGCAAATCAATGGGTAATTGGCAACGGATAAGCATCAAATTAGGACTCTCCCTCCTAACTACAAACTTACGAATAAGTCGGATTTTAGATACCCGATTTCTTGAAGAAGCCGGGTATCTGGGTATTCTGTTTTTTAGCCGTTGCTCACTTATCAGGCCGCACTATGTTTATTAATAATTTCGGCTAAATCCGGTACTCCCTTTTCCACGTAATTCTTGGCTGAGGGGCGGAGTTTGGCATAGGCGCCTTGAACCATCGGCCTTGTGCTTTTCTCGACTCTTTTGTCGCTGATTTGGAGCAATTCGTCTGCTACTTCAGATTTTCTTTGGGCTAGATATTCTACTGGGTTGCCATTGTTTAGCCCTTCAGTCCACATCGGCTCGAGTGCGATCGAGATTTCTGGCAGAAGTTGATCGACGACTTGGGCGCAATAGTCCGCCCGTATCCCCTTGACAGTAGAGTAGGCAGCTTTAAGAGCCAGACCACCCAATCCGGACGCTGCTGCAACTTGTTTGTCTATCAACTTTACACAGTCATCAACAAAAGTTTCTCTGTTGTTTTCATTCAAGAGAATATCGCTAAGTCCCATTTTCACTTTCCTTGATTTAATAGTCAATGTGCTTATTAGCTTTAAGCTCAATCTGACATCATATATATATTTTGAGCCTTTACTCAAGGTTTCCCAAGTTTTTTAAGGTTTGCATGTCTCTACGAGACAACCTAATGTTGAGATTTGTCTAGTATGTTATGGGAATTAATGTTCTATCTGCTACTAATTATTGGCCTGCGGTTTGCAGTCAGGGCTTTAGTCCTTATTAGGTGATATTAATGAGGACTAAAGCCCTGACTGCAAACTGATGAGTTGTGAACAGTCACATAAAAAACAGAACAGGTCGAAAAATAATTTTAGAAAGGCTCTGCCTAATTCCGATCGCGCTTGCACGTATTATATGGCACGTATCATTAGGATTGGACGTGAGGCTTGATGCCCGCAGGTACTGCAACGATGGGAAGTTTCACGGTTTGAGCCGGGCGATGGCTCGATCGCAATACCAAAGTTTTCGGTAATTTCGCGGAAGTGCTTAGTCCGGGAAATATTTGAAGCGATAAGGTTAAGCCGGCCGCTAATAATAGTTTTTCTAACATGGCACTGTCTCCAATACATACGCCCTAGGGCATAATTCCTCTTACACCTACAACATATAAACATCCTCAGTCCCTTGGTGCGATCGCACGGGCATTGTTAAGTGACACATATCACGCCTGAACGGGGGGTGATGGGGATAGGGGGTCATGGGGATAGGGGGGAAGGGAGAGGGAAGTGGGGGAGAGTGGGAAAATATTGGCTCGGACTTCTACGGTCAACATCCCGATCGATCCCGTACACAGTTTCAGTGCCGAACTTCCCTCCAAATCGAGAATTGTCCTAGAGAAAGAAGCCGTTGAGTCTCTCTCAAAGGTAGAATTAGCGCGTAGAAGTTATTTGACACAGCGGAGGTACCGACAAGATGCTTGCATACATTCTGGCGTTGGCGGTCGGTCTAGGCAGCTTCAGTATTTACATGGCGGCCTTCTTTTTTCCAGAAGTGCACCGCAAAAGCGATTTTACCTGGAGCGGGGTAGGGCTTTTTTATGCGTTAATTTTATGGGCTTGTGCGGGACGAATTACTGGTGCTCTCCTGCTTGGTCAAATGGCGGGCGTGGCGATGTTGGGCTGGTTTGCCTGGGAAACTCTGACTCTGCGCCGACAGGTGACGCCCGCAGCAGAGCAAACGCCGATTCCTCAGTCGGCGAATTTGGCTGCCGCCGGCTTGCCGTTGGCTGGCTTGTTTGCCAAGAAAAAAGAACCAGCAGCAGCGGCGAAAAAACCTAAGTTTGTTCGATCGCCCAAACCGAAAACTGATGTGGTTCCAGCACCCACTCTGGATAAGGGCGAGGTAAAGCTAGAAGAACAGCCGGCGATTCCCCCCATAGCTGACAGAATTGCTGAAAGTGCGATCGACGATCCGACGGCCGAAAGTGCGATCGCCCCTGACTTGAAAATCCCCGACTCGAAACCACCTGCAATTGCAGAAATACCAGTGTTTTCAGTCGAAACTCCTGCTGCTGAGATTTCACAACCCCCAGCAGAATCAGCAGCCAGCAGCTTCACTCCTCTACCTCTACCTCTAGAAATTTCAGAAATAGCCGTTGCACCGAGTGTGGAGCCAGCAGAGGCTCAGCCAGAGCCTCCACAGCAGCCAGAAGCAGATGATTTTGACGAGGCAACAGAATGGAGGACAGCCGTTAAAGAGTCGCAGGCGGCAGCGGCCCCAACTCCTCTAACTCCTCCAACTCCTCCAACTCCTCCAACTCCTAAACCAGCTAAAAAATCCGGCGGTTTCGCAAGTCTGTTCGACAATATCAAAAATAGTCTCGGCGGTATGTTGGGAAGAGGTGCGGGTAAAAACAAGTCTGATGCAACTCCCCAGACACCAAAACCTTCAGCGACTCCAGAATCGATCGCACCTGAATCTAAAATAACGGCAACTCCTGCACCGGGGATCGACCAAATTCTCGAATCCGAATTAGCCGAGGCTGCTGCGGAAGTGGCAGCCGAAAGTAGCAACACTGTTGTCGAAACAAGCCAAGGAGTGCCGTTTCCCAACGATGTTGAAGCAATGGCCTTTTTGATGGCCACAGAAACCGCGAGTTCTGACAAAATAGTGGACGGGACGATCGAAGATCGATCGTCCGCCCAAATCGAGACACCGCTGGCTGCGGTTGGTGAACCGGAAGCAGCAGCAGGCGTAGCAGAAGCAGAAGCCCCTGCTGTATCTCTGGAAACCCCGACACCGCTGGCTGCGGTTGGTGAACCGGAAGCAACAGCAGTAGGCGTACCGGAAGCAGAAGCCCCTGCAGCATTGATAGAAATGACTGTGGTGGAAATGGCAGCGCCTGTAGAGATAGAAGTACCGGGAGAACCTGGGTTGAGCGTGCAGGTGGAAACGGTTTCAGTATCAGTGATCTCGATCGAATCTACAGGTGAAGGACTCTCTTCTGAGGCAGAAAAAACTGAATTGAGTCCCCCGAATCACCCCGATCCGAATTTAGTCGAAACTGCTAAACCGACCACTGAATCAAAGTCTGAGAATGTATCCGGCGAAGATAAGCCGTCATCTTGAGGCAGAAAGCAAAAGGTAGAAACCAGAATTTTTTTATTCTACCTTCTGCCTTCTGCCTTCTTAACTTCTTACTTTTTACTTCTTACTTTTTACTTCTTCCCTCTTCCCTCTTCTTTCTTCCTTCTTCCTGAAATCCGTGGAGCGAATCCGTTGCCGAACTTCCTTCTTCCTGAAATCCGTTACATCCGTGGAGCGAATCCGTTGCCGAACTTCCTTCTTCCTTCTCCCTTAATATTATGAAAGCAATTATGGTCGTGGGAACAACATCTCACGCAGGGAAATCTTTACTCGTCGCAGCTTTGTGTCGAATTTTTTCTCGGCGAGGCTGGCGGGTAACTCCGTTTAAAGGTCAGAATATGGCATTGAATTCCTATGTCACAGCGGCCGGGGGAGAGATTGGTTACGCTCAAGCAGTGCAAGCTTGGGCTGCAGGCGTCGCACCTTGGGTAGAAATGAATCCGATTTTGCTCAAGCCGCAAGGAGACATGACTTCTCAATTGATTGTCAAGGGTCGGGCGATCGCCAATGTGCGAGCATCTCAATATTACGAGCAGTATTTCGATCTCGGCTGGCAAGCTATTCGCGAATCTTTAGAATTTCTCAGCCAAGAATTTGACATGATTGTGTGTGAGGGAGCCGGTAGCCCTGCTGAGATTAATCTCAAACACCGCGATTTAACAAATATGCGGGTAGCTAAATATTTAAAGGCTAGAACTTTGCTAGTAGTCGATATCGATCGCGGCGGTGCTTTTGCTCACCTTATCGGTACTTTGGAATTGCTAGATCCAGACGAACGGGCTTTAATTAAAGGATTCATTATTAATAAGTTCCGAGGGCAAAAATCCATATTAGATCCGGGCCTGACTTGGCTAGAAGAAAGGACGGGAATCCCGGTAGTTGGGGTGATTCCTTGGATAGACGAAGTGTTTCCCTCAGAAGATTCTCTCGATTTGCTCGATCGGCGTTCTCCCAATTCTCAAACCGACATCAATATTTCGGTCATCCGCCTGCCCCGAATTTCCAATTTTACCGACTTTGACCCCCTGGAGTCGGAAACTACCGTCACAGTCAAATATGTCAGCCCAAAAGACCATTTAGGTCATCCAGACGCCGTGATTTTACCAGGATCTAAAACTACAATTTCCGATTTGCACGTGCTGCGCCAAACAGGTATGGCAAAATCTATTCAAAATTACTTAGTAGCTGGCGGTACAGTCATGGGAATTTGCGGCGGCTTTCAGATGCTGGGAGAAAGTATCAGCGATAAAGAAGGCCTTGAGGGAGAAAAAGGAGAATTTCCAGGATTAAGATTGCTACCTTTGAAAACTGCGATCGCACCGAACAAAATAGCCCGCCAACGCATCGTAACATCTAACTATCCTCAACCGGGTTTGCCAGTTTCCGGTTACGAAATTCATCAAGGAAAAACGCAAATCCTAGAGTCAGATTTGACTCAACCGCTATTTGACGATGAGAGTTTAGGCATTGTCAATACTTCTCAATCAATTTGGGGTACATACCTGCACGGCATCTTTGACAACGGAGCTTGGAGGCGAGCTTGGTTAAATCACTTGCGGCAGCAGCGGGGACTCCGCGCGTTGCCTACAGGTATTCCTAATTACCGAGAACACCGAGAAACTCTGTTAGACTCTCTAGCAGATACAGTGGAAAAGCACTTAGATATAAAGCATATTTTAGGTTAATTAGTTAACTGTTGACTGTTGACTGTTGACTGTTGACTGTTGACTGTTGACTGATAACAATCTCAAATCTAAAATCGATTGACTGTTGACTGTTGACTGTTGATTGTTGACTGATAACAATCTAAAATCTAAAATCGATTGACTGTTGACTGTTGACTGTTGATTGTTGACTGATAACAATCTAAAATCTAAAATCTAAAATCGATTGACTGTTGATTGTTGACTGATAACAATCTAAAATCTAAAATCTAAAATCTAAAATCGATTGACTGTTGACTGTTGTTTGTTAAATTTGAGGTTAAAATTAAATGACAAAAGTTTGTTTTTTACCTGATAACGTGACAGTTGAAGCTGAAGCAGGAGAGCTTTTGCTTGATGTAGCTAAACGTGCAGGGGTTTCTATTCCTACCGGCTGCCTCATGGGTTCTTGTCACGCTTGCGAAGTAGAAATTGATGGCGGAGATACGATTTGTGCTTGTATTTCCGGCATCCCTTCGGGGAAGAAGCAAGTGACAATTAATCTGTATGTTGACCCGAATTGGTAATTTGTTAGTTGACTGTTGACTGTTAACTGACAACTGTTAACTGACAACTGTTAACTGACAACTGTTAACTGACAACTGACAACTGACTAATTCTTTTGCCATTCTTGCTGTTTTTTGCGAGCAGATTGCAGCCATTTTTGGGATTCGGGATAAACAGTTGTCCCGGGTTTGACGGATTCTAATTGATTGATAATTTGTTGCAACTGGCTGAGGGAGTAACCGGGTTTTTGAGAATTCACATCTTTTTGCAAGTTTGCCAACAAGCTTTTAGCTGCTTGCAAAGCTGTTGCAGAATCTTTTTCTGCTTCCAGTCTAATCTGGGTAATTCCTAAATTTTTCTGATATTCAGCGAGTTTGGTTTGAGCGTCGAGATACCCAGGGTTATCGACAGAAATCAATTTCAGTCTGTTAATAGCTTCTTGCCACAATTGTGCTATTTGCTCCCATTGGGCGGCGGGATGGGGCGGGTTTTTGGCGGCGACGGCGGCGGAGAGAGCAAATTCTTTAGCAGCTTCAATTAAGTTGTCAGCCTGCACAGAACCTGTGGCGATACCACCCATTGCTTGAAAGTCTCTTTCTGCTGCTTTGAGTGTTTTCTTAGCCGTTTCTCCCGCGAGGGTTTCGGCGGGAATTTGATTGAGTTGGTCGATCGCACTTTGCCAATTTACCGTCGCTTTCTGTCTGTCTGCCGCAGTTTTTGCTTCCTGATACTGCTGTTTCGCCGCCTTTAGCGTTTGTTCGACTTGATTTAACTGAGTAAAAGCATTTTTTTGCTGAAAAATTTGAGCCTCCATCCGCCCGACATTTTTGCGGGCGGCTTGAAATTCATCGAGTGTAAACCGCCAGCGGCAGCTAAAAAAAGAGCAGTACCTCTTTGGGTAATAGCCGAGGAACCACACCGGCAAGGCGTCGAGGTGTTTTTGAGCCTCTTTTGCTTTAATTTCGCCCAAGTCAAAATCAGCGACAGCCGTGGCTTTATTCACCAGTTGATCGGATTGTTCTACAAGGGCGATCGCCTGCCGGTAATTGTGATCCATACTCATAAAACTCGGCAGCAACAATATCGGCATTGTTTTCGCCACGGGCCAGCGAATTATCGGAAAAGGTAGATTTAGCAGCCAAATTATCCCCGCTGCACTTCCCAACAAACTCCCAGCAAAGATGATTTTACCGAACAATCCGGGCGGGCGGTTGGCTTTGACGGCTGCTTTGAGAGCTTTTTCGCTAAAGTTGGGAAATTCGTCTTTGAAGGTATCGCGGATTTCATCTCTTGAGGCGAAAGTGCCGTTTTGCGATCGCAACTTCTCCAACCGCTTGATTACCATCCGTCGGTAGACTTCACCGCCTAGACTATCAGCCGCCGCGCACTTGTCAACTTCGGCCCGCAAAATTTCAAAAGCTCGATCGGTAAGACGCGCCATAAAACTCACCTATTCCCTTTTAATTATTTTAAAGGTTCGCCGTCACAATAATTGTTAAAATATATAAAGTTTATATCAAATAATCCGAATTAAGTTCATGCCCACTGCTTTAATCACCGGTGCTTCTGGCGGAATTGGTGCAGCCTTTGCCGCCGAATTAGCCAAACGCCAGCACAATCTAATCTTGGTAGCTCGTTCCGAAGACAAATTGCAACAGCTAGCTGCTCAACTGCAACAGGAATTCAATATTTTAGTCGAAATTATCGTTCAAGATTTGAGCGCACCGGGCGCTGGAACTGCTGTATTTGATACGGTTGTTAAAAAAGGTTGGATGGTTGATTTGTTGGTGAACAATGCGGGTTTTGGCGATTACGGTGTTTTTGCCGATCGCCCGCTTGCGAAACAACTAACAATGGTGCAACTAAATATTGTAGCATTAGTTGAACTTTCGCACTTATTTTTGCAGGGAATGCGCGAAAGAAAATCGGGAAGTATCATCAATGTTGCCTCCATCGCAGCTTTTCAACCGATGCCGTACTTGTCAATGTATGCAGCTACTAAAGCCTTTGTTTTGAGTTTCAGCGAGGCGCTTTGGGCGGAAAACAAAGATTTAGGAATTCGCGTTTTATGCCTTTGCCCAGGGCCGACAGAATCGGACTTTTTCGCAGTAGCTGAATTTCCGAAAGCTATGGCATCCAGCAGCGGGCAAAAACTCGTTCCTGCTGCGGAAGTAGTGCGAGATGCTTTGAAAGCTTTAGACAAAAATGAGTCTAATGTTGTGACAGGGGGAATTCCCAATCAAATCATCGCCAATCTGCCTCGATTGATGCCGCGAGAACTTTTGGTGAAGTCGGTAGAAAAGGTGTTTCGGGCGCAAGCGTAATTACGAAGGAAGTCCGGCAAGGAAGTAGTCTACGGGATTTAAGGGATTTAACCGAGGTGGGTTCTAGGAAAGTTCGGCAACAGATTGTGTACGAGATTTAACCCATTTAGCCGAGATATGGAAAAAGGAACAGGGAAAAGAATTCCCCATTCCCACTTCCCAATTACTAATTCCGAGAGTTACAAATATCGAGTTAACTGCACTCGATAGCGTTCCTTCTTAGTAACGGCAACTTCCCCAATTTCCAATCTTCCCTTGCCGGTAACAGCAATTAAATCTCCAGACTTGACATTATAACTAGCTTGAGTAATGTCTTTCCAGTTAACTCGCACGTCGCCGCTGTCAATTAAATCGGCCATTTTGCTGCGAGACATTGCGAACCCAGCCGAGGCGACAGCATCCAATCTCATGGATGCTTCCACCGTTGTCATTTCTTTCTTTTTGGGTTCTCTAATTTTGAGTTCGCTCAACTCAATGCGCCGAGTTTGCACGGGAACCGATCGCACTTGCTGCAAACTCATCTCCAAATACTCTACCATCTCCGGCATGACAATTGCTTGCGCGCCGCGTTCTCCCAAAACAATCACATCCCCAGTTTTTTCGCGGACAATTCCCGTACCCAACATCGCCCCCAAAAAGTCGCGGTGAGAAGCTGTATCGAACAAGAAATTGCCAGCGATTTCTACCGCAGCAACGTTGACGTTAGTAGAGTCGATCGGGATATCCGATCGCGCGATCGCAATTCTTTGTCTTTCAGCTTGCGGGTAGCCGCCCCAAGCCACTAATTCCACGTCAGTTAAGCGCTTAAATACCGTCAGAGTGTCCGCCAATTCTGGAGGCGACAGAAAATCAGTCAGAGTAACTTCCCAAGTTTTTATTGCTTGTTCCGCTTGGTCGATCGCCCGCGCCACACATTCGCGGTTTTCGATGCCTTTTAACAGTTCTTCTCTTGGTAACATCAGTCAATTTTAGATTATAATTTGAAATTGCAAAAGCTTGCTGTAACTCAAAAGTCTACTTTTTTAACAGTCGTACTAATTTAATTATAGTCTAAAATCATCAAATAACGATCGTATGATTTTAGTTGCTGGTAAAGCTGATATGATGAGCACGATTATTGTACCAAATCTATGAAGTCTTCGAGTTTAAGTTTTTGCAAGAGCTCGATCGAGTATGGCAGCAAAATTGTCCGCCCAACTACTTATTCTTCTTTACCCGCAAATACAACTCTTCCATCGCCTCAATAAACGAACCATCCTTGTGCCAAAACTGTGGAAAATCTCCCTGTTTCTTCACCGCGATCGCACTTACCCCACTTGGCGCTGCCACCTCAATCGTCTGCGGCAATCGCTTCGCACCATGCCAAAACTCTTTCAGGCTGACCGTTTGCGCCTCACTGGCGATCGCCTGCGTGTAATAGGAACCCACCGCCGCAGGGGCCGCTGCATCAGCCGTTAACTCTGCAGAAAGTGCCAGCCCCAAAGGCGTTTTTGCTAATTCGCGGTGCAGCACTTCCTTAGAAAGCCCCCGTAATTCAAACAGTAAAAATGGATCTTTGTCCAATTCGGCCGCCACCAAATAATAAACTCCGGCAATATGTTTGCAGGGATTGCTATAGTCAGGGCAAGAGCAAGTAGTCTTAAAGTCCTCGCGGCTGCTGGGTAAAAGGTGCAATCCGAGGGGTGCAAAAGCCTTTTCAATATTGTCGGGCATTTCGTTGAGCAGCAGCCGAGAAATGAAGCTAGCTTTTGATGCCATTTGGGCGATCGCCACTTTCCATTTTGCCTGACTGATCGGCTCAAACTCAATTTTAGTTTTGTACAGAGGCTCCTTATAAACCCCAAAATAAGGATTAACCGAGCCTCTGACTTCTGCCATCACTAAGCCATCATTAATCTTAAAGCTTTTTACCTTGTCATTCCGTGCATAGGAACGTCCCCTTCCGAGTCGCCCAGAATCAGTAAATCTTTCCAGCCCCTCGATAAATTTATTGCCCCACCAAGTCCGAGTAAATTGTGACATAAGCTGTTCTGCATTTAAATTGTATATTTCGATGACAATCAAAAATCCTCTCCCTCTCTCCCCCTCTCCCCCTCTCCCTCTCTTATGTTGTTTATCCTAATCTAGAACCGCATTTTTATTGAGCCTAATTAATTTCTTAAATGCCTCATTATCCAACTCTGTCAACCACGACTCATCCGCACCAATAATTGACCCTGCCAATTTCTTTTTGTCTTCAATCATTTGGTCAATTTTTTCTTCCAAAGTGCCAATTGCCACAAACTTATGCACAAACACATTTTTTTCCTGTCCGATCCGAAACGCCCGATCCGTCGCCTGATCTTCGACTGCCGGATTCCACCAGCGATCGAAATGGAACACGTGATTGGCTTTTGTCAGCGTAATTCCCACGCCGCCCGCCTTCAGTGACAGAATAAATACCGAAGGTTCAGACTCTGGATCTTGAAACTCTGAAATCATCCGTTCCCGTTTTTCGCGACTGGTTCCCCCGTGGATGTAGTAAGTGTTGTAATGTAGCGTTTGTTTAATATATTTTTCCAACGCGCTTCCCAGTTCTGTAAACTGCGTAAATACCAATAAACTTTCGCCTTCTGCTTTGACTTCCTCAATCATCTCGATCAGCCGTTCCAGTTTGTGCGATCGCTCTGGTGTAAACTCACTTTCATCTTGCAAAAACTGGCGCGGATGGTTGCAAATTTGCTTCAGCTTCAGCAGTGTCGCCAAAATCATCCCCTTGCGCTTCATCCCTCAGGGTAAACGCATCTAAATTAAGTTGACATAAAATCATATTTGTGCATGAGTTATTTTCTGACAAAACCATTCTT
>JAUBST010000053.1:0-36185 GCA_036702215.1 Microcoleus sp. F6_B6
AATGCCGCAAGGACATAACGCTTTAAGGTATGTCGCAGAATTAAGAATCCTCGCACCTTCAGGTCGGGGAGTGTCAAAAGATAAGGGTTTGGATCGCTGGTCTAGAGTTGCATTATTTTTGGGAACTGGTATAACAATACTTCGGACAGTTTTTGATTGCTAACCGTAGAATAAGGGTTTCAAGGCGATGCGGCAAGTTCGCTACCAACTGACATCATGTCCGGTCGATCGACAGCGATTTTTGTAGGGGTGGGTTCACCAACAATACCTGCCAATAATTGACAATCTCAAAAACCCACCCCGATCGGGATATTATGGTTAACCGATCGCAGATGATATGACATCTTGCACCATTTTCAATCAGCTTTTTATGGGCGGGTTCTCCTACCCAACCCTACTCCCCACAAGAAATTGCACTTGCTGTGGAACAGGCATCTTGCCTGTTCTTGAGAATGATGCAAGATGTGAGCTACCAACGAAAAATCGAAGGTTTCAGATTACGAACTAAAACAGTCCGGGCTATTGGTATAAAATCCCGCAGTATTGAAACAATATCTATTTAACGAACCGCGAAGACGCCAAGAGCACGAAGAAAGATGGAGAAGAAGATAGCTGATGTTAGCGGTTCGCAATTGTGGTAATACAGATGCGGATGCTCCAAAACGCGCGAGAAGAGTGCTAAACTTTCCATCGGGCGTGCTGACAGACGATCGTAAATTTGATGAAAAAAATTAAGGTAATGCTGAAAAACCCCTACTTGACTGCTGTAAGTTCGATCGCCCTTCTCACAATTATTGCCGGATGTGCAGCTACTAAATCGCCTGAACTTGCATCTCCCTCTCCTGTAGCTGAATCTTCCCCGCCGCCGGTTAAACCAAGTCAGCCTCAGCCCTTAACAGTCTCTGCTACCAATCCCGAAACCCCCACAAATACCAAAATTCAGCAATATCTCGACGGCTTGACAGCCCAAGGTTTTGCCAAAGAAGATCAAGGCATCTGGATGCAATCAGGCAATACATTGCTAGCCAATCATCAAGGTACAGTTCCTATGTCAGCCGCTTCTATTACCAAAGTAGCAACATCTCTGGTAGCGCTGCAACAATTCGGGCCGGAACATCAATTTATTACCTTAATTGGTACAACTGGAAAAATCGAAAACGGCGTATTAAAAGGCGATTTAATTGTACAGGGAAACGCCGATCCGTTGTTTGTCTGGGAAGAGGCGATCGCCCTCGGTAACGCCTTAAATCAAAAAGGGATCAAGCGAGTCAGTGGCAATTTGATAATGGTCGATAAGTTTTACATGAACTTTGAACTCGATCCCCTCAAATCGGGAGAATTGCTCAAACAAGGATTGAACAGTCAAATCTGGCCCAGCGAAGCCGCCGCCCAGTATCAAACACTGCCTCCCAATACGCCGAAACCCCAAATAGCAATTGAGGGTACTGTACAAGTTTTGCCAGCATCTCCCAACGAGGTGCAGCCTTTAGTAAAACATTATTCTTTACCCCTCGCCGAACTGATCAAAAAAATGAATCAGTACAGCAACAATCTCATGGCAGATATGCTAGCTGATACTGTCGGCGGCGCTAAAACAGTCGCCCAAAAAGCAGCAGCAGCAACCGGAGTTCCTCCCGCAGAAATTCAACTCGTCAACGGTTCGGGATTGAGCGAAGAAAATCTCATTTCTCCCCGGGCTGCTTGCGCGTTATTTATCGCTTTAGAACGCTACCTTCAACCTTACAGCATGACAGTTGCTGATGTCTTAACTGTAGTTGGGAAAGATAAAGGAATACTCTCAGAACGGCCGCTTCCCCAATTAGCAGTAGTCAAGTCGGGCACGTTGGATAATGTTAGCGCTTTGGGCGGAGCGCTGCCAACTCAAAAACAAGAAACAGTATGGTTTGTCATTATGAATCGCGGGGCAAATGTCGAGACATTTCGCACTCAGCAAGAGGTTTTGCTGAAAAGCTTTTTGAATGAGTGGGGAAGTGTTCAAGTTTCGCCGCCCGAATTAACGCCAAATCCTGCTAGAAATAGTAAGGTATCTCGCAGCGAAATTGTCAATTAATGGGTTTGCAGTAAGGACTTGAGTCCTTGATTTTTAAGTAGCGTAAGGTGCGCCACAAGCACCCAGCCCGCGTTTTGGTGCGAGCGACGTATTTGCGTCATTCTAGGTGTTGGCGATCGGCAATAAACAAGATTTATTACCGATCGGCAAATTCCGAGGAATGCCCTATTTAGAAAGGTGATGAAACACTCTCAGGATAGAAACACCAGATTATTATTCCCATCAAACTGCTGTGTTTCTACAGCTTGCGAAAATAGCCGTTGGAATACTCACAAGCATAGAGTACAGAGACTTTTTCAGGCTTGTCTGCAAAAAACTCATCGCAAGCACGTTTTACACCAGGCGATTTGAAAGGCCCAGCAGTATGTGGACGCGAAAACACATTTTCATCATAATAAATGCCAAATAAGCAAATAGCTCCTGGCGTTAGACGCTCGTAAACATGGGGCAGTACATATTTAGTAGAGCTATACAGATCGCCGTCCACAACTGCAAAGCTGATCTTATCTGGAAGACATGAAGGAACAGTATCCTCAAACCATCCTTGATGAATATGCGGTAGATCCAGTCCAACAGCGGAAAAATTCTTTTTGAATTCGTCGAGTCTCGCTGTCATCGAACCTCGCTCGTATACTCCATCTTTAATATCGTCTCCTTGTAGTTCTGGAAGCCCTTCAAAGCTGTCAAACACATGAAATTGTTTCTCCGGCGCATACTCATTCAAAACTTTTTTGATCGCGATCGAACTTTCGCCAGCATTACAACCCACTTCGACAACATCACCAGATACTTTGTATGCTGCTGTTTGGCTTGCCAAATGAAAAATATTCATTCGAGCTTCTATACTTGCCATACCAGGCGATTTGGGAATAACTTGACCGTTCAAGCGCAATTTATTCAATACCAGATTAGCCAAACGATGGCGTTTGCGTGGAGTCCGGTGATCCCAATCGAAATAAGTTGCAATGAAAGTATTGTTCATGTCGTTTGCTAGATGAAATCGTGAATAGTGCTTTAGAGGATGGATGACTTCACTGAGAATCCTTGCGTCAGCAGCATAGCGGTGGAACCCAATTACATAGTTTTGAATAGCGGTGGCAAAAACTTTTTGGAATCTGCTAATAGCAATGACTTTCAAGAGAAGAACTGAAAATCCTATCTGTGCAAAGAAGTTGAGGAACACTCACTTCATTGAGACTAGAGATAGAGTACCGAAAGAAAATTTTGCTACCTGAGATACTCCAAATTAGTTTACTTCTCTAGAATTGCAAGCAATTATGAAATCTGGATGAAATGCCGATCGCTGCAAAGCATGAAATCATCTCCCTTTCAGAAAAAAGAGGCAATTACTTCAATTCATATCTCAGGTAAAGCTTGATGTCGGTAGGTTCTCACGTTTTGTCAATTCACCAGGAGGTAAATTATGACGACTAGCCCGCTGGCTGAGTGCGATCCTCTTCGACGGCTGCGCTAACGAGGCAGTTGCGTCATCCCAGGGGCAGGGGGACCGACAATAAATCTAGTTTATTGGTAATCAGTTGTTAAAAGAATGGGGAGTTTTCATTTTTAACTCCGCAATGGAATTTAGCCAACTGTGGCATCCTCATTTTTGGCAATGGATTAGGGCTACATTATTCGGGCGTTTATTTATCGGTAGCGGCTTTGCTTGCGAGGATTTTATCGGCTACATTTTGGGATGTATTGTGGACTGGGTTTTGGTGGTTTGCCTGAAGCATAAAATCCTGAAAAGATACCAAAACTCATAACATTTTCGCAGTAAGGACTTTAGTCCTTTCTTTTGATAACAGGTTTGTAGTAAGGACTTTCGTCCTTTCTTTTGATAACCTCACATCTCATCTTTATCTGGGCTTTATCGGCCTAGCGACTACTATGCCGATCGCACTTTCGACTCTCCTAATATATCTCTGCAAGTCGTAAGCAACTGTCACCTCCCCAGCCGGCGAAGCGTGAATTAAACCCATATTGCCGTCTGCATTGCGGTAGACTAAACCCGTGTGGGTGACATCCAATCCTTTAATCTCCGTGGCTACGGCTACAATATCTCCGGGTTTTAACTGAGAATAAATACTTTTTATCCGATTTGTCGGGATGTAATTAACAGTAGTTTTGGCTAAGTCTGCTTCTTGGCTGACAATGCACTGATAAGTTGCTTCGTCTTTGACCATTTGCGGGTAACTGCTGCGGTGCTGGGTCATGAAATTTAGTGTTTTATTCATGGGGACTCCCCCCAATTGGGCGGTGATATTTTCCACTGTTTGCCGTTTTTGATTGTCGTTAATCCATTCGGAAAAATAGTGCAACCTGCTGCAATAACCGTTCATTTTACCGTTTAAATACCGCTGTTCTTCTATGCGATTTACAAAATTTTGATATTCGTAATCTTGTACTGCTACGCCCCTGCCGATCGCCAAAACTGTTTCTACAAACAAAACGCAATCAAATTTATTCAAAGTTACGAGCAACTTTTCTTCGCCGGATTTGTCCAGCAAACCCTCGGCGTAGGGTTTTCCTAGGAAATAATCGGCGATCGCCTGGACGATTTCTCCGATCGAGCGATCGTGCAAATTTTGTCGTTTTGCATACTGTACAACTTTTTCAAAACGTGCTATGTCTTCTGGTTGTGCAGCGATTTCTCTCTCCGTGTTATTTGAGTCCGATCGTCTCGCCAGCACCTTCAGCAATTCGGAATAAGAAATTTCCGCTAAATTGTTGAAGTCCCAAAACAGACTCGGAAAACTGGAAACAGTTTGCTTGTTTGTTACTTCTAGATTCTCGCTCGATCGCGTCAAGGAAACCGCTACATCTGTTCCCTGTCCTGCTGTTTGTCGATCGACAAGAGATTCCGCAGCAGGTTGAGACTGAAATGCCCAAACATCAGGGATCAAAAAATTATTCACGCTGGCGATCGCAAATCCCAAAACAGCCAGACTCAAAAAATTTCTCATGTTTTTCCAAGGATTTTGCTTCAACTGAGTGCTATCCTGAAATTTTTACAATTATTAGAAGTCTCAATCAGCCTAGCAGACCGATAAAATTGGCAACAGCACACTCGATCGACACACTTGTCATTTAGACGCCGCCCTATTATAAACTGATCGTGCGAGTTTGATACCACAACACAATGCAAGTAGAACGCCGACGCCGCCCAATCCAGCCCCGAGGCCCAATTCAGCCCCGAGGCACAATCCAGCCCCGAGGCCCTGTCCAATCTCGTCGCCGAAGCAGCGAGGGCCCTGTCCAATCTCGTCGCCGAAGCAGCGAGGGCCCTGTCCAATCTCGCCGCCAAAGCAGCCAGATCCCAGTCCAATCTCGTCGCCGAGTGAGGACGAAATTTTCTCGGTTAAAATACGGTAACATCCTGTGCTTAATTGCCGGGGCGATCGCGATCGGTTGGATTGTCACAATACCGTTCAGAATTCGCCGTCCCCCAGAACCGCCAGTCATCTTGACTCAACAGCCTGTCTCGCCTCAACAAACTCTCTCGCCTCCGACAATTGAACCATCGGAAAATTTAGCCGACCGTCAAAGCGAGCCCACTTTTAGCTACAACATCAAAACACCTCCCAATCCAGTTTACTCTCAAGAATTGCAAGGGATTGTTGATGAATCTGTGAAGATTGCAACCAGCAAAGGACTGCCGGCAGAACGGCTATCAATTACCTTATTTGATGTCAGCAATTCCAAAACTCACACTTTTGCCGGATATCAAAATCAAACTCTCCGATTTCCCGCTAGCGTTGCCAAATTATTTTGGATGGCAGCGTTTTACTCAGCCATCGAGAAAGGCCTCATTACGCAAAGAGAATCGACCTTTAAAAACGACCTGGAGCAAATGATTCGCGTCTCCAACAACGATGCTGCCAGCCGGCTTTTAGACAAAATCACCGATACAAAATCCGGCGGAAGGCTCGCAGGAGAAGAGTTGCAAACCTGGTTGAAAAAGCGCACGCAAATTAACTCTTTTTTCCAGTCAGCAGGCTACAACGATATTCGTATAAGCACCAAAAATTATCCCATATACTATTTGAGGCAAGAAGGTCCAGTCGGTCGCGACTTGCAATTGCGGGGGGATGCTTCCCAGCCAATTCGCAATCAAGTAACTACCGACCAAGCCGCCAGATTAATATATGAAATCTATACTAGGCAAGCGGTTTCCAGCATCGCCAGCCGTAAAATGGCTTACTTGCTGACGAGAGATTTAGACCCCAAGGCATGGAAAAATGACCCTAGCAATTCGATAAAAGGATTTCTCGGCGAATCTTTACCAACTAATATTTATTTTGGTTCCAAAGTGGGCTATACTTCCAAATCCCGCAGCGAAGCGGCATTTGTTAGAACTTTAGACGATCGCGCGATTTATATCTTAGTTGTTTTTGCAGACGATCCTGCTTATGCCAAGGACGAAACAGCTTTTCCGGCCATTTCCCGATACGTTTTCGATCGGCTAAACGCTCGCGGCCCCAGCACCTTGCAGTGATGTTGAGTAGGGCGAGTTTACTCTTTTTATCAAGAAATTGGGTTTAAAACCCCGTCCTAGAAGGACGGGGTTTTAAACCCAATTTCTTGATAATTGATTGACCGGACACAATTTAACTGGGGCGAAAGGATTCGAACCTCTGAATGGCGGGACCAAAACCCGCTGCCTTACCACTTGGCGACGCCCCAACGTCTTAACCTTCACTATCTTAACATTCAAACACAGAAATCTGTCAAGCATTTTGACAATAAAATTTAAAAAATGTTTTTGAAAGCGATCGCCTGCAGGTTTATGCTTCGATCGCACGGGGGCGAGCTACCGGGATTTCAATTATGAAATCCGCTCCCTGTCCGGGTTTCGAGATACAGTTCAAGCTTCCTCCGTGTTTTTCCACCACAATCTGGTAGCTGATAGACAAGCCGAGTCCCGTACCCTTGCCCACAGGTTTAGTGGTAAAGAAAGGGTCAAACAAGTGGCATTTGGCTTTTTCGGCCAATCCGGGCCCGCTGTCTTGAATCCGAATCACCACAACTTTAGGGTTCGACTTTCCTGACTCATCAGCTTCCGAGTCTGGGCCCACCGCCGCCGTCGATATTTTGATCGTCTTGGGTGGAGGCTGATTTTCCAAAGAGTCGATCGCATTTGCCAAAATATTCATAAATACTTGGTTGAGTTGTCCGGGATAGCACTCTACCTTCGGCAAGTTGCCGTAGTCTTTAATTACCTCAATTCCCGGCACTAGCCCATTTTGCTTCAAGCGGCTCTGCAAAATCAGCAGCGTGCTCTCAATCCCTTCGTGAATGTCCACCGACTTCATCTCGGCTTCGTCGTGCCGCGCAAAGTTCCGCAGAGACAGGACAATTTGGCGGATGCGTTCAGTTCCCATCTCTATTGAAGACAGAATTTTCAGCAAATCCGGCACTATAAAATCAACATCGATTTCTTCGTTTTTGTCGAGAATTTCGGCGCAAGGTTCGGGGTAGTGCTTTTGATACAAGTGCAGCAAATCCAGCAAATTTTTCATGTACTGCTTGCAATAAGTCAAGTTGCCGTAAATAAAGTTAACCGGATTGTTAATTTCGTGGGCGACGCCGGCGACCATTTGACCGAGAGAGGACATTTTTTCGTTTTGGATGAGCTGAGCTTCTTTCTGCTGCAACTGCTGCAAAGTTTCCGCCAGTTGGCGGGCTTGAGTTTGAGCGGCTAAGGCTGCCGCCCGGGTTTGGGCGTAGAGTTCGGCTTGGTCGATCGCGATCGCCAGTTGATCCACCACCGCTTGCAGCAATTCCACTTCGCTCGTCGCCCAGGAACGGTGGCTGCTGTAATGGTTGCAAACTACAGCACCCATTTGACCCGAGTGAGTCTTGAGCGGCAGCAGCAGGTTAGAAACAATCCCGAGACTGCTCAAAAAAGCTCGCGTGGGCGGTTCGATGCACAGTGCTGTTGCAGCGTCGCCGATCCGGAGCGTTTGGCGGTGGCAAATTTTCTCGGCCAGCAGGGTTACTTGTTCGATCGGGTATTCTGTAAGCCGGTCTTTCACTTCGGGATTTGCCGCCTCGTGGGTGATTGCAAAGCTTGGCTGCCCGTCTCGCGAGATGGAGTACCACAAAAAGTAGCACTGGTCAACCTGCAACAAGCTGCGAATTTCGTTGACAGCAGTCTCTAAAATTTTGTCCAGGTCGAGGGAATTCCGCATCTGGCTGGCGAGGCCGAAGAGCAGGCCTTCCCGGCGGCTCAACAATTCTTCTCGGGCCGCGTGGCGATCGATCGCCACAGCGATGGCGTTAGCCATGCAGCCCATAACTTCTAGCGCTTCCTCGCCTGCCAAAGCGCTACTGCACAGAGCCATTACTCCCACCAGCCGCTCCTCCACTATCAGCGGATAGGCAATGGCGCACAGAGACGGGTTCGACATTAGGCATACAGGAGCCGTTTGGAGTTTTCCCGGTTCTGCTCGCACCCACTCTTCTATTTCCCGTTCCCACCCTTGGGTGGTGAGTCCTGAATCGGCCTGCAATTCTAACTGCTCTGTCTGCGGGTTGAACGTCCAGATGCTCGCCTCTTTGGCGTCGAGGTAATCTACCATTGCCTCGGTGCAGCGGTTGAGGATGGGCGATATTTTCCCGCCTTGTCCGAGGGCTGCACCGACTTTAGCTTGCAGGGTTCCCAAGCGAGCTCGCTCTTGTAGGGAAGCTGCCGTTAGTTGCCGATCCGAAGTGTCCCGGGGGCCGGCAACGATTTCTCTGATTTGTTGGGTATCGCCCGCGCGCCCGATGCCCGCTGAAGCTGCCCGCACATATTGAGATTTGTCTGTTTCCCCCAGCGTCGGGAGCTTTTTTCTTCGGTATATTCTCGTGCCGCTCTGTGGCGTCTGTTCGCCACACAAGCTCGATCGGTTCGAGCCACGAACTAACTCCGAGATTAGCTGGCTATCGGAGGTGATATCTTCTACTTCTGGCAAGTGTTTCTGAGCTTTGAGTAATTGCCAGCGCAGATCCACCAAACTCGCAACTTGCCGGCTCAAAGCTTGTAAAGCTTCTATCGTTTCTTTTGTCAAGTCTCTCGGCACCGAGTCCATGACGGATAGCACTCCCAGCACCTGCCCATCTGAGGTGACGACTGGGATTCCGGCGTAAAATTTCACGAAGGGGTAGGAAACCGTCAGCGGATGCTCGGCAAATCCCACGTCTGTGGAAGCGTCTCGGACAATGGCAGCCGGCGGTTCCTTGAAGGAATTTGCAGGGGGTTCGATCGCAAATTGGGGAGCAACTGGCGGTTTTTGCAGGGGAATTGCCCGGTCAAATTCCGAGTTTGAGTTTGAGCCGACTGCGAACTCTTCGGGAATTTGGTCCAGGGCGCGAGTGCAAAAATTCAGGTAGCGGTGGGCCAAAGTTCGATCGATACCTAACTGCGACTTCAACCAGTGGCGGTTACCGTCAATCAAGCTCAAGAAAGCAATAGGAGTTCGGCCTATTTGAGCTGCCAAACCTACCAAATTATCCAAGCAAGGGTCTGGAGCAGAGCCGAGAAGCTGATACAAGTCAATGTTATGGAGCTTGAACACTTTTTTACCAAGAGGCAAAGGTGCTTTCATCATGTGTAACTGCCCGTCTAGTTGCTGGCAACCGCCCTTCTGAGCACTTCCCTTGAAAAACAAGCTGTGAATTCTGTGCTGAGAGACTCTGGACGCAAGTTCGGCGCAGGTTGCTGGCGCCGAATTCAGACTAACCTCTTGACCGATCTGGAAACTTTTGAGTTATGGGAGTTAGAGCACCCCATATCTATGACTATACAAATTATACTTCCAGTTGACTGTGCTTTGGAATACCTCCGGCTCTCTAAATCTAAGAGCCTCTGTTGGGAGGAAGCCGCTTTCCAAAATTTATGACGATTGCTTACCTATAATTTTTTTATCAGTTTAATTGTATTTTAACAGACTTGTCTAATGGTGGGTAGCTGGCTTGCTGGTAAATTTAAATCAGGGGTTTGTGCCACAATACCAGTGTCCTTTACCGAGCTGTGCCTTAGCTTGGAGTTCAACTAAAGTTAGGAGATGAATTACAAAAAATTGGTAAAATGTTAAACTTTATAACAATAGTTGTTCAAACTCGACCTTTTAGGGTTTATGGGCCAGGATGCACATTTTGCAACTGTTGTAATTGCCGATCGACAACTCTCCCAATCGCTTTTTTCGAGTTTGAGGTAAAAAAACAGGGGTAAAGTTTCAACTAATGCTCCAACGGGTTGACCATTATTGCGTAGAAGCAACTCTCAAAAAATAACAGCAGAAAGTATGTTTTGTATTTTCAAGAACTATAAATAAACAGGGAGAAGAATATGCCTGCAAGTAGCAGTCAAGTACCAACTATTTTGGCAGTTGATGATAGCGTCGTGATGCAAGGACTTGTTAAACAGGCCCTAAGCAAAGAGTTTCGAGTTCTCGTAACCGACAATGCAGTGGATGCTTTGTCAACGATTTATCACGAACAAATTTCGGTTTTGTTGCTCGATGTTTCGATGCCTGGTATTGATGGATTGGAACTCTGCCGCACGGTGCGGAGTTTGCCTCAGTTTCAGAATTTGCCGATCGTCATGCTGACAGCGCGAGATGGAGCCTTTGATAAGGTACAGGGGCGTTTGGCGGGAGCAACAGAGTATTTAACTAAGCCTTTTGATGCTGATAAGTTGCGCGAAGTAATTGGTAAATTTATCAAAATCAAATAATCTTACTTAGGAAAAAAATCAGTTTTGAGTAATTAATGAAGTAATTTGAGTAATTAATGAACTAAAAAGTTGCGATCGCGCTCTCTTATCCTCGACTTCTTTAACAAGTCGGGGGGGCGGGACATCCTGCACTATTTGCGAGGTAAGTCCTAAATTTTTAATTTAGCCAAGAGTAGGGGAGCGATCGCGCTGACAGGTAGAACATATTGGGCGGCACCGAGGGCGATCGCCTCCTTGGGCATTCCGAAGACAATGCAGCTAGCTTCGTCTTGGGCGATTGTCAACCCCCCTTGTCTGGCGATAGCCAACATTCCCTCAGCACCATCTCTACCCATTCCTGTCAGCAAAACCCCCGCTGCTGCCCGACTATAAAAATTAGCTACCGACTTAAATGTCACCGTTACAGAAGGGCAGTGTCCCGCAACACGAGCAGCTTCTGAATAAACAAATCGCCCTTGAGAGTCCAATTCTAAATGACGTTTTTCTGGCGGGAAATAAACAGTACCTGCTTGTGGCAATTCCCCAAAAGAAGCTATCTTAACAGGCAGTTTAGATTCATAACCCAGCCAATCAACTAATCCTTGCAAAAAACCTTCACTGATGTGCTGGACACAAATTACAGGCACTGGAAAACTAGCCGGAAGTTTAGAAATAATCGCGTACAGTGCTTGCGGCCCGCCTGTAGAAGCCCCTATAGCCAATACTTTAATAGTTTGAGCTTTAACATTTTCGTTGGAAAATTTGTAATTAGGAACAGGTGCTTGGTTGATTTTTACAATTTGATTATTATCTTCTGTTGACCTCTTTTTTGGATGCCGTGTAAATACTTTGACTCCTGAGAGTATTTTAACTTTAGCTATTAATTGAGTTGCTAGGTGAGCGTAATCAGATACCAACCCGCCAATCGGTTTCGGAAAAACATCTAATGCACCAGCCTTTAACACTTGAAATACATTCTGAGTATCATTCGCTTGCACTGAAGCACTAATTACTAAAATTGGTAGCGGATATTTCTTCATTACTTCTTCAGTAAATTCTAACCCGTTCATTGGTGCCATGTTCAAATCCGTACAGATTACTTGGGGCTGAAGTTTGGGGATTAATTCTAGTCCTTCTAATCCGTTGCAAGCGGTTCCTACAACTTGGATTTCTGGCGAAGACTCAAAAATTCGTTTGAGGACGAGCGTAACTACAGGAGAATCTTCAACTAACAATAGTTTAATGGGCGATAACATCAGTTTACTGGGGAATGGGGGAATGGTTCGTGGGGAATGGAGAATAGGGCACTTGTGCTGCCCTTCGACTTACTTCCCTTCGGCGAAGCTTAGCGGGCAAGGCGCGCAGGGTGAGTGGCTGCGCTAAGCACGTGTCCCTCAGTAACCGCGCAGTCAAAGTATTGGGCATTGGGCATCGATGCACTGGTAATGGTGCACTGGGCGCTGGATATTGGGCCTTGCTAATTTTTGGTAGTAAATAACAAATGCCTAATAACCAAGGAGTAATGACTAATGACTAAACTAACCTTTTTAGTGTGTCTACCAGCACATCTTGATTGAAAGTACCTTTAGGAATATAAGCATTTGCCCCCGCATCAGCCCCTCTTTTTTTATCTTCATCCGATGCCAAAGATGTCACTAAAATTATCGGCAACTCACTGTATTCTTTTTGCTCCCGAATCTTAACAGTCAGGGCCAAACCGTCTAAGTTTGGCATTTGTATGTCAGAAATCACAGCATCAAAATCGCGAGTTTTTAATTTATGGAAAGCATCCAATCCGTCTACCGCAGTCACAACTTCGTAACCCGCACCTTCCAGGATGCGCTTTTCTTGAGTGCGCGTGGCGATCGAGTCTTCTGCTAATAGTATAACTTGTTTTCGGGTGGCAGTCTCAAGTTGCGATCGCGCACTCCCAACCCCACGAGACGAAACTTGCTGGCGTACAGATTTTATCAAATCGTGGGGATTGAGTACCATACAAACTTCCCCAGTACCGAGAATTGTGGCACCCGAAACATTTCGCACCCGTTTCAGCAATTGACTTTGAGGTTTCATCACCACATCCTGTTCGTCTATCAAAGCATCTACAAATAACCCCAATCTTTCCTCCCCAACTTTCAAAACAATACAAGGCATTTTTGAAGAAGTTGAATTTAGGAATTCTTTTTGATTGTTTTTCATAATTTCGCTTGCGTTTTCCTCTCTCAAGTACCAATTTTTTTTCCACTCTTGTCTCTGGTTTAGTTCTAGTAAATCTGTCAGGTGAGCAACTGACAGAGGCTGACCGTTTGAAAGTATAGTTTCCTTACCTTCTATAGCAAAAATCTCAGACTGAGACACCTGTTTTGCCGTGTCTACAAACTCGACAGGCAGAGCATAAGGAATGTCTTCCACTAGGACAATTAATACATTTGCTGTAGCTAAAGACGTGCTGATTTGCAGCCTCAAAGTGCATCCTTTTCCCGGTAAAGACTCTACTTGAATACTACCTTTGAGGGCTTCAACATTAGTGCGAACTACATCTAAACCTACCCCGCGCCCCGAAACTTCAGTAACAAATTTTTTGGTAGAAAAACCAGGAGTAAAAATTAAGGATTGTACTTGATTTTCTGTCATTTCGGACAGTTGTTCTGCGGTACAAATATTGCGTTTTACAGCCGTTTTTTTGATGTTCTCTAGATTGAGTCCTCGGCCATCATCAGCCACTTCAATAATTATATTGCTAGCAATATTGTAGCCTTTAATTCGGAGAGTAGCCACGGGAGATTTACCTATGCTTTCCCGCTCTTCAACTGTTTCAATACCGTGGTCGATCGCATTCCTAATCATGTGCATTAAAGGGTCTTTCATTTCCTCTAAAATGCGTTTATCTGCTGTAGTGTCGCCGCCTTCAATCACTAATGCAACTTCTTTACCTTCCCGTTTCGCTAAGTCTCGAACAGTTCGAGGAAATAAATTAAAAATTGTAGACAAAGGCAGCAGTCTCAGAGTGCGAATTCCTGATTCTAATGCCTCGGCAATTAATTCGAGTCTGGCAGTATCTTCATAAACTCGATTTCTCAAGCGGTTGACTAAAGTTCCGAGACGTTCTAAACGTTCTTCTGCACGTTGATAGTAATCCTGCAATTGGCTAAATTTACCGTTGGCTTTAATACCGTTTTCATCTATTTGCATCCGATCGACATTCAAGCTCGTCACAAAATATTCTCTGCTCCACTCTTCCCACAAAGTTGTAATTTGTTCGATCTCTGCAACTCGGTGTCCTAACCGAGTTTTTGTGACAGTAAGTTCCCCTGCTTGAGTCATTAAATCGTCTAAATTTTGAGTAGCAACGCGAATAGTTTCAATGCGGTAAGATGAGGTTGATGATTCACTAACTGCCGACTGCGAAGCCGACTCAGTGGCGAGTCCAGAAGGTGCAGGCGAGTTGTGAGCTTGCAGTAGAAATTCTGGCTTGGATTGTCGGGGTAAAAAAGAGGAATTTTGCTCTAAGTTAAGGACTTCAGAAGTTTCAAAATTTGTTTCTATTTCTTTGGTAGAAGGCTCAGTGAATTGCGCTTCTACCAACGGTTGTTCTGGTACTTGCGAAGAGGAGGGATCTGCTATTGAAGCTGCCGTCTGTGGCTGTGGCTGGCTAGAAGCACCCATCATGCTAGCGAGTATGTAAAAAGTATTAACGCCGGAATCTTCGCCGGTAACGGCTTCGTTAACGAGTTTCCGCATGGCGTCTAAACCTTGTGAAAGTCGATCGCTAATATCTGAATTCAGTTGAGTTTCTCCCCGCTTGATATCTCCCAAAATATGCTCCATTTGATGAGCTAAAGATGCTAAATTTTTTATTCCCAGCATCCCAGCATCACCTTTAAGAGAATGGGTTTCCCGCAACAATTCTTCTAACTTAGCTAAGTCGTCTGGATGTTGTTCTAAGTACAGCAATCCGTCGTCGAGTTTCTGTAAGTGTTCTTGACTAGCGACTTTAAATACATCTCGAAGTTCTCGATCTTCAATCATCATATATGTTCTTGAGTAATAAGTAATGGGTACTGAATCGGGGTAATTAGTAATGATAATTATGCTGGATAATCTCTCGTTACTAATAATTAATGACTGATTACTACACGACTTCTTTAAGATTAAATGCAGCTTCTGTGAGTTGTTGAGTACCCATTTTAACTTGAGTAATGCCGCTGACTGTTTGAGACGCGGATTCCTTCAGAGAACTCATGGCATCACCTACTTGCTGAATTGCGATCGCCTGCTGTTTAACATTAAAAGAAATTTGCTGGTTGCTAGCAAACACCAGATTGCAAGCTTCCCTCACACCCGTAAAAGCTTCTGCCGTATCTTGTGCTGTTTTCACCCCTTCTGCAACCGTTTTGCGACTATCTTCAGTTGCATTCACCGTTGAGTCGATCGCGCCCTTAATTTCTGGAATAATACCATTAATCTTTTGTGCTGCTTGTTGGCTTTCATCTGCTAACTTACGAATTTCGCTTGCTACCACCGCAAAACCTTTACCGTACTCGCCGGCTCTGACTGCTTCAACAGCGGCGTTGAGAGCCAGCATATTAGTTTGGCTGGCTAAATCGCCAACCAAACTTGCGAGAGTCGATATATTGCCAATCTGACTCGTGCTGTCGTCGAGTCGATGATTTTGCTTAGAAATTGCCACCACAGCTTCTCTAAGATTCAGCATTTGATTGAGAGTTTCATCTACCTTTTTAGTACCTTCTTCGGCTAGATTTAAAGCTTGGCGAGCCGCAACGGCAACAGACTCAGCTTGCTCGGCTGTTTGCTGAGAAGATATGCCCAAATTTTCTAGAGTTATAGTTGTTTGATTGACCGAGAAAAATTGCCTATCTGCTATTTGCTCTTGCCTGTTCATATTAGATTCTATTTGCAGTGAAAATGACGATATTTGGTAAATCAACCTCCGAATGAGAGCCACGATTTGTTGCAAATAAAACCATCCAAATCCCAGCACCACAGCCAGGGAAACAATAGCAATAAAGGCGACTATCTTTTGAAGAGAATCGATTGAATTAAATAGCATTTTTTTTGGTGAATGATTCACAAGCACTAAAAATTTATTTTTATTTTCTTGACTGGGAAAAACTGTATTGTAGCTAATCACTAGATCCCTATTAGCAATATTTCCTTGACCACCTGATAGTATTTTAGCAACAATGTCTCCTGAATAATCATTTTTGACATTTTCCTTAGTTTGGAGTTCAAATCCCCATGCTTTTTGAGGATTGGGATGAGCCAGATAATACCCATCTTGATTTAAAATAAAAGATCGATCTGATAATTCATGATTAAAATTTTTAACCCTATCGATCAGAGTGCTACCCAGAGCGTTGCTAATCAAAATACCTTGTCTTTCCCCTTTGGGATTAAAAATAGGAGTTGCGTAGCGAATTGTTGGCTTGTAAGGAATTTCTATTTTCCCCCTTTCCTGATTCAGTTCTAAAGAAGACACGTAGACTTCTCCTGATTTTAGCTTCATAGTTGCCAGAAAGTAATCTCTGTCTGCTTTATTTTGTAGTTGAGAATCTGGAATAACTTGGATATTTTTGCCGCCGTCAGAATCAACGCGCACGATCTCCTTGCCGCTGTTATCTATGTAACGTAATTGCATATAATATGGCTTAGCTTCCATCATGGCTAAAAATGTGAGTTGCATTCGATCAACCCAATCTTTATAAGTTGAATTAGTTTTTATGTCCGATCCATTTCCTTCTTTAGCTCTAATCATTCCCTGAACAGGGGGTGTTTTGGGGAGAAACAAAATATCGGCTCTCAGATTTTCAAATTTGTTAATCATTTGATTGGCGGTAGAATTAACACTGTCACTAAGGGTTATTAATGCTAATTTTTGCATGGCTTCTGTTGAAGAATAAATTCCATACCAACCAACAATAGATACTGGAATCAAGGTACTTAAAATTAGGAGGACGAGCAGCCGGTGCTGCATTTTTTGGAAAAATTTGTTCATCATTGGTTACTGGAAATTGGTTGCTGGGAACTTGTACGCTCGCGTAGCAGAAGTATAGGGAATTGGGAATTGGTAGTAAATAAAAATAACAACTCCAAATAATAACTCACAAATCACAAATAACTACACTGCTGACTTGAGATTAGGTTCTGATTTGCCCAGAAAGAAGTTATTACTCCCGTTAATATCCCTGGAATTGTAAGGAGGCCGATCGCCAAAGCAGTTGATTTAATTTTTAAGGATATATTGGGCATTTTTTGGGAACTACTCATAATTCACCTATCTCCTACAAAACTGCTTTCAAATCTAAAGCTGCTTCATTCAATTTTTGAGTGCCGACTTTAGTTTGACTGATACCGCAAGCAGTTTGGGCTGCGGCTTGATTGAGGGAATTCATAGCTTGCACTACCTGTTCGATCGCGATCGCTTGCTGTTTGGCATTCAGCGAAATTTGCTGAGAACTCAAAACCACATTGTTAATGGCATTGGCAACTCCTGCAAATGCCACAGCAGTTTCTGAGGCAATATTCACGCCCGATTCCACCGTTTTAGTCCCTTCATCTGTCACCATTACCGTTGAGTTAATCGCTTTTTGAATATCAGCAACTAATAGATTAATTTGCGATCCTGATTTTTTACTGCGATCGGCAAGTTTGCGAATTTCTGACGCCACCACGCCAAACCCCTTGCCGTGTTCCCCCGCCCGCACAGCTTCAACAGCAGCATTGAGTGCTAGCATATTAGTTTGATTGGCCAAATCGCTAACTACAGTTGAGATATTACCAATGCGATCTGTTTGTTCGCTCAACTCTATAATTTGTCCTTGGATATCCTGAACTTTAGTTTTTAGAGTTGCCATTGCTTCTAAAGTTTGTTCTACAGCTTTTGTGCCACCTCCAGCTAAATTCAAAGCTTGCATTGCTTGAACCACTGCTGTTTCTATCTGCTGTGATGTCGCCCTGGAAGATGCTCCCAATTCGTCCATTGTAGTAGTAGTTTGATTTACTGAAGCTGCCTGCTGACTGGCCATCCGTTCCTGTTCTTCCACAGTGGCTGCAATCTGAGTGGAAGAAGTGGCGATCGAGCTAATTGCGCGATCGATAGTTTGGGCAATTCCTGAAGAAATCAGCCAAGCTATAACCGCACCCAACACCAACAGAAACACGGAACCAAATAACAATGCCGAGAGCAAGAAAACTAAAGATTGCTTCGTTTTTTCTCTCGCTTGCTTAATCGCTTTTACTTCTATTTCGCGAAATTGCTTATTCAATTCTACAAATTCATTCACAAATTGTGTCTGTTTTCCGGTGTTAAAAAGAGCCAATGCTTCGGCTCTCTTATTTTTTTGTAATAAAACAACTATTTCATTAGAACCCTCATAATATTCGTTGCAGAGTTCTAGCATCCTTTGTAAACGCATTCTCTGTTCGGGATTTTCCATCTTCAACTCCGCACTATTTCCCGACTCACGAGCTAATTTTCCACCTCTATTAAAATCATTCAAGAACTGCGGACTTTTATTAATTAAATACCCCCGCATACCCCGTACCATTTGTTCCGCACCTGCGGACATATCATTTGTGTATCCGATCACATTTTCGATTCTTTCTACTTCTTGAAAATTATTCAATGCCTGATTAGTAGTTGTATAAACTAGCAAAGGAAAACCAAAGTATATAGTTGCCGGTGCTACATAAGCCAGCAGCATTCTATTTCTAATATTTAATTGTATTAACTTAGAAAACATATTTTTCTCCTGAATTTAAGCACGTGCATACACGAATTAGATTGCTTACTCACATCTCGCTTAAAAAGCGGATTTGGTATAACTCAATGCGCTTGGGTTAAAACTATTTATTCCTCAGAGATCCCCCTCGCATCCCCCGCATCGTTGCGAGGACTTTGAGTAAGTTCTTGTCCCCCCTTCTCAAGAGGGGCTAGGGGAGATCGAGCTTCACTCAATCGTATTGTGGTATAACTAACTTCTTTAGTCCTAGACGCATTTCAAGATAATTCTCTCATGCTGAGTCCCAATCCTTATCAGTCCCGATCTTTGCGTTGGATCGGGATGGCGAAGGAAATGAAGCATCAAGCGAGATGCTTCACTGGACTCATGGTACATAGGCTTTGCGTAAGTCCTGTTCTTGATTCAAACCTCTTCATCAACAACTACTTCTCCTTTTGTCAGGAGTTTTTGCAAGTTCAGAATAGCCATCATTTTTTCCCCGTAAATAGCTGTCCCCCTTAGATATTCGCGGTTAACCGAATGCAGTGCAGTCGGAACAGCCGCAATTTCAGACACATTTAAGTATATAATATCTAATATTTCGTCAACAACTATACCAGCGACCAAATCTGCAACTTCAACAACGATCGCCTTAGAGAGATAACTTGCAGCATCCGACATATTTACAGACATATTTAAAACACTGCGAATATCTATTAGCGTCACAATTTCTCCCCGTAAATTTATATTTCCAACTATGCGATCGGGAGTGCAAGGAACCGGAGTTACTTGGTTAATATCCGTAAATTCGCGGACTAGATCTAAATGAATACCAAAGTATTCGCCATTCAAAACAAACACCGCCAGGGACATATTAATTGCAGCATCATTTTCCCCCTCGCTTCGCCGCCTCAAATGATTAGCGCGCGATTGAAAAATTGCTTTTTCTTCCGGGTTAGCCTGCGGGCAAAAAACGTGACGATTGCTCGATTTTTTAGAATTTTTGCCTGACAATTTTGCATTTATTTGCCACTGTAAATCCTCCGTATCTTCCTCACTTGCTGTTTCTTCACTACCTGCATTGTTTGGAGAAACAAGCCAGCTTTCCTCTGACTTTTTGGGAGAATATCGAATTAAGCGATCGAGATTCAGCAGCATGACTATATCGGCTTCGCAGCGGGCCAGTCCATCTACAAAATGATGAGAGGCTTCTGAATTCTCTCGCCCGTAAGATAGCTGCGGAGTAATGACATCTTCTGAGAGTTCCTTAACTTCGCGAACTTGATTGACAATTATACCGACTTTCGATTGTTGCCACTCTATGACGATCGTACTATCTGTCACAGAATACTCCTGCCAAACGTATCCAAAACGGAGATTCAGATCCATCACGGGCAGAATTTCGCCCCGAAGGTCGATCGCCCCAACAATATCTTGAGGTGCTTCTGCAATTGCTGTCAACTCCGGCAGAAAGAAAATTTCCCGAACGTAGCAGGCTTCTATACCGCAGAGAAAACCGTTCTGTTCAAAGATAAGATACGGTTTAGTTTCCATATTTTAGCGTACAGTTTCTTTACTGTATAATTTTAACAATTTTTTTTTTACATTCATCAGCACTTGACTCGCTGTCATTTTGCCCTGTGAATCTATGGGAGTGTTGGGCGGTAGTGATTTCAGAATTTCACAAGATGAATTGTACATTTTAATAGCTCTTTTTACTTGACCTTCTTTATTGTATATATTTCCGAGTTCAATATAAGCTGAAACAAAAGATGGACACATATAAATAGTCCTTTTTAATAAATTCTTGGCTGTTTCCAATTGCCCCTGTTCTTCAGCAATTTGAGCTTGTAAATAATCAGTATATACCGATCCAGGTTCTACTTTCCTAGCTCGATTACAGTATTCTATTGCCTGAGAATAATTGCCGGCATTTGCCTGAACTTGAGCGATTAAAAAATAAGCATCAAAATTAGGACCCTGCAAGTCTATTGCCTCTTGTGCCTTGTTGATTGCTTCAGCATAATCTTTATTTTTAAATAATCGTTTAGCCTCTAAAATGAGCATTTGAGCCGTTTTATTTTGAGTATTTTCTGCTATGATTTGTTGGGTAACTGACACTGGCTTGTTCGCCAAGCCGTCCTCCCGATAGCGAGACCGCAGCATCTTCCCCAGCGGATTACTTATTGTTAATACGGGCGGCATCTGTATCTCTGGAAAATTGCTGTTAGTAGTAAAACTAGGTGGCATCGTTTCCCCTGTTAGCAACTCACCACTCTCATCGCCCACAGTATCTGCTTTCGGGAATTCCCGAAATGCCGAGTTGGCTTCCCCTACCGTCGCAACCGTAGAGTCTATTTGACAGCCTTCCTCCGGTACTGCATCGCGACGCTGATACACCACCGACTCCGGGAAAATCTTGGGTTGAAACTCGTTCATAATTTGACCGTAAACTTCAGCGTGACCCGTCATTAAATATCCTCCAGGTCTCAGTGTCTTGGAAAACTTTTTCAGTACCAATGAAATATACTTATGTTCAAAATACACAAAAACGTTTCTACACAAAATTAAGTCTATGTTATAAATATTTTGGTAAATATTAGGAAACTCATCTGTGATTAAATTTAAACAGCTAAAGTTTACACTTTCGCGCAATTCTAGATTAATTTGCCAATCATTTTGCCTCTGATGAAAATACTGGTTTTGTATCTGCGGGTCAATCAAGCGAAACGACCAATCACTGTAAACTCCTTGGGGCGCTTTTTTGATTACTTTTTCATTGACATCTGTACCTAAAATTAATATTTTCCATTGCTCCCAATCGGGAATCAACTCTTTTAAAACAATAGCTAAAGAATAAGGTTCTTCACCGGTGGAGCAGCCCGCACTCCAGATTCGCAGTGTCGGCTGCATTCCCAAGGTCTTGTGCAGGTTTCTTTTCTGCTCTATCAATTCAGGAAAAATTACTCTTTTCAACAGAGTAAACTGTCCTTTATCTCGCATGAAATAACTTTCAATAGTTGTTAATAGCAATACTAATTCTGCCCATTCATTTTTACTTTCAAGATTTTTAGCGGTTAAAAGTTTATAATAGTTTTCGGGTTCGGCGATTTTTTTTGCTCTCATTCTAATCATAATTTTATGAGACAAACCCGCTCGATCTTGAGACCGAATTCGCACACCAATCTCCGCAGTAATTAAGTTGATAAATAGCTGAACTATGGAATCATTCATGTCCACTAAGGTAGATTAATTTGATAATTTGGCAAGTGGCAACTTTTACCGATCTGGTGCTGAGTTTGTGAGTAATGATAGCTGCTAGGCTGCGGCTCGTCCGTTCGCGAAGCCGAAGGGAGCCGAAGGGAAGTACGTAGCCGAACTATTGGGAATTGGGGAAGTTGTAAGCTCGTGCAGTCGAAGTATTGGTAATTGGAAATTGGGGAATTGGAAATTAGAAATTGGGAATTTAGCCGATCGCATTAACAAGCACACTGTCACAGAACATCATATCAGAAACTTGCCAGCTACTTACAGGAAAAAGGCAAAAGGTAAAAGACAGAAGCCAGGAAAAAATTATCCCTTCTGCCTTCTACCTTCTGCCTTCAAAGGCACTAATCTCCAACTTTAAGCTGGATATATCCGCAAGCGGCGATTGGGTTCTTCCCCAAAACTGTGGGATTTCAGGTGATAGTGTTCCACAAGTTCGTGCTGCATTTTGCGGACGTTGGGAGAACGGGGCAGGAGTTCCACCGGCTGTCCCTTGGGAATGACAATTTGCTCGACTGCCAAGCGGGTTTCTTCGAGAGCTTCGAGCTCGTCAGAAGAACCGCTGCGGGCGAATAAGGCGAGGTCTGCCACTTCCGGGGTGCCAGGGTCATCCATGTCCAACAGGCGCCGCAAAGCTCTCGCTACGTGGGGAATAGTGCCGGCCTTAATTGTGTGCAGGGGAACTTGGCGAGTTTTGGCCAAATGCCTCAATTTCGACTGGTTCCGAACGTTCGATCGCAAAGCCAAAACCACGTCAGCGCTCTCAATATCCTTTGTCAGCAGTACCGGCAGGTTGAGCGTCGAAATCACCTGTTCGAGCTGGTGGCGAGCTATGCCGTAAGGATAAACGTGGAGGGGCAAATCTTCGCCGTTAGGGCCGACATTCTGGGAAAAACGTCCGGGCTTAGGTACCGGATCGACGGACAGGGATTCTTCGAGCAGTTGCTCGAAATACCGAGTCTCAGCAACCGGCGCGCTTTTAGCAGCGAAGTTCTGGCTGGGAGCGGGCATCGGCACCATTTTGCCAGCACTCCGCCACCCAGAGAGCGGTGTGACGGGCCGGATTGCCGATACAGCAGCCGTGCTGCCGGAAGCTGCGATTCCCGGAAACCGGGCGGGGGGAGTGGCTGACTCCTGCTCGATAATTACTTCTCCCGTCTCGCTGACGCTTCTGATTTGCTGGTGGGGTTCGCGTCCCCGCAGCAGAGTGTCGATCGCATCTGCAACTCGCTCGTGTATTACCCAGCGCTGGCGTTCCAGCATTTCGACGGCTATTTCAAAAGTTGGCGGTGATTTGCGCTCCAAAACCGTCTTTTGAGAACCGCGGCGCCTTGCTTCGTCATCTCCCAGCGTCACCGCTTGGATGCCCCCAATTAAATCGGCCAGAGTCGGGTTTTTCATCAAGTTTTCGAGCCGGTTCCCGTGGGCGGTACCGACCAACTGCACGCCCCTTTCGGCGATCGTCCGAGCCGCCAAAGCTTCGAGTTCCGTGCCGATTTCGTCAATCACGATCACTTCCGGCATGTGGTTTTCCACTGCTTCGATCATGACTTGGTGCTGGAGTTCGGGGCGGGAAACTTGCATTCTGCGAGCTCTGCCGATCGCTGGGTGCGGGATATCTCCATCTCCGGCGATTTCGTTGGAGGTGTCGATAATTACCACCCGTTTTTCCAAGTCATCGGCGAGCACGCGGGCAATTTCCCGCAGGGCCGTGGTTTTGCCGACTCCGGGGCGGCCGAGCATCAAAATTGACTGACCGGTTTCCACCAAATCGCGGATAATGCCGATCGTCCCAAACACAGCGCGGCCCACCCTCAAAGTCAAGCCGATAATCTCGCCGCTGCGGTTGCGAAGGGCGCTAATTCGGTGCAGGGTTTGCTCGATACCGGCTCGGTTGTCGCCGCCGAAGTGGCCGACTCGCTCGATGCAATAGTTGAGGTCTGCTTTGGAAACCGGCGTTTGGGAAAGAGGTTCGGCCAAGGATGGAAAACGAGCTTCAGGTTGGCGGCCCAAATCCATGACAATCTCAATGAGATTGTTGCGCTGCGGGTGCTGCTCTAAGGGCTGCCGGATCTCATCTGGCACGATGTCTAATAATCTGTTGAGGTCGTCTGTAATCTGCATTCGCCTCGATGTGTTCGGTGACTTTTTCAACTTTTTAGTCATTAGTCAGGAGTCATCAGTCATGAGTCATCAGTCATCAGTCATCAGTGATTAGTCATTAGTACCAATGCCCAATGCCCAATTCCCAATTCCCAATTCCCAATTCCCAATTCCCAATTCCCAATGACTAAAATTCTTTGAGCTGGGAAACTAGAGAACAAGCTAAACTCACGGCCTGTGAGAGAAGTTCTGGGACTGCTTCGAGCTGAGGTAGCCGAGATGTTTGAACTCCGGCTGCTGGCCGCGCGAGTGCCACCGGAACGGCATAGGCTCGATCGGCCTGCATTGTTTCTAACTGTTCTAAAATTGGCGATAGCAAAACCCTGGCATAGCTGCCGTAAGCTACACCTGCAATGTATGGGACAGGGGGAACAGACAAATTTTTCCCGCCATCCAACAGCAGTCCCTCGGCTCTGAGCTTGCTGACAGTGTGAGCATTAGTGCCGCCTGCAAGTTGCACGTATCCCGGCAACTGGGCAGCCAAAACTTTTTGACCGAGTTTGACCGCGGCTCTAGTAGTTCCTGTTCCGATATCTCCGCTCATTGGCCTACCGTCCGTTTGCCAAATTAGCGGACAAGGAAGGGGGGAAATTATTTGATAGAGTGTCCGCAAATAATCAATCAAACCGTCTCCATCGGGGCAACTAATTGCTATTACCTTGAGTCGATCGACCCAGGGAGCTATGCTCGACCAAAGTCGCCCAAAATCTGCCTCTCTGCCTACTTGCGTGTGGATTTCTAGGGCGTCCGCACCGGATTGCAAGATTAAAGGCGCGATCGCGGCGGGAGCAGACACGTAAGAACGAGTATAAATCAGTTGGCTCGGACAAATCGGCAGACAGCGACCGCAGCCATAGCACTGCTGGTCTATCACCCCGGAAAAACCACTGCCAGCACTCTGAAAAACTATTGCTTCGGCTGGACATATTTTTTCGCACGGCCGCCAGCAGTCCGCCGGACAATCGGCTGGGTTGAATTCGGCTTTGCGAAAATGCGGGTCTTCCCCATCGTTTAAACTCACCATCAGCAGCGGCAACCCTTTGCCGCCAAACCTGCGGTTTTGAGTTCTTGCCTGTAATTCGCTGGCCACTTGTAGGGCTTCTTTCGCTGCGGCGACGGCGGCGGGATCTGCCGCGACATCGATACAGTCAGCGCCTGCTAAGGTGTAAGCCAAGGTGAGATTCCGTACAGCAGGCAGGTGTTGAAAGCTCGCCCCACAGATCAGCTTGAACCAATGGCCGCTTTTTAATGAGTTTAGGGGATGATAATGTTCTGTCACCCTTATATGCTAATCCTTTCAGCTAAAAATTACTATGTGGAAATTTCTACTTAATTTTAAAATTTAGTCGGGTACAAGCTGGAAACGCTACTGATAGCAGTAGCTCTGGTGCTGTTTGCCCTATATGTAGAGTTCTGACGTAACTATTTTTGAGAAATCTAATTTTTTTGAGAGTGCCTAACGATGACGCGATTTTCAAGTTTGGCGATCGGCTTGACTTACAGACAGAATTTCAACTATATCATAGTTGGGTGGATTTGGCAAAAAAAAAGTAGGCTAGAGATTTTTTTTTGAAGTTGCCGTGCAGTGGCAGTTGCCATAAAGTTCGATCGGGCATTGAAACCGATCGACCAACCGCAGATGAACATTCTCCTCCCTGACTTGAAGCTACATTCATCTGCGTTAATCTGCGATTCAACGAACTATACTACTTGCTGAGCCGCTTGTAAACCGTAGCCAAAGCATGGCTATCCCCCACATTTCCGGGAAACAAAACTACAGGTAAATTGGGAAACAGAGGATGGTCAGCCTCGGTTTTGACCACCGAACAACCTGCGATAATTTGACCGATTTGCCTGACACTTTTCAGCGACAAACCTGTACTCAAAACATCATTAGAAGTAATACCGCCCTTGCTAATCAAAAACCCGATATCGGCAGGCAGTCCCCGGACCACATCCATCAATAAAGCAGAAACCGCCTCCCCAAATTTTAACCGGATTTCTGCATTGTCAAATTCGAGTTCCTGGCGGCTGGTATAAATTACAGGCGTTTTGCCGCCGGCATTAGCAGTGCGGGCTTTTTCGAGAATTTCATCGAGCATTTGGGTGCGAGACTCTGGTGAATCTTCTAACAAGTGAGATACATCTATTTCAATGCTAACTATATTGGGTTCTTTTAACAAGCGCTCCAATTGTTCAGTAGTTTTCTTAACGTGGGAACCAACTATTACTGCACCCGGTTTGCCGTCTCTCACGTATTTTGCCATTTCGTCGGCTGCTACTGGCTGCGGGCCGAGGTCAGCTAAGGATGTTAAAATACTCGCCGCGCTGCGGAATAAAAACTTTTTGCCTTGACTGACTGCATTGAGAATGTGTTTGGCAAATGTGTCTAAATCGCCTTGGCTTTGGCCGTCAACAACTGCACATTGGTTGCCTTCCATCTCCATCAGTCGATCTAAACTTCCGTAGCGAATGTCTGCGAGTAAAATGCGATCGACTGCATCAGCGGGGATGCGACCTTTGGTTTTTTCTTCTACATAGTCTGGCAGGTAACTGTGACTGTACCCGAAGACTGAATCTTTGGCAAATTCGGTTTGGTGTACTGGTGTCGGGACGCTGTTGACTATTAGGTAGTGCACGCTGTGGCGGGTAATTCTGCCTCCTTCAAAAAAGGCGGGAATTAGAAAATGGGCGTCGAAGGGGCCGAGTTCTTCGGCGATCGCGTCGGTTTCGATGGGATAGTGGCCGCGCAGGGTAGAATCGGAACGGCTAACTATTAGGAAGTCTTCGATTTTTTCGCTGGCGATCGCCCTTTTTAGATTTTGGCACACTTCGCGGGTGACGGAGGCTGCTTTTTCGGGAGTTAGCGATCGAGTATTTGTCAGTATGAAGAAAATCGGGCACTTGTCCCGCAGCCCCAAACGCAGGGTGTCTTCGTCCCAACGTGTCAGCAGCAAGCAACTGTGCACGGTTTGAGAACCAGTCGGATCGTCGTCGAGAACTATAATCTTGGGTTTAACAGAAGACATACTGACCTGGTTGTTAACGTCACCTTTCCAAGATATCCTTACCTGTTACCTAACAGAAAAAAATTTACAATAGTTATGATATTTTTTTCACAATTCTCCTAACTTATAATTGGGAGAATGTGTTTGAGTTCGATCGGTTCAGCAAGCTGCATATTGCTACTGGGTAAGAGGCGCACGCAGCCGTGCCCGCTACTAACTTTTGCCATTTTTAAAATTAGCAGCGTTTCGCTCTTGCAACTTTTTCATTTCGGCTTGAACTCCCACGGCTACTTGCAAAGCTTCGTTGAGCAATCGCCCTTGTTCGCTGGCTCGATCGCTAATTTGCAGGGCATTCAAAGTTCTCAAATTATTGGCAAACAATTCGGAGTTAATATCGACAAATTTTTTGTTTTCCCTGAGAATTCGCTCGGTTTTCAAAGCTCTAACTAAATCGTCTCTGATTAGCTGCAAAGCTTGAATGACTTTGGCGCGATCGGCGATTTTGACTCCCGCATTGCCCGCATCTTCTATCCGATCGTTAATGACGATCGCTTCGATTATACCATTATAGCGATCCACATCATCAAAAAGATTGATTAAATCTTTGTTTTGCCGACTGCACCGAATTTTCCAAGCATCCTCAAGGATTAAACCGACGATCGCCACCAAGTGAAAGGCGAACCACAACAAATAAGCTCTAGGAAATATCGCAACCATTAGCCAACAACTGATTAGAAGCAAAACAATTAAACCGACTGTTTTCAAAGCTTCGCGGGCAAACTTAGTCGCTGTCGGCGGCCGGTATACGCGATCGGGCCCGGCGCCTGTGAGGTGCTTGAGCTCACCAACAGTAATTTCTAATCCCTGAATGTCAGCTCGCATAAATCTTCACAAATATTGGTTAATTATAAAGTTTTGTAGTAGAACAAGGGGCTCGTCTACAATAAACCTAACACTTTTTTCAACCAAAACTGCACTATGTCCGCACGTCCTATCTACCTCGACAACCACGCCACAACCCCCGTAGATCGACGGGTACTTGATGCGATGCTGCCCTATTTCACCGAACAATTCGGCAACGCAGCCAGCATCAACCACGTCTACGGCTGGGAAGCAGAAGCAGCGGTAAAACAGTCACGCCAAATCATAGCAGAAGCGATCAATGCCTCTCCAGAAGAAATTGTTTTTACCAGCGGTGCAAGCGAAGCAAATAACTTAGCGATTAAAGGCATCGCTGAAGCTTATTTCAGTAAAGGAAAGCACATTATTACAGTAAAAACCGAACACAATGCAATTCTCGACCCCTGTACCTATTTGCAAAAATTGGGGTTTGACATTACTGTTTTACCTGTGAAAAGCGACGGGCTGATTGATATAGGCGATTTGATCAAAGCGATTCGGGCCGAGACTATTTTAGTTTCAGTGATGACGGCTAACAACGAAATTGGCGTCATCCAGCCGATCGCAGAAATTGCAGCAATTTGTCGCGGAAATGACATTCTTTTTCACACAGATGCAGCACAGGCGATCGGCAAAATTCCCCTCGACGTAGAGGAGATGAATATCGATCTAATGTCCTTGACAGCCCACAAAATTTACGGGCCAAAAGGCATCGGTGCTCTCTACGTGCGCCGCAACAAACCGAGAGTGCAGCTAGCGCCGCAAATGCACGGAGGAGGCCACGAACGGGGAATGCGATCGGGAACTCTCTACCCACCGCAAATAGTCGGGTTTGCCAAAGCAGTAGAATTGGCAATTGGGGAAATGGAGTCGGAAACAGAACGAGTGGTTAATTTGCGGCAGCGTTTGTGGGAAAACTTGAGTGAATTGGGCGATGTTTTTCTCAACGGTCACGCTACGAAGAGATTGCCGGGGAATCTCAATATTAGTGTAGCCGGGGTTGACGGTCAAGCGTTGATGTTGGGTTTGCAACCGGCGGCGGCAGTGTCTTCGGGATCTGCTTGCACTTCGGCCAAAATATCTCCATCTCATGTTTTAGCAGCGATCGGGCGATCGGACAAATTAGCTTACGCTTCCATTCGGTTTGGTATTGGCCGGTTCAATACCGAAGCAGAAATAGACGCAGTTTCCCAACACGCGATCGCAACTATTCAATCTCTCCGACAAGCACAAAAAGTCAATCAATTTTAGATTTTAGATTTTAGATTTTAGATTGGAGAATTGAAGGTTAGGAAGTAGTTTTGAGTTTTGAGTTTTAAATGATTTAACTTAAAACTCAAAACTTTTCCTCTTTTTACCGCCGAGTATAATTGGTATCAACCCATTATTTAGAACCAAACACCTCGCGCACCCGATAAATTGGTTTCCCCTGCGACTCGTGATAAGTCCGCATCATCACTTCCGCCAGCAAACCAAAACAAAATAACTGCACGCCAGTTAACAGCAAAACCACAGCCAAAATCAGCAAAGGACGGTTGCCAATACTTTGACCAAAAGCCAATTTCAGGAAAGTCAAATAAATCCCTAAAACCGTTCCCAACGTCATAGAACTCAGTCCCAAAATTCCAAAAACGTGCATCGGTCGAGTCAGGAACTTTTTCATAAAAGAAATAGTTAACAAATCCATCAACACCCGAAAAGTCCGCCAAATTCCGTACTTACTTTGACCGAAACGGCGGGCGTGATGCCGCACCGGCAGTTCTGTAATTCTCGCCCCTTCAATAAACGCCAAAGCAGGCAAAAAGCGGTGCAATTCCCCGTAGAGATTCAAGTCGGCTACCAACTCGGATCTATAAGCTTTCAAAGAACATCCGTAGTCGTGCAAAGTTACGCCTGTAACGCGACCAATCAGCCAGTTAGCAATTTTTGAAGGAATCAATCGGCTGATAGTATTATCCTGCCTATTTTTCCGCCAGCCGCTCACTAAATCGTAGCCTTCATCTAACTTTGCCAACAACAGCGGAATATCAGCCGGGTCATTTTGCAAATCGCCGTCTAGGGTAACAATAGCACGACCGCGAGCGCGATCGAAACCTGCGGACATGGCAGCAGTTTGCCCGTAATTGCGGCGCAAAATTACAGCACAAAGGTCATCGCGGCTGCTGGCTAACTGCTGGAGAAGTTCACCAGAACCGTCCTTAGAACCGTCATCTACACAAATAATTTGATAGCTGAGTCCAGATGGTTGAATAGAAGAGGCGATCGCCTCAATCAAATGAGGCAAACTTTCCACCTCATTATACACCGGCACCACCACCGAAACGTCGAGAACAACCTCAGCCTCAGCTTGCTGTCTCGCCAATTTTTCCAAAAATAATGCAGCGTCCATTTTTTTATTTGATAATATTAGTAATCATTGGGCATAGGGAATGGGGCATGGCGCATCGGGCATGGCGCATCGGGCATTAATTATTGGTTGTCCTATGTTTGTTCTTAATTGTTGGTTTTAATTACCAATGACCAATTCCCGATGCCCTATGCCCGATGCCCTATGCCCTATGCCCAATTCCCAATTCCCAATTCCCAATTCCTAGGTTGATAACTTGCCACAACTTTACCATATCCCCGCAATTCCTGGTAATAACCTCGACTGACTTCATCTCCATCCTCCGACAAAACATCGATACCGATACCGTTGCGACCTTGTGCTTTTCCAGAACTGTGAATGTAGCGATTATCTCCGAGATACAATCCTACGTGAGTTGCTTTTTCCGGGGTACCAAAAAATACTAAATCCCCCGGTTCTAAATCAGTGATACTAATAGGTTTAGTAAAAGCTTCCTGCTGATAAGCATCTCTCGGCAACCAGATGCCCGCTGCCACAAAAGCCGCTTGCATCAAGCCCGAACAATCATAATTCGGCCCGACTGTACCGCCCCAAAGATAATAATTGGATTGGTTCATAGCCTCGCGAGCAAAAGTAATTACAATTGGTAATTTTTCCCTAACTTCCTCCTCAGAAACCACCAGAGGATGATACACTGTTTCTGTCGCATCGAGCAACTCAACATCTCGAATATCCAGCCATCCCGGATAATCATCTTCGCACAGCCGCACCATCACAGCCGTTGTATCCCCCTGAACAACCGAGTCTATGCCATTTGTTCCCCCCTTCACAAGCTGGGGGGGGTCAACTACTCGCAAATGTCGCCCCAGGGCTGCTTGAGTTGCCAAACGATCGCACTTGGGGGAATCGTAAATATTTATGTGCGATCGGGCCCGGTACTCCACAACATCAGATAATTGATAATTGGCCATTGCTAACTGCTAATTTTTTGCTGTTAATTGTTCGCACTTAACGATTTATTGCCATTAGTTAGCCGTTAACCGTTAACCGTCAGCCATTAACCATGACATTTTTCCACAAAGACGAACAATTAGAAACCCTAGGCAGTAGCATTATAGACGCAGCCAAAGCAAAATTTACAGGATTAAGCGGCGATCGTACAGCCATTACCTGGATAGTCTACGATCCGCCGGTGCGAGTCAATACAGGCGGCGCCCTGAGCCCAGAAGAATTTTGGAAATATCAACCGCGAGGTTTTAGCGCTAGAGCTTCCGAACGAATTTATCCAGCCAGCATCGTCAAATTATTCTACCTCGTTGCCATCTGGGAATGGGCGCAAAAAGGCATGATTCAAACATCGCCAGAATTAGAACGCGCCGTCCGAGATATGATAGTTGATTCTAGCAACGACGCCACCAGTTTAGTAGTAGATGCCCTCACCGGCACCACCAGCGGCCCAGAATTATCACCAGGCCCCTTTGAAACTTGGAAACAGCAGCGAAACATCGTCAACCGTTACTTTCAATCATTAGATTGGCCGGAATTACAAAATATTAACGTCAATCAAAAAACCTGGTGTGACGGCCCCTACGGTCGCGAGCGAGCAGTTCTGGGAGAATTAATGGAAAATAGAAATATGCTGACCACAAATGCAGCGGCGCGTTTGCTGCACACTATAATCGGCGGCGTAGCTGTTTCTGCCCAAGCATCGCAAGAAATGATGGGTTTAATGAAACGCAGTTTAGATCCAGCAGAATTAGAGGCAGATCCCGAAAATCAAGTAACGGGTTTTTTAGGCGGCGGATTGCCAGAATCAGCACAATTGTGGTCAAAAGCGGGACTGACAAGTCAAGTGCGTCACGATGCTGCTTATATTGAAATACCGGGCTTGCGGCCGTATTTGTTGGTTGTATTTACCGAGGGGAAAGAGAATAGCAAGAATGAAGAGATTTTACCATTTATATCGCGGCAATTTGTCGAAGCGATGAAGACACTGAATTAGATTTAGGTTGGTAAATTGAAAACTATACATTGAGAGTCCCGAATTCTGAAAGAAGTCGGGGCTCTAACAGCGTCAACTGTAAACGCTAATTTGAAAATTGAACTTACCCAATCATTCGTTGATATTTTTGGCCGTGAAAAGGGTGAGTTGAGGAAAGTAATTCTTCTTTGGTAACAGGAGTTCTTCTGAGAGTATCTAAAGGAACTAGAAACTCACATTTTTTTATTTTGATATCCAGTGCATCAATTACAAATCTTACATCCAAAAAACTGGCATCTTCGTAGTCATTATCTTCATAACGTTTAATTTGTTCTTCTTTCAGTCCAGCTAAATCTGCCAATTCTTTTTGGCTTAGCTTAGCTGCCATGCGAGCTTTAATCAAGATTTGGGGTAAATAATCAATATCATCAAGTGTTAATAGTATTGGGGTGTCGCTATCATGCGATGTAAGCCTGTCATATTCAGCAATTTCTGACTTTAATTTATCCAACTGACATTTTAACGAACCTCTGATAAGTTCCCAGCCTTCAAAGTCATTTTTTATTCGAGCTTCATCTCTTTCTATTGCGCCAAGAGATTCTTCAAATTCGACCGCAAGCTGCTGACTAAATTTATACTCTTTTTCATCTTTAATCATGGGTTCCACCTCACTAAATCAATAGCAATAATTCCTTTTCTATTTTGCTTTCTATCTCGTCCAAACAACTCAAAAGAATCTATTCCATAATTGCCTACTGGTTGGTCGGACGGAAAGATTTCACCTTTGTATTTAGCTTTTTGTCCCACGCGGTCATAATAATTCAGCAATTTAGGAGCTTGACTCCTGAGATAGTTTATATCCACATCTTCTCTATCCCAACAAGCATCAAAATCTCCTGGGTTTGGTTTAATCGTAACAAAGCTGCCGTTGATATAAATTGTCCGGCAACCACCTGCTTTGAGTTGCTCCATTGCCATTCGCAGTCCGCGCATTAAACGCAACCTCAGCTCGTTGCTTCCAAATCGTTCTACAAATTCTTCCCATTCGCAAAAATGTACTCCTGGGGGTAAGTTGCCGTTTTCATCGAATTCTGGAATCACTTCCTCACACCTTAACACAGATGAATATCCGGCTCTTGAGCGTACCATATTGCGATCGTTGTTTGGAAGATTGCGATCGCTGCGATCGCTTCATTGACGATCGCCGCGGCAGACTGAGGTGGCGCTACCGATCGAGAGCGAGCAAAAGATGAGCGCAAAACGCAACTTTTAAGGGTATGACCAATCCCAAACCCTTAATTCATAAAGCATTAAATAGAACGGAGAGGGAGGGATTTGAACCCTCGAAGGATGTTAACACCCTTAACAGATTAGCAATCTGCCGCTTTCGACCACTCAGCCACCTCTCCAAGATGACAGTAACTAACTATAGCACACACATCATCTTCTTGCCAACCCCTAATTTCAAAATTCCTCAATCCCTTACTCTGTATACTTTTCGCAACCTCAAACTCCAGCCTCTTCCCCAAAGCCCCTAGCCTTCAAGTGCTTTTCCCAACTAAAATTGGAACTCAAAAAGAACCTCTTAGTATACAAATAGCCCAAGCGGTACAGGTGAGCCTTGCGATCGGCATCGAGATTAAAGTCGGTCGTCGTCACCCCAGCTTCAGTCACATCAATATTAATCACCCTGCCTTTATCCATCTCCCGCTGGTGATAGCGGTCTCTTGCTTTCATCATCGTTCGGAACATCGCCGCCAGCATCGACAGCGGAGTATCAATCTTAGCTTTAGTCTCAATTCCGGTATCGACTAATCGAAACCCAAAGGTAAACCAGCGCGGCATAGCGGGAGTGGAACCGACGGATTGTTTGTCATAAATCCACAGGGGGAAGTTGCTCAAAATTCCGCCATCTACAATTAAGTCATCGCCCAGTTTTCCCGGTTCAAAAAATAGCGGAATGCTCATCGACAACCGAACGGCTTCAGCCACGCTAAAATCTTCAGCGCTTTGGAGTCGCAACTGATCGTACAAAGGATCGGAATCCGTCGATTCGCGGCGGTGTAAGTCGTCGGGCAGCACCAACATTTCACCGCGAGAGAGGTTGGATATTACTACTTTTAATTCCCGGTCTTTTACGATTTGTTTGACATCGGCAAAAGTGTGCAAGTTACCTCTACCGAGCATTCCTTCCAGCCACTGCCGGAAAGGCTGCGCCGAATATTCTCCCATCTGACGGCTAACTGTGAGGAAAAGCAGCGTCCAAGCAGGAGATTGCAAGTCGTCGGCGGGGTCGCCGTTTAAAATTAGAGGACTGTTTTTTTGAGTTAAAAATATGCTGTAATCGAGCTGTCCTAAAATTTCCTCTAAATCATCAATTGACAAGTCGGTTGCCAATACTGCAGCCGTAATTGCACCGGCAGAAGTACCGGCCAATTTTCGCCACCGGATGCCCAAATCGCTGCAGCACCTGAGTGCTCCTAAAAACGCAACTCCGCGCACGCCGCCGCCTTCAAAAACCCCGTCGGCATAGATTTGACCGTTTTCGTCGGGAGGGGGAAATTTGCTGAGAATTGTTTGTTTTTCGGTTGGGGTGATTCTGACACCGGGTTCTTGCAAAATTTGCTGCGGATACCACTTGCTCATGGGAAATACCTCCGATCGATTGGGGATTTTATATTTTAAATTGATATAGCGGTTCTCAAAAAATGAGCTACACACCGTTCGCAATTGATGCCCTATGCCCTATGCCCTATGCCCTATGCCCTATGCCCTATGCCCTATGCCCGCCAGAGCACCTCATGTTACGCTCGAAAGGCTATATCTATTCTTCTTGATTTTTGTCGGCATCCATTGCCTCTTTAACGTATTGTTGAACTTGCGATCGCACTTGTTCGTAGGCCACCGACGCGCACCAAGGCCGGAGAGATAAAATAGTTGAATCTGGAGTAATCTCGATCACCAAACAAGTCGGGGGCGGATTCTCCAAAACCAGCGGGTGAGAGTGGGCAATTTCTAATAACTCAGCTACAGTTGGACGAATTGGCCGATCGCCAATATCAATCTTCAAGTCTACTCGCCTCGTTCCCATTGCCGTTGTATTTTTCAGTGTACCGTTAAACAACTGATTGTTCGGGACAATAATTTTTATGCGATCGTCTGTCACCACGGTGGTTGAAAAAATCCCGATGCTGTCCACCACTCCCTTAACATCGCCAGCTTCAATCCCGTCCCCGACTTCAAAAGGCCGCAAACTAATCAACATTACCCCAGCAGCAAAGTGCGACAAAGTATTTTGCCACGCCAAACCAATGGCCAAACCCGCCGCACCAACCACCGCAACCACACTGGTAGTTTGAATTCCCAACTGACTCAAAGCGGCGACTACTCCCACTACCAAAATCGTAATTTCAGCAGCTTGAACTAAGAATTTCCGCAGCGTGGCTTCGGTGCGACTCAGTGCTTTGCGAGTCACGCGCCCCGCAAAGCCGATCGCAAATCGCGTAATTAACAAAATGCCGATCGCCCACAGCAGTTGAGGTACAATTTTAAACCCCAATTCTACGAATTTTTTCGAGAATTCTTGGGCTACTTCCAAGGCTTGTGTTCTTTCTGCATTTAGCTGGGAATACAAGGTTTGGGCTATTGGTAAAAACGTCTGAATAACTGTCATATTAATTGGGAATTGGGAATTGGGAATTGGGAATTGGGAATTGGGAATTGGGAATTGGGCATTGGGCATTGGTAAGGGCAGCCTCAGTCTTATCGCTTATTCCGAGAGTCCGACAGGGGTTTAAAACCCCTGTCTCATAGCTAAAGTCCTCTAGAAGAGGACTAAAGTCTATAATTTTATCCTTCAAACTCTTGAGTCGGTTTCAACCGACTTTTGCTATGAGGCAGGGGTTTCAACCCCTGCCGGACTGTCGATAATTTTATCCTTCAAACTCTTGAGTCGGTTTCAACCGACTTTTGCTATGAGGCAGGGGTTTCAACCCCTGCCGGACT
>JAUBST010000053.1:36195-44231 GCA_036702215.1 Microcoleus sp. F6_B6
AATTTTATCCTTCAAACTCTTGAGTCGGTTTCAACCGACTTTTGCTATGAGGCAGGGGTTTCAACCCCTGCCGGACTACTGTTAATAGTTTACTGCTACCCGGGGCAACCGGTGTTTAAAACCGCATAGAATTTCCCACGAAATAGTTCCTAAAGTCGCGGCCCAATCGTCAGCAGTAATTTGATATTCCCCATCTTTACCCAACAGAGTCACCACTTCACCGACTTCTAAATCGGGAATATCGGTTACATCCAGCATTAATTGATCCATCGTCACTGCTCCCACTTGCCGCACGAATTCACCCCTAACTAAAACCTGCATTTTATTAGAAAGATTGCGCGGAATGCCATCTGCATAGCCGATACCAATTACGGCAATCTGTGTCTGGCGCCCAGCTATAAATTGATAGCCGTAACTGACGCCTGTTCCTGCTTCAATTGTTTTCACCTGCGTTACCCTAGCTTTTACCTGCATTGCGGGCTTCAGATTGGCGATCGGCTGCAAGTGAGGAGCTGGATAAAGACCGTAGGTAGCTAAACCGACTCGTACTAAATCGTAGTGCAAATCGCGGTCAGCGAGGGCGGCAGCAGAGTTTGCCAAGTGCAGGCGAGGAGGGTTAATTCCTGCTATTTTAATTTGCTCGATCGCCCGTTTAAACCGCTCGTGCTGCTCTCTCATAACTGCGGGGTCGGGACTGTCGGCTGTCGCCAAGTGAGAGTAAATACTGGCTAATTTTAAATTGGGCAACCGCTTGACTAATTGTACAAATTCTGTAGCTTCCTGCCAGGCCGTACCCAAGCGAGACATTCCCGTATCTAACTTAGCGTGAACTGGCAAAGATTGGTTGAGACCAGCAAGAACTTCCGAAAAAATTAGGGCTTGTTTGGCAGTACAAATAGTGGGCTGCAAGTGCCATTGGGCGATCGCCTTTACCTGTTGGGCTGTATGGGTTGCCCCCAACAGCAAAATCGGCGCTTCTATGCCAGCTTCTCGCAATTCTATTCCTTCGGGAATTGTCGCCACTCCCAGCCAACTAGCACCTGCTTGCAATGCTGTTTGACTGACTGCAACAGCACCGTGCCCGTAAGCATCCGCTTTGACAACTGCCATCAGTTCCGTGTGGGGAGATAAGAGATTTTTGAGCTGTTTTACATTGTGAGTTAAAGCTGCTAAATCTATTTCTACCCAAGCCCGCTGGCAAAGTCCCCCGTCACCGTCCCAAAGCAACGTCTGGCGGGATTGTTTTGTCGGTGATTCTGCGGCTGTTTGTTCCCAACTCAACATTGTCGATCGCTCCTACTTGCTTACACCATTAAAAACTGCTCGGATATTTTACCCTAAGTTTGATTATAATAAGATTTTCCCTTTAATCAATGTTATGCAAGTTTAAAAAAAGAATGCAACAGCAGGCAAGCTGCAAACCCATATTACATCAGTCATTCCCCATCTAAAATCTAAAATTTAAAATCAAAAATCTAAAATGGTATTAACTCGTGTATCATAGCACCAAAAATACCCGGTAAAAACTATGGATGGACTTGCCTACCTACATTTAGCTGAAACTTGGGAAACGGCTGCGGGGCAAACTCGATCGACCAACTCAAAAATGCACCTGAATTTAGCCTCAACTCCTTTACTTTTCTTTACGATCGCTCTCACAATTTTAAATTTAGTCAATCCCGCACTCGCCCTCAAAAAAGGCGATTCAGGCCCGGAAGTTGCCAACCTCCAGAAAACTCTGCAAGCAGCAGGATATTTTAGCGGTAAGGCTACAGGATTTTACGGTTCTCTCACCCGCGCTGCGGTGAAAAACTTTCAAGCAGACAACAACTTGAAAGTTGACGGAATTGTCGGCCCGAAAACCTTGTCAGCACTGAAAGGCAAGTCGGAAGACGCAAGCATAGAAGCGGCGGAAAAAATCTCGCCAAATGTCGATCGATCTTCGCCATCTCCTAGCGCCCCAGAAAACACAAACCAACCCGAAGATACAAATCAAAATCCGCCCCAAGAACCTCTATCTCAAGATACCTCTTTGCCGCCATTTAAAACAGAAAATTCCGAGGATATAGAAAGTGAATCACCACAAAAGCTAGTAAATCCTCCCGACAACACTCTCGGAAAAATGACCTTGAAAAAAACCATTTACGGTAACATCTCGCCCAAATCAATAGTTTATTCTGGCTCTGGTTTGTTTTTTGCTCAAAACATGATGTACCGCCACACAATCACAGTTTACGACAGGAACTTTAAATTAGTCAAGACTATTCCCGATACAGTAAACTTGTCGAAGTTCGGTTTTTCTAAATTCAAAGGCAATTATCAAGGCTCTCCCGTAGAAGCAGCTTTTTCAACAGACGGCAAATATGCTTATGTATCCAACTACAAAATGTACGGTTCGGGGTTTAGCAATCCGGGAACAGACAGGTGCTCTCCAGCGGCCAAACACGACCAAAGTTTTCTGTACCGCATCAATACCCAAACTTTGAAAATAGAAAATGTAATTCCTGTAGGTGCAGTTCCGAAATTTAATGCTGTTTCGCCTGACAATCGCTTCGCCCTCTCTAGCAATTGGTGCAGTTGGGATTTGAGCGTAGTTGATATCAATAAAAATCTCGAAGTCGAGCGGGTGAAACTGGGTGCGTATCCTCGGGGTATTGTTGTCACTCCCGACTCAAAAAATGCCTATGTTGCCGTCATGGGTTCTTCAAATATTGCGAAAGTGAATCTCATCGACTTTTCGGTAGAATGGCTGAGAAATATCGGCAACGCGCCGCGTCATTTGACGATCGACCCCAACGGAAATTATCTTTATACCACTTTAAACGGTGAAGGAAATGTGGCAAAAATTGACCTAAAAACTGGTAAAGTGGTGGACAAAGTTTCGACAGGAAAAGCCCCTCGCAGCATGACAATTTCCGATGAGGGCAAACTGCTTTATGTGGTCAACTATTTCTCGAATACTGTGAGCAAAGTTAGGACGAGCGATATGAAAGTGGTGCAAACAGTGAAGGTTAATTCAAGCCCGATCGGGATTACTTACGATCCGGAAACTAATCAGGTTTGGGTAGCTTGCTATTCGGGCAGTATTATGGTGTTTCAAGATTAATTTAGTTGTTTCGTAGTGAGGGCTTCAGTCCTGACTAAAAACAAGAGCGATTAAATGCTATTTTGGGGCGGCCGATGAGCAACGCCCCTAAAATACTATTTGGACGACTTTAAAGGCTTCACAACATACTCTGAAGCCTTAGCAGGTACTTGACCTTTTTTGGCCATAGCTTGGTAAATCATGGCTGCTACTTCAGCGCGAGTTGCTATTTTATTCGGCTGCAAAAGTTCGCGCTTCGGGTGGTTGACAACAATCCCAGCTTCTGTGGCTGATGCTACTTTGTTAACGGCCCATTTCGGCACTTTTGCCCTGTCTGTATAAACTCGTAAAGTTTTGGTTGCTTTTGTTGATGGTTTCAGGCTCAAACCGCTTGCTAAAGCTGCGATTACTTCGACACGCGGAATCTGTTTTTCGGGACGGAACTCATTGTTTGGGTATCCTTTAAGATATCCGGTTTTGACGGTGTGGTCGATCGCAGGAGCGACAGGACTCTTGTCTTTTACGTCTTTAAAATCAATCGGTTTTCGGATCGGCTCTTTGTCGTCGGACATTCGCTGAATCAAGCGCGCTAGTTCGGCCCGCGTCATCGGTTCGTCGGGCTGAAATTTGCTGTCGGTGAAATCAGTAAAGATTTTGCGATCGACTAAAGCGACAATGAACGGACGCGCCCAATATTTGTCAGGAACATCGGAGAATGTAACGGGCCCAACTTTTGGTTTAGCCGGTTTCGGTTTGGTAATTGCCGGATCGGGAGTCGATGGCACAATTGGCTTGGGAGGAACAACGATTACACCCACCGGAGGAGTTGCCGGTACAACCGGCCCTAAAGGTGCCACAGGTGCGACATCCGGTTTTGAGGGAACGGGGGTTGCAGCGGGAGATGGCACAGCCGCATTCGGCGGCGCAGGCGTTAATATTCCCGGGATCGCGGGCGTGACAGCAGGTTCAGAGAAAACGGCTGGAAATTGCCAATTTTTGGCATTCAATCGATCGGGATTTTTACCTGTTACCCAAAATAAAATTGCTCCCATCGTGCCGAAGGCAACCAAGATAGCAATCAATTCATCCAATCCTAGAGGTTTTCTTTCCCCAGACGGGGGTTGTGAAGAAGACATATTGTCACCTACATACCAATGTAGAAATTAAATCACATATTTTTTGGGTCTGGTGGTGACTGAAATAAATAAATCAACTATTCCAAAGTTCTCACTGTCAATACTTGCGGCGGCGTAGCATCTGGAGGATAAATAAAATCAACTTTTATCGATCGCGTTTCTCCCACAGCCAACCTCAACTTTACCATCGGTTCCACAACTTGACCGACACGGTGTCACAAATGCACGTAGCGAGTTACATCGTAACCTCCATCATCTGGGTAGCGCAGCCGCACAGTACCTCGAAAAAAAGGAAAATCCAGCGGAGGTTGGCGAAACCGCAAGCCATTTTTTGAGAGTTTATCTTCTTTTAAAGGCGTTTCCAAACTCACCGCTACCGTTTGCGGTTTCTGTGCCTGGTTATGCAGCGGCAAAATCAGATTGTAGTGTACGCCGTAATTGCCGTGGGCTTCGCAAGCGGTGTCGGGATAGCGCGCCAGGATTTTTCCCGCTTGGACTTTTTGGGTTCCCAAAGTACCCTTGAAAGGCAAAGTTCAGGTTAGCTGCGGGGACTTTTTTGCCGTCTGGGGGAAAGGTTGAGAGCAAAATGCCTTCTTTTTTCACCCATTCGGGACTGTGGCTGTTGAAGAGGGGGATGCTGTCGAGTTGTCCGGGGAGCGATCGCACTTCCGTAACTTGTACAATTTCCTCGGGTGCTGGTTTTGCGGGAACAGATTGTACGGGTTTTTGACGTACAACAATCCGCCGGCTGCACAAAGGACGATCGTAGAAATACCAGCAATTCGAGAACAGAGATTTGGTTTCTCAATCATCAAAGTTAAGTGTCAACCCAATCTCTGTACATCTTCCACCGACAGCGACAGCGCCTGAGCCACTTGCTCTACGGTTAAACCCATTGCCAGCAGTTGGGGAATCGCATCCCGTTGGGTTTGTTCTGCGCGATCGGCTCGCTCTCGCTCAGCGTCAGCGCGTTGGCGTTCCTGTTCGGTATGGAGGCGTTCGAGTCTAGCTTGTTCGCTACCAGTTAACAACAAATTACCCTCATTATCCCACCAACGCAACCATCGCTGATGCTGATTTTGATAGCTACCTTCCCACACACCTAACTCTACTCCCATCAGGTCGATCGGATAATGTCCGCGATCGTTCGGTTGCAAACGGCGATAACGAGTATTCACCCAGTTATAGACTTCCAATTCGCTCGTTTTAATGATGTATATCGCATAGTAAGGAATGTGAATAATCTGCTCGTATACCCAAAACTTTCCTGGTTTCTGGTTGACACCTTCTGGTAAGCGAGATAAGGGAGTATTGTTTCGTTCTTCAGAGCCATTACCACTAGCAAATTCGATCGCAATCAATGGCACAATATACTCGCGCCAAATCACGTAAGAGCGGCGAATTTCCCCATCTATTAGGGGCGGAACGTTGGGAACGTAGAACCAGTCAGGCGCTTCGGCTCCCTTTTCTGGAGGGTCGGTTTCGCGCCAGTAAATGCCACAATCTTGCCCGATCGCATATTGTCCGTCCGGGTGGAGGGTTTGCAGTGTAGTTTCCAGGGAGTCGGTGAGTAAGATACTCTGGGGATGTGCTAGAAAGTTATGTACAAAAGTGCCGTCGGAGTCAGGTAGTTGTGTGTGATCGGGAAAGGCGGGAGGTAATGTTGTGGGGTTGAGGCTTTGAGTCATGTCAGCTATCCGATGGTGAAAGGACAGATGCTTTATTAATTAGAGCATAGCGATCGCTGATTGAGGGGCTTTACACTGTTTGTCGCTCACTGTTTGGCCGCGATCTCGAAGCACATCAAGCCCGGATTGATGATCTTCTATTTGTCTAAAATCTGTTACATTACGATCGTAATTAAGCATTTGGCGACGAGCTATGCGGTCAATTGAACAACTGACAGAAGAGCTTTTATCTTTGCCTAGAGAATCAAGAGCACTTTTGGCAGAAAAACTCGCAGAAAGTTTAGAATTAGATATCGACCCAATAATTCAGGCAGCTTGGACAACTGAGGCTCATAGACGACGTAACGAGATCCGAAGTGGTGCTGTGCAAGCAATTCCGGGGGATGAAGCGTTAGCTCAAGTGAGGCTGTTGCTCGATCCATGAGATATGTATTTCATCCTGAAGCACTTGCTGAATATTCTGAAGCTGTCCAATACTATGCAGAACAACGTTCTGAAGTAGCACAGATGTTCATTAATGCTATTGAGGATGCTGTGTATCGAATTAGGGAATCTCCGACTCGCTGGGCTATAGTTGATGAAGATGTTCGCCGATGTTTGACGCAGAAATTTCCCTATAGCATCCTTTACACGATCGAACAAGACTACATTTTGATTCTCGCAGTAACGCATTGCAGTCGAGAGCCTGGGTATTGGAAAAGCCGCAAATAATTGAAACATTCAGCAATCCAACATTTAAAATGTCTGAGATAACTCTGCTACATGAAATTGCTCATTGCCCCCATGCACGGTTCTGTCGAGAAAATCCTGCTGCTGAACATCCATGTAGCGAAATTGTTAATTATCAAAAGTCGCTCAATTTAGACGATTTTCAAGTACCTGAGCCTTGGAGTGGACATATAGAGAAAGCTCCTATTCTTTTTCTGAGTTCAAATCCATCAATTGGCGCTGGTGAAAACTACCCAAATGGGTCTTGGTCAGACAATGATATTGAAGATTACTTCAGTTATCGTTTTGGAGGGGGACGCAAGGAATGGATCGTCAATGGTACGAAATCCTTACTAATGGACGGGACATATAGCCATGCTGTTAAGTTCTGGGCAGCGGTCCGGCGACGTGCTATGGAGTTATTTGAACGGGATGTGCTTCCAGGAATTGATTATGCACTTACCGAAATAGTGCATTGTAAATCCCATAAGGAAATTGGCGTAAAACGAGCGCAAAATAAATGTGTTGAAGCCTATTTGTTGAGGACTTTAGAACTGGCAGGGGCAAAAGTAATTGTGGTGCTGGGAGAACGTGCAAGGAAAGCAATTCAAAGTCAATTCAATATTCCTGAAAAAATCTCAGTGTCTGAGGCAATAAAGATAGGGAGCAGTGAAAGATTTTTTGCTTTCCTTTCACATCCAAATGCCTACAAAGATCGTTATTATTCCAAGTGCTTTAAGGATGATGAGCTTGAAAAGTTACGCGCATCTTTGCATACGTGGAAAAATGGTGAGTGATGCACATGGTTAAAGTTACTTGAACGTGCGAGCGCCCGATTGAAAACCTTACCTTCTAGTGAGCAAGATGCGATCGCGTTATGATAGAAGTATCGGCTGATTGTGGCAATTCGCTATGACCTTGGTATTATTTTCATCCGATTTATTGGCACTCATGCTGAGTATGACAAAGTAGATGCAGAAATAGTCTAAATAGAGGTGGATGTATGGAATTGCGCCCAATTAGAAATGAAACCGACTATCAGGAAGCCCTTCGAGAAATCGAGTTACTGTTTAATGCAGCCCCAAATACTCCTGAGTACGATCAATTAGATGTAGTCAGCACCTTAGTGGAAGCCTACGAGAAGAAACACATTCCGATCGCAATCCCCGATCCGATCGAAGCGATTTATTATTACATGGAAACTCGCGGATGGTCTCGTCGCGATTTAGAGTCATGTCTCGGCAGTCGGGCTAGGGTATCCGAGGTTTTATCTCGTAAACGTTCCTTGACCTTGGAGATGATTCGGAAGTTGAATCAAGAACTGGGGATTCCCGCTGAAATTCTGCTTCGTGAAACTTATCTAAACTTGTCTAAACTCATTTTTAGACACAATTCGAGTTCACTTCCTACGCTGTTGGG
>JAUBST010000054.1:0-34482 GCA_036702215.1 Microcoleus sp. F6_B6
GTGATGCTATATCTGCCCATTTTTGTAACTTTTTCATGCCTTCTCTTATTCCTAGATCGCAGACCTGAATCCTTACGATTTTAGATTGAAGAATTGGCCTGGCTGATTTACGGTATGAACCACTCAATCTGCCAAAAATCCAACAAGCGAGTCAGTCAATCTCCTGCATTTTCAAGTGATAGCGCTAAAGTCAGCATTGTCAACCTGCTAGAGGTTTTACGTAAGTTTTACCATTACTATTTGCCAATGCAAAATCTGCTAAATATCCTGTCGAGCACTGATTCTGTCACTTCTTCCCCCGTAACTTCCCCCAATGCTTGAATTGCCCCGCGCAAATCTATTGTCCAGAAATCTAAAGGCAATTTGTTGCTAATAGTATCCGTGCATTGTTCTAGAGAAATTTTAGCTTTGGTTAACGCCGCTGCTTGCCGCTGGTTGATTGCTAAGTCTGAGTTGGCTGCTTGCAAATTTCCCGCGCTGACGGCATCTAAAATGGCTGTTTCTAACTCTTCTATGCCTCGATCGAGGGCGGCGGCTGCGGTAACTGTGCGGTGAATTTCAAGGGAAAAAGGTAAATCTGGAATTGTTGTTACTAGGTCAATTTTGTTGATAATTATAATTAGCTGGCGGTGCTTTACTTGTTCGTAAATTTCCGAATCGCCCTCCGTCCAACCCGATTCCGCGTCAATTGTCAACAGCACTAAATCGGCTTGTTTTGCTGCTGCGCGCGATCGCTCAACGCCAATTTTTTCTACCTTGTCTTCGGTTTCTCGAATGCCCGCAGTATCGAGCACCTGCACCGGAATTCCCCCGACAACTAGCTGCGATTCTACCACGTCCCGCGTCGTACCGGGCAAATCCGTGACGATCGCCCGATCGCTCTTACTCCACGCATTCAACAAACTCGATTTTCCCACATTCGGCCGCCCGACAATCGCTACTTTCAAACCTGTTCTCAACAATTCGCCGCGATCTGCCGTTGCCAAAATTGTTGACAATTCCTCCAAAACATGATTTATTTCCCAAGAAGTTTTAGCTTCATCTAAAGGCGGCAAATCTTCCTCAAAATCAATTCTCGCCTCAATTTCTGCCAGCACGTCCAAACAAGTTGTTCTCAATTTGCGGATCGGTGCGGCTAATTTTCCCTGCAAACCAGCTAAAGCACTTTGTGCGGCAGCGGGCGATTTTGCTCCCACCAAATCTGCAATACTTTCAGCTTGAGTTAAATCGAGTCTCCCGTTCAAAAAAGCCCGCAGCGAAAACTCTCCCGGTTCGGCCAATCTCGCCCCATTTTCTAAACACAACTGCAAGACTTGCTGCACAGCCATAATGCCGCCGTGACAGTGAAATTCCACCACATCTTCGCGAGTAAAAGAACGCGGTGCTTTCATAATTAGCAGCAAAGCTTCATCGACTAATTCTTGAGTTTTGGGGCGGCGGATGTGTCCGTAAAGAATGCGGTGAGACTCCCAAATTTGCCGTCCTGGGGCGCGAAACAGAGTTTCGGCAATTTTTAAGGCGGAGGAACCGGAAACTCGCACAATGCCGACGCTGCCTTGTTGGGGAACTATGGCGGTGGCGATCGCTGCGATCGTTCCTCCTTTGGTTAATGATTCAGACATTTTTATTGTTCGCACATTGAAAAGTTCTCTCAATCTCCGGTTTTTGAGTATCACGTAATTGCTTCTGGGTTTTCGAGAGTATAAATCTCTGTTTTGTCATTCAAAAAATTAAAATATCCGCCCTTTTGGGCAAGCTGCACGAGTTCCTGAGTCAAAGGGTAGGGGAGAGTTGGTAATATTTTTCCCGCGCTCGCTAATTGCTCGTCGGCGGCGAGAGGTAACATAACTTTAATTAGGGATTCAACCAGTTGTACGTTCATTTGACTGACATCGGGCGTGGTTGTTAAATTATACATTTCTTATTGACCGAATAAACAATTTCAGCGATTTTTTTGTAAGATATTAGAAGAGCGCCTGCGCGCTTGACTTGCACGGGCAATCCGATCGCCCGTTTGGCCAGTCAGTCGATTTTAGATTTTAGATTTTAGATTCTAGATTGACTTGCAGCATTGAATCGGGATCTTGAACAAAAGTCTAAAATTTAGGGCGTCTCGCGACTCCTGTCGGAAAGCAACTATCCGTTTTTGGGCGGGAGTCACGGCCCGATCGAACTTAAATTACTCAGCCAAATATTTGGGCTATTCTGATTTCATGCGATAATGGAAAATTGACAATCAAGCATCCAGGATACAGCCCCCGGATTCATCCGTCCAGAAATAAAAAACCTGTATCCGATAAAGGAGCCCCAGAATTTATCTGTGGGGTCAATGCTTCAATCTAAAATCTAAAATCTAAAATCTAAAATCGATTGACAGGGTAGAGGGTAAAGCATGATTGGCCAACTTCTAGACAGACGTTACCGCATCATTAAAGTCACAGACTCAAGTGAGGTGGGAAAAACTTATCTAGCAGCAGATACTCACCGTCCCGGGTATCCGCAATGCACGGTTAGAGAAATGCGACTCCCCGGCACAAGTTCGCAAACTCCAGAATTAGTCAAAGTTATATTTCAAAGAAACGCAGAAATAATTGAAAAATTGGGAAAACACGACAAAATTCCCGAATTATTGGCATATTTTGAGGAAAATCAAAGTTTATACTTAATTGAAGAATTTATTGCCGGCTCGCCTTTAAGTCAAGAACTAATACCGGGTCAACCTTGGGATGAAGACCAAGTAATTGGTCTGCTATCAGAAATATTAGAAATTTTGGCGTTCATACACGAGAATGGTTTCATTCACCGCAGAATTCAACCAGACAAAGCGATCCGGCGCGAGTCAGACGGCAAATTTGTGTTGGTAGACTTTAGCTTGGAAAAAGAAATTAACCTGGAACTCGCTAATTGTCATTTGTTGGCGCAAACCTCCCCCAATTCTTTTAAAGGGCCTTCAGCAAAAAAACAGGATTTGGCGTCCCAAGAGTTATACGTGCCGATCGAGCAATTGAGCGGCAACCCCCGTTACAATAGCGACATTTACGCTCTAGGTACGATCGCCCAGCTTGCCGTGACGGGACTCTCGCCCAACGAACTGAGTGCCTTAAAAAACCACAAAAGCCAAATTCCGTGGCGAAACCGGGCAACTTGTTCGGCAGACCTAGCAGATATTATCGATCGAATGGTGCGCCCTGACTGCGAGGAACGCTATCAGGAAGCAGCCGAAGTTTTAGCAGACCTCAAACAAATCGCCGTAAAATTGGAGGTTGAGCCGCCGCCAGCCACAATCATCACTGACGCTATGAGTCAACCGCGAAGACAAAGCCCAACCAAACTCCTGCCGTTGGCTGCAACAGCGGCAGCTTTAATCTTGACTGGAGTCATAATTTACTTTTGGCACAGTCAAAATCCGGCGAGGGCAAAAGAATGGTTTGCCCGCGGCGCGGCCAAGGCGCAGCAAGGTGACGCAAAAGGCGCGATCGCCGATTATACTCAAGCGATCGCCTTGAATGCCAGCGATGCGGAAACTTACTACAAGCGGGCAAACGCTCGCTACGACACGGGCGCAACCGAGCAAGCAATACAGGATTACACGCAAGCAATTAAAGTCAATCCCAGCCACACCAAAGCTCTGTACAATCGAGGTATGGCCCGCCTCGACATCGGGGACAAGCCAGGGGCCGTGGAAGATTTCACCCAAGTAGTGCGACTCAATCCCAGCGACGGTGAGGCATACTCTCAGCGGGGTTTAGCCTACTACGATTTGGGCGACTACTCCCGGGCAATTGAAGACTACACTCAAGCAATTCGACTCAGCCCCAACGATGCTACAGCTTACAGCAATCGCGGTTTAGCTCGATCGGCAGCGGGCGACAAAACAGGGGCTATGGCAGATTTTACTCAAGCGATTCAAATTAGCCCCAACCAAGCTGGCGTTTACTACAGTCGCGGTCGATCGAGATTTAATCTGGCAGATTATCAAGGAGCGATGGAAGATTACAGTAAGGCGATCGAATTGCAACCAGATCTGGCCGATGCTTATACCAATCGGTGCAGCGCTTACTTGAATTTGGCTACCTACGACAAAGCGATTGCAGATTGCACCGAAGGAATTCGCCTCGATCCAAAAGATGAAGCAGCTTACAACAACCGCTGCGTTGCTTATCTGAATTTAAAACAATTTCAAAAGGCCAGCGAAGATTGCAGTTTGACGATCGGACTCAACGGCAACAATCCCAAAGCATACAGCAATCGAGGATTAGCTCGATCGGCTTCGGGAGACAAGCAGGGCGCTGTGGAAGATTTTACTCAAGCAATTCGACTCAATCCCAGCGATGCAGTAGCTTACAGCAATCGCGGTACTATTTACTCAGAACTAAAAAATTACCCTTTAGCAGTTGAGGACTTCGCTCACTCGCTGCGGCTCAACCCCAACAATGCTAGCGCTTTTTACAGCCGAGGCCTCGTCCGCCGCCAACTCAAAGACCGTACCGGGGCGATCGAGGATTTTCAGAAAGCTGCAACCCTCTTTCTAGAACAAGGAAGAGCCGATGGTTTCCAAAACGCACAAGCACAAATCAACGACCCTAAATAAACTATTAATCATCAGTTATTAGTCATGAGTCATCAGTCATCAGTCATCAGTCATTAGGACAAATGAATAATGAAAAATGAAGCAGGAAGAAGAAAGAAGGCAAAATCACCAACCACTAATTCCCAATTTCTCATCACAAATTCGCAATCACAAGTTCGCAATACCCAATTCGCAATTCCCGATATGAACATGGTTGGTCAACTTTTAGACAGGCGTTATCGCGTAGTGCAAATTCTCAGCTCGGGTGCTTTCGGACAAACTTATTTAGCTGTCGATACTCGCCGGCCGGGCCACCCTCAATGTGTAGTCAAACAACTGCGCCCTCCCAGCAACACTTCCACAGTTCTCAAAACAGCTTACCGCTTATTTAAACAAGAAGCAGAAATATTAGAAAAGCTGGGAAAACACGATCAAATTCCCTTCTTACTAGCTTATTTTGAAGAAGCCAATCAATTCTACCTCGTCGAAGAGTTTGTGCCCGGACACGCCCTAAATAGGGAAATTGTGGCCGGTCAACCTTGGCGGGAAGAACGAGTGCTGGATCTGTTGGAAGAAGTGTTACAAGTTCTCGCCTTCGTACACTCTCAGGGAGTGATTCACCGCGATGTTAATCCCTCCAACTTAATCCGCCGCAAACCAGACGGCAAATTAGTTTTAATTGACTTCGGTTCGGTTAAAGAAGTTGCGAGTCACGTCAGCGACTACGATACAGAATTTCCGCGCACCATTGCTACTGGTACTCCGGCTTATATGCCGATCGAACAATTTCAAGGCAACCCGCAATTTAGCAGCGACCTCTATGCAGTCGGGATGATGGCAGTCCAAGCTATCACTGGTTTACCCGGTACGGATTTGCCCAAATTGCAAGATCCGAGTCCTTCTCATACGGGGGAAATTGTTTGGCGAAACCGATCTCAATGTTCTGTGGGATTAGCCAATATAATTGACAAAATGGTCTGTCACCAATTTGCCAAGCGCTATCAATCTGCGGAGGAAGTTTTGGTAGCTCTCAGCAAGTTGAGACACCGCCAAGATCCTGTGAATACGGCTCACAAGAAAAGTATTGCTCCCGGCTTAGTGTCTGCTGATAGTTTTTATGCACGTTTGGGAAGTCGATTTTGGTTGCTGATTTTGGCGGGCGTCGGGGCCGCGATAGTTCTGATATTTCTGTTTAGTTATTGGAGCCGCCCGAATCCGATAAAAGCTCAGGAATATTACGAACAGGGAGTGGAAAAGTCTCGCAATCAAGATGCGGCGGCAGCTTTGCAGGCTTTTAATAAGTCAATTCAATTGAATTCTAAAAATGCTGATAGTTTTTATTGGCGGGGTAATGCTAATTATGATTTAAAAAAGTATCAAGAAGCAATTGCGGATTATTCTCAGGCGATCGCTCTCAATCCTAAATATGTTCAGGCTTATTTTAACCGCGGGCTAGCCCGTCACGATTTTAACGACCAGCGCGGGGCGATTGAGGATTACACTCAAGCTTTGAATCTCCAGCCCGGGGATGCTGATACATATTATGAAAGAGGAGTGGCTTATTTAGAATTGCAAGATTACAAGATGGCTATTCAGGACTTAAACGAAGTAATTCGGTTGCAGCCAAACCTGGTTAAAGCTTATCATTCGCGCGGGTTGGCTCGTGCTGGGAGCGCAGATTTGCAGGGGGCGATTGGAGATTATACTGAGGCAATTAAACTTGATGCTAAGAATGTTGATGCTTTCTACAGTCGGGGGAGAGCTCGCTTTCACCTAGGAGATTATCAGGGAGCTTTGGCGGATTATTCTCAGGTAATTGCGATCGATCCCAAGAGTGGAGATGCTTACGCTAATCGTTGCAGTACCCAGTTGAATTTGGGAGCGCATCAAGCGGCAATTGACGATTGCACTCAGGCAATTTCGCTGAGCGATGAGGATGGGGTTCCTTACAACAATCGCTGCATTGCTTATTTAAATTTGAAGGATTATCCCAAAGCAATTGCCGATTGCACTCAAGCGCTGACAGTGAATCCGAATGATTTTAATGCTTTTAACAATCGCGGTTTAGCTCGCAGCGCCGGGGGTGACGCGCAGGGGGCGATCGCAGATTTTACAGCAGCAATCGGGTTCAATCCCAACAATGCTGAAGCTTACGCCAATCGGGCTAAGATTTATCAGGAGTTAAAGAATTACAATAGTGCGATCGCCGATTACGTCCAAGCTATTCGGATCAGCCCGAATTATGCTGCTGCTTACTACGGTAGAGGCCAGGTTCGCCGCTCCTTGGGAGACAAAGCAGGAGCGATTAGCGATTTAGAAAAAGCAGGCAAAATGTTTCTAGATCAAGGACTGACCGGCGGTTACAAAGATGCACAATTTGAGATTGAAAAACTCAAGTAGTCAATCGATTGCGCGATTTTAGATTTTAGATTTTAGATTAAAGAATTGAAGCATTGACTTGCGCGAGATAAATTCGGGCGGCAAGTTTCATCAAATACAGGTTTTTTATTTCTGGACCGATCGATCGCGTGGCGGGTATCCTGGATGCTTTCGGTCATTAGTCATTAGTCATTATTTCTTGGTGTTATATTTCTTAGGTGGCAGATTTTTATAATCTCCGATTGCTCCGGGGCGGGTTCACCCTAATCTTTAATACCAACAGAAACTGCTGCTTAAGCTGCCCCGGAGCGCTCTTAATTCAAGCTATTATCAATCAATTTTCTGGGTCTTGAAGTCGTTTAACCAATTCATAAAACGGTTCCCAATTATCCTCAATAGCTATGGACTCCCAAACAGCCTCAATCGTCGGCCTCAACAGCGATTGTTCGGGATTGTGCCTCCGCAAACAGTCCGCCATTTTGTCCATATCATCCGCCGACAAACTTTGCAAAACGTGATAATAAAACTGTCGCCAAGGTGCTATCAAGTCCGCCGGTTCCGCCTCAGCAAAAATTTGACTGGCATCATCTCGCCAAGTGCTATGGAACTGTCTTCGCAGTTCAAAAAAGAAATCGTGATAGCCTACTTGAGACTCCGCCAGCATTTTAATTGTCACTTTCAACAACTCATCTCCCTCCGCCTCTGGCAAATCCTCAAATCCCAATCTATTTAGCATCAACTGCCGATAAGCTGCATTATAATAATCGCCGAACTTTGCCAAACCCGCATCCATATCAGCTTGAGGAATTGCCGCTGCTAGCGGTTCCTGAAGCTTCTCTAAATTGTCCCTACAAATCAACGGTTGATTGCCGTAACAATAAAGACCCGAATAGTCAAAATAAGCTGCTGTAAATTCCAGCTTGTAAGTTGGGATAAAAGCGAAAGGCCCGTAATCGAAACTTTCTCCAGTAATCGACATATTATCAGTATTCAGCACAGCGTGGCAAAATCCTGCTGCCATCCACTGAGCGACTAATTCAGCTACTCGCTGGACTAAATCTGCATAAAATAGCGCATACTTTTCCGGCGACGAAAAACCAGACTTGCTTGCTTCTAAATGCAGTTCAGGATAGTAATATTCAATAACAAAATCTAAAAGTTTTTTAGTTAAATCCGGCCTGCGGATATAGTGCAATCTTTCAAAAGTTCCAAACCGGATGTGAGAATCACTGAAACGTACCATTACCGACGATCGCGTCGGAGATGGTTCGTCGCCTCGCCACAAAGCCTCCCCAGTTTCAACTAAACTAAAACAGCGAGATGTCCGAACTCCCAATCGGTGCAAAGCTTCGGCAGCTAAAACTTCGCGAACTCCCCCTTTGAGAGTGAGTCTACCGTCACCGCCCCGCGAGTACGGAGTGCGGCCGGAACCTTTAGTGCCGAAGTCGTAAAGTCTGCCGTCACGGCCGCGAACTTGGCCGTATAAGAAGCCTCTACCGTCACCTAAATTCGGGTTATATTGGTTAAATTGATAGCCGTGATAGCGGAGTGCGAGAAAGGGGCGGACGCAGTGAAATTTGCCGAACGCTTCGATAAAATGTTGGTCGGTTACTTGTGCGGGGTCTAAACCCAATATCGGCAATAATTTGTCGTTGCGGAAGCGGAGAATATGCTGCGGAAAATCGGCAGCAGCGACTTCATCAAAATAGTCGCCGCCGAGGGATTCGAGGGCGGGTTCGTAGTTGAGGGAAAGCAAAGGATTTGACATTTTTCTATTTTATCTTGAAATTGGCGATCGCTCCAAATTATATACGGGTAATGTGCGGACTGCATTGGTGTCAACAATTGCCTCATACCCTTTGTCTCCCTCGTGTATAGCCGAGTCTGGCTTTTCCTTTCATCCCAGTGGTGTTTCATGCTCAAATTTTAGTAGAGGTAAAGTTTGAGCATGAAACATTAATGTCTTCCTCGAATGCGGAAAATTTTTACTGTCAATAAAATTGATAGTTTAATTAACCATTTTTTTGGCGCATAATAGAGTTGAAGGCGTAATTTGTTTCAATTTTAGTGGGATTCATCAGCTATAGCCTTTCTCAAAAAGATGAGGTATGATTGATAAATTATATAACCACAATAACTAAGAGGGCTGAAGCCCAACTACGTACCAATTCGCTACTTAAAATTGGTCAACACTCCGTAAATTGCCCAAATTGCCATCGCCCGCAAATAGTGACTCGCCCGAAAAGTTCCCCCTGCGGTAATCGCTTCCGGCGTGCGAAACTGCAACCCATTTTCATAAATCTGCTTCACCACCGCATCCGTCAATTTAAACGCTTTCTCCTCCATCCCCATCTGTACCAAAAAAGCCGCCAACCCAAAATTAATCCCCGTCCAAACTTCCAAAGGGTGAGTCGCATTGGGATTTTCCGGCGAACCGTTCAGCATCACCCCATTCGCCGCACCGAACTCGCCATCGTTGAACTTCAAAAAGCAAGAATCGTATACAGTTTCTAAAGCACTGGCTGCACATTCCGGCGGCACAATATCCGGCAATTCTAACAGTTTGGCGTAAAACTGACCGCACAATTGGTCGGCCATCACCACTTCGGAATTACTCTCGCTGTCCAAACGATAATATTGACCGTTCCACAGTTTTTCTTGATAGCTCGGTCTTGCTTGTACCAGCCAACTGTGATATAATGCTATCTGTGCTTGAGGGTTAGGAATTATCTGCGGTGCTGCATCTTCCAAGATTTCGCCGATCGCGATCGCAGCCTCCAGCGCCGCCAACCACAAACCCCCGCAATACGCACTTATCCCCCGCATTTGCCAGTCATCAAACGTCTGATCCGGTGCTCCCGAATTCTCAGGAATTCCGTCCCCATCCTCATCAAAAGTTTTCAGATAAGCCAAAGCCTCAACTATTGCCGGCCAACACTCTTGCAGAAACTCACAATCTGTGCCGCCAGTCAACAGGAAATCCCGATAAACCTGCAACACAAAATCGCAAGGCAAATCCTTCCACAAATTGCAATCTTGATAGCTAGTATAATTCGTTTTTTCCCAAGGATGTTCGTTAGGAGCACCCAAATCGTGCGGCGTCGCGCCGACAGCTTTTCTAATAGCCGAAGCTTGATTCCAGCCAATAATTCTCGGCGTATCGTCTCCTGCAGAAATTGCCCTAGCGAAGGCTAAAACTACCGACTTTTCCAAATCCGGCCACAGCATCAACAAAGCAAAAGAACCGTAAAGCCGCACGTCCAAACTTTCGTACCAGCGGTAATCAATGCACTCCAAAACCGCAAATTGACCCTTGGGATCGCGTTCGTCAGCCGCACTCCAAAGAGTACCGCCGTCTGTCAGGGCATACAACTCGTTAAACAGCGCCATTTTAAAACTATCTGACAAATCTTTCCGTTCTAAAATGGGTTTTTGCCAAGCTTCAATATTTTCGCGCCAAGTATCGGAATGTTTCATTGCAGTGCGAATAATCGGCCAAGCATTTTTGCCGTTGCGGCCGAAGAAATCCGTATAGCGGCGGTAGTACCAAACTCCCGATGCAAACTCAGTAACGGGCAAATCCCAAGCTATAATAAACGGGATTTTGCGATTTTTTCCCGGTCGAATAGTAAAGCGAACTGCGATCGCACAAGCCAACTGTTCCCCTGCTGATGCTGCTGTCTCGTCTCTGTCATCCAACAATAAACCTTCAGCAGCAAAGTTGCGCCAAATATCCTCGCCATTCCCCGCCGGGTTCCAGCGAGTTTGATAGAATACTTCTACCGCCGGATTAGTAATAGTTGCGATCGCCCACTGTCCATCCCCCTCTTGCGGTTCGTCCTCAGCAGTCAACCGCGTCATCACGCAACCTATTCGGTGGAAATCTTCCACCAACAAATTCAAATTTCCGGCACTTTCTCCCCATCGGGATTGATAATCATAAAATGGACTGCCATCATCGCGCACCATCACTTTCGGCGACTTATTGGCATTAGTAAACCAACCGACAATATTCTCCCAAGTCAGCATGATGCTGAGAGTAATCGGCGCATCGGTAGGATTGTGCGCCACCCATTCAAACATGGCAACTGGGTAACTGCTTTCCTGATAATTGTTCGGCAAAATTGGCGAAAATTGCTCGCAGCTTAATTTAGCATGAAACACATTTTCGTAAACAAACCAACTGCGCGGATACAAAGCATGATAACTTCCCGAAGAATTAGATTCTTCCCCGGTTCTTTCTTCTTCCTTCTTCCTTCTTCCTTCGCAAGGATACCATTTCCAACTCGATAAACTGCCATCGGTAGGCGGTTCAGTGGACAGTGCAAAAGCTTGTTTGTTACCTTGAGTTTCTTCAAAAACGCTGAACTGACAAGCGGACAAACTGCGAAAAATGTGTTCGCCGCCGTCAATGTGCCAGAGGTTGAAGTCGCCGCGGGACGATCGCCCGATGCAGCCGGCACCGAACCCGCCCAGGGGCATTCCGTGCCAGGGGCCGTCGTCGAGATTGCTTGCGTAGCGGACTGTATAGGGATTCTCCCAACCGAGGCCGATGGGACGTTTCCAGGCGTGCGGGGGGATGTTTGGAGTTGATGTGCGATCGTTATTCATGTCAATCAATCGATTTTAGATTAGCGAGAGAGGATTGTCTGCAGTTGCAGGAGAACTTTCTGAAAGTCTAATCGAGCTTCCAGCTTGCGATCCGAGTTTAATCTTGCATCAAGCTAGTTTAATCTGAGCTTGATGCAAGATTCAGTATTCCATAAGCAATACTTCTCCACCACCATACATATTGATCGGCAGTTAGAGTTACAGTATGTGTCGCTAGATTTGTTATATCTAAAGCAGGACAATACTCTAAGACAACTTTGGTAGTCTGCCTATTAGATTCTGAATTAATAGTTAATAATCCATCACCAAGTGATGAGTAATGGTGATACGGAGCTTTTTTCAAAATAATTTTCTCCAAATACAAATAGCAATCTAACAGCATAGCGATATCATCATCTATCCAGAGGTATATACCACCATCAAATTGCTCTAGCATCACTCCCCATAAAAATATACGTTCGTATCCCTTATCTAATAATTTTTCTCTTAAGTGGCGATAATTTAGCTGTGGCAAAGTTAAGAGAGGTGTAGATGTGAAACTTGCTTTGATCTTGGTTGTTTGACAATTCATAATACATAGTGTGCCGAAGTAAGTCCTGCGTTTTTTTCACCGCAATCGAAAACCCAAACGCAGTGTATTTTTGTAAAAAGGGTTAAGAGTGAGTCCTAAAAAACTTTATTCCTTCACCTCAGCAAATCCCAAATCAGAACCTTTCCCCGCGTGAACCAAAGCCAACTTTTCGTAACGCTTAGCGTGTTCCACCAACTCGGCAGCTTCTTCCTCAGAGACATCCCGCAGGCGTTTGGCAGGCACTCCCGCAACTAGCGTGTGAGGGGGAACGTCCTTGGTGACAACCGCCCCTGCACCGACGATCGAGCCTGTTCCCACCCTTACTCCATCGAGGACGATCGCCCCAATCCCGATCAGGCAGCCCCGTTCAATGTAAGCTGAGTGAATCACGGCTCGGTGTCCGACTGTCACGAAATCTTCCAAAACAGTCGGTTTCCCCGGATCGCCGTGCAGAATTGCTCCATCTTGGATATTAGTACTCGAGCCGATCGCAATTCGCTCTACATCCGCGCGCACCACCGCCCCGTACCAGATACTAGCGCCCGCTGCTACCTCTACCCTGCCGATAACCACAGCGCCTTCAGCGACAAAAGCCGCTTGGGACAGATCTGGCCTTGGCCAATAGGAAGGATGTGCAGGCAGAGGTTCGTTGAGATTGCTCATTTGTGGGTCGATCGTTATACTTCTAGCAGATTAGCTGGTTGTTGATACGGGATATAATAAAAGTATTTGGCACTTTTGCAGAGAAAATATGCTGGGACGCAAATAAATGATTGAAGTTGCCTTGCAATACCCGATGTTTGGCCCGGAAATTCAGTGTCCCCACTGTCGCCAAACAATTCCGGCTTTAACGCTAACGGATACCTATTTGTGTCCGCGTCACGGGGCATTTGAGGCAGATCCAAAAACGGGGGAACTGGTTCACCTTCAGTCTGGGCGGCACTGGCGCCGCTGGGAGAATGAATGGTATCGCCAGCACACGCACCCGGACGGGATTCGGTTTGAAATTCACGAAGCGCTCGATCGACTCTATACTCAAGGCTACCGAGCAACTCGCGTGATCGTTGCTCAACGCTATCGCGACTTAATCAGCGCTTATTTGGAACGCAGCACGCCTTGGCGAGGCCAGTCGGAATCGCCGCGGCCGCGGCTGTACGGTTTGCCTGTGGATTTTAGCCCCGATCCCCAAGAAGACCCTTGTTGGGAAGTGATTAATTTTGATTTGGAAAAAGAGCCGGGAGTTCCGATTAGATATCCCTATTTTCGGTTGTTTGAATAGTTATTAGTCAGTAGTCAGTAGTCATTAGTCATTAGTCATTAGTCAGTAGTCATTAGTCAGTTCCTATTCCTAATGCCTAATGCCCAATGCCCAATGCCCAATTCCCAATGCCCAATTCCCAATGCCCAATTCCCAATGCCCAATGCCCAATGCCCAATTCCCAATGCCCAATTCCCAATGCCCAATGCCCAATTCCCCAATCTAAAATCTAAAATCTAAAATCGAATGCACCACGCCTCGATTCGCACTGCTAACATTCACCGGGCGATCGCCTTTTACGAACAGTTGGGATTTACTGTGATCGATCGCTTTACCACAGGTTACACTCTAGCCTGTTGGATGGAAGGTCTCAACGGACGCATCGAACTAATTCAAATCCCGGAACCAAAACCCGCACCGGATGCTTTCGGAGACGAGCATTATGTTGGATATTATCATTTATCTTTCGATTTAACTGAGGCGACAACTGACTTGCCTAGCTGGTTGCAGTCTCTGAAAGAAAGGTTTGAGGAAGCTGCTAAAGACCAGCCAAACCAGTTTCAAGCTTTGAAAGTTTTATTAGAACCGACTCAACAGGCGATCGGGCAAAATGTTTACGAAGTAGCTTTTATTGCCGATACAGACGGTTTGCCCTTAGAGTTTATCCGCCTGCTTAATTAGTTAATCACTAACGACTGTGGATAATCATTCTCTCTCTCAATCGGAAACTGAGAATAGTTATTACTCTTAATCCCTCGTAACGTTCCCTACCAACTTAACAATATTTTTATAAAATATAGTAGATTTTTAACTCAAAATCTACTATATTTTATTTTTGACTATACAATATGAATATCTATTCATACTATCATGTGTTAGAATAAACCCAGGAAAAACCATGCAAAAAGCCAAATCGAGCGATTCCGGCTGCTGCAGTCACGACGACCACCACGATCGCAGCCATGAGAATCACAACCACGACGACCACGACCACGACCACGGCCACGGCCACGACCACGGGAACGGAGATTTTAACCTCAAGCAAGAATTGATTCCCGTGATAGTGGTTGTTGTACTATTTGTCGGCGGTTTAATTTTTGAAGAAAAACTGCACAACACGCCCTATTCTATAGGTGAATATCTGGTTTTCATCCCAGCCTATCTTTTAAGCGGATGGAATGTTTTAACTATTGCCGGCCGCAACATTCTGCGAGGCCGATTTTTTGATGAAAATTTCTTAATGACTGTAGCAACACTCGGCGCTGTAGCCATTCACAAACTCCCTGAAGCAGTCGGGGTGATGTTGTTTTTCAAAATCGGAGAACTTTTTCAAGAATTTGCGATCGGGCGATCGCGTCAATCGATCAAATCGCTTTTAGAAATTCGCCCAGATTATGCCAACCTCAAGGACAACGGCGACATCAAAAAAGTTTCGCCAGAAACCGTAGCCGTCGGCGATATCATCCTTGTCAAACCGGGAGAAAAAATCCCCTTAGACGGTGAAATTATCGACGGCAACTCTCAGATTGACACGTCTGCACTAACTGGAGAATCAGTACCTCGAACCGTGAAAGTTGGAGAAACAGTTTTAGCGGGAACGATTAACCAGACAGGAGTTCTCACCGTCAAAGTTACTAAAGTCTTCGGCGAATCTTCAATCTCCCGAATTCTGGAATTAGTAGAAAATGCCAGAAGCAAAAAAGCTGAAACTGAGAAATTTATCAGCAAATTTGCCAGTTACTACACGCCTTTTGTAGTATTTGCATCGCTAGCAGTGGCTTTAATTCCGCCTTTGTTCATTTCAGCAGCAACTAATGCCGATCGCTTTTTATGGGTTTACCGCGCCCTTGTCTTGTTAGTTATTTCCTGTCCTTGCGGATTGGTGATTAGCATTCCTCTGGGATACTTTGGGGGAATTGGCGGTGCAGCCAAGCGCGGTATTTTGGTTAAAGGCTCGACTTTTTTAGATACTCTGACAGCAGTCAAGACAGTTGTTTTGGACAAAACCGGAACTTTGACAAAAGGAGTTTTTAAAGTAGCACAAATTGTGCCTCATAATGGTTTTTCCCAAACAGAGTTAATGGCAATAGCGGCTAAAGTAGAATCTCAATCCAATCACCCTGTCGCGAAATCTATTCTGGAAGCTTACGGCGGCAAAATAGATTCATCGGATGTGAAAGATTACGAAGAAATAGCGGGACACGGCATCCGAGCAAAATTAAACGATCGAATTGTGCTGGCGGGAAATGACCGTTTGCTGCACCGAGAAAACATTGCTCGCGATGTCTGCAATGCTGAAGGTACGATCGTGCATTTAGCGGTAGACAACCGCTACGCTGGATATATTTTGATTGCTGACGAGCTTAAGGAAGACGCAGTACAGGCTATTCGCGACCTCAAGAAACTGGGTGTTGAGCGAATCGTGATGCTCACAGGAGACAATCAAGCTGTAGCCGATAGTGTTGCGAAAAAGCTCGGTTTAGATTCCTATTTAGCCGAGTTATTGCCCGAAGGAAAAGTCGAGGCGATCGAAAAACTGATCGGTCAATCTAAAAAAGGCGATCGAATTGTCTTTGTCGGAGACGGAATTAATGATGCACCAGTGCTTGCTAGAGCTGATGTGGGCATAGCGATGGGGGGTTTGGGCTCCGATGCGGCGATCGAAACCGCCGATGTTGTAATTATGTCAGATGCACCGTCAAAGGTGGCTGAAGCTATCCAAATTGCCCGGAAAACTCACAATATTGTTTGGCAAAATATCATTTTTGCCATGTTAGTCAAAGGCATATTTATTGCTTTGGGTGCTTTTGGTTTAGCGACAATGTGGGAAGCAGTTTTTGCGGATGTTGGGGTGGCTTTAGCAGCTATTTTCAATGCGACTAGAGTTCTCAAATAGAGTTTTTTTAGGGTGGGCAATGCCCACCTTACCCACAAGTAAAACATACATTCTGAGGTACAAAATATTATGCGCCGTCAACGTTCTATGCCCTGGCTTCACCGTTATTCTCGTCCGCTAACGGCAGGAATTGCCTCGCTAGGGGCTGCGATAACTGCCTATCTAACAGCGGTCAAGTTATCCAACGGAACGGCAGTTTGTCCGATCGCAGGCTGCGACACCGTGCTTTCGAGTCCCTATGCCTATGTCTTTGGTTTGCCTCTTTCTTTGTTCGGTTTTTTGGGCTATTTGAGCATGGTAGTTTTTGCAGTAGCTCCCCTATTTGTCAATCCCGCAGAACAGAAGAGTCTCCGCTCTAAGTTAGAGTCTTGGACGGGACTGTTGCTGTTTGCTGGTAGCACGGCGATGACGATTTTCAGCGGCTATCTGATGTATGTACTGGCTGTTGATATCAAAGCAGCTTGTATTTATTGTATTGCCTCTGCTTTATTTGCAACTAGCTTGTTTGTCTTAGCATTAATCGGTCGCGAATGGGATGATATCGGGCAACTATTTTTTATAGGAATTCTGGTGTCTATGTTAGTGTTGATTTCTTCTTTGGCTCTTTATGCCGATGTGAATAATCTCGGTACAGCTAAGGAAACAAGTATGAATACCACAACATCCTCTGGTACTTCAGAAATTGCTTTAGCCCAACATTTAAAAAGAGTGGGAGCTAAAATGTACGGTTCTTTTACCTGCGATCACTGTCAGATGCAGAAGGAAAGTTTTGGCAAAGAAGCGGCTCGCATTATCAATTATATTGAGTGCAATCCGCAAGGGAAAAATGCTCGTCGCGATCTTTGCGAAGCTGCCAAGATTCAGGGTACTCCTACTTGGGAAATCAATGGTAAGTTTTACTCAGGGCAAAAATCTTTGCAGGAGTTAGCTGATTTATCAGGTTATCAGGGAACTCGCGAATTTAGAAACCTCTCAAATCGGGAACGTTGACAAGAGTGATTTTTGGCGATCGACCTAATCGTAGTCGATCGCGCGCACCTCGGTGCAACCTCAAAAACATACACAACTTAATATATACGGTGACTCTGCCGGAGCTCGATCCGATTGATGACATTCCGCCACCTTCGTGAGATTATGAAAAAAATATGAAAAGTGTTGAACCGTAAAACAAATGACTGATTCGGAGAACAAACCCAGCCTTCCAGAGGTGCACCGCAGCATTCCCGTTCCCAACAGCAAAGGTTTCTGGCGTAAAATGCTGGCCTACGCAGGGCCTGGATATTTGGTTTCAGTGGGTTACATGGACCCCGGAAACTGGGCGACTGACTTAGCGGGGGGAGCAAAATTTGGCTATGCGCTATTAAGCGTGATTTTGCTATCTAATTTGATGGCAATTTTGCTGCAATCACTGTGCGTGCGTTTGGGAGTGGCAACGGGACGAGATTTGGCACAAGCTTGTCGGGATTATTTCAGTCCGCGAGTCAGTTTTTTGCTGTGGATACTTTGTGAAATTGCTATTTCTGCTTGCGATTTAGCTGAACTTGTTGGAAGTGCGATCGGACTGCAATTGCTCTTTGGCATTCCCTTAGTTTGGGGAGTGTGCATCACTGCGCTAGATATAATAATGGTGTTATTTTTACAAGGGAAAGGCTTTCGTTATATCGAAGCTTTGGTAATTACGATTATTGCAATTATTGGCGGTTGTTTTATTGCCGAAATATTTTTTGCCAAACCAGATGCCGGAGGAGTTTTACTCGGTTATGTTCCCAGCCTAGAGATTTTGCAAAATCAGGCAATGCTTTATATTGCGGTTGGTATTTTGGGGGCAACTGTGATGCCGCACAATCTCTACCTGCATTCATCGATCGTGCAAACTCGCGCTTGGCAAGAAACTGCCGATCAAAAATGGGAAGCAATTAAATTTGGCACAATAGATTCAACCGTAGCGCTGTCAATAGCTTTGTTTATTAATTCAGCTATTCTGATTTTATCTGCTGCCAGCTTTCACTTTTCCGGCTATCAAGAAGTAGCAGAAATTCAAGATGCTTACAAACTGCTTTCTCCGGTGCTGGGCGTGGGTTCTGCCAGTGCAATTTTTGCCTTTGCTTTATTGGCTTCGGGTCAGAACTCAACCTTGACTGCAACTCTAGCAGGACAGATTGTGATGGAAGGGTTTCTAAATTTTCGACTGCGACCTTGGTTGCGGCGCTTGCTGACTCGACTGATTGCAATTGTGCCGGCTTTGGTCGTAATTATCTTGTTTGGGGAAGGTAGTACAACTAATTTGCTGGTTTTCAGTCAAGTGATTCTCAGTTTGCAATTACCTTTTGCCGTAATTCCCTTGGTAATGTTTACCTCAAACCGCCGCTTAATGGGAGAGTTTGTGAATCCATTTTGGCTCAAAGCAGTAGCTTGGTTCGTGGCTAGTATTATAGTAGGATTAAATAGTTGGCTGCTATTGCAAACTATTTTCTAGCAATTGGCAATTATAGTGCAGCCCCCGCAAAGGGGGAAGTTTTGTTTAACAATTTACACTGCAAATCCTCAGCCACCAGACTCAGTTGTCTCAAAAGGCTGTCGGAAATCTTTTCCAACAATAAATCGCGTTGCATCTAGAGGATAAGTCTTCACATAAACCAGACAACCGGTTGCCGACGAAGGACTGTAGGGAGAATTGGGTGAATACCGCAGCCAACTACCAGTTGGATAATCTCCTAACTCATCACTCCAAGTACCTTCGATGATAAAGATTTCTTTCACCTCAGATTCAACTACGTTCGACAAGGCTGTACCGGGTTGCCAGCGTTCCACCCAAACTTTTTCAGGAAAACCCTCTTGTTCGTACAGTGGCTTTACTTCAATTTGGGGAATAATACCGGGCTGCCAGGACAACTCGTAAATATTCGTTTTCACCCGCTGGCGAGTGGTTCCACCATGTTGCCGTAATTTAACAAATGTCAGGCAACCTTCATCGCTATAAGGGCGATGGATAAACCCTTCGGGATTGAGCATATAAGATCCTGGAGGATACACGCCGGTTTCGTCAGCGAAGTTGCCCTGGAGTACCAAAATTTCTTCTCCACCCGGGTGTCCGTGCAGCGGGAAAAAGCCACCCGGATCGAAGCGAGTCAGCATGGTGACGGGATGATCTTGAACGTTATCGTCGGACTCAAAAGCACCAAACCAGATGCCCGTAAAAGTGGTCTGATGCCAGGTTAGCGATGACTGCAAGACCGCGGCTCGACTGGATGCGTCGTTGTGAATAGGTTGAGGTTGCCACTCAAGTTGAGAAGACATAATTCTTGAAATTTAAGATGAATTTAAGGTTGATTTAAGATTAATTCCAGATTGTCTGTATCCTGGTTAGGATAACCAGTATACAGGAATTGTTCCATATTTTATTGCCGATCGCCTATTGCCTATTTATACTGTTTCGCCAGTGCGATCGTTTTATCTAGCAATATACCGCCCACAGGATCTGTGCCATAGGAGTCTGAGACGTGTAAGGCGATATCCAGGGCAAAACCCACCTTGCCATCCAAGAGCGCAAAAGCCCAAAGACTCACGTAGTCGCGCAAACTAGCATCAACTAATTTGAGGTGTTCTAGGGTTCTGAAATATCTGGCTTCAGCGGCTGTCGGACTCCCCGGTAATGATTCGATCAGTTCCTGGTCGAGTTGACTGGAGAGGGCTTTCCGCGTACTCTGCATCACCCTAGGAAAACTCTGAAAATTGAGACTCGACAGCCAAAAACCTTCCTCAGTTAAAGCTTTATGAACTAGATCGAACGTGTTTTCTCCGTTATAGAAAGCTATAATTCCTGGTTCGACATCGATCGCTAACATCCGATCTCTGACTGATTTATCGATACTCAAAAATATATCTAAATCCCGACCTTGAGAATCGAGTTTTAACCAATCAATTCCATGAACTTTCAGCTCTCCAATGACTTCATCCAACCGTGTTGCAGGTAATTCCACGCGGCTCTCTACTTCAAATGTTTCTGTAAAGCTATACTGCTGGCAGTTCTCGTTGGGTTGAAGCGTACTCGAACAGAAGGGATAGGAAGTTAGGAAAAATTTGACCTGACTAGAGGAATCATCGGTTACGATTTTTTTGACTATGGTAAATTTTTGGAAATTCCAAGAATTTTCCTCATTCAATTCCCTAGAATCTGGGTCGAAGCCGATGTAGTAGGAAAACGGAGAAATTTCCTGCCAGATGCGGTGAGGTTCGCCTGATGCACCGATATCAACTAGAACAAAATTAGTCTCTTTGAAAATGGCAATTTCCGACAGTAATTCTTGAAACATTGCGTCGCTTTACCCGATCGAATAGTTGGCTTTAGCCATTAAACATCAAAGTCGCGGATATAGCAATCCTATCAATAGCGATGACCGTCAGTTGTCAGCAAGCGGCTGAGGCTCTTCCTGAATTCCGGGGAGAACCAAGTCCAGATATCTCTCGTCTGGCAACAGATACGAGTCTTGTGGGCCGTGTCAATCGATTGCGCGATTTTAGATTAAAGATTAAAGATTAAAGAATTGAAGCATTGACTTGCGCGAGATCGAGTCGGGGGCTCCTTTATCGGATGCAGGTTTTTTATTTCTGGACCGATCGATCGCGTGGCGGGTATCCTAGATGCTTGATTGTCAAACCCGATCGATCTCGATGACAGAAATCGGAAGCTTGAGGCTTAGCGGTATCGAGAGAGGCCGACGAGACGATAATAGCGGCTTCATATTGTTTCCGGTTGCACCGGAATTATGAGGACACCGCGAGAGCAATGCCGTGTCCCTACAATTAATCGCGGTAGGGACACGGCATTGCTCTCGCGGTCTAGAAAGCTGTGAGTAATATTAATTCCGATGCTACCAGATTTGATATCAGCAGTCATTTGGCAATCACAATCAATCACCAAGAACTAATCCATAAAAACAAAACCCGCCGGTGCGGGTTTCATCTTAAAGCTAATTGTTAATAATTTACGGTTTCAACTACTTCTGAGGGACAAGAGCCTCATTACCAGCAACGGGACGGGGAGACGAAGCGGTAGTTCGCAAAAGTGCGATCGCCTGCGCGTAGCAAGGATCGTCCTTAGTCGCCACCAACGTCGGTTTGTTAGCTAATTTCAGCTTTTGTTCGTCGGTGACTTCCACCTTAATATCGGGAGTAACCCCCTTGTGGCTGATATCCGTACCGTTGGGAGTATAGTAGTGAGCGATCGTCACCGCCAATCCCGAACCGTCAGCCAAAGAATGCACCGACTGCACCAAAGCTTTGCCAAAAGTTTGGCCGCCCATCACTGTGGCGCGCTTGTTATCCTTCAGAGCACCGGCCAAAATCTCGCTGGCGCTGGCGGAGTTATCGTCCACGAGCACCACCAAAGGCTTGTTAGTGATTGCAGTGCGGTTGGCGCGCATTTCCTGAGAATCGCCCGCGCGATCGACTGTGCGGACGATCGCCCCCGTATCCATCCACATCCGAGCGATATCAATGCTCACTCGCAGCAAGCCGCCGGGATTCCCCCGCAAATCCAACACAAAAGCGTCAGCTTTCTGATCCGAGAGCTTTTTAATCGCCGCCTGCATTTGTTCCCCTGCGTGGGAACTAAACTCTTGCAAGCGGATGTAACCGACATTCTGACCGCCTTCTTTCTTGAGGCTGTAGCGAACCGCTGCTACCTCAATTCTCGCCCTAGTCAGAGTGATATCAAACTCGCTTTTGCCCTCGCGAGCAATCCGCAGCGTGACTTTCGTGCCTTCAGCGCCCCGAATTATCTGAGCCGCATCCGAGACAGTCATGCCTTTGGTAGCTTTGCCGTCAATCACCAAAATCGTATCGCCCGCTTGAATCCCTGCCTTCAGGGCCGGGGAATTTTCCATCGGCTCGACTACAGTAATCGCTTTGGTTTTCTCGTTTTCTTCCAGCCTCATCCCCACCCCTGTGAGTTCCCCGGAGGTTTGATTCGTCAGCGCTTCGTACTGCTTCGGGTCCATGAAGCGCGTGTAGGGGTCGTTTAATTTCTCTAGGGCTTTGCGGAGGGCGGTGTAGGCAGCTTCGCGAGAGGTATAATTTTTGCTGAGCAATTCTTGGCGGGTTATTTGCCAGTCAGTCTTGTTAAAGCTGCCATCAACATACTCTCGGTTCACAATTTGCCAAGCTTCGTCTAAGACAGCTTTGGGGCTATCTTGAAGCTCGGCGCGGACTGATTGACTCAGGCCGGGAACGAGTAAAGATATCGAAGCGGTTGTTGCCATCGCCCCAGTAAACAGGGCTGCCTGTAACTTAGAAAAGCGTTTGCGGGCTTGATTCATTGAATTTGGCTCAATTCGATTTTAGATTTTTGATTTGAGATTTTATATTGCTAAAAAATCTCACACTACTACTTAAACTATTGTGTGGAGGCTCCACTATTCCTTTTGACAGTTTAACGAGATTCATAGTCGATCGCCAACCAATTATTACTCTCTTTCAATAAACTTAATTTAAAACTTGGATTTCTAAAGTGCCGTGGAAGCTAAAATCGAACAATTTTCGCGTAAGTGGTTGAGCCTGCTCGTTAATGGAATTATCGGTCTAGCAGCGCTGGCGGGGGTCGTCGCCATGCAGTCTAGCGGGCAGTTGGGCGGAATGTCCCCTGTTCGCGTTCAGGGGCAAAAGTCCCTCTCTGCAATGTCTGCTGCCAGTTTCAAGCAAGAAGCGCAGCAAGAAGCCCTGCGGCTGAGAATGCTCAAAAATCTCCCTAGTTTTGGGTTTGACAATTTAATTGCAGATTGGACATTTCTCAAATTTTTGCAGTATTTTGGCGACGACGAAGCCCGAAATGTGACGGGCTACGAGCTGAGCCAAGATTATTTTGACATAGTGACGCAGCGCGACCCGCGGTGGGCTGACATCTACCTGTTTCTTTCGACAGCTATTTCTTTTTATCAAGGAAAGCCTGAAACTGCTGTTAACTTGATAGAGCGTGGTACTAGAGCCCTTGCCCTTTCGCCGCAACTTCATTCCCAATCGTGGATAGTGTGGCGAACTAAAGGTCTTGATGAGTTGCTGCTGTTGGGGGATATTCCCGACTCAATTCGCTCCCACGAAATGGCCGCTGATTGGGTGGAAGGAAGCCCGGAAGGACCGAAATTTGCCCAGGCGTTTCGAGCAACTGCTGAGTTTTTGCGCCGAGATCCCGATAGCGTGCCGGTGCGGTTTACTGCTTGGAGTACGGTTTATGCTCAAACAACTGATAAGTTGGTGCGAATGAGGGCGAAACAAGCTCTTGTCAAGTTGGGAGCTCAGGTGCAAAAAGATAAGGATGGAAACGAGAGTTTTATTTTGCCCCCTCGAAAGTAAGCAGGAGGGAGAAGGAAGAAGGGAAATGCAGTCGCAGTAATAGTTTCAAATACCAAGAATGTCCTAAATGTCAAGGCGGTTGACTGTAATTCCCCAATCTAAAATCTAAAATCTAAAATCTAAAATCGGCTTGACTTAGTTCGCGCCATTCACCGGGTTTGAGGCCTTCGAGACGCAAATGCCCGATCGCGCACCTGACCAGCCGCAGCGTCGGAAACCCTACTGCTGCGGTCATCCGGCGGACTTGGCGGTTGCGGCCTTCTGTGAGGGTCATTTCCAGCCAAGCTGTCGGTATGTTTTTGCGAAATCTAATCGGCGGTTCGCGGGGCGGCAAAGGTGGTTCTTCTAACAATAATTGCACTTTTGCCGATCGAGTCCGATAATCTTGAATTGTGACACCTGTCTGCAAAGTGGCGATCGCACTTGCATCGGGAATTCGTTCAACTTGCACCCAGTAAGTGCGGGGATGAGCGAATTTCGGGTCACTGAGGCGGTGCTGCATTTGTCCGTCATCGGTTAGCAGCAACAAACCTTCACTATCGCGATCGAGCCTTCCTACTGCATAAATGTCAGGAATAGGAATATAGTCTTTGAGAGTGCTGCGTTTAGTTTCGCTGGAGTTGTCAGTGAATTGAGTTAAAACATCATAAGGTTTGTAAAATAGAATGTAGCGATAGGGCATGACAAATTAAAAAATAAAAATGTACTAATGTCAATAAATTTGTAGGGGCGGGTTTCACCGACAATAATTGCCTAAAACCCACAATCTCCAAAACCCGCCCCCACGAACACGGCAGATATAGGTAGGGGCGGGTTTTACAGACAATAATTGCCTAAAACCGACCATCTCCAAAACCCGCCCTCACTTGGGCGGCAGATCGATGTAAGGGCGGGTTTCACCGACAATAATTGCCTAAAATCGACCATCTCCAAAACCCGCCCCCACGAACACGGCAATATGAATAAACTTACACCTAATTTTACCATGCCCGAAGCCACACACCGCGTTTGCATCGTCTTAGGAACACGCCCGGAAGCGATTAAACTAGCCCCAGTAATTCAACTCTTCAAAAGTTCGCCAACCTTTGACACCCAAGTAATTTTAACCGGTCAGCACCGAGAAATGGTCGAGCAAGTAATGCGAATGTTCGATCTAAAAGCCGATCGAGATTTAGCAATTATGCAGCACCAGCAAACCTTGACAGATATTACATCCCGGAGTTTGCAGGGTTTGGAAGCATTGTTTAAAGAATTGCAGCCCCACATCGTCTTAGTTCAAGGCGATACAACGACTGCGTTTGCCGCTGCTTTGGCTGCATTTTACCAAAAAATACCCGTAGGTCACGTAGAAGCTGGATTGCGGACAGACGACGTGTTCAATCCTTACCCCGAAGAAGCTAACCGACGGTTGATTTCTCAGCTCACACGGCTGCATTTTGCCCCGACAGAGCTGGCTGCGGAGAATTTAGGGCGATCGGGCGTTTTGGGAGAAATTCACCGTACAGGCAACACAGTAATCGATGCTTTGCTTTCTGTCGCCAAACGCGAACCAGAATGCAACATTCCTAACTTAGATTGGAGCAAATATCGCACTATCTTAGCCACAGTTCACCGCCGAGAAAATTGGGGAGAACCTTTAGCAGGAATTGCTCGCGCATTTCTCCAAATCTTAGATAAATTTCCCGATACAGCCTTGCTCTTACCTCTACACCGAAATCCCACAGTCAGAGAACCTTTAAAATCTCTTTTGGGCGACCATCCGAGAGTATTTTTAACTGAACCTTTAGATTACGCAGAATTAGTCGGAGCGATTCAGAGAAGTTATTTAATTTTAACAGATTCCGGTGGCTTACAAGAAGAAGCACCGAGTTTGGCAAAGCCAGTTTTAGTATTGCGAGAAACCACAGAAAGACCCGAAGCAATTTCCGCAGGCACCGCTAAACTTGTCGGTACTAATTCTGATACAATCTTCACAGCAGCGGCAGAATTGCTGAGCGATTCCGAAGCATACAACGCAATGGCAATGGCAATTAATCCCTTTGGTGACGGTTTGGCAGCATCGCGGATTTTGAAAATAGTTGAAGAGTATTTTAGTTAGCTACCCCCTCGCGAGTAGGGCGGTTTCAACCGCCACTACACAAACTTGCGTCCCCGCAGAGGGGGACTAATTCCTGTTAAAAAAAGTCGGTTTCTGCCTCCATTCCCGAATTACCAATCCCCACCGCCACCCCCACTACTGCTATAGTCGCTACTGCTACTGCTGTAGTCGCTACTGCTACTGCTGTAGTCGCTACTGCTACTGCTGTAGTCGCTACTGCTACTGCTGCAGTCGCTACTGCTGCTACTGCTACTGCTGCAGTCGCTACTGCTGCTACTGCTACTGCTGTAATCGGCACCCGCACCGCCACCGCTGGAGTTGCCACCGCCAAAGCTACCTCCGCAGTCGCTACTGCTGCTACTGCTACTGCTGTAATCGGCACCCGCACCGCCACCGCTGGAGTCGCCACCGCCAAAGCTACCTCCGCAGTCGCTGTTGTTAATACTGTAGTCGCTGCTATTACTGCTGTAGTAGCCACCGCAATCATCGTTACTACTGTTACTGCTGTAGTCGCTAGTGCTACTGTAATCGATGCTGTTACCGCTATAGTAGCCACCCCCATCGTAATAGTTATGGCTGTTACTGCTGTAATGGCGCGGATAACGGCGGCGGAGGAAAGGAGATTTCCCAGAAAATAAGCTGCGAAATATATCGATGCTGTTACCGCTGTAGTAGCCACCCCCACCGCAATAGTTGGGACTATTACTGCTGTAATTACGCGGATAACGGCGGTGGCGGTAACGAGATATCCGAGAAAATAAGCTGCGAAATATCCGGAAGATAATGAAGCAAGGTATAAATGCTATGAATGCTATGAATAACAACCCAAGTAAGCCATAGATTAAATTCGATGAATCTTCACCTGGGGAGGTACTATTGCTAATAACGGGTGATTGACTAGGTATTGGTGACGGTTTCACTCCTTGAGAGGGTACGAGTGGAGCCAAAGGCAGCGTGGTTTGAGATGGAGCATTTACCCTCGGAGTTTGTAAAACATTTACTAACGCCTTTGTCCCCGCTAATGTGCCGCCGTCAAAGTCCTGCTGTTTAAATCGGGGCGTAATTTCGGTTTGAATAATTCCCACTACCTTCGCATCAGGTAAAATGCTTTGAATGCCAGAACCTGTTTCAATCTGAACGCGGCGTTCACCCGACGAAATCAACAATAAAACTCCGTTATTTGTACCTTTTTTGCCAATGCCCCAAAAGTTAAATAATTCTGTAGCAAATGCTTTGGGTGTCGCAGATGGCTTAGTATCAAGCACTGTCACAACAGCGATTTCTGAGCCGTTTTTTGCCTCTAAATCCGAAATCATTTGATTTAGCTGAGTTTCGGTGCTGTCGCTGAGAATGTTTGCCTTGTCCGTTACCCAAGTGTTATTTAGTTGACGGGGATTCGGTACTTCTTGTACTGTGATAGCTTGGCTCGTTAGGGGAAATGCAATTGCCGAAAAGCACAGCAAACTGCTCCAGATTATTTGTTTGTTGCTAAATTGTAACTGCATCGCTTCAGTCTCCTGAATAACTGCTAGTCTGAAATTGACATATATCTGTCCGCCTAATTACAATTAAATAACCAGCTCACTCTCATGTCAATTCATATTATTCAGAAGTTGGATTCATAAAAATCATAATTTTAGGTACCCCATAAGCACTTTACATTTATAGTCCTGGACGCACGAGTGGCGAGAAACCGGGTTTTTAACCAAAATAATTTAGGACTTACGCAACTGGCACATTAAACAAAGGTATGTAGTTGCGCTTGGGCGCTCTTTCCTAAGCTAAGAGCGCCCAAGCGCAACTACATACCTAAATTTTAACCCATAGTTGTGGCAGTTGGTCTTAGTCCTATAATTGCTAAAAACCGTCACTCTCGGTTCAAAAACCCGGTTTCTTAGTCGGCGATCGCCAACTAATTTAGATATTTTTAAGGAGAGGGAACTTGTGGCGCAAAATTGCTGCTACCTCTATAACCCGATAAAATAGCCAGTTTTTCCAAAGATTGCCGGCCCGTGTAATATTTCCCCCGAATTTCCCAAGTGGGATAAGCTTTAATATTGGCAGCTTTGCATAAATCGGGTTGAGCATCTTTGCCTCTGGGGTCGCACTCAATGTAAGTAATTGCGGTAAATGCTTCTTTGCCGAAAAGTTCTTGTTGCGTGTGACAGTGAGGACACCAGTAAGCACCGTACATTCTAGCTTTGATGGTCTGCAAATGGGTTGCTAAAGCTATTTGATCCGGCACTGATTCGCTGCGAATAGGTGGCGCTTCTTGTTCGGTAACAGGCTGTGCGGAAGGGGGAGGAGGAGGGAGGGTTTGTGCTAATTTTTGAGTGGATTTGTTGCTGAAACTGAACTGTGCAATTCTTCCGTCTGCTTTGGTAGTGACGAAAATCCCCAAAGTCAGGAAAATGCCGATCGCACAAAAGTTGAATTTGCTTACTCTCATCTTGGATTTCATCTTGGATTTGCTAGGATTTCGCGAGCTTGATTCATAGCCTCTACAGCATTGTTTACCACAAAGATGTTAATTTGTGCTAAACCTTTAAAAAAAACTTGACTTTCGGCGCTGTGATTTAACAATATAACTTGTTTGTTAGCTTTGAGAGCGAGGGCAATTTCCGAAGCAGTACCCGTCCCCATACCGCAGGCAATTATTACATCTGAAGAAAGAACGTTAATGTTATTTCTGGCGTTTCCCATATCGGTGACGATCGCAATATCTACAGCTTCAGAAATGCCGCGAGTGTCATTCCCCGGAAGGAGGCCGACTGTTAAACCGTTAGCTGATTTTGCTCCTTTGTTGGCGGCATCCATGACGCCGACATTTCTGCCGCCAGTTAGCAATATCCACCCTGCTTCGGCGATGAGTTGTCCGAGTTGATAGGCGTTTTCTAAGTCGGTGGATGTGGCACTATCGCCCGGCCCCATGATGCCGATGATGATTTTTTTCATAGTTTTGGGGTGAATATGGTGTTATTAATACTTGCTAGTTTTTTGGCACTATCTACGAACGTATGTTATCATATAATAAGTGGCTTCATACAAACAGCTTTTGACACAACTAACTTCCCGAACCTTCCTAGTATTTTTACTATGAAAGAGCAAACATTTAAACTAGAGGAATCTCAGATAAAATTTTTAGAACTCTGTCAAAACTATGGATTTAAAGATCCTAGTGAATTGGTTAGAATAGCGATTCAACGGTTGGAATTAGCGTTAGAAACTGAGCAGTTGAAAGAATCGGCGATGCTCTATGCGGAAGTCTATGCAGAAGAGACAGAGTTACAGGAATTGGCGGAATTAGGTTTAGAAGAATGGCCGAAGGAATAAAACTGAAACGGGGGCTAATTATTGAAGTCAATCTTGACCCTACTCGGGGTTCGGAAACTGGAAAAATTAGACCTTGCATTATTGTGACTAACAATACTTATAATGAGAGAGTTCCCATAATTCAGGTGGTTCCAATTACTGCTTGGAGTGAAAAAAAAGCCAACATTAGAAGTAATGTGGAAATTGAACCTTCAGAAGCAAATAGATTAACAAAAAAATCTCTTGCAGATTGTTTGCAAACGCGCCCTATAGATTATTTTTCTCGCTTGGTGGATATCCGAGGTGAAGTTGAGTCAGAGGTTTTACTAAAAATCGATCGAGCTCTGAGAATTGTGTTTGCTTTGTAATTTTTCAACTTTTTAAAGAAGGAATTATGGGCGAGATCCTTTCTGAATATGGGTGAGAAGTGGTGATCGCTCTTTTTTTACCGCAGATGGACGCAGATTAACGCGGATGTAATAAGGGCGATCGATCTTCCCAATTTCTTCTTAAAAACTTACAGGTTGTGTGAGGCTTGACAAAAAATGGCAAAATCTGCCATAATAAGATAACGAGTTAAATGAGGTAAGTAATACCCGTGACAAGCATGAATATTTCTCTACCTGACTCAATGCGAACTTATATAGAAGAACAGGTAGCCCAAGGTGGTTATAGTACAGCTAGCGAGTATTTCCGTGAGTTAATTCGCCAAGACCAAAAACGCAAAGCTTCAGAACGTTTGGAAGCGATGTTATTAGAGGGTTTGGAATCGGGAAATCCTACGGCGATGACGGAGGAAGATTGGATGGAGATTCGTCAAGCTGTGCGATCGCGTATTTCCCAGAATCAGGGGTTGCAGGGAGAAAAATGACCTCGATCCAAAAACGTCCGCAAGTTATCCGTGACTTGATTGAATTAGCCACTTACATGGCGGAAGATAATATGATGCTTCCGATCGCTTTCTTGTCGCGGCCGCAGAAACCTTTAAACAATTGGCCCAAACGCCGAAAATGGGAAAACGCTGTCAATTTTCTCATCCTAATTTAATCGATGTGCGACAACAAGCTATTAAAGGTTTTAGAAGATATCTGATTTTCTACCGTCTCATAGACTCAGGGGTAGAAATTTTGCGCGTGATTCACGGGGCACGGGACATCGAAGATATTTTTGAGAATGTTGATGAGAATGAGTAAATCTTTACTCTTGAGGTGGGAAGTTGAAGATCGATCGCACTTCTGAATCTAGCTGATAAAGGGCGATCTTTTGTAACCGCAGATGGACGCAGATTAACGCGGATGCAAGAAGGGCGATCGCTCTTCTTGACTAACGAATCTCGCTCTTTTACTTACTGAGCATTTTCTTGTCCTAGAAGTCGATCCAGTTTGTTTTCAATTGTGGTTAGCTTTCTCAGAACAGTTGGACGATCTTCATCTAGAGAATTAAGTAAGTTAGCAATTCCTGACTGAACGTTAATCAATTGCACGACAGCATTTTGTAGTTGTACCATTCCTTCTCGAAGTTCCTGTCGTTCGAGTCTTGCTTCTGCCATGTTATCTAACATAGCTTGAGTTGCCCTAGCGTTGCTTTCTATTAGTTGTTTCAGCTCTTCATCCGTCATGTCGATGGCTGTTGGTAAATGAGATACTACTTGAGATTATAGCAAATGGGAGCGGGGCGATCGCCATGATTGAGCATAAAACGGGCGATCGCCCTTCTGAATTATTAAAAAGGGCGATCGCTCTTTTTTTACCGCAGATGGACGCAGATTAACGCAGATGCAAGAAGGGCGATCGATCGTTGGATGAATGATGGGCGAGAGCCCTTCTGAATCTGGCCCAGAAAGGGATCACGCTCTTCCCCATTTTCTCGAAAATAGGGGTCATGCTGCTTCCAATTGTAACCGACGTTCTACTCGTTCGTATTCATCTTCTAATAGCCAAAGTTTAGCTTCTTGATAATCTGAACTCGTAAATACAATCTGATAATTTTGAGCAGGATCGTAGACACAGCTATTACCTGAACTGTCACCGAGTAAAATTAGGACGTAAGGTGGTGAGGCTGTCGGATCTACCCATAATTCTGTGAATTCCCAGTTATCGGCTAGGTTGAGTTCTGGGGATGACATGGTATTTATCTCCTTTGATTTTAATTTCTCCATACTTAAGTGGTATTCTACTATTGTTGCTGTCAAGTCTGTAGCCAATGGGGTCAGGAAAATAGAGACCATAACGCTCGTGACCGCGAATTACGCCTATAAACTCTCCATTGGCAATAATAGCTTGAGCTACCATTTCCATTGTAGCTAGATCGTTAAAGACATGAACGCTACCTTCTTGTTTGAGTAGCTTTTGCATTTCAAAAGTGTGGGGTAGATGTTTAGCAACGTGTTTGGTGTCGATGCTTAGTTCGCGGTTGATTCCGGTCATAAATTGAGCGGATATAAAATATATTGATTATCCTATGTTTTATGCCTTTTCACTAAAAGATATACAAGATAGCAGCGGGATTATTGTATGATGATCGATCGCCCTTCTCAATTATTAGAAAGGGCGATCGCTCTTTTTTGACCGCAGATGGTAGAACTATTTAAGGCTTATGGCTGACTATAAGCAATAAAAACTACACCTTGAAGGCCGTTGAAGTATACATCTAACTGCTCCTTACTCATCTCCACAGGACCGCCTCGGTACATTGGGTCTGCAACTATGTAGTTGCCGTCTGAAGTACGACCTAAAATTGCATTTAAGTGTTCGACATTGCCATTGCCAGTCGAGGAAGAATTGGGAAATTGTTGTCGCCATGATTCACCATAATAACCATTGGCAATCACTGGTTTTCCTTCAGAAAGTTTTTGGTTCAATGTGTTCCAATCAGAGCCATATTCATAATTACCTCCTGAGTTCTTAATACCAGTCTCGATCTGCTCCCCGCTTGTCCATGATTCCTGGTAATAGTTCTGGTCGCGATCTAGATCGAGAATTTTGATACCTTCTCGTGTAGAGACAGAGGGATGATCGGGATTCATCAAGTAGCGAGCGTGATCGATACTTGTCTCAATAGTGATTCCTGGTTGCTCTAGTCCAAGCATTTTACGAATGATAGCCAAGCTAGTTGGTCCACAATTGTTACTGCCACTCGGACCGTTCGGATTATAAGTTGGGTGTTGAAACTGGAGTTTGAAGAAAGAAGTTGCTTGTGCTGCACTGCTAGGCAAGCCATTAATGAGATTACCTGGTTTGGGCGTAGAAGACGGCGGTGTTATGTTAGGATTAACATCTGAAGTTTCATAAGCCGTTGCCTTACTGCCATTCCAGTAAATGTGACCCTTCTCAAAGTATTGGATGATATTCCCATTCCCCAACCCCTTTTCTTCACTCGTTGGAGCACCCAGCCAACCCTCTAATCCACCTGTGTTCAAGAATGCTTGACGGATGCCTCCGTAAAGCGGGAAAGTTCCATTTGCACTACTGACGATCGAACCATTATCAAATAGCTGATAGCTGACATCACCCGAATACGGGATAACATCTGAAACTGGATTTCCTAGCGTTCCTTGATAATTCTGGAAAACTGGATAGAAATTGCCACTAATTGTGTGTCCGTTGAGATTAATTGAACTGGGCGGTAGTGGATCGGGGTTCTGAATTGGGTCGGGGTTCTGAATTGGGTCGGGGTTCTGAATTGGGTCGGGGTTCTGAATTGGGTCGGGATTTTGAATTGGGTCGGGATTTTGAACTGGTGCGGATACCTCTGTGGGAATCTGAATTTCCTGTCCAGCAAAAATCTCATCTGGATTGGGAATCTGGTTATGTTGAGCAATAAAGTTGTAAGCATCTGGAGAACTGTCACCCATTGTGTCGAGTGCAATTTGGCTCAGAGTATCTCCTGACTGAATGGTGTAAGACACCCAATCATAGTATTTGCCATTGCCATTAAACTGATCGGCCGTGACCCTTTCTAATGGCGTCACCAACCCTTCCTTACCCCAAGTGGTCGGATTCGAGAAAGGTGTCGGAATATAAGCTTGCGGCGCTGTTTCCTTCGCCAATTGCACGGCTTTATTCAAATTCACCACCCCAAAACCCGTTTCTTCATCCCATCCGGGCTCCTTCAAATCGATCGCACTTCCAGTCAAAACGTCAATCACTTGAGTAGGATTCAAACCAGGATTACTCTCCCAAACTTTAGACGCCATCCCCGCCGCAATCGCCGCCGCAACAGAAGTCCCCGCCATCGTGCCTAAATCGTCGCCAACAGTCGATAAAGTCGGATTGTCGATCGTACCTCCGGGTACTAAAATATCCAAACCGTAGCCGTAACTCGAATAATCCGATCGCCCAAATCCATCAGACGAACCAACCGTGAGAATATTCTCAAACTCCTGGGAAGATTGACCCAAAACTGACATCACACCGCCGTCATTCCCAGCCGCAACAACTAACAGCACTCCATTCTGACGCGCATTTTCTAAAGCCGCACGTTCTCTAGGTGTAAATTCGTAACGAGTGGTAATGCTTCCATCAGCATTCTTTTGAGTTAAATCGAGGGGAAGAAGTGCGATCGCATTCTTCTTCTTTTGTGCTTTCGCTTCACTTACAAAATCAGTTAAAGCTAAATCCCATTCCCCAGAACCAATTGCCCGACTTAGATAAACATTCGCTTTATCGTTGTAGCCGTCAATGCCTTTATCGTTGCCACCAATTGCACTCACTAAACCCCAGCTAAATGTGCCGTGTTCGTTACCTGTGCCAGCAGTAAACAAAGGATTGCTGTCTTTGTCAATGCGATCGCGCCCCAATGTCACTTTAGAGTAATCCAAATCGGGATTGTTCGGCGCAAACCCAGTATCGATGATGCCGATAAATGCGCGATTTTCTGGCGGCGAACTAATCGGTAAATCGGGTTCAAGAGGCGGTTCAGAGTCGATCGGCTGCGACATATCGTCGATCGGAAGTTCAACTAGAGGGGGTTCCGGGGCGATCGTAGGCGGTTGGACGGGTGGTGTTGGAGGGGTCGGCAGCGTTGCTACAGGTGGCGTTGTAGCAACAGGCGGCGTTGCCACAGGCAGCGTTACCACAGGCGGCGTTGTCTCAATCGGTGGCGCTACAGCTACAGGTGGTTTTGTCTCCACAGGCGGTTTTGTCTCCACAGGTGGCGTTACCACAGGCGGCGTTACCACAGGCGGTTTTGTCTCCACAGGCGGCGTTACCACAGGCGGCGTTACCACAGGCGGTTTTGTCTCAATCGGTGGCGTTTCCACAGGCGGCGTTACCACAGGCGGTTTTGTCTCCACAGGTGGCGTTTCCACAGGCAGCGTTACCACAGGCGGCGTTGTCTCAATCGGTGGCGCTACAGCTACAGGCGGTTTTGTCTCCACAGGCGGTTTTGTCTCCACAGGTGGCGTTACCACAGGCGGCGTTACCACAGGCGGTTTTGTCTC
>JAUBST010000054.1:34582-39938 GCA_036702215.1 Microcoleus sp. F6_B6
GGTTTTGTCTCCACAGGCGGTTTTGTCTCCACAGGTGGCGTTACCACAGGCGGCGTTACCACAGGCGGTTTTGTCTCAATCGGTGGCGTTACCACAGGCGGCGTTACCACAGGCGGTTTTGTCTCAATCGGTGGCGTTACCACAGGCGGCGTTTCCACAGGTGGCGTTTCCACAGGTGGCGTTACCACAGGCGGCGTTTCCACAGGTGGCGTTACCACAGGCGGTTTTGTCTCAATCGGTGGCGTTTCCACAGGCGGTTTTGTCTCAATCGGTGGCGTTACCACAGGCGGCGTTACCACAGGCGGCGTTTCCACAGGTGGCGTTTCCACAGGTGGCGTTACCACAGGCGGTTTTGTCTCAATCGGTGGCGTTACCACAGGCGGCGTTACCACAGGCGGTTTTGTCTCAATCGGTGGCGTTTCCACAGGCGGTTCCACAACCGGCTGCTTTGATTTGACATAATCGATCAATTTCTTGCCGCCATCAAGTTTAGTCCAATCCTTATTTGGATCGATAACTTTCTCTATTGCCGGTGCTTTGCCCGTCGCACCTGTTAAATTGAAAACCAAATCGTTGTAATCTTTATCTGAACCAGTATCGACTCGCTGATCTTCCATTGCAAAAGCCTTGCCGTTGCCAGTGACATCTGCTACTTGACCGTACAGCCAAGCATCATCTGGATTAGTGCTAGATAATGACAACAGCGGGCGTTTGTCACCGCCGGCACCGGGATTATTAAAGACATCTTGCACAGTACCATTTGGCACTAGCATCACCGCAAAAGCCTCTCCAGATTTCATCGGAAATGTTTTCGCGCCGCTGTACGGCCCTTCGTTATAATTTGCTTCTCCCAAACTGCCGTTAAATAGCGGATTTGCACCTTCTGTGGGGTCAGAAATTACTACGTGACCAAAGGTAGAATTAGTCAGAGCTCGTCTTGCTGCTTCTTTGAGAAATTCCTGAGAACCAGGGGTGAATTTCTCCATTCCCAGCACGCTGAAAATGGCAACTTCACCTCTATAATTGCCGCCGTCGTGCAGCCAATCAAAGCCAACTTGTCCCGTGGAATCTGTAGCGAAAAAGCCGGAGTCAACGCCTAAACCTGTCAGCGGGTCAACTTTGCCGTCTGGGGTTAAAGTAACTTGATAATTTGTATCGCCCGAAGGTGCAGAAATTTTGAGTGCATAATTAGTTGCGCCCAAATTATCGATGCTAAAAGTTCCTGAATTTGTGCCGTTGGTTTCGATGTCTTTGACGACTTTTCCCTGACTGTCGAGGAGTTGCATCCCGACAATGGAACTGAATCCTTCAGCCGTAACTCGAAAGCTGCCTGTATTCAGCCGATTAAAACGATAGGTGTCTGTGGGGTCAGTTTTACCTGCGAAGTCGATAGAGAAATAGTTGTCGTTCAGATTGCCGATCGATATATTAGACATGATGCACCTTGATTAAGTTGATAACTTTGGGCTGATATTTGTCTATCTGAAGTGCGTCGGAGTTTTTATGCGGTTTGTAATATAACTTCACAAACAGTGTGGGGTTAACTCGCTGAACTTCCATCGCTACTTATTTATTTGGAGTAAGCTTTAGTTTTTATGCAAAGTTTCAGTCTTTGTAGAATAACTTTACACAAACTACCGGGAATCAATGTTTTACATCGACCTCACACTCAGGGAGATGGATATAATTGCGATTGGCTGATGCCTGTTCTTCCTATTGTGGTAAAATCTGATGGTGAGAAGACCTTTGCGGAATTTGGTATTTTCTCATGCCTCTGGGGTCGCCTGCTGCTTGATTAAGAACTAACAAAAAAAACACCGCGAATAAAATTGTCTCCCAACCAAAAGGTGCCGGCTTCGGTTCTTCTTTGGGTTGATCTGTCACCGACTCGACGTTGACTTTGATGTCGAGTTTGCCCTCAATCACTTTGCCTTTGAATACTCCATCGTTGGCAACACCTTTAAATAGCATTGGGTTAGTTTGTTCTGCTGACATTGTGGTTATCGTTGTGTTGGTATATTATGAAAAAAAAATTCAATTAAGGGCGATATCCTTGCTAAATCTGGCGTATAAATGGCGCCAGATTCAGACAATCAGCAATCAGCCCGACATAAAATCAGAATTTTTTTGAGCAATGTGTCGGCCAATTCCTTGGAGTTTGGACAATCCCGTCCTTTTCCAAAAAGAGTAAATAGTCTGTGTCTTGATATTTAACTGTCGGGCAATGACTGCCATTTTTTCGGGCGACTGCTGCAAAAACAATCTTTGAACAAGAATTTGACAGTTGCAGTCGGGACGGTTTCGAGGATGACATTTCCGCAGTTCGTATTCTGGATCTCGCCTGATGTATTGTGCTATCTTCCATGCTAAAGCTTGTTTTTCTTGTCTTTCAATCCGTTCGATTTCCACCTCCAAGCAATCTAAATAGTCATTGTAAAATCCGCTGCGTTCTAAAACGTCTAAATCTAAGGACAACTCTTTTTGATTTTTGGTAGTATGTAAATCGCGAATTCGATACCTGAGATGACCGTTAATCCAAGTCGTCAGACTGGCTTGAATCGGAGAACGTCGGGGATGAAACTTGTGGAGGTTCTTGTCTAACCATTCCCAAGTTTTATTAACGGCTTCATAATAATAGGGATGAGAACTTTTTGACAATTTTGGCAGCATTTGCAGTTGCCGAAACAATCGATTCATCAATACTCGACGCTGCGAACTATCCGGTGATTCCGAGCAAATTTCTAGAATTAGCTTACATAACCGCTCATCTTGAGGAGTGCGATCGGAATATTGTTGCAGTGCTAACCTCAATTCATCTATGCGATCCATAATAGTCCTTTTAGTAAATGTAGTGGATGTAAGACTGTTAAAACTTTGAGCTAACTTGGAAGGTATGAAAACGATTGAACTAAGTCGATCGCTTGTAGGTAAAATAAGGACGGTTAACCTACACCTAGTTTTGTACAGTTGCTTACTTCCACACATTTTCCAGTAGTTTTTCAATCAAAACAAGGCTAAAATTCACAATAAAATTCACAAATAATTACAAAAAACTCACAAAACTCACAAAACTCACAAAAATTATTTTATAATTCAAAAAAATAGATTGATTGGGGAAAGCGATGGAAGTTGAAGAAATGTTGAGCTTGTTGGATAAGTGGGTTGTGGAAAAGAAAGGCAAGTCGCTGGATTTTGCGGAGAAAGAGATTATTCGTCTAAGCTGGATGGATGTGGATTATGCGGACATGAACATTCCCGGCTATAGCCATAGCTATGTGGAGAGAAGGCTGGCCAAAGGTTTGTGGGCTCTAGTATCAGAGGTGATTGGAGAAGGAAAAAAAGTTACTAAAAAAACATCCAAGCTGGCGATGCAAGAAGCAATCAAGAAGCGATCGCACCCGGAAGCACCAGCAAGAGAAATGACTTTTTTTGAGGCGGCGAGGGATGCCAACAATCGAGGGTTTAACTTAAAACAAGCTGGCGAACTCGTCGCAGCTAGAAAGGAGTTCGAGCTGGCTCTTAAAATTAACCCAGATAATGCAGTGACTTACTACAATCAGGCGTTGATGCACGAAGAAGCTGGAAAAGTCGATCGGGCGATGGAACTGTATCAGGATGCAGCATTCTTAGGTTTGGCTGCTGCTTACTGCAAGTTGGGCCGTTTGTATATCATTGAATATAAAGATTTGCGGAAATCAGTTGAAAAAATCGGGCTAGGTTTAAAGCTGGTGGAAACGGAGAAAGTTGAGAATAACAAAAGAGTCAAAGCAGGGTTGTTAACCTACCTTGCTTGGGCTTGGAAGGAACAAGGATGCTATGAAGAAGCTTTAGACAATTTGCAAGAGGCTATTAAACTACGGAGCGATCGGGGTTTAACTTATGGCATCATGGCCCAAGTGCAAGAAAATCTGGGGAATGATGCAGAAGTTGTGAAATCTTGGAAAAACTGTCTGAAATATGCTAAGTCCGATGAGCCAGATGAAGAATTTTATATTGGTAAGGCTCGTCAGCGTCTCAAGGAAATAGGTGGTTCTAATTAAATGTAAAATGCGTGAAGCGTAGCTATCCCGAGCGTGAATCGCGCGGTGAGATACCCGAATTCTTAAATAATTCGGGTATCGGGTAATTGTGTTTTTTAGGTGGATTTTACTTAAGTGCGATCGCACTTGTTTGAGATTTAGCCTTAATCAAGGACAGGGATATTCATTCCCATCTCGATCCTTACAAATTCGGGGTATCATGTTATTCGTGGCTGATTGAAGGGCGATAGGATCGATAGAAGCACCTGAAACTGCGGTTAGTACCAAACTCATGTTGCCGAGTGCGATCGAGCCGATGAGGAGGGGTGAAATCAAGACTTTGCAATTCATACTCTTGTCTCCAAGTCAATTTTTTGAACAAAGGACAACTGAGTTAGGCCTAACTGCTGTCTACATACCCACTCTATAAATGTCTGATTCCAACATGGAACCCAACAATCCAAAACAAGTTGGGTAATTAAGTTGGAAGGGTTAAAAATACTTCTTTTAATAGACTGCTGTACGTGAAGTCTGTTACTCCACCTTAAAGAGCGTTGCTAAAATGACCAAAATATCAAATCCCCCTTGCCTGGAATGTCAGGAAGCAGAACAGAGAGAGAATCTCGATATTAACTGTATTTTAAATAAACTAAAATCAGTCAAACAAAGCCAACTTTCTTCTCGGGAAATTTCGTATTTATGTTTGTGTTTATGTTTGCTGTCAAGGTATGAGAAAGCTTTTAGAATGGTTAGACATAAAACCCCGACAATAGAAGAGATAAATACCAAAGATAAAAATATCAGCAAAAAGGGTGAACATCTGAGTGCAGATATGTCAAAGACAGTACATCTGTATATTAAACAAACGATGGGCATAGATGAAGAAAAACGCTTGCCACCTTGGCCTAAAGTTGTCTCATTTTTTCGAGATGCAGGATGTAAAAAAAATCAGCAATTACCTCAACAATTAGAAATGCAAAGGTTTATGTTCATTGTCAGAGTCAAAGGGAATAAAATATCTGGCATTGAAATGCAAAATGAATTGAAAAAAATTGGGTTTGAAGTAGAAAATATAGAGATGCTAAGAAATGAATAATGAAATTGATAAAAATCAGCACCCAGAAGAAAATAGTAGCAGCACTTTGTTTGTTTTTGAAAGTTCTCAGGAAGATTTTTACCGAATTATGAACCTTTTTGAAGCAGGGGAACTTAGTGATTTACTTGGGATAGAAGTGCTGGATGTGGGAGGCATTGTAGAATCGTAAGGATTCAGGTAAAAAAAAGTGAGAGTGAGAGCCAAAAAATATGGTAATGTAGTCAGATGAGGGAAAAATCAG
>JAUBST010000055.1:0-39224 GCA_036702215.1 Microcoleus sp. F6_B6
CCATCCACCAACCGGGAAACCAGTTGGGAACTTTTAAGAAAAATTAATGCTGAAGTTATTAAATCGTCATTCCTAAGAGGGCCCAAGCCCAACTACGTACCTCATCTTTTTGAGAAAGGCTATAATGCTATTATGTCATTGGAAGCCTACGGTTGCTATATCAAAAATTTTCACAAATATGAGTAAGTACAAGTTAATTATTTTTGACTTCGACGGCACTTTGGCAATTACTCACAAAGCTATTGTATTTTGCTTTACCAAAACTTTTGAAAGTTTCAATATTACCCCGCCTGCTGCTGATACTATTATAGGTACGATCGGCATCAATTTACCAAATAGTTTTAAAATCCTGCATCCGGCGATCGAGGAAAGCGCAATTCCCGAATGGGTTGAAACTTACCGCTCTTATTATCGGACGGAAGGTGAAAAGCAGGTAGATTTATTTCCGGGGACAAAGCAAGTCTTGCAGTTGGCGCGCCAGTCGGGATTGAGCCTGGGAGTTTTCAGCAACAAACACGTTAGTTTTGTGAATTTGTTACTGCAAAAATTTAAAATTCACAGTTTGTTTGATTTAATTTTAGGTGACAACGGACAAATAATTCCGAAACCAAACCCGGCTGTTTTTAACTCGATTATTAAACCGCTGTTCCCGGAATTGGATAACAGTCAAGTTTTAATGGTTGGCGATACAGCGGTTGATTTGCTGTTTGCTAAAAATGCTGGGATAGGTGTTTGTTGGGCGGCTTACGGATATGGCGATCGCGCTCAGTGTCTCGCCCTAGAACCGACTTTGGCGATCGACGATATTTCGGAACTTGCTGTGTTCGTTAAAAATTAAATTTTTCTCGTTTTTTTCAGGAAACTTTGAATTATTTAAATAAAAAATTAATTAATAAATATTTTAATAGAGCCGGCCGCTCTATTTTTTTGATTGAAGTGAAAAAATACAGGTCAGAACCTGTAAGCCGCCCAAATGCTGCAAAATAAACCATACCAAAGATAGAGTTATCGCGGTAACAGCTATTATAAATTAACAAGTAGGATTCCTGAGAAGGTAGAAGGCAGAAGGCAAAAGGCAGAAAGAAAAAAACGAGGGAAGCCAGATTTTTTTAGGTAAAATTTACAGCCCAAATTCTGCATAATAGCCTTCTAAATTCTGCCTTCGGAAAATAGGAAATTATGTTGAACTCTAGGGTGCGGCCAGTCGGGATAGACAATAAACTCAATCTATAGAAACTCATGCAGATCGATATAACCGGCAGTCATTCTGAAACGCTATCGCCCACTCGCACTGGCGGCAATCCACCGAATTTAATAGAAGAAGTCTGGAGGCTGTACGATCGCGCCCTGGCAGCTACCAGCAACGGCATCGCGATCGCGGACGCTACCCGGCCGGACAAGCCGATAGTCTACTGCAACCGGGCTTTCGAGCGGATTACAGGCTACGATCGCAGCGAAATAATCGGGCACAACTGCCGCTTCCTGCAAGGCCCCGATACCGATCGCGCTGCCGTCGATCGAATCCGCGTCGCCCTGAAAGAACAACACGACTGCAAAGTAGTTCTGAAAAACTACCGCAAAGACGGCACCCCCTTCTGGAACGAACTCACCATCTCGCCCGTGCGCGACAGCAGCGGGATCGTCACCCACTTCATCGGCGTCCAATCCGATATCACCGATCGCTTCCAAGCAGAAGAAGCCCTCAAACAAGCCGAGGCAAAATACCGCAGCATCTTTGAAAACGCCACCGAAGGCATATTTCAAACCGCCCCAGACGGGCGCTACCTCAGCGCCAACCAGGCACTCGCCCGAATGTACGGCTACGATTCCCCGTCAGAACTGATCGCAAATTGTTCGGCAAACAACCTTTACGCCGATCGCGCCCGCCGCGCTTCCTTCATGGCAGAAATCAGCAAAAACGGTTCCCTCAAAGAGTTTGAGTCCTGCGTCCGCCGCCGGGACGGCAGCACTACCTGGATCTCGGAAAACGTGCGCGAAGTCCGCGACGCAGGCGGCGAAGTCCTTTACTACGAAGGAACCGTCGCCGAAATCGCCGATCGCAAACAAGCCGAAGCCGCCCTGCGCGATCGAGAATACTGGCTGAAAACCGCGATCGACGCCGTGCCCGACGCCATCAACCTCAGAGACAGCGAGGGGCGCTGGCTGATTGCCAACGACTGCGCCCTCAAACTTTTGGGCTGGGAAACCGCAGACTACCAGGGCAAAACTACTGCCGAACTCGCTGCCGCCGCCGATCCGAGAGTCAGAGAAATCCTGCTAACTTGGCAGGAAACCGACGAAATCACCTGGCAAGCAGGCACTCTTACCGACCGCCGCCAAATTGTCCCCTTGCCCACAGGCGGCAGCAATTTGTTTGAAGTGCGGAAAGTGCCGCTGTTCAACCCCGACGGTTCGCGCAAAGGTTTGGCAGTCGCGGGGCGGGACATCACCCAGGAAGTGGCAGCGGATGCAGCTTTGCGGGACAGCGAACAGCGGTTTCGGGCAATTTTTGAACGCGCTGCGATCGGCATGGTAGTCGCTACCCTCGAAGGTGTTGCGATCGCCACTAACCCGGCATTTCAAGCTATGCTGGGGCGATCGGAAGCCGAACTGCGGGGTGTCGGCCTCGACGAATGCACGCACTCGGAAGACGCGCCAGTTTCGCGGGAGTTTCGCCAACAGTTGAGCGCGGGCTGCCGCGAAGCTTACCAAATCGAGAAGCGCTACCTCCACAAAGACGGCAGCATCAGGTGGGGACGCCTTAGCGCCTCTGTCATCGACAGCAGTCAGGGAACGCCGCAGTTTATTTTGCAAATGGTAGAGGATATTACCGATCGCAAACAAGCCGAGTCAGCTTTGTTGCAAAATGAGGCTAAGTGGCGATCGCTGATTCTCAACAGTTCTGACATGATTACTATTCTCGACGCCAGCGGTCGCATTGTTTACGAAAGCCCTTCTGTAGAAACAGTTTTGGGCTACGAACCAGAGGAACTCGCCCGTCAAATTGCCGTCGATTTCATCCACCCTGACGACATTCCCTCGCTGATGTCCGAAGGCGAAAAAATGATCGCAAATCCAGGCGATCCGATCGCCGTAGAAGGTCGGTTCCGGCGGGCTGACGGTTCTTGGTGTTTTCTCGAAGGCGTCGGCATCAACTTGCTAGCAGACCCCGCTGTCAGCGGAATTGTGATCAACTCCCGCGACATGACCGCGCGCAGGCAAGCAGAGTACCGCCTCAGCAAAATTAACGAGTGCTTTTTGGGATTCACCACCGACGCGGCCCAGAACATCCAGCGCCTGACATCCTTAGCCGGCGAGCTTTTGGGCGGAAGCAGCGCTATCTACAGCCGCGTCGGAAGCGGTCTGCTGCGCGCGATCGCGACTTGGCAAGTGCCGCCCGACTACCCGCCGGTCGATCGCGCCGAGGGCCACATCTGCACCGACGTATGCAACAAAAGAAGCGATCGGGCTGTCGCCATTCCTGACTTGCAGAACACTATCTACGGCAAAATCGATCCCGCTGTCATCCGCTACCAACTGCAAAGCTATCTGGGACAAGCAGTACGGCTGGGCGACAATTACGTGGGCGCGCTGTGCGTTATCTACACCGAGTCGATCGCGCCCACAGAAGCCGACTGCAAGCTGATCGGAATTATTGCCGCGGCGATCGGAGTTGAGGAAGAACGGGCCGCCGCCGCCTCGCGCGATCGGCAAAAATCCCAAGAACTGCAAACAGCTTTGCACGACTTGCAGCAAACTCAAATGCAGTTAATACAAACCGAAAAAATGTCTTCCCTCGGACAGGTGCTAGCAGGAATTGCCCACGAAATTAACAACCCAGTTGGCTTTGTCGCCGGCAACCTCTGCCACGTCCGAGGCTACGTTCTCGACTTGTTAGAAATAGTCCAAGTGTATCGAGAAGAGTACCCAAATCCCCCAGCAAAAATTCAGCAACAAGCCGAGGATATAGACTTAGAATTTCTAGCAGAAGACCTGCCAAAATTGCTCAATTCGATGCATATAGGATGCGAGCGAATTGTAGAAATTATTCAAACTCTCCGCAATTTCTCGCGGGCGGACGAAGCAAAAATCAAGACTGCCGACATTCACGAAGGTTTAGAAAGTACCTTGTTAATGTTGAACAGCCGGCTGAAAGCCAAACCCAACTGGCAGGGCATTGAAGTGATTAAAAAATACGGAGAACTGCCGCAAATACAATGCCATCCCGGACAGTTAAATCAGGTATTTATGAATGTATTGGCAAACGCGATCGACGCCTTGGAAGAAAGCAGCAGCCAAGCAAAAAATACAGCCGATACTATCTTTCCTACAATTACGATTCAAACTGAAATGATTGATAACAATAGCATTTGTATTCGGATTAAAGACAACGGTCCGGGCATTCCCAAAGATCGGATCGTGCGTTTGTTTGACCCGTTTTTTACCACAAAACCCGTAGGCAAAGGCACTGGTTTGGGTTTATCAATTTCGCACCAAATTGTCGTTGAAAAACACAAGGGCAAATTGCAGTGCCTCTCGGAACCAGGTAAAGGTACTGAATTTATTATCGAAATTCCAATTAAGTAGAAAGAATCAGGAAGGCACTAAACGGATGAACATGAATACACCGATTAATTATTGAGCGTGTGTCAATTCATGTCATGTCCGTTTGATTCGGACTTGTATGATGTTAAATTGTGTAGGGCCGGGTTCGCCTATATTTTTGATAATTATCGACAAATTATATAAACCGGCCCCGCCCATACTTAGAAACCGGGTTTTTTACCTTGGGTGCGGGCTGCAACGCGTCTTTTCGTCAAAAAACCCGGTTTCTGGGTTCCCGTGCGTGGAATTAAAAACTAAACTGCGTCCGCAAATTGCCCACAAAAATTGTCGGGTTGTTATCGAAATTATTGGCATTGGCGATCGCATAAAATGCCGGCACGATCGAAATATGGTCGGTGAGAGGCAAATAATAAGTTGCCTCAATTTCGTACTGCGTGCCGCCGTTCCCTCCGCCAGAAATCAGAAATCTCCGACCGCCAGTAAAGTCAAAAGGTACTAAATATGACACCGTAAGCAAAGCTCCTTCTTTGAACAAATCGGGAAATGCAAGTCCTAACTGATAAGATTGATTTTTGATCGTGCCGTCGGGTCGGTTAGTCTTGGGAAATATATTGGTTTCGGCGTAGCCGTAGCGGCCGAAAAGACCAAAGCCGCGAGTGACTGACCAATCGAAATTGAAACTGTAAGTATTCGCAGTCGCGTTCCCCAGGCGGCCGCCGAAACCGTCATCTGCCACACCGTTTAACGGCTTGCTGTTAGGAGATCCAATTAAACCGCCGATTTGCTGGATGTTGGAACGGCTGTACAAAAAGCGCAAATTAGTCCGATCGCTCGGACTGAATGTTAATTCTGCTGTAGTCGTATTCGTGCCGCCAAACAAGCCTTGAGACGGATTGGAAGCGGAATTAAACACGGAAGTGGGCAAAAATTCCGTACTCTCGCCCAAATAGCCAAAACGCAGTTTCAATGCGCGGCCGATATCCCACAAAACCAAAGCACCGGCACCGCGCCTGGTAGCGCTTAACAAAGGACTGTTGTTAGAATTAAAGCTGCTCGCACCGTCTACGAAAAAGTTAAACTTATTGTTGTCAAAGTAGCGGTAGAAATTAATTCTCGGGCCGACTACTACTTGCAAGCTGTTGCTAAGTGGGAACCGATAGGAAAGTTCCCTCAAGATAACTTCATTGGGATTTGCTCCCGCAGTTTGATCGAGAAAAGGAGTGCCGAATGTATTGAAAAAACCCACTGAAGTATACTGATTGGCTGGGGAATTGCCGTTACCTACAGCTAGCTGTGTAATCAATTCGTCTTTCCCTGTAAAGGAAGTAGTGAGGGTCAACCAAACTAACTGGCTGAAAGTGATTTCTGGGTCGTCCACTCTCTGCACGATCGGTCTGTTGGTGACTGGATCGCGTCCGGCTACTCGATCGAGCGGAGCAGCTTTTCCATTTGTCGCTTCAATGCGGACTCGATCGCCCGCAAAAGCTCCAGTCAGGTTAAACCAAGCAAATCCGTTGAGTTTAGTGGTAGTTGAAAATTGGTTGGCTTCCAATTCGGCAGTGCGGGCTTCTAAAGCATCTACTCTACCGCGCAATGTAGCTAATTCTGCCGCAAATTCTTCTTGCAATCTTTGCAAAGCAAGTAAATCTTCTCGCTTGACTAAATTCCCCGCAGAACCGCCAATTTGTTTGGTAATTTGATCCAAGCAAGCGTTTAATCCGGCGGCAAATTCGTAGCGAGTCATTGCCCGATTGCCTCGGAATGTGCCGTCTGGATATCCCGCAATGCAGCCGTATCTTTCTACTAGGGATTGCAGTGCTTGAAAAGCCCAATCTGTCGGCCGCACGTCGGACAGTTGAGAAACAGAAGTGACTTGTGCTGCGTCTTCTTGTATGCTGAGGTCATCAGCGGTGCCAGTCTCGCTGCTGATGTCGGCAACTTTGCTGGCTTCAGCAACTTGTTGAGACTCAGGAGAGTTTGCAATTTCTAACTTCTGTGGGGGCAATTCGCGAATTGCCTCCGTTATTTCTGGGGTTGTTGTTGCACGATCGACTGTTGCTATATCTGTTTGCGGCGGTAAAGCGCGATTCATCCATGCTATATCTGTTTGAGGTAAAGCGCGATCGACTGCTGGATCTGTTTCGGGTAAAGTACGATCGAGGGTGGCTATATCTGTTTGAGGTAAAGCGCGATCGACTGTTACTGCATCTGTTTCGGGTAAAGCGCGATTCACCCATGCTGCATCTGTGTCGGGTAAAGCGCGATCGACTGCTGAGTTAGTCTCTGCGGCGATCGCCGCTAACTGCGGTATCTCAATCTTACCTGCTGCGGGCGCTGCGTCTGGGGTAGCCGTAGGGACGGCACTCGCTTCTAGCGCAACTTCTGGAGTTGAGGTATCCTGAATTTGAGCTGTTGCTGCGATCGGCCCCAAAGGCACTGCAGCACCAGAAATCAAGAAAGACAGCCAAAAAGCTTTAACGGAGGTTGAATTATTCACAAAAACACTCACACCAATTGTTGAAAATTAAATTTGGCCCATCTTAAACGATCAGTTTGGTTATAAATGTGCTTGGTTTAACAAATTCTGATAAATACTTAAAATAATTTTAGGAAGCGATCGATTCCCAATCACTAATGACTGATGACTAATTTCCCAAATGAAGTTTTTATTAGTTACAGATTTAGACAACACGCTAGTCGGAGATGACGAAGCAACTCAAGTTTTAAACCAGCGCTTGCAATCACTGCGATCGCAAATTTGTTTGGTTTACGCTACCGGGCGTTCTCATGCTTCAACTTGCGAATTAATGACCCAAAAGCAACTGCTAGCACCTGACTATTCGATCGCAGGTGTAGGCAGCGAAATTTACCAAGATGGAACCCTCGATTTAGATTGGGCGGAATATCTTTCTCAAGATTGGGATAAAATGGCGATCGTCTCTTTAGGTCAGCAGTTTTCCCAGCTTAAACCCCAATCCCTAAAAGAACAAAATCCTTGGAAAATCAGTTATTGTTTGGAACCAGCAGCAGAAAATCGCTCGACTGTCCGGGCTTTGCAGCAAAAGTTAACTGAATCGCGATTGCCAGCTCAAATCATTTTTAGCAGCAATAGGTATGTAGATATTTTACCGCAAACTAGCAATAAAGGCAATGCCCTTACTTATTTACAAAAGCGCCTACAAATTCCATGTGAGGCAACATTAGTTTGCGGTGATTCTGGGAATGATATCAGTATGTTTGAACAGGATGTCCGGGGAGTAATCGTCGCTAATGCTCTGTCAGAACTCTTAGAATGGCATCGCGAATGCGGCACTGAAAATCATTATTTAGCTGGTTCTGCTTGCGCTTGGGGAATCATCGAAGGAATGGGATATTTTTGGGAATTTTGATTGCCAAAAAATCGGTTTGGTTTGCAGCCATCCCTGAAGTCCTCAGTACAAACGCACCCGAAGCACGCCAAGTCCTGCAAACCGTTAACATCTGTTCGCGAATCTCAACCCCGTATCGATCGAACCTGCGAGTTGCGATACCATCAGCGTGTACTGCTTTATCAAACCTAATCGAACTTAACTTTAGTTACCTCAAGCGAGTTGAAGTTTATTTCCTAGCCTGTTGGGAGGAACGTAGTGGAGGGAGTAGGCTATCCCCCGATCGCCAAAGGTTCTATAGTTAAGTTTAGCGCCTCAACCTAAATTACTCTCCCTAGAAAAACTTACCTTTCTAGATGAAGAAGATATAGGTTTAGTCAACTATTTGCCCCTTTAGTTCAGTTCGCGAACGCACCGCCACATGGAACAAAATACTTTACCCGTAGAGGTGATTCTCTCTCACCCCCGCCAATTTTTAGGTAGCATTCGGCTGGATTGGACGCCACAACCGGGGAACTATCTAGATTTAGAGGGAGAAACCTACGCTGTCTTGGAACGCCACCACCGCTATCAACTCAAATCCGGCCGCTACCGACTGCAAAAAATTGCCCTGTACGTGCAGTCGGCCACACCGCCGACGGAAAGAACTTTTGTAAGCGGCATCTGGGTTATCGGAGATGCTAGCTGCCGTTTTAATGCTCGATCGGAAATTCTGCGCTGTGCTGTCAATCCCAATGGCCCGTGCAACTGCTGCTGCGATTACCAAAAGTCTTGAACCATCAAGTCAATCGATTGCGCGATTTTAGATTTTAGATTTTAGATTTTAGCATTGACTTGCGCGAGATAAATACGTTCGGCTCTTTTATCAAATAAGCTGTTACGCATTTAAATTGGAAACTTTGGACAGGCTAGAAGCCCGTCCCACAAGAGTGTTATTGATTTTTGACACACAGTTTAAATGTAGAACAGCTTACAGGTTTTTGATTTCTGGACCGATCGATCGCGTGGCGGGTATCCTGGATGCTTGATTGTCGGTACACAATTCCACCTCGCCCAACCGAAAGTGCCGAGATTCTCGGCCTCTCCCTGATTTACAAGAAACTCTCAAAACCAACTAGCAACTCTGGAATCGAATTTAAGTTCTTCAGGAAGGCGGTAATCTATCTTCTGATAGCTGTGGAGCACTTCGCGAATACCAGTATGAATCAAATTTTCTATGTGCAGCAACTGCTCCGAAGAACAGCGAACCTGAACTGTTTGGTTTGACACAGACTCGCCGGAGTCGATCGCAGTATATCTATTAGGAACTCGGCTGAGCACGTAAGCAATTAAATCTTGTCGCAATCCCGAAGGCGAAAAAGCTTGTTGGTAGGGGTGCTTCGGATAAGACTCCAAGATAATTTCTATTTCCTCTGTGACTACAGCTAAAGTAATATTGACAAGATTTTTCTGCATTTTCCCTGTCCCCAAACAGTCGTTAACTAATATTTTTGAGCCCGTTCTCGATCTCGTCTGATTTCTCATGAATTTTAACCGGCTAGTACCGCCAATCGTTCTTCGGTCATCACCAGCTCGAACTCGGAACTTACCTCTTCTATAACCCGCAGCACGTAGCAGGGAATCTTGTCCGATAAAATAGCACTTGCCACCGTACCAGTGTGAATTTCCAAGACTGCTTCTGCAGCAGCTTCAAACATCAGTCGCTGTCCCGGAAAAATCACTTTTTCAAAGTACCAATTAGGAATGTTCTCAATCCGAACCACCTGAACTAAGTTGGTAACATTTGCGTAATAGCACAGAATCTGGTTGTTACCTTTATAAGATAGCTGCTCAGACATTAAAAAAATCTCCACACTCTTTCAAAAACTTACTGAGACTTGACTTTGCCTGTTACTGGCAATTGCGAGTTGGGATCTCGATCAAACGACAGAGTTATTTTTTTGTGTTATTCGAGAGCGCTAATCACATCCTCAGTTATTAATTTTTTTACCATTGAGTTATCCTGCCAACAATTAGAGGACTGGAGCAGAAGCCCCGTTTTTCCCAGTTAAAAAACCCGGTTTGTTTGCTATGCAGGGCCTAGATATTGACTTATTGAGGTTGGTTGTGCTGTGGCAGCAGTTAATCGAAAGTACCGTCACTGGCCCGAACTCTCCTGACAACAGGTTCGCTCTTTGGCAGCGGAATGGTGCTGAGAGTGCGATCGACCTTCAGATTTTGAGCTTGAAGTAAACTTTATCTAAAAAATATGAGGAAATTATGAAGACCATCATTTTTTTTGATAAATATACTTTTGCCGCAGCAGGGATTACAACAGTTAGGCAAAAACCAGGTTTTTTAGCCAAAAACTTGACTGCATCTGCGATCGCGGGTTAAAAAACTGGGTTTCAGAGGGAAATCTGCGTAAATCTTCGATTAGCAGGCCCAAACGGAGTTTTTTAGCAAAAAACTTGGCTGCCTCTGCGATTCCGGGTTAAAAAAAACCGTTCTTGAGGCAAGTGTGCGTAACTTCTGGAGGAGTTATTCTGCCTGTAAATACGGTATTAGCCGATCGGCTTTGCGGGTAACAAAAAACCCCGACTCCCTGAGATCGTCTCTAGAATTTCTAGGGAATCAGAGTTTAAATTAATCAATCACCGATCGATCTCAAAGCTAAATCAAAAAAATGAGGAAATTCTGAAAACAGCCGGAAAAACTATGACTTTCCTGGACGCATCAACCCGGTTACATAACATAATTGCGTGATTTTCGCAACAATCAAGGGAATGAGAAAGCGGATTTTAGATCTTTATCCCGGCTTTAATGACCCCTTGATTCTTCCGTGGGACTCGGCCGACTTTGTTGGTCTAGTAGCGGTTTCAAATGCCGAGTTTGATATGCTATCTGCGATCGCATTTTACCCCTGTTTAAAGCAACGGTTCCCAACCGAGAATTTCCGCCACTTGCTGTGCCAAACTCAAAGGATCGAAAGGCTTTGGAATCACCCCCGCTACCCCCAAGTCAGCAAATTCGCTCAAATCCATCGCCTGCACCTTAGCCGTCAGAAAAATCACCGGAATCCCCCAAGTAGCCGCATTGTTTTGCAGCAAACCAAACACAGTAAGTCCGTCCATATCCGGCATCATCACATCTAACAGAATAGCGTCAGGGAGTTGAGTTTCAGCTAAAAGCAATCCTTGGCTGCCGTCGGGCGCGCTTATTACCGTCCAGCCGCCTAAATGTTCCAGACAGGCCTGAATCACGCTGCAGAGGTTTTTTTCATCATCGATTACCAAAATGCGCTTTGCTGACATAATTAAAACTCAAATTTTAAATTAATCACGGTAAACTGAAAAAGGACTTACGCACGCTGCCTCATCAACCGGGTTTCTTCACATATCTAACAAAAGGAAGAAGCAATAAAATTAAGAGTTTCAGCACTTAAGAACGTCCTAATCGTCGAGTGCTGTTGCTATATTTTGCCGCTCACCTACTTTAACCCCGAACTGAAAACAGGAACTTGAGCTTTCGCGAGATATTATCAAAGCAATCTCAAACGTCCAAACTTTTTCCCCCTTCGCCTTCCAACGGTGCAGGCACTGTGAAATAGAAACTGCAGCCTTGTGAGACAACACTTTCGACCCAAATTCTGCCGCCGTGCTGCTGCACGATGCTGCGACAGATAGCCAAACCCAAACCCGTACCTCCTTTTTGGCGGGAGTCAGAAGCATCGACTTGTTGAAACCGTCCAAAGATAGTTTCTAGTTTATCAGCAGGAATCCCCCGCCCTCGATCTTTGACTTCAAATAAAACCCGATCGCCCAAATCTTGCACTCTGACAGTTACTGTACTCCCCGGAGCGGAGAATTTAATCGCATTGCTCAACAAATTTACCAGCAGTTGAACGATCCTGTCGGGGTCAGCCCAAATTTTTGCCGTTTCGGGCAAAATCGACAAATCAATGTTATTTTCCGCAGCCAAAGCAAGTACAGCTTCAGCAGACTTCCGCATCAAAACCCGGGCATCGCACCACTGCTTGACGAGGGTAACTTGGCTCGAATCGAGCCGCTCTAAGTCAAGAATATCGTTGACCAAACGCACTAACCGTTCGGTATCGCTCGAAGCGATTTCTAACATCTGTTTGGCAGTTTCCGGTTGACTTTTCAGTACCCCAGCCGCCAGCAAACCTAAAGAACCGCGAATGGAAGCAAGCGGAGTTCTCAGTTCGTGGCTGACAATCGAAATAAACTCATTTTTCATTTTTTCAATTGCCCGACTTTCTGTGATATCTGTGACTGTGCCGACGTGACCGATTAGTTGAGATCTGTCGGAAAAAATCGGAGCTGTTTTAAGCCGACAAAACCGAATTGTTCCGTCTTCCTGAATGTGGCGGAATTCGCAGGAAAATTCCCCATCTAGCGATTGCGATTGGGACCACTTAGACAGAATTAGTTGGATGTCTTCGGGGTGAACAAACTGCATCCAGCCGTCTCCTAAAGCTGCAGCAGGTGCGAAGCCGCCAATTGCTTGACAGCGGGGATTTGTATAGGTACATTTTCCCTCAGCATCGATTTTGAAAATGCCGACGGGGGAACTCTCGCTCAAAGAGCGAAATAAAGCTTCGCTTTCCCGGAGTTCTGCTTGAGAGCTTTCTAGTTGTCTGGTTCGCTGCAAAACTCGCATTTCTAACCGTTCGTTGAGCTGTTGGAGGGCGGCTTCAGCAAGTTTGCGATCGCTAATATCCCGGTGCACTGATACCCAATGGGTAAACTCACCATTTTTGTCCGCTATGGGCACAATGCTCATTTCTACCCAAAATTCCGTCCCGTCTTTCCGGTAATTGATCGAGTCAACCCGCACCGACTGCCAGGTTTTCAAAGCTGTCCGAATTAGATCGAGACTGGCGCGGTCTGTTTTTTCTCCTTGCAAGATGCGCGGTGTTTTGCCTAAAACTTCTTCTAGCGTATAGCCAGTCATCCGCGTGAAAGCTGGGTTGACATAAAGAATTCGCGGGCCCGGTTCTTCAATCGGTTCAGCTTCGGTAATTAACACGGCGTCGTTAGTGGTGGTGACTGCTAATTCCAACAGGCGCAACTGTAATTCTCTAGCTTTGCGATCGGTAATTTCTGTAACTGTCCCCACCATCCGCACTGCATCGCCGGCTTCGCTGTAAAAAAACTTACCTTTTCCCTCCATCCAGTGAATGCTGCCGTCCGGCCAAACCACGCGGTATTCCTGATAGTAATCCGATCGCTGGACCAGGGCTTGATTTACAGCATTCTGAATACTATTTAAATCTTCTGGGTGAACGCAAGCTACAAAATTTTGATAAGTTCCGGCAAAAGTTCCCGGAACCAACCCAAACAACTCTTCGTGTTCTCTCGACCAAACAATGCGATTTTTCTGCACGTCCCAGTCCCAAAATCCCATTTTGGTAGCCGACAAAGCTAAGCTAAGCTGCTGATTGGTTTTCCGCAACTCCATGCTAGTAATAGCAACTCGAAGTTCTCGGGCTATTTCGATTTCGCACCGCTGCCAAGGCAAAGATTTTAACCTCACAGTTTCTTGCCACAAATCAAAGGAATTCCGAGGAGACAGCGGTCGGCTGCCATCCGGTTTAACTTCAATTTCCCCGTCTGGTTGACCTGCCCAGTTGACAGTTTGAATTGTTTCTGGACGGAACCACAAAATGTAATAATTTTGCATCTCGGACATGGCAAGTACCAGCAAACCGCTAGCAACTTCTTTAAACTTCTCGGATGGCGGATACAGTTTTGAGAGAGAATCTGTATAAAAAATATCATTATTTCTTTGAGTTTTTATCCAAGAAATTAAGCTTTCGATTTCTACCAATTCCGGGGTTTTGCCGATGGTTGTTAAATTTTCCTTGGCACACACAACTCCACCGGTAGCGCCCACTAAGGTCAGCAATTCATCTCGGTATTTAAGTAAACCTTCTACAAACCAGTGTGAGTGAGAAATTTTGGTGACAAATTTATGGCAATTTTCTTTTAAATAAATTGCATATTCCCAATTTTCGCTATCTTGTTTGTAGCTGAGTTCTAGATTCACAAACTTGGCTAGCAGTTCGCAAGCCTTTCTTATTTCGTAGCTGACATACTTTGGTGTTTGGTGGTGACAGGCGATCAATCCCCAGAGTTTTCGATCTTTGATTAATGTCAAGGTCATGCTAGCACCAATGTTCATATTTTTGAGGTATTGAACGTGGCAAGGGGAAACTGTTCTCAACAAAGAGAAGCCCAGATCCAGGGGGCGACCGGTCAGCGGATTGCAGTGAGGAATTAGTTCTACAGGCTGGCAGTTAATATCGGGAATAAACCGAATTAAATTCATGGTGAACAGGTTTCTGGCCTGGGGGGGAATATCGCCAGCCGGATAGTGCAGTCCCAATAAAGGAGCCAAACTTTCTACTTTGTCTTCGGCGACAACTTCCCCCGCCCCGGTGGCATCAAATTGATAGACGATCGCCCGATCGAAACCGATCATCCTCCGCACTTCTTCAACTGCTGTCTGACACAGCACTTGCAGGTTTGGTGTTTTGTGGATTTTGTCGATCGGCTCTTGGACTAAATGATAAAAATTGAAAGAATCGCTAGGTTTTGGGGAAACAGCCGACTCGAGTTCAAGAACTAATGCTGAACTAGATTGATGCAGCGTCCCCTGAAAAAAAGACTGGCGGTTTTGACTTTTGAATGATAATCTGACACAGTTAGATCGATCGCAGTTTTCAAATAAAGCTTTTTCTATAGCCTCAATTTCCTCAGTTTCGACAAATTCGTGTAAAAATTTGCCCAAAAGTTCTTCGGGATAAATGCCGAGATCCTCAAAAATATTGTGACTAACTTGCAAAATTTTCAACTCAGGAGATTCCAGCACTAAAAGGATGCCATGAGGTTGGATCGCAGCCCGGGCGTAAATTAGTTCGCAGTCGCTTTCATTATTGAGGTTGTCTGTGTCTGAGGGCAATACCATTGCTTTCATCTGATTAATACTTCTCTAAATTAGTCTGTGTTCTGGCTGGGCGGGCAAGCATCAATCAACAGCGCCGCGCCGGAATCACACAATCTAACAATCCCAAGTCTTGGCGAATGCTTCCCGATTTGTTTCGGACACGCACTGCATATTTGCTCCTAGTTATACCAGTTGAAAAACAGAATACAACTGTAGGTACGCGCTCGAAACCCATATCTCATCATTCATTCCCACTTCTTCAATTCTTTAATTCTTTAATTTTTTAAATCTAAAATGGGATTAGCGCTGTGCCTGAGCCAGTCTGTTTCTGAGTTGAGTCCGCTCCAAACGATTCAGGAGGCGAGCAATTAATTCCGGTTTCACGATCGGCTTGTTCACGTAGTCGTCAGCACCTGCGACAAACATTTGGCGCACTATTTCCGATTCGGAATGAGCTGTCAAAAATAGCACGGGGAGCTTGCTCCAGCGCAAATCGTTGCGAACTGCCAAACACAGCTCGATACCGCTGTAACCGGGCATCTCCACATCTAAAATTAGCAAATCCGGACAAGTCGTTTCGAGTACCTCCCAGAACTTTTCGGGATCGTCCAATGTTGTTACTTGAAATCCCCAAGGTTTTAGAATCACTTGCAGTGCAGCCAATAGATCCACGTCATCGTCTACCACCATAACTTTAGCTTCAGCCGGACCAGTCTGGTCGAGTAGTTGGGCGACTGCCTTGAGTATATCTGCTGGGGGCATAGATTTGTGTAAAAAGCCCGAAGCTCCCAAACGAGCCACTTCTATTCGATCGCTCAATTGATTGAGCCCGCTAAAAACCATCACCGGAATTTCGGGCTTTTCACTGCGGAGTTCGGCTAGGAGAGAAAGTCCGTTTTCTTGATATCTGGAAAATGTTAAATCCAGCAAAATCGCGTCGGGAGGCTGTTGAGAAATCGCATTTCTTGCTGCTTGCGGAGAGTTGGCAACTTCTATCTGGAAGTCGGAACCGGATGCTACTGTTTTGAGTCGATCGCTCCCAAAAGTATCATCATCAACAATCAGCATTCGGCGCTTTTGGGAAACCGCAGGAACCAAATCGCCATCTGGTTCGCCCGACGGGCGATCGAATATCTGTTTGAGCTCCTGCAGAAATCCTTCAATCTGCCGATCCGTATCCGGTTTCCAGATGTTTTGTGCCTTGAACAAATGTTCTATCTGGCGCGCTAATTCTGAACCTTTTGTCAGCCCTAAAGTTCCCAAAGAACCGACTAATTTGTGAGCTTGAGCCTGGGCTTCCTGGCGCAGCTCGCTCTCCAATGTTCCGCTTTTCAGTTGATCGATCGCGCGCTCGAATATCGCCACCTTTTCTAGAAAATTAGCTTTTAAATTTTCCCGCATTTGGGCAATCGCGTTCAAGACTTTGAGACGGCGGTCGTCTTTGTTCAATTCCTGGCTCGACCCGCTGGATTCAGTAGATAAAGTCTCTTGAGTTTTAGCAGTTTCTGCCGTTTCCTGCCCAACTTGTTGGCTATCAATCTCCTCCGGCAGACTTTTGAGCCGATAGCCCAATCCGTACACGGTTTCCACTAAATCTGCAGTCATCCCGGCTGCTTTCAGCTTCTGCCGCAGCCCCTTGATGTGAGCGGTAACGGCTTCTTCTTGAGGAAATTCGCCGGCCGACCAAATGCGATCGAGGATGGCGCTGCGGCTGAAAATGCGCCGGGGATTTCTCAGGAAAAGTTCTAGCAAATTGTACTCTTTGGGAGTCAGGTGCAGCACTTTGTCCCCATAAGTTACTTCCGTAGTGTCCGGGTTGACTTGCAGTTTTTCCCAGGTCAAATTTGTACTCGACAAAGTTACCTTGCCCCGGCGCAGCAAAGCCCGAATTCGAGCGATTAATTCTTCGAGATTAAAGGGTTTGACCACATAATCGTCTGCACCCGCCTCTAAACCTTGGACTCGATCGTTGCTGCTATCTAGCGCTGTCAGCAGTAAAATCGGCATTTGGCAGCCGGACGATCGCAATTTCCGACACAAACTAATACCGTCGAGTTTAGGAATCAGCACATCCAAAACAATCAGGTCGTAATCGTATGCCTGCACCAAATGCAACGCTGTTTCACCGTCTGCTGCCGCATTCACGTTGTAATTGTGAGAGTTCAGCGCTTGAGTCAGCAAACTGACTGTAACTGTGTCATCTTCTACCAGAAGGATTTTCATAAAAGTCACCTGTCCTTCCAACTATTTGTGGAACTTTTTATCGGTTTTTGGGGGCTAATTAAATAGCCTTTTTACAACTGAATTTCAAAATTCCCCACTTTCAGTATAACAAATATTATTCTTCAAATAGTATAAGCGTAAGTTATTGTTTTGATTTTATTGGTTTTCCTCTCGAAATATTTCATTAGATACGGGCTGGGATTTTATGGCTTTTTGGACTTCAGCGCCTGCTGAATCTTTTGAATCAGATATTGCGACGAATCTTGATGTTTAACTAAGTCTTCCAACTCCGAAACCGCTACTTCTGCCTGTTCTATATCTCGAACTAAAGAATCAGCGGTAACACTTTTTATGACTCCCAAAGGTTCTTGGATAGCGGTCAATGAATTGAATTTTTTTTCCGCTATTAATTCTTCTAACTCTAACAGAGCCATTTCGGCGCGATCGATCTTGATAGTCACAGATTTAGCCACATTAGCACCCGCTCTTGCTGCCTCCGTGAGTTCGTGAACTCGAAGTTTAAACCGGCTGGCAATTTGCTCCATTTGAGTCCCCAATTCAAAAGTTTTACTGGCCAGTCTGCCAATTTCTAGACTCACTTTGCTCAGACCGCTGGGCTGACTTCCCATTTGATTGGTAACTACAGCTACCTGTACTGCTAAATGCCTGACTTGTTCGATCGCCTCCCGGATGGTTCGGGAAGTGCGGTTGACCGTTTCTAAATCATTAGCTATTGCTTTGCCCACGCCCAAAATTTTCTCTGTATTGTTGCAAATAGAATTAGCACCTTGAAAAGTAGCTTGAAATGCTTGGCGACCTTCAGAAGAAATCAATTTCGCAATCCTCACAAATCGCTGATTCATTTGAGCAATTTCTTCAGCTTGTTTGACCAGTGCCATTTGCTGGAAACTGGGACTGGCTTGCAATTTTTCTGTTTGACGCTGTTGGATTTTTAAAAGCTCATTACATTCGTGAACTTTAGCCTGTTTTTGTTGAAGTAGCGCTAAATACTTGTGTCTTTCTACTCGGTATTTTTGAATAAGTTTGTTAGCTTGCGCTAAAATTTGTGACTGGGCGACCACCAGAGTATGAACGTCCAAAAGGCGGTAGCTCTGGTCTTCCAAGACCACAATAATCGGTTCGTAAATCAAGTCTTTGTGCCTGTTGAAAGACGCTCGGACAGCATCGTCAACTTTCCAGTTTTCTGAAAGCAGCAAAGGTGGAATTCTAATAAAATCTAGCAAGGCTCGAATCGGGTGTGACCCGTAAAGTTCTGCGCGATCGGGAAAACTCATTTGCTCTCGAAATCTGACGCGAGAAATCATGCCCAATACCTGGGATTCATGAGTAATAATGACTCCCGGCAGGTTGGGTTCTTGCTCGAATCTTTCAGCCACTACCTGTCCTGGAGTTGCAGCGCTCACTTGGAAGTCGTGACACGGCAGATGTCCGATCGTGAAATCGGGGGTGAGTTGAGTTGGATTGCTCATTTACCCGGATAGTGTTAAGTACAAGTTAACAAATTATATATTAATATTATACTGGAATAAGATTGTTGAAAGTAGTCAACGACCCAGCACGGAAGTGACTGGGCTTGGGGCCTAAAACTTCCTTTTCAGTTGAGCAGCCTGATACCTTTGATGTCTAGGTTTTTTGAGTAATGACACCAAGCGGATGCGTAGCTAGTCCCCTGTTCTGTCGTTAAGGGTTAAATATCTTTATTTGGGTTAAGGACGTGCCATTAGCCGAATCAGCTCAGAAAACAAAGGCGCGTGCTAACTTCACCCCAGCTATGGGAGTGGAATTGCTTAGTTTCCATCAACAACCTGGTTCGCAAACACAACCAGAAGCGATCGATTATACAGCCGTATCCCTTCCCCCGTTTCCTCCTACCGCTTTCGCGCTCGTAAAGTGCTCGAACGCGGGTCACTCCCCCAGAAGAAAGAGGACAACTATAGGGAGAAATTAGCTCTCTGGCTCCGGGGCCTTCTATTACCTACTTTCTGACTGCTGTTATCTCAAGTCTGTTGGATCGGCCGCGCCTGCGATACCTTGGGTTCCGTCCTCACAACAGGGGCATTCATATTTTGTTCTTTAAAACAACCGGGAAAATATCTAGATTGAAACCAAAAACCTTAAATCGGACTTTGCCGCTAGCAACCTTTGAGGCTGCTTACCAGTTGTTACAGGAAATGGCTGAAATCCCAGGGGCGATTTGGCTGACCGACGATGCGATCGCTGATTCTCTAAATCGGGCAAATTCGTCGGAAAGGTTTGCAGCAGTAGTATCAGAGCATTTTAGCGCGCTGCTGCGGGGCAATCTATTAGATGAGTTCGCAACAAACGGACTCAAGCACAGCGAAAAAAATCTCCATTCGCAATTAAATGTGCAGTTGACTTTCGACCCCGGGGCGATCGCCAATTTCCTGTCTCCCCTCGCCGACAAACTCGCAGAAATAAAGCCCGCACCCTCGTGGAAAATTGACATTCGCGCCCTCAAACAACGAATTAAAAATATACAGCCAAACTCGGCAGTTCTTCAAAGCGAATTCACCCTAAATTTGCTGGATCTTCTCGCTGCCAATGCCAGCCAAAATAATCGCCTGCCCCTACACAGCAAAACAGAAATAGAGGGAAAATCCGCACCCAAAGTTATAGCTCCAGAAACGCTGCAGAGCCAGATTGCAGAAGCCGTCAATCAATTACAAATTGCCAGTCCCTGCATCTCATTTTGTCAGCCAGTAGAAGATGCTTTGCAGCAGCAGCTCGAACAAGAGCGGCTTTTGAATCAGGTCACAACTCAAATCCGCCAGAGTTTGGAATTGCCTGTAATTTTGTCAAAAGCAGTCGAGCGAGTGCGAGAGTTTTTGGAGGTCGATCGCCTGTTAATTTATCAATTTGAAAAAGTGCCAGCGCCGCACAATGGCGAGTCAGCTAAAGAAATACCTGCGGCGGTTTCTGAGTCTGGCGAAATCCCAGAAAATTCCGGGTATTACTTGTATTTAGGTCGCGTTACCTACGAAGCTTTAGCCAGCGATGCTATCTCGTCTGTACTGAACTTTAGTGACGGCGCGCAGTGTTTTACCAATGGAGTCATTGACCGAGAGAAATATCGCAAAGGTTTTGCTTTGTGCGTCGCGGATGTGGAAACAACTTACTCTTCGCACCCTTGTTTTTTAGAGTTGATGCGGCGGGCGAAGGTGCGGGCGAAGTTGCTAGTGCCGATCGTAGTTCAAGACGACTTGTGGGGGCTGCTAATTGCCCACCAGTGTACTTTTCGGGAGTGGGAAGAAAGCAAAAAAACATTTTTGCGGCAAATAGCAGAACATTTGGCGATCGCCATTTACCAAGCCGAACTTTATGCACAAGTCCAGCAGCAAAAGCGCACCTCAGAACAGCGGGTAATAGAGCGCACGCAAGAACTGCGCGATGCACTGGTTGCCGCCCAGTCTGCCAGCCTCGCCAAGAGCGAATTTTTGGCAGCTATGAGCCACGAATTGCGGACTCCTCTCACTTGCGTCATCGGCATTTCCGACACGCTGCTGCGGTGGTCTTACGGCAAAGTTGGCAGTAAAGAAGTGCCGATCCACAAGCAGCGGCAGTACCTGCAAACTATCCGAGACAGCGGCGACCACTTATTAGAATTAATTAACGATATTTTAGATTTATCGCAAGTAGAAGCGGGAAAAGCCATATTAAAAATTAGTGAGTTTTCACTTTCTAAATTAGCTTCTCAGAGCCTGCACGCCCTCAAAGAAAAAGCTGCGGCAAAAGGCGTGAAACTGCTGCAAGAACAGCGGATCAAACAAGAGTGCGATCGCTTCATCGCTGACCCGCGCCGCTTGAGACAAATTCTCTTCAATCTTTTAGGAAATGCGATTAAGTTTACTCCCAAAGGCGGGCGAGTCATCCTGCGAGTTTGGGTGACAGAAGATAAAAATCGAACGCCTGCAGTGCGACAGTCCGGTACTGCACCTGCTGGCAGTACCGCTGTTTTTCAAATCAAAGATACCGGCATTGGAATTCCCGAAAATCAGCGATCGCTTTTGTTTCAAAAATTCCAGCAGTTGGATACCCCCTACCGCCGCGAATACGGCGGCACCGGTCTGGGATTGGCCTTAACTAAACAGTTAGTAGAGCTTCACGGCGGTGCGATCGAAGTGAACTCTAAAGTTGATGTCGGCTCTACCTTTACCGTTTTTATACCCATCCAAACTCTAACCAAAGATGAATCCACAAAATTTACCTATGACAAATCTAATTCATCTTTACCGCTGCATTATTCCTTGCGGGGCAGCCTCGTACTCGTGGAAGAAGATGAAGAAACTGCCATGCTGATTTGCGATATCCTGACAGCAGCAGGACTGCAAGTGGTGTGGATGATTGAAGGTTCGACGGCGGTGGAACAAGTTGAACTTTTGCAGCCGAATGCTGTGATTGTCGATATGCGTTTGCCCGGTATGAATGGCTGCGAAATAATTCACCAACTGCGCCAAAAACCAGCTACTGAAAATATCAAGATTCTAGCTTTAAGCGCTAATGAAATTCCGCCCGATCGGATCTCTTTTGTGACGGCGGGAGCTAACGATTGTTTGGCTAAACCGATTCACCCCGAGCAATTGCTGGACAAAATTATTTGTTTAATGGCTGGGATTGGTAAGGGTTAATTGGGCATGGGGCATGGGGCATGGGGCATGGGGCATGGGGAATTGGGCATGGGGCATGGGGCATCGGGCATGGGGCATCGGGCATGGGGAATTGGGCATGGGGCATGGGGAATTGGGCATGGGGAATGGGGCATCGGGCATTTAATATAATTGAGTTTTTGAGGCAATTATGGGAAGACCTGATTTTGAGGAATTAGAGGTTTATAAGTTGGCGGAAAGTTTGGCGAATCAGATTTGGGAAATTGTTAAAAAATGGGATTACTTCACAAAAGATACGATCGGTAAACAGATCGTTCGGTCTGCTGATAGTGTCTGTGCTAATATTGCTGAAGGAAGAGGTCGTTATAATGACCAAGATAATCGGCGTTTTGTAAAAATTGCGAGAGGCTCTTTGTACGAAACAGTAAACTGGTTAAGATTAGCCTATGCTAGACAACTTATCACAAGCGAAGAAGTAACCAAATTTAAACCAATTGTCGATAAATTACTACCAAAACTTAACGCTTATTTGAGTTCAATCGGGCACAGGGAATAAATTACAAAAAAAGCCCGATGCCCAATGCCCAATGCCCGATGCCCAATGCCCGATGCCCAATGCCCAATGCCCGATGCCCAATGCCCAATGCCCAATGCCCAATGCCCAATGCCCGATGCCCAATGCCCAATGCCCGATGCCCGATGCCCAATGCCCAATGCCCAATGCCCAATGCCCGATGCCCGATGCCCGATGCCCGATGCCCAATGCCCGATGCCCCCTTCCCCATTCCCCATTCCCCATGATTAATTGTCAAATTCCTACAGGATTAATTGTTTCTTGTCAAGCACCTGCTGATTCGCCGCTGCACGATCCGATCGTAATTGCGGCAATGGCTCGAACCGCCATCAATCGAGGTGCTTCGGGCGTGCGGATTGACACTCCGGCTCACATTGCGGCGGTGCGAAAACAGATATCAGCTCCCATAATTGGGATTTGGAAGCAGCAATTGCCGGGATGCGAGATTTACATTACTCCTCGGTTTGAAGACGCGCGGGCGATCGCCGCTTCTGGAGCCGATATTATCGCCGTTGATGCTACTTTGAGAAACCGTCCTGCTGGCGAACAGTTAAAGACGTTAATCGAGCGAATTCACAGTGAATTGGGCAAATTAGTGATGGCGGATGTAGATACAATAGAAGCTGCGATCGCGGCAACGGAAGCTGGTGCAGATACTGTAGCAACTACTCTTTTTGGCTACACTGCCCAGACGAAAAATTTCTCGCCGCCCGGATTTGATTTGCTTGCGGAAATGGTAGAAAAGCTTAAGGTTCCCGTTATCTGCGAAGGCGGGATATCGGGGCCGGAAATGGCTAAAAAAGCCTTGGATTTAGGAGCTGCGGCTGTGGTTGTCGGCACAGATATTACTGGGATCGATATTAAGGTGACAGCCTATAAGTCGCTGATGGGGAAGTAAGAAGGAAGTTCGGCAACGGATTTTTTAACGGATGTAACGGATGTAACGGATTGAAGGAAGTTCGGCAACGGATTTTTTAACGGATGTAACGGATTGAAGGAAGTTCGGCAACGGATTTTTTAACGGATGTAACGGATGTAAGCTGTTCTACATTTAAATTGTCTGTTAAAAAACAATTTCCCGTGTTGTGGAGTGGGCGTCCCGCCCGCGGAGAATATACAATTTAAATGCGCGACAGCTTAACGGATTTAAGGAAGAAGCGAAAAGAAATATTCGGCGATAGAAATCGCTTTTAGATAAACGAAACACGCAAAGTCAGGTGTGGAAATATCGGGCGATTTCTATCGCCCTTTTTCTAGGGGAGTTGCTAAATCAGTGCGCCGTTGATAAAGCTGCTAACTACAGCCAAGGCGATCGCCCCCAGTACCGCGCTCCAAATGCCCATCCGCAAACTAAATCCTTCAACTAGCTTCGCCGCCGAGGCAAAAACAATCACGTTCATTACAAAAGCAAACACGCCGGAAAGCAATCCCAGCGTCAGCAGGTTCGGCACGAAAAAAACAGCTTTTAGAATTGGCAAAATTAAAACATTCAACATTCCCAACACCGCAGCGGAAATTACTGCTTTCGGTGTGCTGTCAATTTCTACGCCGATCGGGAGTTGAGAAATTAGCAGCAAGCTGCTGCCCGTCACCAGCCAAGCAATCAAAAAATCGATCGGTTCCACAGCGCCCGTACCTCCTTAATAGTTGAATTGTCAAAAAAAATTGATATTTAAGCTCTACTTTAATCAAAAAATCCCGCTGATTGGTCTGCCAATAGGCAGAATTTTTGCCTGTTACTAAAGAGTTAGAAATTATAATCCCTGTATCTTCTGCCAAATAATCCGGATCGCAACCCGATCGACCTGTTAGTTGAATAAAAATAGCAGATTAATTAATATGGCTGGCGATTTTTCTTTTAACTCTCAAGTCCGATTAGACAAAAATGGCTTGGACAATGCTTCACGGCAACGCAGCCGATCGCTCCAAGTTATGATTTTTATGCTGCTCGTCACTACCTTGGTGACGCTACCGATATTTCGTCTAGCCGAACTGCAACTGGTACAGGGAGCCTACAACCGACAGCGGGCGGAAAATAACCGCATTCGCCCTGTTTCAGTCGCAGCGAATCGCGGTCAAATTTTAGACCGCAACGGCAAAATTTTTGCGGCCAACCGCGTATCTCGATCGGTCTATGTGTGGCCAAAAGAGCGATCGGCCAAGGAGTGGCAGGAGATCGCCGCTACACTGGGCCCGATCGTCAAACTTCCCGCTGCCGAAATTATCAAAAAAATCGATGGAGCAGGCTACAGATCGGCCCTACCAGTGCGAATTAGTAAGGATATCGATGTCGGTACTTTCGTCGCTTTGGGAGAACAAAGTAATGCTTTGCGGGGAGTTGAAATTCGCGTAGAATCGAGCCGAGACAATCCCAACCAGCAATTAGCAGCTCACGTTTTGGGATACGTCGGCGAAGCTACTTTAGATCAATTAAAAGCTAATCCTGCATATCCGATGGGGATGATCGTCGGTCAAATGGGAGTGGAAAAATTAGCCAATTCAACTTTAGAGGGCGTTTGGGGAAACCGTTTAATCGAGGTAAATGCTAAGGGCGAAGAAATCCAAGATTTAGGTGTAAAAGACCCTATTGCCGGCAAACCGGTGCAGCTAACTTTAGATTTAGATATGCAGAAAACTGCGGAAAAAGCTTTGGGCGATCGCCTGGGTGCAGTTGTGGCGATCGACGTGAAAACCGGAGCTCTTTTAACAATGGCTAGTTGGCCGACATTCGATCCCAATATTTTCACCCGCAAGGTGACTCAAACAGAATGGGATCGACTGCAAGGGCCAGACAAACCATTTTTAAATCGGGCAGTTCAAGGCTATCCAGTCGGCAGCACTTTTAAGATTGTCACTTCTGTAGCCGGGATGGAGTCGGGCAAGTTTTCTCCTGACTCGACTTTGGTAAGTTCTGCTTCAATTAACATCGGCGGAATTTCCTTTAACGAACACGGAGCCGGTTACGGCGTTATCGGTTTCCGCGATGCTTTAGCCTACAGCAGCAATACGTTTTTCTATCAAGTAGGTATGGCTGCCGGCCCCGAACAAATGGCGAAATGGGCTAAAAAAATGGGCATTGGCGGTACTATTAATTTAGACCTTTTGGGGATAGACGGCGCCAATCACGGTCAAGTTCCGATCCCAGCAGAGAAACAGAAAATGTATGGGGAAGATTGGTACGTTGGGGATACGGTAACAATGTCGATCGGTCAGGGTTTGGTACTTTGTACTCCCCTAGAATTGGCCGTGATGGTGTCAACTATTGCCAATAACGGTTGGCGAGTGCAGCCGCATTTATTGGCTTCTCAAACCAATACGCCTGTTACTAAAAAAATTTCAACAGGTATTAAGCCTGCAACTTTAAACGTCATTAAACAAGGATTGATTGACGTGGTGAAAAAAGGTACAGGCCGCGCCATGAATGACGGTACTATTCCTTTAAGTGCTGGCAAAACTGGGACGGTGGAAATGCCCGGTCATCCTGACAATTCTATGTATGTGGGTTTTGCTCCCGCTGACAAACCAGAAGTTGCGATCGCAGTTATCGTTGAAGGCGGCGGATATGGTGCTGTATCGGCGGCACCAATTGCTCAAGAGGTATTTAGAACCTATTTTCAAAAGCAGGGTTTTAAACCTACTACTAAGCCTCTATAGTCATTAGTTAATAGTTGACTGTTTGCTGTTGACTGTTCTCATTTTTTCCCATACTTCGATCGCACTATTCTTGATATCTTGGAAAAGTGCGATCGATCAAAAGTTTTCCCCTACCAATCGTCTCGCTTCCACGGTTGATAAATTCATCATTTGCGCTACCTGTTCCAGACTCATTCCAGAATTTAAGAGTTGAGTTACGAGTGCGCGCAATGTTGACTCCGCTGCCAGTCGTGCTTGTTGCTCAGCTAGTCGTCCCAGGTTTTCTTCCTTGTAAGTCTTCAAAAACTCACCCGTTTCAGGAACTCTAAACCTCAATTCTCCTGAAATTAGATGCAATTCCAGTCCCAGCACTTCACTGAACAACCACAGCGTATCGAAAGCGATATTGTTGGCTGCAATCGGCTCGTACTGATTGTTTATCAGACGTACTCCCTGTAAAATCGGATTTAGGTAATCTCCCGATGGATCGTACTGAAAATATTCCCTAACTCCCAAAGCCCGATAAATTTCCGGTTTAGTTTCTTGGTCTTTCGTCTGAGTTGTTTCCGAAGTAATTTCTAGTACAAAATCTGGAGTAATTCCCCCTTCTTCCCAAACTTTGTAATTATCCCTTTTGCGGTTGGCAACTCCAAACACCACATAAACATCCGGGGCTACAACTGCCTGGTTGTTCCCTTCTTCATAATATATGAAAGAATTGGCTGACACGTAAACATCAGAACGTTCTTGAAAATAAAGCTTGACAGCTTCTACGCTGTAAGTCATGCAATCGCGCGTGATGTCGCTTTCAGCCATCGGCTCTCCGTCGCTGCTGGGATATTCAATTTCTAGTTGTTCGGCTTGAGTTAAAATTGTCATTTTTCAATTTTCCTCAAAGTTAATTAATTTAATGCTAGCATTCTGTCGGATTTGATAAAATTTCAATATCCTCAAAAAAATCAACAGCTATAAGCTGTGGAGCATTTAAACCACTAACGAGGCCGCTCCGGGTGCGAAGCGAAGTGAACACTGACTATACATGGAAAACGCCTTAAAACTGACGCACCATACAATACCATTTAAAATGCTCCACAGCTATAAGGTACGCAGGGCTCACGCTACATGATTAGGTTCTGCGTCCTGGAGTTTAAGGCTGGTCTGACGTTGTACAGATACAGACTATTTAAATTCTAATTAATCCCTCTCTCTAAAATAATCATTTCGGAACCAACAACTGGACTTCTAGCTATTAACTTGCCTTCCCTATTCGCAATTTCTAACTTGCTGAAATCGAGTGAGTTAGCCTCCTTCCACATCTTCGTTGCTAGTTGATTTTGCTCAACTTCGCTGAGTTTGTACCAACCTTCAGCGACTTTTACTGTCAAAATACTGCTGGAAAAATTAGCTTGAACAGACTCAACTAAACCGCCACCCAGTCGATTCTTAATCTCAGTAACTTGATTTTGAATCGCAGCAATCAGAGACTGTTCCGGTGTCAGCGGCGGCGGTGGGATAAGTTCTACTGGTTGCGGTTTTTCCGGCGCCACTAAATCGGGCAAGTTGCTTTTGAATTTAGTAGAGATTGGCGCTGACGGTACGATCGCCTCTGGGGATTTTGGCGTTCCCGGTTCCACAAAATCGCCAAAGGTTGGCGGCGACTGCTGCGCTGCTGGGAGAGGCACTTTTGCTACTTTCTCCGGCGGTTTTGCCGAGAAACTGTTGAAAGTTAAACCGACTGCAACGATCAGAATTGCTGTTATGGCGGCGTTTAAAATTGGATCGGACAGCTTCTGGTTCGTAGATGGTGGCAGTAGCGATCGCACTAGCCGTACAATACTTTGCCAAAGTACAATGACTTTCTCTAAAAAACTCCCTTGCGGGCGTTGGGATACAGGCTTTTTCTCAACTTTTACAGCAACTTTTGGAGGGACGCTGTTAACTGCCGCAGCAACAGCCGGAGGAGTTGCTGTTGCTGAGTCTGAAGCGGTGGGCGCGATCGGCTTTTGGGGCTGCAACGGGGGTTCGGCTGGTAATTTTTTATCTTTTTTTCCCAAATTCCCAATCGAGGCAATCAAAGCTTTGATTCTCTGATTTTGGGGAACCGCGCTGCTGGCATTTTGAGTTTTGCTGCCACTGGGGGCAGACTTTGCAGCCGAATCAACCTGCGGTGTTGGAGATTGAGAGGGTTCTGGAGTTGACTGGTTTAGTTGTTCTTCTGACATTTTCTCTGCCTTGGGGCGTTGCAAATATATCTAAACGAGATAAATTTTAATTGAGCCGTCTCAACCTTAATTTATCATTTAACTTAGTTGTAACCGAATCAAAATGAGCATCAAACGCCGTCACTTTCTAATTTTAGGCAGTCTCAGCAGCTTAGGTTTGGCCGGAGTCTGGAAAATGTTTCAGCTTCGGACTGCCTGGGGTACAGACGCCAAGGCTGCTATGCCTTCTAACCTTGAGGGAGAAAGGGCGATCGTCCCTTTGCCGGCCTCACCGCCTATTTTACGCTTTATTTCGGTTGCCGACACCGGTACGGGTGCAGAAGGTCAGTATGCTGTGGCTGAGGCGATGGCGCAATATCACCGCGAAAACCCTTTTAATGTTGCTGTTCTCGCCGGCGACAATATCTACAATAACGGCGAAATTGAAAAAATTAATGCTGTTTTCGAGCGGCCTTATCAGCCGTTATTGCAGAAAAACGTAAAATTTTATGCTTGTCTGGGAAATCACGACATCCGCACTGCTAACGGCGATGAGCAAGTTAAATATGCGGGTTTTAATATGCAAGGTCGTTACTATACTTTTCGGCACGATCCTGTACAGTTTTTTGCTTTAGATACCAATCACAATGCTGACTGGGAAAATCAGCTTGTTTGGCTGGAAAAAGAGTTGAGTCAGAGCACCGCACCTTGGAAGGTTGTATTCGGCCACCACCAGATTTATTCCTCTGGCGTCTACGGAGTGAATCAACCTTTTATTAAGACTTTGACGCCTTTGTTTCAAAAGTACGGCGTGCAGCTTTATATCAACGGACACGAGCACAGTTACGAACGCACTCGATCGATTAACGGTACGACTTATTTAATTTGCGGTGCCGGCGGGGGCACTCGTCCGGTGGGGCGTTCTGAGTGGACGGAGTATTCTGCTAGCCGCCTGAGTTTTGCGACGTTTGATGTCTATGAAGACCGGATGTTTGTCAGTTCTATCGGTACTGACAAACGGGTTTTTGACAGGGGAGCGATCGAAGTGCGATCGGCTTAATTCAAAGTATATTCAGGAGCAAACAAAATGAATAGGGGTTTTAGAGCCAATAAAACTGGTTTGGTTTTAGAAACAACTGTAGAAGGTACGTTGAGAGGCCACGGATATCTCGAAATATGTCCCCAGTTGCCGAAAAAGCGCAAGCGAGATTGGCTCTTAATCTCTACTGAAAATCCCAAGCGATATGCTAAACAGGTTTATATCGGGTCTAGCATCTATGAAACTGAAATAAATGTCGATTTTTATATTGTTGGTTCCGGTTTGTTTCCTCGGGGTCTAATTGTTGAGTGCAAGTGGCAAGAAGACAAAGGTTCGGTAGACGAGAAGTATCCTTACCTCAATTTAAATATCAAAAATTGCTATCGGGTACCAACTATTGTTATAGTGGGCGGTGACGGTATGAGGCAAGGTTCGATCGACTGGTTTAAACAACAAATTCCTGACAATCCAAATCTGTTGGCAGTTCACAAGCTCGAAGGTTTCATTACCTGGGCTAACAAACATCTGTAACAGGAACTACGGAACTTGGCGGCCTGTGGGGCAACCACGTATTGCTCGTGCAAAATATGCTCGATTAGAGACTTTGCTTAAGCCATATTTAAAATGAACGTATTAATAATTCTTTAACTTTTCCGCGTTTAAAACTATTTGAATTGATTCCCCTAGATGCTGATATTTCAATGAGTTTTGGCATACATTTATTTGGGAAAACTTTGGTATCGCTGTAGATATTTTCAATATAATCGCAGTTTGAATTAGACAGCATAACTTTCACGCCCCGTTCTGCAAGTTCTGCAAAAATATCTCTCAGTTTAAGCTGTTCCGATTCTTTGAAATTATCCCGGCTGTAAGTCGTGAAGTTACTGGTGGCACTGATTGGATAATAAGGCGGGTCAAAATAAACAAAGTCTTCGCTGCTGGTAGCAAAATCCAAAATTTCATCGAATTTTCTGACTTCTATTTGAGCGGGCGCGAGTAAAGATGAGACCGATCGCAGTAAATCTGCTTGACAAATGTTAGGATTTTTGTATCGACCTATGGGAACATTAAATTCACCTTTTGAGTTTTCTCTGTAGAGGCCGTTATAACAAGTTTTATTTAGGTAAATCAGGCGTGCTGCTTTTTCTGTATCTGTTTTGTAGGAGCGCGATCGCACCGAGTAATAATAATCTTTATTGTCCTTGGTATGTTCTAACTGATGCTCCTTTAAAAGTAGAATCAGTTCCTCAACTCGATCCCTGACACAGCGATAAGCATTAATCAACTCAGGATTAATATCTGTTAAAACAGCTTGCAAACCAGGGTGCTGCTGTGCTAAGTAAAAAAATACAGATCCGCCACCCAAAAAAGGCTCGTAGTAAGTGGTGAACTTTTCAGGAAAATAAGGTTGATATTGTCCAATCAACCGAGTTTTGCCTCCTGCCCATTTCAGAAAGGGACGCGGCAAGACTTGAAAAGGTGCGGAAGCAGACATTTATCTAGAAATAACAGCCTTATAATATTTATCACAACTAGAACTCAATATAAATACTTCTGAAGTTGTTACCGGAGGTTGCGTGGCATTAAACAGGCAGTGCCGGAGCGATCGGCGAAAAGTTTTCGTTAGAATTATATATGCCAGCCTCGCCGGCAAAAATGCCCGATCGCCCGATCGGCAGATTTAGCTCTGGCTGTGCCAAAATTGTCTAACTCGCTCACAAGTGTTACCAGTCAAAGGTTGTGCTGTGACACTTTACCCCACCAAGCTCATGCAAGATTTTATTAATAACGTCTCTCGCTACCCGCGCTTTTTGATTACGGTATGTCTGGGAATTTTCTTTTTCCTGTTCGAGCGACTCAAACCGCTGCTCGATCGACCGACAACCGCGATCGCCCTGATTAGTTCGATTGTAGCGACTTTTGTCTTTCTAACTTTTACACTGCGGGCTATGTTAGGCCTGAGTTCGGTTTAAAGCCTGCGCTTGAACGCAAACATCAACGGCAAATTCAGTTAAAACACTAACTCCCAAAGTAACTGCCAACTCTGGCAGGCGATCGCACACTTAGCAATAGTCGCTGCGATAGATTGGAAGAGGAAAAAAATTGGGCTAGTTACCCCAGTCCTCCTCAACCAAGGGGCAGGCAAACATTACCGAAGTGCAGGACAAGCGTTTGGGGCTATCAACATTCACTGGGGAAATACTGCACCTCTGTTTCCCCGGTGTCCCACTTAATCATTAGGAAGCGGCACACCCCGCCCCGCTTTCCTCTCCCGTTAACCTGACGGTATCACGAGAGTTTCCAGCGGACAAGAAAGATGAAGTTTGAACATATCTATCAATTTTTTCAAGACCCCCCTCCTGTTTATCTAAACAAGGAATTAGCGGTGTGTTACATTCTCTCCGTGTTATTGCGCGGAGATTCCTACGGTACAGAACTGATTGGCCAACTAGAGAGGGAATTCCCCATCTACCGACTTTCTGATACCGTGCTCTACAGCGCTCTGAAATTCCTCGAAGATGAAGGCGTAATCACCGGTTACTGGAAAAAAGTAGAAGGACGCGGCCGTCCCCGGCGGATGTATCAAATCCTCCCTGAGTGGCGGCACCAAGCTCAAGACCTCGCTCGTCTCTGGCACGAGTACATCGGTCAGGGAAACGGCGGGTCCGAGCGTCGTTCCCGCGCCTTAGAAACTGGTCAGACAGGTTAGCCGAGTTGGAATCGGATGCCTAAACCCTGGAGATGCTGGCGCTACTTGCAAAGCGATTTGCCCGCCCGAAGCCTTCGCTTTGCTCGATCGCCGCACAGCGATTCAAGCATCTACACGGCGCGTCAGGACTTACGCATTGTCACTCGAGCATTAGCGACGATGGGGAGATATCGGAATTGGGTGATGGAGAGCAAAACGCCTTGCAGGAGAAGCTTTCTGCGAATCTTGGTAAAAAAGTGTCTGCGTAAGTCCTCGATCGCTTTCGTCTGTCAAGTTCTGTAAAGTAATAGTAGATAATTTCAATTACACAGACTTCTACCGATGGATACTGCTGTTCTTCCTTCAACATTTGTGCTAACGCTACTGCTGGCTGTTGGCTTGTTTTTCTTCATCAAGGCTTCAGTCAAAGATCGAATCGAACAAGTCAAGCTGGCTTCCGAGAGCGCCCAAGAATCACTGTTAACCGAGTTACAACAGTATTTTGCCCAGAGAGCTTACCGAGTTGCAGCCGTCGATGCCCCCAACTATAAAGTCACGTTTGAGGGTTTTGTGCGGCCGAGTTGGTTTCTAGCTATTTTTCTAACTCTGCTGAGTGCAGGCGGCGCTCTGTGCTTGGGACTGGTTTTGGGAATGCTCGTTCCCCAGCAGGGTCAAATTTTCCTAGCTTTGGTACTGCTGTCGCCGCTGGCGGGGGTATTTTACTGGAAAAAAGCTGGACGCCCCGAGCAAGTCTCGCTCAAACTCGAATCAGTTGCTGAGTCGGGAAGCCAAACCAAGAGCTTTGTTACTGTCAGAGCTCACCGCGACGAACTAGCAGCCATGCAAAAAGCTTTAGATTTGAAACCGATCGATTAAAAGTTTGACGCGGAACGTTTTTTGATATGCTAGATGCCGTACTTAGACTTCGAGCTGACAAATCGATGACTCCAGAGCGGATCTTGAGCGGCCTGTTTTTTCGATCCGCTTGTTCGATCGACAAAACAGTCAAAAAAAAACCATTATCGTGAAAGTGCCAATTGTGGCGATCGCTCGCTGCTGCGATCGAGCCTGTTGCGATGGCTCCTTATACCCTAATTCCTAAGGACTTTTCGCAGAAATTTCAGTTGGCACTCTCCAGACAATGAGAACTCTCGCGCTTTTGTTAAAAAACTTAGAAAAACATTGCTGTCAATGTTTTGAGCTAAACATTTTGAGCTATGCGCGGGCGGCTGACACCACAGGAATTTTTTCTGTGGTAGCTTCCAGCATCACCTTTAAGCTGGGAAACAAGAAATGGTTCTCTTCTACGTATTGGGCTCCAAATAAACCTTTTTCAGCCCAGAAGTATCTGTCAGTGGTATGCTCGTTACGCTTGACTAACAGCAAAGCTGGGGGAGCAATGCCTTCTGCATGGATGAACTTGCGAGCCGCTGTTACGGGTTTATCTTCGCCGCTCTCGATGCTATATTGAGGCACACACTCTAAAATTCTGCGTCCTTCTTGTCGGCGGCGACTCTTGCGTTTGCGTCTCCTGGCCAATTTCTTTACCTCCTCTGTGAGCAGACAGTATGAGCAGACAGGTTGTAATGATAGCTACCAAATCCGAGGCCAGTATATCCGTTCTAGCTGAAAATTTCAACTGTTTTTAATATATCGACATAATCTTAACATTGGTGCCGATCGACAAAAGTGTAGGGGTTGTGGTATGGTGGGCCGCAAGTTCCGGCCACAGCCAAGCTGAGGGAGCGGTGGAAGCTGCGCCGACGGCGACGCGGGGCAATTTGGGTTCGTGAAAGCCCCATGCCTTCAACATCGCTGCCTTCTATCAAAGGGAAGAAATCTGAAATCTAGAAGTCTCTCATCAGTAATCGGCGGCAGATCGTTTGTAATTTACTTAGAATTCCGTTAGATATCTTAATGTGGCGCTCATGTTAATGCCAGCCAGTTCAGAATTTGTCAAACTTTGCCGATCGCAGGTGGCGATCGCCGTCAGTTTGGGCGCGACATTCAGCGCGGTATACCTGACACAAGAGTTGGTAGAAGGCAGCGAAGCAAAGTTGGTGCCGATCGCAGTTTACCCAGAAACCTCAGCCGAATCTGCAGAAAATCAGGGGTTGAGGTTGCAATCTCCAGAAAGCTCGACAGTCAAACCGGTACCGCGACTGCTGGCGCCGCCGGTCGGGCCTGTGGAAGAATCAACGGTAGAGGCGATCGCACCCGAGCGGCTTGCGGGTAAGGATCGCAGTTCCCATCAGTGCCAAAGCCCGGAGAATTTGTGGCAGCAGCGGATGCAAATAGTGACACCTCTGATACACGAGGGAGCTGTAATGGGACTCCTCGTCAGCGGTCGCCAAGACAGGCCTTGGAACGAGCGAGAAGAGGCTCAGATGCAACAAATTGCTCGCAGCTTAGCCCTAGCCTGCATTTTAGACCAGCGATCGCAGTGGATGCAGCAGGAATTGGGTACGAGTCGGCAAATCCAGGCTCAGGTTTACGACACGATGCACAATTTGCTGCACCAGTTCAAAAGTCCGCTGACAGCGTTGCGAACCTTTGGCAAGCTGTTAGCGCGGCGGCTGGTACCCGAAGACAAAAACCGCAATGTGGCTTTTAGTATTGTCCGAGAGAGCGATCGGCTGCAAGAGTTGCTCGGCCAGTTCGATCGAACTGTTGACACCGGGGAAGCACATCTAAAACTGCGATCGGGCACTTCAGAAAAAGCCATATCGAATGTCGAATCAATCCGGCATTCTCCTCTGTCGCTGTCACCTGCCGCCAATTTGCAGGAATCCTGTTTTGTGGCAGAAGTCTTAAAACCGCTGTTAATTTCCGCCGAGGCGATCGCCTCCGAAAGGCATCTGAAATTGGTAGCCGACATAGAGGCGAATTTGCCGCCGGTCTGGGCGAACGATCGAGCTTTGCGCGAGGTTTTGAGCAATTTAATTGACAATGCTTTGAAATATACCCCAGCAGGCCGCCAAATTTATATTAAAGTCAGGTACGAAGCAGCGGAGGGCGATCGGGCAGGATACAGCCAATTGCCTGCCATAGCAGTTGCCGTCAGCGACACCGGTTCCGGGATTCCTCCCCAGGATTTAGAGCATTTATTTGAGCGGCACTACCGGGGAGAAAAAGCGCAGACAGAAATTCCCGGCACGGGATTGGGTTTGGCGATCGCCCGCGATTTAGTCCGCCAAATGCAAGGAGAAATAGAAGTATTTTCCCCAGTCAATCCTGAATGGCTGCCCTCTGCAGAAACTCATTTATATCCAACGGAGCGCGGCACTACCTTTGTAGTTTGGCTACCAGTGAATAAGTAAATAACTCTATTGTTTTGAGACTTTTTTTATGAAGCATCTACCTTTATTCGATAAAATTCCCAAGTTATCAAATACTTTAAAAGTTTTCAAAAAAAACTTTTTTAGTATACCCTTTTTAGTTTTTTTTAATATTCTGACTATTCTGATTTTGGGCGGGGTGAGCATATACGCAAAACTCAACAACAAGGGACGCGGAGTTGAACGCCTATTTAGCGACCCTTTTAATTTCTGGTTTCCTTACGAAGGCATTCTCACCGGAGTTTCCGAAGTTATCGGGTGTCTCCCAGTCGCAATTTGTGCATTTACTTTCGGAGTATTGCGCCAAAAAGAGCCGGGTAGTAAAGCGGCGATATTCTTATTTTTTAGTGCTTTACTCCTGGGAGTCTTTTACCTGGATGACAGGTTTCGGATGACTTTGATTATGTCTCGGTTGGGAATATCTAAGAAATTAATTTATTTGTGTTATGGTAGTGCAGTTTTCCTTTACGGAGTTAAGTTTTGGCGATACATCAAAACCACTTATTACCTGCCATTAGTTGCAGCATTCTTCTTGTTTGCTATCTCGCGCTTTGAGGATATTTTAGAGACTCCACATCAAGCATTACACGCGATGCTAGAAGATGGCACTAAATTATTAGGTCTTGTGAATTTAGCCCTGTATTTTTGGTATGTCTGTCATCATGAAGTTTTGCGGCATTTCCAGCAAAGCGAAAATCCTCGATCGCATTGATGATCTTACAAAAAAAGCCGTTTCTGAATCAGGATACCACTAAGCAACGCCGGCGATCGCATCAAACCCAAATAATTTCTTTGATTTTAATATGGCATTGGAAGATAGCAAATTTTAGATAGTAAATTAATAATTTAAGAGAATATCTAATCAACTTGTTGTCTGGTTTATAGCGGTTCTGAGAAAGATTCGCGGACGTAGTTGGGATGCGAGCCCTCTACGTTTAAGTGGTTATATAGCGGATCGATCTCTCATATTCGCGGACGTAGTTGGGCCCCGGCCCTCTTACTTTCAGTGGTTATATAAGCTATCACTCATACCTGATCTTTCTGAGAAAGGCTATATAATCTATCAATCATACCTCATCTTTTTGAGAAAAGCTATAGAATCACAAAGAGTTTTTTCTATCAAACGAGCTATCAGGATGTATTAATCTTGTATTTTCGCGCTCTAAGTTATAAGAATGTGGGTAAAGCCGCAGCGCCTATTTCGACCCCAGAATGGGGGGGGAATTGCTGCGGGTAAAAATTCTGTATTCCGATTAACGAACAATTACCAATTAGCAATTACCCTATTCTCATGCAACTGAAAAACGGTATACAATCTATTCAGCCCGATGAGTTTTCTAGGCATTCGCTACCGCGGCGCTATCTTAGTGACTCTACAGATAGTCGGCAGCTCAATAATAAACTGCGTTCCCTCCTCTGGCGTAGAAACACACTCCAATCGACCGCAGTGTTTTTCTATCAGAATTTTTCGGCTGATGGACAATCCCATGCCTGTACCTTTTCCTATGGGCTTAGTAGTAAAAAAGGGAGTGAACAGTTGAGAACGAACTTTTTCTGTCATGCCCACACCATTATCAGCAATTGTTATCAGGATGCGGGAAGCCGAGCTAATGTTGTCATGCGAATTGCCTGGTACAACTTCAGTCCGAATCAAAATCTGGGGGTGAAAAACAGCACCATCTTCTCTTTCTCTACTTAGCCGCTCTTCTAAAGCATCTATAGCATTCGCTAAAAGGTTCATAAACACCTGATTGAGCTGACCGGCATAACAGTTCACAAGTGGCAATACACCATAGTTTTTTATCACATTGATAGCAGGGCGATCGGACTTAGCCTTTAGTCGGTGGTGTAAGATCATCAAAGTGCTATTAATGCCTTCGTGGATATCTACTGATTTAATTTCAGTTTCATCCAACCGAGAAAAATTGCGTAGAGAGTGAACAATATTGCGAATGCGTTCGATCCCTAATTGCATGGAAGAAAGCAATTTTGGTAAATCATCTATGATAAATGGCAACTCTGCATCTTCTATTTCATCGATAATTTCTGCTTCTGGTTGCGGGTAATACCTTTGGTAAAGATTCAACATATTAATGAGTTCTTTAATATAATCGTTGGCGTGGGACAGATTGCCATAAATAAAGTTAACCGGATTGTTGATTTCATGAGCGACACCTGCAACTAATTGACCGAGACTAGACATTTTTTCACTTTGAACTAGCTGGAGTTGTGTTTCTTGGAGTTCTTTAACAAAATGCTCTAAGGCAACAGATTTTTGGCGCTCTTTTTCTTCACTGATACGAAGTGCTTTCTCTACTTGTTCGCGCCGCTCTATTTCAGACTGCAATTTCTGACTGAGAGAAAAACTTCTCAAAGCTGTTAGCATCGTAGTGTATAGCTTTGATGTCGTTAATTCAGTTTTAGTTTTATAGTCATTAATATCGTAATTGATAATAATGCTTTTTTCAGGTACTTGTCCGGGTTGACCCGTGCGTAAAATAATTCGCACTAACTGATTGCCTAAAACTTCTCGGACATATTTAACAAAGTTTAAGCCAGCATCATCTGTTTCCATAATTACATCAAGTAAGATGATGGCAACATCAGGATTTTCTTGGATTAGCTGTTTAGCTTCACGAGCGGAGTAAGCATTAATGAAAGTTAAAAATTTATTTTCAAAGACAAACTTCCTTAGTGAAATTTCGGTAGCGGTGTGAACTTGATCCTCATCATCTACAACTAAAATTTTCCAGCTTTCACTCAGTTTTTCTTCTGTGGTTTCATCTGCAAACAATATCTCGTCGCTATCTGAGTCGATTGCTGTGGCAAAGTATACTGTTTCTGAGGATGGTTGACTTAACAAATCGTCAAAATCACTTTTCATTACTGTACACCTTTATTTTTTACTAATGTTTAGGTTTGAAGTTAGAAAACCTGTTAAGAGAAAGGCCGAAGGGAGAAGAGTTACACAGCAACTTTTTCAGTCATCCTTATTTTACTTTTAATGAGGTGGACTTACTTAGTTATTGTGGTCAGGAAATCAACCTAGTAACTCTACATTGGTGAATCAATTTTCATGGGTAATTTAATAATAAACTTAGTGCCTCTTCCCACCTCACTTAGACATTCAATTTCACCTTTTAGTTTTTGGGTGACTAAATTGTAGACAATATGTAATCCTAACCCACTGCCACCTTGACCGCGCTTAGTGGTAAAGAATGGCTCAAAAATTTTACTTAAGTTTTCTGAGGGAATACCTTTACCTTCATCGGCGTATTCAAACCTTAGCCGATTACCTTCTTGCTCCCAATCAAATATTAGTTCCCCAGAAATACCTGGTTCGTAAGCATGAATCAGAGAATTGATTAGCAAGTTTGTCACAACTTGGGACAAGGCTCCTGGATAAGAATCTATGGCAATTTTGCTATCTCCCTTAATTTTAAGCGAATGTTGGCCATTTTTCAACTTGGGTTTTAATTGTAATAAAATTTCATCAAGATAAGGTCTGATTTGAAAAGTACGTCGTTCTTCGCTAGAGCGATCTACTGCTACTTGCTTAAAGCTTTGAATCAAGGCTGCCGCCCGCTCTAGGTTAATTAGAAGTGCCTGACTGCTTTGAGTAGCAATATCGACAAACTCTTCTAAATCCGAGCGCTTCATTTTGCCACTTTTATAAATAGATGCAAATTCAGCAGTATTTTCTGCCAAAGCTGAAGCAACAGTGACACCCACTCCGATGGGAGTATTAATTTCATGGGCAACACCAGCAACTAATCCTCCCAGAGATGCCATTTTTTCAGATTCGACTAGCTGAGTTTGGGTGGCTTTTAAAGTCTCTAGGGTGTTCGATAATTGTTGAGTGCGATCGCTCACTAATTTCTCTAAGTTTTGATTAAACTCCTGTAAATTTTTGTAAAGTTGAGCATTCTCAATAGAAATAGCAATTTGGGAAGATAAAAGTTTTAACAACTCAAGCCGATCCGTAGTAAAAGCCCC
>JAUBST010000056.1:0-39216 GCA_036702215.1 Microcoleus sp. F6_B6
ACGCGATCGATCGGTCCAGAAATAAAAAACCTGTATCCGATAAAAGAGCCGAACGTATTTATCTCGCGCAAGTCAATCCTTCAATTCTAAAATCTAAAATCTAAAATCGCGCAATCGATTGACTTCCGTGTCGTCCCTTTCTTCAACCCAACCTAAAATTTGCAAAATGTCAAGGGGATCGATCGACTTTTCCCCACCTTAGCCACCAAGTCCCAAACAAGATTTAGCGTCGCAAAAAATTCCCCAAATCTCTTGCCGCAAACGGACACATCCGTTGTAAGATAGATGTAAGTCACAGCCCGTTAAAGCAATCAACAAACAATTAAGCCGCTCAATATATTCACGCTCCAACGAGCGAGGAATTGTATTGAGCGCGCCTATTAAAGAGCGATCGAAGCTCGTCAGACACCCCAAATATTCAGGAAGAATCATGCCATCAAGATCCGCCAACGATGTAGACGTAGCAGACCAATATTGGCACTACCTAGAAATATCCAAGGTTGCAACTATCTTAGAAACCAACCTGGAAAGCGGTTTAGAACCGACAGAAGCCAACCATCGCCAACAGAAATTCGGGCCCAACGAACTAACGGTTAAAGCAGAAAAACCAGCCTGGTTAAAATTTATCCTGCAATTTAACCAACCCCTCCTGATCATCTTGCTGAGTGCAGGTTTAATCAAAGCAGCGATCGGAGAATGGCTAAACGCTAGCGTAATTTGGGGCGTAACAACCACCAACGCTACTATTAGTTTCATCCAAGAAGCTGGAGCCGAGAAAAAAATTGAAGCCCTAGCCCAAGCTGTCACCACCGAAGCCACAGTCATTCGGGGCGGCAAAAAATTAAGAATTCCCTCCAAAGAACTCGTTGTCGGCGACTTAGTAATCCTGACTTCGGGCGACAAAGTACCGGCAGACTTGCGCTTAGTGAAAGTGCGCGACTTGCAAATCGACGAATCGGGACTCACCGGGGAATCTGTTGCTGTCGAAAAAGAATTAGGACAGTCTGGAGACTTGGTTCTGCCACAAGAAACGCCACTAGCAGAACGGGATAACATGGCCTATGCCGGCAGTTTTGTCACTTTTGGCCAAGGTAGCGGCATCGTAATTGCGATCGCCAATAAAACCGAAACCGGCAAAATCTCCCAACTATTAGATCGCCACATCGACCTCACCACCCCCTTAACCCGCAAATTCAACCAATTCAGTCAAAACTGGCTGTTATTCGTGTTGGGAATGGCAACCTTGACCTTCGCCGTCAGATTGGGGCGGCCAGTCCCTGCGGGAGTTTCAGCCTTTAAAGAAGCAGTAGAACCCGCAGTCGCCCTGATTGTCGGCGCCATTCCCGAAGGCTTACCCGCCGTCATCACCGTCACCCTAGCCGTAGGCGTTTCCAGGATGGCAAATCGCCACGCGATCGTCCGCAAATTGCCCGCAGTGGAAACCCTCGGCGGCGCTACAGTCATCTGTTCCGACAAAACCGGAACTTTGACGGAAAACCAAATGACGGTGCAAGAAATCTATTCTGGCGGGGAATCCTACTCGGTTACGGGTACGGGATACAGCCCCGAAGGTGAAATTCAACTCAACCAACTGCCAATTACTGTCAGCCAAACTCCAACTTTGCAAGAATGTTTGCAAGCCGGACTGCTTTGCAACGACTCTCACTTGGAATTTAAAGACGATAATTGGATTGTCGTCGGAGATCCGACAGAAGGAGCGTTAATTGCGGCGGGCAAAAAAGCTGATTTGAGCCAGCAAACTTTGTCCAAGTCAATGCAGCGGCTGGATTCAATTCCCTTTGAATCTCAGTTTCAATACATGGCGACGCTGCACCGAACCCCCAGCGGCAAAATTTTGTACGTCAAAGGTTCAGTAGAATCAATTCTCGGCCGCTGCGGTTCCAGTCTCGATACCCAAGGAAATCCGGTAGAAGTCGATCGCCCGCAAATCCACCATCAAGTCGATGAAATGGCAAAGCAAGGCTTGCGCGTCTTGGCTTTAGCGAAAAAGCCAGTACCCGAAAGCCAAAATTCCGTCGATCACTCGGATTTGGAGTCAGGGCTGATTTTCTTGGGACTGCAAGGCATGATTGACCCGCCGCGGGCAGAAGCGATCGCAGCCGTCCAAGCTTGTCAAACCGCCGGCATCCAAGTCAAAATGATTACCGGCGACCACATCGCTACAGCCAAGGCGATCGCCCGCCGCATGGGATTCCGCAAAACCAAGCACCACAGAGAACTTGTAGCCTACACCGGCGCCGAACTCGCCGAAATGAGCAAGCAGGAACTCGGCGAAGCCGTAGAAGCCGGCTCAGTTTTTGCCCGCGTCGCCCCAGAACAAAAACTCCGCCTCGTAGAAGCTTTGCAACTTCAAGGCGAAATCGTGGCGATGACGGGAGACGGCGTTAACGACGCGCCAGCCCTCAAACAAGCGGATATCGGGATTGCGATGGGCAGCGGTACTGAGGTTTCTAAGGAAGCCGCCGACATGATTCTTACCGATGATAACTTTGCGTCGATCGAATCTGCCGTCGAAGAAGGGCGATCGGTTTACAAAAATCTGCTCAAAGCAATCAGCTTCATTCTCCCAGTCAACGGCGGAGAATCGATGACAATTTTGCTCAGCACCCTCCTCGGTCGAGAATTGCCGATTTTGTCGCTGCAAATTCTCTGGCTGAATATGCTCAACTCGATCACCATGACTGTGCCTCTGGCTTTCGAGCCCAAGTCAGCGGGAGTCATGAAACAGCAGCCCCGACCGGTAAACGAACCTTTTCTCACCGGAAATCGGATCAAGCGGATCATCGCTATTTCTCTTTACAACTGGACTCTGATTTTCGGAATGTTTGAATGGGTACGCCAAGCGGATTGGGGAACTTTGGCACTGGCCCGCACGATGGCGATTCAAGCTTTGGTAATGGGGAGAATTTTTTACCTGTTGAGTCTCAGCCAGTTGTTGCCTTCTTTGATTGCTAAGTTTAGCGGTTCTAAGGAAGAAGTTAGTGGCGCTCCCGCCCTCGGTGTGGGAATTGTCATGGCGGTGATTTTGCAGATCATCTTTGCTAATTCTCCGTTTGTCAATCGCATATTTGAGACGGCTCCAATGAACTTGGATCAGTGGCTCATTTGCTTCGGCGTAGCCCTACCGATGATCGGTGTTGCTCTCTGGGTCAATCGCTTCGATCCGCCGAACTAATCGAACTTGTAGGTACTGCCACCGATTAGTAATGTCGGGTGTTTAGAAACCGGGTTTCTTCAACAAACCCGGTTTCTCTGTTTTACAGAAATCGAACCTGAAAGCCCGCGTCATATTATATGCGGTAAATCACTTACGATCGAGCACCAATTTTAGTCCACCCGTGAAAACCCGTTAACCGTTTGAAAACATCAAATTTGTAAAGCCTTAAATTTTTCTGTATAAAAAGCTACAATTAACTAGCAAAAAAACTAGAAATACATTAATAAAGTAAATACTCATAATCCGCAATTTTGGAGCTTATTGACAATAAGCTTGAATGACCCCCGATCGCCATTCGCTACAAGCTTTAACCAGCAAGTCTTGGTTTGAACCTTTGATAAGCAAACCCGCTCGCTCTTCCCAACGCTTCGTTATCGATAGCGTCCTCCTAAAAGATTTACTTATCAATCAAATTTAATAATTGTTTTATAATTTCCCCAAGAGTACGGTAAACTGAATAATCAAGCTAAGAAAATGTGGAGCTCGCTTTTTGCGAGGTAACGCAACTTGGTCGTTCGAGATATTGAGTTAATCAAAAGAGTCAAACCAGCAGGGAGAGTTTAAAAACTTATGGTAGCAATAATTTTTTTGCTCCTTCCCTGCCAACCTGCGCTAAGAATAGTTCGCTAAACCCAATTAGCGAAGTAAAAAAAGCACTTTGATAAACTTCAGTGAATGTCGTTACAGAAGATTTATGAATTGGAGCGAGGCTAGACTATGACAAGATTTTCCGATCAATTTTCCAGGCGCAAATTTATCGTCACAGCAGGTGCATCTGCCCTGGGTTCAATACTGCTCAAAGGCTGTTTGGGAAATCCCCCAGAACCCGGTGCAACTGCCGGTGCTGACGGCGCGATACCCGCGGCTACCTCAGTAGTGGCTGTTGCCAACGAGAAAAGAGTCGAAGGAATTGAAAGCACTAAAATCACATTGGGATACATCCCGATCGTCGAAGCGGCACCTTTAATCATTGCCCAAGAAAAAGGCTTTTTTGCCAAATACGGCATGACTGAGGTAACAGTTGCCAAGCAAGCAAACTGGGGTTCGGCAAGAGATAACGTAGAAATCGGCTCTGCAGGCGGCGGCATTGACGGCGGCCAGTGGCAAATGCCGATGCCTTATCAAATTAGTAAAGGTCTGATCACCAAAAACAGCGTCCAAATCCCGATGTATGTTCTAGCCCAGTTGAACACTCAGGGAAATGGAATTGCGATCGCCGGAAAACACAAAGGCAAAGGTATTGGACTTAAACTAGATCGAGCGGCCCAAGACTACATCAAAGGCCTCAAACAAGCAGGCACGCCCTTCAAAGCAGCCTACACCTTCCCCAAAGCCAATCAAGACTTCTGGATTCGCTACTGGCTAGCAGCTAACGGCATAAATCCCGACACAGAAGCCGAGTTGCTAACAGTACCGTCAGCGCAAACCGTAGCCAACATGAAAACCGGCAGCATGGACGGTTTCAGTACCGGCGACCCCTGGCCCCTGCGGATCGTCACAGAGGACATCGGCTTCATGTCCGCCCTCACGGGCCAAATCTGGAAAGATCACCCCGAGGAATATCTCGCTATTCGCGGCGACTGGGTAGACAAACACCCCAAAGCCACCGAAGCCCTGCTAGCAGGACTAATTGAGGCGCAGCAGTGGTGCGACAAACCAGAAAATCGCCCCGAATTAGTTGCCATTACTTCTGGCAGAAACTTCTTTGACGTACCTCCGGCAGTTTTGACACCTCCCTACCAGGGCAAGTACCTCATGGGTGACGGCCAACCAGAGATCGACGATTTCAAGATGAGTCCGCTGTACTGGAAAGACGACCTCGGCAACGTTTCTTATCCCTACAAGAGTCACGATTTGTGGTTCTTAACCGAAAGCGTGCGCTGGGGTTTCTTGCCAACAACAACCTTGGCAGATTCTAAGACAATTATCGATAAAGTCAACCGCGAAGATTTGTGGAAAGCCGCAGCAAAATTAGCCGGAGTTGCTGATGCTGACATTCCGAAAAGTACGTCTCGCGGCGTTGAAAAGTTCTTTGACGGCACAGAATTCAACCCGGAAAAGCCAGAAGCTTATCTCAAGAGTTTGGCAATTAAAAAAGTGTGATGGGGTCTTAGCTTCCCATAATTTAGTCTCGAAATTTAGTCTCAAAAATACACAGCACCAGACATAGGAGATTAGCAGCATGGCTGTAAGTACAAGTCGGAGAGGCGGCAATGCACAAGGAGCTTTTGGCGAGTTTTGGAAGAAGAATTCCCCAAATATCTTGCCGCCAATTTTAGGAGTTTTGGGGTTTCTGTTGGTTTGGCAATTCTTGTCAAGTACGGGACTGATCAAACTGCCGGGGCCGATCAGCATTTGGACTGACGAACGGACGCGGATATTGTTGCTGTATCCTTTCATGAATTCCAAAACCTACGGAATCGGCTTGTTTTGGCAAACTTTGGCTAGTTTGGAACGGGTGGCAAAAGGCTATACTGCAGCCGCTGCTGTGGGAATTGCTGGGGGTGTTTTGGTAGGTACAAATCCGCTTCTGAACAAGGCTTTAGACCCTATTTTTCAGTTTTTGCGGATGGTTGCGCCTCTGGCTTGGGTGCCAATAGCCCTGGCTGCGCTGCAACAAAACGAACCTGCTGCTTTGTTCGTGATTTTTATAACTTCCGTTTGGCCGATTTTGATCAACACGGCTGAAGGTGTTCGCCAAATCCCCGACGATTACAACAACGTGGCGAAAGTGCTGCAACTTTCTCGTCAGGAATATTACATGAATATTTTGTTTCCGTCAGCGCTTCCTTATATCTTCACAGGATTGAGAATTGCGATCGGTTTGGCTTGGCTGGCGATTATTGCAGCGGAAATTGTGATGTCGGGGATTGTGGGTATCGGCTTCTTTATTTGGAACGCTTACCAGCAAAACTACATCAGCGAAATTCTGTTAGCGGTGTTCTACATTGGGGCTGTTGGTTTGTTGCTCGATCGCATGATGGCTTGGTTGCAGCAAAAGATTGCTCCCCCTCAAGGAAAGTAGTTTTGATTTGTGAGTTACTCGTTCCCATGCTCTGCCCAAGGCGTGACAACAAGCGCGTTAAACCGATCGTCTCTCTTGTTTGTAGCCAAGTCTCGATCCCCCCTAACCCCCCTTAATAAGGGGGGGACAAGAGCGTCATCAAAGTCCCCCTTATTAAGGGGGATTTAGGGGGATCGAGATTTGAGTAAAAGCGACATTATCTAGCGAAATAACAAACCTACAAAAAAGGCAAGAAAATCATGTCTGTTTTGATTGCAGTAGAACAACTCGAAAAAGTCTTTAATCTCTCAGATGGCGGGACATACATAGCCCTCAAAGGCATCGATCTGGAAATTAAAAAAGGCGAATTTATTTCATTAATTGGACACTCCGGCTGCGGCAAATCTACGCTGCTCAACATGGTCGCAGGTTTGGATATGCCGACATCCGGATTGGTGACAATTGAAGGGCAAAGAATCACCCAGCCAGGCCCCGATCGCATGGTAGTATTCCAAAACTATTCCCTGCTACCTTGGCGGACGGTCAGAGAAAACATTACCCTAGCTGTAGATTCGGTGATGAGCGGCTTACCGAAAGCCGATCGCCTCGAAATCATCCAAAAACACATCGACATGGTGGGCTTGACGCCCCACGCCGAGAAGCAACCCGCACTGCTGTCGGGCGGACAAAAACAGCGCGTGGCGATCGCCCGTGCTCTTGCCCTGCGCCCCAAACTGTTACTCTTAGACGAACCCTTCGGCGCTTTGGATGCTTTGACTCGCGGCAACTTGCAAGAAAAGTTGATGGAAATTTGCCAAGAGTACGAAATCAGCGCCCTGATGGTAACGCACGACGTTGATGAGGCAGTGTTGCTGAGCGATCGCATTGTCATGCTCACCAACGGCCCAGAATCGAAGATTGGCGGCATTCTCGAAGTAGACATCCCCCGCCCCCGCAAACGGATGGAAGTAGTCTCACACCCCAGCTACTACGCTCTACGCAGCGAAATGATTTACTTCCTCAACCAGCAGAAGCGCGTCAAAAAACTGCGGGCGCGGAAAGTACCCGCGATCGCCCGCCACGGCCTGGAAAAAGTCAACCTCGAACTCGGCTTTATTCCCCTGGCAGCCTGTGCTCCCCTCGCTGTCGCCAAAGAAAAAGGCTTTTTTGCCAAACACGGGCTCGATGAAGTCCACCTCGTGCGGGAAACAAGCTGGCGCGGCATCGTAGACGGCATCGCCGCAGGTTACTTAGACGCAGCTCAAATGCCCTCTGGGATGGCGGTGTGGTTGAGCTTGGGAGGCCACCAAGAGAAGCCGATTCCGACGGTTACAGCCCTTACCATGAGCCGCAATGGCAACGGAATTACCCTCGCGAGGCGCTTTTACGACCAAGGGATCTACACTCTGGCAGACTTTAAAAAAATGCTCCAGAGAACGCCCGCGCAAACGCACCGTATGGGCATCGTTCACCCTTCTTCGATGCACAACCTGCTGCTGCGTTACTGGCTGGCTTCCGGTGGCATTGACCCGGATCGCGATGTGTTGCTGAAAAATATCCCACCGGCTCAGATGATCGTTGATTTGCAGGGCGGCACTATTGACGGTTTCTGCGTCGGCGAACCTTGGAACTTGCGGGCCTCGATGGAAGGAGTCGGCTTTACGGTGGCGACAGATTTGGAACTGTGGCCGGGGCATCCGGGAAAAATTTTGGGGGTGCGGGAAGACTGGGCAAATGCTTATCCCAACACTCACATTGCTCTAGTCAAAGCTTTGCTCGAAGCTTGCCACTATTGCGCCGATCCAAATCACGCCGCCGAGGTTTCGGAAATTGTCGCGGGAAGGGAGTACGTCGCCACCGACAAGAGTTACATCCAACTCGGCGACCCGAAATCTGTTGCTTGCAACCTCGATACTCCGATGCGGGAATACGCCCACCACTTGTTTTCTGGAGATGGGGTGAATCGCCCCAGCCGCACCGAACAACTCTGGCACATGGTGCAGATGGCGCGCTGGGGCGATACTGTGTTCCCGCGCAACTGGGTGGAAATTCTGGAACGGGTGGTGCGAGTCGGTGCGTTCAGCACGGCGGCGCGAGAGCTGGGGATGGCTGATATTAATTACACTCGCGGTTCTCTCAGCTTGTTTGACGGCTCGGTGTTTAATGCTGACGATCCGATCGGCTATCTCAACAATCTGGCGATTAAACGCGATTTCACGATGGCGGAAGTTGTACTCGATTCCGGTCGCAGAGCTGCTTAAAGCGGTTTTTAGTTGGATAAATACAGGGTAATTGCTAATAGTTAGTTATTAGTTTTTAAGTGCTAATTGCTAGTGAGCAATTCCCTCTTCATGACATCCGTTACATCCGTTACATCCGTTACATAATCCGTTGCCGAACTTCTTCCTTGGCAAATCACCCACTCACAATTTCCTAAACCCATGCTCAACACCACTAAAAACCAGACGAACACCAAAACTGAAATCCAGCGGGGAAAAGGCCGCCGCCAACCTTTTTTGGTGATGGACAGTGTTTACAAAGAATATCCAAACGGTTACAGGGCTTTAGAAAACGTCAATCTGAATGTAGCTGAGGGAGAGTTTATTACTCTGATCGGACACTCGGGCTGCGGCAAATCAACACTGTTAAATATGGTGTCGGGTTTTAGCCATCCCAGCCGGGGCACCGTGACGATTAACGGGCAGCGGATTACGAAGCCGGGGCCCGATCGCATGGTGGTGTTTCAGGGTTACGCTTTGCTGCCTTGGCGGACGGTGTTTGAAAATGTTTATTTGGCGGTTAATTCTGTATTTCCGAATAAGTCGAAGGTTGAAAAAAATGCGATCGTCAAAGAGCATTTGGCGATGGTGGGATTGACAGAAGCTGCTGATAAAAGACCGCCGCAAATTTCGGGGGGGATGAAGCAGCGGGTTTCGATCGCCCGCGCCTTGGCAATTCGCCCGAAAGTGCTGATTTTAGACGAACCTTTTGGTGCTCTGGACGCAATTACTAAGGAGGAATTGCAGGAAGAGTTGCTGAAAATCTGGAACGATCACCGCTGTACGGTGTTGATGATTACTCACGATATTGACGAAGCGCTGTTTTTGGCCGATCGACTGGTGATGATGACTAACGGCCCGTCGGCGACAATTGGCGAGGTTTTGGAGATTCCTTTCCCGCGTCCGCGCGATCGGGTTCAAATGATGGAAGATCCGGAATACTACAATTTGCGGAACTACGCCCTAGATTTCCTGTTCCGCCGCTTTGCACACGATCACGATGCTTAGGGATGAGAATTAAATAAAATCCACTTTTCATGACTGTTGTGGGATGGGCCTTCCTAGCCCGTCCTTTCTGGGCGCGCGGGACGCCCAGCCCACAAGAAAAAAGGGAAATTATTTAATTGACGATCCTTAATCGGTTGGCAAATCAAAGTTAAAGAGGAGAATTATGAGACTTCTCGAACAATTTTAATTCTTGTGCGGAGTAGGCCTTGGGCATCCTGCCGGTCCAAGACGAGCTTTTTTGCAGAAGTCTATTGAAAAGTTGAAGCCCCAGTGTTGCCCGATTTCAAGGGAACAGCGCTGCGGGCGCAATTTTCCCGATCCGGTTGGGTAAACTGAAGCTTAATGGTGGGCGATAAGTTTTTTCGGACGTTCGGATCTTTTTCCGATATTTTACGTCTACCAGCGAAGAGACCCGATTGCCTAGCTGTCGGTAAGCTGGCATGAACTGAGCCCACCTTCGATCGAGGGTGGGCTTCTTCTTCATGTTATTAACAGTTTTTGGGCGATCGGTGGTTGGTGCATTCCACCCTTGGAACTGGCACACTGCGGAACGTTTATCGGTGTTTCATGGATTAAGGCTTTTGTCAATATAGCGGTTTTCAGTTGAGTGAAGTACAGACGATCGGGTAGGGAAACGGTCGATCCTAAGTCCGGCGCGGGGCTCTGTGACTTTGAACAATTGGTATCAGACTGATGATTGTAGCAAGACTTTTTTAAATTGGTATTACTCAGGTTTGCACGGAAAACTCCTCTGGGTCAATATCCCAATTTACCCAGCGAATTGCCTCTTTAGCCGATCGCACATCAGGCGGCACTCGCAAAGCGTGAATGTGTCCCGTGCTCGGACAAGTCATTTTTAACAACTAGATTGGCTCTTTTTCAGGAACATCATCATCAGGATCGAAATCAGCAGGATCTAGTAGGACTTACGCAACTGTCACAAATGCTGCTTGGACTGCCCCAAAAATTTGCTCTCCCTTGTCTTTGCTTGGTTGATGACTGCCGTCCGAGTGCTGTAGTGAGATTTCTCAATCAAAATTACTCTCAGTTTATTGTCAGATAAAACCCGCAAACAAAGGATTCGGACGCCTAAACTGAGTCACCGAATCGTGGAAAAATAATCATATAGCAATCCTATATGAATTGTGAAAAGGCATCAAATATTTTCAATTTTCCTAAATTGAAAATATTATATAGCCGTTCGAGCGAAACATTCGCGGACGTAGTTGGGCTTGGGCCCTCTTATACCAATTTTAAAAAAGAATGCAACAGTAGACCTCTTGCAAAAGTCCTTTTCATCGATTTATTGGACGGGATCTTCGGCCCATCCCACCACAAAAAATAACTCTTGTGGGATGGGCCGAAGAGCCCGTCCTAGTTATTTTTGCAAGAGGTCTAATTATGAGTTAGCTATAGGGGATTAAATTTAAAACCTCTGATTATAACATATATCTTTTTTGCAAGAGGTCTATTATCGGTAGCTATCTCCGAGTTGTAGAAAAGCCAGTATTACCTACGGTATTGGTATTTCCTGCGGTATTGGCTGCGGTATTTCCTGCGGTGTTGGCTGCGGTATTGGTATTGGTATTGGCTGCGGTGTTGGCTGCGGTGTTGGCTGCGGTGTTGGCTGGGGGATTACTTCGGTATTGCCTCCGGTATTGCCAATTTCTGTCGGTGCGGGTTGATTGGTAGTGAAATAAAAGTGACCTAATGTGCGGCCTTGATAAGCTCTTTTACTCAAGCGCCAAGCAGGATCGAGAGTGATTTTCATGAATTCGTTAACATCGCCATTTGTGCGACCGATAATCACCGATTTACCTTGGTAATCTACGGGAGTTCCAATTAGTAGAACATTGCCATCAACACTTTCCAAAGTCAGGGTGTATTTTAATGCTAAATCGGTGCCGGCCATGCGAATTGAAAAGCCGTTGCTGTCAGTTGCGCGGCCACAAATACCGGTGAAATCAAAAGTAACTAATAACGGATCGACTTTCACGGGATTAGAGCCGCTTTCGCTCCAGCACTGCCGCTTGTCAGATACTTGTTCTACAATTAGCAATTGGTAGCCGCCGAAAGGGCGGGGTTGGGCGATGACAATTACTCGGTCTTGGTTAATTTCGGTTTCGTCAAAAGTAAATGCTTTAGCCGAACCGATCGCGCCAAGTGTTAAAATTGCTGAACCTGCCACTGCGGCCGCTGTTCGTACAAGTGAATGTTTCATGATTTTTCCCTATTGGCTCCTGATTGTGATGAGACTTATCTAGAATATAAAAAAGTCGTCCTCTTCCAACAACAAGATAGAATTTTACCATCTCTTGTTCCGGTGGTACCAAGTGCGATCGGCGATCGTCACCTTGGTTCGTAGTGAGAACTAAAGTCCGAGCTAATTTTTATGAGGACTATAGTCCTCACTACAAACTTATAACCGTTATTTTACCGAGAAACTTGATAAGCCGTGCGGTCTCTAAATTGTATTTTCCGAGGGGCGGGACGCCCACTCCACAAGAATTTGATGGGACTTGACAGTAAAATTTAGATGCGCCCGAGCTTATTACTTGCGGGAAACGATCGCACTATCGGGCAAAAAAACGGTGCGTTACAGTTGGTTAACGCACCCTAAAACAAACATTCAAAAAGCGCCTTTCCCCTCTAGCGGAACATACTGCTAACAGAACTATCTTCGTGAATCCGCCAAATAGTTTCTCCTAGCAAATTGGCTACCGAAAGCACCGTCAACTGCTTAAAACGGTTCTCTTCCGGCACAGGAATTGTATTCGTAACAATTACCTCTTCCAAAATCCCGCTAGACAAACGCTCGATGGCTGGAGGCGAAAACACCGCATGAGTAGCACAAGCATAAACCTGCCTCGCACCCTCCCGGCGCAACAATCTCGCGCCCTCAGAAATCGTGCCGGCAGTATCGATCATGTCGTCCACCAACACGGCCGTTTTGCCCTTGACATCACCGATGAGGTTCATCACTTCCGCCACGTTGTGAGCTTGGCGGCGCTTGTCAATAATTGCCAGGGGAGCATCGCCTAGCTTTTTGGCAAAAGCTCTCGCCCTAGCGACTCCGCCAACATCCGGCGAAACCACAACAATATCCGTCAATTGCTTGCTAGCTAGATAATCCAAAAGCACCGGCGAACCGTAAACGTGATCGAAAGGAATGTCAAAATAACCTTGAATCTGAGCTGAGTGCAAATCCATCGCCAAAATGCGACCGGCCCCAGCTTCCGTCATCAAATTAGCCACTAATTTTGCAGTAATCGACTCTCTTCCGGCCGTTTTGCGGTCAGCCCTAGCATATCCGTAATAGGGGATGACCGCAGTAATTTGTCTGGCCGAAGCGCGGCGACAAGCATCGATCATAATTAACAATTCCATGAGGCGATCGTTTACCGGACAGCAAGTTGGCTGAATCAAGTAAACATCGCAACCCCGAATCGATTCTTGAATTTGAACGTAGAGTTCCCCATCAGCAAACCGCTTGCGAACCATCGGCCCCAAATCAATCCCCAGATAGCGAGCCACCTCTTGGGCGAGGGGAATATTAGCAGAACCGGAGAACAGCCGCAGACGGTCGTGAGCGGAAACCGGCGGCTCGGGAAGCGGAAGCGGTAAAGTAGCAGAACGGATCACAGCAGGCCTCTTGCAGGACGTTTATTCCACCGCTATCTTACCATCTGAAACTAGAAATATTCAGCCAATTTTTTAATAGATTTAACATTCTGGCCGACCACAAGTGTTAAGTTAGGCGAATTGAATAGCACTTGCAGAAATATGTCCGAGAAACCCAGTTTCAAGTCCTCTTTCGGCGTCTTCAACGGTCACAATCGGTTTTTACTTATTTTTATCCACCAATAAAACTATAAATTATACTGCTATACCGTATATTAACGGATAAATTACTTTTTCAAGGCATAATTTATTACTTTCAAGCCCGCATTCGGCACCTTCAACGGTCACAATCGGTTTTTACTTATTTTTATTCACCAATGAAACTATGAATTAGTACGATAATACCGTAGATAGACGGATAAAAAACTTGTCAAAGGCATAATTTATTACTTTCAAGATAGAGTTTTCTGCGTAATTATGCTGTGTGACACGCCAGGGTGCAACATCTCACTTAAACAGGAATTACGCACGCACAACGATTTTATCTCGGAAGAGAACGGAGTGAAGCAATCTCAAACCCTTGATTTAACGCCCTTGGGTGCGTAAGTCCTGTTAAAGATGGAGTTTCCTGCGTAATTGTGCTGTGTGACACCCCAGGGTGCGGAATATGAGCTGTAGCGATCTCTCTCTGTACGGGTAGAAGTACGATCGCACTTGGGCCCCTGCGTCTAAAAATTCTGGCGCGAGTCAATTTGGCGTCGAGGCTGGAAGTGCAGCCGCCCAAAATTCGGTCGCAGGTCTAAGGCATCCGGGTTCAATGCGATAAAAATGCCACCCACAGGCAATAAACTTGAAAAATACTGTAAAAAAAGTTAAGAATCGGAAGCATACTCCAGATTTTTGATATCGGGCAAAGCAAGGTAGAAATCGATGAGCTTAAGAGAACGCATTGACGCAGAAATCAAAGCAGCCATGAAGTCCAAGGACAAAGTTCGCTTGGAAACAGTTCGCGGCATCAAGAAATTTATTCTCGAAAAAGAAGTCAGCCTCCGTCCTTCCGGCCAAGACACGCTGACAGAAGCTCAAGAAATGGAAATTTTGATGCAAATAGCCAAACAGCGCCGGGATTCGATCGAACAATACCGCAAAGGCGGCCGCGAAGATTTAGTGGCACAAGAGGAGGCGGAGTTAGCAATTGTTGAAGAGTATTTGCCACCGCAGATGTCAGACGAAGAGGTGAGTCAAGTCGTTGACGAAGTGATTGCTTCGGTTGGCGCTACTTCTGCAAAAGATATGGGCAAGGTGATGGGCAAGGCAATGCAGCAGCTTAAGGGCAAAGCAGACGGTAACAGAATTCAAGACATGGTGAAAGCAAAGCTTAGTCAGTAGTCATTAGTCATTAGTCAGTAGTCAGTCGTCAGTCGTCAGTAGACATTTCCCATAAATAATCTCAAGCTTGATAGAGATGTATGGCTTAGGCCGGGGGGCGACAATTTATTAGGGCTAAGGCCAAAAAACCCGGTTTCTACGAAAAATCGTGCATTTCTCCCTTGAGATATTGACGCAGAAACCGGGTTTTCGATCGTATATGCGGGTTAAAAACTGTGTATTTTCGTGAAAAAACCCGGTTTCTGACCATCCTTGCGTCCAAGAATGTCAAAAAAATGTAAAATACTAACTTTGGTCGGGACTGGGGACTACAGAGAGTGAAGTATGCTCAAGAGCATTCAAGACCTAGCATTACTAAGTCTGTGAGCGATCGTCTATTTTTTAACAGTTTCTACTTAAACTTATGCAGCCACCTATTGCTATTGGAACTCTCCTACAAAACCGCTACCGCTTGGTGAATATTTTAGGTCAAGGAGGATTTGGCCGGACTTATTTAGTAGAAGATTTGGGGCGGTTTCAAGAACGGTGCGCCCTGAAGGAATTGATTCCGGTGCAAAGCGGGCCTTACGTTTTGGAAAAATCGAAGGAATTGTTTCAAAGAGAGGCGGCAATACTTTACCAAATTGGACACCCCCAAATTCCCCAGTTTCGGGCAATATTTGAAGAGAACCAGCGTTTGTTTTTAGTGCAGGATTACGTGGAAGGGATGACTTACCGCGAACTGTTGCTCGATCGAACTTCAAATGGTCGCACCTTCACCGAAGCCGAAGTCTTGGTATTTATCCGGCAAATGCTGCCGGTACTGGCTCACATCCACGCCCGCGGCATCATCCACCGCGACATCTCCCCTGAAAATATAATTCGGCGGGAAAACGACCAACTGCCGGTGCTGATTGACTTTGGAGTGGTGAAGGAACTTGCCACCAAAGTTCAGTCTCCCGAAGGAACAGCCCACGCGACAACAGTCGGTAAAATCGGCTACGCGCCGATGGAACAGTTGCAAAGCGGGCGGGCAACAGCCAGCAGCGACCTCTACGCTTTAGCTGTAACGGCGATCGTCCTGCTGACGGGCAAAGAACCGCAGGAATTGCTCGATCGAACAACGCTGCAGTGGAATTGGCAGCAGCAAGTGCAGGTGAGCACGGGTTTGGCTTTGGTGCTGAATCGGATGTTGAGCCGGTCTCCGGGCGATCGATATCAATCTGTCAGCGAAGTCGCCCAAGCACTCGACGCCCAAACTAATCCTAAACCCAGCCCGCCAACTGTACCGCCCGCGCCAGCAGCGGTGCAGACAAACCCTTCGCTAATAGCAACGGTGGCCGTGGGCAGGCCGCCAGAACCCGCCGCCGAGAGTTCCCACCCGCAAAACCAGCCAGACCCGTTAATTGAGCCTGTTGGCGGCTCTTTTTGGGACAATCCCATTGCTGCGATCGGACTGCTGGCGGGCTTAGTAATCTTGACGGGCTTCGGTTCCTGGGCCTTAGTAGGTTCATTTCTCAACAATTCGCGCCCCAAACCCACTCCGACACCGCCAGCACTTACAAGTCCGACGCCGACACTAACTCCGGTACCAAACCCGCTGCCTTTGCCAACCCCAACCCCGCAACCTTTGCCAACCCCAACCCCGCAACCTTTGCCGGAACCGAGCCCAGAACCTTTGCCGGAACCGAGCCCAGAACCTTTGCCGGAACCGAGCCCAGAACCTTTGCCGGAACCGAGTCCAGAACCTTTGCCGGAACCGAGCCCAGAACCTTTGCCGGAACCGAGTCCAGCGCCAACTCCGACACCCAAACCGACGCCAGCGCCGACTCCGGCGCCCAAACCGGCGCCCAAACCGACGCCCGCACCCAAACCGACGCCCGCACCCAAACCGACACCCGCGCCGTCGCCAACACCCGCGCCAACACCCGCACCGTCGCCGGAACCGGAACCGACACCAGCGCCGTCGCCGGAACCGGAACCAACACCCGCACCGTCACCGGAACCGGAACCGGAACCAACACCAGCGCCGTCACCGGAACCGGAACCAACACCAGCGCCGTCACCGGAACCGGAACCAACACCCGCACCATCGCCAGAACTCTAAACTTCTGGCAAAATTCCCCTAGACTGATGTTGAGGCCAATTATTTGTTAGCTATTTGTCAATGAACTCCTTGCTAATTGCTGGAACTGATACCGACGCGGGCAAAACTGTTTTGACTAGCGCTCTGGCTGCTTATTGGCAAATGTATTTTCCCGATCGCAGTTTGGGAATTATGAAACTCATGCAAACGGGAACGGGCGATCGCGAACTCTACACCCGTTTGTTTGCCCTCGACCAATCCCCCGAAGAACTCAATCCGCTGCACTTTGATGCGCCTCTAGCACCGCCGATTGCCGCCGAACGGGAGGGGAGACATATCGAACTCGAAAAGGTTTGGACGGCGTGGCAAAGCCTCTCTGAGCGCAAGGATTTTGTATTGGTGGAAGCTTTGGGAGGACTCGGTTCGCCTGTAACGCGAGAACTGACGGTGGCCGATATTGCCAGGGATTGGCGGCTGAGGGGGGTTTTGGTAGTACCTGTGAGGTTGGGGGCGATCGGGCAAGCTGTGGCGAATGCTGCTCTCGCGAGACACACTGGTTTTAAGCTGAGAGGAATTGTGCTCAATTGCGTTAAAGCTTGTTCCGAACAAGAAATTGCCGATTTAGCGCCCGTTGATTTGATCCAGTCGCTGACTCAAATACCTGTGTTGGGTATTTTGCCGCATTTAGATGACCCGACTGACCTTGCTAAATTAGCTAAAGTTGCTTCAGATTTAGATTTAGAACAGTTACTGCCAGGGGTTAATTTAGTTCCTCAGACTTCTAAATAACCCTATTCTAAACACTTCTCTTTCTCATTCTTCTCTTCCTCTGCGTACTCTGCGTCCTCTGCGGTTCATAAAAAAATCTCCTGCACAACTGGGATAGGATTGAAGAAGATTTTCTTTTAACCGCAGAGAGCGCAGAGAGCGCAGAGAAAGAGACGAGAAAGTTTCACAAATTATTCAGGGTTGCTATAATTAGTAATTAGCATTTATTAAGTGACTAAACCTCAAAGTTAATAAAAAAAGGAGAATAAAACATGGTTTCTACTTTACCGAATTTAACCTCTGTCGATTTATCTCAATTGCGGCTGGAGATTAGAAATTTGCAGCCTCAGCTAGTCGAATGGCGTCGCCTTTTGCACCAAAAACCGGAGTTGAGTTTTGATGAAAATTTAACGGCGCAGTTTGTCTCGCAAAAGTTGCAGGAATGGGGTATTGAGCATGAAACTAATATTGCTAAAACTGGTATTGTCGCCACTGTAGACAGCGGCAAACCGGGGCGGGTTTTGGCAATTCGGGCGGATATGGATGCTTTGCCTATTCAAGAGGAAAATGAGGTGGATTATCGATCGCAGCATGATGGAATTATGCACGCTTGCGGTCACGACGGCCACACTGCGATCGCCCTCGGTACTGTTTGTTATCTGGCCAAGCACAAACACAGCTTTTCGGGTAAAGTAAAATTTATCTTTCAGCCCGCCGAAGAAGGGCCAGGGGGCGCAAAACCGATGATTGAAGCGGGAGTTTTGAAGAATCCTGATGTTGATGCGATCGTCGGCTTGCATTTGTGGAACAATCTGCCTTTGGGCACTGTCGGCGTCCGCAGCGGCGCGCTGATGGCGGCTGTGGAAGTTTTTGACTGCACGATTTTTGGCAAAGGCGGGCACGGCGCAATGCCGCATCAGACTGTGGACTCGATCGTAGTTACAGCCCAAATTGTCAGCGCTTTGCAGGCAATTGTCGCGCGGAACGTTGACCCGATCGACTCAGCGGTAGTAACTGTCGGCAAATTCCACGCAGGCCACACCCACAACGTCATTGCAGACACCGCTCAAATCGGTGGCACGGTGCGCTATTTTAATCCAGCATATCAAGGTTATTTTGCCAAGCGAATCGAGCAAGTAATTGCGGGAATTTGTCAGAGTCACGGGGCCAATTACCAATTCGATTATTGTGCGCTTTATCCGCCAGTTATTAATGATTCGAGAATAGCTGAATTGGTGCGCGGCGTGGCAGAATCAGTTGTCGAAACTCCTGCGGGAATCGTGCCGGAATGTCAAACAATGGGCGGCGAGGATATGTCGTTCTTTTTGCAAGAAGTGCCGGGTTGCTATTTCTTTTTGGGTTCAGCAAATCCAGAGAAAAACTTGGATTACCCGCACCATCACCCGCGTTTTGACTTTGATGAAACTGCGCTGGGGATGGGTGTAGAAATGTTTGTGCGGTGTGTGGAAAATTTTTGTGCGAATCAATGAAAGATTGTGGCATCCGGTGGGGGCGGGTTTATGAGATTATTGATTTTAGGCAATCATAGTTTGTAAAACCCGCCCCTACAGCGATCGTATCTATTTAACCGGATCTCTTGCACCCGCAGTCAAAAACCTGTAGGGGCGGGTTCATCAAAAGATTTAAAGAATGCAGACAGCTTAAATAAACCCGCCCCCACCCCACGCGAGAGTCTTCTTACCGAGTTTGAAAGATATTCTGCACCATTTTCTTATCTACACTCGCCGCCACCTTATCCAATTCGGCAATCTCGCCGGAGTCCAACTCCCAGCCCAAAGCACCGATATTATCCCTCGCCTGTGCCGCAGATTTCGCCCCCGGAATGGGAATAGTTTCTTTGCAGATGCACCAGTTAATTGCTACCTGCGAAACAGTCTTGTTTCTGAATGCCGCTATTTCTCGCAAACACTCCAAAAGCGATCGCATTCCCGGAAGTAGCTGCTTGCACGCCAAACCTCGGATACCTTTAGGAATAGAGCCATTTTCCGAGTATTTACCAGTCAGCAACCCCAAGGCGAGAGGACTGTAAGCAATCAATTTTATCCCCAATTCATCGCAAACATCTTTCAATCCGAGTTCTGTTACGGGATAGGTAGAAAGTAGCGAATATTGCACTTGTAAAGTAACAATAGGAATTTGGCGATCGCTAAATCTTTGATGTACCCATTTCAGCCGTTTCGGCCCGTAATTAGACAAGCCCACTCCCTTAACCAATCCTTGCTCGTAAAGGTCAGCCAAACCGTCTAAAAGAGCCCCCTCTTGCCAAGGAGCGTAATTGGCTGTTGACCAGTGCATTTGCACCAAATCTACATTTTTTCCGAGGCGCGAAGCAGAGGCTTTGCCAGCCGAGATCATTGATTGTCGCGTCAGTCTCCAAGGATAAGCAGCCAGTTTTGTCGCAATACAAATACTGTCTTTGTTTGCACCTTGATATTGTTGAGAAAACTGCCCCAAAAGCTGTTCGCTGCGTCCGTTTAATTTCCCCGTTCCGTAAGAGTCTCCGGTATCGAATAAAGTGACACCGCTGCTGACGCAAAGATTGAACGCAGCTTGCAATTCCTCGTCCATACTTTCATTGTAGCCCCAGAGAAATCTGTTGCCCCAAGCCCAAGTGCCGCAGCCCATTTTTGGCAGTAAAATTTTTTGGTTAGTTTGCATTTTTATTGATGATTAATGATTGAGATCGCGGTAAGGTGCGCATTGCGCACCCTACTTTTTAATTCTTTTACGTGGTTGGCGAGGGCGAAGGTGTGTTGTTTTTCGTAGGTTGCTCCGGCTTAGCTTTGGGGTCAGGTTTGGGTGGTGCAGGTGGAGGGAAAGTCGCCGCGCGTCTGGGGATTTGTAGCGCTGTTCGGAATGCAGAAGACGGGAAGAAATCGCTAAATTGAGAAAGTCGAACTGCGATGGGTTCTGGTGCAGATTCCCACAAGCTTTCGTAGTAGAAGAAAGCGACGCCTAAGCCGTATCCTTGGACTGCTTGCACCTGAGATTTAATTTGCTGAATCGGTACTGGGTTATTTCTCAAACCTGTCATAATCCCAACTCCGGTGGGAATTTTTTGGTGTGCTTCTTGCATTTCGGGACGGTTAATTTTTTCTACAAATGATTCTAAATTGGGACGGTACACTTGCACGATTAGCTCGTCGGCAATATCCAAACGCACCCAAGCCAGCCAATCTTGCAGGTGATGTTTGTAAGCAAACTCGTAGTAATTGGGAGAAATCGAGAAAATTGCATTGGGTTTGACTGCTTTGACGGCTTGATTTAGCTGCGACATAAAAGCGGTAATTTTATTGGCTCGCCATTGCACCCATGCTGGATTTTGAAAATCTTTTGGCGGAGCTTTTTTTGTTTCTTTGGTATACAAAGCAACTGTGTACTCATCGTATCCAAATTCCGACGGCAAACTCATGTGGTCGTCAAATTGAATGCCGTCGGCGTTGTATTGAGTGGTGATTTCGAGTACGAGTTCGGTAATAAATTTCTGCACTTCGGGATGAAAGGGATTGAGCCAAACTACTTCGCCACCTGCGCTGTTTGATGTTTGGCTGCCGTCCTGTTTTTGTGTCAGCCAATCTGGATGATTTAAGGCTAATTCTGAGGTGGGAGGAGCCATGAAACCAAACTCAAACCAAGGAATTACTAGCAGGCCTTGCCGGTGAGCTTGAGCGATTAAATCGGCGATCATATCTTGTCCGTCTAACCCTCTGTAAACAAAGGGTTGAATGTCTCTTTGCTGCGCTACATAGCTGGGATACATTGCATAGCCAGAATTCCAGGCTACAGGATAAATAGTGTTGAAATTTAACCGCTTTAGTTGGCTGACAGCATCTCCTAGTTTGCGACGATCTCTGAGAATGTCTTTGTCGTTTGTCGTCATCCAAACGCCGCGAATTTCCTGGCGGGGTTGCTGGGCGATCGCCGGAATCAAGTTGTTCGCCAGCAATACTATAATGAATGAGAGGGCAAACAGAAGCGGGAAAAGAGTTTTAATCGATCGCTGCCAACTGCGCGGAAGGATGCGTAATGTCATAGTTTTGAATGGTGAGTTAGCTATTGAAACACACCCCGGCATAATTTGGTGATAAAATTTGGTCGCTCTACAGTCTACAGCCATTTGCGCTGAATGTGGAATCGGTTAACTGAAATAGGTGAATTGATGTTATGCGATCGCAACTGAGCTCAGTATAATCTCTGAGACAGAGGGTAAGTGACAGCATTCTGTCTAACTGCTGGGAAATCATTAATTACGCACTGCCAGATATCCTGACCGGACAGTGCGGCCCCAGGAGTGCAAGTGCTGTACAATATCGGGGAAAGAACATCTCGATCTAACATCTGTAATTGTGAAAGATTTAGTCTTAATTGGTGGCGGTCACAGTCATGCTATCGTATTAAAAATGTTCGGTATCAAACCCCTGCCGGGAGTGCGTGTGACTCTGGTTAGCGACGTGCTGCACGCGCCTTATTCGGGGATGCTACCGGGGCACGTTGCCGGGTTTTACAATTACGATGAATGTCACATCGATTTGCGATCGCTCGCTGAATTTGCCGGGTGTCAAATATTGGTCGATCGGGCGATCGCGATCGACCTTAACAAAAATTTAGTTATTTGTCAAACACGCCCTCCGGTTAATTTTGATGTGCTTTCTGTGGATATTGGCAGCACTCCTGCGACTTTATCTGTGCCGGGTGCCGCAGAATATGCAATTGCAGCTAAACCGGTACCGGAGTTTTTAGCTAGTTGGAATCAGTTAATTTCAGAAAGGCAAAATCATCCCGAAAAACCGCTGCGAATTGTCATTGTGGGCGGCGGTGCCGGCGGCGTAGAATTAGCATTAAATATGCAATCTAGATTGGGAAAGGAAGAGGGAAGTTCGGCAACGGATTCTGTAACGGATGTAACGGATGTAACGGATGTCAGGAAGAAGTCCGAGGGAAGAAGTCCGAGGGAAGAAGGAAGAAGGAAGAAGTCCGAGGGAAGAAGTCCGAGGGAAGAAAAATTAGAAAACTTATCATCAGAAATTCATTTGTTTCACAGCGGTGCTGAATTAATGCCTGCACATAACCATCGAGTGCGTCGCCGCCTGAAAGAAATTCTGATTAGTCGCGGGATTAAACTGCATTTAATGGAAAAAGTTAGTGCTATAGAAAAGCCAGAAACGATTGACATAGAAGATAATCAAGAATGCCCGATGCCCAATGCCCAATGCCCAATGCCCAATGCCCAAGTTTCCTGCAAATCGGGTTTAGAATTAAAGTGCGATCGCATTTTTTGGGTGACACAAGCATCGGCAGCCAATTGGATAAGAGAATCCGGTTTAGCCACCGACTCAAACGGCTTCATGCAAGTCAACGATTGCCTGCAATCAGTCTCTCACCCCAACGTATTTGGGGCGGGAGACATCGCCGCGATGGTTAATTATCCCCGTCCCAAAGCAGGCGTGTTTGCCGTGCGTCAGGGCAAACCGCTGTTTGAAAACTTGCAGCAGTTTTTATTGGGAAAACCGCTCAAACCATTTGCACCGCAGGAACAATACTTAGGGTTAATCGGTACTGGGAATAAAAGGGCGATCGCATCTCGCGGCAATTTCATGTGGGAATCGGCGCTACTGTGGTACTGGAAAGATTGGATCGATCGCCAATTTATGCAAAAATTCAGCAATCTACCCAAAACCCGCAATACCAAATAGCAATACATTCAGATATTCTCCTCTCTTCCTCTGCGTCAAGAGCGTCAAGAGCGGTAAATAAAAAAACTCTTATTCAAAAACCCTTTAAGCTTGCTATAGTAATATCAGAAGTAAGAAAACTAACTATGTTCATAAAAATTGGATTTGGGCTGCTTTGGATTGCATTTATCACCTACGCCTTTGTATTTGCACCACCCGACAGCCCAGAAAAAACCATCACGCTAATTACCAATATTTCCACAGGCCAAATAGCAGACATCAACCCTTTAATTGTAGCGTTATTCAACCTCATGGGAGTCTGGCCGCTCATCTACACTTGCGTCTTATTTGCTGACGGCAGGGGCCAGAAAATACCTGCATGGTTATTTGCCACTTTATCCTTTGGCGTCGGCGCCGTTGCCTTGCTGCCTTATTTAGCCCTGCGCGAACCGAATCCAGAATTTCCCGGTCAAAAAAATATCTTTTTAAAGATATTAGACTCCCGTTTTACTGGAATTTTCTTAACATTAGCTGCTGTTGGTTTAGTTGCCTTTGGCTTGACAAAAGGCGATTGGTATGATTTTATTGAACAGTGGCAGACTACCCGCTTTATCCATGTAATGAGTTTAGATTTTTGTATGCTTTGCCTGCTATTTCCGGCTTTGTTGGCAGACGATATGGCGCGCCGAGGAATGCAGAACTCTACAGCATTTTGGGGGGTAACATTAGTGCCGCTGTTCGGACCGCTGGCTTATCTGTGCACGCGCAAACGGCTGCCGGAGACTAATACTGAAACTGTTACAAATTAGACAGCAGTGCAAATGATTTTCAGTTTAATGTAGGAATCAATTACAAGTAATCAGACAAGAAACAGGCTTTCCGGCCTGTTCCAGAATAAGTAAGTTTTATTGCGATCAGTTGCTCCTAGCCCGCCTAGAAAACACTGATTACAAATCAGTGCTAAATCAGAGTATTAATGTAAATAATTATCTCCCCGTCTCTAGCAAATGAAAAAATTTCCTATCGTTGGGATCACAACATACAACCGCTGTCCAGCAGGCGAATATCGGTTAAATGGAACTTATATTGATGCAGTTCAGGCTGCTGGTGGCATTCCGATTTTACTGCCGCCCCATCAATTAGATCCGGCTAGTATTTTGGATGCAGTAGACGGTTTGATTTTTTCCGGTGGCGGAGATATCAACCCAGAACTTTATGGCGGTTATGTCGATCGCACTGTTTACTCGGTTAATGCAGAACGCGACAATTTTGAATTAAGCTTAGCAAAGCTAGCTTTGAAGGCTGACATACCTGTGTTGGGGATTTGCCGGGGAATGCAAATGTTGAACGTAGCCAGCGGCGGCAGTTTGGTGATTCACGTACCGGATGCTTACGGAGACGAGGTTAATCACGGATCGGGAATTCCCCCGCGCGCGATCGAGCATACCATTGAAATTGATCCCAACAGTCGGTTAGCAAAAATTATGGGAAAAACTTCAACAACCGTTGTTTCCTGGCATCATCAAGCAGTGAGAAAGGTAACATCCGATTGGCAAATAGTAGCCAATGCACCTGACACTTTGGTAGAAGCAATGGAGCACTGCTATCACCCTTGGATGATAGCAATTCAATGGCACCCGGAAATGTCGCCAAACTGTTCGTTCAACTCTAGAATTTTTAAGGCTTTCGTAGAAGCAGCAGCTTCAAGATTTATGAATTCTACCAAGCCACCATCAAACGCAATTCCTACATTTTTATAGTCACTTATTCTTGATAGTCAGTATCTATTTCAATATCGAGAGTATCTTCATCTATTCGGACATAAAGAACATTCGGGCGACAGCAAACCTGACAATCTTCGATATATGATTGCTCCATACCACCGCTGATATCAACAAAAGTTGTACTCGGTTCGCCGCAGAAAGCACAGTAATATTCAGCCGTTGTTTGCATTTTTCTCGCACTCTCTTTTTGTAACTTCGTGGCGGTAGCGAAACATATCTGTTAACCGCATTTCCACCCACCAACCTAACAACAAATCGACAATCGGGCCGCCTGGTATTGAAAATGCGATCGCATCTGTCAATCTAGTCTTGCCATTTTCTGAGGTAAACTCGTGTCGGTGAGTCCAACTTGCCATTGGCCCCTCAGTTTGTTCGTCAACAAACAAGCGATATTGTTCGCACTCAGTGTGAGTCGCCACCCACTTTACAGGAATCGGCCCCAATAACAGGCGAAATTCTGATACAGCACCCACATCAAGTCCCCCTTCGCGGCGAATGATTTTCACAGGTTGCCAAGGCGGAGTCAAAAGTTGCAGAATGTCGGGCCTTTCGTGAAAGTTCCAGACAGTTTCAACGGTGGCATTAATCAGCGACGAGTATTTAAAATTGGGCATTTTCTAAATTAAGTTAAACAGTTATTTCGGATTTCGTTTCAGCATTTGCAGTATTATCCTCTGTATCAGTACAAACAGCAACAGTTAGTTTCAATCCCAAAGCATTCAGCCAAGTTCCCAGATTGTAAATCGCATCACTTCCTTGCTGCGACAGCACTTCATCCAGTTTTTTTAAGTGCAATTCATATTGTTCGGGAGTCATTTTTGGTTGACCTAGAGCTTCTGCTACATCGCCCAGAGCTCGTTTTAGCAGTTCAGGTTCCGGCTCTTCCTCCTCTAATGTCGCCGTTATATAGGCGGCTGACAATGCCGGGTTTTTTCTCAGAGATTCAATCAAAAACGGATGATCGGGAATACTTTTAGCCATTGTTTTAAATCCTGTTGTAATCGTCCAGTATTCTTTTGCTTGGAGGATATCTCGGTTTTGAGTGCTTTTATCTCCACCGCAGAGGAGAAGCACAATTGTTGTTCCAACTTGCCCAAAATAGATTCGGAAACCAGGGCCATAGTCTATTCTGAGTTCGCAAACTCCTTCTCCAACTGAACGATAGTCTCCCAAATTACCAGTAACAACCCGATTTAGCCTAGATCGAATCTTGGCTTGAGTGTTTGTATCTTTGAAGGAATCAAACCACTCAGCGAAAGGTACTCTGCCATCTGAGGTGACATAACGCTGAATTTCCTTGGGTTGGACTTCTGGCATAATTGTATTATAGTGCGTCACTCAGCCCTGTATCCTGGCAATTAATTATACTCAAGAAATGCCACAGGGGAAAGATGGAAAAACTTAGCTAACTTGTGAATTTGACCCGCCGTCAGTTCCCGCTTTCCATTCATCACCTCAGATACCCAAGACTCGGATTCAAAAATATCAACCAAATCTTTTTCTTGAATATTGTCTTCAACCATCAATGCTTTCAGTAGTGCGATACCTTTCAAGACTGGCATTGGCTCGTGTTTTTGTTCGTAATCATAAACAAGAGTACCCAACACGTTTAAGTAATCCCGATCGTCCTGCGTGAGATTGCTCCGACTCAAAATAGAATCAATCCGATTTTGTGTAGCAATCAACTCAGCTTCACAAGTAATTGGACGCGGTGGAAAAGTTGTGATTATCTCGATATAGTAGCTACTAGGAGTTTTCAAACCAGTCGTCATTTTTCCAGTTCTCCTTATTATATTCTGCATGAGTTAAAACACAGCGGACAAACACTATCTGGTATTCATAATCGATAAAAGCAATTAACCGATAGTTATTGCCACCAATATTAAATACCGTAAAGTTACTTACTAAGTCAGCCGAAGGAAATACTTTACGAATATCTACTAAACTTTGCCATTCAGCATCACAACTACGCTGATACCACAGCAACCGACTTGTTTCAGAATTGGGGTGTGTTTCCCAAAATTCTTTTAGTCGTTTTCGGCTAATGACACGCATGAGACTATTATAATCTAATTTACTAAACGGGACTTAGTGAATTCTCACATTCTCGATCTTGCTGTCGTGTTGTATGACTCATCGCCTCAGCCAAATGTTTCTTCAAAGTCGCCTCCGGTAGCGGTCCTTTTAAATGACTCCAAGGCAAAACCTGCTCTAAATCCCACTCTTGAAAAACATAAAAATCCATCTCCGGCAACTGTCCCCGCAACTCCTTAAAAGCCCGTCGATAACTCCCTAAAGTATCGCCGTAATGCCGCACTAATTCCAACAGCCGAGACAACCGCCGATCGCCCCTGGAGAGCAACCCCTGAATCACCGACCAGTTATAGCTTTCAGGTCTAAATTCTAAACCTAACTTCCGCAATTCTTTATCTAAAAACTTCAGCCTCTTCTCCGCATCTTTATTCACTCCAAACCACTGAAAAGGAGTGTGAGATTTCGGGACAAAACTGCTGCATCCCAGAGTCAACCGCAAACCGGGAACAGCTTTTCTAATCGCCCGCATCATTGCCACCGTTTCCTCTAAATCCTCCATCTCTTCGCCGGGAATTCCCGCCATCCCGTAAAGTTTAATTCCCTTTAAGCCGCCAGCTTTAGCATTGATAGCAGCTTGAATTATTTCGTCATTTGTGAGTTTTTTGTTAACGATTTTGCGGAGGCGATCGCTCCCGCTTTCCACCGCAATTGTCACAGATTTGCTGTCTCTGTTTGTCAATATTTCTGCCAATTTAACTGTCACCGTATTCGTCCTTACCGAAGAAAGACTCAGCCGCACGCCGTCGTACTTCGGGTGATTCAAACGATCCAGCAACGCTTCAAATTCCGGGTGCTGAGTGACTGAAGCACCCAACAAACCCAAACGATTAGTCACAGCTAAACCGCGATCGATCGCCGGAATTAACGAATCCTCCAAACTCGCAGTTCTAAACGGCAAAGTCAGATAACTTGCCAAACAAAAACGGCACATTTCGGGACAACTCCGAACCACTTCCACCATGTAAATATTTTCCCAAGCCGCTTTTTCTGTCACCACAGTGGAAGCAGATAAAGTATTGCCGCGATAAGTCTGTTTTTCAACCACACTGGGAATTTCCGAATCGACAGGCTGAATCGATTTAATACCCTCAGCCGCATCAAGATAAGTTACTTCGTACAAACTGGGGACGTAAACTCCTGGAACTCGGGCTAAATGCCGCAATTTAGTTTGTCTGTCGGCGGTACGGACTTCTTTACAAGCATCAATAAAATTGTCTATGAGATGTTCGCCATCTCCCAGCAAAATCACATCAAAAAAATCGGCAAAAGGTTCTGGATTAGCAGTAAAAACTGGCCCCCCGCCGAATACTATCGGATGATTATCAGTTCGTCTTGACGCCCAAATCGGAATTTCTAGAGATTCCAATAAATTGAGAATATTTACATAGTCGAGTTCCCAAGAAAGCGAAAATCCCAGTAATTCTGGATGTCGGGGAAGTTGTTCGCGGATATCAGTAAATAAACGGCCCACTTCAATATCCGATCGCACAGCCAAAGTTGCCCACACTATCTGATAGCCGAGACTGGTAATACCAACAGTGTACTCGTTGGGAAAAGCAAAAATAGTCGGGATAGCATCAGCATCGGGGGTTGCTGGGGCAAATAGTAAGCGTTCTTGACCAAAGGGATTAGGAGTCATCCGATTTTAGATTTTAGATTTTAGATTTTAGATTATGGAATTTATCCCATAGATAAATCCGGGGGTTTGTGACCAAATTGCTTTCGATCGCGCGCAAGTTTAGCCTTAGCAATAAAGAATCTAATTATAGCTCATAAATGACTCTAATCTGAAGTTGACACCTAGATATTCAGGTAAGAGATAACTGACAAATGACCGAAAGCAATTGTTTGCGAGGTCGCCGGATTCATCAGCGGATCAGCAAAAAAAGCTCCGCATCCGATAAACCTGAGAACGGTACAGCCCGTGGCTGGTTAATCTAAAATCTAAAATCTAAAATCTAAAATCTAAAATCTAAAATCGATTGAACGGTACAGCCCGTGGCTGGTTAATCTAAAATCTAAAATCTAAAATCTAAAATCTAAAATCGATTGATTTATTAAAAGTTACTCTGAAATAGAATTGCGATCGTCCTGACTTTTCGGAGTCGGCGGTGCACTGTGAAAAGTTGCAATCAGCAAACAGATAATCCCAGCATTAATAAACACATCTGCCAGATTAAACACTGGGAACCGAATTATCCGAAAATCGATAAAATCTACAACATGGCCCGAAACAAATCGATCGATCCCGTTCCCCAGTGCTCCCCCCAAAATCAAACCGTAGCCAGCTTGTTCCCAGCGGTTAATTCGCGGCCCGAACCAAGCCAGCACAATCAATCCGACACTAACGCCCAAAGACAGCCAGCGCAACCAAATCGCCCCGCCATTGCTGAACAAACTAAAAGCCGCACCGGTATTAACAACATAAGTGAAGTGAAACACTCCGGGTAACAGCGGCTGCGTCTGCGGAGGAACCGTCAACTCAAAATTTTGCACCACCCAAAACTTAGCCAGGTGGTCTAAAACTAAACTGATAACAGCAGCCACCCAGAACAAGGGATTTCTTTTAAAACGCATGAATTAGGCAATAGAAAATGGGGCATCGGGCATGGGATAATTTACTCAAATTTCGCTGGTGATTGCCAGCAGAATGCCGTGCAGCCAAGCAATCCCAGCCGCAGCGAGATGACTCTCCCGTTGGGCAATGACAGTATAACCTTATTTTGCACAATTACCAATTCCCGATTACCTATTCCCAATTCCCAATTCCCAATTCCCCAATTAATAAAACATCAAGCGGCGTAAAGTAAATGACAGCACTGCGATCGCACAAACTACCGCCAATTGTCCCGGCAGGGGATAAACCGAATATTTAAGAATCTCATCGAATAAAGGTGTTTTTTTTGCCGGAGGCAGCCAGTAGGTACAAATCAGATAAATTAAGCCGATCGCGTGAACAGTGAACAAACCGCACAAACAGCTAAAAGCCATAGATTCCAGCCGCGAAGCCACCTTAAAAGCCACCCAGCCGCACACCCAAGCACCGGGGACAAAACCCAGCAAATAGCCAAAACTCGCTTCTTTGAGATAGCCGATGCCGCCGCCTTGAGAAAAAACTGGCCACAAAGTTAATCCTAATGCCAAATAAGCAATTTGCGAGAGAGCCGCAGCATTTTTTCCCCCCATGCAGCCTACTAGCAAAACGGCTCCAATTTGATAGGTAACACCTAAAGAGTACGCCTGAAGTCCTCGATCGTCCCACAACCCAATCGGAATTGTGACAGATGCAGGCAAAAAAGTGCCTCCTATCGTCAGCAGCAAACCAATAACAGCCCAGATTAATTCAATAGGAGCAGGCATTATCATCAAACGGCATTGGTCAGAAGGTTGAAGGCAGAAGGCATTTGTCCGAGGCAGGCTTCCATGCCCGCAGCTTTTAAATTCTTAATACTAACACTACTGTCAAAAAAACCACCATTATATGGTTTTCTGGTTCTCAAGCCTGGATCTTGCGATCGTTTAATCGGGAATTTTTCGCGATCGGGCGATCGACTGCTGGTTTCCGTACCAATTTATCCGCTATATACCTTACAAAGTCAATACTGTCAAGTTCATTAATAACATTAATAATATTAATTAATATTAAATTGCGATCGAGTGTAAAGATTCTTAACCTAATCTTTACTTTTGCGCGCTATGCTGATGCCGGACACCCATATAACGATCGCAGATTTTTTATACCTATGCTTTTTCGTCTCAACTTGATTAATCCAAACCGTCTGACTACAGCAATTTCCGCTACGGCGATCGCCCTCAGCTTAGCAGCTTGCGGCGGCGGCAGCACAACCACAAGCAGCCCCACCCCCGGCGACACCGCAGCATCCCCCGGGGCATCCCCCGTTGCAGCCACCGGCACAGCGGAAAACACCAAACTCGCCCTAGCCTCAGACGTAGCCATCACCGCAGCCGGCGCCTCATTCCCCGCCCCTCTGTACCAGCGTTGGTTTCAAGACTTCAACAAAATCAACCCCAAAGTACAAATTAACTATCAATCTGTAGGCAGCGGCGCCGGAGTCGAACAATTTACCAAAGGCACAGTAGACTTTGGGGCCAGCGACACCGGCATGAAAGACGACGAAATCGCCAAAGTTCCAGCAGACAAAGGCGTGCTCTTGCTGCCCATGACAGCCGGCAGCATCGTCATCGGCTACAACCTGCCAGACTTAACCGAACCACTGAAACTGCCACGGGATGTTTACGCAGATATCTTCGCCGGTAAAATTACCAACTGGAACGACCCCAAAATTGCAGCCGCCAACCCGACCGCGAAATTGCCAGACCAAGCCATCACCATCGTCCACCGTTCCGACGGTAGCGGTACAACCGCCGTCTTCACCAAACACCTGAGTGCCATCAGCCCCGACTGGAAAAGTGCAGTAGGCGACGGCAAAACAGTACAGTGGCCCGTAGGCGTAGGCGCCAAAGGCAACGAAGGCGTCACAGCCCAAATTCTGCAAACCGTAGGCAGCCTCGGCTACATAGAATACGGCTATGCCAAAAACAACAATGTCAAATTTGCATCTTTGGAAAACAAAGCAGGCAGCTTTGTCGCACCTACCGACGAATCAGCTTCTCAAGCTTTAGCAACTGTGCCCATGCCGGAAAACCTCCGAGCATTTATCGAAGACCCCGAAGGCGCTCAATCCTATCCAATTGTCACCTACACTTGGATGCTCGTCCCCAAAACAGTTACTGACCCCAACAAAGCCAAAACCATCGAAGCAATGGTTGAATACGGCTTGAATGAAGGTCAAAAAGTTAGTTCCGAATTGGGCTACGTTCCTCTGCCCCAAAACGTTAAAGAAAAAGTAGCTGCGGCCGCTGACGGCATCAGCCCAGACTACAAGATTGAGGTTGCCAAATAGTAACTGTTGACAGTTGACTGTTGACTGTTGACTGTTGTCCGTTGTCAGAGGGAAAAAAGCCCTTCGGCATTGCGCGTGCGGGTAAAAATCAGGAAGAACGAAGAGAGATATTTCTGTGGGGCGGGTTTTACCAGAAATATTTGTTAAAAAGTCAGGGGATTAATAAATCCGCCCCTCTTCTATGTAACAATCGGTGCATCTGTGTAGGGGCGGGTTTCACAAACCATAATTGCCTAAAATCAATAATCCGATCAACCCGCCCCGCTTGGGCGGTAAATCGCCCTCTACCTCTTTCAAAATACAACGGGCGGGTTGATCGGAAATATTTGTTGAAAAGTCAGGGGATTAATCAACCCGCCCCTCTGTGATTTTATTTATCGTCTTTCTTTCTGCTTCCTTCCAGCTTTTTCCGAAACAGGCTATTTTCCGGTACTATATATTTGGTTTTTTTTTCTATGATTTCAGATACTAACAGCAGGGCGCGATCGCAGAGCCGTTCCCGCTCTCAAGCAGAAAAATCCTTAGACCAAGGGTTTATCTGGCTCACGCGGATTTTGGGCATAGGAGTTGGTGTAATTTTGCTGGTAATCGCCCTCACCGTTGCTTACAGGGCTTTACCGGCGATTCAACAGTACGGTTTGGGATTTCTGTTTGGCAGTAGCTGGAATCCGGTTAAAGAAGAGTACGGTGCGCTGCCGATGATTTACGGGACGATCGTCAGTTCGGCGATCGCGCTCCTAATTGCAGTACCATTAGGAGTAGGGACTGCAATCTTCTTGAGCGAAGATTTTTTGCCGGTGCCAGTCCGCACAGCTTTGGTTTTTTTAGTAGAACTTTTAGCTGCCATTCCCAGCGTAGTCTACGGTTTGTGGGGAATTGCTGTACTGATTCCCCTGATTACCACTCTCGGCAAGTTTCTCAACGGCACTTTCGGATGGCTGCCGATTTTTAGCACCTCGCCAGTGGGTCCGGGAATGTTGCCAGCCGGAGTAATTTTGGGAATCATGACTTTGCCCATTATTACTGCTATCTCCCGCGACTCTTTGGCAAGTCTCCCGCCCGAATTGCGGCAAGCATCTCTCGGTTTAGGAGCTACTCGCTGGACAACAATTTTTAGAGTGCTCGTACCGGCGGCTTTTTCCGGCATTGTCGGCGGAATTATGCTCGGGCTCGGTCGCGCTATGGGAGAAACAATGGCTGCAACTCTGTTAATTGGCAATTCCAATCAGTTAAGTCTTTCTGTGCTAGCTCCTGCAAATACTATTGCTTCTTTGATGGCAAATCAGTTTGCGGAAGCATCGGGGTTGCAAGTAGCAGCTCTGATGTACACTGGGCTAATTCTGTTTATTATGACACTGATTGTTAATATTTTGGCAGAGTGGATTGTTTCTCAAGTAAGAGCCAAGTACAACTAGAAGTTTGCCGCCATTTCCTACACAGTTTTAGTTTATGTCAAATAGCGTCTCCGACGAGAATCCTTTGGTATCGAAAACAGGCAGTTTGAAAAAGGTTAAAAACAGCCCGCAAGCGCTGTTTAATCTGGCAATGACTGTACTGGCTGGAGCTAGTCTGACCATTACTCTGCTGCCTTTGTTTGCAGTGCTTTCCTACGTCACCGTACAAGGTTTCAATCGCCTGAATTTAGACTTGTTTACCAAGCTGCCGCCGCCGCCCGGACTGTCGGGAGGCGGGATTGCTAATGCAATTCTCGGTACATTGATGACGGTGGGAATAGCTTCTTTAATTGCTGTTCCTTTTGGTGTATTGGCAGCAGTTTATTTGTCGGAGTTCAGCAGCGGCGAAGTAGCTCGCTGGGTGCGCTTTGCTACTAATGTCCTCAGCGGCGTTCCTTCGATTATTGCCGGGGTATTTGCCTACGGTTTGTTCGTGGTAAATATGGGAGGTTTTTCGGCAATTGCAGGGGGTGCGGCGCTGGCCGTGCTGATGTTGCCCACGATTGTGCGGACTACTGACGAAGCTCTACAAATCGTCCCGCAAGATATTAGATGGGCGTCGGTTGGTGTGGGTGCTTCTAATTATCAGACGGTATTGCAGGTGGTTTTGCCTGCTGCAATTCCGGCTATTTTAACGGGTGTCACCCTGGCAATTGCTCGCGCTGCTGGAGAAACTGCTCCTTTGATTTTCACGGCGCTGAATTCGCCTTTTTGGCCGGCAGGATTTGATAAGCCAACTCCGAGTCTTTCGGTTTTGGTGTACAACTTTGCAACGGTTCCTTTTAAGGCACAGAAAGAATTGGCTTGGGCTGCATCTTTGATTTTGGTGTTTATGGTTTTGCTGACGAGTATTCTTTCTCGCTGGGCTACTCACAAAAAAGTGTATTAATCAGTTGACAGTTGACAGTTGACAGTTGACAGTTGTTATTGGTCATTTGTCAGTTGTTATTGGTCAGTTGTTATTGGTCATTTGTAAAATTCGATTGGATTGTTACCTGTATGATGATGGATTTAGACAAGCAAACGGAAACAGTTTTGCGGACAGAGAATATCAATATTTTTTACGGCGCTTTTCACGCAGTTAAAAATGTTTGTATGGAGATTCCTAAAAATCGGATTACTGCCTTGATCGGGCCGTCTGGCTGCGGTAAAAGTACAATTCTGCGATGTTTTAACCGCCTCAACGATTTAGTGAGCGGTTTTCGTTTAGAGGGTAGAATTGATTACTACGGTCAAAATCTTTACGATCCTGATGTTGATGCTGTGGAGGTGCGCCGCAAGATTGGGATGGTGTTTCAAAAGCCGAATCCTTTCCCGAAGTCGATTTATGACAATATTGCTTACGGTGCGAGGGTGAACAATTACAAGGGGGATATGGATGAGCTGGTGGAAAAGTCGCTCCGCCAAGCTTATTTGTGGGATGAGGTGAAGGATAAGCTGAAGCAAAGCGGTTTTTCTCTTTCGGGCGGCCAGCAGCAGCGTTTGTGTATTGCTAGGGCGATCGCGATTAATCCTGATGTAGTGTTAATGGATGAACCTTGCGCTTCTCTTGACCCGATTTCTACGATTAAGATTGAGGAGTTGATGCGGGAACTCAAGGAGAAGTATACCATTGTGATCGTTACTCACAATATGCAGCAGGCTTCTCGGGTTTCTGACCTGACTGCTTTTTTTAATGCTAAACTTTCTGACGACGGGAAGCGGTTTGGCTATCTGGTGGAGTGTGACAAGACTGAGATAATTTTCCAAAGTCCGAAGGAAGAGTCTACTTTAGATTATGTCAGCGGCCGTTTTGGTTGATCCCCCGACAGCTTGAAACAATCGCGCTACACAAACTCTCGTCTCTTAAGCTTGAGACTAAAAACATTTAATTTGCTGAGTCTGGTAGCGACAAAAAAAACTGCGTAAAACTTTTCTGAATTGAGAATCCCGCTGTCTTGGAGACAGCGGGATTCTGGATTTTATGATTAAAAGCTAGATCGTAGTTTTTGCAGATACAAGGCACTGATTTTTGTGAAGAAATGCTCGCAGAGTTCACATATTCTTCATCCAATGCTTTAACAGGTTTTCTTTTACCATGTTTTGCCGCATAACTTCGAGCAAGTATTCCTGAGCTTGGTCTTGGCTTAACCTTTTGACTTCTTCGCGCAGCACTTGCAGTTTGAACTGCTGTTCCATGCTGAGGTTGGTTGTAGACATATCCATAAATCGCTCCTCCAGTTTGCTGAGATTAATGCGAGATCGATCGAAATGACGTTTTGCAGGATTTGTTGTCTCTCCTACATTGTAAACTATCATAACATTCCCTTGACAATATGTCCAAAGTAGACATTTTGAGACTAATTTGTGTAGCAAAAGTACATCTAAGTGGGGGGAGCTTTATCATAAAAAGGCGTAAAGACCGGGAAGCCTAAGCCAAAGGAGATAGTTTGTATGGATGCAATGGAGTTTTTTCAGAGCAGCGCTGGGGAGTGGCGTTCTCAGCGCAGCACTCACCACCTGGCTTTTCGTCAAGCGGAGATAGGGGATTCAAATATTCAGGTAACAGCCCTAGATGCGGATGACGCCAGAGTCGCCGAGATTTGCAAGATGCACGAAGTCGATCCGAGCCGGGCTGCTGGGGGGGCTTTTGTGACTTGGCACGGCTCGATGGCGTGGGATAAGGATGACGAGAATCATAAAGGGTCTACGGTGTTCGCGATCGTCCCCGATCCTGAAAATCCGCGGCAGGGTTTGATGTTGCGGGAACGCGGCTATGCGGAAATTGTGCCGGTAGCGGGCCGTTTTGAGATGGATGACGAGGATGGGCTGCTGCTGATTACCGAATACGAGACGATGAGTTCGATCGAGCGTTTTTGGTTTGCTAATCCGAACGTGCGGATGCGGACGAGTACCGTAAAGCGCTTTGGCGGTTTCAGCACATCGACATTTTGTACCGAAATTCGGGTGCAACCAGACTCGGATGCAGCATCAGAACCCGCAGCAGATCGAGTGGCCGACAGCGAGTTTTATTCGGCTCTGGGGTGGTAATTTGTAAGCTCGTTCCCCGGCTCTCAAGCTCGTTCCCCCAGCTTGGCCTGGGTGGCGGAAGCCGTTTGCCTCCTGTTTGACGAGGCAAAGCCTCGCCGAGCGGCGTTCCTTCCCGCTTCCGGGGAACGAGCCTTATTTGTGCATAACTTCCCTCTCCCCTTTTCCTTCTTCCCTCTTCCTTCCCGAAAGTCAACAAATGTTACAGATTGTTGCAAAAATTCAGGAAAATCAGATTTAGATTGCGGGAATCCCCTAATCTGTATGTTGGTTAGTTGTATCCGTTATGCTGGCAGCTCGCGGTGTCAACTATTTCTGAAATTTGAGATAACGGAGATTTTAACGTGGCGCTACCTTTGATAAACTACGCCCCCAAAAGCCAAAACCAGCGCGTAGCTGGTTTTGAAACAGGGAGCGACGAGCAGCCCAGAATTTTCACAACTGAAAATGTGCTCTCGTCTGGAGACATGGAAAATTTGATTTGGGCTGGATATCGCCAGATTTACAGCGAACACCAAATCCTCAAGAGCAACCGCCAAAAGTCTTTGGAGTCGCAACTCAAGTTCGGCCAAATTACTGTGCGGGACTTTATTCGCGGTTTGGCGATTTCGGCTCCTTTCCTAGAGCGGAATTACCAAACTAACAGCAACTATCGGTTTGTAGAAATGTGCGTGCAGCGCATTTTGGGCCGGGATGTGTACAGCGAGCGCGAAAAGATTGCTTGGTCGATCGTAGTAGCCAATAAGGGGCCTCAAGGCTTTATTGACGAGTTGATCAATAGCGAAGAGTACCTGGATAAGTTCGGCTACGACACAATACCTTACCAGCAGCGCCGAATTTTGCCTCAGCGAGTTGGAGGGGAAACTCCTTTCAACTTGAAAACGCCCCGCTACGGCGAGTACCACCGTTCGCAGCTTGGCTTCCCGCAAATCATCTGGCAGACAAGTGTCCGCCGTTTTGTTCCTCAAGAACAGCAGGCGAAGGCTGGCGATCCGTCGAACTATTTGGGTATGGCGCGCAATATGCCCATGCCTGCTACTCCGCCGCAGCGCGTGCCTCTAGCTAATATCAATATCGACACGATGGTTCCCCGTCGCCGGTAATTGATGCTGCCCTGATGCGATTATTTGTGTCGGGCATCGACTGAATCGATCGGCTTTTAGGCTGAGAGAGTTTTGAGTCTTGAGTTTTGAGGTTTAAGTTTTTTGATAAACTTGGAATCCAAAACTCGGGACTCATACTTTTTGGCGAAAGAAGGAAGTTCGGCAACGATCGATCTACAGGATTTAACCGATAAATATTAGACTTGAATTGAAGCCCTTCTTCGCTCTCCTATCTTTAAATGTATCTGCGTGCATCTGCGTGCATCTGCTTTCATCTGCGGTTTCCCTCTTACATCAAAGATTTAGGCAAGAAGTTTAATCAAGAAAAAAGGAAGGGGAAAAAATGTTTATAGTACAGACTTTACCAGTGTTAACTGCCCAAAATATCAAATATTAGCCCGCAACCGCAATATTTTTAGCAGGGTGTTGAATTGATCGGGTAAAGGCGCGATCGCCTCTATTAATTCTCCTGTTACGGGATGCTGCAAAGTCAGCCGCCATGCGTGGAGGGCTTGTCCGGTTAAATTGACGCCGATAGAACGGTTGGAACTGTACATCGGGTCGCCGACAATGGGATGTTTTATTTCCGCTGTATGCACGCGAATTTGATGGGTGCGGCCGGTTTCCAATTGATAGTGCATTAAGCAATAGTTGCCAATTCTTTCTTTGATTGTCCAGTGAGTAACTGCGGGGCGACCGCCTTTTTCTACTGGTACTACTGCCATTTTTTTGCGGTCTGTGGGATGTCGCCCGATGGGTAAGTCTATTGTGCCTGTTTCGGTGCTGGGAGTGCCGTAAACTACGCCTAAATACTCGCGGCGGGCGGTTTTAGTTTTGAGTTGGGCTTGCAGGTGTTGGTGGGCAATGTCGGTTTTGGCGATCGCGATCGCACCTGTTGTATCTTTGTCTAATCTGTGTACGATTCCCGGCCGCTGAACTCCGCCTATTTCTGCTAGGGGACAGTGGGCTAACAAAGCGTTGACTAATGTACCGTCTGCGTGTCCGGCGGCTGGGTGGACGACTAATCCGGCTGGTTTGTTGATAATAATTAGGCTGTCGTCTTCGTAAAGGATAGAGAGGGGAATTGCTTCGGGCTGCAACTTTGTGGGCTGGGTTTCGGGTAATGTGAGGTGGATGCGATCGCCCGCTTTTACTGATATTTTTTTCGAGGTGCAGGTTTCGTCGTTGACTTTGACTTTGCCTTGTGATATGAGGGTTTGGATTCGCGATCGGGATAAGTCCGGTATCTGGTTGGACAGCCAAATATCTAATCGCCGATCGACATTACTGCGATCGAATTCCTCTGTATTTTCTACTGTGTAAATCTGTGCCGCAGTGTCTGTTTCTATCATTTACTTTCTTTGGTAATCGGTAATCATATCATGTCCGAGCGATTAACCATACTATCCCGATCGGGGCGGGCTTCGCCGTGAGCGTCAGCCGAACGGTTTTTGGGATGGTCAATTATTGGCAGGTATTGTTGGTGAACCCGCCCCTACAAAAATCCCGGCCCCTCAACCGGACATGATATCACTAATTTAAAATCGATCGATTTGTATGCAGTACATATCCTGTATGGGCGGGTTTCACCCACAATAATTTCCTAAAACCAATAATCTCGTAAACCCGCCCCCACGAACGGGTTTCACCGACAATTGTCGCAGTGGCCGCAGCGCATTGATTTAGCGTAAGGATTCAGGTAAAAAAAAGTGAGAGTGAGAGCCAAAAAATATGGTAATGTAGTCAGATGAGGGAAAAATCAGA
>JAUBST010000057.1:0-14396 GCA_036702215.1 Microcoleus sp. F6_B6
TTCGGTGATTTGCGAATGAATTGTAAAGATTAAAGCCGTCCTAGAAGGACGGGGTTTTAAACCCAATTTCTTGATAAAGCATTGCACCGGGCGATCGCTTTTAGTGACGTTGTTGCAGGTAATTTTGCGACAGGGGAGTCCGTACCGCCGGCAGTAACTCTTCAGGTTTCGTGCCTCGCTGGTTCGAGTAGCGCCACCCAAAAAAGCCAGCACTCAAAGCAACGGACAACAAGCAAAGCATCAGGGTGACAGATTTTTTCAACCCCGGTTTTTTTAACGGTTTCTGAGTCGCTGCCGCGGCGCGAGTTGCTTGGATCGCCGAACACTCAGAATTAGGCAGAGAGGAGGGCGAAGCCGTCGGTGAGTTCGGTGAATTAGCACCGTCGGGTCGATCGTTCTGGTGAACCCAATCCCTGCGATCTTTGAATTGGTCGGGAAAGTATTCCCAGACTTCGCCGTCAGAACTGTCTGACTCGTGAGATCGATTGGCGGGCATTGGCGGGTACTGGGCGATCGCCGAAACCGAAGATGGGGCCTTCCATTCTGTACCCGCGAGCGCCGGTTGCGTTCCCGACGCGATTATCTGCACCATAGAACCGGAGGTCGCGCTGTGGGCTGGGGCGCCAGTCAAATAGCCGTCAAAGTCCGGGTGCTGGTAGAGAATGGGCAAAGCCCAGTATAGCTGGTGAGAACCGTAGGCAGAAATTAGCCCAGCTCTGGCCCGGCTCAGGCTGAGATCGACTGGATAACCTTGATTGAGGTTGCGGTAAAACAACCGCGTCAGAGTTAGGGCTACATCGTCGGGGATGCTTTCTGCCATTGCTAGCACTGCGGGAATGCCCCGCTTCACTAGAGCTTCGGTTAAGTTCCGTTCCGCGCTGTCGTCGGCGAGATCTGAGGGGTCGCCGTAGGCGCCGCGGCAGGAGTTGAACACCGCCATCTGAATACCGTTGTTAACGAGCAATCCAGCTAAGTCGTCGCCGCTGAGGGTTTCGGTTAAGCCGGTGCGGCTGCTGACTAGGTAGAGTTCGCCACCTCGGGAACCTAAGTTGCTGTGGCCTGCGTAGTGCAGGACTTGGTAGTGTCCTTGTTCTAGGGCTTGGGTAAGTTGTTCTCGATCGGGCTGTTCGAGAATAGTCAGTTGAATTTCCGGGGAATGCGGGCTGTTTTTGAGAGGATTACCGGTGCGGTTTTGGAGTTCTTGTTGCAAATGGAGCACTTCTCGCTTGAGCTGCAAGCTGTCTCGATCGCCCGGAGAGGCGATCGCCATTAAAATTTTTAGCGGCCCGCTGCTGGGCAGTATCCGGGTTTGTTTGAACAAACTTGTACCTGGTTGGTAGCGAGAAAACACGACATCAGTCCCGGTTGCCAAAGGGCGATCGCCGGCGTGCAGAACTTCCCACGGCAGCCGCGGCAAGCGCCGCCCTTTGAGCCCGAGTCGCAGTTGCAGCACTTCTCGGCGGTGCTGGGCGATGCCTTGAGCGCAAGTCCAGCTATCGCGCAAGTTTCCTTGAAACAGCCCGCTGTATAATTGTTGTCCCAGGGCTACTAAATTTGGCGCACAGTTGTTTCCCGAACGGGAGAGGCCGCGACCGCCAAAACTGTTTCCCTGTACTGTTTTTCCCTGGAGCAAGCCCACCAGCGGGTCGTTCATCAGTTGGGCAGACAGTGCAAGCCATTCGTCGATCGGCCAGCGGACTTGTTGTTCGGCTAAGGGTACACCGGGTGCAACCCTTTCTGTCCGCACTAGATATTTGTCGTCCCCAACTGGGGTGACTGAGAGTTGAAATTCCTGGCTCACCGCTTTAGCGCCCTCCCGCCTTAATTCTGAATTTGCCTGCGTTTTTGCGGCTAGCAATAGCGATCGGCAAAATAATTTTTACTCTTCCAATCAAAGTTTCTGAATGCGCTTCCCCCGATCGGGCGATCGCTGGGGCGATATATATTTGTTCAAACACTTTGAGGATATAAAAGTTGTACTTTAATAACAGTTTATTAGTTTTGATTGCCTTGTGGCTCGGTGAAAGCCGAATTTTCTCCAATCTTGCTATCTTTAACATTTTGCACCTCTACCGCAGACCCCTTTAGATTCGTCGCGAACTTGAGTTTCTCATTGCTGAGTAAAGTTAAATTGGAGGCACTTTACCAGGCGGATCTCTAGTTCTTATTAAAATTACTTCGGCTCTCGCCAACCGGTTTCAGGGCAATATCGCAGGGAAAGTTGAGTATTTTATTTTTTTTTGCGATCCGCCGATCGGTCTTTACCGCTTATCCTCTACCACCAACCCCCCAGGTGCAATCTTGATTTTGTGTCAATTAATGAATTGGTCAGGCCTGGGTACTCATCCTTAAGGTCTCCGCCCCGATCCGCAAGACCTCAGCGGCGATCGGTAATCGATAGTTGACCAGCGATAATTGCTAATAACTTATTGCTAATTTTCCGCTTTTATGATATAGAAATCTTTTAATTTAACTCTCTTAATCTAGTTAAAGTTAAGCAGCAAAAATAAACGCAAGCAGCCAAGAACTCTCAACAATACAACGGCAATCAAATTATTCCGGTACTCTCGAGCAACCATCATTTTTGGCATCTAGAGGATTACGCCTCATCAGGCCGGTTTCTCGGAGAATTATTGGATTTGGTAGCGAAGCTTCTACAAAGCTACTGGGTTTCGCAGCCTCGCCGCGGGCCATTCCCGCTCAAAATGCCGATCGAGCTTGCAACTGTCACCAAAAACGAATTCTGTCATTACTACTTTTTGAAAAATTTTGCAATCACTCTTGAGATAGATATATTTTGGCAAAACTCTTAGTATCGATCCGAAAAAAATTTTTTCTCAGTTCGCGAGGTTTCCTCGAATCGAGAGAAAATTGTGCAACTAAAAATTAGAACAAATATTTACCCAGGCGAATTATCTAAATTTCTAATTACTCATCGGGAACTAAAATTAGAAGCGCGCAGTCGTTTAGTCAAGAGATTCAAATTCTAAGTCAGGGAAGGATTTGTCAAAGCTGGGAGTGTTACAAAACTTCAATACACCCAGCCTAGATCGGAAAAAAAGCAAGGGTAAAATTTGGGGGATACAGGTTTTGGGTAGTTATTTAGGAGTTGTCAGTTGCGAGTTGAAATTTGGCTAATTCACTGTAGAAATTACGGAGAAAATCTACAATCAGGAGTCCTTCGGTGCAGCTTATTGTAGAAATTACCGAGAACATCTCAAATGCTCGGCGCTTCGGCTCAGTAATTACAGTGTATAGCGGTTCGAGCTCTCATATTCGCGGACGTTGTTGGGCCGAAAGGACCCTATACGTTTAAGCGGTTATAGAATCTGTCAATCATACCTCATCTTTTTGAGAAAGGCTGTAGGTTGCAGGTCGATTAATTGTGGTACGCAATTGCCGAATATCAAACTCGCAACAGAGCGCAAAAAACCTTGCGGTTTAAGAGGCATCTATAGTAAAGATGAGGGAATCAGATTTTCTAGCAGGCGAAAGCATGAAGTAAAAAAAAATCTTCAGCATCCTGTTTGCTGATAAATTGATTCTAAGAAGCTTACCATTTTTTGGGAAATATCAACAATGGAACCAGACGCAATGTTGTTAGAAGAAGGACAAGGATCGCTTTTTCCCGTTCAAGATGAAACACAAAAGCCTGTCGGGGATTTAAGCGACGACAGCTCTACCATTTCCGATGAGGATTTAGCTCAGTTAATTCAGATAGCGCTCGCCGAAAACACCGACGGCCTTACCACCACATTTCCAGCTCTGTCTAACGGCGTAGTGGAAGAAGGTGCGGGCGATGATGATGACAATGGCATCGCTTTCGAGACCGTCGGAGGTACTGATGACGATGACGATGGCTTAGAGGATGATAGCGGCATAGATCGCCGCCGAACCGTCGTCGGTACTGATGACGATGACTTAATTGTCGCCACCGACGAGCAGGATGAGATATACGGCAAGAAAGGCAAGGACAAAATCAAAGGCAACCGTCGCAAAAAAAATAAAATCTACGGCGGTAAAGATGACGATGATTGCGAGGGCGGCGATGACGACGATGAAATAAAGGGCGATAGTGGCAACGATACCGTGATGGGCGGCCAAGGCAAGGACACCCTTAACGGCGGTAAAGAAAACGATACCGTGATGGGTGGCAGCGACGACGACATCTGCAAAGGCGATGACGGCGATGACTGGGCCCACGGCAACGAAGGAAATGATGATGTTGGCGGCGGCGCCGGCAACGATACCGTCTATGGCGGCAAAGGCGACGACGACTGTGAAGGCGGCGACGGCAACGATACCGTCAGGGGCGACACAGGCAACGATACCGTGATGGGTGGCGGCGGCAACGATACCGTTAACGGCGGCAAAGATAACGATACCGTTAGTGGCGGTGTAGGCAGCGACGTTTGCAGCGGCGACGACGGCGACGACAGCGTTAGCGGCGGTGCCGACGACGATACCGTGATGGGCGGCGGCGGCAGCGACGTTTGCAGCGGGGACGACGGCGACGACAGCGTTAGCGGCGGTGCCGACGACGATACCGTGATGGGCGGCGGCGGCAGCGACGTTTGCAGCGGGGACGACGGCGACGACAGCGTTAGCGGCGGTGCCGACGACGATACCGTGATGGGCGGCGGCGGCAGCGACGTTTGCATGGGCGACGACGGCGACGACAGCGTGATGGGCGGCGACGGCGACGATACCGTGATGGGCGGCGGCGGCAACGATACCCTCGTTACTGGCGGCGGCAATGACATGGCAGACGGCGGCGATGGCGACGACAGCGTTAGCGGCGGCGGAGATGGCGACGATACGCTGATGGGCGGCGGCGGCAACGATACGCTGATGGGCGGTACTGGCAACCATACCTGTGTAGGCGGTGCTGGAGATGACGTTTATGTCATAAGTAACAGTACCTCTGGAGCAAGTGCAGTCATCACTGACTACGAAGACGACAGCGACAAGTTTCTGCTGTTTGGCGACTTGAACTTTAGCAGCTTGACGTTTGTACAAGTCGGTGGCAATACCGAAATTCGGGTCAATAACTTCGCGCTGGCGCTATTGTTGAATGTCAACGCAACGCTGATCGCTGCTGGCGACTTTTTGGGAGTTAATCCTCAAACTCCAACTCCAACTCCAACTCAAACTCCAACTCCAACTCCAACTCAGAACCCGATTTCTAACCCTCCGCGAGCGGAAGCTAATAATGGCTTGATTACTGGTTCCAGCGGCGGCGAGCAAACTATTACTTCTGAGTTGTTGCGGTTTGTCGATGACGAGCAAGGTCCTAGCAACACAGTCTTCAAGCTAACCGAGCTGCCCGATGCTACAACCGGCCAACTATTCTTTAAGGGAGTCGCCGTAACACAAGTCGGTTTTACCTTCACTCAAGCAGACATTAACGCAGGCTCGTTAAGTTTCAAAGCGGCAGTAGGTTTTATCGGTGCGCTTAGTTTTGGTTTTGAAGTTAGCAACGGCAAAAGATCTGCCACCGGCCAGCGTTTTAGCTTGAATGTCGAGCAAAATGTCTTTAAGTTTGGTGGCACTACAGCACCTCAAGTTATTGTCGGTTCTGCGACGCTGGATAACGACATCGAAGGCAGCGATGGTGACGATGACATTACAGCCGGCAAAGGCAAGGACAAAATCATCGGCGGCAAAGGCAAGGACAAAATTAAAGGTGGCGATGGCGATGACGATATCGACGGCGGCGATGACGATGACGATATCGAAGTTAGCCTAGGCAAAAACAAAATAAAAGGAGGCAAAGGCAAGGACAAAATTAAAGGTGGCGATGACGATGACGATATCGACGGCGGTGATGATGATGACGATATCGTCGGTGGTAAAGGCAAAAACAAAATAAAAGGAGGCTCGGGCAAAGACAAAATTCAAGGCGGCGATGACGATGACGATATCGACGGCGGTGATGATGATGACGATATCGTCGGTGGTAAAGGCAAAAACACGCTAAAAGGAGGCTTGGGCAAAGACAAAATTCAAGGCGACGATGATGATGACGATATCGACGGCGGCGATGATGATGACGATATCATCGGTGGTAAAGGCAAAAACAAACTAAAAGGCGGCTTGGGCAACGACAAAGTTCAAGGCGGCGATGATGATGACGAGATCGAAGGCGGCTTGGGAACCAATACTCTAATTGGGGGTGCTGGAAAGGATCGCTTTATTTACCGCACTTCCCGCCAAGAGATTCAAACAGTTGTAGAAGCTGACTTTATTACTGACTTTAATGTCGATGACGATCTTTTAGAGCTTTCTACGGCAGCTTTTGGTAATCTCAGCGTTTCTAGCTTGACCCGACTGGAGATTACTGCTACTTCTACTGTTGGGTCGATCGGCAGCGCTAATTTGCTCGACTTCACCGCAGATATCACTGTTAACAGCATCGCGAGTTTGCAAGCGCGGTTTACAGCTTTGGGCGGCAGCCTAGACGCGCCTACTTTCTGTCAGTTTACAGATGCCGCTACCGGTCGTTCCGTGCTGGTATTTGGTTTTGGGGCGCGCTTTGAAATTGTCACCAGTTTCTCGGTGGACATTCGCCTGCAAGTCAGTAACTTTGTTTTCACCGGCACGTCACTAAATGTTCCTGTTGGTACTTCCGGCCCCGACAATGTGAATTTCGGCACTTATCCGGCTGCAGTGAATTTCAATGGTTTAGCAGGCAATGACAACATTGTCGGCAGCAATTTTAACGACACCCTCAACGGCGGCGACGGCAACGATACCATCACCGGCGGCCTCGGTTTGGATGTCTTAACCGGCGGCAGCGGTGCGGATCTGTTTGTTTACAGGACAACTAAAGAAGGCGGCGATAAAATTTCTGACTTTAAGTCAGGAACTGATAAGTTCCAGTTTACCGCGAGCGCTTTCGGCAATTTGACTACGACTAACTTTGACGCTGTCAGCGGTTCAACTCCTGACATTACTGGCAAAGAGTTGGTGATTTTCACCGGCGGCACTTATGCCTCTTTGGAAGCTGCACAAGTTAAAGCCCTGGGCAATTCTACAAGTGCTGGTTTCTTCGCCTTTACGAATGCGTCGAACGAGACTGTGTTGTATTTTGACTCGAACGGTACGGTGGCCGGTGGTTCTACCTTGATTGCGAATCTGGGTACGGCTGCTAGCAATCTGGGAACGGCGGACTTTGTATTTACAGGTACGATCGCCTCTTCTCCGACTGGTACTACTACCGATTCCGGCAGCGTTGTGGATCTAACTGCGGCTGGGAACACTTACCCGAGCGACTTTAACAATTTCGGTTCCGGTGCTGGCGGTTACAACTTCACCACTCCTGTGTTGTTTACCGGAGATGCGAAGGCTAACAGCGTCACGGGTACGGAGTTTGCTGACATCCTCAGCGGTGGCAGCGGTGCAGATATTCTGACTGGCGGTGCTGGTGCGGATATCTTTGTTTACAAAGCAGCAGGTGAAGGCGGCGATAAAATTTCTGACTTTAAGTCAGGAACTGATAAATTCCAGTTTACCGCGAGCGCTTTCGGCAATTTGACGACGACTAACTTTGACGCTGTCAGCGGTTCAACTCCTGACATTACTGGCAAAGAGTTAGTGATTTTCACAGGTGGCAGTTATGCCTCTTTGGAAGCTGCACAAGCTAAGGTACTGGGCAATTCTACAACTGCTGGTTTCTTCGCCTTTACGAATGCGTCGAACGAGACTGTGTTGTATTTTGACTCGAACGGTACGGTGACTGGTGGTTCGACGCTGATTGCGAATCTGGGTACGGCTGCTAGCAATCTGGGAACGGCGGACTTTGTATTTACAGGTACGATCGCCTCGGGTGATACTGGTACTTCTCCGACTGGTACTACTACCGATTCCGGCAGCGTTGTGGATCTAACTGCGGCTGGGAACACTTACCCGACCGACTTCAACAATTTCGGTTCCGGTGCTGGCGGTTACAACTTCACCACTCCTGTGTTGTTTACCGGAGATGCGAAGGCTAACAGCGTCACTGGTACTGAGTTTGCTGACATCTTCAGCGGCGGCAGCGGTGCAGATATTCTGACTGGCGGTGCTGGTGCGGATCTGTTTGTTTACAAAGCAACAGGCGAAGGCGGTGATACAATTACTGACTTTACCTCTGGATCTGACAAATTCGAGTTTAGCGCGAGCGCTTTCGGCAATTTGACGACGACTAACTTTGACGCTGTCAGCGGTTCAACTCCTGAAATTACTGGCAAAGAGTTCGTGATTTTCACAGGCGGCAGTTATGCCTCTTTGGAAGAGGCACAAGCTACAGCCCTGGGCAATTCTACAACTGCTGGTTTCTTCGCCTTTACTAATGCGTCGAACGAGACTGTGTTGTATTTTGACTCGAACGGTACCGCAGCCGGTGGTTCTAGCTTGATAGCGAATCTGGGTACGCCTGCTAGCAATCTGGGAACGGCGGACTTTGTATTTACAGGTACGATCGCCTCGGGTGATACTGGTACTTCTCCCACGGGTACTACTACCAACTCAGGCAGCGTTGCTGATTTAACTGCTGCTGGGAACACTTTCCCCGTCGCCTTTAACAACTTCGGTTCAGGTGCTGGCGGTTACAACTTCACCACTCCTGTCTTGTTTACCGGAGATGCGGCTGATAACAACGTCACGGGTACTGAGTTTGCTGACATCTTCAGCGGCGGATTGGGTGTTGATCGTTTCAACGGCGGTGCAGGTAACGACAGCATCTCCGGTGGCGCTGGTAACGACAGTCTCTTCGGCGGTGGCGGTAGCGATACTCTCAACGGTGACGAGGGGAATGACACTTTAATCGGTGGTTTGGGAACCAATGTTCTCAACGGTGGTGCTGGTGCGGATCAGTTTACGTTCCTCCAAACTACTGCTGGCGGCGGGGATTTAATTACCGATTACAGCATTGCTGACGATCAAATTAGCATCTCCAACGCTGGCTTTCAAATCGGAACCGGAGCTGCATTTGTGACTCAGAGTTTCTACGCTTACAGCAGCACAGTGTCTGATGTAACTGTGTTTGAAGCAAATTTAACCCAGCCGTCGTTCATTGCTCTCTACGACGGTTTGTCTACTAAACTGTATTACGATAGCAACGGTTCTACGGTTGGCGGTAACAGTTTGTTTGCAACTGTCAATGTCGATTTGGGAGTTTCCGGTAATACTGAATTGTTCTTGTTCTAAACCGCAAGAACCCTAATCTGGATATCGGTACGGTTAGGGACACGGCAAGCCGTGTTCCTACAATAAATAGGTAAAGACACAGTATTACTGTGTCCTTTTTTTTGGTAATTGTTAAACAATTTAGCCGCTATTTTTTTGGTAGGGAAATGGCATTGCCGTGTCCTCTTTTGCCTTGTTGTCTATGGTTGGAGTCGATCGCACTCGCGAGGGCAATTTCACCATCCAATCCGGTTTATTTTACCCGTTATATCGATTCCGGTTGGATCGGAATGATTAAACCGCAGAGGACACAGAGGATACAGAGAAAGGGAAGAGAGAGATGAATACAGGACGATGCCAACGGATTTGATATTACCCGAAATCAGGACTCGGCGCCGTGCCGTTTCCCTACAATTAATCGGGCGGTGGTTAAATTTGTATTCATTAATCCCTCTCCTGTGCAAGTACAAACAACCCTTTACTTTTTGATAGTAAATTGTCATATAGCCTTTCTCAAAAAGATGAGGTACGATCGATAGATTATATAACCACTTAAAACGTAGAGGGCTCGCATCCCAACTACGTCCGCGAATATGAGAGCTCGAACCGCTATAGCTTTGATTTTAGTCAACAGCTTTTTTAACAATTAAGCGCAACCGCTAATGATAAAAATTTATAGTTTAATGGTAGGAGTGAAGCGGGAAATCCCCACCCTACAAATAGAGTTCTCGATCGCCCAAATCTAAAATCTATGAGTGCCCAATTGTGTACCCAAAATCCCTTGTCAGTCAGTTTCGCGGATGTGGAAGCGGCGGCAAAGCGCTTGCAGGGCAAAGCTTTCAAAACGCCGGTGCTGACTTCGGAAACTTTCAACACACAGACGAATTCTCAGGTATTTTTCAAGTGCGAAAACTTTCAGCGGACGGGTTCGTTTAAATTTCGGGGTGCTTGCAATGCTTTGATGCAGCTATCTGAAGCCGAAAAACAGCGGGGAGTGCTGACTTTTTCTTCGGGAAATCACGCGCAGGCGATCGCCCTTGCCGCACGGTTGCTAGAAATTCCTGCTACTGTTGTCATGCCGACAGATGCGCCAAAAGTCAAGCAGGAGGCGACTCGCGGCTACGGTGCAGAAATTATTTTGTACGATCGCACTCAAGTTGCGCGCGAAGAGCTCACAGCCAAAATTGCCGCAGAACGGCACTTGACAATTATTCCTCCTTATGATGACGCGCGGGTGATTGCGGGACAAGGTACGGCGGCGCTGGAATTAATCGCAGAAGTTGGGGAGTTGGATTTGCTGCTGGTTTGCTGCGGCGGCGGGGGTTTGCTGTCGGGATGTGCGATCGCGGCAAAAACTTTGTCTCCGCAGTGTAAAGTAATAGGAGTAGAACCGGAACAAGCAGACGATGCGGCGCGATCGTTCCGCACGAAAACGCTGCAAACTGTTACTAACCCGGATACGATTGCTGACGGTGCGCGCACGCCATCTTTGGGGAAATTAACCTTTCCTTTGGTGCTGCATTATGTTGATGATATGGCAACAGTTTCAGAAGAGGCAATTCGCAGCACAATGTTGTTTATGTGGGAACGCATGAAGATAGTTGTCGAGCCGACTGGAGTGCTGGGGGCAGCAGCTTTGCTTTCAGGTGTTTTGAAAGCAGAAAATGCGAGAGTTGGGGTAATTGTCAGCGGGGGAAATGTCGATTTTAGTCATTAGTTATTGGAGATCGGAATGATTTAAATGCAGAGAACGCAGAGAGCACAGAGGGAGACAAGAGAGAGATGAATAATTCCGAGGAAGTGCGGAATTGATATTATTAGTTCAGGAGCTTTGAGATGCTGCCATTAATCTTTGATACCTGCTTGCCCAGAGATGAGATTTTATCGGGAGACTTGTCTCTAGATTTATTTGCAGCAAAATTGCGGCTGGTAGTCGAAGGAACTGCACCTCAAGTTTATCAAGATGCTAATAAATTCTTTGCCAATACTTTCGCAACTGATGGCATTAAAACTCTAATTCGGGAAGTTTTTAGCCGCTTGATGAAGCAAAGCAGCGGGGCTGGGGTGGTTCGTTTGGAAACGAGTTTTGGGGGCGGCAAAACTCACGATGAAATTGCACTCTGGCATATCTGCAAGCAAGGGCGAGAAATTGCCGGATTGGAACGCTTTACAGATATTAGCGTGATTCCCGATCGCCCTTTACAAGTTGCAGCGATCGACGGTCGAGATTTAGACCCAGAACAAGGAGTTTATCACTCGGACAGCGGCTTGACAACCTACACTCTTTGGGGCGAAATAGCTTACCAAATTGGCGGGATTGCAGGCTATCAGTTACTGCAAGGCAGCGACAAAAGCGGTGTCAGCCCCGGTACTTCGGTGTTAGAACGGTTGATGGGGGGACAGCCGACTGTGATTATTTTAGATGAAATTGCGCGGTATTTGCGATCGGCAAAAGCGAAACAAATTGGCAGAAGCGATTTAGCCAAACAAGTGGTAGCTTTTCTATTTTCGCTGATGGATTTGGCGGCAGCGTGCGATAATTTAGTATTGGTTTATTCCCTCGCCTCGACAGCAGATACTTTTGCGGAAGAAACGGCAGAATTGCAAGAAACGATGCGCGCTTCCGCCAGACAAGAAAGGGTGTTGAGCCCTTCTACAGATACCGAAATTTACAACATCGTCAAACAGCGCGTGTTTGCCAGAGTTAGCGAGGAAGCCGCGCAAAAAGCGGCATCGGAATATTTGGCGGCTTATCGGAATTGTCGGGTGAATTTGCCCGATGGGTGCAAAGATGCGTCATACTCAAAAGCGATCGCCCAAAGTTATCCGTTTCACCCGGAATTGTTCAATCTTTTAACTAAAAAAATTGCTTCTATTCCCGAATTCCAGAAGACGCGGGGCGCTTTGCGATTGTTCGCGCAAGTCGTGCGGCATTTGTGGGAAAATCGCGACGGTTGGATGCCGATGATTCACACGCATCACATTCCTATAGGGATGGATGGCGAAATTACTAACGATCTGACTTCTCGGTTGCAGCGATCGCCCCTGCGGAATGCGATCGGCGCTGATATCTACAATCCCGATGGTAGGCCGGCTTACGCACAATTGCAAGACGCTGAATGGATAGCAGCGGGAAAACCGCCGTTTTCTACTTGGGTAGCCCGATCGATCTTTCTGCATTCTTTGACTCAGGGAAATTCTTCGGGAATTCGGCTGGCTGAGTTGAATTTGTCGCTGCTGACTCCGGGGGTTGATAGCGGTTTTGCCGATCGCGTTTTAGAGAGATTGACTAAGGTAGCCTGGTATTTAGATTTCGATCCGGTAACGTCTTTAGCCAGGTTTAAAGAAGAACCTTCGATTAATAAAATCATTACCGAAGAGAAGGAACAAGTTGGGAGGGGATTGGCGAAAGAAGATTTGCGAACTCGCCGGGACAGCATTTTTGCCAATAAATTCTTTACCTTAGTTTCTAATGTGGAAAGTCCCGGAAATGTAGACGACAACCCGGATGATGTGGCGCTGTGCGCGATCGACTTTGACGAAGCGACGGTGAATGCTTCTACCGACGCCGCCCCGGAATTAATCGAGAGAATTTTTAACAATAGCGGCGAATCGGGGAAGTTTCGCACTTACCGGAATCGGTTGTTATTTTTGGTTGCCAATCGGCTAGAATTAGAAAGCGCGATCGACAATGCCAGAGAATATAAAGCTATTCAAAATATTCTCAAAAGTCAGAACCGGATGCAAGATTTGTCGGGAAGCCAGCAGAAGCAATTGAAGGAACGGGAAGGGGCGAAAGATATGGCTGTGAGAGTATCTTTGACTAATGCTTACCGCCATTTATTTTATCCGTCAAACGACCAAGTAAAAGCACCGAAAGGGTTGATGCACTACACTCTTACCGCGCAGGATGCGAGTATGGTGAAAGGCAAAAACAACCAACAAGATATGATTCTCAAAGCCCTCAAAGATTGCGGCAAGATTCGCCCGGAAGAAGCTAAACCTTTCGCCCCGGCTTTTATCCTGCAAAAAGTGTGGCCTGCGGGATTGGATAGTTGGACGACGAAGGCGCTGCGCGATGCTTTTGCTAAGGATTTGAGTTTGAATATTCTGTTGGATGCGGAAGTTTCGATGCTGCGGGAGACGATTCGCGAAGGTTTGAAAAAGGGGAATTGGGATCTGAAAGTTGGGGAGAGACTGTTTATCAAAACTGATGATAGCGTGTTGGCACTGCCGGAGACGATCGAATTTAGCGATCGCATGACACTCTACAGGCGCGGCATTCTCGAACCTCCAGCGCCGAAAGAAGTGGAACTCAGCGCCCAATTGATGCCGAGTGCAGACGCGACAAAACCCGTGCGGGTGAGGTGGAAAGCCAAAGGAGCACTGACGGTTAGTTTGTATCAAAATGATAGTTTAGTGCCGGGAAATTTCTTCCCTTCCGATGAGTATCAAGCTACCGTTGTGAATAACACTATTTTTCGTGTGGTGGCCGATTACGGTAACGGTGAGACAGCAGAAAAAGCAACCAATGTCAACCTAAATTCTCAAGTTTCTACCGTTCGAGATAGTGGCAATTCTGCTTATGTTGTGGAAGGGCTACAGCCGAGTTTGTGGGAGGCGAAACCGCAGATTATCGAAAGTGACGGCACGATTAATAAGGTATTTGCGGAATTGGGCGATCGCATTAGCGACTACAAAGTGCAAGGGATCGAAGTGCTAGAATTGTCTGTGGATCGGGTAATGGATTATCGCAAATTGGGAACAGCAATTTCCATATTGCAGCGCTGGCAACCGCAAATCGACCAAACCGCAACCATTCAAACAGGCGACCAATTTGTGCGGCTGGAATATCAAGGGGCGTTTCGGGGATTTCAGAGCTTTTTCTCGACTATCAACAGTTTGTTGAACAGCCCCGACGCGCAAGGAGATGTTAGTTTGAAAATTACCTTAGAATTCAAGCCAGCTTTGCCAGCAAATGCCTCGGATATTAACAGTATAAAACAAACGCTCGATCGCAATCCAGTAGAGCGTTTAAATTTAATGGCAAGGGTGATATATTGAAATGTAGGGGCGGGTTCACCTACAATATTTGGCAAAAATTAACAATCTCAAAAACCCGCCCTCACCCCACGAAATGTAGATTGATTGTTGTATAATTATTGCCATGTAGGGGCGGGTTTTACCAACCAGAATCGCCAAAAATTAACAATTTCAAAAACCCGCCC
>JAUBST010000057.1:14427-24181 GCA_036702215.1 Microcoleus sp. F6_B6
ATAATACAATTGCCGGGGCGGGTTTTTGAGATGGTTGGTTGATTGCGTAGATTGTTGGTGAACCCGCCCCTACAGGAATCGCGATCGAATTGCCTAAAATTCACAATTTCATAAACCCGCCCCGCCCATAGGTCATGCAAGAATTTCAATTACGAGTTTTACCGATAGACAACAATAATTTCGCCTTGGAACTCTATCAATGCGCTTACAAAAAAGCGGGTGAAAAAAAGCGTCCAGCAGCTAAAAAATTGGGGCGACTTAAAGGAAATGCCCTGGTTTTGGCTAGACAAACAATTTATGCAACTCTTAAAGCGAATAATTACGATCCGAAAAGTTTATCTCAGCAGCGACAAACTCCTTATATATTATCAGAAGAATCGGGCGTAAGTTTGGCAATTTTATTTCAATCGCTGCAACCGCTATCAAAAAGCGAACGAATTGCGAATATTGCCGAGGGAATTATGGCGATGAGTAATGAAGAGGCACATTATTGGTTCGGTAAAATTGCCAATGGCAATCGTTCAAATGCTTTGAAAGCTTTGCGAATTTTATTGGGAGATTGAAATTGTGAAATTTTGCGCGATAATATGTGGAACAGGCATCTTGCCTGTTCCGGGCGGGCTAGAAGCCCAACCCCTACTCCCCCCAATAAAATTAAATCTTTGTGGAATAGGCCGGAAAGCCTGTTCCTAAAAACAACAACCAACAACCAAAAAATCATGCGCCCTCACCTCTTCATCGAGAAAATCATGCCCGTAAATCTGCTAAACGAGCAGGTTTATTACGAAAATAAACGGCATCCATTTAAAGGATTGCATCGCTGGTATTCGCGCAAACCTTTATCGTTTTCTCGCGCTTCGGTGTTGGGGTCGATTTTACCCGCAGATATCTCTTTAGAAGAGTTTGAATATTTGCTGGGATTGGAACCGGGGAAGGAAATTAAACTCTACAAAACTCCCCCGTCTTCGGTGCGAATTAAAAAAGTTCACGAGTATTGCGAGAAAGTGTGGGGGAATCGCACGCCGACGATTTTAGATGCGTTTGCGGGTGGGGGAAGCATTCCGTTTGAGGCGGCGCGGTACGGGTTGAATGTGTTGGCGTCGGATCTCAATCCGGTGGCGGTGGTGACGATGAAGGCGGCGATGGAATATCCGCTAAAATTTGGCCCGGATTTGCAGGAGGATATTGATAAATGGGTGAAATGGGTGGGGGATGAAGCCGAGAAAAGATTAACCCATTTTTTCCCTTCTTTACCGGGGGAAACTGTGCAGAATTATTTGTGGGCGCATACGGTGGTTTGTCCGAGTTGTCAGTTGGTTGTGCCGTTGAGTCCGAATTGGTGGTTAGATAAATCGCCTAGTAGTGCAAAAAAAGGTCAATGGTGTGCGGTGAAACCCATTCCCAATTTGGAACAGAAGCGGGTTGATTTTGAGTTGGTGAAGGGGAAGAAAGGCAAGGAATCGACGATTAAAACGGATGCGGGTGAGTACGATCCTAGTGATACAGTAACAATGGGTAGAGGTGTAGCTAAATGCCCCAATTGCGATCGTGTTATTGACAATGAATTTACTTATGAGCAAAGTCGAACTATTGGAATGGGGCATCAAATCTATGCGGTTGCTTATCGACGTGGCGAAGGTAGCTTAGAATTTAGATTGCCTCAAGCAATAGATTTGAATATTTTGGAAAAAGTTCAAGACTTTTTAGATAAAAATTTAACTTATTGGGAAGACTTGGGAATTTTTCCAAATGTAAATATTCCTTACGGTCATCAGTTTGCAGAAAGAAGCTCTTTTCTGCGTCAAGGTATAGATAGATGGGATAAAGTTTTCAACCCTCGACAGCTTTTAACGCTTGTCACTTATGTAGAAATTATCAACGAAGCTAAGGCGCTGCTACAGGCTGAGTATGAATTGGAGAAAGTAGAGGCGATCTCGATTTATCTAGCTTTGGTATTAGATCGGATGGTGGATCAAAACTGTAGGCTAACTATTTGGAATTCAATAAATGCTACTCCTAAAATTGAACGTGCGACGACTCAGCATGCTTTGAACTTAATGTGGAATTATGGTGAGTCCTCTCCGCACAACTGGTTCAAGTGTCATAAATATTCGAGTGGATTTTATACAGAAATTTGCCAACTATTTGGTACAAAACCGCACTCAACCGGCTTACCCGGCATCGAACAATACGACCCAAAAACCATCCAAATCAATGCCGCATCAGCCGATAGCCTCTACCACATTCCCGACAATTCAGTTCATGCCATTATCACCGATCCGCCCTACTATGCCACCCTCCAATATGCCGAACTTTCCGACTTTTTCTATGTCTGGATGAAGCGCACATTAGGCGATATATTCCCCGATTTATTCTACTCAGAACTCACCGACAAAGATAGAGAAGCGGTAGCCAACCCGTCGCGCTTCCGCAACATGGGCACATCCCCCGACGAACTCGCCAAACAAGATTACGAAGCAAAAATGGTGCTAGCTTTTAGCGAATATTACCGAGTTTTGCGCGATGACGGCGTGATGACAGTCCAATTCAACCACAAAGAATCCGGCGCGTGGGACGTACTCACAAAATCCCTCATCGATGCAGGTTTCGAGATTACCGCATCCTGGGCCGTCAGTACCGAAAACCCGCAAAACTTGCACCAAGCGCAGAAAAACTCGGTTTCTAGTACAGTCCTCCTCGTTTGTCGCAAACGCGATCCTAACGCCGCCCAAGCTTGGTGGGATGATTTGCGCCCGGAAGTCGCCAATCTCGTGGAACAACGCGCCCCGGAATTTGAAGCCAACAAAATTAAAGGAATCAACCTTTATTTAAGCGCCTTTGGCCCCGCTTTAAATGTGTTCAGCCGTTCCTATCCCATCCTCGACAGCAGCGGCGAAGAAGTGCGCCCGGAAGTTGCATTTGCTGAGGCCAGAAAAGCCATTGCAAACTATCGCTTCCGCAAACTCGTGCAAACAGATACAGCGGGATTTGACGCCCTGACGCAGTGGTATTTCCTCGCGTGGGATGCCTTCGGCGCTGTCGAGTTCCCCTTCGATGAAGCGCGACAACTCGCCCTCGCCGTGGGCGGTTTCAACGTGGTTGATTTAGCAAAAGTCTACAAATTGATTGACTCTGCTAGCGGCACTTGCAAACTTTTGACGCCGAAACAGCGGCTGAAAAAATCAGCTTTTTCGGTCAATCCGCAAGATTTTGCGATTACCTATTTGGTGGATGGGTTGCACGCGATTATCGGTTTGTATCAGGAGGACGGAGATATTCAAATGGTGCGCGAGTTTATGAAGAAAACGGCTTTGACTGATAACGATAATTTCATGCGGGCGATAGAGGTGGCGCTGAAGGTGATTCCGCGTATTGGGGATGAGAAGAAACGGATACCGGAGGAGAAGGCTTTGTTAGATTTGTGGTTGGCGATGGATGAGATTAAGGCGAAGGTTGTTTATCAGCAGATGGAAATTCCGTTTGAGGGACAGTTGAGTTTATTTTAGGTTAGGTCAATTTTAGTTCAAACCCGCAGTCCGGCTTCAGGCAAAACCCGCATTCCGGCAGTCCGGCAGGGAATGAATTCCCTGCCTCAAAGCGAAAGTCCTCTGAAGAGGACTGAATAATATCTAGGATTTAATAATTATAATTTAATATATTAAAATTTAATAATATTGTCTGCCGCAAGTGACAAAAGAGGGATGATAGGAATAACTCATCAGTCCTCTTTAGAGGACTTTCGCTATTAGCCAGGGAATTCATTCCCTGGCGGACTGTGGGAAAGCGCATTGTTTATCGATGGGAAATCTGGAACCAAATTACTGGAGGTATCGATGAATCCTGAACAACCCGCCCTCTCACCGCTGCATCAAAAAATCGATGCTGGTGTTAAAAAGGCGATCGCACAGGCGATCGAGAAACACCGCAGACTCGGACAATCAATTAGTATTTGGCAAGATGGAAAAGTCGTGACACTTTCTGCTGATGAGATTCCACCTTTGCGTAAGTCGTGATTGAAATAAGTTTGTAGTTGCCCGCGCTACGATCCGGCCGGCGCCCAAGCGCAACTACGAACCTTAAAGAATAAATAATAACATGAATTTAACAGATTATCCCTGGCGGATTAGTTATTCTAGCAATGAAAATAACCCGATCGCCGATTTCTACATTCCCGCGCTAGAATGTGCTCTACAGTACGATCGCAAATCCGGCTTTTTCAACAGCGCCATCCTCAGTAAAGTAGCGCAGGGATTGGGCGCGATGCTGCACAATCAAGGGCGGATGCGGTTAATCATGGGCTGTCAATTCAGCCCGCAAGACTTGCAAGCTATCCAACAAGGTTACGCCCTCCGAGATGCAGTTACCGTCCGCCTCGATACCGATTTACAGCCGCCCCAAACCTTCGCGCAACTCAAACATTTTGAAATCCTCAGTTGGCTGATTCAAAACAGTTATCTCGATATTAAAATCGCCGTTCCCCTCAAATCTAATGGCTTACCAATAGATACTGAAAGTTTACTCGATCGCCAGCATATTTTTCACGAAAAAGTCGGCATTTTCACCGACAGCAAGGGCGCACAATTAGCTTTTAGCGGTTCCAATAACGAATCTCTCAGCGGTTGGGAAAGCAACGTTGAATCTTTCCACGTTTATTGTGCTTGGGAAGGCGGCAGAGATGCGGAACGAGTTTCTGAAGAGATTTTTCGGTTTGAACAGTTGTGGAACAATTTATCGCCGAATGTGCGCGTTTTTGAAGTGCCGGAAGCGGTGAAAAATAAGCTGCTACAATACGCGCCCAGCAGTAAACCTGTGTGGAATCGGGAGGAAGGTTCGGCAACCAGCAATGTACGGGATGTAACGGATGAGGAAGGTTCGGCAACGGATTTTGTAGCGGATGTAGCGGATGAGGGAGGTTCGGCAACGGATTTTGTAACGGATGTAGCGGATGTAACGGATGTTAGGAGTCGGGATTTAGGAGGAGGAGTTGGGGATTCTGAATTATTCCTAGATTATGCTAAATTTGAACCGCTTCTCAATTTGTACGCTTCGCCAAGTTGTCTCGATTATTGTTTGAAATCTATTCCGATCGCACCTTGGCCGCATCAGATTAAGATATTGCGTAGAGTTGCGGCAAGTTTTCCGAAAAGTTTCTTAATTGCGGATGAAGTCGGATTGGGGAAAACTATCGAAACTGGGTTGATTCTGCGTTATTTGCTTGTCAGCCAAAAAGTTAAGCGCGTGTTAATTTTAGCACCAGCCAGCATTCAGCCGCAATGGCACGAAGAGTTGCGCGAAAAATTCAATCTCCACTTTTGGAGTTACAGCAAAGGTGAATTAAAAAATGCCTATGGGGAGAGGAGTCAGTCAGGGGAAGAGAATATTTGGAATTCCCAAAATCTGATTTTAGCATCATCTCATTTAGTCCGCCGGAGCGATCGCGCAAAACAGCTTTTAGACGCGCAGCCGTGGGATTTGGTGATTCTGGATGAAGCGCATCACGCCCGCCGCCAAAGCCCGCAAAACCGCAAGGAAACTCCGAATCGGTTGTTACAGTTAATGCAGCAGTTGCGAGAAAAAAGTCGATCGCTCTTATTATTATCCGCCACGCCGATGCAGATTGACGCGATCGAAGTTTTCGATTTATTGCAACTTCTCGGACTCGGAGGACATTGGTCTTACGGTGAGAATTTCTGCAATTATTTTAGCACGCTGTCGGAAAAGCCCGATCGCCAAATCTTGAATTTTTGGCAGCAGATGTCTGTGGATTACTTCCAGCAAGGGGGTTCGCCCTGTGCTCGGTTGCAGCAATATCTCCAAAAGTGCGATCGATTGTTATATTATAAGTTGCGCGATGTCTGGGAAAAAAACCAGCGAGTCAACCCGAAACAAGTTGCTGAAGACACGGATTTTATCGCCGCTTCCCGCCAATATTTGACTGTGAATACTCCCCTCAAAGATTTGATGTTCCGCCACACCCGCGACACCTTGCGCCAATACTATCAGCGGGGATTGTTGGATCGCGATATTCCCCACCGCGCAGTCAGAGATAATGCCATTACCTTAGAAAATAACCGCGAAGTGCCGCTTTATCTCGCCGTCAGCAATTACGTGCGGCACTTTTACAATCTCGCGCAAAAAGACAACCGCAAAGCGTTAGGTTTTTTGATGACTCTTTACCGCAAACGCTTGACAAGTTCCTTTTATGCCATCCGCGAATCCTTGCAGCGCCGCCTCGAAGGAATTAGTATTACTGAGGATGATTTTCAGGATTTAGATGAGGCGGACGATGCGATTTTGGAAGGAATGGAATCTTATTTTGAACCCGCCGATCCTGAAGAAATTAAATATTTAGAAGATTTACTTTATCAATTCGAGAATACAGGCGAAGATAGCAAGCTTTCGCATTTTATCACAATTTTGCGTCAAGAACTAATCCAGCGCGAAAGTGCGATCGTCTTCACGCAGTACACCGACACGATGGACTATCTCAGAACTGCTTTACAACAATTATATGGTGCTCAGATTGCTTGCTATTCCGGGCGCGGCGGAGAATTGTATCAAAATGGCCAATGGCGAATTTTTCCGAAAGAACAAATCAAAACCCAATTCCGAGAAGGAATCATCAAAATTTTACTTTGTACCGAATCCGCATCGGAAGGGCTAAATTTGCAAACTTGCGGTGTTTTAATCAACTACGATATGCCTTGGAATCCCATGCGCGTCGAACAGCGCATCGGCAGGCTCGATCGCATCGGCCAGATTTATGATACCGTCAGAATACACAATTTTTATTACGACGGAACGGTAGAGGCGAAGGTTTACAAGAAATTGCGCGATCGCATCGATGCTTTTCAAACCGTTGTCGGCAATTTGCAACCGATTCTGGCGACTGTTCCGACTTTCATCGAACAGGCTGTGATGAGTGCAGATCCCGAAGAAGAGGGCGTTTTGTTGGGAGAGTTCGATCGCATTTTAGACGCGCCGCCTTTGCGTCCTGCCCTCGATGAAATGGTAGCGATGGATGTAGAATCAGACTTGCAAGAAATCCGTCAACCCCTGCAGCCGACTTCTCTGTTTCCTGAAACAATCGAAAATTTGTTTGTCAATTCTTTGATTTTAAAGCAGATTGGCGCTATCTTCGATCGCTCTGAAAATCGCACTTGGCATCTTAACTATAAAAGTCGCGATTATGCTGTAACATTTTACCCGGATATCTTTGACGAAAATGCTTCGCTGCAATTGATGAGTTTTGGCAATCCGCTGTTTGAAGAAATGCTAAGTGCGATCGCCCCCCGGCCAAATAGTCCTGAATCGAACACTGCGGGGCGGACTGTTTAGCTTGTTTCGCGAGTTTACGTTATTTTGAGCTGTGCTAGAGTTTGGTGCTCAACTTTGGCACTTTTAGGACTAAACTACTTTTTATGACGGTCGTCCTTTTTATTTAATTTGCACAATGTCTTCAGAAACAAACTCAGCGGCTCAATCTACAACTGGTGCAGATGCGATCGATGTTGCGATCGCCTCTGGAATCGACTTTGACGGTACTCCGATTCCGCAAGCAAAATTAGACCTCTACAAGCAAGTGATGGGATTAGAAGCCGGGAGACAGCGCAGTGGCGTGTCAAATACCATGCGATCGCGCATTGTCCGAATCGGTGTCAAACACATCGGACAAGAGGAACTTGATAAAATGCTGGTGGCGGCCAACTTTTCACCGCTGAAAGAGAAAGAAATCGCTTTTTATTACGGCGGTAAATAGATCGTATTTATCCCGCTTATATCATGTCCGGTGGCATCCTTCATGTAGGGGCGGGGCGGGTTTATGAACTCCCTAGTTTTCAACAATTGTGGTTGGTGAAACCCGCCCCTGATGATAAGGAACAGTCTTAGATGGTAGGGTCACTCTAGAAAGCGGTATTACGCAATGCAGGAAAAATACGGCTGGCGACTGCTGCGAAATTTCTCCCAGATGTGGACGATTTTGCTCAAAAACCGGGGTTTTTGCGTAAGTGCTACTTTCGTAATCCCAAATATCGATCGACCTCCCAATCCCTACTGATTTTGCCTAAAATAGACATAACCCACGCTCATAACATCTGTCATGCAAAGTTACACCCTCGCAGAAGTATGTAATCCACAGGGGACAGTCTTTAACCGAGCTGCTGTGGAGCCAGTTTTACTCACAGATAAATCGCAGCCCAGCCACGTAATTATGTCCGCTGATGCCTATCAGCGCTTGATAGAGCGTCTGATGGAATTAGAAGATATGCTTTTAGGAAAAGCTGCAAAATCTGCCCTTAGTCAGTCTCAAATGGTTGGTACTAAAACCTTTGTAGAAACACTAAAACAACTGGCAAATGGCGAAACTTGATGGTTTACAAACAGTTCTCGACTTTCTCAAGGGTTTGCAACCTAAAATAGCGGCTCAAATTGCTAAAAAAGTGTTAGCGCTGAATGTCGATCCTTTACCCAATGATAGCAAGCAATTAATCGGATATCCGGGTTATTATCGGGTAGATAGTGGCGAGTATCGGATTATTTACAGCTTTAATCCCGAAGAAGATTTGGTAGAAATCATTCTAGTTGGTAAGCGTAACGATGATGAAGTGTACAAAAAATTAGAGCGCCTTTTTTAATAAACTCATTCTCAGTGATGCTGCTCTAAATATCTGGTAATTATTTTGATATTACTCCGGTTTCAAAGTGCGTTCCATCAGCGATAAAACGGCTTGTTCGGGAGTAATTTCACCATTTAATAAGCGATAAACTTGACGGGAAACAGGCACTTCGATGCCGCGTTGATTAGCCAAATCAATCAACACATTAGTAGTATTGACTCCCTCAGCAGTGCTCTGCAATTCGTGCAAAATTTGCTCCAAAGATTTGCCTTCAGCTAATCCGAAACCCACCCGATAATTGCGCGATAAAGGACTGTTGCAAGTAGCAAGCAAATCTCCCAAACCAGACAAACCGTAAAAAGTTTCGGCGCGAGCTCCCAAACGAACTCCCACCCGAATCATTTCCGGCAAAGCGCGAGTCAGCAAAGCAGATTTAGCATTAGTTCCTAATTGTAAACCGTCGCAAACACCGGCGGCGATCGCAAATACATTCTTCAAAGTTCCACCTAACTCAGTTCCCAGCGGGTCTTCATTCACATAAACCCGAAAAATATCGGAACTGTAAATATTTTGCACTTGTTTGGCAGCCGCTAAATCCGAACTCGCCGCTACCGTTGCCGCCGGCAATCCTTGCTGAATTTCTTCGGAAAGATTTGGGCCCGAAAGTACGACAATTGAATTGTTAGGAAACGCATTTTGCCAAATTTGAGACGGAGTGCGGGTAGTTGCGGGATCTAAACCTTTGGTGACGGTAACTATAATTGTACTGGGAGTTAACTGTAAAGCCAAAAGTCGATCGACCGTTGCTCCAACTCCTTTCATCGAAACTGCCGAAACGACAACATCCGCACCCGTTATCACAGACTCTAGATTAACAGAACTGCTGCGCGACCACAAATTAACTCGATCGCCTTTTTTGCCTCCCAGATTTGCCAAGGCCGAACCCCAAGCACCTCCGCCTAATATTGTCAAGATTCTCATAAAATTTAGTTGGATGAACTTAGATTTTACACCATTCTCAAGAACGGGCTAGAAGCCCGTTCCACAAGAAGATTGAATTTTTTTGTGGAACAGGCATCTGGCCTGTTCCTGACATTAGTGCAAGAAGATTGAATTTTTTTGTGGAACAGGCATCT
>JAUBST010000057.1:24191-39175 GCA_036702215.1 Microcoleus sp. F6_B6
TTTTTTGTGGAACAGGCATCTGGCCTGTTCCTGACATTAGTGCAAGAAGATTGAATTTTTTTGTGGAACAGGCATCTTGCCTGTTCCTGACGGGCTAGAAGCCCGTTCCACAATAACATTGAGTTTTTTTGTGGAACAGGCATCTTGCCTGTTCCTGAAATTGGTGAAAAATGTGAGATGAACGAAACAAAAACTCCCCTCCTACAAACGCGGCCGCAATCCATAATGACGGTAACGCCAATAATCTCGTAAAATGCGATCGTGATCGAAACACAATTGATGGGGAATCTGCCACGATTCAAAAAATTGTAAATTTTTAGCATCGTCGGCGGCTTGTGGTTCGCCAGTAGCGGCAGCCAAGAATACAATACTGATTGTATGTTGGCGGGCGTCGCGATTGGGGTCAGAATAAACGTAAAATTGTTCAATTAATTCTACATTCAAGCTCGTTTCTTCTAAAGCTTCGCGTTTGGCCGCCGTTTCTACCGATTCCCCGTAATCGACAAAGCCGCCGGGAATCGCCCAGCCGTAGGGAATATTGCGGCGTTCGATGAGTACGATCGGGCGTTGCGGGCGATCAACCAATTCGATGATAATATCAACTGTAGGAGTAGGATTGTGATAAGTCATTTTGTTGGGAATGGGGCATTGGGCATTGGGCATTGGGCATTGGGCATTGGGCATTGGGCATTGGGCATTGGGCATTGGGCATTGGGCATTGGGTATTAATGATTTTATATGTAACAAATAACAAATAACAAATAACCAACAACCGTCAACCGTCAACCGTCAACTGTCAACTGTCAACAGTCAACTAACATTATGCCTAAGTGGTTGGGAAAAGTTTTAGGTATCGGTGCCGGTACAATCCTCCTCCTCGGTGCGAGTGGATACTGGTACGTTTTTATTGCCGGAGCACCTCAGTTAGACCCTCCGAAAGTAGTGGCTGATGCTGACTTAAATTTTGAACTCAAAACATATAAAAGTGCTGCTATGAATTCAGAGCGCACTTACGGCTTAATTTTGCCTCCGGGTTACGCAAAAAATCCCAAACAGCGCTATCCTGTGATTTTTTTGCTGCACGGCGGGCACGGAGACGCGCGCGCTTATCAGGACAAAGCTGCTGTTACTACTGTGCTTCACGATTTATATAAAAGCAAAAGATTGCCGCCATCAATTGTAATTACTCCTGACGGGAACGACAAGCGGGGTACGAGCCCTTTGTGGGACCCGCAGTATTTTGACGGGCCCAACGGTAAGGTGGGAAGCGCGATCGGCTCCGAGTTAGTGAAAATCGTAAAATCGGGCTACAGAACGCTGGAAGACCCCAAATTCTGGGCAATGGGAGGACAATCTTCGGGGGGTTGGGGAGCTTTTAATATCGGTTTGCGCTACTTGAATAATTTTAATATTCTGTTCAGCCACAGCGGTTATTTTACCGATCAAAGCGGCAAGGCTAACAGTCCTAAATATTTAGTGGAAAAACTTAGTGTTAAAGACAAACAGCAGTTGCACGCTTATTTGGATGCAGGGGAAGCAGACGCAGACTTTCTGAATTCTACTCAGCAGTTTCACGAGCAATTAAACAGTTTGGGTATTGCTAACGAGTTTAACAAATTTCCGGGAGGACACGGGATTGTCGGCCCCGATGTTGGTTGGAATTATTGGCACAAGCATTTAGCCGATTCTTTGAGTTATGTTGGAAAACAGTTTAAGATATCACTGGCCGCACATAAAAATTAGAAAGGTGAACTGTGTTATCCCAAAAAACTAGGATTGGACTCTGGACTGCATCATTTTTAACCGGATTGGTAGGAGTTATTAACTTGCTGTCTGCTGTAACTCCTAGTTTACCCGATCGCCGAAATTGGCTAGAACCGTTTTTCCCTTTTCCCGTGCGTGCGGGCGGGCATTTTTTTGCAGCCGTGATCGGATTTATGCTGCTAACTCTGGCAACTAATTTGTTGCGGCGAAAGCGGATTGCTTGGTTGCTGACGGTGGGATTGTTAATCGTTTCTATTGTAATTCATTTAGTCAAGGGATTGGATGTAGAAGAAAGCTTGCTTTCTGGAGTGCTGCTGTTTCACTTGTTGGTGATGCGAAAGACGTTTACTGCTAAATCCGATCGCCCTTCAATTGCTCGAGGAATCCGGGTTTTGCTGGGGGCTTTGCTGTTTACGCTGGCTTACGGGACGGCGGGTTTTTATATTTTAGACAGGGGTTTTAAAGTTAACGGACAAGCGGTTAATTTCGATTGGGACGATGCTATATTCCAAACTTTTGCCATGTTTTTTACGGCGGACAATGCGGGGTTGGTTCCGCAAACTCGGTTTGCTAACTTTTTTGCGGATTCGATTTATGCTGTAGGTACGGTAACGCTTGGTTACGCACTTTTAATGCTGCTGCGGCCGGTGCTGCTGCGAGATTCGGCAAGTATTTCGGAACGGAATAAAGCTAAAGAAGTTGTAGCAAAATACGGGCGGACAACGCTAGCGAGACTGGCGTTGCTTCAGGATAAATCTTATTATTTTAGTCCTTCGGGAAAAAGTACGATCGCCTACGTGCCGAAAGGTAGAGGTGCGATCGCTTTGGGAGACCCTGTAGGGCCCGCAGAAGACCGCAAAGAGGCAATTCTGGGGTTTCAAGAATTTTGCGATCGCAACGATTGGTATCCAGCATTTTATCAAACTTTGCCCGACGATCTAGAAATGTATTATCATCTCGGTTTTCGAGTCGTGCAAATTGGCGAAGAAGCTATTGTCAATCTCAAAACTTTTACTCTCAAAGGCAAGGCAAATCAAAACTTGAGAACTGCTATCAACAGACTGACAAAAGCAGGCTATCAAGTCGAATTTTACGAACCTCCTTTAAGTTCGGAATTGATGCGGCAAATGAAACTCGTCAGCGACGAGTGGCTGCAAATGGTTCAGGGTGCGGAAAAAAAGTTTTCTGTAGGTTGGTTTGACGAGGCGTATTTGCGGGAAAGTCGCGCCGCAGCCATCCACACTCCCGACGGTAGAATTAGTGCTTTTGCTAATATGATATCGGCGGGAGACGGGGTAGTCGGAGTTGATTTAATGCGGCGCCGCACTGAGGTGGAAAATGGCACGATGGAGTGTTTGTTTGCTTCGATGTTGCAGTATTGTCAAGAATTGGGATATGAAGAATTTGATTTGGGTTTATCGGCTTTGGCGGGAGTTGGAGAAGCTGAGAAATCCGGGCGGTTGGAAAAGGTTTTAATTTATCTTTCGGATCACTTGAGCAAGTTTTATAATTTTAAAGGATTGCACAGTTTTAAAGATAAGTTTGGGCCGCAGTGGGAACCGCGTTATTTGGTTTATCCGAGTTTGGGAAGTTTGCCGGAAGTTGTGGTTGCTTTGATTCGGGCCGATTCGGGCGATCGGCTGTTGGATTATTTGCGCCCGGGAAGTTAGATAATACAGCCGCTATCGTATCGGTGCGTCCCTCGAAAGCATCTGCAAGTTTCATGGAACATCTCACGGCGACGCACCCTACACATTCGCAGTCAGGTGCGTCCCTCGAAAGCATCTGCAAGTTTCATGGAACATCTCACGGCGACGCACCCTACAAAACGAGCCAGAAAATCTTTTATGCTAAACCGCGAATTAGTACGCGCTGCTTTTGCAAAACCTCTGCATAAAGCTTTTCCAACTCAGTAATATTCTGACTGAGAGTGTATCGCTCCATCGCCCGTTGGCGTGCTTTTTGACCCAGCAGCATTGCTAACTCAGGATGGTCGCAAAACAGCGGCAGCAAGGTTTGCAACTGACTCCGCACCCGCTGAGTGTTCAAAACTATCCCCGCACCTTCCTCCAATGCCTCGCCGTCAGCACCGGCATCCGTTGCCAAACAAGCTAAACCGCAGGCCATCGCTTCCAGCAGCGACAGCGACAGTCCCTCCACCAAAGAAGGCAAAATAAATACGTCTGCACCCCGCAGAATTTCGATCCGGCGTTCCTCCTCAGCAACAAATCCGAGCCACACAATGCCATCATCTTCGCCGTAAAACAGTTGCAGCGAGGCGGCTAGGGGCCCGTCGCCCACGATCGCCAACACGTTTCCAGGGCCAAAATTGCACTGTTTCCATGCCTTGAGCAAAGCCTCGACATTTTTCTCCTGGGCAATGCGACCTTGGTAAACAAAAATTCGATCGGCTTTTAATTGCGACTTCAACCCCGAAGGCCCGGGCGAATATTTAACAGCGTCTACTCCGTTGGGAATCACTGCCACCCGTTCTTCCGGCACTCCCAAGCGCACCAAAATATCTCGCTGAATGTAAGAAAATACGATCGTCGAGTCGTAGTTCGCCAAAAACGGGGCGTACAGTTGATACATCAGGTGTTGGGTTCCCGATGTCAAATTCCGCAATTTGCGATCGAACGGCGGGTGAAAAGTCGCCACCAGAGGCAAATTCAATTCTTGACAAATTTCCGGCAGCAGAAAGTCGAGAGGCGAAAGCGTCAGGGAAGCGTGAACCACATCGGGTTTGAGCCGCCGCAGAGATTTCATCAGCACTGTGCGGGACTTGAGAGTGGGAATCGTATAAATTTGCGATTTGTAGTGACAGGGTAATGAGACTTCGTTGCAACTGGCAGACGAAAGCGAATTGGTATATGAGGTTTGAGCAATTTCCTTCCCCCATAAACCATTTGCCATGTTCCACCCCGTATTGTTCCTGTCCAGCGGGCCCGCTTCTTGGGCAAAGTGCAGGAAACTGACCTGGTATCCCCGGTCTAATAGTGCGTTGGTGACTTCCCTGGAGTAAGTGACGTTACCGCAAAAAGGTGATTTTTTTCCTAGCCAAGCGATGTGCATTCCAGTAAATCAGAGTTTGTTATTTTTTAGGTTCGATCGACTTTGCTATTACTGCTACGGGAAATATACCAGGTTAAGACACCACCAGCGATCGCTAATCCTGCTAAAGCCAAAAATACCGTCGGCAAACCCAAAAATGTTTCTGCTACCCCGGCCAAACCCAACGGTAAACTCAAAGCGATATTAGTGGCATTGTTTTGCAGCCCGAAGACTTTTCCCCGCATTTCGTCTGGAGTTTCTGCTTGAATTGTAGTCTGCATCGGCACTCCCACCAATGAGGCAAATAAACCCAACAGGGTAATGAACAGCACCGAGAGCCACAAATGGTGTGTAAAAGCAGAAAGGCCCATCAGAGCAAATGCCATGCCAACAGATCCGATTAAACTCAGTTGGGAGTGAGAAAATTTGTGGCCCAGATAGCCTACTGTCGCCGCCCCACCAGCCATGCCGACGCCCACGGCCGCCAGCAAAAAGCCAAATTGTGAGGCTTTCATACCGGGGAGGATTTCTGCCAGCCGAACTGCTAGAACTGCCAAGGCTGCAAAAATGGAAAATAGAATAATTAGTTGAATTAAAGCATTGCGGACTTTCGGTTGATGCTTGATGTAACGCAGCCCGTCTCGCAAATCTGCTAGGGGGTGCGGCGGTTCGTGTTCGGCATCGTTTTTTTCGCCTGTTTTCATCGACAGCAACAGCACTCCGGCGAAGGCGTAACTTCCGCCTACTACTAATTCTTTGCCGATGCCGAGTCCGCCGCCGAGGTTGGAAAATAGGGTGTCGGCTAAAGCTAGTAAGGGTTCCCCGACTGCAAAGCCAATAATCACCGAACCCATCATGGTTGTGGTGTAGAGGGAGTTTGCCGATAGCAGGTGGCGGCGTTCCACAATTAGGGGAATCACTGACTGTTCTGCTGGGGCGAAAAATTGAGTTAGAGTCGAGACTAGGAATGTCACTAGCAGCAGCAAGCAGAATCCGAGCGGCAGTTGACCGAGTTCCCACCCGTCAGAGAGCCACAGCAGCACGGGCAATGTTAAAACGAAGGCTCCCCGCAGCAGGTTTGTGGCTACCAGCACTGCTTTTTTCGACCACCTATCGACATACACGCCTGCGGCGGCCCCGAACAGCACTGCGGGAATGGTAAAGGCGATCATGATTGCCGATACCCACCTGCTGATGGTTTGATCTGGCGCTTGAAAGCGGCTGGCCACTAGGGCGATCGTCAGTACGAGATAAACTTTATCTGCTAGTTGGGAAAAAACTTGCCCGCTCCACAATGCTAGAAAATTTCGGTTTTTCAGAACTGGCAAAAATCCTGTTTCTTGTTCGGGAATTTCGGCTACTGCTTCGGAGAGTTCTGCTGCTAGGTCTGCTGTTGGCACCGGGCGGATTGCTTCGGGTTCTTGGCTTTTGCCGTTGCTTGACTCTGTTTCTGGACTGGTGGGATATTTATCCATTTCTGGGTCTTTGACGTTGCTCCATTGTCGATCGACCAAGATGGGATCGGAGCGAAAATCGGGAAAGTTTTCTCGTTCTTCCATCTTGTGGTGGGTCACAGCTAACACAGATATTCTCAAATCAGAATCGGACAGTCGCATCATAGGATTTGGGGTGGATGGCCTGGGATGGTGGAGGTTGGGGGGATGGGAATTTAAAGTTGAGGTGTTAACCCCTAAGTTTATTAATAATCTCGTAACTTTATCTCTATCTATTATCTGATGTCGCAACAACCTTGAGAATTTACTTGAAATTGCCGGCAGGTTCGGGTATCCCGCCGGCTGGGGGTGCGATGTACGATCGCCCGTTCACGTATTTAAATCCACACTCAAAATTTAAAACTCAAAACTCTCTAGGTAGGTGTCGATCGAGCTTCCCGAACGAATCGTGCAACCTAAATGATACTGGGCATATTGTCGCAAAATATTTTCGACCGATACCCAAGTTGTTCGATCGGCAATCCCCTCTCCTAGTTCTGGACTCGCCAACTCTTGCAGCGCTGCTAATTCCTTAGCATTAATCTGGAAATTTGTCAAGTGTTTGCTGCCATTGGTTTGCCGGGAACGGGAAGCGGATTTGTACAAGCTACCGATTTCTGAAGAGAGTTCTGCCTCTAGGTTAGCTAGTTCGGACAAGCTGAAGGTTCCTCCAGAGGGTATACTAAACCCGGTTTGCCAGTTCGGATCGCTGAAATTTGGGATGAGCGGGTGTCTGGTGGCGCAGCAGACTTGGACTTGGGGCGCGACGCCTGCTAAGGCTAGCAGGTGAAAAATGCCGTGGCAGAGGTGGGCGACAAGCACGGCCGCGGATTCGATTTCTGTGCGGTCGGACAAACGCTCCAAACGGCTCAAATGTTCGCCCAGCAACCAAAAGAGTTCTTCTTGGGGCTCGTCGGAAAGGGCAGTGGCGATCGCCAATTCTGCCAGATATTGCGCGGCTGCGAGTTTCCCGAGGTTGCGGCTCAAACCCGGATAGGATTGTACCGTGTCGGCTTGGGTAATTTTGTCGAGCGATCGGCCTTTGGCAATTAGAAATTCGTTGACAACAAATAATTCGCTTCTGCCGCCAATGGTCGATCGCTGTTTGCGAACACCCGGTGCTACGGCTCGAATCAAGCCGAATTCCCGCGTCAAAATTGTCAGCACACGATCGGATTCGCCGATGGGGGCACTCTTAAGATTGATTCCAGTTGCTTTGTAAGTTCGAGTCACTCGATTTTAGATTTTAGATTTTAGATTTTAGATTTACTGCAATACTTCGGACAGTTTCATTGTCCTCGTTGGTCGATCGACCTGGAACAGTCATTTTACTGTTGGTCTTCAAAAACTGTCCGAAGTATTGTTATTAGACAGTAGCAAAAACAGCCCAGGACGCAGAACTTTTAGTTGTAGGGTGCGTAAGGGCAAACCCATTCCCAATTAGCCATCACCAATTAGCCATTGCTAATAACTAATGGCTAATGACTAATGACTAATGACTTTTATCTAAATTATCTCGCTGGCGGATTAATTCCGGGCCGCGGGAAGTCCCCAAACGAGTTGCCCCAGCTACTACCAAATCTAAAGCTTGTTCGTGAGTGCGAATTCCGCCGGCCGCTTTAATCCCAATCCGTCCCTTCGTAACTTCCTTCAGCAGTCGCACATCGTCAACTTTCGCCGGGCCAAAAAAGCCAGTGTTGGTTTTGATGTAGGCGACACCGGCTTCCATGCAAATCTGGGCCGCTAATTCTTTTTCGGCATCCGAAAGGAGAGAACTTTCGATAATTGCTTTGATGGTGAGATTAGTTTCTTCGCAAATTTGGGCTAATTCCCGGTGGAATTCGTCGATTTTGCCAGCTTTCAGCAATCCTAAGTTAACGGAGACATCTAACTCTACGGCTCCATTATCTGCAGCTTCTCGAGCTTCGTAAAGTTTCACCGTTGAAGTCGAAGCACCGGTGGGAAAACCTATGACTGTACAGACTTTGGGGCGTTTGCCGTGCAGCAGATCGACTGCTTGTCGGACGTAGGCGGGATACACGCAAACTGTGACAAAGCCAAATCTCTCTGCTTGTTGGCAACAGTGTTCTACTTGCTCTGGCGTAGCGGTGGGGTCGATCAGGCCGTAGTCGATAAAGGGGGCAATATCGATGTCTGGCTGGTTTGCAGCCATTGTTTTTTTCTCCGAAGTAACTACTTTATTAAGTATGTATCGAATTTACCAATTCTTCGGCCCAAAGCAGCCCGGCTAGAATCCCCCGGATTCATCCATGAGGTCGCTTTCTCCCATTCTTCAATTCTTCAATTCTCCAATTCTCCAATCGATTCTTCGCTCGAAAGCAGCCCGGGTACAATCCCCCGGATTCATCCATGAGGTCGCTTTCTTCAATCTAAAATCTAAAATCTAAAATCTAAAATCTAAAATCGAGTAAAAACTCTTGTGGGGATTGGCAAACCAAATTTTGTCAAAAAAATATTTTTGTATCTGTCTTTAGATACATTTTCGATATTTCTTTAGGTATACTTTGTTAAAAGAGTTGCGGTAGAGCCTGCGTCAGCTACGCTAGGGCAGAACCTGGTAGCGGCTGCTGTTTTTACTCTTAGTAGCGGTTTAAAAATATCAAAGCCAGTGCCAATCATGAATCATTTAGAACTCGAACAAGAAATTGGGAAGATGGCTAGAGCGATGATGAGTCGCAATAGCTTAATTGGTAAAGATTTGATTGCCGATCTCAGAGGGCGGCTGTCTGTTGACAGTGTAGCTGCTTTGATGATTGTCAGTATTGAGCGTTTGATTTGGTCTGACTGCGATTCGGTAATCTGGAGTTTGAGTTATTTGATTCCTGCTGACGTGATGGAAGAAATTCGCCGCATTACTGCCCTGGTTGTTTGCCAGCGGTTGATGGGCCAGGGTTTTCTACTGGGGAAAGATTTTAGTATTGATGCAACAGGCCAGTTGCTGTTGAGTGAGAATGCTAAAACAGCGGTTGTGGTTGCTTGAATTGGGCAAGCAGAAGTTCGATCGCACTATAAGATTTGCAGTTAGACTTGGGCGCCCTAGGACTCTTTGTATAACTGCAAACCTAATTCCGGATGCGGTGGTAAAAGTTGCGCGATGCACGCCGACTTAACATTCGCAGCATTTATAAAACAACGATGAGTGCGGTTAGATAAAAGAGAATTTTACCAGAGTAAAATAGTTAGTTTCGACCGCAAATTGTTGAGGTTGTTACTAGCAGTGTGTACGGGCGATCGCCCTGTATCAAAATTTTCAGATTTTTAGTGGAATTACCGTTTTACTCTAGGTATGATTTCCTGTAGAATCATCCCTAAGATAGATACAAAATATTATGAACTTAATTCAGAACTTGGAAGCGGCTTGGTATTACCATCTGGGTTCGCGCCACCTCGAAGCTAACGACGATCATGGTGCTCTGGCGAACTTTAACAGAGCTTTGAAGTTGCAATCAGATCATTATAAGGCTTGGTTCGGCCGAGGTATGGCTCTGGGGAAATTAGAACGGCACTTAGAGGCGCTGAAGAGTTTTGATGAAGCTTTGGCGGTGGAGCCGAATGCGAGTTTTGGCTGGCACAACCGGGCTATTGCTTTAGGAAAGTTGGACCGCCCTTTGGAGGCTCTCAACAGTTTTGACCGGGCTCTGGAGTTCAGTCCGTGCGCGGCGAGTATTTGGCACAACCGGGGACTGACGCTGATCGATATGGGACTTTACGAGAAGGCGGTTCTGAGTTTCGATCGCTCTTTAAAATTACACCCGGAGGCTGCTTGGGCGTGGTACAACCGAGGTAATGCTTTGTTGGAACTCAAGCTTTACTATCAGGCGCTCAACAGTTTTGACAGGGCGATCGAATTTAAGCCTGATGACGCGAAGGCTTGGTACAATCGCGGTATAGCTGCGAACTCTATGGGACTTTACAAACAAGCAGTGGCTAGTTTTAGCCGATCGATCGCTCTACAACCGGGCAGAGCCGATGCTGTGGGCGAACGGAGAGTTGCTTTGGAGAAATTGATAGGTTTAAATCAGAGAAATGCCAAGTTCACTCCTACACCTGAGCTTCCCTTTGAAGATTATTTGATTTGGTACAACCGGGGTGTAGAATTGGCCCGAAAAGGCTGCTACTCTGAGGCGATTGCTTGCTACGAAACAGTCTTAGAAATAAATCCTGATTTTGCTAACGCCTTCTACAATAAAGCTTGCTGTTATGCGCTACTGGGATTTGCTGATTTGGCCATTGACAATTTGCAGCGGGCTGTTGAGTTGATTCCCAATTTATACCGAGAGCTAGCTTTAGCTGACTCGGATTTAAGCTGCATTTGGAAACAAGAACGTTTTGAAGCGCTGATCCAAGGTTGATGTTACGCAAAAAACAGCTCGCCTCATTGGCGAGCTGTTTTTTTGGGTGGCGCAAATTCGATCGCCAGACAGTATTTGTGCAATCTTTGCTATTGCAGAGAAACTCGGATTGAGGGCTTGACCGGCCTCTTGGCAACTACGATTACCCGGTAAGTGCCGGATTCCGGTAGTTGAGCAAAAGTTTGACCTTCGCCTTGATCCAAGAGTTGTCCCGACGGAGATTCGATCGCCAGATCTAGATTTTTGTTGCTAGCTGTCACCCTAATTGTCTGTCCCTGCTTGCCTTGAACCGTGATAGGCTGGATTTGGTAGCCGGACATTTTGAGTTTGATTGTGGCTTGTTTTTCCTTATATGCTATGGGAATTGCGCGATCGGGTCTATAAGTCCACTTGGCGTTAAAGTCGCGTCCGAGTACGAAGCTGGTGGTTTCACCTTTCGGGGTAACTCGCACGCGGTAGATGCCTGACTCTGGCAACTGACCCACCCACTGATTGTCTGCTTTTTCAATAACCCCCATATTTTCACCGTTGGGACTGTAAAGTTCGGCTTTCAGTTGTCCCGCCCACAGGGAGAGAGTGAGTTCTCGCCCTTTGATGCCTTCAAAAATATAGGTGGTGGGTTGGTTGATGGTTTCTCGGATTTCCGAGGTTGACATTCGTTCGATGGGTTCGAGGTTGGGAACCGATTCAGAGGTAACGGGTTTGTTAACGGTTTCTGTAATTTCCGAGGCAGCCATCAGCTCGCTCGGTTCAAATTTTGGGGCTACTGGGCTGGCAAATACTGATTTTGCCGTCATCATCAGTAGCATTCCAGTCAGTAAAATTAGTTTTTTCATGTCGCACTTCCGAGGGGGGTAAGGAGTTGTATATGGTTACTTGTGTTTGCCTGTTTTCACCGGATCGAATGTGGCGATCGCAGTGAGACAGCAGCAGCATATAGGATACACGTAAATATTCTCGTACTTGCACAAAAACTGATCGTAGCAGGTTGGCAGTTCGGGAACTAAGTTGTAGCCTCAGTTTTTCGGGACATTTCAATGATACTCCCTACACGTAATATCATTAGAGAATATTAGTAATTTGGTCTAGGAAAATTCAAGCTGTTTCGGAGGATCTTGCTTAAAAAATTCCCCCACCCAAAAAACGCGGTGTTTTGGATTCTGGCTCTGCCTTACTACTAGAAAAGGGCTAGCACCCCCCACGGGGTAACAGCCCTAGTCTTATTTAGTTTTTGGCGATCGACTAATTATCAGTCCTGGACGCACACACTCTACCTGTAAGGCTTGCAGTCCACACTTTACCGCTTGTAATGGCGGGTGTCGGTTAGTACCTCTGATACAAACGAGTTTACCGGGGCACTCACCCGCCCTCCCACACGAGGTTAATTTGTACTACGAACCTGCGAGGATTTTCAGGTAAGCTTGTACTGTGTTGAACAACCCCATTTCTAGCGCTTCCGCAATTAAAGCATGACCGATAGATACTTCGAGTATATCAGGAATCGAGCAAAATTTAGCTAAGTTTTGCAAATTTAAATCATGTCCGGCATTGACTCCCAAACCTGCTGATTGAGCGGCTTGAGCTGCTAAGACATATTGTTGAAAAAGAGAGTCTACTCTACCTTCGCGAAAAGCAGTTGCGTAGGGTTCCGTGTACAGTTCTACTCTGTCTGCTCCAACTTCTTTTGCTAGCGGCATGAGAGCAGCATCTGCGTCCATAAACAAGCTGACTCTGATGCCGTTGTCTTTTAATTTTTCAATGATTGGTAAGAGCCGATCGCGATTTTCGGGAATGTTCCAACCGCTATCGGATGTTAGCACGTCGGGAGCGTCTGGCACCAAGGTACACTGAGCCGGTTTTACGTCGCAAACTATATCCATAAATGGCGGCTGAAACGGATTTCCTTCGATGTTGAACTCGACAGTTAGCATTTTGGCTAATTCGTAAACATCGGTAGCTTTGATGTGCCTTTCGTCCGGGCGGGGATGGACTGTAACGCCGTGAGCTCCGGCAGCAATTACTGTTTTTGCAGCTTCCGTAACGCTGGGGATGCCGATGTTTCGAGAGTTTCTGAGGAGGGCAATTCTGTTGATGTTGACGCTGAGTTTGGTCACGAGATGTTAGTCTTTAAGGTTGATGTTACTATATTAATCGCTTTTGGTACGAAACCTTGAGCCTGTGGCGGTAGTGTTAGGGTGTTATCAAAGTAAAAATTAGCTTCTGCAAGCGGTAAACTTTCTGCAAAAAAAGCCTCAGCTATTTGCTGTTTTGCTGCCAAATCTTCAAGGTTGGCGATGCAGAAAAGCGGTGCGACGCGATCGACTATTTCGGGCGGAAAGTCTCGGCTAAAATATTTTAGTTCAAAGTCGTATCTGTGCGGACGGTAAATCATGCCCAGCAGTTCGACTAATGGTAGAAGCGTCCAATTGTGATAGTTGCCGATCGCATCTACTAAATGTTCGCGATAAATCTCTTTTTTAACCAGAGGTTGCAGCAAATCGAAACGAATTTTAATTTCGTTGAAGCGGGTTTGCATTTGGGATAAATGCTGGTTTTTATCCAAAAGAGGGGGTACAATTAGATTAGCTTTATCAAAGGCGATCGGGACTTGTCCGTGTCTCTCTATTTCCAGGAAATCGTTGCGGCTGCTGCGCCGGAAAACGGCGAAATCAATTAGCAAAAAGGGCGGGGTTTCTTTGAGCCGCCAGAAACACTGCGATTGACCGTGCCAAGCGGGTTCGGGAACTCTATATTTGAGTTCGATTTCGGCAATTTCTGCGAGGGCTTTTTCAACAATCTCAAATGTTTCTTCCACGCAATTATCTTCAACCACAACCGCAATATCGAGGTCAGACCACTCGTCGGTGTATCCGTGGGCTGCGGAACCTCCTTGCCACAAAGCGAGAACAAAATCTAAAGGTTGCAAGGTAGAAACAATCTTTTTGAGAATGATTTGTCTCATGGAATCAAGCTAAATTCTTACTTTTGATTGTAGCGCCAATTCTGTAAAGGCAGTTGCCGACAAAGCGCCAATAAAATCGGCAGCACAAGCGGCTATTAACTCAGTCCTGGAGGCACGGGCAGTCAGAAACCGGGTTTTTTACCGAATCTGTGGACTACAACGCGTCTTTTCGTAAAAAACCCGGTTTCTCGGCTCCAATGCGTCCAGGACTATAACTATTAAAAGTGCTATCCGATGTTGCTGAGAGTTGTGTCTTGAGGCCCGGCCATGAAGATTGAGCTTCTGAGGTTGATTTTTGAGGGGTCTGTACTCATGATAACACCCACAACGTCTCTGCAGGAACAGAGGATAGCAGTATCTCCAATGCCGTCTTTGTTGACATCAACGGCAGCGAAACTGATTTGATCCATGCCTTGGGTGCCTTTGAAGTAGGCAATTTTGATGATGTCACCTTCGCTGGGGTTGAAGTCGAGAATGCGATCGGCAGAAGCTGCACCAGCGGTAAATGTATCGCCGCGCAAAATAAATTGATCGGCACCTTCTCCCCCCATTAAGAAGTCGCCCCCACTATCGCCAATCAACATATCATTGCCCGCATTTCCAATCAACACATCAATGCCAGATCCACCTCGAATTACGTCATTTCCTGCTCCGCCGATTAGGTAGTCGTCTCCTTGATTGCCCGTAATTATATCATCGCCCTCACCGCCGTCGATTAGGTCGTTGCCTTGTCCGCCCTGAAACATATCGCCGCCACCAGCGCCAAACATGGTATCGTTACCGGCGTTGCCGTTGGCGGTATCGTTAACCTGGGTTCCGAGGATTTGATCGTTGCCTCCCCAACCGCGAATTCCTCCTAATTGTGGTGCATCTGAGGATTGAATTTCTATGAGGTTATCGGCATTATCTGCATCCACAAAGCGACCTTATTTTGCTCCTTGAGCCGCACTACTTATCGTGGTAGATAAGCTTTTAAGTTGGTTGGCATCGCTAATTACATTTGCATCACCCAAGTCGCTAACATTAATAGTAATGGGGATATTTGTCAGGCTGTCAAAGTTGAGTGAATCGGTGACAGTTGATTTTACCGAGTTGCCCAGTAAAACATCGGGTACTTGAACGCTATCTCCCATTAGTTCGCGGGTCATCGTACTGTTAAAGTGCTTGCCAATGGCACTTAAATCTTCTCCGGCCGAGCCTGCAGTTTGACCGCTAGGTGTTTGTAGAACAATTCCGGGGGCAACGGTGAGGTAATTCGCACCTGTTAAGGAATGAAAATTTAATAACTTTAGCGTCTGCTAAATAGTCGGAACTGCACGATAATTCCATTTTGGGAGATAT
>JAUBST010000058.1:0-37816 GCA_036702215.1 Microcoleus sp. F6_B6
GGATTGTTGGCAATTGTCACTGCATCTCCATAAGTTTGACTGCCGGTTGTCGTGACATTTCCCTTAACTTGAGTTGTGCCGCCAGCATCTGTCGTCAAACTTGTGGCATTGACTGTTTGATTAAACTCGGTTGTTCCTGTAGAGTTAGCGGTAATATTTCCTAATGCCTTGGTATTGCCAACTGCGCCATTAAATGTAATATTACCGGCACCGGCATTCACCAATAAACTTTCATTGTTTGCTGTAGTGCCCTCGATATTCCTATTAAAGGTGACATTGCCGCTGCTGGGAGTTCCTGATGTTGTTAGGGTAATAGTTGGTTTACTAAGGACAACTGGTGAGTCGAAGGTAATATTGCCACCCCTACCGACGGCATCCTTTGAAGTCTTTATATTACCGCTAAGAATAATATTTCCTGTACCAGAGTTGAAGGTGAAGTTCCCTCCCGTACCTCCATCTACTGAATGCGAGTCCAGAGTACCAGTGGTAATGTTACCGCCAACAGTTGAGAGGGCGATCTCTCCTCCATTTCCAGCCTGAGAAAAGGAATTGAGAATTCCAGCAGTTGTGTCGATCGCACCTGTTCCAGCAGTAATAGAGAGGTTGATATTCCCGGACGTACCTGCATCCAAGGAGAAGGAACTCAGATCGCCAGTGGTAATGTTACCGCCAGCCGTTGAGAAGGTAATCGTTCCTCCATTTCCAGCCTGAGAAAAAGAAATGACCTCTCCAGCAATTGTATCGATCGCACCTGTTCCTCCAGTAATAGAGAGGTTGATATTCCCTCCACCTGCATCAGAGGAGAAGGCATTCAGAACACCAGTGGTAATGTTACCGCCAGCCGTTGAGAGGGCGATCGAGCCTCCATTTCCTGTTAGCTGAGAAAAGGAAAGGAGATTTCCAGCAGTTGTGTCGATCGCACCTGTTCCTCCAGTAATAGAAAGGTTGATATTCCCTCCACTTCCATCAGAGGAGTAGGAATTCAGCAGACCAGTGGTAATGTTACCGCCAGCCGTTGAGAGGGAGATCGAGCCTGCATTTCCAGCCCGGGAATAGGAATTGAGAATTCCAGCAGTTGTGTCGATCGCACCTGTTCCTCCAGTAATAGAGAGGTTGATATTCCCGGACGTACCTGCATCAGAGAAGGAATTTAGATTACCAGTGGTAATGTTACCGCCGCCAACCGTTGAGAGGGCGATCGAGCCTCCATTTCCAAATGAGTTTTGGGCATTCAGATTGCCCTTGCCCGCAGCGATGTTGATATCATTGGTACTGGTGAGGCTAATATTTCCGCCCGCAGTATAAAGGTCGGTATTGACTGATATTGCATTACCAGCATTTAACGCAATCGCGCCATTTCCACTATTAGTAATAGGTCCATCGACCGTAATATTATTATTAGCATTCAGCGTCAAAGAATTACTATTATTCCAAATAACGGGAGCGCTGACTGTAATATCGCCTTGGCTCGGAAAACCCGACGCAGTAGAAATAGTCACATTTCCCAAACCTAGCTGTGTTTCCAGCGTCCCATTATTAATCGTAGAAGTACCCGCCGATGGCGTAAATGCTCCCCCTGCTAAAGTTCCGCCTGCATCCGCACCTGTGCTAATAGTGATATCAGTAGGATCTAATAATAAGGTGCCAGCAATCCCCAAGGTCGATCGCAAATCAACTAATCCTTGAAAATCCAGCGATTGCTTTCCCGACACTTCCACAAAGCCGCCATTCCCAGAAAACAAGCCACCCCTCGCCGTAATATTCCCGTTAAAGCGAGTAGTTTCATCAGCCCACACTATAACTCGCCCGCCATCTCCATTACTAACAGCATCAGCATTAATCGTCGAATCGCTGCTAACAAAAGTCCGCGCAGCATTGGGCACAGTCCCCAAACCCTGATAATCTCCCCCAATCAGTACATTACCGCCGCCGTTAATCCCAGAAGCATCGATCTTGCCCGCAATAACTCCTACTTTGTCGCCTACAATATTTACAGTACCGCCTGTATTGCCAGAGACGTTGAGAGTGCCGGATGCGATCGCAGTTCCCGCAGTTACCGGCACAGCAGCATTCCCCGTCAACACAACTTCGCCATTGGGATTTACCGTCAAACCCGTCGCCTGTGCCACACCTTTTCCAGTCAGCAACTCCGGCAAAGATAACACTGGCTGCGTCCAATTGTTGGGCAGCGAACTTGGATTTCCTGTCGGCTGAATATCCAAACTCAATAAATTTCCAGCTTGACTAATTCGCACCAAATTGTTACCCGGTACGGCGCTGATGAGAATATTGCCGCTGGGCGCATTTACCTGACCATTATTGACAACCGTACCGCCAATCAAACTTAAACTTTGACCTGGTGCCACCGTCAAATTGCCTGCATTAACAATGCTTCCCCCTTGCAAAGTGGTAAATGCAAAACTATTCGGTGTCCCGATGAAAGCTGCCCAATTGTTATTGCCGATCGCGCTAAACCACTGATTGTTCCCAAAACCAATCCCTGTCGCCGTAGTAGCATTAAAAGATCCAGGCACGTTGAGACTGGCATTCGGCCCGAAAATCATGCCGGCAGGATTCATCAAAAATAAATTGGAACTGCCGCCCGTAACTTGAATTAAGCCATTGATTAAAGAAGGATTACCCCCAGTAATCCTTCCCAAAATATTTTGAATATTGGGATTAGTCAGAAAGTTAGCCGTTTGACCCTCGCTGAGGCCAAACTGAGTAAAACTGTGAAAAAGATTAGCCCCATCTCCGCTGAAGGACCCCCCGGAAATATCGTAGCGGTTGCCGCTGGGAGTAACAACTGTGTTAGTGCCGTCGGCTGCCGGGGCGATGGGTTGCGCGGAAGCCGAACCCGCCGCTGCACTCAGCCAGCTAACAAGGAATAACCATCCGAGCAAATGCAGTTTGTTGGGTGTCATTGTGTTTAAAGATGGTGTTTAAAGTGCGATCGTATTTATGTATTCTATCTTTACTTCTAAAATTCCTCATGTCAATAGGAACCGCCTATTTTTAGTGGTTGAATAATTAAACCTGAAAAATGAAATGTATGTTTGAAATTACTATGATTTACGTATAGCGGTTCTCAAAAAAGTGAGGTATACCCTATGCCCTATGCCCTATGCCCTATGCCCTATGCCCTATGCCCTATGCCCATGAGTACCTCATCTTTCTGAGAACCGCTATAGAAACAGTTTTTTTACTAGGAATCAGGTGCGGGAAATGAAACTTGGTTTCTTTTTTTAACCTAAAACATCCAGGATACAAGTCCTCGGATTCATTCCGAAAGCAGACTCAGGACTCAGAAATAAAAAACCTGTATCCGATGAAACTTGCCGAACGTATTTATCCGTGGGATCGAGGCTTCTATTCTAAAATCTAAAATCTCAAATCGCGCAATCGATTGACTTTCACTGTTTCCCTGACCCAATTACCTTAAAAAACCGGGTTAATGCGTCCGGGACTGTTGGTGAAAATATGGCGCAAAATGCGAGGGTTAGGGGTTTAAAAAACTCGAAATTTTAGTCAAAACTACGTAAATACCGATCGCCTGTTATACAGCTTGCTTAGAGCGGTCAAAAACTCGCTCAAATCCCTACTCGCGGTCGCCGCCGCTTCTTTCTGCATCCCGCGAGCAGCTTGCAGCGCGTTTTGAGGAGCAACTAACCCAACAGCCGACTTTATTTCAAAAACTTTATATTTTATGGCTCAACTTTACCAAAACTTCATAAACCTCGACTAAAAATTTTATGTATTTTTGATGAAAGCCAATATAGGCAAGTCTTGCACTCAACTTTAGACAGTTACTAAAACGAAGTAAATGTAGTAACTTGGAAGTCTAGGCAGGATGAAAATCTTGCTGTTACAGATTAAACTATGTCAATCTGGTGTCAGTGAAAACTCTTAGAAGAAGCACTCATTTACTCCAAACCACCCTTAAGTGAGATATGTATGTAGATTCACTGGTGTGGAGCCTCTTCTTTAGGTTTGACGATCGTCCTAAATATCGCAGGCTCGCGATCGTCTATTCGCCTCACGGCAACATGGCATTTAGGGCATTTTCCGCCTTACTACGTAAGAATACTGGAGGAATCAGGGTTATGACTACCTTAACGCTAGTCAAAAAAACATCTTTTACAGTCGCCAGCTTGGCAACCACCATGTTGCTCAGCATCTGCCCGCCCGTCCGAGCTTTCATGTTTGGCACCAGCGGCATCCAGTTCGAGCAAGATACCAATATAAACTTTACATTCGACCAATCTCACGGCAGTTACCAGTCCAGCTTGTGGGTAGCCCAAGCTCAGTCAGGCAACACTGGCTACACCAACATCGCCCGACTGTTTTACGAGACTAAACCCTCAGATAACGGCGGCGCCAATGAATGGAAGGGAAGCTTCGGCAACGCAGTCACCTCCGAAAACGGCTCCATCACCCAAACCGTCACATTTTTGCAGGATCGAATGTATGCCCTGCTGCTGTGGAGCGACACCGGCAGCGGCAAGCCTTTGGAGGAATACGTCTCGTCGAGTACCTTCATGAACAGCCCCCAATGGTGGGCCGCCAGCACCCTGTTCCGCAGAGATGACTGTCTGGTGGCGGGCTGTCAGCAAGCTGTATTTGGCGACTTTAAGCTCAACTACAACTCCACCGACTCATTTACCAACATCAACGGCGGTAAAGGCCCAGAGCAATTTTCATCGCTGACAAAGGCCCAACTGGCTCAGGGCACAAAAATCTCCTTCGACGATGTTGGAGGAGGAAACGATCGCGACTTCCAAGACTTCACCGTATCGGCTGAGTTAGTCTCCGAACCAGTTCCCGAACCAGTTGCAGTATTCGGGACAGTGCTGGGGATCGGGGCTTTGGCTGCGGCTCGCAGGAAAACAAAGCGAGGGCAGCAACCATAAAAAAGACTCTTAACCAGCCCCATACAAATCTAAATAGTGCGTCTGTTCAGTGGTAATCTGAGGAATAGCATTTCTAAATGTTAAGACTTTTTCCACAACGGGAAAAATAGCATCCTAACAAAGGCACTATTCATGGTATCCACTGCAGAAAAAACGAACGTAGGCTACATCACCCAAATCATCGGGCCAGTTGTAGACGTAAAATTCCCAGGCGGCAAACTGCCCCAAATCTATAACGCTCTCACAATTTCCGGCAAAAACGAAGCAGGTCAAGACGTTGCCGTTACCTGCGAAGTTCAGCAACTGCTCGGAGACAGCCAAGTGCGTGCAGTTTCCATGAGTACCACCGACGGCTTGGTGCGCGGCATGGAAGTAGTAGATACCGGCGAATCCATCCAAGTTCCCGTCGGAACCCCAACTCTGGGCCGGATTTTTAACGTCATCGGCCAACCCGTAGACAACCTCGGCCCGGTCAATACTTCCGACAGTATGCCCATCCACCGCAACCCGCCGACTTTCACCGAACTGGAAACCAAGCCTTCGGTGTTTGAAACTGGGATCAAGGTGATCGACCTCCTGGCCCCCTACCGCCGCGGTGGCAAAATCGGTTTGTTCGGCGGCGCAGGCGTCGGCAAAACCGTGATTATGATGGAACTCGTGAACAACATCGCCAAGGCTCACGGCGGCGTGTCCGTGTTCGGCGGTGTGGGCGAGCGCACCCGCGAAGGCAATGACCTCTACAAAGAAATGATCGAGTCGGGGGTTATTGACGAAGAAGACCGCAGCAAGTCGAAAATTGCTCTGGTTTACGGTCAAATGAACGAGCCGCCCGGTGCTCGGATGCGCGTGGGCCTGTCAGCTCTGGCGATGGCCGAATACTTCCGCGATGTCAGCAAGCAAGACGTGCTGCTGTTCATTGACAATATCTTCCGGTTCGTGCAAGCGGGTTCTGAGGTATCGGCTCTGTTGGGTCGGATGCCTTCGGCCGTGGGATATCAGCCGACTCTCGGTACAGACATGGGCGACTTGCAAGAACGGATTACTTCGACTACCGAAGGTTCGATTACTTCAGTTCAAGCTGTGTACGTACCTGCGGATGACTTGACTGACCCCGCACCGGCTACGACTTTTGCTCACTTGGACGCTACAACTGTGTTGTCTCGCGGTTTGGCTGCGAAGGGGATTTATCCGGCTGTTGACCCGCTGGATTCTACGTCTACGATGTTGCAAGTTAGCGTTGTCGGCGAAGAGCACTATGGTGTTGCTCGTCAGGTACAGTCTACTCTGCAACGCTACAAGGAATTGCAAGACATTATTGCAATTTTGGGCTTGGACGAGCTGTCGGAAGATGACCGCTTGACAGTTTCTCGCGCTCGCAAAATTGAACGGTTCTTGTCTCAACCGTTCTTTGTAGCAGAAGTGTTCACCGGTTCCCCCGGCAAGTACGTCAAGCTGGCAGACACCATTAAGGGCTTCCAGATGATTTTGGCTGGCGAACTTGACGAGTTACCGGAACAAGCGTTCTATTTGGTGGGCGATATCAACGAGGCGATCGCCAAAGCTGAAAAAATGAAAGCTGAGGCCAAGTAATTTTAGTCATGAGTCAGTAGTCATGAGTCAGTAGTCATGAGTCAGTAGTTATTGGTTATTTGTTATTAGTTATTGGTTATTGGTAACAACTGACAACTGACAACTGACAACTGACAACCGACAACCGACAACTGACAACTGACAACTGACAACTGACAACCGACAACCGACAACTGACAATTTATGACATTAACTGTGCGCGTAGTGGCCCCAGACAAAACTGTTTGGGATTCTAATGCTGAAGAAGTAATTCTGCCGAGCACCACAGGCCAACTGGGTATCTTGAGCGGTCACGCTCCAATGTTGACGGCTTTGGATACCGGAGTGATGCGCGTCCGTCCCGGCAAGGAATGGGTGTCTATTGCTCTGATGGGCGGCTTTGCAGAAATCCAAGAAAACATAGTTACTATTCTTGTCAACGGCGCTGAAAAAGGCGAAACCATTGATAAAGAAGCTGCTCGTAGTGCTTACACCGAAGCAGAAGCTCGTTTGGAAAAGGCTGCTAGCGGCACTTTGCAAGAGCAAATTCAAGCCAAGCAAGCAATCAAACGCGCGAGAGCTCGTTTCCAAGCAGCAGGCGGCACGCTCTAGTAAGGGTAAGGACATAGTGCTTTTGTAGTAGGGACACAACAATGTTGTGTCCCTGCTGTTTTTTTCGCGCTGTTTCCCTAATGCCAGAACTAAACTCCCGTCTCGGACAAGAGAGATTGCATGGTTTCCCAAGATAACCCCTGCTGAAGATAGCGGGGGTTATTTGGATTGTAGGGGCTCTCCAGGCGATCGACACTGACAATTTGTGCTTCCTCCGGCAAAACAGGAACCTCTGGATCGCTGGCGGTCGATCGCGTCAAAGAGCTAGAAAAGCCTTTAAAAATAGCAATTTCATCGAATTCGCCGTCAATTTCGGCCTTGACGATTAAAACTTCGCGCGATCGTTTTACCGTGTATTGTTCCAAGCGACGAGCAATAGAGTCAGCCATAGCAAATCTCACTTTCCTGAAATCTGCTATAATATAGCTCAATTTTGCGGCTAATTTTAGGGACAGCCCGCTAATTTTTGATTTTTACTTAGACATTTTTTAACAGCAGGAAGTAAGCGGACTTAATATAAGTTCTGTAAAAAACATCTGAAATATTTTACTCCTGCCCAACCTAGTTTTCCGATATTTTATGAGTCAGAAAAAGACGAAATTTCAATTATTTAGTTGCAATCAATTTATTATTAAACGGGGTTTTGCTTGGGGATATTTGCTACTATTCATACTGTTTTTTTGCTTTAGTTCAGCTCTTGTAAGTTGCAACTCACAACTAATAAATAAATCTACAGCAGCAAAAACTAAAAATGCACCCTCAAACTTAACAAGAGTGGTAAGAATCGGCCATCAGCGTTTCGGAGCGCTGTTTTATCTCAAAGCTAAAGGCTCTTTGGCAACCCGTTTAGCAGAAATTGGATGGTCTGTAGAATGGACGGAATTTGCCGCAGGGCCGCCAATTTTACAAGCAATAGGAAAAGGAAAAATCGATCTGGGTTATGCAGGAGTTGCGCCGCCAATTTTTGCCCAATCAGACGGCGTACCTTTTGTTTATATTGCTAATGATTCCGCTTTACCTGGAAGCATTGGCATCATAGTTCCTCAAGATTCTCCAATTCGGACTTTAGCGGATCTCAAAGGCAAGAAAATAGCAGCAACTCAGAAAACCGCAGGTCACTATTTGTTAATTCGGGCGTTAACTCAAGGTGGCTTGCAGTTAAAAGATGTCCAATTGGTCGATTTGCCTCCGCCAAAAGCTCAGGAAGCATTTGTGAGAGGCGATGTTGATGCTTGGGCTATTTGGCAGCCGTTTCTAGCTCAGTTACAGGAAACGATGCCTGTTCATTTCTTGACTAACAGCGACGGACTGATGAATGATAGAAACTTCTATTTGGCAAGTCGCTCTTTTGCTAGCGAGTTTCCCGATATTGTTAAAATAGTGATGGGAGAAACGCGACAGATGGCTACTTGGATAACTAAAAATCCCGAGGCAGCAGCCAAATTTATCAGCGCTCGAAGGGGAATGAAAATAACCACAGCTATCATGTTAACAAAAAGCCGCCGCTACGATGTGCTGCCAATTCAAGACAGGGCTGTTGAAGAACAGCAGCGGATTGCGGAAATTTTCTTTCGGTTGGGACTGCTTCCCGATCGCATTTGGATTGAAGATGTTATCTGGAAACAAAAATTAGATATATAGCAATCCTCGCATCATTTGTGAATTTCTTACTCCCGGACCTCGATAAGGGGAGGGTTGGGGTGGGGTAAAAACTTTACGACTCCTGCAAAGATTGCTATATAAAACCATAACTCAGGCAAAGGTAACAAGAAATCAACGATCGCGATTCCGCAAGTCTTAAAAATGTGAAATTGGGTGTATCCTATAAAGTGAGTTCAAACTGTTAACTGGCAGAATCTAATGTCCTCAATTGCCAATCAACTGCGTTACGGTTTTGTCTCCATTGTTGTGGCAAGCGTATTGATGGCGGGAAGTACCTTAGCTTACCTCAGCTTTCGGGGACAAATAGAACAGACAAAACAGCTTCAGTACGAGCGCTCGCAAGCTGCTGCCGTCCAAATTAGCGCTTATCTGGATAACTTGCAGCGCCAACTCAATTATTTATCAGAATTGCGCGGTTTAACAGAATTTAATCCTGAAACTCAGCGCAGCATTCTCGAAGGATTGGTCAACAGCAACAGCGCCTACGAAGTGGTCGGAATTTTTAACAGTCAAGGTCAAATCATACAGGCGATGTCGCCTTACGAATCCTTTTCTATCTCTAGCTTGAATTTAGCAGGTATTTCAGCAGAAACACCTGTATTTTGGGAGACTTTTCGGCAAAGTCAAAATTATGTTAGTCCAGTAGATGTAGATATAAAAACAGCGGTTAAAGTTGTTAATTTAGCAGTGCCTGTTCGCGACAACAACAATCAAATTGCCGGAGTATTATTTGCCAGAGTCAGTCTCAATTTTTTAACTCAAATTGCCGCCCGATCGCAAGTTGGAAAAACAGGATACAGCTACGTTCTCGATCACCGATCCGTACTGATTTCAGAAACCGGAAGCAAGATTAATCCGTATTTACTGCAAGATTTGCGAGGGCGATCCTTTGTGCGAGAGTTATCGAAATTAGCTTTAGCTTCGGGGATTCAATCTCCGATCGTTTATCGAGGCTTGCGCGGGGAAGAAGTTATTGGCACGGGTGCGATCGTGCGGAGGGTGCAGTGGATGGTGGTTGTAGAGCTACCTACAGCCGAAGCTTACGCTCCGGTGCGTCACCTCCTATACGTCATGGGTGCAGTTACCCTCGCCAGCGCCCTCGTCGCCGTGGGCTTGGGAGTGGCTTTTGCTCGATCGATTACAAATCCTTTGAAATCCCTAACATCTGCCGCTACTAAAATGAGCAGCGGAATGTTTGAAACTCGGGTAAATATTGCGGCATCTAACGAACTCGCAAAATTAGCTAATGCTTTCAACAGCATGGCCGGTCAATTGGAAGTATCTTTCACAAAATTAGAGAATCAAAATGCCCAATTGCAGCGACTTGACAAACTCAAAGACGAATTTTTAGCCAACACTTCTCACGAACTCCGCACCCCGCTTAACGGAATTATCGGTTTAACTGAATCCTTGCTCGACGGGGCCACAGGACAATTGCCAGAAGCGACTATTTCCAACTTGGAAATTATTGCATCTAGCGGCAGAAGACTGTGCAATCTCATCAACGACATTCTCGATTTCTCGAAGCTGAGACACAAAAATATTGAACTGCAAATCAAGCCTGTTGGCATCCGAGAAATTGTCGATATTGTGGTGACTCTTTCTCAACCTCTAATTGGTACAAAAAATTTGCAGTTAATTAATTCAGTCACTGCCGACATTCCCCTCGTGGATGCGGATGAAAATCGGGTGCAACAAATTCTTTATAATTTAATCGGAAATGCGATTAAATTTACCGACAATGGTACTGTAGAAATTTCGGCTAATGCGATCGGCTTGGACTCGCCGCCTTTGGCAGAAAAAGAAAGTTCATTAACCAGCCAGCTTCAATCTTTAATTGTCAGGTCAAAACTGCAAATTACGGTATCCGATACTGGTATTGGCATTGCAGAAGATAAATTAGAACGAATTTTTCAATCTTTTGAACAAGCAGATGGCTCCACTTCTAGAGAATACGGAGGAACAGGTTTAGGTTTGGCAGTTACAAAGAAGTTAGTCGAGCTGCACGGCGGCGAAATTCAGGTACATTCAAAAGTAGGTATGGGTTCGCAGTTTACCTTTAGTTTGCCAATCTCTCAAAATCAGTATCTCGACCGCAAGCAGTTGCCAGCCACGGTTCGACCGTCTTTAGTTTCAAGAACCAACGATCGCAAGTTAATAACTAATGCAACTGCTGCACCAAGTTTTAATAATAACAGTTTGAGCGATGATAAAGAATGCCAAGAAAACAGTCGGGTTAAAATCTTGATTGTAGATGACGAAGCTGTGAATATTCAGGTATTGGCTAACAATTTACTTCTCGAAAAATATGCGCTCGCCAAAGCTAGCAGCGGTAGAGAAGCTTTAGCCCTTCTAGACAGAGGCTACAAGCCCGATTTGATATTGCTAGATCTGATGATGCCGCGGATGACTGGTTACGAAGTTTGCGAGAAAATCCGGGAGAAATTCACCGCCATAGAAGTGCCAATTGTGATGCTAACTGCCAAAAATCAAGTATCTGACTTAGTGCAAGGTTTCAATGCAGGAGCCAATGATTTTTTAACTAAACCGTTTGTCAAAAATGAATTGCTAGCCAGAATCAAAACTCACATCCGTCTGGCAAAAATCAATGCAGCTTACGGTAGATTTGTCCCCCACGACTTTCTGCGATTTTTGGGACACGAAAGTATTGTTGATGTCCGACTAGGCGATCAAATTCAGAAAGAAATGACAGTTTTATTTTCTGACATTCGCTCCTTTACGACTATCTCCGAAGCGATGACTCCTCAAGAAAACTTTAATTTTATCAACAGCTACCTCAGCCGAGTGAGTCCGGTAATTCGCGCTCACCAAGGTTTCATCGATAAATATATTGGCGATGCGATTATGGCACTATTTCCTGAGTCGGCAGATGATGCTGTTCGCGCGGCGGTGGAAATGCAAAAACAAGTTATGGTTTACAACCAGCACCGACAACTCAGCAATTACGCACCGATTACGATCGGCATCGGTTTGCACGCGGGTAGTTTAATGTTGGGTACGATTGGGGAGCAAGAACGGATGGAAAGTACGGTGATTGCTGATGCGGTGAATCTCGCGTCTCGTTTGGAAGGACTGACTAAGGTTTACGGGGCGGGAATTCTAGTTAGCGACTCAATTTTAGAGCGTTTGGGCGATCGAGAAAAATATATGTGCCGATTTGTCGATCGAGTCACAGTAAAAGGCAAAACATCTGCCGTGTCGGTGTTTGAAATTTATGATGCAGAAACAGAACAAAGCATTGAACTAAAACAGGAAACTGCTGCTGAATTTCAACTGGGTCTGGAGTTTTATTTCGCTCGAAAATTTAGTAAAGCGCAAAAAATCTTCAAGGATATTTGCGAAATAAATCCTCAAGATAAGTTAGCAGCAATTTACTGTCAGCGCTCTCTGAAGAATCGAATGTATGGAGTGCCAGAAGGATGGTCGGGGATAGAAGCTTTGGATGAAAAGTAGGGATACGGCAATGCCGTGTCCGGCGCGGGGAGCAGGACAGGGCATCCCCATGTCCCTGCAGTTCGCTTTGACTTTTAATAATTTGGTATAAGATTGAGGATTGTAGAAACGAGTTCGGGTCATCCTTGCGTAAGTTTTATTTAAGTACAAAATGGTTTATAATGCTTACCAGAGGTAAGTTTTCGCTCCGAGTATTAATTGGGTCTTTTAAGCTAAATTAATGTTATGTCAACTCTCGATCTCAAGCGCTTAGTTGCCAAAATGTCAGTCAAAGCGAGCCTGCAAACTGTGCTCGTAGTTCCGTTTGTCTTGCAAGTATTTGCAGCAGTGGGTATTGTAGGCTATTTATCATTTAGGAACTCTCAAAAAGCAGTAAATGACCTTGCGGCTCAGTTGATGGGGGAGGTGAGCCATCGCATCGAGCAAAATTTGAGGACTTATCTGCAAACTCCGCACCAAATCAATCAAAGCAAGCTGGATGCAGTGAAACTGGGTTTTGTGAACATGAAAGACTTGTCAGCTTGGGAAAAGTATCTGTGGCGGCAAGTGCAATTATATCCTTACATCAATTTTACGTCGATCGCCAATCAAGATGGAGAATATCGCACCGGCGAAAAAATGTCTGACGGCACTTTATTGATTAACGCCTCGGGCCCGTCTACAAATTTTGATTTTTATTCTTACAATACTAATGATACGGGCGATCGCACGACAGTAGCAGCCTACGTCAAAAACTTCGACATCCGACAGCACCCTTCCTACTCCTATGCGGCTCTAGAAGCCAAACCAACTTGGAGTTCAGTTTATATATCCTTCCTAGAACCCACCTTGATCCTCAGCGCGCTGCAACCAGTTTACAACAGCCAGAAACAGCTAGAAGGAGTATTAATTGCTGCTTTGCGTCTCGACAGTATCGGTCAATTTTTAAACAGCCTCAAAATAGGTAAATCCGGTCAAACTTTTATTATCGAAAGAAACGGCACGCTGCTGGCAACTTCGACACCTGAAAAACCTTTCCGCACTCAAAACGGTAAAAAAGAACTGTTTAAAGTTACAGAAAGCAGCGATACAGTAACGCAAACTACAGCTAAATATTTAGAAACTCACTTTCAAAGCTTCCGCCAAATTACCAAATCGCAGCAAATCCATTTTGAAATCGACGGGAAGCAGCAATTTTTAAAAGTCCTGCCCTTCCAAGACGACAAGCGTTTAGATTTGCTGATTGTTGTCGTCGTTCCCGAAGCCGACTTTATGGAACAAATTCATGCGGGCAACCGAACTACAGTGTTACTGTGTCTGGCAGCTTTGGGCATGGCAAGTGTCTTGGGAATTCTCACTTCTCGCTGGATTATCAAACCTCTTATAAAATTAAAAAATGCAGCAATAGCTTTGTCTGAAGGACAATTTGACCAAACTGTAAAGCTCCATCGCTCCGACGAGTTGGGCGTACTTGCCGCTGCTTTTAACAGTATGGCAGCACAACTGCAAGCATCTTTTACTGCCTTAGAAACTAAAAATACCGAATTGCAGCGACTCGACAAACTCAAAGACGAATTCTTAGCCAATACTTCCCACGAACTCCGCACTCCCCTCAACGGCATTATTGGGATTGCAGAATCTTTAATAGACGGTGCTACCGGACCACTGCCAGACTCAACAAATTTTAACTTAGCTTTGATTACATCGTCGGGAAAAAGATTGTCTTCTTTAATTAACGATCTTCTGGATTTTTCTCAGCTAAAACACAAAAAGCTCGAACTGCAAATTAAATCCATCGGTATTCGAGAAATAGTCTCTGTAATTCTCACTTTGTCTCAGCCATTAGTAGGCAAAAAAAACTTGCAGTTGATTAACTCAGTTGCCGCTGATTTGCCACCAATAGCAGCCGACGAGAATCGGTTGCAGCAAATACTTTACAACTTAATCGGCAATGCGATTAAATTTACCGAAAGCGGGGGAGTTGAAATTTCAGCAGAATTGGTAACGGGCAACGCGCAATCACTCCCTAATGCCCAATTAGCCATTACCGTATCCGACACCGGTATCGGCATCCCCGAAGATAAATTAGAGCGAATTTTTGAATCCTTTGAACAAGCTGACGGTTCCACTGCTAGAGAATATGGCGGCACTGGTTTAGGGTTAACGGTTGCCAAGCAATTAGTGGAATTGCACGGAGGTAAAATTTGGGTATCTTCAACTGTAGGAGTCGGTTCCCAATTCACCTTTACTTTGCCCGTATCTGAGACCCAGCCAGATTTTAGCAACAGGCAGTCGCCTTTAAGCGAGGGATATCCCATTTTTATCACTCCTGAACTAGCCCGCCAATCATCTCTAATAAATTCTCAGGTATCAGAGAATAGCGAATTGCTAGAAAGTGAAAAAATCAAAGTTTTGGTAGTCGATGATGAACCCATTAATATTCAGGTTATCATCAACAGTCTTTCTATAGAAAACTACGAAATAACTCAAGCGAGCAACGGTTTAGAAGCTGTAAATCTGATTGAATCAGGATTTAAGCCGGACTTAATTTTACTCGATGTAATGATGCCGCAGATGACTGGTTATGAAGTCTGTCGAGAAGTTCGCAAAAAATACTCGCCTTTAGAAATGCCTATTCTGATGCTGACGGCCAAAAATCTAACTACCGACTTGGTAGAAGCTTTTAACTTAGAAGCAAATGATTATGTAACTAAACCTTTTATCAAAAAGGAATTGTTGGCGAGAATTAACACGCAAATTCGCCTCGCCAAACTGAATGCAGCTTACGGCAGATTTGTGCCGCACGATTTTCTCAACTTGCTGGAAAAGCCGAGTATTATTGAAGTAAAATTAGGCGAAAATCAGGAAAGAAATATGACAGTGCTGTTTGCTGATATTCGCTCGTTTACGGCGCTTTCAGAACAGATGACCCCGCCTGAAAATTTTGCATTTATTAATACTTATTTGGGAAGGGTTAGCCCTGCCATCAGGAAAAATAACGGGTTTATTGACAAATACATTGGGGATGCAGTCATGGCACTGTTTCCTATATCTCCGGAGGATGGTGTGCGAGCAGCCATTGATATGCAGAAAGAAGTAAATATCTACAACCAGCAGCGACAAAAAAATGGCTTGTTTCCGATCGCGATCGGCGTCGGTTTGCACGCAGGCAATTTGATGTTGGGTACAATTGGCGAGCGAGAACGGATGGAAAGTACCGTGATTGCTGATGCGGTGAATCTCGCCTCTCGTTTGGAAGGATTGACTAAGGTTTACGGCTCGGGAATTCTAGTTAGCGGTGCAATTATCGATCGCCTAGACGATCCAGAAAAATATAAGTACAGATTTGTCGATCGAGTAATGGTGAAAGGAAAGACAAATCCCGTGTCGGTGTTTGAAATTTACGAGACAGAAACAGAGGAAAGCATTGTACTTAAGCAGCAAACTGCGGAGATTTTTCAAGAAGCTCTCAATTTTTACTACGAGCAAAAATTTGTTGCCGCCCAAAAAGTATTTCAAAACATTTTACAAATCAATCCAGACGATCGAGTAGCAATGCTGTATTTCAAACGCTCTCGCAAGTATCGAATGTACGGAGCGCCGGAGGGGTGGTCTGGGGTCGAAACTTCGACGGAGAAATAGGGCGCACACTGCACGCCCTACTCTGTTTAAAATATGGTTGTACAAACTTTAAAATATAGTTGTACAAACCCCTAATTTATTCCAAGTTTTCGGGCCGACAATACCATCAGCAACGATTTGTTGTTGCTTTTGAAAATTGATGACTGCTTGTTGGGTTTTCGGGCCGAATCCTCCATCAGTATTTAGAGAAAATCCGCTGGCGTTCAAGAGTCGCTGAAGGTAACGAACGTCCTCATTTTGGGTGACGCCATCGTTGCGTTTGAGTAGGGAAAAATAACGGCAGGAAGGTAATTCCATGTGAATTGCGTTTGCGGTTTGCATGGTTTGATTCTCCATTGATTGTTTGCAAGTTGTTTCAAAGCAGGGCAGCGCAGAAAAAATGTTAATTAATAGTCTTGGATGCACTTTTAACGGGCAGAAACGGGGTTTCGGTTTCGCTGAACCACCAGGTTTTTTAGCGTTTCTGGGGGATAAAGGAAGTATTGCTGTGAAAAAACCCAGTTTCTTGCTACCCGTGCGCCTAGGATTAGTTAAGTCGGATTTAACATCCGGGTTCACCTGTATAACAAGCGCCCAATAGACTCCAAGTTTGAGGGCCGACAATGCCATCAACAGCAATCTTATTTGCCTTTTGAAATTTGATGACTGCTTGTTCGGTTTTGGGGCCGAAGAATCCATCAGTTGCGACGGGATATCCTTTTTTAACTAAGGATTGTTGGAGATAGCGCACGTTTTTATTGGCAGCGGTACTATTATTTCGTTGCAGTGTGGGCAGTGAAGAGCAAAGAGGCAATTGAGTGTAAATTGAATTTGTGGTTTGCATGGTTTGATTGGGGATTAGCGGTTGGCAAGTCGTTTGAACTTGCTATTCCCCAGTTGTAGCTGTGAGGGGAAGTGCTTTAACAGTCGCTTTTTATAGTGACGCCGATCTGGGGTAGCTCAGATGAGTGACAGCCAGCTATCAAATCCGTTTTGTACAAAGTAATTTTCCAAGGCAAACAGCAGCGAATTTCCATTGTTTATCAATTTTTAGCATCTTTGCCGGAAGTCCCACACCATACCTGTAGGGCTGTTAGTGCCGGGATGGATAGGCAAATTGACGTAGAGAAAGCGAGTCAATCAATCCTGTCACGGTGTAATCGCTGCACTCTTACAGCATATTCGGTGGTTTATGAAGTACAGTAGAAACCTTAATTGCGTGCTGTTAATCCTCCGGGTGCGTCGCTACGATATCTTGGATATAACGCGGCAGATTGACGGGTGGCGACGCACCGATGCTTGCCATCAGATTATGTGTACCGCATATAAATGGAATATGCTGTATATAAGCTGAGTAAGAGTCTTTTCTATAGAGGAGGCAAAAATACTGTATTTAAAGCTAGTTAAGCATTTGATCGAAAAGGCCGATCGGGAAAATTGCTCTGGGGTTGGGACTTTAACTTAGAAGTGATATCGTAGAATCGGTAGATAGTAGATTTGCGGCTGTCAAACAACTTGATAATTGAATCAATGACAATTTCTGTAACTATCGGGTTAAAGCCGGAAATAAAGTCGTCGGCGTTGAGATTTTCTAGAAAAAATTCCTTAGCTCGATCGCACTGATAGCGCATTTCGTCAAACCCAACAATTTTTACCACAAACGTTGTCAGGGGCGAGCTCTCCAAATCGGTATTAGAAGTGCTTTTAGCCCGCCCCTTTTCTAATAAATTCAATACTTCCGCTTCTAAACTAATTTTAGGTTTATAAGGTTTCTCTATTTCTGGAAAAAAGCTTTCCAGGCGCACGCATTTAGGAGCTTGAGCCGGAATTCCTCCCATCATCATCGCCAGAGAAACCTCAATCCCCAAATCCGAAGAAAGAGCTTCTAGCAGGGCTAGGGCAGACAGTTTGCACCCCAAATAAAGCTTCGCAACTTCGAGATTGTACTTAGCAGTAGTTTCCCAGCGCTGATAGGTGCGATCGTCTGGATATCCCTCAAACTGCCGGAAAATTATTTCTGGCTTGAGATAATTCAGAAAACCTTCCATCTTGAGCAAAGCAACTCGGTAGTCGCGAACCGTGTAAAAACCGCAGCAGATGAGATTGTGATTGGTTTCCGGCAGTAAATTCCAGGTATTTGCCAAAAAATGGGCTGAACTATGGTGAGCAAAACTCATCACATCCCGGTTAGAGACTCGCACAGCTTTTTTCACCGTTTCCCGCATTTCCCCGTCAGTCAAACTGAGGTTAAACAGGCTATTTGTTGCTTGCAAGCGGTCATAAAGATGCTGGCTTACCGTTACTCCCGAATCGGCGGCGCGAAACGGAATTGTTGCTTCAATGCAGCCTGCAATTTGAAGCAATTGCTCGCGTTTAAGAAATGGTTCTAGAGCTTTTGCTGCTACCACAGCGCTGAGAAATTCGTTTTGTCCGGCGAAAGGATTGAGGACTTGGCCCGGTGCAAAATTGAATACCAGCATTACCATCTCGAAGGTAGCATCCGCAGACAGTTCAGATTTATCCCGAATTTGTAGTTGTTTGTTAACCTCTTTTGCAACAGGAGTGATGTAGTAGCTGACGTTAAAGTTAATACTGCGATCGACTTGCACGTAGACGGTATCGTGAAATAAAGCTGCCAAAACCTCGATCGCGTCTTCGTTTCCCCCCACATCAAAAATATGTTCGGGAGTGTGAAAAAAACGCCAGGGCCCCATCATCGGCTGAACTATCAGTTCGGCAATCCGAGCGAGTTCACTTGGTTCGACTTTTGCTTCCAGGCGATCGATCGCCCAAATCAGCTTTTCTAAGCACTGTAAGTAGGCTTCTTTGCTATCCATCACAGTCTTTCCCAATAACATTGCTGTCAGTCGATTTGAGATTTGAGATTTGAGATTTTAGATTTTTTCCACAGATCAATCTGGAAGCTTGAACTTTAAGTCTAAAATTTTTAGATATCCACGACTGGAGTACATCGCACGTTATCCGTTTTTGGGCGGCGTCGCGTCAGCTACTCTGCTGTTATGTCGATTCTTTCGTATATGCGCCCCGGTTTTTTTTTGATTTTTGAGTGTTTTGTTAAAGACCTTAGCTGCTATTTTGGACGCAAATACGTACTTTAAATTAACTTAATTTCCGGTAGCTGACCTCCCCTGTTTTCCTAGTCGAATCAGCACAAAGTATGACAAGTAAATTACATAGATTACTAAACCTATCAGACCCAAAAATCCCAAAAATTGAGGGGTTGCCGTAGGGTGAAACATTTGTTTGTAGAGCCAAGGTGGGTCTAACCAAACGCGGCAAAAAGGTTCGTCAATTACCTGAATTTGAGATTTAAAAGCACAGCTTAAGAAGGGAAGTTGAGCTAGAGCGCCCAAACCGCTGTAAACAGTAATCGCCCACCGCCAAGCTGTAAAAGCCAGTTTCAGGGGCGACTGCGGTCGATCGGCAATTTCTTCGTTTAAATCCTCCCAAAACCACAGACTAGCAGGAATCAAAGCCCTCCCAATCACCGACGATACAAAGCTCACAGGCAGCGCAGCCATCATCAGGTAAAGTGTAATTGCCAGCAAACTCGCCACCCGCCAATAAATAATCGACAAACGGACGATCGCCTCAGCTTTTGCCACAACAGCCCAAATCAGCACTACCAGCGGGATCGAAATTGTTAATAACACAGACAACCGGTAATCCATCCAGACTAGCGGTTGAAACCAAGGCCCGGTGGCTGCCAATAAAAGACTCAACATCTTTGGGAAAATATACTCACTTATTTGTCACAAATTTTACTACAAAAATGCTAAAAAATCAGCAACCGGAACAGGGTCTTAAGGTTTTGTTACTGCTACCTTTTCTAAGGTACTTGGCGCGCTTTGAAGGGTACTTGAGACATGATAGACGGCAATACGCTTGAGTTAAAAATGTTTATTCCTCAGATATCTCCTTCCCATCCTCGCCCACGCAGGGGGACCCAAGAGCCAATTCTTGCGTCTCCCTGCGGGGGCTAGAGGGAAGCTGGCGGATTTGAACTGTATTGGGATAGAGGGCAAATCTCGCCATTACCTCAAGACTCAACGCCTAAAATAAAATTCTCCCGCGCCAAAAGTTAGATTTCGGCGCGGGAGGTTCGGCATAGAGCTAAATGGCTCGTTTATTCCTCGTAGATGCGGCACTCAGCAGCGTCAGGATTGTCGTCGCAAAATTTTTCAAAAGAATTCTTAGGTTTGACTTGCTTTTGGTGGGAAGCTTCTGCTTGCAGTTCTTCAACTGCGTCCCACGCGGCCGCGCATTCCCCGGAAGTAGAGCCCTTGAGGTCACAGACGCTGCGAGCGCTTTCTAGTTCTTGTTCAATTTTTTCTTGGATGTTGACGGAGGGTGTTGTTGTCATAAAACTTGTTGGTAAGAAAGTGTAGGAGAATATGGTTGTCCCCGACCTATTTCTAGGTAATGTTAGCACGCGCCTTTGTTTAGTGAGCTTGTTCGGCTAACGGCACATCCTTAACCCAAATAAAGATGTTTAACCGTTAACGACAGAGCAAGAGATTAGCGATCGCATCCGCTTGGTGTCATCACTCAAAAAAACCTAGACCTCTAAAGTATACGGCCGGTCAACTGTGGTTTAAGTCAAAGGCTAGAAGCTAGCGTGTCTTTAGACCTAGGTCGTTGACCTTATTAAGTAAGAAAGGTTTTCTTTTTGGATGTTTGTTTGGGTTGGATTTGCTGTTTCGGTCTGGCGACCCCAGCTCATAATAGCTGGAGATGCGCTGCTGTTGCAGCAGCCGAGAGAGAAACCATCCATAACTGCGATCGCAGCAGCCGTCTTTACTTCCTGCTTGACTCTACCCCGTCGGCGGGGGAAGAGTCCACAGGCATCAATGTAGGTCGAGCTGACTTTACTTTTGATGAAAACATTACACGAAGTTGGTGTGTCAAACTGTATTGAGCTTTATCTTTTAAGATTTAGCTGAATACGGCATTTAACACTAAACAGATTAATGGGACACTCATGTTAACTTATGTTAACACAAGAACGGCAATCGATGGAGAATCGATCGCCCAAGAATAGCGTCCCGCCAGCGGCGAATCCCAGTTAGCCTAATGTATAGAGATAGTTTTATAGAGAAGTTTGCCTTATGTACACCCAAAACCAAATGCAATGGGTCAGCGCTTTATCAACCCGTCCCTCTTTGGAATCCGCCCTCAAAGAAGTTATAGAACAAGCCGATCGCAACCTAGAAGGCCCGGCTGATTTAGCGCTGATATTTATCTCCTCTGCCTTTGCCAGCGAGTATTCTCGGCTGATGCCTTTACTCCGAGAAATGCTGCCAGTGCCCGCGATCCTGGGCTGTGGCGGGGGAGGAGTCATCGGCACGAACCGGGGCGGCCTCACCGAAGAAGTCGAGGGAGCTCCCGCAGTCAGCCTGAGTCTGGCCCGCTTGCCGGGAGTGAATGTCAGAACTTTTCACGTCGGTGCTCAAGAACTGCCGGACTTAGACAGTCCCCCGGATACTTGGGTGGAGCTCTTGGGCGTGCCGGCCCGGGAAGAACCGCAGTTCATCATCTTGGCCGACCCCTTTTCCGCAAAAATTAACGATTTGCTGCAAGGGCTAGATTATGCCTATCCGGGCGCCGCCAAGGTAGGGGGACTCGCAGGCGGGGACGGTGCGGGCAGGGGCGCGGCGCTGTTTTGCGACTATCAGCTTTACCGAGAAGGGACGGTTGGGGTAGCTTTGAGCGGCAATATAGTTTTGGAAACGATCGTCGCTCAAGGCTGCCGGCCGATCGGGCATCCTTATCGGGTGACGGAAGGAGATCGGAATATTTTGCTGAAGCTGGAAGAACAAACCGACGATAGCAGCAGCGGGGGCATCGAGCGATCGCCCTTAGAGGCCTTGCGAGAGTTAGTTCAAACTTTGAGCGAAGAAGACCGAGAATTAGCTCAGCACTCGTTATTTGTAGGCTTAGTCAGCGATGAATTCAAGCTGAAATTAGAGCCTGGAGATTTTTTAATCCGCAATCTGTTGGGAGTAGATCCGAAAGTAGGGGCGATTGCCATCGGCGATCGAGTCCGTCCCGGACAGCGCATCCAATTTCACCTGCGGGACGCGCGCACCTCCGCAGAAGACCTAGAAATGCTGCTCGATCGCTATCAGCGGGCCGCCGAGTACAGCGGTACATCCAGTGCCGGCGCCTTAATGTTCTCTTGTCTGGGGCGCGGCGAAGGGCTTTACGGCGAGTCGAACTTTGACTCCAGACTGTTTGGAAGATACCTCAAAAACATTCCTCTGAGCGGCTTTTTCTGCAACGGCGAAATCGGCCCCGTCGGCGGCAGCACATTTCTGCACGGCTACACCTCCGTATTCGGGATTTGCCGCCAAAATTCATAATTTGTGAACGGTTGGCTGTTGACTGTTGGCTGTTGACCGTTGACTGTTCGCTGATGACTGTTGGCCGTTCACAATCTCAAATCTCAAATCTCAAATCTCAAATCGATCGACTGACGAGCAATAACTAAAAGCGGCAGTCGCCTGCCGCTTTTAGCTGTCACTAAATGTCTGGAAACATTAGAAAGTAAAGGTAGTCCGCAGGACTCCTACCCAGATATCGTCATTTTTGTTGTTGTGTTCGGGATTCAGAATCACGTAAACGCCCGGTGTCACCGAAATAAAGTCATTAACTTGGAAGCGATAGAAACCCTCTAAGTGGTAAGAGGTGTCATGATCTTTTTGTCGGCTTCCGTCCGCTCTTCTGACATCGCTATCGGTAACTTTTGGCGGTACGCCGAAGACAAAACCGAGGAGGTTCCCACGTCGCCCAAAATCTGGCAGGGCCAAAGTGACAGCAGCGTTTTGGATGGTAGCGTCATTGTTGCCGCCCCGCAGTTGTTCAGCCTTGGTGTAACCGTACCAACCGCCAATCTGAAAGCGGCTGCTGGGTTTGAAGTTAACTTGCACGCCAAAGTTATCTGATGCAGTGGCTGGTTGATCGTATGGGCGCAGTTCAGGTAATCCGGTCTGGGGATTGGATACGATCCTCTCTCGAGTGAAAGGCCGGTTAGCCAAGGCACTGCCCGTATTGCTCATGACGTTGACATCGCCGTCCCGACTGTATTTCCGGGTATAGCTAACACCAACATCAAAGGCCTGGCCCAGAGATAAGTTGAGCTGGCCCAAAGCGGTGAAAGAACCGTTGAAAACGCCCCTGCCGTCTGCTGGGGTGGGAGCATCGCCGTCTGAGGCAAGATAGCCCACTGTGGCTCTCACAGCGCCCAAGTTGTAATTCAAAGCAGCACCTGCTCCTTCTGAGCCGCGGAAGATTGCTGGATTGTAACGTCCAAACCTGGAGATAGAACCGAGGGCAGCATCTCCAAAGGGAGTAGTCACAGGAGCAATGTCATCAAGATTCAATCCTTTGGGCCCTAACCAGACTGTGGCGTTGCCTGCTGGAAAACGATAGTACACCTTATCAAGTGTGAAGGCGTTTTCGCTTTGGCCGTCAATGCTGAGGCGAGCCATGTTAGTGCCAGTGGCAGTGCTGGCACCGTAGTTGGGGAGGTTGACAGCTTGCAAGCGGGTTCTGAGCAAGTCTCGGCCGGTGAAGCTGGTGTCGAAGTTCAACCGCACCCGGTAGCCAAAGGTGGTAGATGTTTTGTCGTCGTGAAGGCCGACACCATCTCCGAAGGTGTCGCTAGCGAGAAAGACTACTTCTCCTCTCAACTTGGTGGTGGTGGAGAACTGGTTGGCTTCGAGTTCTGCGGTGCGAGCTTCTAGACCGTCTACCCGTCCGCGCAGGGTAGCGAGTTCGGCTGCAAATTCTTCTTGCAGGCGTTGCAGGATGGCTAAGTCGTCTCGGGTGACCAAGTTACCTGTTGACCCAATTAGTTGGGTTATGCTGTCTAAGCAAGCGTTGACGCCGGCTGCAAATTCGTAGCGAGTCAGGGCGCGGTTGCCGCGGTAGGTGCCGTCGGGATAACCTACGATACAACTGTAGCGTTCGACTAGGGATTGCAGGGCTTGGAATGCCCAATCTGTCGGGCGCACGTCGGATAGCTGAGTGACCGATGTCACTTGGGACATGGTTCCCGACTGTTGAGTCGGCTGTGCTTGGGGTGCGACAGGGACGATCGGGCCGCCCATTCCGGCGGGTGGTGTCTGAGCAATTTCTACCTTCGTAGCTGGGGCAGTAGCTGGGGTGCTGGCGACTGCTGGCACTTCAATTTTCGCAGCGGTGTCTGCTGGCACTTCAATTTTCGCAGCGGTGACTGCTGGCACTTCAATTTTCGCAGCGGTGTCTGTCTGGCTGCTTTGTAAGGCCAAGTCTGATGTTTGGGACGACGACGGTTCGACTGTGCTGGCTGCTGCTACGGGTTCTGTCGCTGCTGCTGTGCTGGCGGGAGCGCTTGGGGCTGCTGAGTCGATTTCGCCGGCGGCGGTTTCGAGTGCTGCTGCGCTGGTGTCTGGTTCGATTGCAGCCAGTTTTTCAGGCTGTTTTTGGGCGTCGGCGGAGTTGGCGACCGGGGTTTGGGCAGCTTCAGCGCTGCTGTTTAAAGCCAGCTTTTCTGGGGCAGCAGGGGCTGCTGCAACTGGTTCTGCAACTATTTCTGCAGCTATTTCTGCAATTTTTGACTCAGATGACTGAGCTGTAGCTAGCTGGTTGGCTTCAGCGGTTGCGGTCACTTCAGCAGCGATCGCGCTGGCACTCATGACTGATGATAGCCCCAGAATTGCCGGGGATACTAGCAGTAAATTCCAAAAAGTTTTGTTCATTTTCCTCACACCTTCACACTCTATTCAACTCGACGAGCAGCAATTCCCAACTGCTAATTTTTGTGGTTGCTTGCCTGTTGACAATTACTGCCAAAATAGAACCTATACATAACTGTTGATTCACTGTTTGTGATTCACAGTAGGCGTGTCTACTTTTGCTTGAACGTAGGGGGCCGAGCCCTTATACCGCCCCGGCATCAATTCAGGTCAAGCCCACATTACAACATTACAGTTGATTATACCATCACGCGCTAATTTCATCTCTCGATCGCCCGACTTGCTTGAGTTGCTCTGCGGGCGATCGACAACTGGTTCTACGGGTTCGACCACAATCTGCCTCTAACTGACAACTGCCCAGAGTCCTCGGTTACGCCAGACTTAACAGACAGTTATAGGTAGGATTGTGGCTGATTGTCGCATCCCTTATACAGCTTTATATCCTATAATGTCAAGCTTTTTAACCTAACTTTAAACCTCGCGACCCTGCAGTGCCTATTTTTCCGCCATGAGTGGGGAACTGAGGGATCGAGGATCGTAAATTTACCTCGTCCGAACCCAATTTCAGACTTGACCAATTTTGGTTTTCTGAGGTTCCCAGGAGTCGGCACTTGCCAAAACGATCGCCCTTTCTGAGATTAACCGCCGGCGGCTTTAATTTCCCGCTATTTTAACACAACTTTTTTGTGGTTTGAGTGCCACTGGAACTGGTGGTCGTTGACCGAAACCATCCAGGATACCCGCCACGCGATCGATCGGTCCAGAAATAAAAAACCTGTATCCGATAAAGAGCCGAACGTATTTATCTCGCGCAAGTCAATTCTTTAATCTCAAATCTCAAATCGCGCAATCGATTGACCCGCTGTTGGCGCAGGGAAAGCTCACTTGCTTGACCGACCAACTATGCCCGAGATTCCTAGCGCTTTTAACCATGTTTTTGCCTACAGACGATCGCAGAATTTTAGTGCTAAGCTGGCGAAAATGCCAAACTTGAAAATCGAGCTGCTTTCAGAACAAAAAACCGAAACGCTGTGGCTGGGCAAATTAGTAAAAAAGTGAGGGTTTATGGAAGATTTTGGTATTATTATTGCTTGCTGCGACCAAGATTATCTGTTTGCTAAGGGTTGCTGTGCTAGCATCCGATATTTTCTGGGAGACGTGCCGATTTGTCTGTTGATTGACGGTACGTTTTCTGTGAGTGCTTTGGAAAAGTCCTACGGGGTGCGAGTTATCGATCGCACAAGCGTTTCTGAAGAGGTTCTCAGAAAAAGAAGTTTTGGTTGGGGCAAAACTAAAATGATTGCTTTCTGGGAAAGTCCTTGGTCAAATTTTATGGTCTTGGATGCCGATACCATCGTCTGGGGCGATGTTCTCAAGTTGGCTAATTTTCAAGACTTTGATTTTGTTGTAGACCAACCTTGTCAGGAAAATTCGGATGCAGATGTTTCAAAATTTTTCTTTGACATTCCGGGCGTTGAGAAGCATTTCCCCACTTTTAACTGGTCGAAATATCGAGCCAATTATTTCTGCACGGGTACTTTTTTTGCCAAGCGCGGCGTTTTTAGCTTGGAAGAATACGTAGAAATTTTAGATTTTACGGCGGCAAATCCGGGGATATTTAAGTACGGAGAAATGGGGTTTTTGAACTTTATGATTTTCCGGGCCGCGCAAGAAAATCGGCTGCGGGTGCAGAGTGTGGATATGCAGTTGTTGGTGCCGGATTTTGACCAAGATTTTGTGAGAAAGCGGTTTCCGGTGGAGTCTAGCGGGCCTGCGGCCGATCGGACTGAGGCGACTGTGATTCACTGGTGCGGGCCGAAGCCAACTTTATCTAGTCGGAAAGTTTACTCGGAACCGATGAATTTTTGCCGCCGCAAGTGTCAGGAGGATGTTTGGAACCGCACGGGTTTGGAGGCCCAGATGTCGTTGCAAGTTGAGGATTTACAGCGATCGATCTACGTGTACAAGAATAAGTTTAAGAAGAAGTTTCGGCAGTTGGCGGGGAAATAAGTAGGATTTTTTAACCGCAGAAGTTAGCGGAGGAACGGGGATGCACGCGGATTTGGGCTTACCCTTGGAGGGGTAAAGTTGGCCCGGCTGGGGGTAAAACTTGGCGGTGAATGCTTATTTTATGGCTTTCCCGCTGAGTTTGCATTTCGACGGCGATCGCCTCAAATTCGACTTCCATGCAGCCGTAGGGAATCTCTAACTCGATACTTGCTCGCACGCTTCCCAACCCGTTAGATTTAAATTCGGTAATCCAGCGCGGCCCGTCGAGAATCAGGTAGGTTTGCCGATCGTACACCCAAACTTTCACGTAAATCCGGGGCATTAATTCCGGGAGTTGCACTTGCACTTTTACAGCCTGGCCCGCAATGATTTCGGCGCGCGGCAATTCCAAAACCGGCATCGGTACTAACTCGTCTTCTGGCAAAACGTAGGGAGTCGGGGGAGTGTCTTCTGCTGCGACAGTTGCAGTTTTTTGAGCAACTTGTTTCGGCTGCGGGGGATCGTCAAAAACGACAAATTCTCTGGCTTCGGGGCTAGTAGATTTGGGATCGGAAATTGTTTCGCCGGTTCCGGGTTGCTGCTGGGTTGGGCTGCTTTCTTCCGCAACGGCAATTTCGTCGCTGCTATTGGCGGCGGCTTTTGAAGTTGGCGAAAGGGTGGTTGCTTTCAGCCAGTCAGGGGATTCGCCGTTGCTGGCTAGGGAACTCAGTCGCGACCAAAATCGACTTTCGACGTTTAAGGTTTGAAATGCCTGTTTTGTGGGTGCTGGCTGGGTTTCTGGGGCTGTTGTTTCTAAGTCGGGGCTGTTTTCGGGTTTTTGGTCGATCGCTCCGATTTCGGCTGTTTGAGTGGGATTTGGGATGTCTGAGGGTTTGGTTTGTGGGTCGATCGACTCTGCTGCAGTTCCAGGCGAATTGGAGATTTCCGAAAGCAATTGCGATCGGCTGCTGTCGGGAAGTTTGTTACCGAATGCGGGCAATTCTAAACCGCCTGCAGTTGAAGTCTGACGCGAAGCCAGTAGAGGGGGTAGGGCTTCCTTGCTTGGGGCTTCGGCGGGGGAGGGAGGGTCTAAGGATTTTTGTACTAGCTTGAGGAAGGATAGATTTTTGGCGCTTCCAGGCTGTTTTGAGGCTGTTGGGGAGGGTTCGGCTTGATGCTTTTCTTCGATGAAATTGTCTTTAATTTCCTCTAAAAGGTGTTCTAAACGGGCTGTAATTGTGAATAGTTTGGTGGCTAGGGTGACGCCGCCGCTGCTGAGAATTGCTTCTCCTAAAATTAGGCGGCTTTTACACTCGGTTGGGATGTAGGTGACGCAGGCAAAGATGCAAGGGGGAACTTGTTCTGGCATCGGCTGCTGAATTTCTGCGAGAATTTTTGAGGTTTGGGGGTCGCGCAGGTAAATTTGCAGTTGTGCTGAACCGATGAGTTGTTTGAGTTCTAGCGCTTCGGATTCGGGGATGAGAGTTGCTGTTTTTCTGCTTTGTTGCGGCTGTTGGGGAATGTCGATTTTGCCGGAAACGATCAAGGGGCGACCGAGTTGGGTGACGAAGGTTTCTCTATCGAGGACGAGTTCGAGTTTGACGCCCGGTTTAGGTTGGGGGGTTTGGGGAATTGGAAATTGGTAGATTTTTGTCTGCTGCGGTGCTGAGTCGGCTGCTGGGATTTGTGGGGCTGCGCGATCGACCGGTGCTGGGATTTGTGGGGCTGCGCGATCGACCGGTGCTGGGATTTGTGGGGCTGCGGTGGAAGCAGCAGGTTCGATTTGGTCGATCGGCGGTAGGGGTTCGGAGGTTTCCGATTCGGCGGGCAATACTTCCAACTGAACGCCGTACTGCCAAGGTTTTAGCGGTGTTGATTTGGGATCTGGCAAGCAGGAGAGTTCCCACAGTCCGGGTTTGAGCCTGGTGTAGGGAATGATCACGACTAATCCTTCGGGGTTGGTGCGGGCCGATCGGCTTTGGACTTTCCGCTGCGCCCCTGGATCGAAGGAGGTATGGGTAACGCGAATTTCGATGTCGGTGTTGGGGTGCTGAATCCTAGCAACCACGCGGTATTTACCTTCTAGGATTTCCACGTCGGAGGTTTCTAGGGGCAACCAGGCGCGATCGCCTTCTTTCTGTAGCAAAAATTCTAATTTTTTCATCTTTCTTTCCCCTTGAAGGCTCCCGCTTGATTCGTCACAGGTTGGTGGTGGTTTGTTGAGCGACAGCTACAGATATTGAATTACTTTATGTTGTATAGCCTATCATCTGTCTCGGTCAAGAGCCCTGCTTGCGCGCTCCCGTAAAGTCTTCCTTGCGATCGTCGGCACACAGATCCCCGCACCGGACAAGGCAACGTTGTTTCCCTGGGGATATTACGTACAATTATCGCGCAGCGCGATCGTCTCCCTGTCAGCGATCGACTGACCAAACATCTGGTAGCATCAATAGACCTCTTGCAAAAAAAATATGTGTTATCCTTAAAAGTTTGCTCAAGTTTAGGTCAAACTTTGAATTATGGGGTTGATTGGCATCTTCTTAAACTTGCCGGGCCTGCTAGATTATAAAATTGGCTAAACTTTCCATAATAGCACAAAATTATTTTGCAAGAGGTCTAATACTCCGAACAGTTTTTAAGTAGGGATGCGATCGCAATCAAGCACAGAAGCGAAAAAAGTGAGTGCAATCTGAACCCAAACAAAACAGAAAAAAGGCACTCTTTTAGGTTAAGCTAAAAAAACTACCACCTTAACATATTGCCTTGGAAATTTTATAGAATCAATTTTACAACAAATGCCAGGTATTTGTCAACCCAAAAATAAATTTTTACTAATTTCATTTTCCACTATTTTGCTCGTGTATGGAAAGGTTAACTTCTAGAATCTCAGCCGTTATAGTTGTTTGAGCGAAAAAAAACTATCGCCGTCACTTTCTTAAAAAAATTACTTTTCCAAATTTTAATTAACAAAGCCTTGAATCACGAGCAGACAATTATTGCCGTTATTGATTGCTATTTAATAAAAAATGACCGAACAAACGAGGGTAAATTTTGCTGTTTTAATAGCAATAGCACAGCATACAAAACCTAACAAAAGTTATAAATTTATTTTTTTAATTTATCATGTGGAATGAAAAACTCATTTATAGCCTTTCTCAAAAATATGAGGTATGAATGACAGCTTATATAACCGCTGAAACGTATAGGGCCCAAGCCCAACTACGTACCTCATCTTTTTGAGAAAGGCTATAAGTTTATTTTCCGTGATGCCAAACAATTTACTGTTTATCGGATTGTCAATCTCCTCACCACCAACGGCTTGATTTTCATTTTAATGCCAGTCTAACTTCTCTTAACTTAGCCAAATATCAGCATGATAATTGTCACTTATCAACTCAACCATTTGTGTTTTCTATGGCTTCTTATTAAACGTATGCAATTCAATCAGCATTTGCTTTCTTTCGCTCGATCCGCTATATGTTAATCGCGCCATCTGTTTTGCTAAATCTTCTGAATAGTTAATCGGAGTACCGGTGTAATTAAGAAATCCCTCGATTAATTCAAGAGTTTTGTCAGAATTGCATAGAGTAATCTCGTTACCTGTTATTTCGGCTAAAACTGCGATCGATCTGACTTTCCACTCAACATACTATCGAAATTATAGCCTTTATCAAAAAGATGAGGTATGAATGACACCTTATATAACCATTATATAACCACAATAACTAAGAGGGCTAAAGCCCAACTACGTACCTGATCTTTCTGAGAACCGCTATATAGATAATTGATGAGAATTAAGTTATCGTTTAACGATTCTCGATATCGCTGCAACTGTTCGGTTTTTTCAACAGGATTCAAATCTAACCCGACATCCTTAGCTGCCACCTAACCGACGAGTAAATTTCTGCGCCTGACAGTAAAATCTGGAACACCAGCTTGATTACCTTTTTCTTCTATGATTGCTGCCAAACTAGCAGCCGGATTATCGAGTAAATTCTTGATACTTGGGTAATGGGTGCGCTCGCTTTCCCGCAGTAGATTGCTCTGAATTGACTGGATGTAGGTATCAAAACGCGTTGGCTTCGCCGTTAACGGTATCAATCATTATATAATTGTAAGTGTAGGGTTCGCACTCTCCTCCAAAAACGCGATCGCCCTAATTTATCTGCGTCGATCTCCGTCCGTATGCCGACATCTGCGCTCAAAAAAAATCTATACCCCTTGCAATCATAAAAAATCTCAAGTCTAAAATTAGAAAAAAATGCTCCGACTATCCCAAACCCAACTCAAAATCATCGAGGAATGTCCCCGCAAATTCCAACACAGCTACCTCGAACTACTCGCCACCACCGCCTCCCCAGAACACAAAGAAAAACTCACATGGGGAAGCCACTTTCACCTATTAATGCAGCAGCGAGAACTCGGACTTCCCATTGAATTCATCATCCAACAAGACCCCGAACTGGGACGCTGCGTGGCAGCATTTATCAACACTGCACCCGAGCTTTTCGCCAATTCAGAAAATAGCGATTCCCTACGGGATAGCTACGCTTCACGCATTTTCCGCCAAGCCGAACACCCTCGCACCCTAATTTTCCAAGACTACCTATTCACTGTTATCTATGACTTGCTAATAGCAGAACCAAACGCCGCCCAAATTCTCGACTGGAAAACCTACCCCCGCCCTCAAAAATCAAAATGGATTGCCGAAAGTTGGCAAACTCGCCTTTATTTATACGTCTTAGTAGAAACCAGCGACTATTCCCCCGAACAAGTTTCCATGACATACTGGTTCGTACAATTGCAAGGAGAAGAACCGCCGCAAAAACTCACATTTTATTACAACCAAACAGAACACGATCGCACAAAACAACATTTAACCCACCTATTGCAGCAGCTAACCGACTGGCGACAGCGCTATACCGAAGGCGGTGAATTCTTACCCCAAGTAGATATTAGTTCCAATCTTTGCGATTCCTGTCAATTTGCCACTCGCTGCAACCGCACAGCAGACAACACAGATTCTTCACCCAATCTTGCCGCAGAAACTCCCACAGATTGGCTGCCAAATCTTGCTATCATTGAGGAAATTTCTATTTAATTCAAATCTTTTACTGTGCCAACTATTAGTCGCCAGACCGGGGCGGGTTTATAGATATTGTGGATGTGAATGAAAGATTGTTGGTGAACCCGCCCCTACAGGAATTAATGAAATAACTTATGACACAACTACTTCAAAATTTGCCAACTCAACCCCTATCCCAGCCCCCAGCTTGGCTAATTCAAGCTGTCAGAAACCACGCACCCGAACTCCCCGGAAACTATGCCGCCGCACTTCTGTGGTACAGAGGAATTCAAAACCCCGAACAAATACCCGGTTTCTTAAATCCCAAACTTTACCAACCAGCAAGTCCCTTTGAATTCGGACTAGAAATGAACTGGGCGATAGAAAGAATCCAGCAAGCACGAAACAGCGGCGAAAAAGTCGCAATTTGGGGAGACTTCGACGCCGACGGCATTACCTCAACTTCCGTACTTTGGGACGGGCTGGGAGAATTTTTTGCTCAAAACGACCAACTAATTTATTACATCCCTAACCGCTTAACCGAATCTCACGGACTCAATATTCCCGGAATAGATGCCTTAGCAAAATCTGGAATTAGCTTAATTATTACCTGCGATACCGGCAGTACAAACATCGCCGAAATCGAATACGCCACCAGTTTAAACATCGATACAATTATCACCGACCACCATACATTACCAGACGATCGCCCGCCAGCTACAGCAATTATCAATCCCCGCTACTTTCCCTCAAGCCACCAACTATTTAACCTCTCAGGAGTTGCCGTAGCCTACAAATTAATCGAAGCATTATATCACACATTGCCGGATATTCCGCAGCGTCCGCTCGCGGATTTATTAGAATTAGTGGCGATCGGCTTAATTGCCGATTTAGTCCAACTTACAGGAGACTGCCGCTACCTAGCACAACTCGGAATCGAACAACTGCAAAAACAGCTCGCAAATCCCACCCGTCCGGGAGTTGCAAAATTGCTCGAACTGTGCAAAAGATCGGGCGATCGCCCCACCGACATTTCCTTCGGGATCGGCCCCCGAATCAACGCCGTCAGCCGCATTCAGGGCGACGCCAGCTTCTGCGTAGAACTCCTCACCAGCCGCGACAAAAAACGCTGCGAAGAACTAGCAAACTTAACCGAAATTGCCAACTCCAGGCGCAAATCCTTACAAAAAGATGTTGCCAAAGATGCCGCCCACAAATTAGCCAAACTCGACCTCTCAACTACTAGCGTCATCGTCCTCAGCGACCCCCAATGGCCCGTAGGAGTATTAGGATTAGTAGCAGGACAAATCGCCCAAGAATACGGCCGCCCCGTGATTTTATTCAGCACAGAAGGAAGCGAAGAAATTAACGAAAATTCCCCGGAAACGCAATTTACCTCTTTCTTAGATCCAGAATCACAAACACTTTCCCCCTCCAAAATTGCCAGGGGTTCGGCGCGTTCCGCAAATCAAATCGACCTTTACCAATTAGTCAAAGGCCAAGCGCATTTATTGCACAGATTTGGCGGCCATCCCTTCGCCGCCGGCTTGAGTCTCCCCGTTGAAAATATCCCTTTATTTACCGATGCGGTAAATCAGCAATTGCGGCTACAATACAGTACCGATAGTTTAACAGCAGCCCCCGTTGAAGCCGACCTAAAAATTACTGTATCGGAATTAGGCAAAGACTTATTTCAAGAACTAAAATTGCTCGAACCCTGCGGCATGGGCAACCCCGCACCCAAATTGCTGATTGAAAACTGCTGGTTTGACAATCTCTGGAATCAAAAAATCAAGGATTTGAAAGGACAAAAAATTGAATATATCAAAACAGAATTTACAATTAGGGATGAATCTAGCAATACGGGATTTCCGGGCATTTGGTGGGGACACAATCAAAATGAAGTTCCCCAAGGCCGCTGCGATGTCACCGTCGAACTCGATTTTAATACTTACAAATCGCGCTATGAAGTGCGTCTGGTAGCAGTGCGGGAACGCACGGAAAACAACCAAATCAATTCCCCGACTAAAATAGATTGGATCGTAGACTGGCGCCATAGAAATAACGATGAAGAGTTGTTAGCAGCCAGCACAAACTTAGAATCTCAAATGCCGATCGACAATCTAGTTGACAATTCCGAAATGGTCGATCGCGAAAACTCGATCGTCCTCAAACAATGCCCCGCAAGCTGGGACGAACTGCGGATCTGGTTTCGGCAAGCACAGCACACTCAGAAAAAACTGGCGATCGCCTACACATTACCTCCACTCGTACCCCCACAGCAAATCTGCCAACAGCTAATCGGCATCGCCAAATACCTCAGCCGCACCAAAAAACCCGTCACCAGACAGCAACTAAGCCAAAAACTCGGCATCAGCGACACATCGCTGCAACTCGGGTTCAAAACCCTAACATCTCTCGGTTTCAAAATCACTTACCGCGATCGAGCTTTTCACATCACCAGACAACCCGAAACCGCACAGCAGGAAGACGCGCCCGATCGAATCCCCCAACCCTTATTAGATAGCAAATCCCTTCAATTTTCAGTGCCAAATTCCCCCACCGCCGCCCGTTTGGCAGCGCAATTCCTAGCAGCAGTCTCCGAAGAACAATTCCGGCGGAAATATTTCTGTGAAGTACCTCTGTCAACCATTCAATCGATCGCCCGAGACACCGTTTTCCAAGAAGATTCTACAGAAAATCCCTTCTGACTCAGATACTGAACCGCGATCGACAATCCCTCTCTGGGCGGGTTCTCCTGCCCAACCCCTACTCCCCACCAGAAAATACACTTGTTGTGGAACACTAGGGAAGCCTGTTCTGATTGAGAATTGTGTAAAACATGAGTTCTAACTGACATATTGCACCATTGTTAAGCACAGACAGGATGCGTGTTCCACTCATGAGATAACTTTTATTGTAGGGCCCGCACGCTCTTGCCGTCGGTGGACTTGGCTTTTTGGACCCTGAAGCGAGACAGGTTGTTGTAGATGTGGCTTCACAGACCTATTCCTGACACGGATGCAACATCTCAGTTCTAAGAAATATCTTACTTCTGAATTCATCCCGATAAAATAAGGCATAGGGCAATGGGAGTTATCCGTTGCGAGTCAGACCCAAAACTCATAACTCCTAACTCACAGACCAAAACCCAAAACTCCCCACCGCCAAACTCGATCGCCCATCTCCTATTTTAAACCCCTATGCTTCTGTGTCCCCGCTGCCAATTTGAAAATCCCAATCCAAACAAGTTTTGTCAACAATGCGGAAATTCCCTAATTTACAAACCTTGCCACGAATGCGGTGTCCGAGTCGCTTTTAGCGCCGCATTATGTCAGAATTGCGGTGTCGCAACAGGTCAAGTGTGGCGGGCGATTATCTGCGGTCGATCGAACTTTCCAGCAGTCGATCCAGACGAGTCCACCCTACCTCCAGCCGAGTTTCCGCAACAACCAGACATCGTTCCACAAACTGCATCGCCCCAAAACTCTGCTGAACCAATCACAGACAGCATTAAAACAGAAATAACCGCTGACGCACCCCAAATAGCCGTCGAACCAACTTCTCCACAGCCCGGCGACGGAGAATTCAGCAGCACAGAAATTGACCCTGTGGTAGCCGTGGGGGCGATCGCACCAGAATCCTTTCAAACAACAGAAAAAAGCTCTACTACAGCACCAGAGCGCGAAATAACCCCATCTCAGGCGAATTTTACAACCGCACCACAGCCTCAACAAATCCAGGAAGCAACCGAGAACCCAGACAGCTCGATCGTAGCTGACACATCCCCTCCATCTCCAGAATTCCCCGTCCCCAATTCAGAATATTTAATCCCTTCCCAGCCAGCAGGAGCATATTTAGACACTCAGCAGCGCTACCAACTCCTAGAAACCGTGCCGCCGAGAAAACGCTCAGACACAGTAGCAGTAACAGTATTGGACTGTCAGCCGCTGGAAATGTCACCCCTCAAAGCCATGCTAGCAGCCAACTCGGCCAGCGTCGCCAGACGAACATCCCCCTATACCGCAGCAATCCAAGGCGGAGAAAATTCAACCAATCCCGCCTTAGCAGAGCTTTGCCAAGGCATAGCTGAACCTTATCTGGCACTCCGGCGCCAATTCTCTCAAAACCTGCCAGTCATTCACGATAGCTGGTCAGACAACGAACAGGCAGTGCTCCTGCTAGAAGACTGCTCCCAATGGCCGCTGCTGGTAGAACGTTGGATTCAACCCGAAACTTCCACCCAGCAAATTTTATACTGGCTGCACGAAATGACAGAACTGTGGGCTGCCCTAGAACCCTGGCGCTGTCGGCAAAGCTTGTTGGAACTGACAAATTTGCGAGTCAACCCCGACTCTTCCTTTTCCTTGACCTCTTTGCGGCTGCAATACCTCTATCCCGAACCCGCCGGCTCCAACCTGCAACTGGTAGATTTGGGGCAACTGTGGCAGGTGATATTTAGCCAGTCCTCGCGCACTGAGTGTGGCGCATTGCTCGAACTGCTGCAACAAATGTACAGAGGCGAGATTAACACGATCGAAGAATTGCGATCGCGCCTAGAAACAGTTCCCGTGAAACTCCAACCCCCACCTTCACCAAGCTCAACCCCGACGCGCAGGCATTACCACAGCCCCGACGAGTCGCACCCCGACGCGGGCGAGGTCTTAACCCAGCCCATGCCACTCCAGATTTACAGCTTAGAAGACGCAGGCCTCACCGATGTTGGCCGCACGCGCGACCACAACGAAGACTTCTTCAGCATCTGGACTCAGCTCAACAAACTCGAAAGCTCCTTCGGTCGCACTTTTCAAACCAAAGGGCTTTACATTCTCTGCGACGGCATGGGCGGACACGACAGGGGAGAAGTAGCCAGTCAACTAGCCGCTGAAACCCTCAGAGAATTCTTTCAAACCCGTTGGGAAAATCAACTACCTCCAGCAGAAACCATCCGCGAGGGAGTGCTGCTAGCCAACAAAGCCATCTTTGAAATCAATCAAAAGGACGGACGATCCGGCAGCGCCCGCATGGGTACAACTCTAGTCGCAGTCTTAGTTCAAGACACCCAATTCGCCGTTGCCCACGTCGGCGACAGCCGCCTCTACCGACTGAGAAAGGGGCAAACCCTAGAAAAAATCACCTCAGACCACGAAGTAGGCCAGCGCGAAATTAAGCGCGGGGTTGACCCGGAAACTGCTTATGCCCGTCCCGACGCCTATCAACTAACTCAAGCCATCGGCCCGCGAGACAGTAATTTTCTCAAGCCTGACGTGCAGTTTTTAGACTTGTGCGAAGATACCTTATTAATTTTGGCTTCCGACGGCCTGACAGATAATGATTTGTTGGAAACTCACTGGCAGAACACTCTCGAACCCCTGTTCAATCCCCAAGCCGATCTCGACCAGGGAGTTGCCCAGTTGATTGAACTGGGCAACAAACGCAACGGTCACGACAATATCACGGCAATTATCATTCGGGCGCAGGTAGGCGCATTTCGATTTTAGAATTTGGATGCTGCCAACTTTTTCAAAGGTGCCGCCTTTCCCCCGTGACTGCCTGGGTTAAACCTGCAATTGTTACTGCAGAGAAAACAAACAGCTTCTGCCGTTTTCAGGCAAGGCTTTACTGCTCGCTCTGTTCTTAGGTATCCGGTGTTAAAACAGCTTTGGTTTGAGCGATCGAAAACTGATTGCAGACCCCTAATCTTGCAGACAATCTGTGGAGGACTAACCATCGATCGGTAGCTTTAATTTTGAGACTCTATTCAGGGAATCTACGGGGAAAAGTTGCTTGATAGTAAGTGGATAGATCGTAGTTGAAAGAGCTTTTACTTACAAAAATAGTTAGTCTAATGAAAAAAAATTCAACTAAAATGAAGTGAGGCAGCAGGCGGGTTGATGCGAAATCTGTTTTATACTCGATCGCTATCAGGGCAAGGTGGGCATAGGTGGGAAGTGTCCGCCCTACACATATATATGTGGGGCTGACATCACAATCTGCTGCTACATCAAATTTACGTAAAAGTTTAGCGATTGTTTACCTAGTTTTTGTTGTTGCAATTGTTAAGGAATGACGATTTAATAACTTCAGCATTAATTTTTATTAAAAGTTCCCAACTGGTTTCCCGGTTGGTGGATGGTTAATGAATGTCAGTTCTTTAAAGAACTGGCATTCATTAA
>JAUBST010000059.1:0-36650 GCA_036702215.1 Microcoleus sp. F6_B6
TGATGCTATATCTGCCCATTTTTGTAACTTTTTCATGCCTTCTCTTATTCCTAGATCGCAGACCTGAATCCTTACGTAGAATCTCAAATGGTAGCACAGCGAAAAGTCATAAATTTGAGCCAATGGTTCCAGAATGATTTTGTTGAAGCTATTCAGGAAGCATGGCTGACAGTAGAAGAAGTTTTGGGTAAGAACATATGGAATCCAGCATTTAGATCGAAAGCTATAAAACGAGCTAAATTAATTAATTTAGCCGAAATTACAGTAGCTTTAATTCTCGACATAGCACCAGCAGAAAACCAAGAAATCAGCACAATATTAGGAGTCTATCCTATTGGCAGTCAAACTTATCTGCCAGAAAACCTTAAGCTGGATGTGTATGAATCAGAAGAAACTTTAGTAGAACTTCAAGCACCATTACAGAGTGAAGGAATGATACAAGAATTATTTTTATTGCCAGGAGAAGCATTTCGGATAGAAGTTTCTTTGGGTGATTTCAAGCAAATAGAACATTTTATTTTATTTCCAACAAGGTAGGCGATAAAAATGTCAGGTGTAAAGTTGGTTTTCTTAAAAATTAATAATGGCAATTTTGACCAAGGGTTTAAAGTTAACTTGCGAATTTACAAAGCAGGAAATTCTGCTTTTTTAGAAGCTGATGGCAGATTTCCCGCAGCACCAAAAATTCCTGAAATATATCAAAGTTGGCAGAAAAAATATTTACGCATGGACTGGTGTTTTCGAGCCAGGAAGGGAGAAACTATCAATGATGTTGGCAAGGTTCCCGAAGATTGTCGCCAATCATCTCAAAAATTAAGAGAAAGCATTAAAGAGTGGTTGAGAAAGTCGGATGATGGCGATTTTCAAAAAATCAGGGAAAGACTTATAGGAGAATTAGATAAAAAAGACGAAATTAGGGTATTCATTCAAACCAAAGATGAGTTACTGAAAAAAATTCCTTGGCAGGAATGGGATTTATTTGCGGATACATACACCAATTCAGAAATAGTCCTCAGCCCCCCGGAAAATACAGAAATCCCCAGAATAGTTACAGCGTCAGGAGGAAAGTCTAACATAAAAATATTATCGATTTTGGGTTGTAGCCAAGGAATTGATGTTGAGGTCGATCAGAAGTTTCTCAAAAGTTTACGTGAGACAGAACCACTTTTTCTTCCCGAACCTCGACGGAAACAATTAAGCGATCGGCTTTGGGACCAAAACTGGGATATCTTATTTTTTGCTGGTCACAGTTGGAGTGATAGTAACAGTGGCAATCTTGCTATCAATTCCGATGAAACACTCACCCTGCTAGATTTGAAGCACGGTTTGCGCTGCGCTATAAAAAACGGCTTGCAGTTGGCTATTTTTAATTCCTGTGATGGTTTGAAGTTAGCAGAAAATTTAGCTGATTTGCACATTCCGCTAGTTATTGTGATGCGAGAACCTGTACCAGATCGGATTGCTCAAGAGTTTTTGAAATATTTTCTGACGGCGTACTCAAGTGGAGAAACTTTATATTTAGCAGCACGGAAAGCACGGGAACGTTTGGATACAGAAGGTCTAGACAAGGAATTTCCGGGGGCGACTTGGTTGCCCGTAATTTGCCAAAATCCCGCTGTAGAACCTCCGACTTGGCAAGGTTTTTTCAGTAAAACAGAAGCAAAATTCCAAGATGGATTTCAGGAAGTTAAAAAAACTTGGAAAACCGAACATACTCTCACAGATCATTCAGACATTATTAAATCAGTCGCCATTCACCCAGACGGTCAAATTTTCGCTAGTTGCAGTCTCGACCAAACGATTAAAGTATGGAACCTGACAACAGGAGAACTCCTCGAAAATCTCACGGAACATTCTGGAGGCGTGACTTGCGTTACTTTCAGCAGCGACGGAAAAACTCTTGCCAGCAGCAGTGCCAATCCCGACGGCACTATTAAATTGTGGGATACTCAAACCTGGCAACTAAAACGCACTCTCAAAGGCGATGACTGGGTGGTTCTTTCTGTATGGTCGATCGCCCTAACTCCTAATGGCAAAACTTTAGTCAGCGGACACCACGCTGACAGTACCGTAAAAGTTTGGAACCTCGAAACCGGGGAATTGCGACACACTCTCAGAGGTCATGTTTGGGCTGTTCATGGAGTTGCGATCGCTCCCGACGGCAATATAATTGCTAGTGGAAGTTTCGACAGCAATATCAAGCTTTGGAATCTTCACACAGGCAGAGAAATCCGCAATTTAAACGGCCCTGGTGACGGCCCTATTGGTTGGTCTCGTTCTTTCTTTAGCGACAACAGCGTTTATGCTGTCACCTTCAGTCCCGACGGACAAATTCTCGCGAGTGGCGGTGTCAAACAACCAATTAAACTGTGGCGTTTAAGCAGTGGAGAACTCAAAAGCAACTTGACAGGACATACGGATGATGTTTATGCTGTTGCCTTTAGTCCTGACGGCAAATATATCGCCACGGGTAGTGCCGATCGCACTATTAGAATTTGGGATCTATTTACCGGAGAAGCGATTCACACTCTAGGACATTCAGACACTATTTATTGCCTTGCTTTTAGTCCTGACGGAGAAACTCTCATCAGTGGTAGCCGAGACAGAACTATTAAGATTTGGCGCTTTTCCGCCTGACAACAATTACTAATATTGCTTTTTGAACAGGCAAGATGCCTGTTCCCAAATAATTATTGGAGATATCTATTAAAAAATCTCCCCAACAATCATTCCCGCCAACAATACAAATCCCACCCAAACATTTTGGCGGAAGATTTGACCGTAAACAGGCTTGGAAATGTCATTCTTTCGGAGTTGACTGTACTGCAAAAGCCACAAAATTGCCGCCGCACTAATTGCCATCCAAAAACCAATGTGCAAGTGCAGATTAATTCCCATTGCTGCTAACAAACCTACTGTACCCACAAAGAAGAAACCCACAGCATTAGCGGCATTATTCCCGAAAAATATCGCGCTGGAATTCACCCCCAAACGCAAATCGTCTTCCCGATCGCTCATCGCATAAACTGTATCAAATCCTAACGTCCACAGCACGACTGCACCCCACAGCAACCAAGTCGCTAATTCTAGTGTTCCAACGGCGGCGCTCCAACTAATTAAAACTGCAAAACCCCAGGCAATTGATAGCACTAATTGCGGCACGGGAAAGAATCTTTTTGCTAGGGGATAGCAGATAATTACTGGTACGGCTGCCACACACAGCCAGAAGCTTAAAGGATTGAGATAAAAAGCGAGAATTGCCGCGCAAGCAAAGGAGATTAATGCAACTCCTATTCCAGTTTGCACGGTGAGAGCGCGGGATGCTAGCGGGCGCGATCGCGTTCTTTCTACTTCGGGATCGATATCGCGATCCCACAAGTCGTTGATGACGCATCCAGCCGCACTCGTGGCTAAGGTGCCCAACACAATCACGCCCACCAATGCGGAGGGCGGCCTCCCGTCTGCTGCTAAAAAGACGGCCCAGAGGGCTGGAATCATTAAAATTAGCCTTCCTGCTGGTTTGTCCCATCTCAAAAGCCTCACGACGGTTAGCAAGGTGGATTCGGGTTGGCGATCGGGCTCTTTAAGCATTTTAATTTGAGATTTTAGATTTTTAACATTAAATAAATTTTATCAAATTTTAAGCAAAATCACCTACTATCTCTGTTGCCGATCGCACTTCAGCAAGAATTTAAAATAGGTGAAAGTCTTGCCCCGTCAGCATTTCCCGATTTTGGCTAATTTAATAGAATGCCTAACTGGATTCGTGAAATAATCATAAATATCTGTCAACCCCCATACACTCCAATGGTTAATTCACTTGCTGCTGCGGAGTCAAATCGCATTATTGCTGCTATTGATATGGGTACTAACTCGTTTCACATGGTGGTGGCGCGGATCGATCCGAAATTGCCCGCATTTACGATTATTGCTAGAGAAAAAGATACGGTTCGGTTGGGCGATTGCGAGGCAAAAACAGGGTGCTTGAAGTCCGAGGTTATGGAAAGGGCGATCGCCACTCTGAGCCGCTTTCAAGATATTGCTAAAACTTTTAATGCTGAACAAATTATCGCTGTTGCTACGAGTGCTGTTCGAGAAGCCCCTAACGGGCGGGATTTCCTCAAACAAGTTGCTGACGAATTAGACCTGAATGTTAGTTTAATTTCCGGTCAGGAAGAAGCGCGGAGAATTTATCTCGGCGTTCTTTCCGGTATGGAGTTTAACAATGAGTCGCAGGTGATTATTGATATTGGCGGCGGTTCTACTGAGTTGATTTTAGGAGACAGTTCTGAGTCTCGGTGTCTCACCAGTACAAAAATTGGTGCTGTGCGCTTAACAGGAGAATTTGTCAAAAGTGACCCGATTAGCAAGGAGGAGTTTGCTTATTTGCAAGCTTATATTCGGATTTCGCTGGAAAGACCGATCGACGAATTGCGAGCTCAATTCAAGGCTGGCGAAACTTTGCGCTTGATCGGCACTGCTGGAACCATAGAAACTCTGGCTGCAATTAACGCTCGCGAAAAGTTGGGAACAGTTCCGAGTCCGCTAGCCGGATATCAGTTAAGTTTAAAAGATTTGCGCGATTTAGTCAATCGCTTTCGCAAACTTTCTTATGCCGAAAGATTGGCAATTCCAGGAATGTCGGACAAGCGGGCAGAAATTATTCTGGCCGGCGCTTTGATTTTGCAGGAAGCTATGACACTATTAGGAATTGAATCGCTGACTGTTTGCGATCGCTCTTTACGAGAAGGCGTAATTGTTGACTGGATGCTGGCGCACGGTTTAATTGAAAACCGCTTGCGCTATCAAGGTTCAATCCGCCAGCGCAGCATTCACCACATGGCTGACAAATATCAAGTCAATTTAGAACAAAGCGAAAGAACCGCAGCATTTGCGCTCAATTTATTCGACCAAACTCAAGGAATTCTGCACAATTGGGGAAGCGAAGAACGCGAGTTGCTGTGGGCTGCCGCGATTCTGCACAACTGCGGTTTGTACGTCAGTCATTCGGCGCACCACAAGCATTCTTACTATTTAATTCGCAATGGTGAGTTATTGGGATACACTGAAACAGAGATTGAAGTAATTGCCAACTTAGCTCGCTATCACCGGAAGAATCCTCCGAAAAAAAAGCACGAAAATTTTGTAGCTCTCACTAAAAAATACCGGGAAGTAGTTAGTAAACTGCATCCTTTTCTGCGGTTAGCTGTGGCTTTAGATAGGCGGCAAGTTGGGGCTATTGCTGATTTTAAATGCGAACACCGCCCGGAAGTTCGAGAGTTTCATTTGCGGCTGCAACCCCTCAATCCCGAAGACGATTGCGCTTTAGAACTGTGGAGTTTGGATTATAAAAAACCGTCTTTTGAAGATGAGTACAATCTCAAATTAGTGGCAACTTTGGAACAGACTCTGGTTCCGGTTTAAATACAAACTGGAAACGATAAACTGTAGGGTGCGAAGTACGCACCCTACAGTTTCAAATTAACCCCAAGTCTATAGCCTTTCTCAAGCGTGGTGAGGTATGATTGACAGCTTGTATAACCACTTAAAATAAGAGGGCTAAAGCCCAACTACGTACCTCATCTTTCTGAAAACCGCTATAGTACCAATATTGTGCTTAACTCGATACTCCTCCCGATCGCCCTAGCCTGCCTTCTGAAAGCAGGAGGGATTAATTTTAGAATGGTTAATCGATCGCACATGATATTAGTTATCATTCTGATACAACCGGATTCGATATTATCTACAAACCAGCTAGCCCAATTACTGTAAAATCCTGTTGAGTGAGGAGATTAGCTGGAACGCCTTTGAGGGTAGCTAAGATTTGATCTGTGTTGGCAATTTTGATAAAAGTTGTAGTGTTTTCTTCAACTATGCTGAGTCGATCGAGCGTTAACCCTCCCGGTAAAATTAATAAATCTTCACCTTGCGTAAAATCAGCGATGACACCGCCGCTTTCTCCCGCAGTCAAGAAAAAGTAATCGCGCCCGCTTCCCCCTTGCAGCGTATCGTTTCCGAAGTCTCCCGTCAACCAGTCGTCGCCACTTCCCCCAATCAAAGTATCATCACCCTTACCCCCGTACAGAGTATCGCTACCGTCACCGCCGCACAGTCGATCGGCATCTTGATTGCCATAAATTAGATCGCTGCTGCTGCCACCGCACAAATAATCTTGTTGACTGCTAGCATCCGTCGCGATATTGTCAATATCTCCGAAAATAGTATCCTCGCCGTCGCCGCCGCAGATGGTGTCATTTCCCAAATCTCCAAACAGCAAATCACTGCCAGAATCGCCGCAAATTATATCGTTATCTTTACCGCCGTGTAAGGTATCATTGTCTTCGCCACCAGCAAGAGTATCTTCGCTTTCTTGCCCGTACAAAACGTCGTTGCCGTTATTGCCAAAAAGCAAATCTTTTCCTGTCAAGTCACCCTCAGACGCATCAGAAGTGCCGCCAAATAAACTGTCATTACCTTCATCGCCAAGTAGAGTATCGTTGCCTTTGTCGCCCCAAACTACGTCATTATCTTTGCCTGCGATCGCCACATCAGGACCTTTACCCGCATAAATAATGTCATTCCCAGCGTGACCGATGAGATAGTCGTTATTTTCGTTGCCAAAAATGGTGTCGCTGTCTGCATCCGCCCCCACAGCAACTGGGCTAGCAAAGCCACCGTAAATATTGTCGTTACCGAGAAAGCCATTTAGCAAATCGCTGCCGTTGAAACCGTTGATTATGTCATTAATATCGCTGCCGGTTAGAGTATCTTTACCGTCTGTACCGTTAAGGATATTTTCAGGGATATTCGGGCCGGGAATGGAAGTGCGATCGGGTAAAGCGATCCGATCGCACATACAGTCTTCCGAAACAGCAGGAATTAGCGCTGGTGTGGGGGTTTCGGTTGTTGGAGATGTGGTTGGGGCGATCGAATTCTGATTGGCGATCGGCGTTTCCCCAGGTTTAGCCGTTGGAATTCGAGTTTCTCCAGATGTCGGAATTGGCGTTGGAATTCGCGTCGGAGTTTCCGCAGGCGTCGGAGTTTCTGCAGGCGTCGGAGTCGGAGTCGGAATTGGAATTTCCGCAGGCGTCGGAGTCGGAGTCGGAATTGGAATTTCCGCAGGCGTCGGAGTCGGAATTGGAGTTTCCGCAGGCGTCGGAGTCGGAGTCGGAGTTGGAATTTCCGCAGGCGTCGGAGTCGGAGTCGGAGTTGGAATTTCCGCAGGCGTCGGAGTCGGTGTCGGAGTTGGTGTCGGAATTGGCGTCGGAGTCGGAATTGGAATTTCCGCAGGTGTCGGAGTTTTCGCAGGCGTCGGAGTTTTCGCAGGCGTCGGAGTTTCCGCAGGTGTCGGAGTCGGAATTGGCGTCGGTGTCGGCGTCGGAATTTCCGCAGGCGTCGGTGTCGGCGTCGGAATTGGAGTTTCCGCAGGTGTCGGAGTCGGAATTGGCGTCGGTGTCGGCGTCGGAATTTCCGCAGGCGTGGGCGTCGGAATTGGCGTCGGTGTCGGAATTGGAGTTTCCGCAGGAATTGGCGTCGGTGTCGGAATTGGAGTTTCCGCAGGTGTTGGCGTCGGAGTTGGCGTCGGAGTTGGCGTCGGAGTCGGTGTCGGAATTGGAGTTTCTGCAGGTGTCGGCGTCGGAGTTGGCGTCGGAATGGGTGTCGGAGTTTCCGCAGGTGTCGGAGTCGGAGTTGGCGTCGGAATGGGTGTCGGAGTTTCCGCAGGCGTCGGAGTCGGTGTCGGAGTTGTATCTACAATAGTCAAAACAGCACTAGAAATTGCTCCTAAATCGTCTCCGTTAGTGGGATTGTTCAGAGTTAAATTAACAGTTTCATCCTGTTCTATTTCGGAATCATCCACAATTGGAACCGTGAAAGTTTGAACACTTTCGCCAATGTCAAAATTTAAAGTTCCCGATGTCTGGTTATAGTCGCTGCCAGCATTAGCAGTGCCATTACTTGTACTGTAACTGACAGCAGCCACATTAGTAGCATCAGTGCGAGTAACAGTAATTGTGGCAATATTACCGTTTTCATTAACGCTGTAATTGGCGTTGCTGAAGTTAAATGTGCCTGGATTGGTGAGGTTGATAATGAACGATTGGGTGTCAGAAGTATCGATACCGTCGTTATCTATACCGCCATTATCTCTCAGGTTTAGAGTGATATTAGCACTGCCGATCGCCCCCGGCACCGGTGTAAAGGTTAGCGTCCCCACCGAGTCGATCGCAGGTTGTACACTAAACAAAGCAGCATTATCATTCTCTACCACTTGAAAAGCCACAGTTTGTCCCGATTCGTTGGCGGGGCCTGGAGAAATCGCAGTCGCCCATCCGGGGATGGTTTGTGGCCCAGAGTTGCTGCTGAGAGTGCGATCGACTCCTTTGACAAACGAAGGTGGATCGTTGACTGGATTAACTGCGATCGAACTTGTTAAACTATTAGTGCTAAACGGCGTTGTTCCTCCGGTAACAGAAGCATTGACGCCCGCAGTACCGTTACCCACTCCGTTACTTCCATCCCACGCCCGAAAAGTAATTGTTGGTTCGCTTCCAGGGGTACTGTAATAGTCTGGGTTGGGTACAAAGCGGACTCTCGCAGGCGTTTGCAGGGAAACCCGCGTCAGGTTGATGTTAGCTTGGGCCGAGGTACTGCCGTCACCGAGGAATAGAAAATTAGGAGTTTCGTAAGGATCTATCTGGTCGCTAAATCCTGAATAATCGCGCAGCGGGCCGGTTAGTATGATATCGCTGCCATCGGAAAGAAAGTAATTGTCACCTTGAACTCTGAGACTGTAGTTAGTAGCAATATTGGTGTTATAAGCAACATTCTCTGCCGCAACAAATAAGCCGTTGGTTTGTCCGCCTGGGTTGGGAGTAATGCCGTCGCCTTGTGCAAAGATGTTGCCAGAAGTTGCAGATAGCTGCTGGAAACCGATTTCAATGGCTTTGCGATCGCTAGTAACGGCAACAATGCTAAAACCAGCTTGATTTTGATTAGTGCGGGATTCCGAGATAATTTGGAGATTAAAAGATAAGCTAAAGCCTGTAGTGCGATCGAGCGGTGGAAATGACGGATTTAAAGAATTTTTTGTATAGCCAGCATAGATGCTATTAGCCGCAGTGCTGTTTAAATTAACTCCATTACCGCTAAATATTTCTGAAGCTGTAGCGGTAGGAGAAGCAAGATTTGAGTTAGTCAAAGACAGCCAATTTTGAGAACTGGGAGTGTTACCAAGTAAGCCATTATAAAGAGGAGTCGGGCCGAGCACTGTTGCTGAACTTTCCGACACTGTGCCGAAATTTGTCCAAGTATTGCCGTCAGTTGAAAATTGCCAGTTACCGTTAGTATTGTCTGCCGCGGTGACTGCGACACCCAAAGGATCGCCATTAGCGTCACTTCCTAACTCGCTAGTGATGTTAAAAATACTAAAGCCTGTGTTAGCTGCGCTAGGTATATCTTCATTAATTGCGATCGGCGGATTAACATTAGGAGTTGCCAAAGTCGGAGCGAGGTTAACCTGTGGGTTGCGGAGGCTGTTAATATAAATAGTGTTAATTCCGCCGTTGGGCAAACCCAAAGAACCCGGACTATTTACAGCATAATTAGCAGTTTTGTTTGCGCCGCCAAGAGCGCTGGAAAACTCGACATTACCCCCGTTAATTGGTGCTGAAATTTGCACCTTAGCTGCACTGCCAAATACCCCTAATCCAGTCGTCGGCCACGCGAGGGAATCAACAGAAGTAATTCCCGCACTGCTAGTATCTACCCAAACAATATCTGAGGCTGCAAAATCCCCGCCAAAAGCGTTAGTTCCGACTAAGACATTATTGAGATAAGTACCGCCAGCACCGTTATTTATCAGCAATTGAATATTCCAATCAGCATCATTTCCGCCGGCAACTGGGTTGTAGGTAATATCATTACTAGGAATGACATTTGAACCGCCGATCGCAATTATTGTTCCTGCCTTGAATACAGGAGCAATACTCGCCATGTTCCTGAACTGATAAGCAGAAAATTTCTGTGCTGTTGCGCCGCTTGAATCGCCTACAAAAAAACTTTGAAGTTGAGCTGTTGTTATATCTTCTGTCAACAGCAGTTCAACATACTCATTACCCTGGAATTGCCCGTTGCGCCGGAATTCGTTAATAATTATCTGTCCCATCTAGATGCACCTAAATTTGAGATGATTATGTATTAGCTGTCAACTAATGTCGATTGTTTTTTACATTAAAATTTTATTTACGTAAATACACTGTCAGTAGTTTCTCCGTACAGTGGCTTGTTTAAGTCATTTTTGTTACTAAAATAATATCGGGAGTGCTGACCAGTGTCAAGCAAAAGCTTGGATTATTGTCGATCGCACTCCTAAACACAAAAAGTGATTGGATATCAATTCCGGTTGCACGAGCGAGATGATTGTTGAGTGTTGACTGTTGACTAAAAATATGCTTTCTCGATAACTGACTGTTTGGACATTTGAACAATACCGATGCCACCGGAAACGATATAATTTGACACACTACTAAGAGCGGTAAGCAGCGCCTTGCACACTCTACATAATTAACTAAGGTGCGGAGTACGCACCTTAGTTAATTAATTTGTGCTTACCCGAAGATGGTAAAATCATTCAGGCCGATCGCACTAGCTTGCACTCCATTTAAAGCAGCCAACAGTTGACCGTTCTCACCAATCCTGATGAAAGCTGCATTAGCGTTTTGGGTAATACTAAGTTGAGCAAAAGTTAGACCGCCCCCTAACACCAGCAAATCTTCACCTTTTGTGAAATCAGTAATTAGATCGCTGCCTTCACCTGCGGTTAAAACAAAGCGATCGCGCCCAATGCCGCCGTAGAGAGTATCGTTGCCCAAACCCCCTATCAGACAATCGTCGCCTTTACCGCCGTAGAGAGTATCGTTGCCCTCCTCGCCGCATAGCTTGTCACTACCGCCGTTGCCAAACATCAAATCATTCCCAGCAGCGCCGCACAGGGAATCAGGATCGCCGTTAAAGTCGATCGGCCGATCTCCGAAAATAGTATCGTCCCCGTCGCCGCCGCAAATGCTATCACTGCCGCGATCGCCCAACAGCCGATCGTCGCCAGTACCCCCCACCACAACGTCATTGCCCTTCCCGCCGTAAACCGTATCATTGCCCTCTCCGCCGCTTAGAGTATCAGCAGCATCTCCCCCGTTCAAGAAGTCGTTGCCAGCACCGCCAAACAGCAAATCGCGTCCATTCGAGTCAGGGCTAGACGGGTCAAAACTGCCTCCAAACAAGCAGTCGTTACCCTGAGATCCAACCAGAGTGTCATTGCCTTTGTCGCCCCAAATCAAGTCATCGTCTTTGCCGCCGATCGCCACATCATCGCCCTTACCCGCAAAAATGAGATCGTCGCCGGCGTCGCCGTTTAGGTAGTCATTGCCACCGCTGCCAAACAGCAAGTCTCTGTCTGCATTCGGGCCAAGGGGGATATTGCTGGGCAGTCCCCCGTAAATATTGTCGTTGCCTTTTTCGCCCAGCAGAATGTCGTCGCCGTTGAAACCGCTGATCGCGTCGTTGAGATTGCTGCCGATGAGGAAGTCGTCGCCGTCAGTGCCATTGAAAGTGCGATCGACAGAATTCCGGCCCGGAATCGAACCGATCGCGGGTAGGGTAATCTGTTCGCAAATGCAATCGCGATCGTCTGGAGTTCCCGTCGGAGTCGGAGTTCCCGTGGGAGTCGGAGTCGGAGTTCCCGTCGGAGTCGGAGTTGGAGTATCCGTGGGAGTTGGAGTCGGAGTTCCCGTGGGAGTCGGAGTTCCCGTGGGAGTCGGAGTTGGAGTTCCCGTGGGAGTCGGAGTTCCCGTGGGAGTCGGAGTTCCCGTGGGAGTCGGAGTCGGAGTTCCCGTCGGAGTCGGAGTCGGAGTCGGAGTTCCCGTGGGAGTTGGAGTTGGAGTTCCCGTGGGAGTCGGAGTTGGAGTATCCGTGGGAGTTGGAGTCGGAGTTCCTGTGGGAGTTGGAGTCGGAGTTCCCGTGGGAGTCGGAGTCGGAGTCGGAGTTCCCGTGGGAGTCGGAGTTGGAGTTCCCGTGGGAGTCGGAGTCGGAGTATCCGTGGGAGTCGGAGTCGGAGTTCCCGTGGGAGTTGGAGTTGGAGTTCCTGTGGGAGTCGGAGTCGGAGTAGCTGTGGGAGTCGGAGTCGGAGTTCCCGTGGGAGTTGGCGTTGGAGTATCCGTAGGAGTCGGAGTCGGAGTAGCTGTGGGAGTCGGAGTCGGAGTAGCTGTGGGAGTCGGAGTTGGAGTATCCGTGGGAGTTGGAGTCGGAGTTCCCGTGGGAGTTGGAGTCGGAGTTCCCGTGGGAGTTGGAGTCGGAGTCGGAGTATCCGTGGGAGTTGGCGTTGGAGTATCCGTGGGAGTTGGCGTTGGAGTATCCGTGGGAGTTGGAGTTGGAGTATCCGTGGGAGTTGGAGTTGGAGTTCCCGTGGGAGTTGGAGTCGGAGTATCCGTGGGAGTTGGAGTTCCCGTGGGAGTTGGAGTCGGAGTTCCCGTGGGAGTTGGAGTCGGAGTTCCCGTGGGAGTTGGAGTCGGAGTTCCCGTGGGAGTTGGTGTCGGAGTTCCCGTGGGAGTTGGCGTCGGAGTCGGAGTCGGAGTTGGAGTTGGAGTCGGAGTTGGAGTTGGAGTTGGAGTTGGAGCTACATCGTTATCTAAAATTGTCAAATTCGCCGTACTTTGCGCTCCCACACTTGCACCATTTGTGGGATTATTCAGACTGAGCGCAACACTCTCACTTCCCTCTACTAAGGTGTCATCGTTAATACGAATCGTAAAAGTTTTGCTCGTGTCGCCGATCGCAAAGTTTAAGGTTCCTGATGTTGCCGTGTAGTCACTGCCTGCATTACCAGTCCCGTCGGCAGTGCTGTAACTGATATCTGCTGCCACAGTATTGCTTGTCCGATTTACAGTAATTGTGGCAGAACCCCCACCTTCACTGACATCGTAATTGGCAGCACTAAAATTAAAACTTCCTGGATTGGGAATATTGACATCAAAGCTTCCCAAGTTACTGGCCGCGACAAAGTTATTGTTGATATCGCTAACTTGGCCCGATTCGATCGCGATCGCATAATTCCCATTGTCACCCAAATCCCAACTACCACCTGGTGCCGTAATCTGATAGGTAGCCGTGCGAAGAGTGCCGTTGCCAGCCGGCGTAAAGCTTACCCGTGTTGCTAATTGGCTAAATCCGTTCGGCCCCGTCACCCGGATGTCTGAATTATCCAAACTGCTGCTGTTGACAGCAACATTGTCGCTGTAATCTACCGTAAAAGTTTCTGTAGTGCCACCAGCGACGGTAATGTTGGTAGCAACTAGATTGGAAGCAGCAGGCGCGATGGTATCGGGTGTGATGTTGATGGTAAAAGTTTGGGCTGCAGAAGTATCTACGCCGCCATTGGCAGTGCCGCCGTTATCGCTTAACGTCGCAGAGACGGTGGCAATGCCACTGACACCAGAGGCTGGGGTGTAGGTGAGGTTGCCCGCAGAGTCGATCGCGGGCTGCACGGTAAATAGAGTGTTATTGTTGTTGCTAAGGTTGAAACTAACGGTTTGAGTGGATTCGTTGGCAGGGCCAGAAGAGATACTTGTTGCCCAGTTGCTGACTGTTTGTGCTGCCGCACCTGCGATCGCGCTTGAGTCTGCCCCTTTGACAAACGACGGTGCGTCGTTGACAGGATTAACGGTAATTGTGGCTGTCTCGCTGTCGGTACTGAAAGCTGCTAACCCCCCGATACTGCTGGCAGTCGAAATATCGGCCGTCCCGCCGTTCGTGAAGGTAGTAGTGGTGCCAGAGTTAGTCGTCGTTCCATCCCATGCCTGATAAGTGATATCGGCAGTGCCGTTGTAGTCTGCATTGGGAACAAAGCGGATGCTGGTAGTGCCTGCTAGCAGTTTCGCTGCTGCTGTTGACGGGGTGCCGAATGCCGTCCAAGTCGCACCGCTATCAGTTGAATATTCCCAACTGCCGTTAGTATTGTCTGTCGCCGTGACAGCAATTCCTTGACTGTCGGCGGTGTCGAGATCTGTAACTGCGCCTGCAATTAAAGCAGAAACTAATGTGCCGGTGTTGCTGGCAGGAAGTACATCTTCATTAATTGCTGTTAGTATCGGCGTTAGGCTGTTGTTGAGTACAGGTGCGTTGTTGGCTGCAAAGGCTGCGAATCTGGTGGGAAGGGGAAAGGGGGAGCCAAAATTGTTGTCGTTGACAAGAATGAGCGATCGCTTCCCAGTTGCCGTTTGAGAAGGCCCAAATGTCATCCCTTCAAAATTGTCTCTAAGTCCAAGTGGCGGAGTTCCTAAACTGGCGAAATAAGCAGCAGTAGCGATCGGGGTTTTCGATACCGGTGTAATGCCACCAACACCAGAAGCAATCAAGCCTGTATTGTTTTGAATGTCTGTCGCACCAGTTAAAGAAATTTGATAAAGCTTCAAATCCCCTGACAGTGTAGCTGAGTTGAAAAAACGTTCTAGAACCAGCAGCGTATTATCATCAACGGCCAGGATTTCTGAAATGCCGTTGCCTGGATCGGTGTTGTAAAGAAATTCTCCGTCTGCGGTGTTTGAGCCTACGTTATATCTTAAAATTCGCGATCGCGTGCCGATGGTAGCCGTTGTACCTGTAGCCGGGCCGTCTTGTTCGAGAGCATTTTCTGTGGCTGTAAACAGAAAACTTTGACTGGGAGTAATGGTGAGACTTTCAAAAGCTTGATTGTTGCGGATGCCGCTGGTAGTATCTGCCGATACGTCGTATTTGGGAGAAGAAATAGGCAGCACTAGGTTTTGCTGTCCCGTGGCAATGTCGAATCTATTGATAAAAGGCTGGATAGTTGGAGTTGGCGAGAAATTGCCTTCTGAGGAGACGAAGACGTTGCTGCCTAGCAAGGCAATGCCCTCTGTATCCGATGTATCTGGAGCAAAGGGAGGCGGATTGCCAATCTGTGTCACCGCTGTAAAAACCACTCCTCCTGTTGTCAAGCTACCCGAACTCACATTAGGTATAGTGAGGGTGTAAAAGCGAGACGGGTCGGGACTGCCAGAAATATTGCGGCCGTCGGAGATAGCGTAGTAAGTATTGTTGCCCGCGTAGGTAAGACCAGACAGTCCGCCTAACCGGGTTGTTGTTGTTCCAAAAGTTAAATCTGTATTTGCTGGAAATCCTGCTTGTCCCAAAAATTGCAGGCCGAAAACAAATTGATAGGCGGCCCTGGTGGCTGGCTCGATCGCCACTTCAGAAGACACCGCTGCCGTTGTATAATCTAGTTCCCAATCTCCGGCTAAAGCTGCAGAGCCGATCGGCGATCTAGAAGCAGCAATTTTTGCCTTGGTTAGCTGACTCAGTTGCTGCACAAAGTTAGCGCCCTTCTCCCCCGCCGCTACCTCGCATCCGTACAGCAAAATCTCTCCACTGTCTGCCAAAGAGCTCGACCAACGCTGCAATTTCTTAGCATAGGTTTTTAAATTTGTCAAGTTTAGATCGATCGCGCCTAGCTGCAAACTCGCGGGGCGGCCGTGGGAGATGAGATGAATGCTTTTAATATTGCTGCGAGTCGCTAGCGCTTCAGTAATTTGTGCTACTCCATCCCGGGCCGCATCGAGGATAATTACTTCTGTCCCTGCTGCGATGCCGTTGCGGAGAGTTTGGGCATCTGGAACAGCAGAATCGAGAAAGGCGATCGAACTTACAACTGAATTAATAAAATTTTGCACAATACACCTCTGGTTAGATGACCGTAGGAAAATTAAGATGTAAAGAGCTTAGCAAATTCACACATTAAATGTCATGAATAAAATTAACAATCAAGACTGATATTAACTTTCCGTGAAGGTGCTACAGATTCATCTTGTAGAGGCGCGTTTAGCAAATAATTAATTTCAAAAAGCGACTATTCCAGTACAAAAGTTGACCTTTTAGGGTTCAACGGTCAAAAATTCTTCAGCAACCAATCCTTTCTGAATTGCGAGTACAGCAGCCTGAGTGCGATCGCGCACTTCTAACTTTTGCAAAATTGCGTGCACGTGAACTCGCACCGTCCCGGGAGCAATGTACAATATTTGAGCAATTTCCTGATTGGTTTTCCCCCCCGCAATTAAAGCCAAGATTTCTTGTTCTCGCTTCGTCAGCGGATTCTCCAAAAGTTCCGATTTCAACCCATTTTTCAAAGGTTCGGGATTAGCAAAAACCGCCCGAATTTCCAAAGTCGCAGCCTTATCCCACCACGAAGCGCCCGCCGCCACCGATCGAATTGCCAAAACCAAAGTTTCCGCCGCGATTCCTTTTAGACAATAGCCCTGGGCACCTGCAGCAATCAATCTTTCAATTAACGATTTTTGGGAATGAGATGTTAAAATTAAAACTGGAATTGCTGGATGTCGCTGTTTAATTTGGCGGCACGCTTCAATACCCCCAATTCCCGGCAAACCGACATCGAGAACTACCACATCGGGTAAGTGTTCCTGAGTCAATTCTACGGCCATTTCTCCATCTTCGGCCTCGGCAATTACTTGCAAGCAAGTTTCTTGCTGCAAGCGCGTTCGCAGTCCTAACCGAAACAGTTCGTCGTCTTCCACTAGGAGAATTCGCAAGGGATAAGCTGGTTTCATTTCTGTGGGATAGCAGGGAGTCGGAATCCAAATAAAGCACCGTGTGGCAAGTTATTTTCTGCCCAAATTATACCGCCGTGCGCCTCAATAATTTGGCGAGATAAGTATAATCCCAATCCCGATCCTTTGGCTTGCCGGTCGCTGTGTCCTTGATAAAAACGCTCGAACAAGTGGGGCAGTTCATCGGCGGTAATTCCCAAGCCGCTATCGATAACTTTCACCACCTGATAACTCGAATTAGATTCCATAACAATTTCCACTTTACCGCCGCGATGAGAATGATTGATGCCGTTTGTTAGCAAATTAACAAAAACGCGCTGGAGTTGCACAGCATCGCCATTTACCCACAAAGAGCGACGGAAATCTGACTCTCCGTAACTCATACTAATATAAACCCGGCGCGCCGCCGACAAATGGATGAGTGTTGCGATTACTTCTTCTGCCAAAGCTACTAAATTTACGGGCGCAAGTTGCAGTTTTAAACCTTCGGCATCGTTGCGGTAAACATCTAGCAGCGTTTCTACTAATTGTAGAGACATTTGGTGCGATCGCGCCATTGTTTCGAGAACTTTTTGCTGGCTGGCGGTGACATTCCCAAATTTTGCTGACCCAAAAGCTTTAATTGTTTCAATCGCCCCCAGCATCGGCGTTTTCAAGTCGTGACTCAAAGTAGAGACAAAATCTTCTCGGATGCTTGCCAGCCGCTGCTGCGACTGCAACTCGGCTTTAGCGATCGCGATCGCTTCTTGGTACTGCTGGTTGCGATCGCTCAAATATCCCGTCACCCCTAAAGCCATGACTGCGATCGATCTATTTGCTACAGTTGCTAGGGCGATCGCTTCTCCAGGAGGAACAAACAAATTTAACAGCATCAAAGCTGCCGATACCAGCGTAATTTGCAACTTACCCAAGCGACTCAAGCGCGAATTTGCCAGCAAAATCGGCCCTGTGTACAAATACCCAAACACGTACTCGGACGGCGTAGAAAATTCCAGCGCTGCCACGATCGCAAATAAAATTGCGATCGACCACCTCCCCCGCCAATACTTCTCTTGAATTGCCTGGTTGTGTGTGATTTTCAATAAGCTGTTTAACATCCTTTATCCATCCATTTTATATTTTATATTTACACTCTACTCTCTGCCTTATACCTGCGGTTTTTCTTCGCCAAAATTTGTCTGTTGTGACGCAAAAACAAGCGTTTAGACAATATCTATATCTGCAAGCATAGATACTGCTAAATATTTAAACATTTGTCTGTCCGGGAAAATATATAGCAGCTAAGCATAACGGGTAAACGGCAACTTATACCTGCGGGCTGATTATCAAAAATCTTAAGGGCAAGTATATTGATTTTTAAAAGCAGATTGCACTTTTAAGGAAGTATTGGCTCAGTTATGCTTGAAGGATTAATTCAAATCGCATTAACGCTAATCATTGTAGTAGCGATCGCCCCTATTTTTGGTAATTACATGGCGCGGGTGTACATGGGAGAACCAACCATTCTCGACCCCGCTATTAAACCTCTAGAACAACTCATCTATAAAGCCAGCAATATCCGGTCTGTAGATTCGATGACAGGTTGGCAATATGCCCGATCGCTACTTTACAGCAATGCAGCAATGGGCATATTTGTTTTTCTAATTTTCATGCTTCAGGGAGTGCTGCCTTTAAATCCCACCAGCCTAAGTGCCCCAACCTGGGATACTGCGCTGCACACAACTATTTCCTTCCTCACAAATACCGACCAACAGCATTACTCCGGCGAGACAACATTCACTTATTTATCCCAGTTAACTCTGGGTTTTTTAATGTTTACCTCAGCCGCTACCGGTTTAGCAGTAGGGATTGCCTTTATTCGGGGCTTGACAGGTCGCCCTCTGGGCAACTTTTACATCGATTTAATTCAATCAATCACCCGAATTCTGCTGCCTCTTTCTTTAATTATTGCCTTGTTTTTGTTAATTTCAGGAGTGCCGGAAACCTTAGCAGGGCCGGTAGTTGCCCGTACCTTAGAAGGCGGCACCCAAGTAATTGCTCGCGGCCCAGTTGCTCACTTTGAAAGTATCAAACAACTGGGAGAAAATGGCGGCGGATTTTTTGCCATCAACTCGGCTCACCCCTTTGAAAATCCCAACCCTTTTACCAACCTGCTGGAAACACTAGCAATGGTTTCTATACCAGCAGCACTCATTCACACCTACGGCAGATTTGCCAACAACAAAAAACAGGGATGGCTGATTTTTTGGATGGTGTTTGCTATTTACATTATCTTGATTGGCATTGCAGCATTTGGCGAGTACGGCGGCAACCCTCAAATTAATAATTTACTGGGTTCGCAGCAGCCAAATTTAGAAGGCAAAGAAGTTAGGTTTGGCTGGGCAGAAACTGCACTGTGGGCGGTGACTACGACTGGCACAATGTGCGGCGCAGTCAACGGAATGCACGATTCTTTAATGCCTCCCGGTGGTTTTGCTACTCTGTTTAATTTGTTTCTGCAAATCGTTTGGGGCGGACAAGGAACGGGAACGGCTTACTTATTTATTTACTCAATTTTGAGCGTGTTTCTCACGGGATTAATGGTGGGGAGAACGCCGGAATTTTTGGGACGCAAAATTGAAAAACGGGAAATAGTTTTAGCCAGCGTTGTTTTGTTAATTCACCCGATCGCAGTTTTAATCCCCGGCGCCATTTCCCTCGCCTTTACCGACAGTTTGAGCGGCATCAGCAACCCGGGATTTCACGGCATTTCCCAGGTGATGTACGAATACGCTTCGGCGGCAGCTAACAACGGTTCTGGCTTGGAAGGATTGGCCGACTCTCAACCCGCGCCGACAGGACTTTGGTGGAATTTAAGCACCTGTTTTAGCCTGCTGTTGGGGCGCTACGTTCCAATTATTGCCCTGCTGCTTTTAGCTGACAGCATGACCAACAAACAACTGGTTCCCGAAACAACCGGCACTCTCAGAACCGATTCAGTTTTGTTCACCAGCGTCACCGCAGGAGTAATCTTAATTTTGGGCGCGCTGACATTTTTCCCAGTTTTAGCTTTAGGGCCAATTGCCGAAGGATATGAAATTAGCAGCGGCAAATTTGAACCTGCATCAATAACTGCGCCGCCTTTAGCAACGCCTTCGCCTTTAGCAACGCCTTCGCCTTTAGCAACACCTTCGCCTGAAGCGACAACGCCGACACCAAACAGCGGACAGTAGATGTAGATTGCATTAAAAATCGTGGATTAAATAACTTCCTACAAACTTCGCCTTTAGCAACACCTTCGCCTGAAGCGATAACGCCGACACCAAACAGCGGACAGTAGATGTAGATTGCATTAAGTAATGCAGCGACAATAAACTGCTGTTGCTGGCAACAATCCCAAATCTAAAATCCCAAATCCCAAATCCCAAATCTAAAATCTAAAATCTAAAATCTAAAATCGACATGGCTTCTTCCAATACCCCTGATTCCCCAAAAAAACCTGCTAGAGGTTCTCGCGAATCTCGCAAGCATACACCAAAAGCAAATACAAAAGGCCTTTATAAAAGAGCCTTTAAACAAGCTTTTCTCAAGCTAAACCCGCGGGTAATGCTGAAAAATCCGGTGATGTTTGTGGTGTGGGTTGGCACAATTGTGACTGCATTATTAACGATCGACCCGACGCTGTTCGGCCCGGTTCCAGGCGAAAATCAGAGAGTTTTCAACAGTCTGGTGACGTTAATTTTGTTCTTCACTTTGGTATTTGCTAATTTTGCCGAAGCGGTGGCGGAAGGGCGCGGCAAAGCGCAAGCAGATGCACTGCGATCGACCAAAGCCGACACAACAGCCCGCAAACTCCTACCAGACGGTTCAATTCAAGAAGTTAGTTCGACATCCCTGAGACGCGGCGACCAAATTAAAGTGATCGCAGGCGATGTCATTCCTGCCGACGGCGAAGTGATCGCAGGTGTCGCATCTGTAGACGAATCTGCGATCACCGGGGAATCGGCCCCGGTGCTCAAGGAACCGGGTTCGGACATCGCCAGTTCCGTCACTGGCGGTACGCGCATCCTTTCCGACGAACTGACGCTGCGGGTGATGGCCGATCCGGGTAAAGGGTTTTTGGACAGGATGATCGCGCTGGTAGAGGGCGCCGAAAGGTCGAAAACGCCGAACGAGATCGCGCTAACTGTGCTGCTAGCGGTGCTGACTCTGGTGTTTTTGATTGTGGTTTCGACGATTCCGCCCGTGGGAAATTACGTGAAAACCCCTGTGGGCGTGGTGACGCTGATTTCGCTGCTGGTGGCGCTGATTCCAACAACCATTGGAGGTTTGCTGAGCGCGATCGGCATTGCGGGGATGGATCGCGTCGCTCAGTTTAACGTGATAGCGACCTCTGGACGCGCCGTGGAGGCTTGCGGGGACGTGAATACGCTGATTTTGGACAAAACGGGGACGATCACGCTGGGGAACCGTTTAGCCGAGGAATTCATTCCGGTCAACGGTCATTCACGGCAAGAAGTGGCGCAGGTAGCCTTGGATGCCAGCGTGTTTGACGATACTCCAGAGGGAAAGTCGATCGTCCGTTTGGCTCAAAATTTGGGCGCAGAGGTGGATTTCGATCGCACCAGCGCCACTGGGCTTGATTTTTCCGCAAAAACGCGGATGTCTGGCACGGATTTGCCTGACGGGACGGAGGTTCGCAAGGGTGCGGTGGATGCGGTGAAGGGTTTTGTGCGATCGCGCGGCGGCAATTTCGGGCCGGATCTCGATGAAGCTTACGAGCGAGTTTCCCGCTTGGGAGGCACACCTTTAGCTGTTTGTCAAGGCAGCGACACCTACGGCATTATCTATTTAAAAGATGTCATCAAACCGGGAATTCGCGATCGGTTTGACCAACTGCGAAAAATGGGAATTCGCACCATTATGCTCACCGGAGATAACCGGATTACAGCATCAGTAATTGCCGATGAAGCAGGGGTTGACGACTTCATTGCCGAAGCAACTCCCGAGGACAAAATCGACGTAATTCGCAAACAACAAGCCGAAGGCAAATTAGTCGCAATGACAGGAGACGGAACCAACGACGCACCCGCACTAGCCCAGGCAAACGTAGGACTGGCGATGAATTCTGGAACCCAAGCCGCGAAGGAAGCTGCCAACATGGTGGACTTAGATTCTGACCCTACAAAACTAATTGACTTAGTGACAATCGGCAAACAGTTGCTGATTACTCGCGGCGCGCTGACTACGTTTTCCCTAGCCAACGATATTGCTAAATATTTTGCCATTATTCCCGCAATGTTTGCCCCGGTTGGCGCTTTGAACGTGATGGGTTTAGCCAGCGGTCAATCTGCGGTTTTGTCAGCATTAGTTTACAATGCTTTGATTATTCCCGCTTTAATTCCCCTAGCATTAACCGGGGTAAAATTTCGACCGCTGACCGCAAATCAACTGTTGCAGCGGAACATTTTAATCTACGGATTGGGCGGGGCAGTTGCGCCGTTTATTGCCATCAAAATTATTGATGTTTTGATTGCCGCCGTTGGGCTAGCATAGATCGGGAAAGCACAACACGAATTTTGACACGGATACACGAATTAATCTCGTTAATCTCGTTACCCGGCTCTGCCGGGAAACGCATATCCAAAGGCTTTGCCTCGATTTTCCCAAAATAATTATCCAATACAAAGACAGATGTTTATTCCCAAAACAAGGAGAATTTATGAAACGGAATGATTTGCTGAAGGATATTTTTCCCAGAGATTTCCAAGAAATTATTGAGTTAGCGCAAATGCTTTGGCAGCGCCACCCAATCCCGGTACATCTATTTCTGGTAATGTGTTTCAATGCGATAATTGCCCCCGCTGTTTACGCGGTTGGGGGTGAAGATTTGACCCGAAAAGCGGTCTGGGGTTTAAGTCTCCTGGGTTTGGTGATTATCGCCCTTTCTATTTACCTGTTTGCAGTCATCTTTCATCCGGAAAGATTTTAGTCAATAATTAACCGTTAGCAAATAACCGAGCGAGGTAATTCATGAGAGAATTAATTAGAGCAATTCGCGTGACTTTAGTTTTGTGGGGAATTACAGCCATTATTTACCCTTTAATCTTGCTAGTAATCGGTCAAATTGCCTTCAACTCCCAGGCAAACGGCAGCTTAATTACCAAGCAAGGAGTTATAGTCGGTTCGTCGTTAATCGGCCAACCTTTCTCCTCAGAAAGATATTTTTGGAGCCGCCCCAGCACCACAAATTACAGCAGCTTTGCTACAGAAAATTACGATCCGACAAAGGGAGAAAATTCCAGTCAAAGAACAGGTGTTTCGGGAGCTAGCAACCTGGCTCCCAGTAACTCGGATCTGCTGAAGCGAGGCAATGAAAATGATGGTTTTCAGGGGGTGCAAGTTGAATTAGACCGCCTCAACAAAGCTGGTATCAAACCGACTGCTGATTTAGTCTACACCTCTGGTTCTAGCCTCGATCCGCACATTAGCGTAGAGGCAGCTCGATCGCAAATTCAGCGGATAGCAACAGTGCGATCGCTCAATGTCAATCAAGTAGAAATGTTAGTAGCTAAAAATACAGAGGGCAGATTTCTCGGCATTTTCGGTGAACCGGGAGTTAACGTCCTCAAACTGAATTTGGCTCTCGACGGTTTACAATAGTTGACAGTCAGTAGTCATTAGTCATTAGTCATTAGTCATTAGTTATTTATTACTTGTAGCAACTGACAACTGACAACTGCCAAGTACCAACTGACAATCGCCAACTGCCAACTGCCAACTGACAACATCCAACTGCCAACAGCCAACTGACAACTCAGCTATGATTCACTCTAGCGAACTTACCAACAATCCAGACGCGGTTTACGCCCAACCGAACCGCACTTACGATCGCCCCCCCCGCCGGGGAAAGCACAAAATATTTATCGGCATGGCCCCCGGTGTCGGCAAAACTTTCCGAATGCTAGAAGAAGGACACACGCTCAAATCTGAAGGCATTGATGTGGTAATTGGACTGTTAGAAACTCACGGGCGGAAAGAGACAGCAGCTAAAGCAGAAGGATTGGAAATAGTACCCAAAAAACAAATGCGGCGCGGGGAAAAAATGCTCGCCGAAATGGATACCGATGCTGTCATAGAACGCCGCCCCCAATTAGCATTAATAGACGAACTGGCTCATACAAACATTCCGGGTTCTCTGCGAGAAAAACGATATCAAGATGTCGAACAAATTCTGAATGCTGGGATAGATGTTTTCTCTACTCTCAATATTCAACACATAGAAAGTCTCAACGATTTAGTAGCTCGAATTACCGGAGTTGTAGTGCGAGAGCGAGTGCCCGATCCCGTTCTCGAAGATGCTGACGAAATCGTCGTTGTCGATGTCACGCCGGAAACTTTAGAAGAAAGGTTGCTAGAAGGCAAAATTTATGCTCCCGAAAAAATTGAACAATCTTTAGAAAACTTTTTCCAGCGCCGTCATTTAATTGCTTTGCGAGAACTCGCCCTGCGAGAAGTCGCAGACAATGTGGAAGACGATGCAGCAACTTTAAAAGGTCAATCTTGCAACATTCACGAACGAGTTTTAGTGTGCATCTCGACTTATCCGAATTCCTTGCAACTGCTGCGGCGGGGCGCGAGGATTGCTAGCTACATGAATGCCCCGTTTTATGCTGTGTTTGTCAACGATCCAGACAAATTTTTAACAAAAGCAGAAAGCTTGCACGTTGAAACTTGTGAGAAACTCTGCCAAGAATTTAACGGGCAATTTTTGCGGGTCAACGGCACTAATATAGCGAAAGCGATTTCGGAGGTAGCTAAACAGTATCGCGTTACTCAAATTGTGATCGGCGAAAGCCAGCAATCCCGCTGGAAATTGCTGCTGCGGGGTTCTTTGACTCAACAGTTAGTGCGATCGCTCAAACACGTAGATTTGCACATCATCGCTACCGAAAAAAGTGGTCTTTCTAATTAGTCCTCAGCCAATAGTCATTAGTCATTAGTCATCAGTCGGACGATCTCCGGTAAATTAACCATAATATTTGTTGGGGCGGGTTTCACCAACAATCTCTAATTCCCACTAACAATCTATATAAACCCGCCCCCACCACTTTCGGAGGATAGCTGAATCTAGCGGACGACGGATGCGCCAGAAGCTTTTACGTGTAAAAATCGCCCTTGTTAAACCAGATTAAAAGTGCGATCGCTATGGTGGATATTTACATTCTCGACTTGCTAGCTATTGGCATCCTCCTGCTGACCGTCACCTTGGGTTCCGGATGGATTTCGCGATTCCCTATATCTTATGCCTTAATTTATCTAGTTGTCGGTATCGGATTGGGGCCCTACGGCATCAAGCTGATTAACTTGCGTCCCGAAGCTCAACTTATAGAAAGACTTACAGAATTGGTAGTTATTGTTTCTCTGTTTAGTTGTGGCTTAAAAATGAATCGCCCGCTGCAATTTTGGGCGTGGAACTCCACAGCGCGGCTGATCGGTTTTTTAATGCCAATTTCTATTTTGGCGGTCGCCGCTGTCGGTCATTGGTTTGTAAAATTAGATTGGGCATCGGCGATTTTACTGGGAGCAATTCTCGCTCCCACCGATCCAGTTTTAGCATCAGAAGTTCAGTTAGCAAATATAGAAGATCGCGATGAATTGCGCTTTGGTTTAACATCAGAAGGTGGTTTAAACGATGCTTTAGCTTTTCCCTTCGTTTATTTCGGCATTTATACGCTAAAAGATAACTACTTGCCGAACTGGTTTTCGCAGTGGGTAGCAGTTGACTTGATTTGGGCGATCGCAGCAGGTATCGTTATGGGCACTGTAGTAGCTAAAGCCGTCACCTGGATCGATCGCCGACTCCAACGCTATCAACCTGCCGATCAATTAATGGAAGATTTCATTGCTCTCAGCACAATTCTGATCGCGTATTCTCTCACAGAAGTAGTCAACGGCTACGGATTTCTCGCAGTTTTTGTAGCAGGAATTGTCGTGCAGCGGAGTTACCGCAATTCAGAAAAGCCGCTTTCCCAACTGCACTTTACCGATCGCATAGAAAAATTAATGGAAGTAGCAACTATTTTACTATTAGGTTCGCTTTTGCGCCTAGAGCCTATGTTGGCTTATGGAGGATACTCCCTCTTAGTAGCTGGATTGTTAATTTTTTTAATCCGGCCTGTGGGAGCTTGGATAAGTACGATCGGCAGCCATTTGCATCCCGCCAGCCGCTGGCTGTGCGGTTGGTTTGGCATTCGCGGCGTCGGTTCTATCTATTATCTTACTTATGCTTTCGGTCACGGTTTGAAAGGAGAAACAGCCGAAAAAGTTGCCTGGATTACCTTTACAACCATCGTAATTTCTGTGATTTTGCACGGCATTACTTCCACTCCGTTAATGAACTGGTACGAGCGCCGCATCAAACCTAAAGTACCGGATTTAATTTAATTTAGTAAGGTGCGCGACGGGAGCATCCCATTTTTGCAAATATAACAACCGCTTTCATCGGTTATTGCTCTTAGTATGTAGTTGCGCTTTAGCGCTCTTAAAAGGTATTTTAAAAGCGCTGAAGCGCAACTACATACCTAAACCCTTACAAAATTGGGATGCTTCCTGCCTGACTTTAATAGTCCTGGACGCAACTGTCACACAACAGGACTTGTAGAGTGCGTCATGCGAAGTTCTGTAACGGCGATCGGGAATTTCCGAAGCTGACGCACCTTACTATATAATCTAAAATCGACTTTTAGAGTGCATCATTCGATTTTAGATTTTAGATTTTGGATTTTGGATTGACTTGCGCGAGACAAGTTCGGGGGCTTGAGGATTTTAGATTTTAGATTTTGGATTGATTCCACGGATAAATCACGTGGCGGGTACCACCTTTGAAATTCTTGGTCAGGCGAAGTTATCTAACGACACCGAAAGAAAAGAAGATTATAATTTTTTGGATAGCTATAATATAAACGTTTGCCGAATCAAACATGGATAGATTTGAATTTCAGCTAGCAATGCTGCAAAAAGGAGCAGAGGAACTAGAGAAAAAAATAGCTAACTTCAATACAATTTTGCAGCAGTTAAAAACTGCAGCAATTACCATTTGGGTAGGGTTGATTGGTTGGGTTTTTACCAGCAAAATAGATGTGTTGGTTCCGCTGGGATACGTTATAATTTTTGGTTTCTGGTTTTTAGAAGCGACCTACTGGAGGGTGCAATTTTATCACATACAAAGAGTTCATGCAATTACCCAATTTTTGAATGATGAAAGGGCATTAGATGAAAGTTTTAATACTCGTTCTATACCGGAAGGTCTTGTTCACCCGCTCGGTTTATTAAAAACACTTAAAATGCCTTCTTTAGGTCGAGCTCTCTGCGCTCCATCAATCTATATTTTTTATACCTTTTTGTTTGTTGTTAATTCGATCGTTTGGTTGATAACTCTGAAAACAGCCCTCTAACTGGGGCTGTAGGGTGCGTCAGGTGAATTTCTTGAACGATTATTGAAGGTTTAAAAATCTGACGCACCTTACTAATTGTGACTATTTCCAATTTCAAAAGGACGCGACAATGCAGTCCTTCCCCGCAGCTAAACAGGTTTCACCCCAATTAATAAAGCGAGTTCCCGCCACTTCCAATAACAGTCTGCATCGGTAAAACCAAGTTCTCTAAACCAGCGCAGTTGCGTTTCCACATCGAGCAATTTATTCGACGGATCGTCTGGGGAATCGCTAATACCCAGCGCCTCTCGAAATCTCTCGTGCAAAGCGGGAGTTGGTGACGCTACGTGCTCCAAATTGCAAAAAATGCCTTCCGGTTCCAAAAGATCGAAAATCTCGGCGTAGAGGGAAAATTTGCGATCGTCTATTACATGGTGAATCGCAAAACTAGAAACAACCGCATCAAATCGGCCCAAATCCGGCAGCGATTCGTCAAAATTGTGCTCGATTACCGTGACATTTGGATCGTCGGCAAAGCGAGTTCGGGCTTTTTCCAGCATTGTCGGCGAAAAGTCGATCGCCACACATTCAACATTTGGTCGATCGCACTTAAGCAGACCCAACAACCTGCCGTCTCCCGTGCCCACATCCAGAATTCGCTTAACAGTTTTCGGCACTTCTTCCAACAAAACCGCTTCACCTTCCGTGCGGTGGGGGATGCCATCAGCCTTAGCAAGATACCACAAAGCGTGTTCCGCCGAACTCCAAAGATTCACTTGACTCATAAATTTTCAACTCTCATAAACCTCGCCATTTTTGCGAGTAAAAATCCAACCATTATCGCTAGCTTTCGCGATTAGATCGTCATCGGGATATTCGGCACTATCTCCCGGAGTGCGATCGCCAATTTCCAGATAAACAACATCAGCATTCGTGCGGTTAACCAAATGATGCCCATCAGCATCACCCGCAGGAAAACCCGCCACCATACCCGGTTTAAGCACTTGATCCCCCGAATTACAAATCAAAGTCACTTCCCCTTCCAGAACATAGACTAACTCATCTTGACGAGAGTGCCAATGCCGGAGAGCAGAAAAACTTCCCGGCGCCAGCCTCACCAAATTCACCCCAAAATTCTGCAATCCGGCAGCATCGCCCAAGCGTTTTTTAACTCTTCCCGCAACCACTGATTTAAATTCTTGGGGATAATTAGAGCCTGTACGTTCCGGCACATTTTCAGGATTGACAATCATAAGGACTACCAAAATTACGTCTCTCAGTTTAACACTTGTTTATTTTTTTATATTGTAATTTTTGCAAAATTCAAGTTTTTCATAACTCATGCCCAAAAATGTTTGACGCGCTACTTATAGCGGTAATGTGCAGCCGTACAGCAGACATAATGGCGGTTCTGCGTCCGTTTTTTTTCTTAATAGAATGCGCTCGCTATACCACTCAGTTTTATGATAAGATTTAATGCTCGCTCAGTAAAGCCATAAATAGGCAACAGCTAATGTTAAAACAGTCAGCGGTAGACCAAACCGTAAATGTTCCCCAAAAGACAACTGATAGCCGAGTTTAGCGACAGCCTCAGCAACAATTAAATTAGCAACGGAACCCAGCAAAGTGAGATTACCCGCCAATGTTGAAACAGAGGCTAGTAACAACCAAGTTTTTTGATCTGGATGAGGAATTAAATGTTGCAATAGCAGCACTGCCGGAACATTAGACACTAAATTTGAAAGCAAAGCCGTCACCCCCAATATGCTCAAAGGAGTGCCAACTAATCCTGTAAATAAACTTAATATTCCTAACTTCTCTACCCCTTGAGTAACCACAAACAGTCCAGCAAACATCACCAACAAATCCCAGTCTATTTTATTCAAAATGCGATCTGGTTTGACTCGTCTGGTGATGAACAGTAAACCTGCGGCTACTAAAGTAGCTTCAGACGGCGGTACACCGATTAAAAATGCTACTAATAATCCTCCAGTTATTAAGAGACTTTTAGTTAATAAAGGTTGGAAAACACGGTAGCGCAAAGGAGTTTCAATTAAACAAGGCTTGGTAGAGCGAACTTCAGGGTAGAGCCACCACAGCAGCCCGATCTGTATTAGCAGACTTACCAATGCAATCGGAGTCAACGCTTTGGCAAAGTCTAGATAGCTAATACCAGAAAATGAGCCGATCAAAATATTTTGAGGATTGCCGCTCAAGGTAGCAACCGAACCCAGATTAGTTGCTCCGGCTAAGGCAAGTAAGTAGGGAATAGGATTCAGGGTAAGAGCTTGGGTTAAACCTAAAATTAAAGGAGTAAGAATTAAGGCAACGGTATCGTTGAGAAAAAAAGCAGATAGTATCCCGCTTCCAAATGTTAAAACAATTAGTAAACTGAATGGACTCCGGGTAAAGCGCATCACTGTATCGATCGCTAATTGAAAAAAACCGGAGCCAGCCAGGTTAGCGCTAATCACCATCATACTGAACAGAAAAATCAGCGTTTTATAGTCGATCGCACTCCAAGCTTCTTTCAGGTCTAAAACTCCCAACGCCATCAGTAACGATGACCCAACTATCGCAATACTGGCTCGATTCATCCGTAAACCTGGCAGATAGCCCAAACCTAAGCCGATGTATGTTAGTCCAATTACGATGAATCTGAAAAAACTCATGATGCAAAATTTAGCAAGTTTAACAAAAAATCGAACTTTGTCTGCTGCTCCACGATTAAATAATAAAGTACACCCCGATCGCGTGCCGTAGGGACACGGCACTGCCGTGTCCCTACAAGAGCTATAGCCTTTCTCAAAAAGATGAGGTATGATTGATAGATTATATAACCGCTTAAAACGTAGAGGGCTCGCATCCCAACTACGTACCTCATATGAGAGCTCGATCCGCTATATGTACCTCACGAACAAGTGATTCGTGCCGGAGGTCTAGGTATACTTTTAGAGCCGTCTTTCCTTGAGTGAAAATTTGTCTAATTTAGATTGTTCACAGGAGGCAAATTGGGGTTTGGCGGGTCAAAAGATACAGATTGTCCATCTATCGTCAAGCCAGTAGCTTGTAAAACCTGACCGTAACTGTTGGTAGTTCCAAAACCCTCAGCCTTTACTCGCCCTCCCGCCTTAGCCAGACTTAGTAACTGCATTCCGACGTGAGGCGGGAACTTCACTTGAGCGCCATTAGACAGGATAACGCCATTGAGCTCTCCCCGATGTCCTACCAACCATTGCTGGGCTGTTCCTTCTACAGATAAGTTACTGTAGTTGCCTTGCAAGGGAGGCTGGGGGGGAACGGCAGGAGGCTGCTTTACTAAAGTTTGGTTGGTTTGAGAATTAGTAATGCTGTTGGCTTTCACCTCTTGGCCGAAGCGAGTGGAAACGCCAGGAGTCCCAGAAACACTCACCCCAACACCAGGGGCAATCATCGCCACCAAGCTGTCTCCCATATGGGGCGCAAATTTCACTTGTAAGCCATTACTCAGCAAGACTCCATCTACCTTACCTTCAGGATTGAGAAGATACTGCTTTACTTGTCCGGTAAAAGTGGTTTGATTGGCTTCGGGATGGGGCAGGGGCTCAAATGCCATCTGGGGGTTGGGCAGAATCTGAGCCTTCTCTAGATTGGCTTCTGGGGGGCGTTTGGCGAGAGTGAAATTACTGGCAAGAGTGTTGTAAACTCCGAAACCACAAAAAGCAAGCGCGACTCCGCCGATGCCACTGGTTAAGATTAGCTTTAGCTTTTTTTTGCGCTCTTCAGCTTGAATTTGCTTGGCTTTGAGCTGCTGTAAAGCTTGTTGAATCAACTCCGGTGGAATTTGTACCTCTGCCCCAGCCTCCATAAGTTCTGACAAGGAATAACACTGATTTTCCTTGGCATATAACTCAGCAGCAAGAGCAAAAACATCTGGAGCGATTTCTTGGGAAATGCGAGGTTCTGACTTGTTCATAACACGGACTGAACGGAATTCAGGCGATAACTAAAACTTGTTAGTGCAAACATCGTGCCAAATGTATTCCCAGCGGTTCGAGCAAATGGCAGGATGTTTGCACGCTTTGAGTCGGATTACTTTCCCGGTGATGAGGAAAAGTTGTGCGATCGACTTGGCACGGTTTTTGCACTAGCAATCTTACTACCTGCAAACGAAGCACATCGCATATTACCAGGAGGCCTCTATCAAAGCATTAAATCCCACAAACTTGCTCAAAAAAGTGACTGTTCTGTTAGGAGTTGCTGCTGCTAGTTCCCCAATCAGTTTCCCAGTCTTGGCACAGCTCAATCCGAACCCCAGTATCTCTAACGAGCCTCCCTATAACGGTTCCCCGTGTCCCAGACCCGATTCTGGGCGAAGTCTGCGACCAGCCGAGTGCGGCCCGCCAGGCCGTTACCGTCAAGCAATCTACGGTGGGCCACCAGCTTTCGGCCAAGGCCCTGGTAAAGGTAAAGGTCGTCATCGCCGATCGATTGATGCTCCCGCGCCCCCTCGCGGGCCCGCAGGCGGGCAACGTCCAGCTTACAAGCCACCGGCAGGCAGTCGGCCAAACAACAGCCCGCCGCCAATTCCGGCGCCGGTTCGCCAACCAAGCTACAGCCCGCCGCCAATTCCGGCGCCCGATCGCCAACCAAACTACAGCCCGCCGCCAATTCTGGCGCCCGATGGCCAACCAAACAACAGCCCGCCGCCAATTCCGGTGCCGGTTCCTCCGCCAAACTAAGGGTTGTTCGCGGTTCGCGGTTGATTATTGATTCCTCCCTTTCTATGAACCGCGAACTGCAAACCAAAAAGGACAGACGCTAAGGAAAGTTATTACAGCAAATTCCAGGTAATAGAAGTACATATCGAGCAGAGGTAGGGACACGGCTTTTGGAGTGTCCTGCGAGGATTAATCGATAGGCGAGTGTACTTCATAACACTGGAATCTGCTCTAACAGATTTGATATGGGGGCGATCGAGCTCGATCGCCCCAATCAAATCTTTCTGTTTTCAAAGAAAGCAACGCCAATATCATCAGGAAAACCAATGCCAGAAAAGCGACAACCCAGCAAAAAGAGCCTGCGAGCCCTCGATTTCTTGAATATATTCCTAGCCGATGTGCGGGATGGTGTTGGGCCATATCTGGGTATCTACCTGAAATCCTCACAAAACTGGAACCCAGCCGAAATCGGCATGGCTACAGCCGCTTCGTCAATTGCTACAGTCATTGCCCAAACACCAGCGGGCGCACTAATTGACAGGTTGCGCCAGAAACGGATGTTGATCGTGGTGGCTGCGGTACTTGTCTCGATCGGCTGCATTGCCATCGCCCTGTTGCCGGCTTTTCCAGTAATAATTGCCTGTCAGGTTTTGATTGGCGGTGCAGCGGCAGTTTTCCCGCCCGCTATTGCCGCGATTACCCTGGGGCTAGTGGGGCATAAGCGATTGGATCGGCGAGTCGGACGCAATCAGTCATTCAATCATGCAGGCAATTTACTCGCTGCTACTCTGGCTGGTTTAATCGGTCAGTTTGTGGCGCGCAAAGGGATTTTTTTCCTGGTTGCAGTTATGGCAATTGGCAGCGCTATCTCAGTTCTGATGATTCGCGAGAAAGAGATTGACCATGAGTTAGCGCGCGGTGCGACAGAAGATGATGAGGAAGACGATCGAGAAGAACATCACCTTGAAGGCATATTACAGCTATTGAGCGATCGCCGGATACTCTTCTTTGCCCTCGCCGTAATTTTATTTCACTTTGCCAATGCAGCGATGTTGCCTTTAGTCGGTCAACTACTCGCTCGCGGTGGGCAGGGCACAGGAATTGATGGCACAGTTTATATGTCAGCCTGCATCATCATCGCGCAATTAGTGATGATGTTCTCGGCTAACACAGCCGGTCGTTTAGCAAACGCTGGGCGAAAGCGCGTCTTCCTGATTAGCTTTGTTGTACTGCCGATTCGCGGGGTACTTTATACCGTCTGGCACAATCCCTTTTTTCTAGTTTCTGTGCAAATCTTGGATGGAGTCGCGGGCGGTATTTTCGGGGTGCTTTCCATCCTGATGGTTGCTGATTTAACCAAGGGAACGGGTCGCTTTAATCTCACTCAAGGGATGCTTGCCACCTCTATTGGCATTGGTGCTAGTCTCAGTAATTTATTAGCTGGGTTTGTGGCGAAAAACGCTGGGTACAATGCTAGCTTTCTGATGTTATCTGCGATCGCGACTGTAGCCTTAGCCGTTTTTTGGTTTCTCGTCCCCGAAACTAAAGAACTCAAGGCATTCGGGAACCGCAAATCTAGTGTATTTCGATGATTTGGGCGATCGCGCGCAGACCTTGGAAACCCGGTTTCTTGCGAGATTTCTGGTTCCTCGCCGCCAAATTTCCTAGAAACCGAGTTTCTAACCCTTCATAACGGGGCCCTGAAACTGTCGCTACCTGTTGTTCCACTGTCAAATCTAATTGCTTTATTGGGAGATTCCCTTGAAACCAAATGCGATCGCTCCCCGCTGGACACTCCGACAGCAACTAACAATCCTCACCATTCTGTTTTTAAGTTTAGGTGGGGCGGCTCTGTGGCTGGTAGCCGAGTTATTTCAAAGCCGTTCCAGTGCAGTCATGGCAAGAAATCAAACCGAATTAGCCAATGCTGATGCTCGATTGATTAAGCTGTTTTGGGAATCCAACCAGGGGCAATTAGACAAGCCAAATAAGCAATGGGACAAACAACTCCAGGAACTTTCAACAGAAGCGCTTGCTGCCTTCCCGCGAGTGGAAGGGGGATTTTACCTGCTGCAAAAAGATCGGCTTTTGGGCTATGCCTATCCAACTCACGGAGGGGCATCTCCCAAAAAAGACATTCCCAAAGCTGAGGAAAAAACGATTTTAGAATTGACTCGCCGCGCCACAAGCCAGGGATTGCCCCAAGAATTAGTGCTGCAACCGGGACTCGATTTGCTGGTGCTGCGCGCCGATCCCTTGCCTCTGTGGGGTGCTGTCTGGACAATGAAGCGCACGCCTCTACCCAGTTCTAAGGATGCCCATCAAAAAGTATCGAGCATTCTTGTGGTTTTGATGAACTTGGTAGTAGGAGCCTGGACATTTTATATTGCCTTGCAACTGCACTGGGGGGTACAGCAACTGCAACAGAGTATCAAGGCAATGGAAGAGGGTAAAGCTGAACAAATTCCACCCTTGAGAGCGGAAATGGGAATGCTGGGAGAGGCAATTAATACAATGCAAAATCGCCGTCAAGAGCTGGAACAGCGCTTGCGCCGAGTCGAACGTCTGGCATCTTTGGGGCAGTTGGTGGCGGGGGTAGCCCACGAAGTTCGCAATCCCCTTGCCAGTATGCGGCTCAATTTGCAGTATACCCAGCGGCAACTCCAAAAGCAGGGGATAACGACTTTACCAATTTGCAGCCTGTTGGAACAGATAGACCGTTTAGAGCAATTAGTAAGGCGGCTGTTATATTTTGACCAAAATCAGCAACAGGAAGAACTGGTTTCTGCTTCCCTAGAAATTGTTGCTGAAGAATCCGTTTCTCTACTGCGTCTGAGAGCCGAAGAACAGGGAGTAACGCTGGTTTATTGCGCTGCGACTAAAACCTTACCCCAATTGCCGTTGCGTCCTCGGGAGTTAGGACAGGTAATGGTTAATTTAATCTTGAATGCCATCCAAGCCAGTCCAGAGGGAGGTGAAGTATTGGTGGGAGTGGAACAGCAGCAGGACTATTTTGTTACCTGGGTAGAAGACCGAGGACAGGGATTGTCGCCACAAGACAGAGAGCGGATATTTGACCCTTTCTATTCAACAAAACCGGAGGGGACGGGTTTAGGACTGGCAATTAGTCACGAGATTATCACTCGTCAGGGCGGATATATCGGCTGGGATTCTCAACCGGGTTGTACCCGTTTTAGCGTTTATCTACCTAAAAGCAGAGATTAAAGACTAGGATAATGGCATTCGATCGCAATCCCAATTAAAAAATCTACCGATGGCAAAGATTCTAATTGTTGATGATGAAAAAGCGATGCGTCAGGCGATGGCGCAAATTTTAAAAGATGAAGGTCACTCGATCGTAGAAGCGGGAGACGGAGAGCAGGGACTCAAGATAATTCAAGGCGATGTTTCCTCTCGTCCCGACCTGGTATTTCTAGATTTGAAAATGCCTAAGACTCAGGGTAGCGCTGTTCTCAAAGCTTTGGGGAAAACTCTATTTGAATTGCCCGTAATTGTGATGACGGCCTACGGCACCAGCCGCACGACCATTGAAGCGATGCAGTTGGGAGCCTACGATTACTTGACTAAACCCTTTGATTTGGAGGATTTAGTGAATCTGGTTCAGAAGGCTTTGGCTCATCACACTGCGTCAGCTTATCAACTTGGGGAAGCAAATCAGCAGGCGATCGCGCAACCAGAAGAACTGTTAGGGCGATCGCCTGCAATGGCACAAGTCTTTAAACTCATCGGTAGAGTCGCCCTAGGAAACACCACTGTTTTAATTGTGGGAGAATCCGGCACAGGTAAAGAGTTAGTCGCTTCCACCCTTCATGCTGCTTCCAGCAGTCGAGGCCCGTTGGTTAAAGTTAACTGCGCGGCTTTACCAGAGCATCTGTTAGAAGCAGAGTTATTCGGTCACGAGAAAGGAGCATTCACGGGAGCTAATAACCTCAGAATCGGTCGATTTGAACAAGCGAACGGCGGCACTATATTCCTCGATGAAGTAGGAGAACTCAGCCCGACAATTCAAGGAAAATTGCTGCGGGTGTTGCAGGATAAATCCTTTGAGCGGTTGGGAAGCAATCAAACCAGAACAGTAGATGTGCGGGTTTTGGCGGCGACGCATCGGAATTTAGAAAAGATGGTGCGGCTGAATCAGTTTCGAGAAGACCTTTATTACCGCTTTAATGTGGTGCGAATCGAACTGCCGCCTTTACGCGATCGCCTGGAAGACTTAAATCAACTTACCCAACATTTTTTAAGCTGCATTGCCTTGCGAAATGGTATTAAAAGTCTAGCAATTACCGAGTCAGCACTGGAAAAACTTAGGAGTCATGTTTGGCCTGGAAACGTGCGGGAGTTACAAAATACCTTAGAGCGAGCGGCTGTTTTTTCTGGGGGAAGAACAATCTTACCAGAGCATCTTGTCTTCGATCGGGAATCTCTGCCGGATTTAAACTTGGAGCAAGCTGTAGCACAGTTGGAGACGAACTTAATCCGGCGCGCCCTAAATCTCTATCCCCACGAACCTCACAAAGCTTTAGGAATTGATGCCCAAAGCTTTGAACAGAAAAAGAAACAAAGGAATCTTTGACACTCTATTTCATTTTTGTTGTAATTTGCACTTTTTCGGAACAATTTGCGATCGCAAATTCCATCTCTGACCAAGAATTTCAAAGGTGGTACCCGCCACGCGATCGCTCCGTGGAATCAATCCAAAATCAAAAATCAAAAATCCTTGCATCCCCCGAATTTATAAGAGCGCAAGTCAATCCAAAATCAAAAATCAAAAATCTAAAATCGAATGACCGAGAATTTCAAAGGTGGTACCCGCCACGCGATCGCTCCGTGGAATCAATCCAAAATCAAAAATCAAAAATCCTTGCATCCCCCGAATTTAT
>JAUBST010000060.1:0-35689 GCA_036702215.1 Microcoleus sp. F6_B6
CCAACAGCGTAGGAAGTAAACCCTGAATTGTATCTAAAGACGACTTTAGGTAGGTTTAGGTAAGTTTTATAAAGCAGGAACTCGACTTCCTCAACGAAGTTAGTTGCGTACCTCTTCAACAGGGACTCAGACACCTTCAAACAGCTTTTACCAATTTCTTTGGGGGACGAGCCAAGTACCCTAATTTCAAAAAAAAACACAACGGTGGTAGCGCTGAGTTCACCAAGTCAGCTTTCCGTTGGAAAAACGGGCAAGTGTTTCTGGCAAAGTGCAATGACCCGCTACCTATTCGCTGGAGCAAACAAATTCCAGCAAGCTGTGTTCTTTCTACTATTACGGTAAAATTAACACCGGCTGGACGCTGGTATGTCTCTATACTTGTAGACAACTACACGCTCAAACCACTTCCCAAAACAAATAAAACAATCGGCTTGGACGTGGGAATTAGTAGCCTGATTGCTACTAGCGACGGCAATAAGATTGGCAACCCCAAGCATTTCAAGCAGCTTTGTAAGAAGTTAAAAAGGAAGCAAAAAGCTCTAGCCAAAAAGCAAAAAGGAAGTCGTAACCGTGAAAAATGGCGGGTGCAACTGGCTAGAGTCCACGCAAAAATAGTCGATGTCCGCAAAGATTTCTTGCACAAGCTAACAACTCAAATCATTCGTGAAAATCAAACGATTGTCGTTGAGGACTTGGCTATCAAGAATATGGTGAAAAACCCTAAATTAGCTCTTGCTATTAGTGACGCTAGTTGGGGCGAGTTAATTCGCCAGCTAAGTTACAAGTGCCAGTGGTATGGGCGAGAGTTTGTAAAAATAGACCGCTGGTTTCCCAGCTCTAAACGCTGTGGAAACTGCGGTCACATTGTTGAAAAATTGCCGTTGAATATTCGAGAATGGGAATGCCCTAAGTGTGGCGCAAACCACGATCGTGACATTAACGCAGCAAAAAACATTTTGGCGGCTGGGCTAGCCGTGTCAGTCTGTGGAGCGACCGTAAGACCCGAACAGAGCAAATCTGTTAGGGCGGGTGCTATGAAGCAGAAACCTAATCGGTGACGATTGGGAATCCCTGTACCTTTAGGTCAGGGTGGATGTCAAAAATCTAATCTTCTGACTTGCCCAGATCGGCTAGCCCTATATCACTATTAAGTTTTTTTGTCAAGTCCTAATCGTCAAAAATCAAACAAACATGAAAATTTCTCCAGAATTAATAGCTTTAGCCCAATACATGGCGGGCGAATTTGACAACCGGGAACAAGCGCTAGCAGACCCGGCTTGGTACGTCCACCTTCGTATGTGGCAAAGACCACTACCGGTTCCTTTATTTTCCGAACCCAGCATTGCCCTGTTTGCGGAACAAGCCAACATTCTGGAATTAGACAAGCCATACCGCCCCCGCATCGTGCAACTGAGGCACTCACAGATAGCGCCGGGACTTATCGAAGCTCAGTATTATATGTTCAAGGATATCGCAGCCGTCAAAGGAGCCGGTTGCAACCCCGACTTGCTTGGAAAGCTAACGAAGGAGCAAATCGAACTCCTCCCCGGCTGCACCCTGTCGGTTGCAGTGCAAAATTTAACCTCAAACAGCTATCGCTTTCGGGCATCTTTGCCGGAGGGCACTCGCTGCGGCTTTGCCTACGGGGGGCAAAATTACCAAGTAGACTTAGGATTTGAAGCCGCAGGCGAGGAATTTCTCAGCTACGACAAAGGAATAAGCCCCACGACAGGCAAGGCTATCTGGGGAGCTCTAATGGGCCCTTTTAGATTTGTCAAGCGTCAGGATTTTGCTGCTGAGATATTGGTTTGAAGCAAGAAGCAACAAGAAACAAGGAAGAAAGATTTAGCTATCTAGGATAGAAGGCAAGACTTTACCTTGACCTATTCTTCTACTTTAGTGTTTTGGTGAACCTCTCAACCTTTCAAGAAAGGAAGAAAGCATAAGGAAGCTGGCAAGAATTTACCTGCTTCCTGTTCTTGTGCGGGGTTCCGGCGCATTTTGTGAGCCTCAAGCTTAAATTGCGCTTACACGCAACCGATTCCAGCGGGAGTGGTTAACTTGCGCGCGGCACCCCCTCTAGAGCTTCTTCTTCCGTTTCAAAGATTTCAAACACAGAATCCATCATGGTGACTTCAAACACCAGTTTGGCTTCTGGATGAACATTGCAAATGCGGAAACTTCCCTTAACTTTATCCGCATCCCGCATACCTGCTACAAGTGAGGTCAGGCCAGAGCTATCGATAAAGTTAACCTGACCAAGATTCACTACAACATGGCGGCTAAGTTTGGAAATACACTCTTGCAACTTGAGGCGGAATTGCCAAGCTGTAGTGATGTCCAACCGTCCTGTCGGTGCTAAGACGATAACTGTTGTACCGTCTTGAAGCGTGTGGGTTTTTTGATCAATATGAATCACTGACCCTTCCCTCAAATTTATTATCTATCGCGGTGGTTACTGTCCCAGTAGTTTAACTCAGGTCGGTGACTGCTGAGGCATCCAATTCGCCCAATCTTGCGGTTTTAAGAACTTGGAGTAGAGTTCGGCTTCTGGAGAGTTGGGTTCTGGCTCGTAGCAGTATTCCCAGCGTACCAAAGGTGGCAGGGACATGAGAATCGATTCGGTGCGTCCGTTGGTTTGCAAGCCAAAGGTCGTGCCTCGATCGTACACCAAGTTAAATTCAACGTAACGGCCTCGGCGGTAAAGTTGGAAATTACGCTCGCGATCGCCGTATTCTTTCGATCGGTGCTTTTCAATTATGGGGGTGTAAGCCGGCAAAAATGCCCGACCGCAGTCCTGTACAAAAGCGAACAGCGACTCCCAAGTCCTGGGTTCGGGGACGCCAATGTTGTTGCTGCACTCAGCGGCTTTGCCTTTGACATGATGGTCGCGGTAAAGCGCGCCTTGAGCGCTTTGGTAGTCAAAAAACAGACCGCCCACGCCGCGGGTTTCTTGGCGGTGGGGGAGGTAGAAATATTCGTCGCACCAGAGTTTAAAGGTCGGATAATATCCGGGATGGTGGCGATCGCAAGCTGCTTTCAGAGTTTTGTGAAAATGAGCTGCATCCTCAGCCAACGGGTAATAAGGAGTCAAATCCACACCGCCGCCAAACCACCAAATCGGCCCGGCTTCAAAATAGCGGTAATTCAGGTGAACCGTAGGCAAGTAGGGATTGCGGGGGTGCAGCACCATCGAAGTGCCAGTTGCATAGAAATCGTGACCTGCAGCTTCGGGGTGCTTTGCCAGAATCAAAGCCGGCAAACTTTCGCCCCACACTTGGGAAAAATTGACTCCCCCTTGTTCAAACACATCGCCTTCGCGCATGACGCGAGAACGTCCGCCCCCGCCTTCGGAGCGTTCCCAAGAGTCCTCCTTAAATTTGCCAACCCCATCGAGTTGTTCGAGGGATTGACAAATTTCGTCTTGTAGGCTTTTCATAAATTGGCTGACTCTAGCTCTAGAGTCAGCGGGGGGCAAAAACGGGGAAGTGGCGGTTTTAAGTGTGGTAGAAACTGTCATCCGATTTAAGATTTAAGATTTTAGATTTTAGATTGAAGAATTGCGACCACGGATCAATTCGGGGATTGTGACCAAATTGCTTTCGGTCGTAGAAATTCTTGCCGATCGCATTTGAGTTTGAGATTGACCGTAAGTCCAAAATCCTGTCGTCATGTAATTATGCCACCGTAGGTCTGCAAATGATCGCTATGAAGTTACATTAAAAAATAGCAATAAAAATATACTTAAACCTGCGACCGAAAATTCGCTAACCCAATTGCAGAGCTATGGTGGAGAACACAATGCCCAAGACACTCGATGTTAGTTCAGTCTTAGAAATCCTGCGACCCGTGCAAGACCCCGAACTGCAAAAGAGTTTGGTGGAATTGAACATGATTCGTAACATAAAAATTGACGGCGGTGTCGTCAGTTTTACTTTAGTGCTGACAACGCCTGCTTGCCCGCTGCGAGAATTTATTGTCGAAGATTGCCAAAAAGCGGTCAAACAGTTGCCAGGAGTCGAAAAAGTGGCGGTGGAGGTGACAGCCGAGACGCCCCAGCAAAAGGGAGTGGTCGATCGCCAAGGCATTGAAGGCGTTAAAAATATTATCGCAATTTCCAGCGGCAAAGGCGGCGTCGGCAAAAGCACGGTGGCGGTAAATGTTGCAGTAGCGCTGGCGCAAACAGGCGCTAAGGTGGGTTTGCTGGATGCCGATATCTATGGGCCCAACGACCCAAATATGTTGGGTTTGGGGGACGCGAAAGTCATGGTTAGGGACGGGAAAAGCGGAGAAACCCTCGAACCCGCTTTCAACTACGGCGTCAAATTAGTGTCGATGGCGTTTTTAATTGACAAAGACCAGCCCGTGATTTGGCGCGGCCCGATGTTGAACGGAATCATCCGGCAGTTCCTCTACCAGGCGAATTGGGGCGATTTAGACTATCTGATTGTCGATATGCCTCCGGGTACTGGAGACGCGCAGTTGACAATGGCGCAAGCTGTGCCGATGGCTGGTGTTGTAATTGTGACGACACCGCAGACTGTGGCATTGTTGGACTCTCGCAAGGGCTTAAAGATGTTCCAGCAGTTGGGAGTGCCGGTGTTGGGAATTGTGGAAAACATGAGCTATTTTGTGCCGCCGGATATGCCAGACAAGCAATACGATATTTTCGGTTCCGGCGGCGGGGAAAAGACTGCTGCTGAGTTGGGAGTGCCGCTGTTAGGCTGCATTCCGCTGGAAATTCCGTTGCGGGAAGGTGGCGATTCGGGGGTGCCGATCGTGGTGGGGCAACCGGGTTCTGCTTCAGCTAGGGAGTTGCGGGCGATCGCGGGCCGCATTGCCGGTAAAGTTTCCGTAGCAGCCTTAGCCTAACTCACATCTTGGATTGTCAATCAGCTTTTGATGGGCGCGCGGGACGCTAGGGCCCCTACTCCCCACAAGAAACCTGTTGAATTTGTGGAACAGGCATCTTGCCTGTTGAATTTGTGGAACAGGCATCTTGCCTGTTGAATTTGTGGAACAGGCATCTTGCCTGTTGAATTGGTGGAACAGGCGTCTTGCCTGTTTTAGCATCAAGTCTCGATCGCCAAGAAAAGGTAAACTATAAACAGCCAACTTAACATTCCAAGAATTATGATTTTTCCAGGTTCGGCAGTTCGAGTTAAAGATAAGGGTGAGATTTACTACGCCTTTCAAGGACAAGTCCAGCGAGTTAGCGACGGGAAAGTCGCGGTACTGTTTGAAGGCGGCAATTGGGACAAGCTGATTACGTTCCGGCTGTCGCAGTTGGAACTTGTCGATGCTACGGCTGGTCGCGCGAAATAGTCAGTTGGTTGTTGACAGTTGTCAGTTGTTATTGTTTATTAGTACCACTTACAAATAATAATCAAGAACAACCAACTGCCAACAACCAACTGCCAACAACCAACTGCCAACAACCAACTGCCAACTGACTAATATGCGTTTACCTTTACCCCAATTTGCTACAAAAGAGCGCCATCCCGATCGCATTGCTGAGGTAATCGAGACGGCTACTTCGGAGTTTTTGGCTCAATGTTTGGAACCGGAAGACTTAAGTTTTCCAGTAATGCCGCCTTTTGGGAGTTGGGTGAAGGCCGAGGATGAAGAGTCGAAAAATCAAATTTACGGCGTGGTTTATTACGCTACGACTAGCCCGATCGACTCGGTGCACAGAGCTCGCGCTTTGGGGTTGTCGCTGGAAGAGTTGCGGGAAGAACAACCGCAGATTTTTGCGATGCTAAAAACCGAGTTTCGAGTGGCGATTGTCGGGTATGAGGCTGCGCCGGAAAGGTTGAACGGTCACGGCCCATCTAGGGGTAAAATTTATCAGTATTTGCCGCCGCGCCCGCCGCAAATTCACCAGGCGGTTTATCGCTGCGAACCGGATGAGGTGATTGATTTTACCGTGCAGTTGGATTTTTTGAGGACGCTGCTGGGGGTGGCTAATGCGCCGGTGGATGCGCTGACGGCGGCGGCGATTCGTGAGATTTATCAGTTGCGGATGCGCGATCGATCTTGGTTGGTGGAAGCGGGGAGGAGTTTGAGTGTTTTGTTGAAGGATGATTACGATCGGTTGCGAGTGATTTTGAGTCAGATTCATCCGTAGGGAAAAGCTGAATAGTATGTTTGAGGCCGATCGTCAAATATTCAGGCGATCGCACCAGCCAGACTCTAGTATTTGATGAGCCTTACAATTAAATTGAGAAGGAAGAAACGATCGCACTTAATTCAAAAGGCGATCGCCCGTTTGTCTGGGACAGTCTTTAGGATATGATATAATGGGAGTGAGTAACATGATTTCTCAAAATCTATGTCTGCCAAGGATATCTTTCATGTCTCTGTATGTTCAGCTTTGGAAAAAGAAGGGTGGACTATTACCCACGATCCTTTGTACCTCAAAGTAGACGAAGATAAGCTTTATGTGGACTTAGGGGCTGAAAATAATTTGTTAGGAGCCGAAAAGTACGGACAGAAAATAGCAGTAGAAATCAAGTGTTTTTTAGGTCTGTCATTGATAAATCAGTTTCACGAGGCTATAGGTCAAGCCTGGAATTATAAAGTGGTTTTGGAATAGTCAGAACCCGATAGACTTCTTTATTTGGCAATTCCAGAAGATATTTATGAAGAGTTTTTTACTCGGCGTTTAGCTCGAATGTCAGTGACGCGGATGCAATTAAACTTGATTGTGTTTAATCCTGCAAGAGAGGCGATCGTTATATGGAAATAGAAAAGTATAGAGAGCTAATTCAATCAATCATTGAAAAACACTCTAGCTGCGGTTCGGACGATGGGGAGATAGAAACTGAAATTGCTTGTGACATCAAACGCGATCGCTATTTGATGTTTCATGTGGGATGGCGTGGAGAAAGACGAGTTTATGGTTGCGTTATTCACATCGATATTAAAGAGGACAAGATTTGGATTCAGCGAGATGGAACTGAAGTAGGAATTGCTAATGAGTTAATTGAAGTCGGAGTACCCAAGTCGGATATTGTTTTAGGGTACAGGTCTCCCTATATGCGTAAGTTTACGCTGGTTGGCGGCGGGCTAGGCGATCGCCCCAGCCAAACTCCGGTATTTGAGGAGCCATACAATTAAATTGAGAGGGAAAAAACGATCGCACTTAATCTACAAAGTTTCCCGCACTTTGTGACAATCAGCAACGTTTACAGAATCGTGACTCTCTGACACAATCGGGAGCATGGGAAGAGCAGGTAAAGCCCTCAAAAAAATATTAGAGGCATACGATATCAGTCAATATCAATTGGCGGCAAAGATGGAAATCGATCGCTCAAACGTTAGCCGTTGGGTGAGCGAAGAACGAGACCCATCTGCTGAGGCGGTATTTGCGATTAAGCAAGCGTTGCAGACCTTCAATCGGGAGGCGGCTGATGAATTCGTCAGGTTGTACCTGGGAAATGGCGAGGAAAACGGTTAGGTTCTCAGGTGTGGAGGGCATCATTTCTCTGAATTCAAGGGCGATCGCCAATTAGTTGGTGACAATTTATTGAAAGCCAGAAAGATTATATATTGTCAGCTATTTGTTTAGTCTATCTCAAGCATAACTGGCACGGGAGGCGATCGCCCGATCGCCCATATTATTGCTCTTCGAGTTTTTCCTCCAAATCATCTAAATACAAACGAATAAAATCCCCTGCTGCATCGGGATTAATTTGCTGTAATCCCTTGCGAATCTCTAGAACCGCTTCAGATGCCGGATCTCTATTCTCGTTAACCCAACGGTTAATGCTCGATCGTCCAATGCCCATAATCGCTGCCAATTGATTTTGACTGATGCCATAGGTTTCTAAAACCTGCTTCAGCGCCTTTCCTGCCTTACTCATGGCTTCTATGTTCTCAGAAGCTCGCAGCTAAGTAAAGATTGTTGACATTATTATTACTCTTCAAGTTTTTCCTCCAAATCATCTAAATACAAACGAATGAAATCTGCTGATGCCTGCGGATTAATTTGCGATAGTGCTTTCCGAATGTCCAACACTGCCTCTGCTACAGGATCTCTACTTTCATTGACCCACCGGTGAATGTTGGAACGTCCTACTCCCATTGTCACAGCCAAGCGATTTTGGCTGATGCCGTAAGTTTCCAGCACTTGCTTGAGTGCTTTGCCTGCTTTTCCCATGCCTCAGATTGTCTCAGAGGCCGATCGTTTCGTAAATGTTGCCTATAGGTAACATTCAGGATAGAATGATTGTGTTGCCTATAGGTAACATAAACCGCAAAAACACAAAACGCTGATGCCGAAAAACTTCCTTGCCAATCCCCCAGCAACCGATACTGCTACAGCGACAGTAACTGTAGCAGAGCCTCCGCAACCCGATCGAGAACCCGTCAAAATCCTGCTGATAGGTACTCCCAAAGCGGTGAGGAGCATCATTCACATCCTTTACTGTTTGGGTTTTGCCTCTGTCAGCGAGTGGAGCCCGCTGCAACCTGCTCAAAAGGCCGGTGAAGTTATGAGCATTCTCATGCGTTACCTGCGGCTGTAGGGGTGATATAACATTCTTTGCGGGCATGAATTACCGTCAACAGCTTGTACAGTCTATTCAGACTTTAAGAGGTGTTGGCGTTAGAATTAGACCGCGATCGCTCGTTGTTCGCTATGCCTTTCGGGCGATCGCCCATTAGTTTGCAATCATTTATTTAAACCGAGAAAAATTATATGTGGGTAGAGATAACAGGGCTGAATCAAATTCCCGAATGGGATATTTTGAAGGTAAAAATTGAGGGTACTTCGCTGATTTTGAACCGTCAAGGCAGGAATGTCACTTGTTACCGCAATGCTTGCACTCATTTAGAATACCCGATCGACATGGGTAAGGTAAGCAGCGGTATCATTACCTGTCCGTTTCACAAATATCAGTACAAATTAGATACTGGTAAATGTTTGAATGCACCCAGCGATGCCCTGGAATCTTATCCGGTAAAGATTGAGGGCGATCGCGTTTTTGTGGAGATAGATTAGTTATTCGTTATTCGTTAAGTCCGACAGGGGTTTAAACCCCTGTCTCATAGCTAAAGTCGTCTAAAGACGACTGTAGATTAATATTTGATATCAAGTCCGGCTTAAATACCCCCTCACTCGCTTAGTCTGCGGAGGCAGACTTTGTTTTTGTAGTAGCGGTTTCAACCGCCGAACCATCGAGGGAGTAGCCAACCCGGATTAACATTCAACCTACCGTTTTCGCGCGCCGCTGACGGAGGAAAATCGCCAAAAGCCCGATCGCACCTACAGCCAACAGCAGCCATTCTTCCGGTTCAGGAACCCCCGAAACATTCAGAGGATTATTCGGCTTAGTTAACTCCTCCTTACCCGATTCTACCTCTCTGTCAAATCGATCGCTCTTAGCTTCCGCTGCTTTTAGCTGCTCCCTTTGCGCGTCATTAACTAACACAATCATCGAAGAATAAGGCGTCACCACTTTGAAATTTTTAGCTACTGCGTGCATTGCATCCAGTTGCGTCAATTGATTTGAACTTTTCTGCTTGCTAAGTGCAGTTATCAACTGCCGCGCAGCTATCGGTTTAAAGCCTTCATTTCCCGTATCTTTTAACTCTGCGACTGCCGCCGATTTTGCGGTTTTTTTCGGCGGCGGCGTTTGAGCATAACTCCAAACATAGCCATCAACAACGCTAACTGTAGATTTGCCCGAAGCTGCTGTCGTCGCCACTCGCTGCATCGCCTCTTTGATATCCGTAGCAACTCCGCCGCCGCTATCTTGAATCACCTTCAATGTTGCGTCGTCGTAGCCGGGGGGCAAACCTCCCAAATGCACTGTCCACAGCGGTGCAGAGATGGAAACTTTAGGTTTGCGATCGTCCGACAATTCGTAACTGCGGCGATCGCTCACCAAAAATACAGTATCGTAACTTTTATCGCCCCGCAACTGTGCAAACTGTTGCAGCATATCTTTGAGCTGGATCGTACCGTAAAATGTCACCTTTGCCGCATCGAAATTGCGTACATCTTCCACCAACTTAGGCGGCATTCCCGCAGCGCTGGCGACATACAAATCAACAGCATTTTTGGCTGCTGCATTCGCTTTCAACCATTCAAAAGTCTCTTTTACTTCCTTACTTTCCGCCGCCATGCTGCGGGAAGTATCGAGAATAACTGCAAATTTTTTGCCTTGCGGTAGCGAATAATTTGTATCAGCCAGCGGCTTAGCAGAAATGATATTTCCTCCCGGTAGAACCGCCTGCTGCGCTGTTAGCGGTTGCTGTGCGACTGCGGGCAAAAACGGTGGCAGCCAAGTTTCTTTTGCTTCTTTCCCGCTGTATTTTACCTCTTTTCCGGCGATCGTGCGGCGCGTATCTTGGTTCCAAAAAATGTTGCGTTTCTCAGCCAAAACAGGCATCGCCCAACCCTGCGGCTGGCGCATGACTTTGTAAGTAAGCCACAGGTGCATTTCCGTTGGCCCTTCAGTTTGGGTGAATTCTCGTTTAGCCGGGATTGGAAAAGCCCGCAAGCGGTATTGTTTGGGGCCAATTTGTTCTAGCAAAGCCGGATCGACTCTTTCTACTACCTGTTGGTTGTAGACTTGCTGGGCCGCACCTCTAGGCGATACCGTAAATACAAAACGTTTGTTTAAATCGCCCGTATCTCCCAGCCAAATTCCTGTAACTGCGGCGCTTTCAGGGAGGGAAAAGTAGTAGAATACTTCTTGCAAGTTCGGCGTTTGATTTTTGTAAACTTCGTAGAGTTCAACATCAGCCCAGTCGCCGTTTTCTTTGACAGTCACTTCTTGCGACTGCAACCATACTTTTTCCTGATTGACATTCAGCAAACCAGCTTTTGCTTCTTCCCGGTTTGATGTTGACTGTACCGCGTGTTTTACTGCTTCTGTATCGCCTTTTTGCAGTTCCGTATCGAAAAATTCGCCGTAGAGTTTTTCGGCTTTTTTCACATCAGCACTAGAGCCTTGATACAAAAACGGCGACATTAAAAAATTATAGCTATTCTGCACCGTTTGAGCCGCTCCGTCAGGTAAATTCAAACTATTTTTGTATATCTCATAAATGTGGTTGTTTTCTCCCACAGTGCTGAGGTAGCGGTAAGGGGACAAATAAGCATTGACTAAGCCCGATCGAATCATATCAGACTTGGCTAATAAAGTTTGGCGGCTGCTGTCATTTGCGGGGGGAGTCGCCAGCATTTTCAGTGCTGCAACTTGCGGCTGCTGCTGCAAAGCCGAGAAAATAGCCAGCCAAGCTGCTATGACTCCCAAACTTCCGATTATCGCTTTATTTTTCCCGTATTGTGCAGCAAAACTCTGCCATATTTTCCGCCCGGAATGAATGTAGAGAAAGCCGTACAGCGAAGGCATGACAACGAACAAGCTACAGGTTAAACCAAACAATATAAAGGATAGCGGTATCCAAATTAAACCCCAGATCCAGCTCCCGTATCTAAAGATATCCCAAAATGCTGATACCCATGTAAACTTAAAAAATTCAATGACTACAGTGAAGAATCCATAAAGCGTATACAATGCCACAGGTACAGCGTAATACATCAGCAATGTTGCCGCCCAAATGCCAACTACTAGCATTAAACTGTGGCATCCTAATTGCAGCCACGCACTTCGCTTTTCTCCGATTAAGCTTAAAAAACGAGACTGTTTATTATGGGAAGTTTGAGAATCTGAGGTATTTTGAACATTTTCTTTTTTACCCAGATATCCGTACAGCATTTCCACGAAAAATGCTGCTATGCACAAAGCAACAGTAGCGATGATTTGATAACTAGCTGGGGTGAGTTCTCGCAGCAGGAACAAGCGGAGCAAACACAGCAAAAATAGCGGTGCTTCTACGCCGTAAAACCAACGCATTAGCTCTAGGGGTTGCTTGCTAAAACGCCTAGCTCCTATTACCGTACATACAGTGGGTACTGCGATCGTAGCTGCCATAGTCAAAGAAAACTCTAGCGGGATGGTGCCATCGATTGTCGCCTGAATTAATGGCACTCCTATAATCGGCAAAATCCCCAAGTAAACAATCGATAAAAATGTCAAATTCCACAGCCAAAAAATTGTTTGAAAAATTCCATCAAATACCTGTTTAATTTTCATTAATTTCTCCTTGCAAGCTTTGTTTTACGGTGTCGTGTACCTGACTAGCAAACTCTTTTACTTCATGATTTTCGGCTTCTAGCGAACTGTCAAATAAAATGGAAACTAGCACCCAATTGTGATTTTTTTGAGTGAGGTCGCTGCCGATGCGCGACAAGAAATTATCGGTAGTTTGCTGTGCAGATTGCAGCCAGTAGACTGCTGATAATTGGTTGTTTTTTAGAGACAGCCACCGGGCTGTTACTGAAGGAGTTAATTGTTTTTTTTCGATGCGATTGACGGGAATTCCGCTCGCTACAAAACACAATTCGGGGGCGTGATAAGTTTGCCAGGATGTACTCGCTACTGTGAGCATGGAACCGCGCAAATTTCCGGCGACAAATCGGATTTTTTGTGTTTGGGTGTCTGGATAGTTGCCGAAGAATTTTTGTTCGCTAGGATTTAGGGGAATTGACTCTGATTTAATGTATTCAGGCAATCTTAAATGTGCGATCGCCATTTTTGACGTTTCTACATGAGACAGTTGAGCCATGACTGCCAAAACTGTGACTGCTGCAATTATTCCTGGTTTGGCTAAAGGGTGATTTTGGAGTATTTCTGAGTTGGGTTTTGCAGAAATTCTGCTGGTTTTTTCGGGCTGAAGTTTTGGCAATCGCTGCAGCATTAACCAGGTCACAAAACAAGCACCTACTAAACCGACAATCCCCAGAGGAACGTGAATAATTTCTGCTATGTTTGGCTGCTTAAACACTTCTGAAACCAGGACTAACACGGCAACCCGCGCCGCGTTAGCAGAGACTAACATTAAAAGATTAGCAGCGCCGACTGCTAGCCATATTAAACTCAATTTGCGGCCTTCTAGCCAGGTAGCAGCTAGCAAAAATATCGTCCCCACTAAGAGGGTTTTAATCCCGCTACAAGGCACGTCAACCTGAGCGATGCCGTTTTCCAAAACGATAATATCGTAAGAAGAAATAGCCCCAACGTGCAGCATTGAGAGCAATTGTTCTACTACCTGAGCAGTGAGCACTCGCGCCGGCAAACCTAAGCCGCTATTCAACTGACTGTTGAATGGTAAAATACAAGCCAGCAAACCCGCAACTGGCAAGTTTTTTTGCCAAAAGTTCGGCTCCACCAATAAGCCGCACAGTCCGTAAGTTCCGAGGATAAATAGCAGGACAGTAATTTGTTTGATATCAATTATGTACTGAAGGGCGATCGAGCAAATACCCGCACCCAACATCAACAGCAGCGGATATCGCCTCAAAACGAAATTTGGCGAAAATCTGGGCGGGCGATGCTCTTCAAGGGCTGCGCTAACGGAGTTCCCGCTCGATCGCACTACTAATGCTACAATCAAAAAACCAATTACTATCTTGTACAGTGTGGGTATCTCAACAAACGAGGATAACAGCCACTTAACAGCCGAGATATTGGCCCAAAACCAAGCAAGCGCCAGCAAAAAAGGAGCCAGCCAAACCAAATTAACCCCTGAATTGGGACTGACAGCATCTGGAAGGTCAGAGTTGGGAATATTGGTGCGCTGCATGATACCGCTTGACATTCACGTTGGTGACATCTTAGCTCAGCCAAATTGGTAATGCCTAGACCGATTATTTAAGTTTTGTCAAGCTTCGATTTTCTCTACAGAGAAGCTAGCGTTATAATAATTAATTTTAGCGGAGGTAAAAATGAGCGAAAAAAGCCCAGGATACAAAATTGTTAGCGATAACCGACAAGCGCGACATCTCTATGAAATTATAGAGACATACCAAGTGGGAATCGAGTTGAAGGGAACCGAAGTTAAATCAATTCGGGAAGGAAAAGCCAATTTGCGGGACGGATATGGCTTAGTTCGGAACGGCGAACTGTGGCTGATCAACGTTCACATTTCGCCTTGGAGAAGTGCTAGCAACTATTTTAATCACGAGCCGCGCCGCACCCGTAAATTGCTGATGCACAAGCAGGAAATTCGCAAATTAATCGGCAAAGTCGAAGAAAAAGGTTTGACTTTAGTGCCGTTAAAAATGTATTTGAAAGGCGGCTGGGTAAAACTGGATATCGGTTTGGGTAAAGGGAAAAAACTGCACGACAAGCGCGAAGATTTGAAGAAACGGGAAGACAAGCGGGATATGGAAAGAGCGATGAAGCAATTTTAGTCATTAGTCATGAGTCATTAGTCATCAGTCATGAGTCATTAGTCATTAGTCAGTTGTCAGTTGTCAGTTGTCATTAGTCATTAGTCATTAGACATCTCCGAAAAATAAACTAAAACCTTTGCTCCTCGAAGGTTGAAAGTTAATTTATGGAGATGTTTATTAGTCAGGAGTCATTAGTGATTCATGATTGGTGATTGCTGATTAATGATTGATTATTTTATAGCGGTTCTCAGAAAGATGAGGTATGAATGACAGCTTACATAACCCTAAACTAAGAGGGCCCAAGCCCAACTACGTACCTCATCTTTTTGAGAAAGGCTATAAATCGAGTTCGGTTCATTACTCATCATAATGTTTTTCAAAATCCTTAAGGGAGGATTTTGAGGACTTCCATCCTCACTACAAACTTAATTAGAGTTATTTCACCGCAGTCCATCTTACAGAAGATTCCAAGTTGAGGAACTACACCCCAGCTCGTTCGCTCCCGGTAGGCAAACGGCCCAGGCTAAGTTTTTACACTTCATAAACCTGGAATACGCTGTATCTCCTCATACAGTCGCATACTGTCGATCGACCGATCGCTGACTAAGTATTATTGCTTGCACAAGGCCGACAGTTCTACCGTTAATCAAGCTTCTTCCTGCTTCCCGCTTCCTTTTTTCTGAAAATATCCGGACGGCTTGTGAAGTCTCAGGAATGATTAACCTATGCTCGAATACATCTGGGTAGTGGAAGCATTACCCAAGCATTCGGCTGTGGAGTGACAAACTCTTATGAGAAATGGGCTCAAACCTGAGTCATTTCGTAAGATTATGATGCCATTAGGGTGGCAATTAAATCTGGTAAACAAAATATCACTCAACTCTTAAGTTAAAAAATGCTAAAAATCACACCGTTAGCTAACATTTTCAATGCCATGAAAGAGCCAGCAAAAAAGCATCAGAATTCCAAGTGGGGAGCTTTCTTGCTGATGCTAGCAGTAGGCTTTGGTGGCTGGCAAATTGGGTTGCCGGAACTGGCATCTTTTTTTAATAATAGGGCTTTTGAAAACTACAAAGCCAATCGATTCGCTGATACTCAACAAGCATATGAGTTAGCCCTCTGGGTAGATCCAAAAAGCCGAACAGCTCTTTACAATTTAGGATGGCTGTGCGAAGAGGTGCAAGATTTACAGTGCGCCAGAAGAAAATATCTGCAAGCTGCCAAACTCGGTCTGCCTGCTGCTTACAGCAATCTGGCTCGGTTATATATAGTCGATCAAAAAAACTATCCGGCTGCCGTTCACTTCCTGTGGCAAGGTTTGAAATTAGCTGAGGACGATCGAGTAAAATATTCTTTACTCAAAAACTTGGGATGGGCTCGTCTGGAACAGGGTCGATATTCAGAGGCATTGCAGCATCTGGATGAAGCCATTAAACTTGATAGTGAAGGACCAGCAACTTACTGCTTAAAAGCGCAAGTCCTAGAAAAGATGAAAAATACTAAGGAAGCGCTACCGCAGTGGAAAATTTGTCTAAAGTATGCGGATTCTCAAGAATTCGATGAGGATATATGGATAGGGATGGCACGTCAACGATTAAACGAGGAAAAAACAAAAAAATGAAACGCACAGTTTTGCTTTCATCAACCATACTGGCAGTTATAACGGTACTGGAGCTAAGTCAAGCCTCAAAAGCAGTGCCAACTCCTGCGACTGTTACGCCTGCCCTCAATCAATCAGTCGAAATGCTGTTCAACTCGAATCAGTCGATGCGACAGTGCAGAGATAGAAATGGTGGAAAATATGCGTGTCCGAGATTCATCATGACTCCTGAGACCGAAGAATAAGAGTTATTTTCAAGAAATTTTGTAGAGTGTATCATCACCACTTTACAGCAACAGGTATGTAGTATGTAGTAGTAGTATGCAGGGTGCGCCGTCCGCACCTTATAGCATTTGAGATTTGAGATTAAGAATTGAAGAATTGGAAATAACTTATGGCGATAAGGGTTTGCAGCTTGCATAAAGCTGCATTCTTTTTTTTTGCAATGGGACAATATTATGTCCGATCGAGTGACCGCGATGAAAAGGGCGGGTTTTTGAGATTGTCAATTGTTGGCAGATATTTTCCGTGAGGGGAGCCCCTACCGCATTAGGGGTAATCGACCGGACATAATATAATTCTCAATCATTGCTGTATCGGCTATTGCTGGAATCCACACCGGGCGGGGATAAAACCCCGCCAGCAATTCTATCTACTCGCCTTCGGTCAAAGCTGAATCTTGCTGCTGGTGCGAGGTGCTGTAAAAACTAGCAATAATCGCCACCATCAACCACCAAAGCATATTAACTTCCGGTCGGTACCAAACTGTATCGACAAAACCGTGGGCCATCATGCCGGCTAAAGTTGCGATCGCCCCAATCAACCAAAACCCCTGATTGGATTTTAGATTTGGGATTTTAGATTGAGGATTTTGGGATTCTTCCTCTAAATTAGAGATTTTAAATTGTGAATCCCGCAGATTTTTGATCTGCAACAAACCTTGATTGACGGTGACAGTCATCAGCCACAGGAAACACATTAAACCGATAAAACCAGTTTCCACCGCAATTTCCAGCAGCACGGAATAAGCGCTCAAAGCAGTGAATCTCGGCTTCATATAAAGCGGATAAACTTTATTAAAAGCAGTGTTTCCCGGCCCAATTCCGAGAATTGGCCGATCGCGAATCATGTCAATCACCGCCGTCCAAACATTAATCCGAAAATTGTTACTGCTGTCACCTCGGCCGATAAACATACTCGAAACTCGATCGCGCAGGGGCTCCACTAAAGCCACTCCCAAAATTAAGGCTCCAGCCAAACCTCCTAACCCTAACGGCAGCGCCCAAGTTCGCCAGAACCGAGGCATCATAGGGCTGTACCAGTACCACAGCAGCACTAAAAATACCACCAGTAGAGCCACAAAACCGATCCAAGCACCCCGGCTGTCCGTGTAGCGCAAACACGCGCAATTCACCACCAGCATCGTCAGCGCTAAAATTTTTGTTCCCCATCCTTTCCACACAAAAAGCGCGGCAGCGCTCAATGCAATGGCCGGCAGTAAATAGGAACCAAGCAAGTTAGGATTTCCCAGAAAGCTGTAAACTCGCGTGACATTGGCTTGAGTAGAAGTCGGATCGTTCCAAGTAGCTAATGGCGGCACTTTATCAATCCACTGCCGCACGCCGTAGAAACTGACAACTAGAGAGACGTTCAAAAATACGGCAATTAACCACGATCGCCAACGGGGCGATCGCAATATCCGAGCCATCAGCGCAAAAAACAGCAAATACAGCGTTAGCTTGCTCCAACCAGTAGCAGCGGCGACTTTCACCGGCGACATCGCCGTTGCTACGGTGGCAATGCCCCAGTACAGCAGTACCAGCAAGTGAATCGGCCTCAAGGCGATCGGGCGATCGTCGGAAACAGTCAGCAGCACCCAAAATGCAGCGCTAGCCGCCATCAACACCCCCACCAAGGCATTGTTTACAAACGGCGCCAAACCGAAAGTCAAGGCCAGCAACACAAAACCCAAGGGTTCTGCCCACTGCATCAGCCAGCTACTCTGCCGCCAACTGCGTAAAGAGCCGATCGCCAAATTGAATAAATAACTTTTACTTTGCCACTGAGAGAGTGGCAAATTTGCCAGAGTTAATTGTTGCCAAACTGAATTCATTTTTAGATTGATTATTGGTAATTGGGAATTGGGAATTGGGAATTGGGAATTGGGAATTAAGTCTAAAAGCATGGACAATTGGTAGTAACTCCTATCTTGCGCCATTCTTCCTTAAGGCTTTTCTGGTGTGCTCCACAAAGAATAAATTTCTTGTGGGGGGAACGCGAGGCCGCGCATAAAAGCCTTATTGAGAATGGTGCAACATCTCGGTATTAATTAACAAATGACTTGTTTCTTCTTCCTTCTTCTTTCCATCCGTTACATCCGTTAGAAAATCCGTTGCCGAACTTCCTTCTTCATTCTTCATCCTTCCAACAATTCCGTAGCATTGGTGCAGGGCAGCCAGAGCACGTAGCGATATCCAGATTCCGGGGTTCCTTGAATCGAGAGTTGGCCGCCTTGAATTTCCACCAATTGGCAGCAAAGCAGCAGCCCCAAGCGTTCCCGCGCGCCGTAACCAGCTAACACCGGTGCGGTATCCTCGGCATTCTGGGCCACCAAAGTCGCCAATTCAGAAAACGCCAGCGTTAACCGCTGCGAACCCTGTGTCGGAAGTTGCGGATCGAGTCCGAAGGAGTCGGTTTGGGAGTTCGACGGCGAATCGCTATCCGACCCGACTTTCAACAAGTAGTCGGAGTAGAGTTTAGCATGGGGCAAACTTTCTCCCAACCAAGGATGAAAAACCCAAACTCCAATGTTGATACCGTCTTCTTTCCGAGAAACGTGGACTCGAATCACGCTGCCTGCCCCAACCGATTGAATAATGCTAAAAATTAAGTGGTGCAGCATTTGCTGAACTTTATCTTTATCTACCAACCAGATGCGCGGCCCGGGCCCCACCGACAAATTAATTTCTTGCTCTCGTCTACTTGCCGCCGGCGACAGGATTGTCACAACCTGCTGGCACAAAGTTTCTATATCGACTGCGGTTCGCTTCAAGGTGAAAGCGGAATCATCTAGTTCTGTCAGTTCCAAAATTTCCTCAACGAGCGATCGCAAAGATCGGCTGCTGTCTTGGATCACGTCAATATATTCTTTTTGCTTGCTCGTTAAGGGGCCGTAAATTTCTTGTTTCAACACGCTTGCCATGCCGAGGACAGAAGTCAGCGGTGTGAGCAATTCCTGCGCTAAATTATTCAGCAGTTTTACTTTTATTGAGTTAGTAGACAAATCGATAGGTTTGTTAGTCATCGCTAATTTTTATTGGTTCATTGTCGAGCGAGGGTTTGCGGTTCATTAGACCTATTCCAAAAGTTTATAACAATCTGTTTATAATTCAACAAAAAAAGTAGTGAATAAAAATATATATTCCTTCTGCCATAGAAGCTCTTGTTTATCTGAGTAATTAAGATTTAATCATTGCTTCTAAAGCTGATTGCAAGTCTTGAGTGAGTTCGGCAACTGCTAACCTGCGGCTGGTTTGATATCCTTCCCAACGATCGCTCACCGATATGGGTTCGCCCACGGTCATTTGTACCTGCTGTTTGCCCAACTTCGGTCTGCCGAAAGGATTTCCCCCTTTGATGCGAGCCAGTACGTCCCACAGCAGTAAAGTTGTTTCTGCCAAACGTTCTGCTGTCAGTTGTTCTGCGACGTACCTGCCCGTGACGGACACGAAACTTTCTACAAGTCTCATGTGCCACATCCGGAGACTTGCTTCTTCAGCGAGGCGATCGGCTAATCCTCTTTCTAAGGGAGAAAGTGCTGCAATATTTTTGATATCTTCTCGATAAATATAGTCCCAGCCTGCTTGTTCCAGACGGCGGCAGCGGTCTATTAAACTGCCTTTGGGTTTTAAGTTAAAATATTCTTCTGCTACTTGCAAAGCCACGTCTAACAGGGCTTTCAGTCGAGCGCTCGTTACTTCACCATCAAAATTATTTGTCGTTTTTTCGGGAATTGATGGTGGTAAAGTAGATATTTTTGAGGGTATTTTTTTATGATAAAAACGGCTGTAAAACTCTTCCATCACTGCTAGCAAATGGCTCCCCAGTCGAATCAGACGCAGATATTGCAATTTGTGATTGTGGTTTTCGGAATCGGAATTGGCAGTGTCTAAATTTGCAATATCGGCGCGATCGCCCGGTGGCAGTCCGCAATCAATTTCTAATTGAGTTAAAAGTTTTTCTAGGGGTTGCCAAGGTGGATTGACATAGCGGTATTGAATGCCGATCGGCACAATTAAAACTTTTTCAGTGCGTCCGGCTTTGAGCAAATCTTCAACGCACCAGAAGCCCATTTGAGCAACTCCCGGTTCCAGGGGGCTAACTATTTCATTGTGACCGTTGGTGGCGCCTTCTGGGGCGGCGGCGATCGGGAATTGGCTGTTGACAAATAAATCGCGGGCGGATCGCAATCCGACGCGATCGATCTTCCCGCGAACAATCGGAGTGCCGCCGAGTTGGGAATACAGCCAGCCGACGCCGGCACCTGCCCACAGGGGAATGCCGCGATCGTAGATAAAATTGAAATGTACCGGAAATTGCAGGGGAATGCCTTTGGCGCGCGCCGCCTGGGGAACGAGTTTCCAAATTAGTTGTCCCAAACAGTAGGGATCGTCTGAGTTGGGGTGGCGGAAGGCCAGCAAGAAGCGAACTTTCTGATTTTGAAATTGGTGGAATAGTTCGGCGAGGGTTTCGACGTTTTCGGCTTGAATGTGGCTGATACTGGTCCGAAATCGCAGCCACCAGGGGAGTATTTGCTGGCAACCTTGCATCACTAGCGGGTTGTAGGCTGGGGGTATGAATTCCAGCGGCGGCTGAACTTGGCTAATTGAATTGGGCATTTTGCGATTTTAAATTTTAGATTTTAGATTTTAGATTACTAGGTTGGGGTGAAAACTTCCAATTTTTAGAATGCTGAAGTTTTTTTGATTAACCGCAGAGGACACAGAGGACACGGAGGAAGAGAGGAGATAGCAAAGCGTGTCAATTTAACGTCAAAAGTATTACCCGTCTTGGATGGGATATCATATCCAGTCGATCGACCCCTATATTTTGGTCGGGGCGGGTTTACGGGATTTCTGGCCGATATTACAGATCGGGGGTGAATTAGCCCTGACAAGAATTACGATTATTTTACAGGACTCGATATGAAACCATCATCTTTTTTACCCCCCTGCCCTTGACAAGGGGGATGCGAGGGGGTGAATCGATTTTAGATTTTAGATTTTAGATTTTAGATTTGAAGCATTGACCCCACGGATAAATTCGAGGGCTCCTTTATCGGATACAGGTTTTTTATTTCTGGACGGATGAATCCGGGGGCTTGTATCCTCGATGCTTGATTCTCAGAAATTCGACTATAAACGAGATTTATCCTCAGTTTCAGCCTTCAACGCAGATTTTTGCAATCTAAAATCTAAAATCTAAAATCTAAAATCCTATTGTGCGGCTTCAAATATCATTTCCTGGAAGTTAATGACATCCGATCGCGGATCGCAGTGCGTGACTTTGACTTCTAGCCGATCGCCTATTTCGACCGATCGACCAAATCGCATTGCCAGTTCTAAACCCAACTCTTCCAATAAAATCAATCCGAGATTGCTGTCTTCCCTCAGCCAGCGCAGCATTAAAGCTTCCCAAACTTCGTCTGGGTTGCGCCGCAAATATTCCAATCCCCAATAGCGGTTAGTTTGGCGTTCGACAGTGGATGCTTCTTTAACTGCGGTGCCGAGACACATCACAATGTCCTGTATTTCTTCAGCGGAAAAAGGCAGTGGTTCGCCCCGCAGGTGGGCTTTGATTTGGAAGTGAGTCAGCAAGTCGGTATAGCGGCGGATCGGGGAAGTAACTTGAGTGTACAATTCCAAACCCAAGCCGGCGTGGCGTCCGGGAGTCAAACCCATTTCGCTGCGGGGCATACAGCGGCGCACGGCGCAAGCGCGGGCGGGGCCTGCGGGCACGGCCAGGAGTTCTTCATCGGGAGGGAGTTCGGGCTGTGGCTGATAGCGGTAGGGTATGGGCAGGCTGTGGGCTTGACCGTAGCGGGCGGCTACTTCGCCGGCTAAAATCATCATTTCGGCTACAAGCATCCGGGCTGTGGAGTCGTCGATGACGTGGATTTTGATGTCGTCGCCGTTGACTTTGATGACGGATTCTGGCATGAAAATGCTGATTGCGCCTTGGGCTTCCCGCCATTTTTGGCGCAGTTTTGCCGCAGAGGCGATCGCTGCTATTTCCGGTTCTGCTTCGATTCCCAACTCCAGCATTTCGTCTACGTCATCGTAAGTCAAGCGGTAGGTGGGTTTTACGGTGCTGATGTGGATGCTGTAATCTTGAGCCGCGCCGGTTTCGTCTAAGATGACGCTGAAGCTGAGCGCGCTGCACTCTTGACCTTGAATTAAACTCATCGGCCCGGTTGCCAAAGCTGAGGGAAACATGGGGATCATTCCCGTGGGCAGGTAAACCGTAGTGGTGCGCTTTCTGGCTTCGAGGTCGAGTTCGTCTCCGGGGGATAGCAGGCGGGTGGGATCGGCGATGTGTATCCACAGGCGCTGCTGGCCGTTTTCGAGGAATTCTAAGCTGAGGCCGTCGTCGATTTCGGTGGTGCTTTCGTCGTCGATCGTGTAAACCTTGAGGTGAGTTAAATCGAGACGATTTGTGTCGGAGTCGGTGGGGGGATTTTCTAGGCAGCGTTGGGCCACTTCTAATACCTTTGCGGAGAATTGTAGGGGAATTTGGCTGCGCCGCAAAAACAGGTTTTCGTGGGTACTCCACAGGCCGAGATCGACTAGGAGGCCAAATGCTGCTTCGGGGTTTTCGGATCGTTGCAAGCTGGCTAAAGTTTCTAAGGCTGGGGTGCGCTGCGTTGCTTCTTCTCCGAGGATGGCAAAGCGTTCTAGGGCGTCGAGGCGAGTTCGATCGCTGTGTTCCCAATCTACATTTTCCCCTGCCAGCCGCTGTTTGACTCGCTCCCAAAATCCTTGGGATTCTTGGTGTCGCTGCTGTTCTACTTCTTGCTGGTGTTTGATTTCGGCTACTTGGGCTGCAGGTCGCGGTTCGTAGCGATCGCCCTTTTGTTTGAAATACAGTTTGTCTGTTGATAGCAAACAGTAAGCCGCGTAACACTGGGCCGGACTACTCTCAGAAAATAGCAGCTTTGCCAGAGATTCCGGATCTGTCGTTTCTCCGTCGCCGACTAGGAGTTCCCAAGCAACTTCCAAACTCGACGGATCTGAGTAGGCTTCTACTTCTTTGAGAAATTTGGGAATGTCGGATGGTTTGTAAGTTTCTCCGACTACTTCGTAGGTGATTTGTTTGGGCGGTATGCTGTGCGGTTGACCGTTTTCGTCTACCACCACCCAGTTTTTCTTGCCGTCGGGGCGATCGGCAACTGCCAGACGGCGGTCGCCGTGCACTCTAAATTCTACTAACGTTCCCTTCTCCACTTGCCAGCTTTATATTGAGATTTTGGATTTTTACCGTAGCCACTTATCGAGTTTCGAGCTTGCGATTTTAGATTTTGGATATTGGCAATTTTTCTGGTCAATTGTGAAAGTTAAAATCTAAAAAGTTTTTCTTTTTATTGCTTATTTTTTAACTTTTGACTTGTGATTAAGACTTGCGCCGCCGCGACGCTCAACCCTATTTCGCGATTATTTCGCTGCCTTCTTGCTGCACTCTTATTGACAGAAAGACCGTGGTTGTTTTCGCGCAAGTCTTATTCCCAGTCCAAAATCTAAAACCCAAAATCCCAAATCCTGTTAACCTTCTTGGTTTACGAAGGGCATCAAAGCTACAATTCTTGCTCTTTTGATGCTTCTGGTCAGGTCTCGCTGCTGTTTTGCAGTCAAACCGGTAATCCGGCGGGGCAGAATTTTACCGCGTTCTGTGACGTATTTTTTGAGCAAATCGACATCTTTGTAGTCGATCGGGTCTCCTGGTTTGATGGGCGAAACGCGCCGGCGAAAGTAAGTCATGGTTTGTTGTTTGTTGACTGTTGTTTGTTGACTGTTGACTGTTGACTGTTAGTTGCTAGCCGTCAGGAAAGCATTTGTTAGTTATCTGCTTTTGGCAAAGCAATATCAATTGCCAACAACTGATGACTGAGGACTAATCACTAATGACTGAGGACTAATCACTAATGACTAATCACTACTTGATCTCTTTGTGGGCAGTGTGCTTGTTGCAGTGGGGGCAGAACTTGTTGAGTTCCAGCCGCGCCGTCGTGTTCCGACGGTTCTTGGTGGTGGTGTACCGAGACACGCCTTTTGAGCGTTTGCTCGCGTTTGTTCGGCACTCAGTACACTCTAGAGTAATTATGATGCGGACGCCTTTAGCCATAATTCTAAATAAATTTCGACTAATTTAAACACAATTTATTATCGTCTCACATTGCTCTGCACTTGGTCAAGCAATCTTCTAACTTTGATGTCGAGGGAGTAGCCGCGGCGGGTGCCGACGACGATCGTCCGGGCGATGCGATCGTGGAAAGCTTGGGGAAATCTTTCGGCGGAGGTGAGGGCAACGCTACAGTCGATCGCCAGGGGCAGCATCAGCAGCAAGACGGCGGCGTTGGTAGATGTGAGCCCAGCTATACCTGCAAAGGCTAAGGCGGCGCAAAAGCCCAGCAATGCCTCGCGCTTGCACAGTTCTTGCACTCCGGGAGTCCGTAGGAGTCTGGTATCGGCAATTTTCATGTCCAAGGCCCAGCGCCCGAGACTTTGACCTTGGTTTTTCCTGACGATGGCTACGCGCAGGATCAGCCACAGCAGGACAAAAAATATGGTTTGGACGATCGCATTATTGCCCAGAAGCAAACTGGGCAGCCAAACTGCGATTCCGTCGATGCAGAAGGCCGCTGCGCGGCGGCCGACTGGTACTTTGGGAAGGAGGGGTACTAAGTCGGAACTCATAGGCAAAAAGGTCGATGCCACTAGGTGCTTTTTCATCTTAAGCTGTGGAATAATCGATCGGCATCTATGGCGCGTAACTCAACTTCCCAGCCAACCGCTAATTATTCAAGCTGAAAATGGATTTTCGCCAATTCCCAACTGCTTTTTCGACTTTTCCACCTGTTCCCACAGTGTTTGGATCTGAGTAAATGCCTGTTCCACAGAGATTTTACCGTTAGATGTCAAGGAACTGATGTAACTCACTCGCTGAGAAAACTCTTGTAAATTCGCATTAAATACCAAGTTTTCTGGCTTTACTTCACCGTAATAGCGATTTTGAGGATATAAAAAATTTGAATTTGCTACCATTGCTTTAACCTCGCATGAAAACTTGCTTTCCTGAACTTATCAATAATATTATAAACCGCGAGGATCTTCAAATTTTGTGCTGTAAGTATCAAAAATCCTGTGACATTTGGCGAAGTTTTTTGTGATGGCAATTACACATAGAGATAATGGTGGCACAAACCTCAGTAATTTTACGCCTGCACTTAGGCATGCGGGGTCAATCGATTTTAGATTTTAGATTTTAGATTTTAGATTTTAGATTTTAGAATTGAAGCATTGACTTGCGCGAGATAAATACGTTCGGCTCTTTTATCGGATACAGTTTTTTTATTTCTGGACGGATGAATCCGAGGACCTGTATCCTGGATGCTTTCGGTCAACAACCAGGTTTATGCCTTAAGGCTTATAACTTCGGATTGGGTGTCCAAACCAGGTTTTTGTTAGTCCAGGAAAGACTTATTGAAATAAGTGACAAAAAAAATTAAAATGGATATTATTGCAGGCATAAATAGTGAGACTTTTAGTAAAAAACCGCATAATGTCTGCAAATGCGCGTCAAGCGAAGCTATCCCGTTCCCCGCAGGGGTTCCCGTTCCCCGTAGGGGTTCCCGTAGGGTAGGGTAGGGAATCGCCCCGTCCCAAACTCCCGAAGCGGCAAGTGTTAATCAGACTTGCCCTCGCCGTAATTGCTGCTGTTATCGCCTTCAACATTCCTAACTCCTTAATTCCCGTGTTTAAAGAATCCGTATCTAAAGCAACGCCGCCAGAAATCCAGAACGCGATCGCCGGCCGGCGCAAAAAAATAGTGACAGTAGGCGACAGCATCACCGAGGCAGGGAAATACCCCGGAGGTTATGTTTGGCTGCTGGAACGCTATCTGAATGACCTTTATCCCGGCCAAATCGCAATCGTTAACGCCGGAATCTCCGGTAACAAATCGACTGATATGCAAGCGCGCTTCCAGAAAGATGCGATCGAGTAAGAAACCAGATTTAGTGTTGATTAATGTCGGAGTCTATGAGTGCTAAGTTTGAAGAGTAACACTTGTTTTTTGTCAAGCAGGGAGCGCTAGAATTCCTAAGCTTTTAGCTACTGCGAAGTAGTATAGCATTGACAATCAAAATCAGCCACAGTTTTTTAGTTGTAAGTGATTTAGTCCTTAAGTCTCTGCTAGATTGTCTTTAGCTCTTAATCAGAGCAGGGTAGTGGTTAAGAAGTTAACTGTTATTTGCGGTCTGGTTTCTACCCTGTCCGCTTTACGTCAAGTTTCTCGGCTCAATATCAAGGTTAAAAATGCAATAACACAATGCACTAACAAGGCATTGGACAGTAATTCGCAGGAGGTTTTAGGGCAATGGTTGACTACTCGCTTTTGACATTGAAGCTTTTCTCGGCACTAGGCTGCGGGCTGATGGCTGGAGTCTTCTTCGCCTTCTCGACGTTTGTGATGAAAGCCCTTGCCCGACTCCAACCAGCACAGGGTATTGCCGCGATGCAAGCCATCAATATAATGGCGATTAATCCGTTATTTATGACGGCGCTATTCGGAACGGCTGCGGCTTGCATCTTTCTGGCTGTATCCTCGCTGTTAAAGTGGCATCAACCCGGTGCCTTTTACTTACTCCTTGGCAGCCTGCTCTATCTTGTGGGTACTGTAGGAGTGACGATCGCGTTCAATGTGCCGCTAAATGATGCGCTGGCGACTGTCGGGCCCAGCAGCGCTGACGGTGCGAACCTATGGGCTAGATACCTTACCGAATGGACGTTCTGGAATCATGTTCGGACGGCTGCGGCGCTGGCGGCATCGGCTTCGCTTACGATTGCGCTGTGTTATCGATCGGTACAATTTTAATTTTACATTTTTAATTTTGATCGATCGGGCGATCGATGCGATCGTAAAAACGAAATTTATTGAGGAGGATAATTATAATATGGTTGTGCTGCTGGAGGGTCATATTATCGCACTGTGCTAAGTAAAACATACGCGATCGCCAAAAAAGCAGACCGCTACAATTTGGCAAAATTAATGACCTGTGCGATTATATTACTGCCTGCAAACCTCGCTTTTTCTGCTCCTACTTACTTGGGTAGCGAAACAGTTGCTGAGGCTGACAGCGCTAAATTTACTCAACAGCTTAAAATCATCCAGGCTCAAAATAGCACCCAGGTGCCGCTGAGCATTGGGTATGGTGGGACAGAAGCTAGGGGAGGCTTTGTCCTCATGCAACTTACTGCACCCAATCGAGATACAACTCAACCGGCTTACGGTGGCAAGCTTCGTTTCTACGATGTTCATCTTGCCAAAATGTTTGAAACTTCCCATTTTTTGTGCCAGCAGTTTAGAGGCGTTTCCGGTTATGAATGGGTTTATTTAGCAGGTAATGGAAGTATTCGCATGGGAAACTTTAGAATTCCCTGTAGTTTAGCTAGCGAAACGGCTTCAACCTACGGCTTAGGTAAGCCAGAACGCACAAGCATTGCCAAAGATACCGAGGGCGGCCCTCCTGAATCAGATGTCTATTCTATTCCGATTTTAGACATCACCGATTCTAAGGTTCAGCGGTGGATGAATTTTGTGCAAAATTTTAAACCAACTAGCAGGGATATGTAGCTACCTGCAATACTAAACGCTCAAACCTTCAATAAGCGTCATTTCTCAGTGTTCGACCCGCAAATTGACAGATATCGCCGAACGTCTCACGCGCAAGTCCAGGATTGTTTGCAACTATAGCAAAATTGATGGCTAACTATCAGAAGACTCAGGCTAAAATCTACGATTAAAGTGAGGACGCGCATCAAATAAGCTGTTTTTTGTTCTTCCTTCTTCCTTATGTTTCCCAATGCGCCATCGCCCCCTCCCAAATCCCGGCTAAGGCAAGTGTCAATCAGGCTTGCCCTCGCCGTAATTGCTGCTATTATTGCCTTCAACATCCCTCACTCTTTAATTCCCGTGTTTAAAGAATCCGTATCCCAAGCAACGCCGCCCCCAGAAATCCAAAACGTACTCGCCGGCCGGCGCAAAATTGTGATAGTGGGCGACAGCATCACCGAGGCAGGGAAATACCCCGGAGGTTACGTTTGGCTGCTGGAACGCTATCTGAGTGCTCTTTATCCCGGCAAAATTGCAATCGTCAACGCCGGAATCTCCGGTAACAAGGCGACGGATATGCAAGCGCGCTTCCAGAAAGATGCGATCGACCAAAAGCCAGATTTAGTGATGATTAATGTCGGAGTCAACGATGTTTGGCACGCTTTCTTAGACTTCCAAAATATTCAGTTTTATCCGCAAGGCAACTTGCCTACCGGAGTGCCACTGGCACAATATCGGGAGAAAATAACTCAAATGGTACTGGCGGCCAAAGCTGCAGGAATTCGAGTTGTACTGCTTTCTCCTACTCCGATAGGCGAAATTCTCGACGGCCCAGAAAATCGCAGGTTGCCAGAGTATATTGCCGCGATGCGAGAAATTGCGTTGCAGAATCAGTGCTTGTTTATTGATTTGAATGCGCCTTTTCGGGAAGTTATCGGCACGTATCAAAAGCACGCGGGCAAGACTCTGAATTTGTTGGCAGCAGATGGAGTTCACCCGAATCCGTCTGGGTATCGAATTATGGCTTTTACTATTTTGCGAGGTTTGGGAGTACCGACGAAAGATATTGAGAATTTGGAAGTCAAAAAGTGAATCTTTGAATTTAGTTGACTGTTGACTGTTGACTGTTAAGTGAAAGCATTTAGGGTACAAGCCACCTGATTTATCACTGGGGTAAATGGTTCAAATCTCAAATAGGACTAAGGGCAAAAAATAGTCTACTCCACTATTGCCACTGGTAAGGTGTGCCCATCAGCACCCTACATATAGAGTGTGTGCGTAATTCCTGTAAAATCTAAAATCTAAAATCTAAAATCATTCAATTGGCGGATGATACCGCTTCAACCAACAGCTACCGATAATCACCAACGCCACCACCACAATAATTTCCGTCCAAAAAAACGAAAGGAAATCGCTGGCAGTTCCCACCGGCGGCACCCCCGGTTGAGCGTTGCGAATAGCGGGAAAAGCAAACAGCATCACTGCCGTCCAACTCAGCATTCCCACTTCCGGTACTTTGCCGGATTTCATGACTTTTAAGGCTAGCAAAAGCGCCATAATTGACAGCACCCACATGATGACAATAATCACTAACGCAAAGAATTTCACTGGGAGCGATCGACTTGCAGAAACATCTATATAAATAAAGATAGATGAATTCTCTTCCATCGGCTTGTAACTAATGTCGAAACCGGGAACATCGGCATGAAAATTAAATTCCAGCGGCACGGGATTTAGTTCAAATGGAGCAAATCTTTTACCAATCGAAGGCAGCGGGTCGATCGAAATAGCTACTTTAGCAATGTGCCTGTCAAAGGGGTAATTGTTAATTTTTCCTTTGACTAAGTTAAACTTCAATGCAGGGACAATCATCGGTTTGCCTTCTTTAAAGGTAATTTCCGAATCCTGTACATTTGCGCCGTTAACTGTCATTAACAAGTCTTGAGCCGGGTAAGTTGGCCCTTTTTTATATATACCTTTGAGTTCAAACTGCAAGCGGGTTTCTAATTCGTTTTTAATGGGATCGACTGCAATTAACGTCATTTTGACCTCAACCAAGCCTTTGGACGCTACAGCGCTTTCTGGAGATGGGTTGTAAGGCTCTTGGGCGTTAGCGTTGTGAGAGTAAATAGATAAGATAATTGCCAAAAATACGGGTATAATGCAAATTAAAATAAGTATTTTTTTGAGAGTAAATTTGTTGACAGTTGGCATTTAATAGGGATTTTTATGTGTTAAATTGTTGTTAGTATTTCCCGCAGTCCGCCAGGGGTTTAAACCCCACAGCGAGTAGCTAAAGTCGGTTAAAAGCGACTAACGAAACTCGATCGATAATAAATGTTGGTTTTAGTCCTCTTTTAGAGGACTTTCGCTGTGAGCCGGGGGTTTAAACCCCCGGCGGGCTGTGGCGAGCAGCGCAAGAACCAAGCGAATCAACGCGCAACTACGAACCGATAGGAAGCAGTACATTTGGTGTAAAGCTGCCGTGCAAACCGTAGGGAATGTGCTGTTTTAAATGCAAGCGCGCTAGGGGCCCTTTGGTGATGTCGCCAGCATCTAAAATCACTAAGGTCGATCGATGATTAGCTGCATCATACATTAAAAGCAGCAGCCAGCCGTCATCCTCAGCAACAGCATCGGGACGGGGAACAAACACCGGTTCCCCCGCAAAACCGCGCGGTGCGGCACTCCAAATTTGCCTTTCACCAGTTACGAAATCCATTTTGAGGATAGCTTGCAAAGGAGCATTTCCTGTGGGCGCATCAGCAGCACCGATGTAAAGATATCGGTAAGGTTGTCCGACATTATTCGGATGCAAAGTTGGAAACTCGCAGCACCGAGTTTCAACAACTTGATGCTGCACGGTTTTGTCTTGCAAATTTAACTTAAAGCGCCACAATTCGCCCGCTGGAACGCTATCAAAATCAATCTCGCGAAAATCGCCGTCAGCTTCTACAGTTGGAAATGATTCGTAGCAAACTGAATCTACAAAAACTTCGCCTTCTTCTTCCCAGGCGTTGCAGTGGTGGAAGACAAAACAAGGTTCCGTTTCTAATATCTTCACCTCGTCAGTGCCGTTGCGGGGAATTAAAATTGCTTGCGTTGGCTTGTTTGGCGAAAACTGAATGCACTGCGCTGCACTCCGCAATCCTAGCACGAAAAGCAGGGGATTGAAGCTGACTGGATTTTGGAAAAATATGCAGTAATTCGGGGTGATTACCATGTCGTGCAGGAAGGCAAAACCCGGTATTGCATGGGCGTGACGCTGCAAAAGTTTGCCGCTTTCGTCGAGTTCGTAAATCGTGATTGTACTCGACAAACCGGGCTTGACGGAAAAGTTTACTAATCTGTCTCCTTTGCCATTGTTCCCTTTTTCAATTCTCGGGTGGGCGGCGAAGGCTTCACCGGGTTCCAAGATGCCGTCTAGAGTATCTAAACCGAGTGTTTCTAGGGTGCGGGGGTCGAGTCTGTAGGGTTCTGCTGCTTCCCAAAGTGCTAGCAGTTTGTCGCCCCAATAAATGATGTTGGTGTTGGCAATGTTTTTGATTTTGACATCAAAGATGTTGGCTAGCCAGCCCCCCGGTTTCTGTGTGCCGAAAACGCCTCGGTGGAGGATTTGTCCGGCTTTTTGTTCGGCGAGATAGCCTTCTGTGTGTACGAATCGGTTGCGGAAATGGGCGCGGCCTTCGGATATTGCGATCGCACAAACCATCCCGTCGCCGTCAAACGGGTGGTGGATGCGCTGGCCGTTGACATCCAACAATCCGGGCCCGTTGCGAAAGAATGTGCCTTGCAAGCCGGCGGGGATTTCGCCTTCTATGTCGTCAATCCAGTAGTCGGATTCGTTGGGTTGGGATTCGTAGCCTCGCTGCCAGTCTGTGCGATCGTATGATAATTTTTTCGCGGCTGTTTGAGGTTGGGAAATCTGTAATTTTTGCATGGTTTAATAAGCTTTTATTGATTTAACCGCAGAGAACACAGAGGGCGCAGAGAGGGTGAAAGCGGGAAAGTCAGAAATTTGGAAAACACACTTTAATTCATCTGTTACATCCCGTACATTGCTCGTTGCCGAACTTCCTTTATTTGCTCTCTACTGTGCGGCTTTGTGGCCTTACTGTGGGTACTAAGTCGGGAAAGTATTCGGGCATAAAATGCTGTCCGCATGGTTTGGCACTGCCCAGTTCTGGTTCTAATACGGGGAGAGATTTTTGATAGTTTGGATCGCCGCTTTCTGTACTGTCGGCGGGCAGCCAATTTAAGAACAGTAGGGGCAGAAGTGTGGACAGGTTTGTGATGATGATTAGCAGCCAGAGGTTATCGAAATTGCGATCGGTAATTCCTAGGAATTGGGTCAAAATTGCACCGCCTTCGTTGGACAAAATTCCTGCTAAGTTTGTGATTGACATCAGCAGCGCAAATAAAGTTGCTTCGACGCCTGGGGGACACAAGCGGGCGGAGAGTACCAGCAGCGGCATATAAGCAATTTGTCCGATTACTGTCAGGATCAGGGTGTCTCCGATGCTGAACCACCGATCGTCAATTCCTAAAGCTCGGTTGGCATGAGTTACTAATAATAAAGTAGTCATGCCCAAAGCAGCCGCAATGACTGTTGACCAGCCAAAAATTACTCGAAATGGAACTGTTTTGAGGAAGCGTTGAAACAGCCAGACGCCGGCGAGGGAGGCAATGCTGGTAACGAGGCGCACTTGGCCGAGAAATTCTGGTGGAAATCCTAATTCGTTGGTGGTGAAAAAGAAGAAGGCGGCGTCTGAGGTTGGGGTGGCTTGCAAGAGGAAGAGAAAGGCGGTGGGCAGCCAAATTGTTTTTTGGGTAACAGCTTGTCGCAGTTGTTTTAGTTGGTCTTTGACCGTTTCTAAGCCAATTCTTTTGGTGTTTTTTTCTTCGGCAATTAACCAAGCTGTTGCTGATACAATTAGCGGGAAACATGCACAGATTAAAAAGATAGTCTGGGTGCTGAAGTGTTGCAGCAGGGAACCGCTGAGGTAGGCGGTAATTAATCCGCCGAGGGCTGTAGCGCCCCAAGACAAGGATTGCAGGGAACCGGCGTCGGTAACGGATTCTTTTCTGGCCCTTTCGACTACCAGGGAGTCGGCGATTACGTCGCTGACGGCGGCGGAGAGGGAACTCAGGGCGATCGCGCCTGTAGCTGCAAGCGGCGTGTGTACAATTGTTGCGAGGCTAACCCATGCTGACGTTCCCAGCAGCCCGGAGAGGACGATGTAAGGGCGCCTGCGGTAGCCGAATATCGGCAACCCGTCGGACATGAAGCCGAACAATGGTTTGATCGTCCAAGGTAGGGCGACGATGCCCAGCATTGCCGAGACTTCTGCCGGACTCATACCTAGTTCGTCTTTGAGAAAAAAGCTGACGGCTAAGCGGGATAGTCCGAGAATTCCTTGTACGAAGTAAATAAGTAAGATGGCTATGAGTTCGGGGGTTGGCTCATTCCCGAAGAATACTTTTTCTTTTAAAGATTCTTTGAGTTTGCTGGCGCCAGAGGAGGAAAGGAGCATTTGAGCAATATTTCTTAATGAATCTCAATATTTATAACACATTCTTAATGAGTTGCGGGAACTGTCGGAGGTGGGATGCCAGAGTGACGGGGAGGTGGCAGGCGCTATAAAATTGTAATTAGCTAAAATAAAACTGTGTTTTGTAGCCATGAAAGCACTAATTAAAATTGTTTCTCTGGCAGTCGCTAGGATTTTAGGAGGATGGGCTAATTTAGCCTTGGCTTTACCTGTTGCTAAGTAGCAAGGTGATTATCTGGTGTAACCTGCGAGGGCGCGAGGTAATAGGCAGGTAAACTGGGTAGTTGTTGACTCGGATTCCCAAGGGTTGAATTGCCGGATGGCTCAGCGATTTCGATCAGTTTTTGTAGACGATGTTAATGCGCCCGCTGAGTTGTTTGAGAGGAATAAACACAATAGACCTCTTGCAAAAAAAATATGTGTTATCCTTAAGAGTTTGCTCGAGTTTAGGTAAAACTTTGAATTATTGGGTTGATTGGCATCTCCTTAAACTTAAACTTGCCGGGCCTGCTATAGCGGTTCTCAGAAAGATGAGGTACGTAGTTGGGCTTCAGCCCTCTTAGTTTCAGTGGTTATATAAGCTGTCATTCATACCTCACCACGCTTGAGAAAGGCTATAAATTATAAAATTGCCTAAACTTTCGATAATAGCACAAAAGTATTTTGCAAGAGGTCGAATAACTAAGAGGGCTAAAGCCCAACTACGTACCTCATATGAGAGATCGAACCGCTATATACTACTTTAAAACCTTTAGAATAAGGCTGAATAGAAACAGGAAAAAAACTTACATTACTTCTTTATTCCTGAAGCAGTCTCTCGGCGGTGGGATGATTCTAAACTCAGTAGTTTGCGATACTTAGTGACTGTTCTCCGAGCAATAGGCAGACCAAATCGTATCCCTAGCAGGTGAGCTAACTGTTCATCAGTGTAAGGATTAGTCGGCGATTCTTCTTGAATCAGTTGCACCAGCAGTTGCTGAACTTGTTGAGGCGTTCGTCCCCCTACCCGCACAGAAACGCAAAGCGATGCCAATGGTATTGTTTGATTTTGTCGATCGCAAATTAACAGGTACCGTCCCCGGACAATCCGGCTCACTGTAGCGTTAGAAAGTCCCACCGTTTGAGCCACAAGTTGCTGAGGGGTTGGCACTAAATCTAATTTATTCCGGCTGTTTAAAAAGGCTTGCTGGCGATCGACTAAAAATTGACCGACTTTGAGAATATTTTCCTGCCATTGGTTCAAAGCTGCGAGTAAGTTCTTAGCTTTTTGCAATAAGACTTCCAGCCGTTGGGTATCTCTGGAACGTTTGTTTGATTTCGCTAACAGTTCAATGGCTTCGCCATTCAGACAAAAGCGCTGATTAACCTCATAGATTGGGGAAACTTGCCAGCCTTGTCCCGATCGAGGTTCTGCTTTCAGATCGGGGGTGACAATAGGAACATTTGTCTGACCGAAGTTTCTAGCCGGACGGGGTTCTAATTCCTGAATTTGACTTATGGCAGCGGTGAGTGTTTCAATGTTAGTGTCAGAAAATTGGGAATTTTGATGCAGCTTTTGCAGCAATGTTTCGCGATTTTGCTTTGCTTCTAAAGAACTACCAGTACAATTTGCTAGCGCTTCTAAATAGTATTCAACTAATAAAAAAGCTAGAGTTTGAGGCTGGTCTTTAAGTTGCAACAACAGACATTCTCGCAGCGATCGCGCTCCGATTCCTGGAGGGTCTAAACTTTGGAGAGCCGGCAGGGCAGCTTCTAGTTCTTTTGGACTCCAAACAGTACCCGCAGCCCAACTTTCTGCACTTCCTTCTAAATAGCCGGAGGGAGAGAGCCATTGAGTCAGATAAATCAGAGCATCGCTTTGTTTTTGCGGTAATGATAAAGCTGATATTTGTCCGTAAAGATGCTCCTGAAGACTCAATTCTTGGGCCGGAGGATGATACCAATCCGGTAAAACATCCTGTAACAAAGCTTCGCGTCCTCCCGAATGGGCAGATGAATCAGGAGTGTTGATTAAAAATGGATTGTGCTTCGCTTCTTCCCGGACATACTCCACCACCCGTTTGCGATCCATAGGCAACAAGCGTACTAATTGCCGCAGAGTAGGGTAGAAAACCGTTTGAGTCTCCAGGCGTGTTTCTTGTGACGGTGCAGAACTTAGATAAGTCATGGCATTTTGTGGAGTCAGTCGATTTTAGATTTTAGATTTGAGATTTTGGATTGACTTGCGCTCTTATAAATTCGGGGGATGCAAGGATTTTTGATTTTAGATTGTGGATTGATTCCACGGAGCGATCGCGTGGCGGGTACCATCGAGAAATTCTCGGTCATTCGATTGCGCGATTTTAGATTTTAGATTTTGGATTGACTTGCGCTCTTATAAATTCGGGGGATGCAAGGATT
>JAUBST010000061.1:0-33995 GCA_036702215.1 Microcoleus sp. F6_B6
TGGCGCTGTGCTAAGTGCAACCAACAATGCCTCCGACCCGGCAAACAAAGCGGCTTAACCAAATCTGAACGGTGTGCTTTAACTTTGGCGGTGCACCATCGCAACCGGATACCAGAGGACAACCGCCCGGAAAACTTAATCGCTCTGTGTACCGCGTGTCACCTTTCTTATCACAACCGCGGGCAATCCAACGTCTCGCCTGGACAATTATCGCTGTTCCCCGAGGATGGCATTGACTGGGATATGATGGATTGCTCTCTGGAATCGGCAATTGAAAATATCAAAGAATATTAAAGAATTAGCAGAACTCCTTCAACCCTTGCAGCAAGAAGATAAAAATCTGCACGGAACACGCGCAGATTCTCACCAATACAAACTGAGGCAAACGCTTGCGGAAGCCGAGTTGCAAAGTTTCGAGCGGAAACATCAAATCAAGCTGCCCGAAGATTACCGTACCCAATTTATTTCTTTGAATCTCCATAATTACCCGCTCAGCTTGAGTTAAACGAAGACAGGATAGTTATCAAAATCAATCTTTCGCCTTTCATCTTAGCCTAACCTTGACATAGTTGCTATTTGTAGGAAGCGCAGAGCAACTGACACAAACCGAGAGGGTTTCCTTGAAAAGCAGTCTGTACCCGCCATTTGGAGGGGGCTATTTTAATTATCCAAAACCACCGGATTTGGTGAGGTCAGACTTAAACTGAAGCCAATACTATCATTTTGTAACGTAATAAAAGCCAGCGTTTATGAAGAAAAAATCCTCAATACCAGATGCGATTCTGGCTATAGATTTTGGCGGCTTATCTACTAGAGTTTTCTGCCAAAGCTCGCAAGCAGGCAGTAAAGCGAACTCCTTTGTAATGGAATCGCAGGTGGGGCCAGTGAGCCAAGACATAGCCAATTGTTTCACACAACCCAACCTCGCATCAGCATCTCCCGAAAATATTGCTTGGGTGGCAATTGGTAATGAATGCCGAGCCGTTGGTTACCTAGCAGCATCGCAATTCAATGCTCACATCGGTTTAGCGGGACTGAAGTACAGTAGCGCTTTGTACAAAGCTCTAGCAGCTTTGTGGGTAGTGTCGCGGAAGTTAGATTTAGGCAGTCAATTTAGCGCTGCGATCTCCGTTTTCTTGCCCCCAGGCGAGTTTAATGACTCCAAGCAATTTTTTGAGATATTAAGTCAATACTCTGCTTCATTTGAAACACCCACAGGCAAGCTCTCCGTTACCCTGGACAAAACCCAAGCTTTGCAAGAAGGCGGCGGCATTGCTTTGATCCACAACAGTAATTTAGGTTCAGCCTTCAAGCAGCGGGTAACTGCCTTTGTTATGGTAGGATTTCGCAATGCTTCGGTAATAGTTTCGGCACGCGGTGCTGTCGGTAAGGGCAAAACTTCAGACTTAGGAATGGTAAGGTTGGTGGATCTAGTTCAAGAGCGAACATCTAACTACGATGCTTCCCGTTTGGCTTTATCAATCGCTCAAGCGGGCGTAAGCTACAACCGCCCTTACTTTTACCGAATTGCTCGGAATCGAGAGGAAACAGCTAAAGATCGAGAAGTTGACCAATTGATTGAAGCAGTCAAGCTGTCTCGCTTCGACTACGCTCGAATGCTATCTCATTGGATTAATGAAGTGCTGCCGCCCGATTTAGATGAAATTGTATTTTGCGGGGGTACTTCTGAATATATGAAGCCAGAACTGCGAAATCAGTTTTCTCATTATTCGCTGTCTTGGCACGCAGGTATAACAGTGCCAAAAACACTTGATCCTGATGGTTTAGGTTGCCGCATAGCTGATGTTTACGGACTATTTTCTTACTTCAAATCTCAGTTTGAGGTACTGAGGCAAAGCTCTGTTGCGGCAACTTCTCAGAGGGCAGAAGATACAACTTCTACTTCAGGAGATGCTCCACTCCCTGCAACTGATATACAGAGTGTAAAAGAATGTGCTGAACAATCTATCAAGCCCAAATCTGAACAATCTACCAAGCCCAAATCTGAACAACCTACTCACCCAAAATCCGAGCCACCTACTCAATTAAAAATTGAGCAATTTACTCACGCTAAATCCGAGCAATCTACTGAACAAAAATTTGAGGAATCTACTGAACAAAAGACTGAAGATATTACTGAACAAAAAATTGAAGAACCCGCTGAACAAAAATTTGAGGAACCCACTGAACAAAACACTGAAATTATTACTGAACAAAACAGTGAAGTTTGCGCTCAACAAAATGCTGATTCAAGTATCAAAGATAGCTGCTTAGATGATTCTAATAAATGGAGTGAGGAGGAGGAGTCGTCCAATACAGAACCTTCATTAGAGGAATCAGAAGCAAACTTAGATGCAGCTCTCTTATTGGGAGGACCCTACCGAGGTGCTGGAAAGAAGGTGAGGAATTATGCCTAGAAAACGTTACAAGGAATTTTGCTGGCGCTGTCAAGTTTTGCCAGATTCCGAAGACGCTATCTTGCTATCTTACCTGCAAAATCATCCTTTTTTTAGTTTACAGGAAACGATTTTACCTCTAATCAAAGCGCGGTGGCTGTTAGCATCATTACGCAATAGCGGTAGTCATTCTAGTACAGAGTTAGAGTATTTGAGGCGAGAAAGCATTAATTTTTTGCTTAGGCAGATAGATGAAGTTTGCCGAGATGCGGGATTTAACTGTACCGAGTTAGGAGCAATTGCCCCTGGTATTTCTTCGGGTTTAATTCCTTTAGCTACTTTCCCTCACTTATCGAATTCAGGTGCATCTATTGCTACGGAATTAACTGCCCCTGAGAGTTCAAATCCCGCAAGTTTGCCCGAAGAAAAAGAAGCAGAGGAATTTTCGGGAGAAGTTGAGTTTGAAAACAGCGCATTTAACTTAGCTGGTTTCGATCCAGCAATGGTCGGGCCTAGCTTTAGTTAAAAATTATTAAGTCTTGAATAGACATCGACATCCAGCAAGGAGGAATGAAATGACTAACATGATTCACTTGGTTGACGGCGAGAAAGGTGGCGTTGGCAAGTCCATGCTAACTCGGATTCTGGTTGAATTCAATCAGAAGTATGAACTGCTGTACACGTTAATTGATGGTGATTTTCAAAATCCTGACGTGCAGCAGCGCTATCCTGAACACAATGCAAAAATCGTAGCTTTAGTTGAAGATGAAGAGAAGTTTTTCGATATCGATATTATTTTTGAAACAGCAGTAGAAACTCCTGTGATTGTCAATTTACCAGCTCGGGTTTACAGCATTATCAACAAATGGATTGACGAAGCTAATTTAACTTCTCCCGATTTTAAAGAGCAGTCAGGAGTTGATGTATGCAAGTGGTTTATTTGCGGCGGCACGACGGACAGCATTGAAATGTTTATTGACTCTTTCAACTACTTTGAAGGTCAGCTCAATCACATTTTTGTCCGCAATTTTGGAGTTTGCAAAGATTGGTCGCACGTACAAAGCCATAAGGAAATGAACAAGCTCATTAATAATTACCGAATTCCTGTGGTAGATTTGCCGGCTCTGAGTGCAAGAGAGCGCAAGTTTATTGATACGAAGCGGTTGTCATTTTCTCAAGCAATGAAACACTCAGAATTCTTCTTGATTAGTCAGCAGCGATTGCATACTTTTCTGGAAGACTGTTTCCGTCTGATAGAAGATGTAGGTTTGTTTAACAACGCACCCAATCGCAATAAAAAAGAAGTCATCGCGCCCTATGAACAAAAAAAAAATGAGGAAATGCAGATAGAAAATGAACCCCAAAATGAGTAACAAAATAAGCAACAGGTTGTAAAGTCTCAGGAGGCTGTAATTTGTAAAAAAGGTATCGTAAGCTTTTAATAATCTAAATTAAGGCTTACGCACACACTCTACTGATAGGGTGTGCCGAAACCAGCCCGCTGGCTGAGTGCAATCAACGCAGTTGTGTTATCCCAGGCGTTGTATATTAGCAATAAACGTTGTTTATTGCGTTTAAATTCAGAAAGTAAGAAGATTGATCGATCGATCGCCCGCTACGAGATTTCCAGGGTTTCAAAAACTTCTTCACCACTGGGCCAGCGGGCTGGGTGTGCCGAAACACATCTTAATACTACAGATAGTGTCTAAACCGATAATTTGCGGGTATTCCTGTAAATTTTACAGTCATATCAATTCCGGTTGCACTCAGACATGATGTTGACTGTTGACCCTTCGACCCTTCGGCTACGCGGTTCCTGAGCGTAGTCGAAGGGCAGGGCGACGCTGTTGACTGTGAATCGAACAACTGAAAATTGCGCCGAGATAGGTGGCGACTTGTAACAATCATTCATGAATTTCCCTCTAATTTATCACCTGACGATGCAGCCGGAAACGATATCAATGGGTGATGAACTCGTTAGGAGACGGACAAAATATGAGTTCACACTATAGAAGGCGCGGTGCCGAACAGCATAAAGATTAGGATTTTGATTAGGTAGGAGGTTAAATGTCCGATAGACTTTTAGAAGAACTTTCCGAAGTTGACTCTCAAGAGTTGGGCGAGATATTGGAAACGCCAAGGGAACAGGGCAGACTTAATAATACCAAAAATAATTCCATACAATTCGCTGAAAATTCGCAAAGTTGGCCCGATTCTCCAGATAGATTTCCAGAAGATGCAGTAGAAGAAAAGTTGAAATCAGATGGGAGTAAGCTAAATGAAGAGGAGTTTTGGGAACTCATAGACGATGATTCGAGGGAAAGAGAAGCTCTGAACAGAGATCCTTTATCGGCCCCTCCCATGTACGAGAGAGATACTGAGTCACTAATCAGCCAGGTACTCAAGGGAAAAGACTCCAAATTTCGCTCTCATGTCATTCAGACAGCTTACCGATACGGTCTCAATAAAAATGACCCGCTTTTTATCGTATTGCTGGCTACAGGTCAACTCGAACTGCTGTTAGAAAAAAAACCACAAGAGATTGACCAGTTTTTCAAGAATTGGCAATCTCAATGGCAAGGTGATTTGAAAGATTCTCAAGCTGTTATTTCTCAAGAACTGGAACAAGTTCGCCAGCTTACTGAAAATTGGGAAAAAGAAAGCAGGGAGTTTTTAGAACGGCAGGGAAAAGCGGCTGTTAAGGTGCAACATCGCCACATTTCTAACTCAGTTTACACCCTAGTGCGACAAGCAGCTTTAGAGAAAGTTGCTCACGATATTTGGTCGGTGATTTTTGGGAGCGGGGTAGTGTTAGGGGCAATGGCGATCGGCGCGTTTATCGGGTTAGCGCTGCCCCGGTTCATTCCAGCGCCTGAACTCGACCCAAAAGGGCCACGCCAGCTCACTTTAGAACAAGCCGTAGCGCTCGAATGGGGGCTGAGCAAAGAGGGTCAGTTTGCTCGCAAGAACGCGGATACAATTCAGTGGGCAACAAGCAATGAAGGGAAATATGCTCGCCAATTTATGAGCTGGAATCAAGCTTTGTTGAGCGAGAAAGGTGGCAAAAAACTGTGTGAAACTGAGATAAATCGATTGGGGGTGACGCTGACAGTAGAGGGTAAACCTGCACAAAAAGGATTTTGTACTTTGTGGATTCGCTCCCCTCAAGAACGAGAGTTTGTTCCTTGAGGGCAAATACTAAAGTCTTGAATGGGATGTAAATAAGTTAGCTTAACAGGAGAAATTTATGATTGCCAATTTGAACAATCAGCCGTTACCTGACCAAAATCAGAAGCAAGTGCAGTCGCAAATATCGGGTGTTTTAGTTGCACTAAACGACCCATTCGATAAGATGGTTTGGGATTACTGTTTGAGTCAAACATACCCAATATCGGAACAGATTAAGATTGTACTGAGTGCTTTCTGGGGACCGTTTGCTGCCAAAAATGCTAGCAAGTCTCCCGAGCGAGTGCGAGCAATAGCTTGTTATTCACTGCAACAATTAGCAGCTCAACAAAAATTGATTGATTCAGTGTTTGAACTGTCAAGTGAATCAAATAAACTTTCCGAAGTTATTGCTTTTCTCAAAATGAAAAATAGTTGTGAGGCACTCAATCAAGTTTGTGTCTATCCTCAATCTGTTCTAAATACTGCAATTCGGTGGGAGTAAGAGCCGTTGTTCTTTCTAACAAGTTGAGGATTTCTATCTCAAAAGGATCTAGATTTCCTAATTGGTGAAGTCGGTCAGTGCGATCGCAAATTTCTTGAAGTCCGGGTTGATTTTCGAGCGGTACAGCAGTAAGAGCCGAGTGTTTGAAGGTATGCAAATTCATGGCAAGAGTAGGGATGTGCCGCATCCACACGGTAGCCGTTTTCTCGCCCACTGACTGAATGCGCCCCAACCGACCGTTAACGTCCTGGCGATCGGGTGCGTACACTTCCACCAAGGAACCAATTTTGAGCGTCAGGTGGTGGGCGATCTTAGGTTCGCCTTCAGGTTTTACTTTTTTGTCGCGCCCCTGTAAAGTTTTGGCAACCTGAGCCGGATTGCTGCGAGTGTCGTTTGCCAAAGCGATGACCTGCTTCTTGGTCAGCCCAGCAGAGCGATTCAGTATTTTCCACTTCACTTCGTCCCCTCCAATAAAACTGAGAGCATCCACAGCTCGAGTAAATTGGGCATCCCGGTAAATCGTTCTGGGGGAAGCTTTGAACCGTTCTCCTAACTCTCGTGCTGTTTTGTCTGTCAAGCTGCCATTTTGACAGCTTGCTCCTTCTGGCATTGTTTTGTCTGTCAAGTGGTCATTTTGACAGCTTGCCTCATCTGGCATTGTTTTGTCTGTCAAGCTGCCATTTTGACAGCTTGCTCTATCTGGCGATATTTTGTCTGTCAAACTGTCAAAATGACAGTTTGCCGAACGCTTGCCCCCGTGAGATTCCTTGGTCAGCTCGTACCAGGTGCCGCGCAGGTAGCTAACGGATTCTGGCGTCAAGCTGCGCCGTCCCAGTTGGTTGGCGATCGTCCAGACCTTGACTGCATTCCGACTGTCAAAAGACATCTCTACAATTTTGTATGGTATGCCGTGCGCGGTACAGATGGCGAACCTGTTGTGGCCGTCGATGAGAAGCTTTTCCTCGGCCCAGACTACTAACGGATCGCGGCATCCTTCCTCCAGAATGCTCGCTTGCAGGGCGGCTTTTTCGTCTTTACTCAGGGGAGGAATGAGAGATTGAAATTCGGGGTCGATTCGCAGTTGTTTCGCAGCACAAGAGGTACACCCTCCAATACCCCCCGGCAAAACAATTAACGCTTGCGGCTCCCGATCGTCTGCTTCTGATTGCATTTGACGCATTCCTGGCGAGTTTGTTGAATGCAAGGCTCGCCCGCGCTCGACCGCAACCGGAGTAGGGGAGTCAGCGCGGGCAGGAATTTTCTTGAACTATTCAACACTAACATAGTTATCGTCGAGAAGCCTCCAGAAAATGCGAAAATAGTAAAAAAAAGGAAATGCTATCGACGCTATGTCACCCAGGAAAGGAATTCACCCCCATCCCAACTCACTAGCCAACCTCAACCGCTCTGGGGGACAACCCCGCTATGAAGAACCCAAGAAGCAAAGAAATATTCAGGTAACATCGGTAGGATGGGAAGGAATTCGCGCGATCGCCATTGAACGCGGATTGAGTCTCAACGAGTTGATAGAACAGATTGGCCGGGGTCTGATTCCCCTTGGCAATGGTGAAAAAAGTAACTAATCGCCAGATATGGAAAGGGAGGTTAGATAAAAAAAACTTTCTATCAACTCGTTACTAGAAGTTTTATTGATAGTAATGACGGGTTTTTTATCTGTAAAAACTTGTTAAAAATTACGGTTTTGTGCCATAAATGTATCAAAAAAAATATAATGGTTCAATCACCTCCAAAACTTATAACTGTTGATGAATTTATTACAAACTACGGCGACAGCGATTGCTACGAACTGATTGATGGTGAATTAACCGAAATGGAACCAACAGGGCCGCACGAACAAGTATCCGGTTTTCTGGGACGAAAACTGAATGTAGAAATTGACCGCCTGGATCTACCCTACCTTATCCCCCCTCGCTGTCTCATCAAACTATTAGGAACAGCAACAGCCTTTCACCCCGATGTGCTTGTATTAGACCAAACTCGACTAATTAATGAACCTTTGTGGCAACAAGAACCTGTAATTACATCAGGTTCTTCAATTAAACTGATTGCTGAAGTCGTTAGCACCAACTGGCAGAACGATTACGCTCGCAAAGTTGAAGATTACGCCCTGCTTGGAGTGCCTGAGTATTGGATTGTTGACTATTTGGGCATTGGTGGCAGAGAATATATTGGCAAACCCAAACAGCCGACAGTTACAATTTGTACGTTGCGAGAAGACGAGTATCAAAAACAGTTGTTTCAAAATGACGATCGGCTTATTTCATCAATTTTTCCCGACTTGCAATTAACCGCACAAAAAATCTTCGCTGCCGGCAGATATGCTGCTATGTAGCTTATATCCAGGTAACGTCGGTAGGATGGAGGAAATTGGTGCGATCGCAATTGAACGGGGATTGAGTCTCAACGAGTTGATCGAACAGATTGGCAGGGGTCTCATTCCCCTTGGCAATGGTGAAAAAAGTAACTAATAGCCTGGTCAGGAAAAGGAGGGTTCCACTAAAAAAAACTTTTTATCAACTCGTTACCAGAAGTTGTTTTGAAATAAAAGACTAATTGGCTTGTTGATTCCCCGAGCGTGCTAACTAACTCTCAAAATTTGCTCAATTAGGGAGACAACTTGCTGCGGTCGATGCTCAAAGTGCTTCTTAATTTGAAATTTTAACGAATCGGCTGGCACATCTTTTTTGTTGAGTTTAATGCGAATATGCTCACTTCGTGGGAGAGTGGAATTGAGCGCTCTAATAACGGTGCGGCATTGTCGAAGAGTCAGGCTATCGACTTGAATGAAGGGTAGATTTAATGTATCGGTATCGAGTTGAATATTAGAAGCAAATTCGGCTTTAAATTGTAGCGAAGAGGTGAGGCGCTGTTCTTCTGTGGGTTCTGGAGTTGCTGCCGATTCGGTAACAGCAGGAAAGGAAGCAATTTCATTGAGAAGAGGCACAAAATCTGGGGCAAGTTCTGCTGAGAGTTTTTCAGAATGATTCATCCGCTTCGATGCTAACAGCGTAGCGAGATAGTGAACAATTAAGCCACCGTAACCAAAAATTACCACAGTTTCAATTGTGAGGGTAAGAAAATGCTGAATAGGTTCGTACATGATTATAATTTGCAAGTGGAACATCTCTCAAACGCGCTCGCGTTTAATATCAAAGCTTTTTAACAAAAACAGTTATTTAATTTATTGCAAAAGGGTTTTACGCTGACTTATTGAGTAACCTACATTCTCGGATAAAACCAATTAACTATATATAACTTAAGCTTTATAACTAGGTTGCAAAGGTTTGAGATTATTCGCATTACTTGCGGAAGCTTTCCTACGCTCGATGGTAAACTCCGTCAAGGGTTCAGAATGACATAATCAAGTTATTACTCCATAAGTGCTATTAACTAAATCCTTGTGAGAATGCGATCATAAATGTCGCAAATCGAACTGGTGCGGTGGGTGGGCGGGCCAAACAAATCCTGCTTGGAGCAGGATTTTATCCCCTTTATCGGGGGTCGTCATTGATTATTTGACAAAATCATCAATCTCTTCATTATCGTCAGTTGCCTTTTTCTTATGAGAAGCTTTGACTGCCGATTCGATATAACGGAAGTGCAAGTCAATCACTGCTTGCTCAGATGAAAGCCAGTAAACGTTGCTCAAGATTTCTTCAAGCATCTCGTCAGCCGAGTAGCCTTCATATTGCTTGTTAAACCAAGTATTGAACGCTTCCCAGTCAAGAGCTTTACCTTTCTGTAACTGTCGTTGTTTGGCACGTCCCGTTAACTCGCGGGCAACGTGCAAAAACATCTCGAAGCGCTGTTCTTCAAGAGTTTCTGCAAATTGCTTTTGCATCGGAGTTGGAGCGGATTTGCGATTAGCCATGATTAACCCTCAAGCGTGTTTTTTTTCACAACTAAAGCGACGGCAGTCTGCTAATTACAATTAATTCAAAAAAATTAGTGGGTGGGTGAGTGGGTAAAATTAAATTCACAACCAAGGTCCAATTTTCCTTGATTGTGAATTTGTTGGGTCTGCTTCCCAGAGCGTCCTGATTCGGACGGTGGCGACAATCATTACCCTGAATCGCAATTCGTGGAAAAGGCTTCGATAGAGGCAAAAAAATGCTCTGCTTTTTCAGCAGAGCTTTCTAATCAAACTTTAGCAATTATTCGTCGTCTTCCTCAAATTCTTCGTCTTCATCTAAACTAAAATCATCCTCCTCATCGTCATCATCCTCATCCTCATCGCCTTCCTCGTCTTCGTCATCCTCATCAATTTCATCGAGTATGTCATCAATTTCATCATCTTCATCATCGAGTTCGTCGTCGTCATCGAGTTCTTCAGTATCTTCTTCAGAGGATTTAGCTAACTCGTTGCGGCGCTTTAAGCTTTGAGCATTGAACTCCATTAAATCGGCAATGGCAGCTTGCGGGTTGTCAGCAATTGTATCGTAAAGTTGGCTCATCGCTAAGGCAACAACTTCGACATCATACTTGAGTTCCTCGGGTCGGCCAACTAGCTTGGGAAACACAGTATTGTTCCACTCTTGCCAGTCGAACTTTTTACCATTGCCATTGCCGTTGCGCTTGTTCAACTGAGCTTGAATATCCAATCCCAGTTTTTCGCGAATTGCGTGGCCAACCTTTGTCGAAATACGGCTATCGCGACGCTGAATTGTCACGCCGTACTTCTTATGAATTGTATTGCGAATCTGTTTGACTAGCTCGCCAGCAAGTTGCTCGGAGCTGAGGTTAGGTTGAGGTTTTGATTTGGCTCCATTGTTACTGCCGACAGTTTGACTGTTCTGTTTTTCAGGTGGCTTAGATTTAGCAGGCACTGGTGACTGAGAGCGAGTGGGAGTGGCTGCGGTTTGCTTTTTACTTGTGACCATGATTGACAATTTAACTTGCATAACATCAATTAATGAGTGCCGTTAGGCACAATTACCCCCTCCAGTAGAGGGGGAGTATTTCGCTCATTAGCAGGAAGCTAAATTTTAATTATGTTAGTTAAACTTTTATGTTAAATATCCTCTATTTAGATGTATAACCTCATGAAATTTTTCACTGCTTGGTCTAATTTAAGAGCGACTCAAACTCAAATATTTGCCCTCGAATATTACAGTGCAGATCGCCAAAAAATCTTGTCATCATTTCATCAGTACGCCAGTGAGTGTTGTTTACCTGTTTATTATTGGAATCCAGGCTATGCAACTCTTCAACAGGTGCGGTGTTTGGATAAAAATCTCCCGAATTTAGGTTGTCATTCAGATATGACAAGCGTTTCAGATATTTCGGAAACGTATAACAGTGAATGCGTCCTATGTAAAACTGAGCTATCTGTCGAGAGTGATGTCCTGCAATTTCTGCTGGAAAATGACTGCCCCGGTATCTTTTTGTTAGAGGACATTTTGGAGTCAGACAGTACCGAACAGCCTCTTGTCCGACGTTATTCTCAATTGGCTAACGCATTCTTTGAGCTGAAAGGGCGTTGGGCCGACCAATATTGGGTACTGCTGGGCGAGTACATCCAATTGCCATCAAAGCTAAGTCCATTAATTCCTCTACTCAAATGTCCGTTACCCGATCGTTTTGAAGTCGAAGTTCTTGTAGATAATTTTTGCGATCGCAATTGTTCCCTTGATTTTGGTTTAGATGCGGTAGCTGCTAAAAAGCGGCTGGCTGTTTCTAGTCTAGGGCTGCCAACTACTGAAATTGAATTGGTGTTAGATCGATCGCTCTCTATGACCGCTTCAGTTGTCCATATCGCACAGTTGGTATTAGAGCATAAAATATCGCAACTTCGAGACCAGGGGTTGGAGTTCATTGCTTCTCCAGACGTGCCTCATGCTGGCGGTTTAGATTTATTAGACGCTTATTTGAGCGAAGTCGTAAAGCTGTCAGAAGCTGATGCCAAGAAATATCACCTCAGACCTCCCAAAGGAATGCTGCTGTGGGGGCCGCCGGGGACTGGCAAAAGTTTGAGTGCAAAGCTAGCTGCTAAGAAGCTAGGTTATGCGCTTTTAGCAGCAAGTTGGGGCAATATTATAGGTTCCTCTAATCCAGATCGCGCTCTCAACAAAATGCTGGATACAGCCGATAATTTGGGCGGCTGCGTGCTGTTCTTTGACGATTTTGACAAGGGTTTTTCTGGCTGGGAATCAAATGCTGATGGCGGTGTAGCTAGGCGACTGTCGCAGAAATTGCTCACATGGATGCAGGAGCATGAAAGCCCCGTGTTAATGTTAGCTACTGTTAACCGCTTAGAAATGCTGCCGGCTGAACTTATCCGCAGATTTGACGACGGCGGAATCTGGTTTGTGGATTTGCCACACAGCGGCGCTCGCTATGAGATTTTCAATTTGCACTTAGCTAAGTATTTCCCAGAGCAGTTTGGGGAAGGAAAAGAGAATCTTTGGAGCGACCGACAGTGGTATTCGCTACTATCTGATTATGCGGGAGCAACGAGTGCTGAAATTGCGATCGCAGTTAAACGCTGTGCCGAACGAGCTTATTGTGAAGGGCGACCTGGTAAAATTGAATTGACCGATCTGCGTTATCAGAGAACTCAGTTTGTGCTGTCGTCTGAGCGTTCTTCTGAAGATATCCAGGGGATTCGCAACAAAGCGTCCTTTGCTCGGCCTGCTTCTGGGAGGGATGGGTCTAAATTTGCGGCTGCAGAGCAAGAATTATTCGAGTATCGGCCACCTGCTTACGATCAAACTTGATTGCATGATAAAGAATCGTGCCGCGACTGTTAGGGGAGTGGGGAATGGGGAGGGGTAAAGAAGTGGAATTTTTACAGCAATGCCTGCGGTGCGGTTTCTCCCTACTTCCCATTCCCCACTCGTTCCCGGTTAATCTCTCAGCCTCCCCAACTTTCCATCACCTTAATTTCTACCTCGCAAGGAATCGGAGAGAGAAACTTATTCCCAGCTCTCACCATACATTTTTTAAGCAAGGCTTTAACTGGCCTCACTTCTTCAAGAGGACACTCTATTAAAATTTCATCGTGAACCACACAAATCAGTTTAGCATCCGTGCTGCTCAGAGGCAGAAAAAGTAGAGCCAGAGCGAGTTTAGTAATGTCAGCGCTAATCCCTTGAATTGGGTTATTTAGCATCTCATTAAGCAGCGGTTTAGTATCTTTTGACCATAATCTCCTTCTGCCTAAGACAGTGCGACTTTCTCGAATACCTCGGCTCCAGGCGCTCCGAACTTTGGCGTGAAATTGTTTGATACCTGTATAGGATTCAAAGAACTTCTTACGAAAGTGTGAAGCTTGTTGCAGCGTTAAAGTTACTCCATGCTCTGCTTGAGCCATATTCTTAAATTTCGTAACTCCCATGCCATAAATTAAACCGAAGTTAATAATTTTACCGAGCTGTCTGTCTTCGACAGTAATTTTAGATAAAGGTTTTGCTAGCACCAAAGAAGCGGTCAGAGAGTGCAAATCTTCCCCTTTGGAGTAAGCTTTCACCATCGTGCGATCGCCCGAAACCTTCGCCATGATTCGCAGTTCAATCTGGCTGTAATCGGCTTTGAGCAGGACGTAACCGGGTGCAGCTTTAAAACACTGTCGGGTTTCCTTGTCTCTGGGGATATTCGTTAAATTTGGCTCTCGACAACTAAACCGTCCTGATCTAGCACCAATCTGAAACCAATTGGGATGAATGCGCCCTGTAATCGGGTGAATGCGTTCAGGTAAACCCAGAGTAAAAGTATCGATACGAGCCGATAAACTGCGGTATTCTAACAGTGCTTGAATAACGGGATACTCGCCTTGCAAAGGAATTAAATGTTGAGAGCTAGTGGAAGTAACAGGAATACCTTTTTCTTGCAAAGCCGCTAAGACTTGCTTGGGAGAGCGAGGATTAATTGTATCCGTAAATTCGGGCAGCAGAGAGATTTGTTGATTAGGGTTAGGTCGATGGAGTTGTGAATTAATTTGTTTTAAAAGAGAGTCGCGTTGATGACAGAGCTTCACTCCCAAAACTCTCCACTGTTCTCTATCTAAAAGCATTCCGTTGAGTTCCATAGAAGCCACCGCAGGCAGACAAGCAAACTCTAGTAAAGCAGTTTTCCAAAGCTTAGAAACTTTCAGTTTTTGTTGCAGAGCAGCAGCCAGCGGGAGTAAAATTGCAGCATCGGTAGCAGCATATTGCAGTTGAGCGAGTGTTAAGTTTCCCGACCAATCGCTAACTTGCTGCGTTTTGTCTAGCTTTACTTTCAACAAATTCTCAGTGACAGCATCTAGGGACAAATGGCGTTTTAGTCCAGCCGTCAGCACTCGGTAAGCCAAATAGGTATCGAAAAAGGGTTTGGATGGTTCCAGTCCGGCAAAAGCGAGCATTTGCCATTCAAATTTGAGGTTGTGACCTACCTTCAGTGCAGGACTCGCTAAGAGCAGCCGTAACGGTTCGAGGGAACTCGGTTCAATTGCCCATAAATCTACAATGATTACTGGATGGTCAGGAATGGCAAGTTGTAACAATCTAATTTTGGCTTGATATGGGTCAAGCCCTGTCGTTTCGCAGTCTATACCGATAATTTTTGCTTGTTGGAATGGTTGAAGGGCTGTTTCAAGATTGAAAGCAGTATCGATCAGTTGGTAAGGGGTTTTAAGTGTAACTGGGAACTGAGCTATTTTAAGTTTCTCGGGCGTCAAAGAAGTTGGAATAGCGGTTGATTGTTTCTGCTGGTTTAGCGGAGTAGGTTTCATAATTACTTGCTTTTCTAAAAAAAATGAAAGGCTATCTTTCTGTCAATAATGCACGAAATTTTACTATTTTTAAGCCGGTATTCGAGATTAGGTAGCTTGAGGATAATGGGTTTTATTTGGGAAGTATACGAGTTTTAAGTCAATACGCTTGGACTCAGAACAATGTGACTTCCTTTCACAAGTCGGGAATTCCAAAAAATCCGTGAAATTAAATTCGTCTGAAAGCGCTAACCCAAGCGTATTGAGTTATTATTCGGTTTTTTGTAAATCAATTTAAGTCCTGAACTTTAGAAATAAGGTAAAAGACATAAAGGATGGCGGTTGGTCTAAAAACAACCAGGGGTTGCCTGGTTTTCATTGAAAATAGTTGCCAACTTTAGAGTCGGCAACAGTTGTTTTGACTATCCCAAGTGCCGCCTAAAAGGTCGCAGCCGGGTTTGCCCTCTGTAATCTTTTTACAGACGACTGCGTTAGCGTCTGTTGCCATTAAGAGCAAAAGGCTTGTTAGAGCGATAGCGAGGAGTTTTTTCATAACGGTGAGCTCAGATGTATGAACTTCACCCATACAGCACTGTTAAGTGCGACTTTAATTCGGAACGATTAGATTGTAAAAAAGATTTTTATATAGAGGTGGGTGGGAAAATATTGCTTGAATTTAAATTTAAAGATTAGGATATATAATGTAGTTGTCACAATAATTAGGTTTGGCAATTGAATCGCCCTATCCAGCTTCTTAGAGTTCGAGATCGACAGGTAGTTAATGCTATCCTGACATCCGTTACTGAGAAGCATTTAGAAGATGCCACAAACCTCTGGGAACCAACCCTTCGAGGGAGTGGAGAAGAAGATGAATACTGGAATTGGGTTAGTAAAAGCTATCGAACTCAATTTTTACCAGGAGATGAACTATATGCCATTGAGTGTGATGGCATAACTCAGGGTTTAATGACTATCGATATTTTCAAAAAACGCTGCTATATTGAGTCTCAATTGAGACGAAGATTGGTTTACGTCAGAGCCCTAGCAACGGCTCCCTGGAATCGACCAACTATTAGCAATCCTCCAACTTATAAGGGAGTAGGTGGAACTCTGATAGATTTTGCGATCGCTCGTAGTGAGGAACTAGGATACCAAGGAAGGATAGGCTTCCACGCACTGCCTGGTGCGCTAGTATTTTATAGAAAGTTGAAAGTGGGGCTGCTAGACTGCGGTCCAGATCCTGAAGAACCAGACAATCTTAATTACTTTGAAACATTAAGGAAAGACAAATGAGTAACTCAATTCCCTCCCAGCCCCAATCCACAATAGATGATACAACCAGTTATCCGCGCTTGATGGAACTGATAGAAGCAGAAGATGCAGCTAATGGAGAAGTTGGCTGCGGTCGGGATTTGGGTAATAAACCTTCAGTTTATCTGAAAACCTGCGGTATCAATATCTCTGATGAAAAGCTAAGAAATTTGTTAAGGGAGTATTTAGGGCATTTATTGATGGAGCTAGATTTTGACTCAATAATCAACCAGGTGAGTCATTTCGTAGAGTCATTAGTCGTGCAGGAACACACTCAATTAGAGCAGACAAGACCAGCATTAATGCACTTAGAATCAGTTTTTGAGCAGATTCCTGCGAAAGAACTCAAACAATGTATTGAGTCAGAATTGGGGGAGTTTTGTTCGGAAACTGCGATCGAGGAAATTGTTCAGTACACTGGTCAAGTGATTCACTATTCAATTCTCCAACCTCGACATAAGTGGCCCAAACCTATTTGGGTACTAAGTGCTCTTGAGAAGGTGTATATTGCTCAGGCATCTAGTTTAGATGCAGCAATTGCCCAAGTTAAAGCACAATATTCCCACGAAATCGGAGAGCTGCAAGTAATAAAAGTCGGAGGTATTCTCGCACCAAACCAAGTGATTTGCTTGGACTTAATGAACAAATTTTAAATAAAAAATGGGGAAGGAATTTGGTAGCTTTAAACGTACCCCAACCTGCGTCATATCCCCTCTATTAAGCATGGGTATTCTTTAGCTTTTAGTTCCTACTCTCTCTTAAAAGACATTTTTACAGGTTTCATAGCATTGCCCAGTGCTGAGAGCCGTTAGGTAACTTTCATAGAGCTGCCCCCTCCATGTGGAGGGGGTAATTTTTACTGAACAAAATCGCTCATAGGAATGAAGTTGCAGGAACTAGCTGCAATTTAAATTGGAATTGTTCACCACATAAACTCATAAAAACCATGCATAATTCATCGATTGAACCTAATTCCGGCTATAACAACTCCGGTTACGAATCGACACCGGATTTGACTGTCGGTTACTCGTCATCTAAAGAAGTTCGTCAAGGTAATTTTGACAACGCTTACCAAGAAAATGTGTATGACTTGTCCAACCTAGCAGATACTCCTTGGACAGATTCAGCAGTCCGCCCGAATCCACAGCTTGAGCTGGAGCTTGATTAAAGAAAAAAGCGAAGATGGAGAAATGCAGTCTAGGACGCATCAACCTAAAAAACCTAGTTTCTCGTTCTCATGTTCAACCTAAAATGACGGAATTACATAGGAAGACCGGGTTTTTGGGTAATTCCTAAAATGGAGTGGGAGAGTGGGAGAGTGGGAGAGTGGGAGAGTGGGAGAGGGGAAGAGTGGGAGAGTGGGGGAGTGGGAGATTTAGCTGATGGCTAATTTCTGCAATACTGCTCTATTTTTCGTAATGTTTTAAAAACCCTTTAAAGTTTTTCCAAACTAGAGAGAATAGAGCAGATTTTTTTACCCGCATTTGAGTTAACATCAATAGGATTCCCATGAACAGTCCAAAGCAGTTTAAAAAATTAAGCCAGGTAGGATCTGCTTTAATAGCTGCCAGTACATTCTGCCTAATTTTTGCTTTCATCTGCATTACTTTCTTCAGCTTCCCATCAATTGCTAGCGCTAGTTCCTTACCTACTAAAATTTGGGAAAAAGAACAATCTAGAGTTTTGCTGCCAGATTGGAGCCAGATTACCTTTAGTTCCCTGCCCGCCGTTGCTAGTTCTGGAAGTTCTGGCGGTCGAAGCTGGCAAGCCGGCACTTCTGTTGACAACATCTTGAAGCTGGGGGACATTAACGATGTAAAACCTGAAATTCTGTCTTTGCAAGCAATTGAACAATTGGCATTAGGGGATATCAATTTAGAGAATATCAGCTTGTCAGCATTTCCCTTAGCTGGCAAGCAAACTGTCGGTCACTTGGCTGAAATTGTTCCGAATCTGGGCCAATTTCAATTGACCGATGTTCCTCCAATTGCTTCTTTATCTTCTCAAATAGCCGCAGTGAACCCTAACATCAGCCAATTACCAATTGGTCAAGCTGTAAAACAAGTACCGCAACTAGCGCAGGCAAAACTTAACCAAATTGACCTATCTGAGTTTGCGCTCGCCCAAATCCCCAACCTTAATAGCGTAAATTTAGAACAGTTCTCTGGCTGGTCAGAGGAACTCATCAGCAATATTCCGCTGCTGAGTCAAGTCCCGCTTTCTAATTTTCCGGTTCCTATTGCGTCCATTGGCAGCACAATCATGCGAATTGACATGATTTACAGTCGGTACGAAAGCAAACGCTCTAATACAATTTCCGGTTCTGATGTAGAAGGATTTGCGGTAGCGTGCGAGAAAGATTGCGCTTATATCGAACTCGACGATATGGAAAACGCCGGTCGCCGCGCCACAGGGCCGCTAGAAGGCAAGCAGTGGATTAGCGGCAAATACCAGGAAGTGCGAGGCGGTTCTGGCTGTTTGAGCGGTTGGGAACCGACGGGCCGGCATTCTTTTGGGGAAGTGTTTAAAGTAGTGGTAATGGAACCATCAGAAACCAGCGATACTGTTGACACGGCTCTGTACTTCAGGTTTAGTTTGCCCTGCGGCAAATCGCCTTACATTATTGGTCCGGTTCCGTTTCTCAGTTACGGCGTTAATTCGCCTATGTTTGTCGGTCGATTGGAGGGCGGTTCTTCTAACAGTATTTCTCGCGCAAAAGGCGTTGCATCCGAAACAAAACCTTCAAAGCCACTGAGTTCCAATCAAGCTAAAGAAAACACTTTACCAGCTCAGCCGGTACGTGAATCAAAGCGAGAGTGCGCGCGCCCAGCGACTTACGTTAGCGGTGTGGATGTGGCTTCATTAGGGGAGGCGTTAGCGAAACTTTCCGAAGGAACCGCCAATTTGGAAAGTGCAGCCAGTGCCGACTACGAAGCCATTGGCGAGATGGTTTGTACCGAAGGAGCTCGCAACTGCGGGCGGGCGATCGGTCGCTATCAGTTGATGAGCTACCGGGAAGACGTGCAGCGTACTGTCAGTTCAATTCCAGGGGGGGCTAACTTTATCCTGAACGTCAACAAAGGCCAAAAACCTACAAGAGAGGAACTCTTCCAATATTTTCCTCCTGCTGTTCAGGATAAAGTCTTGCAAAATTCTCTAGCTGAGAACTTAGTCAGCAGCCAACAGGAAATTGACCCTAAAACTGGGCAGGTATTCAAGGGCGATCGCTTAATTGAGCGAGTAGCGCAAAAACACTTTGGGGGTTCTGGCAGTAAAATTGATGCCAGCTATTCCAACATTTTAGGTGGCTACTCTCTCAAACAGTACGGGGAAAAAGTTCGAGAGCTTTATAACCACAATACCAGCGACAATTGCCAAGCTAATTCTGGTGACAGCAATGGCATCAGCAACTCGGTCGGCTCCGGCATTACTTTAAATGCTAGTTGGAGTATTAAGGTTGCGCCCTTCCTCAGCTCTTTTTTGGTGGGATTGTGGTTTTTAATTCGACTTTTTCATAAGCGAAAGCAGCAACTTTTTATGATTCTAATCGGTTTGGGACTAGCAATTAGTTTTGGCACGGCTGCACTCTCCCATTGAACCAGGGGAAAGAGGAGGTGGAAAAGCAAGTTATTAACAACTCTAACAACCTTCTCCGCAACCAGGACGTTTTTAATTGCTGAAACCATTAATGATTTTATGGCATTGATATCAAAATTGGTGGTATCGGAATGATTAAACCACAGAGAGCACAGAGGACACAGAGAAAGAGAAGAGAGAGATAATAATTCCGATCTCAACTGATTAGATATGACTTCTAAGCTGTTCACGATATAAATTGTAGAGTCGTTTTGTATTCGCCGAAGGAAGTCATAAAAATTGACTGTAAGATTTAGACATACAACAGCTTAGTTCAGCCAAACAATCTCTCTTTTATTGTCTTTTTTTTCGGCTTTAGTGTCCTATTTTTTCTTGTATTTTGTAGGAGGGGAGTAACAAATGGTTAAACAAAATAGAGTTAAGCAACAAACAGCAGGCACCCAAAAGATTGTCAACCCCCCGGTTTGGTTAAATCAACTTGGTTACTGGTTTCGCATTGGTTTGACAGTTTTTACCGCCCTGTCGCTATTATTGGGGACAGTTGCTTGCACGAATTCTAGTTCAGCAACAACCGCACCAGCTTCTTGGCAACAAGCTTTGCGAGTCACTCCAAAAGAAACTTTAACCCTAATCGTAAAGGAACACAGCAGCCTTCCAGAACTCAAAGTAGTGGCTGGGCCAAGTGCAGCGGCGGAAGCGATTAAGAGAATGCGAGTGTGGCAAGTTAATGGCTCGGTAGGACGGCTGAACCTTTATGATTTCAATAATTCCGCTCTGTGCGGCACAAAAGGCTGCCTTTATGTTGGCTACTTAATTCCTAATGATTCAAGTCAAATGCCAACAGAAGTATTTGCAGCTTATCTCGATCCCCATAAACCGCCGAAAACTCCTTTGTTTGAGGCTGACAGTTCCTCGCACGAGGGTTTGCCTTGTCTAGGAGTGAATCAGCTTTCCAAAGAAGGCCGCCGCCAGCTTCAATTTTGCTACGACGGCCTTACCTATCAACTTGCTGATAGCCAGCTTTTCAAAGATGGTTAGTGTTTAGTAGAGGGCGGGTTCATCGAAGTCAAAATCTTCTTCTGAATCAACCTCAACTTCAACCTCAGCCGCCTCGGAAAATTCATCTAACTCCTCTAATTCTGAGTCTGTTCCTCCTTCAACTTGTGCAATTTTGCGAGGGGGCGACAATTTACCTCGATTTTTGCGGTTAGTTACACTTTCTGGCAACGCCTGGACTTCAGGTTCGGCACCAGCGGCTATAGCTGGCAACCCGGCATCGCTAGCGTCTATGAAACCAGCAATGCTATTGTGCAGTCCCCAAATCAATTTTTTTTGTGGTTTTTGACCGAGAAATAGCTTGTGAAAATTAGCATCTGTTGGCTGAGTAATGCTGTGAGTTTTGCAGCAAAACGATTTATTTTTGCCTTCCCCTTCTTTGATAGCTCTAAACTCGACATTCAACACTCCCAAAGAGCGCCACTTGTCATTTTTACCGGTGTAATCTCTCCCAAAGCAATCAGCAAATGCCCGTTCCAAATTGCGGTAAAATTCTTCTCTAGCGCTCTTAAAGCTCCAAAGGGCTACATTCTTAAAGCGGACGACAATCGGTACCTGATGCAGGGGTTGGTTTTTGGGATTTAGAAAGATGAGAGCGTGTTCGGAACACACTTCCTGCGTCTTTTTATCGAGGGAATCGCGATATTCGTCGTAAAGCCCAATAAAACTACCTGCTAATTCTCCATTTTCTTCAATATCTTTGTAGCGGATGTACTCAGGCACAAAAGCTAATACCAACATTCTCGCTTTTTGGAGCAGTAAGCCCGTCACTTGTTCGCTTAGTTCGACCGTTGTCAATTCCTCTTGATTAGGCATTGCGTGCCACTCGGCTTTGGCAAGCTGGTCGTTCGGGAGCAAAATACCTGCTGGGTTATCGTTAATTACGATTCCGTAGGGCAAAGAGGGCTTGCGAGTTTGGTTGTATTCACTGTTGAATAGCTCCGGATCTATCTCGTAATAATCAGCACTCTTGTTCTTTTGCCTGTTGGAGTTTCCACTAGAATTCTGTACTGTCTTACTGGGAGATTTCGCGTTATTGCTTCTTACCATTGTTTACCTATTTTTGTAATGGTCTCCCCCTTGAGGCGATAGCCGCTAGCTGAAACATTTAGTTTTTTAAGAGATAAAAAAATGAACAAGTTGCAATTTTTGCCTAAAATTAACAAAGCTACCTTAGTACCAATGGCAGTTCAACCTCCTAAACGTTCGTTAACTAGCATAGATTTTGGGGGGTTGTTGGGTCAGTTTATGAAGCCAGAGGGACTGGCAATGTTAGGGCTAATGGCAGGCTTACTTATTGTTTCCAAATTAGTTGGAAACGGCAAGGGTAAAATTACCTCCGGGCGGCTGTGCGGGACGGCTGAAAAATTGGCAGCCACAGGTTGTGCCCTCAAGCAAATGAAAGAAAAAAAACGGCAGCCCGTTACTTTGTGGAGCGGTACGCCGAGTTATTGGTTTAAAGGTTGTCAGGGATTGAGCGCTAGATTGCAAACGCTATTAGGTGCAAATCCGACGGTTTGGTTTCCCCACGCAGAACGCGGAACTTTAGTCATTGGTGCTCCGGGTTCTGGCAAAACATTCAGCGTCATTGACCGCATGGTTGAAAGTGCATTCCAGCAAGGTTTTCCTGCCATTATTTACGACAAAAAAGGAGACCAGATGAAACTGCTTGCACCCCTTGCAGTGCGCTACGGCTACGATGTGCAAGTGTTTGCGCCGGGGGAAGCTTACAGCGGCACTATCAATCCTCTGGATTTTATGAGAGATGCACAAGATGCAGTAATGGCAGCAGAAATTGGACAAGTTATTGCTCGAAATGCTAGTCCAGGGGAGAGTAAAGGCAATGAGTTTTTTGAGAAAGCAGGCGAGTTGATGGCGAAGGGTTTAGTGCAGTTGGCAAAAAGCAGTCCTTACCCGGATTTAGCTTTCGTGTACGCAATTATTCAACTGCCAGATTTGGTCAAGCGCATCGACCACGCCGTTCATCGGCCCGACGGTCATCCCCTCAAAATGGACAGGTGGATTGCCTCTAGTTTTTCGCAGTTATTAAGTTCAAAAGATGCTGAAAAAACAGTGGCGGGCATCAAGGCAACCGCAGAGGCAACCTACTCCAGTTTCATTCAAAAAGATTTGCTGCGGGCATTTATTGGTCGCAGCACCATTCCAATTGCTTTAGAAGGCAAAAAGTGCATTATTTTCAAATTAGATGACCAAAGACGCACTGTAGTGGGGCCGCTGTTAGCTGCTGCTATTCACTTATGTGTGGTGTCTAATTTGAGTCGGGTACGTTCTGACCCATTTTTGTACTGCTTAGACGAGTTTCCGTCTCTCAAGTTTGACAGAATGGATCAGTGGGCTAACGAATATCGTTCTGCTGGCGGCGTACCGATTGTTGGCATTCAATCACTCAATCAACTCTATAATCTCTATGGGGATAAAAAAGGGGCGGCGATCGCCAGTGCTCTGTCAACTCACGTCCTCTTCAACCCCGGCGATTTTGAGACAGCCGAGAAATATTCTAAGCGGTACGGGGAAGTGGAAGTGCTGGTAAAAAATCGATCGACCGGCAGCTCGACGGGGCAGCAAACGAGCCGTTCTGTCAACTGGAGCGAACAGTTGCAAAAGAAACCGCTGATTAGTCCTGACGAAATTCTGAGGTTTCCTCAAGGCAAGTGCGTCATCACTTCACCGGCCTACGCAACGGGGACGGAAGCTTTATTTCCCTACCCTCTCAAGATTCCGGTGCGGCCCGGCGACATAAAGCGAGCTAAAGAGTCTGAACAACTGTGGGACAGCAGCATCAGACCGCAGCTTGAAAGGCGGGCGAAAGCTTTGTCAGTAGAGCAGCAGACGGGTAAACTGCTCAATATAGATGAAGAGCTGGATCAGCGGATTCGATTCGCTCGGGCATTGCTGCCACATCCGAACGATCCAGAAGAACCCGTGACTGTGGCTGATGTTAAGTCGCCTGTTAATGCTGCTGGTGCGAACAGTGCGGCTGAGAAAATAGCGGTTGGCAATATTCGGAAAAAACTCAAAACTCTGTCCTTTGGTGGCGATAGATGATGGAGCAAACTAAACAATTTTTGGCTGACATTTTGATTGTTGACGATATTCCCGCTAACATTCAACTACTTTCTCAAGTGCTAATTGAAAACGGTTACAAAGTCAGGAAATTGATTAGTGGACCGCGAGCTTTAAAAGCAGTAGAGTTGCAAGCGCCCGACTTGATTTTGCTAGACATAAAAATGCCCGGTATGGATGGTTATGAAGTCTGTCGTCAACTTAAAGCATCTGAAGCTACTTGTGATATCCCTATAATTTTCATCAGCGCTTTAGATGACGTATTTGACAAAGTAAAAGGGTTTGAGGCGGGCGGTGCTGACTACATTATAAAACCTTTTGAGCCTGTTGAAGTGTTGGCGCGGGTATCTGCCCAACTTAAAATGCAGCGTTTACAGCAGCAACTTCGCTGCGCTAACGTGCAATTGGCTACACAAAATGTTCAGCTCAGCCAGGAAATTCAAGAAAGACAGCAAGCAGAAGCCAATTTAAGAATGCTGTTGCACGCTGTTTCGCACGATTTGCGATCACCTCTATCGGGAATGTCGCTGCTGCTGCGAAGTCGCCTCAATGATGCTGGCAGTAACATTGCTATTGATAGGCGGACTATGGAGGTTATGGTGCAAAGTTGTTCGCGCCAACTCCAGTTGATTGAGTCACTAACAGCAACACAACAGTTTGATGTGAAAAGTGCTTCTTTAGCCATGAAGCCGCTGTCGCTGCCCACTTTAGTCCAAAATATTCTTATTGAAAGATTACCAATTCTCAACCAGCATCGAGTCAAGGTTAAGCAGCTTTTTGGAGCCGATTTGCCTTTAGTCAATGCTGATGCCCAGCAGCTCTGGCGGGTGTTTGGCAATCTGATCGACAATGCTGTTAAATACAATCAGTCTGGGTTTATTTTGACTGTAGAAGCTAAAAAGGAAGGTGAGATGGTTCGCTGTACGGTTGCAGACAATGGGGCAGGAATTTCTCCTCAGCAATGTGCAAGATTATTCGAGCCTTATACGAGGGGAGTTGGAGTTAGTTTAAGGCAAGGATTGGGATTGGGACTTTACATTTGCAGGCAAATTGTTGAGGCTCACGGCGGAGATATTGGCGTTGATAGCGAATTGGGAAAAGGAGCGAGGTTTTGGTTGACCTTGCCAAAGTTTGAAGATTGACAATATGCCATAATTTGCTACGCGATCGCTACGCATCAAAAACCACTTTTTTTAGAACAATTAGAAGCTGCATTCCAACGGCTAAACCAGCCCCAAACGCAGTGCTTTAACGGCTGCCTGGGTGCGATCGCTCGCTTCAAATTTAGCTATAATCATCTCTACATGACCTTTGGCGGTGTGGACGCTCATGCCTAGCCCAGCGGCGATTTGTTTATTGCTTTTACCCTCAACTAGCTGCTGCAAAACCTGCATTTCCCGTTCTGTCAGCTTGATGTCGTCCTTCGCATAGCTATCGGGCAGCGGCGTTTTGAGATTTTGCAGTACGCAGTCGGCAATTTTAGGGTCTAGGTAACTGCCACCTTCTTGCACAGTCGTAATAGCTGCTAGAAGTTGTTCTGCGTTAGTGCCTTTAACGCAGTAGCCGTGAGCGCCGCTGGACAAAGCCGCCATTACCTGAGTTGGATTGCTGTGGTGGGTGAGCATCAGGATACGAGTATGTAGCAGGGCGGCTCTGATTTGCTGCGCGGCTGCAATACCGTCGATTCCGGGCAAGTCAATGTCCATCAGCACGATGTCTGGTTGGTGTTGCAGTGCGGCACTGACGGCTTCGTTACCGTTAACAGCTTGGGCGACTACTGTTAAATGGGGTTGGCGATTGAGGATATGCTGTAGACCGAGCTGCATCATCGGGTCATCTTCAACTATGAGGATGGTTTTTAGTTGGCTTGTTTTTGGTTGGGTGGCGGTAGTTGCAGTCACGGCTAAGATTCTTACTACATTTTATCCATAGTCTATTGTTTTTCCTCATATTAAAGAGTGTCATCCTCCTATGGAGAGAAGAAATGTATTAATTTTTTGGCGATTGCGTCGGGAATAGGGTGCATATCTCTCGATAGGAGGATGGCAATAAAATGTGAACGGATTATATCGATACTTCGTTGATTTCATCCAAATTGATAGCTGTTGCTACTTCCTTCGGTTGAGGTGTTAGATAACCATTGAGCTTGAAAACTGTTTGTTCTGTCTCTCGTTCAATGGTAGTCAAAAGCCAATTTTGAGTTTTTCGGTGTTGTTTGCTGTCCCAGGCAAACAGAACTTTTTTTGCTGGTTGAGTCGGGTGAAGTGCCAAAACAATGAGTTGCAGCTTGTGAGGCTCGATCTCGAAGAATTCGGCAGCTACCCATAACTTAACTCGGTCTTGCCAAGTCAGTACAGGATGGCGAATCGCCCACTCAAATAGTCTGGGTGTTCCTTTGACTAAACCCACATTTGTACGGACTTGTATCACTTTGAATGGAGGAGAAGGGGAAGAGTTTTCTTCTGTCACTCCCCTTTTTGTTGGGTCTAGTTTTGTTTGAATTGGAATGTCAACAAACAGTTTTCGCTGCGGTAAAAATAGTGATGGGGATAGTTCTTTGAGCTGAAAAACCCACTGCTGGAACTGGGGGTGACTGTTGAGAATTGGCTCGACAGGTAATCCCATTAAAATTTGCTTGACGAGCAGTTGCAAGCGTTCTTGCAGATAGGAAGGAACAAGAGGTGGCTCTTGTAGTGGGCTAGTATGAATAGTTTGATTGAGGTCGGACAGAGTAAGGAGGTACATTGCTCAGAGGATAAAAGGCTGAGCAATAGCGGCGATCGCCACAGAAAAAGTCCGGGAGTGCGGAATGGGATTAAAAATTTATAGCCCACATCCTGCACCCTCAACTGTCACAGAGCATGAAGCAATGTTGAGAATATTTATACCTCGCGTTCGATTGGATAGTCTTTAAGCAAAAATACTCCGGTCAGGCAATCGCCTGACACTGCCTCGCCTTTTCTTGTAGAATCATGGAAAAAAAATTACCAATTTCCTAGTTGAAAGCAAGCCCAATTTATGTTTTTTTTACTTTAAAAAAGCATTTTTGCCACTAACTGAAGTGTTATTCAAGCAAGGTATTTTAACTAAATAAGTAGTATCCGCTTATAAGCAGGTGGAAAAAAACGCACAGTTTTAATCCAATCTTGTGTGAGATTAGAGACGATTAGCTGTTTCCCAAGCACTCACCATTTGTAAAGGGAAGCCCGGGGAGGTAACAATTGCTGACTTGCGCTATCAAAGGACTCAGTTTGTGCTGTCTTCTGAACGGAGTTCTGAGGACATTCAAGCGATTTGCAATCAAGCATCGTTTGCTTTACCAACATCAGGGATAGACCGGTCTAGATTTGCTGTGACCCCGCAGGAATTGTTTGAGTACCGTCCCCCCGCTTACGATCCAATTTGACGGCCGACGGCGAGGTTTCTTCCAAAAACTGTGCCACAGATTTGATGACATCTGTTGCGGTTTTGGGTACGAGAACCAAATCTCCAGATGCCAGCATATCCAGTATGGCACCGGGTTTCCCCTTACCTCCGTACAAGTGACCCATCGAAGCTGCAAGCTTTTCAAGTTTTTCTGGTGTCTGTTGCGCAACTCTCGCCCGAAAAATAATACCTGAAGGCGATTTCTGTTTCCGTCCCATGTTCGACCTTATATCTGTGCTACAGTTTTAACAAGCAGTAAGCCAATACTAAAAATTGTACAAGACACGAGGTTTGAGTGGAAACTTCAGCCCGCTTGCGCTCTATCAGTTTAGGGTGCATTGACTCAAGGTTTGCGGAGTGTGCGATTGCTTGCCCCCTAAATTTGACTGGTTATGCCCAAAAAGCGCAGTTGTTCCGTGAAAACTCCAACGCTGCACAGTGTGTTGCAGGATTGCTATCAACTCAAGCTGGAAGACCTCAAGTACCTGAAGGATGCAATTGACGTGCTAATTGAAGCTGAAGAGAAAAGGTTGTCGGAATTGGAAGCCGACTCAGACTGGGAAGATAAACGAGAAGAAAAAATGGCTGCTACCGGTGCGCGCGGTAGTAGGGGATACATCGAATCCAAGACAATCAAAGGATGTGGCCCTTATGCCTACTTGAGATTTCGTAAAGGCGGCAAGCATCATTCGTTCTATCTGGGCAAGCTCAAGCCTTAAGTTTTTAGGGTGCATAGCGATTGATAGATTAGTGGTTCTGGCGTTTATGCACCCTAAATTATCGGCGTTTAGGGTGCATAGACATTGATAGATTAGTGGTTCTGACGTTTATGCACCCTAAATTATCGGCGTTTAGGGTGCATAGGCATTGATAGATTAATGGTTTTGGCGTTGATGCACCCTAAAGCGAGCAGGCGTTTAGGGCGCATCTGCCTTGACAGATAGAGGTTCTGGTGTCTATGCACCCTAAATTGGTTGTGTAGTCGCGCTCACAACTGAGTGTCTGACAGCGTTATATTCGGCTTGTTGCTTTCCGAATTCCGAACTCATGCGTGATAGCTTACCAACGATATCGGTAGCTTGGTTCGTAACAATGAGAATAACGTAGAGGTGATTTGAACTCAACTCTTCACCTACACCACAACAATTGTTCAATAGGTAGCTATTGGGCTAGAAATCGTCCAAATTAAACAGCGTAAATTGATGAGGCGATGTTGTCGTTTTTCTGGCTCGGCGTTTGCCCTTAACAACTTCTTGAATTACTGGATTTGAGTGAATTGATGTCTGATCATTCAAGTCAATAACTTCTGAGCTTTCTCCTGAACTTATTTCATGTTCGACAGGACAATCAGTATGATTTTCAGCCTGGGACTCGACTGGCTCAAACCACTCATTATACCAGTAAGCAGCGTTTATTGATTGGGGTCGATCGCTACTTAAAGTATTGCCAAGGAGCAAATCAGTTTGACCCAACCACCAAATCGGAACAGCCAGCCAAGGTGAAAACATATAAAACTGAAACAAAGCGCATTTTAACAGAGTAGGGTCTATATCTTGACCGATACCGCTCAGACAGTAATTTGACTGTGTTAACATTAAAGCACCCGTACCGCACGCAGGTTCATTGAAGCTGGAAATTCGCTCTGTTTTATCGCCACTGACTAACTTAGATATGAACTGACACAAAGCTAAGGGTGTCGGATAAAACCCTGAACTTTTTTGAGCAGTCTTTCCGCAAATTTGGGGTAGCAGCCGGCCCATGTAATCTTCAGGATACAGCATGAGAATTGACAGGTCAAACATCTGATAGAGACGCATTGATGCACCTTCACAGCCGGCGGGTTCTTTGGGTAAAATCTTGTAAGCTGGATGTCCGAATGCGAACAAAACCCAGTCCAAGAAAAACTCCAAATAGTCCCAAGCTGACCAAGTTTTCCATTGTCCATGTTGAGGAATGCAATTGAGAGTGTTATCTAGCATGGCTTCTGCGGTAGGAGAATGCTGCCATTCGATTTGGGGAATCGGTTCTGCTGGCAAAGTTTCCTCTATTACAAATTTGGGTAAAATTTCTGGTTTTCTGTTCTCCAGAATGGCTAGCATTGGCTCCATCTTCCACCGCATCCAGGCATGAGCGGGGACAGCTTGACACAAAGCCCAATAATCCCACCTTCCCCATAAACATCGGTCTATTTGTGCGAGAATTGTTAAAAGCCAGCCCGGCTTTAAATCTCGTTTGAGGTTGGGAATTAAAGCTTGCTTTTTCTTTTGTTGATAGGGTTGATTTCTGAAATGTAACAGCGTTGACTCTCTAATTTTGGAGTCAATGATTGGCAAGACAAGCTTGTTTTTCATGAGTACAAGTCTGAAAAATGCACCCCTAAAAACCGCAGTAGCGGTTCGCACAATTTTATGTTGATGCAAGCAGCGTCTTGTTTAATAAAAACAGTAAAAACAAATTGGGAATAGAGCGTAGCTTTTTTGTTTGAAAAAAGCTACACTCTATTCCCCACTCCCATTTTCCCTATTTCTCTCTCCCCATTCCCATTTCTCAGCCGTCTATTCCACCAATTATTTTGATATTTGAGGAGTTGAAAATGCTTCGCACAGCAGCAGCCCCACCTGCTTGAGTAAAGCTTTGTTACCATCAGGGCATCCCGACTGAATCAAACATTTAGGACAGCCAGAACTGCAAGAACAACTGCGGGCTAACTCAGCAGCCGCATGAGCTAATTGAGGGAGAGAACGAAAAATAGCTTCCGAGGTTCCCGAACCTCCTTCTGCTAAATCGTAAAAGAGTCCTGCATAGTCATTTGCACCTCTCTTCTCTACCAGAAAATTCACATCATTAGGTGAAGCCAAAATAGTCAGAGGTAAAGCTGCTAAAATTTGATGGCCGAAACTGTGAATAGCCAACAAATTCGCGGGGTACTCCCACAACTGCTGGTATCCGGGAGGAATCGGCTGTTGAGACTGAAGCAATTCCTGGCGGGTAGCTGTTACTACGTGTTGCAGATAACATTCAACCGGGGAATTAAAACTAATTTGCAGTACAGGAGTCGCAAATTTTATTTCGTAAGGTTGCTCAAAGTTTACCTCATTAAGAACCGATGTTAGCTCAGCAGAGCGAGTTCTCTTGCCACAAACAGGACAGGCAGTACATTTTGGTAAATGCTCTTTGTAATTGACACACTTTCTATTGAGACAAGTTAACTCGTAATTGCGAGTTAATAATTGATAACCAGTGACGAGTTGGCTAATTTCTCCCCAAACCAGTTCCAGAATAGCTTGAGCTGGAATTGCCTTACTATCCGTTGAATTGGTTTGAACATTTCCTTCAACTTCTGGAATAACCAACGGGATTTGTTGAGGCAAACTCAAATTCTGCTTGAGGCTGGTATCAGTGTGGCTAATCGCTACAGTAAACAGTCGAGTTTCAGGGGTGTTTTGCAAAATAGCTTTGCCATTCAAGAGCGAGCGCGAAGTATAAGTCACCAAACAGCCGTCTGAGTTTTGCGTGCGGTAAATAGCACCAGGAAATACCTCTCGATAAGCAATCTCCGCACTGAGGAGTTCAATCTCTTCTTGAGTATCCGCATCCACCAGTTGTATCGTGCTAGAACCCGTTCCCCCTCGAAAGTTTACATCTTTATGGGGAAAGCCCTTAGCCCATAATTTATCCCGGCTTCTGTGAAGAACACCTTGCTCAATTAAAGCCGTTGCAATTATATGAGCGCTCTTGCCAAAGTAGTGCTTGAGCTTATTGGCCCGAATGCCAGTTTCGACAGCCGCGCACATTAAATGTTTGGCAATATCTATGGGATAATTGGCATTAAAGCTCACCAATTCAGATTCGGCCGACAGCAACAATTCAGGGCGATCTGCAAAATAGTTATCCAAAGTTGACACTCCCCGAGCTGAAGCTGCGGGGATTCTTAAGACCATAATTTCTGTCTTAAAGGCGCTGACAAAATGCCTCTACTGATTCCGCTTAGATCGAGTCTAAGCATCACCGCTACTTTTCTACCAATGTTCCCACAACCATTACAATCTGCATTGATTAGCCAACCTTGAGCTGTTCGATACAAACCACGCTTAATTCGGGTGCCACTTGCAAGCCACCCTTCGGGTTTTTCGCCGAATGTAGGTAGCAGATCATTATCAACGAACGAAGCCTTGGAGGAATAAGACTCTTCAGTCTCAACAAATCTTAAGCCGTATTGCTCACACAGTTGATTAATTCTATCTTTCAGTCTGCCCGTAGGAATTTGCACAAACTTTTGATTAGTTTTGCTCCCCATATTGACCGATTTTTTTTGTCCTTTATTCCAACCGAATACAACCGTTCCTATTCGATTTTTCAAGCAATGGTTAATTACCTTTCTTGCTGCTTTGTTGACGGCATCTCGCATCAGACGGTTTCGTTTTTCGGTCAAACTGGCAAGTCTTTTAGACCAAAACCCGTTAGCTTTTCCCTTCATCAGAAATGCAACCCGTTTGTTATATCCCTGATTGAGAGATTTTAGATGCTTGCCATCAATGATAAAACTTGTGCCGACATTGCTCACGCAAGTTAGCCAGTTATCTACGCCGTGGTCAATCATTAAGCACTTAGCGGGGTCTATCTCCGCTTGGATATCAGTAGTTTTATAGACAAATTCTAGGTAGAAACAGCCGTTTCGAGGAAGAATGCGATATTCTCGAATTGCTTTGAAATCAAGATTAGAAGGCATGGCCAAGAAAAACGCATCTAAACCAAACCACGCTTTAACCTTACTGCCTAGGGGAAATCTCAACATCCCATCTTTGAGCTTTACCGACCTACCCGTAAATGTCACCACCGCCATTCCGCCTTGACGATATTTTGGTAGTTTTGGACGTTCTTTAATCACCCCATTTTTAAACGCTTTCATTAATCCCAAAAAGGATTTAAAAGACTCTGCTACACCAGTCAAAATTTGTTGAGCAGTATCAGAATAGAACGCTTGATAGTGTCGGTTCCGATTTTCAGTTCCCAAGACTTTGTGCAACTGAGCGCGGCTTGGAATATTGCCAGTTTTGAAATATAACTGGCGGGCGTAATAAGTCCCACAATTAGAAAGCTTTGCAGACTCAGAACACAGATATTCGAGAATCGCCTTAATCTCTAAATCGGCTCTAATTAAGTTTTGTTGACAACCAAACATGAGTTATCCTCCTTGTTATACAATAGTACAACAAAACACCGGACAATATTATAAATAAACGTTTATATTTTCGGATTCAGGAATCGGAATTTAAGATTCTAGAAGAACATTGCAAAGCTGTAAGTAGGACTAAAACTGATGTACTCAGAGAGCTAATCAGAAGCCTCAAGGTAGAGGAAAAACCGTCCTTCTAGGACGGGGCTTCAGACCCAATTTTTTGGTGATTGTGCAATGGAATGAAGATAATTAAACCGGAGTTTTTGCGACCGGCCCGGCCAGCCCTCTGCCTGAAAGCTTGCAAGCTTCCGGGCCATCCCCTAATAATAGCAAAGTCAAGTTGAGGCAAATCAATTCCTGCTTCGAGAGCGCTAGTGCTGAGGATACACTTAACTGTTCCTGACTGCAAAGAGTTAATAATTTCCATGCGGCGCTCGCTGGTTAAACTGCCGTAGAAAATTGCTACTTGCGACTCAATTCCCGAGTTAGTTTGAGTTACAGCTTCTTGCTTAAAAGTTGCCCACAAGTTCTTAATTGCTTGTCTGCCGTTACCGAAGCAAATTCCGCTTTGCCCTTGCTGCAACAAAAACATAATGATGCGAGCAACATCGGAATTAGCATCATGAGTCGGTTTAGTAACAATTAATTGCCGTTCTGGGACAGCAGCTCCGCTAGAGTTAATCCAAACTAACCGCTCGGGTTTATTGATATTTCGCTTTCGACTTCTACCAGATAGTAACTTCGCTAATTGAACGGGATTGCCAACGGTAGCACTCAACATCAGGAATTGCAGTTTTTGAGAACAACCTCCGCGCTCGTCTACTGCCAATTTTAATCGGCGAATTAAGCTAGCCATGTTAGCTCCGTAAACTCCGTTAAAAGTGTGAGCTTCATCTAGGACAATATAGCGGAGGCGACTTAAAAAATGCTGCCAAGGCTGACTCCAGTGAACGCCTTTCAGCGCATAGTGAATTAACTCTGGTGTTGCGCTGATTATGCTAGGATTTGCAGCTAATAATTGTTCTCGGGTTTTGGGAGGAGTATCCCCAGTTAAAAGGGCAAGGCGCGGGCGCGCAGGCTCAGGAATCAGTTGGAGCAAATCGGCAAGTTTTTGACTTTGGTCGGCTGTTAAAGCTTTCAAACCATAAATAGAGAGTGCAGTAAATTGATGTTGGAGAATGCCCTCTAAAATAGGCAAGTACGCACTTAAAGATTTGCCAGAAGCTGTTGCTGTGCTGAGGATGACATCTTTGCCCTGGCGCACGGCTTTGAGTGTTTTAATTTGGTGCGAATAAAGCTGTTGAATGCCTTGGCGGTGCAAAGCAGAAATTATTGAAGGCGGCAAGTCTTGAGGAATTTTGTAGAGCTTAGGAGTTGTAGCAGTCGCGATTGTCTGATAAATAACCTCTTCGCCTAAAAAATCACACAAATCGGCTGTTGCAGTTGGCTGCAAATGGCTGGCTTCTGGGAAGTTATTTTGGTGAAAATCATGTCTGGCTATTAGTTGGGAAAGAAGGTTGATATAATTGGGAGGCATTGGTCACTCTAAGAATGAATCTTTTCTCT
>JAUBST010000062.1:0-31848 GCA_036702215.1 Microcoleus sp. F6_B6
GATGCCCGATGCCCGATGCCCGATGCCCGATGCCCGATGCCCGATGCCCGATGCCCGATGCCCGATGCCCGATGCCCTGCGCGGGCCGATGCCCCATGCCCCATGCCCTATGCCCTATTTCTGATTCTTGATAATATCCTCCAGCTTTTTACCTTGAGGAAGTTCGGTAAAAACGCGATCGCCCGCTTTTGCACCCTCTAAAATCTGAATCTTGTTGCCAATAGTCGATCCAACGGTAACAGCTTTAAACTTCGGCTGTTGTTTCTCATCGGGAACTAGCACGCCCGTTTGACCTTTATTAGTGACAATTGCCACCGTAGGCACAACTAAAGCATTGCTCAGCTTTTGACCGACAAATCTCAAATCTACATTCATCCCCGATTGCAGCGAATCTTTGCCAGTGTCGATCGCAACTCGCACTTGAAATAGCGTTACATCCCGTTCTTTAACTGCTTCTGGTGCAATTAATTTAACGCGACCTTTAAACACTTGATCTGGATAAGCATCGGCGACTATTTCAACTTCTTGACCCGGTTTAATTTGACTGATATCAGCCTCCGGGACTTTAGCCAAAACTTCCACATCTCTAGCTAAAGCCACAATCGATGTCGAAGTTGCCGAAGTAGCTTCCGAGGCCGAAGTTGCGGGAGTTACAAAAGCTCCTTGGATGGCGTATCTTTGGGTAATAATTCCAGCAAAAGGAGCGCGAACTTTCGTATCTTCTAACTGCACTTCTTGAAAGCGGACTTGAGCTTGAGCTTCGGCTAATTCAGCTTGAGCTTGAGCTATTTCTTCCGGGCGAGAACCGTTTTCTTGTGCGGCTAATTGGCTTTTTGCTTCAGCAACTGCTGCTTCGGCTTTGGCGATTTCTTCTGGACGGTTGCCGTTTTCTAGCTGCGCTAATTTGCTTTTAGCTTCGGCAACTTCTGCTTCGGCTTGGGCAATTTCTTCCGATCGCGTGCCGTTTTGCAATTGGTTCAATGCTTGCTGCTCTACTTGCACAGCAGCTTGCAGTTGCTGAATTTGCGACTCCCGACTTTCTTGCAGTTGTTCCAGGCGTCTTTGGGATTCTATTAATTTAGCTTGGGCAGTGCGATTTTCTTTAATTAATTCATCGAGTTTATCTTTAGCCAGAGCACCTTCTTCCACTAGAGGCCGATTGCGTTCCACCCGTTGAGCTGTTAGTTCGGCTTGGGCTTTACTCGAGTCAATTTGCGTTTGTGCTTGGGCAATTTCTTGTTTGACACTGCCGGTTTGAGCGTCTGCTAAACGAGCTTGAGCTTGGGCTAAACGTGCGCGCCCTTGGCTGACTTCTTCCACGCGGCTGCCGGCTCGCAGTCGCTGCAAGCCTGCTTGAGTTTGCTGCAAGCGAGCTCTGGCTCCTGCAACTTCTTCTACGCGGCTGCCGGCTTGGGCTTGCGCGAGACTGGCTTCGGCTTGCTCTAAGCGCGCTCGCGCGCTGGCGATGTCTTCCGATCGATTCCCGGCTTCGATTTTGGCGAGTTTGGCTCGCGCGCTGGCTTCGCGGGCTTTAGCTTGAGCGAGTTGAGCTTCTACATCGCGGCTTTCCATGCGGGCCACAATCTGTCCTGCTTCGACTCGATCGCCCTGTTCGACAAATAATTCTGCGATCCGGCCGGAGCCTTTAGGGCTGAGATTCACGCGCTGTACGGGCTGCACCGTGCCGCTAGACGTGATCCGCACCGTGAGGTTTTGCGCTTCCACCGGCACTGTCATAGTGGCGATCGCATCTACTTTGGGCTGCGATCGACTTTTTGCTATATACATAGTGGTCGGTACAGCTAGCAACCCGGCTGCAACCAACCCAATCGCCCACCGCTGCGGTTTGCGCGCGGGTTTCTTCGGAGACTGCTTTTGGGCGGTTTTATTATCTGCAATTTTGGTCTCTGCGGCCTTGGTGTCTAAAGTCTGAGAATCTTCCACCTTGACCTGAGCAGTTTCCTTTTTAGGGCTAACGATCATACCGACTCACCTAATTTAATCTCAGGATTACCTTAAAGGTAAAATTTTTGCTGATGCGTGGCATCGTCTTTCAGACTCATCCGATCGGGTGATTTATAAAAAGTTCCCGAACCAGCACCTGTAAACAATTATAGCTAATCTTTGCAACTTATTAAAAAATGTTAAGTTTTTTTCAGCCAAAAGAGGTGGCCCCAAACAGAATCGCTCCCGGCTGCTGGCAAATAAAAATATATTTTAGCAGATAATATTTTTTTTTGGATCTAGGAGTGCGCTTCTCACCAGCAACAAAAGTGGATTTGACATCGATCGACCGTCACTAGGTCATTGGGGACTCGTGATAGCGATCGCAGCGGGATCGGTCAGTGCTAAGCTCATAACGCCACAGTATGGACACACTTATCCTCATAAACCCGGTTTCACGGGTAGCGGTGCGTAAGTCCTGAATACATATCCGCCCTGTGCCCACAACAGGTTAAAATATTTTTCAAATCCGTTAAAAATGGAAAATCAAAACAATGAATCGTCCTCAAAGCGTTACAGTTTTGGCAATTTTGCAGCTAATTAGCGGCGTATTCAGCCTCCTTGACGGCTTGTTCATCTTACTTTTTGCAGGCATTTTTGGCGGTCTCGGTGCGGCTTTCGGCGGAGCAAGAGTTGGGGCTGTAATCGGCGGCTTCATTGGAATTTTTGCTGCGATCAGTTTTATTTTAGGCCTCCTATCCTTACTCTTAGCTTGGGGTTTGTTTCAACTAAAAAAATGGGCTTGGACGGGAACGTTAATTGTCCACATCATTGCCACCCTCACGCAAATTGCCAAAATGTTGGGCAGCGGCGGTACAGCAGTCAATTTTTTAACTCTGGGTTTTGCAGTGGCTAGCATTTACTATCTGCTGCGGCCGGATGTTAAACAAGCATTTCTTGTCTGATTTCCTTTTAATTAACGGTACTGAATTCTCGGATCGAAAAAAGCATAGGAAATATCAACCGCCAGATTAATCAGTACAAAAGTTACAGACACAAAAATTACTCCTCCTTGGACAATTGGGTAATCCCGCGTCAGAATACCGCTATAAATCCAAGAACCAATTCCCGGCCACGAGAAAATCGTTTCAGTCAAAATAGCGCCGCTTAAAAGAGTGCCGAACTGCAAACCGATAGTTGTGACGATCGGCAAAAACGCATTTTTCAAAGCGTGTTTCAAAATCACCCAATATTCCGGCAATCCCTTCGCCCTTGCAGTGCGGATGTAATCTTGAGAAAGCACTTCCAGCATCGCAGAACGAGTGATGCGAGCTATAATAGCCAGGGGAATAGTTCCTAAAGTCAAAGCTGGAAGGATTAAATGGGCGATCGCATCCCGCAAAGCAACCAAATCCCACCTCAGCAAAGAATCCAAAACATAAACACCCGTAATCGACTTAAAACCAAACCCCAAATCTACACTAATCCGCCCGCTAGGAGGCAGCCATTTCAGATAAACAGCAAACAAATAAATCAACATCAATCCCAACCAATACACAGGCAAAGATACGCCAATTAACGAACCAGTCATCGCGAGATTGTCCGGCCAGCTATTTTTCCGAACAGCAGCCAAAATCCCCGCCGGAATTCCGATAAAAAGTGCCACCAACATCGCCACCACAGACAGTTCAAAAGTAGCAGGCCAGCGACTTCTAATTTCATCAATTATCGGAATACCGCTAATAATGCTATTTCCCAAATCTAAGCGGATCAAACTCCATAAAAAAGCCAAATATTGCAAAGGTAAAGGCTGATTCAAACCTAATCTCCCTCTCAATATTTCCACCTGTTCGGGAGTTCCCCGTTCTCCCAAAAGCACTGTAGCTGGGTCTCCCGGTATCAAATGCAAAAACATAAATACTAGGAGAGTGATTCCGAAAAGGACTGGCAATAGTCCCAGCAAACGTTTAAGAATATATTGAAACATCAGTCGATCTCATTCACCTTGCAAATTTGCCAAAATCCGATCGACCGTTTCTTCTACAGTTAGATTGGTTGAATCCAGCCAGTAGCCAAGGCGAGGAGTTTCGGTACGGAGAATGCGATCGAAGGCATAAACCATTGTTTCGTTGGCATATCCGGTCTTCGATCTTGCTGCATCCCGTGCCGCTACAACTTCTGCCTTTGGACACAGAACGATCGCGGACAACGGCACATCGTGGAAAGTGGCAAGTACCTCAGCCAGTGCCGAACCAATGATGATGTCTTGATAAACGACCGTAAAACCAGCCTGGAGATAGTGTCGCGCTGCCATTGCTGCCAGGTGATACCGCAGTTGAAGCTGCTGATATGCGTCTGCTGACAAATTTAACGCCATTTGGGCCTGTCCGTTCACAATCATGCGACGAAAGATATCGCCACGAAGGTGGACACTTTTGGGCAACCGTTCGGCAAGTGATTGGGCCACACTTGATTTTCCGGCAGCCATGTTCCCGGTAATCAAAATAATTTGTGGCTGATGATTTGCAGGTTGCGGATTGCTGTCCATACTGTTTGTTAAGGTAAATTCATGTTAAGTATGAGAACCGAGGAGAGGTGTCTCGATCTAAACTCTCACTTTTTGCTTATTTCCTCAAAAGACTCAGAACCCAAAGGGCTCGGAATCCAACCTTGAATATTCTTGCGTTTCCCTAAAAGCGGCTGCGAATGTACGATCGGCAAACGCACAGCTTCCTCGTGCAAAATCTCGCTAACTTCCGCATAAATTTTCGCCCTAGCGGCTTTATCCCCACTCGCCCTCGCCCGATCCAAAAGTTCCAGAACTTTCGGATTTTTCCAATTTCCCAAATCCGCCGTCGAACCCGGCCCGAAGTGAGGATAATAAAAATTGTCCGGGTCGCCATAATCTCCAGTCCAACCCATCATAAAAGATTGAAATCCGGGAGGTTTAAGCCGATCGGCTAAATAAGCAGACCAATCCTTCGTCAGCAATTTTACCCGAATCCCGATCGCGCTCAAATCCGCCGCAAAAGCCTCAGCGATCGGCTTCGGCGTGGGAAAATAGGGACGGCTGACGGGCATATACCACAAATCCAAATCAAAACCGTTCGGATAACCGGCTTTTGCAAGCATTGCTTTAGCTTGCTGCGGGTTAAATTCATAATCTTTAACTCGATCGGACTCTGCTACATTCAGCGCAGGCGGGATAAATTGCGAATCGTGTTTTCCGAGTTCTCCCCAGAAAGCTTGGACTATTGCTGGCTTGTTAATTGTTTGGGCGATCGCCCGCCTGACTTCCGGTTTTGATAAAGGTTCGTAACTCGGATTTAAGGCTAAATAACCGACATTAAAAGAAGGCCGTACAACAGTTTCTAAATTAGCATCTCCTTGAACCTCTTTCAATTGATCCGGCGTTAAATCCACAGTAAAATCAAGTTGTCCTGCTCTCAATTGAGCCAATCTCGCCGCCGGATCGTCAACAAAACGAATTACCAATTGATTGACTTTTGGCGTGCCAGTTTTCCAATAATTTGGATTTTTTGCTAAGATAATGCGATCGCCCGATCGCCATTCCTGAAACACAAAAGGCCCCGTACCCACCGCCAGCGACCCCGGAGAGCCGTATTTATCACCCGCTTTTTTCACCGCCGCCGGACTCGCCATCCCGAAATAACCAGACCCAATCGCCGACGGAAAAGCAGCAAAAGGTTGATTTAAAACAAATTTAATTGTATACTTATCAACAACTGCCACATCTTTTACCAGGGAATTTTTCTCTCCCTTAAAGCCACCAAAAAAATCTTTCCAAATTTGATAAGTCTTGCCAGATTCTCGATAACCGTTAGGATTTTTCGCATCCCACCAGCGGTCTACATTAAACTTAACAGCTTCCGCATCAAAATTTGTGCCGTCGTGAAATTTGACCCCGGAACGCAACTTAAAAGTCCAAGTTTTGCCATCTGTAGAACTTGACCATTCAGTAGCGAGACTCGGCTCAAGTTCCACAGTTCCCGGTTTAAAATCAGTCAAGCGATTGTAAATTTGGTCGATAACAATAACTGAATTCCCGTCAGTAATATTTCCCGGTTCCAGATTGACCGGCTGCCCGCCAGCACCGTAGACTAAAGCCCCAGCCGGAACCGCAGCCGGAGTTTGCCCAGTTGGAGAATTATTGCTAACCGTGTTTGAGGAGGTGCCGCAATTTGATAAAATTACAGCTATCCCAAAAACTAAACCTAATAAAACTAAACGCCAGGATTTTAACAATCTCATTTCAATAGCTCCTGTTTAATAGAAAATTGTACTCATATCAATAAATTTCTAATTTGCTCTTTCTCTGACCGAAACCATCGAGGATACAAACCCCCGGATTCATCCGTGGAGACATAAAAAACCTGTATCCGATGACACTTGCCGAACGTATTTATCCGTGGGGTCAATCTAAAATCTAAAATCTAAAATCTAAAATCGATTGACCTCTGTAGTTTCTGCCTTCTGGGCAGTTCATTTAGTAAATTCTCTATTTAAAGCCAATGAAATTAACAAACCAAATATAGCAGCCTTATGATATCATGCTAGATGGCAAAATCTCAACCCACACCTTTCTTTACATTAGGCGACCCAACCAGCATGAAAGCTAACGTTTTCGCCCCAGCTAGAGGGGTCATTCGATTTTAGATTTTAGATTTTAGATTTTAGATTTACTCCATGAATCTGCGGGGAGCATAAACATTCCTTTTCCCACCCAAAATATTTTTGAATATTTGCACATAACAACCAGATTCGGGATTCGCAAGCATCAATATTTCTCTCTTTTCTCTTTCTCTGCGCCCTCTGCGCCCTCTGCGGTTCGTTGAAAAAAAATCTACTTTACTTCAAGCAATACGATGGCTGCAGGCGCACTCACCCTACAAATCCAAACTTTCTTCACCAATACTTCCCAGTTCCCCGCTACCGAGAAACTCTTCCTCCTCTACTTCCTCAATCCCAGAGACGAAACTTTCTATCACAAACGGCAAACCAGCCGCCATCAAACCCCGTTGAATCAGTTCCGGGGTTTCCTCAAACAAAACAAATAGCGGATGAACAGCCTCAGCTTCATCGCTGTAAATATGTCTGTAGCGCTGCGGCATCACCCATTCGTAACCTTGATCCAGCCAAACCTGAGACTGCCGCCAGCGGCCGAGCAACTCAGAAAACTCTTCGCCCGGACGATGAATGAAAATCAAAATTTCTACTCCTATTTTAACTTTCCATTCGGGATCGCACATCAAAATCGCCAAATCGCAGGGCAAACACACTGCCTGTCCGGGCGATATGCTAGTGCCGCTGCTTCCCGCATAAGAAACCCCGTCCCGCAAGCGCGCAATTGGCAAAGGAATTGCGATTAAACTCTCATGGGCGCGGCGGATACTCGGAATCATTTCCATGTAAACCCGATATTTTTTCAGCAGGGCGATCGCGGCCGAAGATTCGCTGTACTCTGCTAGTAAAGTCTCGTAATGTGATTGTTTAACAGACATTTTCAAACCCAAAAATAAGTAATTATTAATTGCTGCTAATTGCTAATGGAGCGCTTCTCCTTACCAGGAATATCCCATTGGTGACAACTTAAGCTCAAGTTCCCCGAAGGGAGGAACTTGAGCTTGCCTCCCGGCATTGGTGTGTAACGCGAACAGCGATTGAAGCATTTATGGCTCTGGGCTACCAATGTCTGGAGAATGCTTACAGCCTTTTTCTTTACAAGGTTTGAGCCATTTGCTGTCTCTAGATTAAGCCCGAACGGTACGTTTTTAACTTCCAAGAATTTACTTTTCTGGTGTTGGCTTACGTTAGTTAGCCTAGCTGTGTTTTTCGTGGTGTTCGCTACCCGCTCACCATTATTGTTTTGGGACCCGTCGTTTGAGCTTGGTATCTCATCTGTATCGGCAGTTATTCTAGCTGTGGTATAGTATCATTGTAGAACTATTTATTAAAATAGAATGCAAGGAAATTTAAAAAATAGATATTGACGCAACTAAACTATTAAAACAAAAGTCGGCAATCAATTAAAGCCGTCCTATAAGGACGGGGCTTTTACCAAAATTCCCGGTAAGTTTGAAAAAGACATGGTGCTGAAACACGCTCGCACGGGTAAAAGCATCCGCGACAATGCCTTTGAAGGTCAGATTCTGGTCTATTTAAGAATCGAGCGTGTTTTCAGATATGAGAGCCTCAATTCCCCAAGCTCAAGATCGCGATGCGGCAATTTATAGTTTCATAAGATTGCTCACAAGTCAACATAAAACTTAAATCTTTACAAAGAGCGACTAATTTTAAAGACTTGCTAAAGCAATGAGGGGTTGTACCCCCCATAAGTTAGAGTCAGATACTATAGATGCACCCTGATGGCTTTCCCGTTCCACAATAGCGGAATTTTTATTATGGGAAAGCCGGAGCGTTAAGTTTCACAATATCTACTACAGATAAAATGACGTGGGGATGCCAAGATTAAAGATATAGCAGAGCTAAAGCTCAAACTAGGGCGCCGCTCGATCGAACCTCACCCCTAACTCTGCGAAATAACCCAAAGGCGGTAGCATAGTTTGGGAAACGGCATCAACTGAAGATGAACTTAGCGCCAGCAACAGTCCTGCAACAGGGCAAATACAAAATTAACGCGACTTTAGGCATAGGAGGGTTCGGCATCACTTACCGAGCTGTCCACACCCATTTAAACCAAACCGTCGTACTCAAAACCCTCAACGAAAGTCTGCGCCAACACCCAGAATCTGCCCAATTTCAGCAGCAGTTTATTGCCGAAGCCCAACGCCTGTCCCGGTGTCAGCATCCCAACATAGTCAGGGTAATCGACTTTTTTGAAGAAGCCGGACAGTCTTTTATTGCAATGGACTACATTCCGGGGCAAACTCTCGCCCAAATAGTCGAAACCGATCGCCCGCTGCCAGAAGCCCAGGCCCTGCACTATATTCGGCAAATAGCCTCAGCCTTAAGTACAGTTCACCACAGCGGATTGCTGCACGGAGATATCAAGCCAGAAAATATTATCCGGCGAGCCGATTCTCACGTAGTAATGTTAATAGATTTCGGAATTGCCCGCGGCTTTACCGCCAGCACCAAACAAACCCACACTAACTTGCTCTCCCCAGGGTATGCGCCGATCGAACAATACCTCTATGAGGGTAATTGTACACCGGCCACTGACATCTACGCGATCGCAGCCACCCTCTACTACTTACTCTCCGGCGTGGCGCCCGTAGCAGCACCCCTGCGCGATCGCATTCCCTTGACTGAGTTGCGGCAATTTCAGCCCAACCTCAGCCCGGGAATCGAGCGAGCCATCCTTCAGGGACTCGAAATCGACCCCCACAACCGCCCTCAGACAGTGGAAAATTGGCTCACCATGCTGCAAGAAACAGAGCGAGTATCAGTAAAAAGAAAAGGCAAGCAAAGTCTAAGATTGCCCGCACCTCCCCCGCCGCAGTTGACTTTTCTAGCGTTTGTCGTAACGGCTGCAATTGCAGGCTGGATGGGTTTTGACCTAGCATCGCACTACAACAGCACCAGTCTGAGCAATCGTCCCAAAATAGAATCCTTCCCATCTCTCGAAGACTTGCTCAAATCCCGCGATTTGTCAGGGCCGATGTTCGGGCAGCCGTCTGTCGAAAGCAGCCCTCTCTACCCGATCGAACTCAACAAGCGTCCCAAACCCCCCTTAGACACCAGCAACATTCCCGAACAGATCGACGAGCCCTCAGAAACTAGCGCCGAACCTTCTGAGTCCCCAAGCCCGGAAACTCCGGCCCCATATCTCGAAGCGGAACCGGAGCCATCGCCGACGCCCGAACCTGCTGAGGAGCCTTCTGAGTCCCCCATTCCAGAGCCTCAAACCGAAATCGAGCCAGATCCCCAACCAGAAGCGGCACCAGTACCGGAAGTTGCGCCCCTGCCGCCAGAACCGCCCGCCGCACCCGCCTCGCCTGCCCCTGGGAGTGCTAGCGCTGAAACCCTGCCACCGTCGGAATCCCCGTCGCCAGTAATAGCGTCGCCGATCGAGCGATCGCCCGAGCCTGCGATACCAAGCGACAGTGGCAACAATTCAGATAGTTCGATCGCACCTGATTCACCACCCCCTGTGGCAGATCCCGCAGTGCCTTTTCCTGAACCTGCGACAAATTAGTAGGGTTTTTGTTGGTTAAAAGTGCGGACAAATACTTGGTTTTATGAGTCAGCAAATATCCGCTCAGTAGTTGAGATAATAAAGCCATACCTAGCCAATGACTATCTTCCAAAAACTTCCGTCGCATCTAAAATTTCCAACAGTCGCCGTCTAAGTTTATGGCATATTTCCTATTCCCTCTGCCATCCATATGCCAGAAAAAAAAAGCATGACTGTGTTCTATTTTGATTTAAATTATGTTATAATATGTGCGCGGATCAGAAGTAGTGTGAGGTCGCGGATTAATACTGCCAAGCTGCAAACATTTTGCTACAAAGCAACCCCAACCTCGAATTCGAGCCAGTGCAAGCGAGGCTTTTGGGCTAAGCCGTGGGGCGTTAGACTGTTCTAACTCTCAACAATCCCATTTCCGACACTCGGGGTGGGAGTGTCAATTCCCCCAAAATTCCTTCCTTTGGGAGCAAGCATCATCGGGAACAAGCAAGTTATAATTTGTTGCGGAAGCGCACAGAGATTTTTTATGAGTAAACCCCCAGTTCATGCTTTTTTTGTAGGCAGAGCACTTGCCGAAGCACTGTACGAGCAATTAGAAAGCGCAGCAACCAACGCTTTCTCTGAACTCGGCAAATTTGACGCAGAACAAAGAGAACGCCTGCGGCAGTTCACCGATCGAGTTGTGGAACGCGCAAATAGAGCTTCGGAGGAGGCGATGCAGACCAGAACTGGCACTGCAAGCACCACCACCATTCAAGACATCCATCCGGCAGATTTGCAAGCGACTATTGACGAGCTGCGCGCCGAAGTGGCTCTGGTGCGATCCCAATTGCAGCGCTACCGCAGCACTTTGCCCTAGCGCTCAATTCGACCACAACTATTATTTACTACGTGAGCGCAAAGCAATGCGCTCCTGCGCTCCTACTTCCAATCAAAGCAAAAACATAAAATAAGCAATTTGGGAACCCAAGTGTCTGCTCTCCTTGATGACTCTATTAATCGCCAGGGCTCCCCCAAGCACGCTGGCGAAGCCGATGAGCCAAAAACTGCTAGTAAATCCTACAAAAGTAAAGCTTATCGCTGGAATCGCGAAAAATATTCCCGGAAGCGGCGCTTCTTCGACATTTGGGCCTTTGTCTTGCTCTGGCTGGCTTCCCTCTGGTTCGACAGCAAAAATTGGAGCTACTGGGGAGGCGCGACTGAAGAAAAGAAAGTTGCCAGACGCCGCTTTCAAGCTATCTGGGTGCGAGAAACACTCTTGGATTTGGGCCCTACTTTCATCAAAGTTGGGCAATTATTTTCCACCCGCGCCGATTTGTTCCCGGCAGAGTTTGTCGAGGAACTTTCTAAGCTGCAAGATAAAGTGCCTGCTTTTAGCTACGAGCAGTTAGAGGTAATTGTCGAGCAAGATTTGGGCAAGACAGTTCAAGAACTCTACCGCAGCTTTGACCCGGTGCCCCTGGCCGCTGCAAGTCTGGGTCAGGTACACAAAGCTCAACTGCATTCGGGCCAGGAAGTAGTAGTCAAGGTGCAGCGGCCGGGACTGCGGAAACTGTTCGAGATCGATTTGCAAATTCTTAAGGGAATTGCCCGCTACTTTCAAAACCATCCTAAGTGGGGCTACGGCCGAGATTGGATGGGGATTTATGAGGAATGCTGTCGCATTCTGTGGCTGGAAATTGACTATCTCCATGAAGGCCGTAATGCTGATACTTTTCGCCGCAATTTTAGCAACTGTGACTGGGTGCGGGTGCCGAAGGTTTATTGGCGGTACGCGGCTCCGCGAGTGCTGACTTTGGAATACCTGCCGGGAATTAAAATCAGCCACTACGAAGCTTTGGAAGCGGCCGGTATCGATCGTAAATTAATCGCTCAGTTGGGGGCAAAAGCTTATTTGCGGCAGTTGCTCAACGACGGCTTTTTCCACGCTGACCCACACCCCGGCAACATCGCTGTTAGTCCTGACGGTTGTCTGATTTTCTACGATTTTGGCATGATGGGGCAAATCCAGTCTAACGTCCGCGAAGGACTGATGGAGACGCTCTACGGCATTGCTTCCAAGGATGGACAGCGGATTATGGATTCTCTGATCGATTTGGGAGCTTTGGTGCCTACGGGTGATATGAGTCCGGTGCGCCGCAGCATCCAGTATATGCTGGATAACTTCATGGACAAGCCTTTTGAAACTCAGTCGGTGAGCGCAATTACGGACGACCTTTACGATATTGCCTACAACCAACCTTTCCGCTTCCCAGCTACCTTTACTTTTGTAATGCGAGCTTTTTCCACCATCGAAGGGGTGGGCCGAGGCTTAGATCCCGAGTTCAACTTTATGGAGGTGGCACAACCTTTTGCCATGCAGCTTATGAGTAATGGAAATGGCCCTGATACAAGTAGCAGCATTTTTAACGAAATCGGCCGTCAGGCGGCTCAGGTGAGTTCTACTGCTTTGGGTTTGCCCCGCCGGATTGAGGAGACTATTGACAAACTCGAACAGGGAGATTTGCGGATTCGCGTCCGTTCTGCCGAAACAGAGCGCTTGCTGCGCCGCATGAGCAGCGCTCAAATGGGTACGAATTATGCTTTGGTGATGAGTGCTTTTACTTTGTCGGCGACAATTTTGTTTGTCAGCAATCAAGTCTGGCCGGCTGTGGCTGTGGCAGTGCTGGCGGCGGTTGCAGGGTTTGCTATGCTGCGTTTGTTCAAGCGGATCGATCGTTTAGACAGGATGTCATAATTGTGCAATTTGGGATGGGAAATTTCAGGTTTGAGATTTCTAGCCAGCAAAAATTAGACATCGAATGTTAAGTTTTGGTTGGCTGACCGCAGATTGCTGAAATTTACAACACTTACGCGCTTTGAAGCGAAAAACCCAGGCAGCCAGGGGGTTTTTCGCCAGCAAAACCTCGGATTTTGGGTATAAATCCAGTTTTTTTGCAGGTGCTGCTGAATTTACTGGATTTACCAAAATTTTAAGATGGGATTACCATCATACGATCTACAATATGAGGTCAAGGAAGTGCAGTTTTTCCAAAACTCGCGATCGCGGGCGACAGAAATTTCAAGTCCTGTTCGGGATTTAAGTTTTGGAAGAAAACATAGCACCCAATTAAATCAAACTTTCAAGTTCGATGAGTCCAATCACCCAATCTATGAAACGCTCTTTCGCAGGCAAGACAGACACAGGGCTAGTTCGTTCCGTAAATCAGGATTCGTACTACATAGACTCTGACGGGCGATTTTTCATAGTGGCCGATGGCATGGGAGGACACGCCGGAGGTCAAGAAGCCAGCCGGATTGCGACTCAGGCGATTCAATCTTATTTGCTCGAACATTGGGAAGGGCCAGAGGATTCTCCGCTGTTGTTGGAAAAGGCTTTTTTAATTGCCAATCAAGCAATTTTGACGGATCAGCTCGACCACCCGGAGCGTGCTGATATGGGAACTACGGCTGTGGTTCTAATGTTTAGAGATGAGGGCCGGCCTTGGTGCGCTAATATCGGGGACTCTCGGTTGTACCGACTGCACGGATCTCGCTTGCAACAGATTACTGAAGACCAGACTTGGGTGGCTCAGGCTGTGAAAAGAAAGGCCCTAACTCCAGACCAGGCTCGCACTCATCCTTGGCGTCACGTTTTGTCCCAGTGTTTGGGCCGCGATGATTTGCGGGACATAGATATTTTGCCGGTGGACGTGCAGCCTGGGGATCGCTTGCTGCTGTGCAGCGATGGCTTGACTGAAGAACTTTCCGATCCTTTGATAGCTTCGCCTCTGAAGTCAATTCGCGCCTGCGAGGGCGCTGCAAATGCTTTAATTCAAGCAGCTAAGGACAAAGGTGGACGCGATAATATTACTGTGGTGATCGTGACGATCGACCTCAAATAATATCCGATCGCCCGATCGCACCGGACCATCTAAAATCGAAAAATTGAACAATCGAAAAATTGAACAATCTAAAATCTAAAATCTAAAATCTAAAATAGAATGACCCGCGTTATCGGTTTGATCAGCGGCACGTCGGTGGATGGCATTGATGCTGCTTTGGTGGATGTCGTCGGTTCCCACACAGACTTGAAAGTGCAATTGGTGGCCGGCAAGACTTTCCCTTATCCTGCTAATTTGCGATCGCAAATTCTCTCGGTTTGCAGCGGCTCAGCTTTGTCAATGGCTGAACTAGCGGAATTAGATGATGCCATCGCCCAAGAATTTGCCACGGCGGCATTGACAATTCAAGCAGAATATGATAGTGCCGAATTAATCGGCTCTCACGGTCAAACCGTCTACCACCGACCTGCTGGGAAAGCCCAGAAAGACAGCGCCGGTGCGTTAATGGGCTACAGCTTGCAACTCGGGCGGGGCGCGCTAATTGCAGAATTGACAGGCATTACTACTGTGAGTAACTTTCGATCGGCAGACATTGCAGCAGGGGGTCAAGGAGCACCTTTAGTGTCAATAGTTGATGCTTGCCTGCTGGCAGAACCCAACCGCAGCCTCTGCATCCAAAATTTGGGCGGAATTGGCAATGTTACCTATCTTCCGGCCAGGGGAAAAGGGGGAAACAATGACGAGTCTGAGATTTTCAGTATTGGGGATGGCATATCCGGCTGGGATACAGGCCCGGGGAATTCCCTCTTGGATTTGGCAGTACAGCACTTCTCAGGGGGCGCTAAGACGATCGACGAAGGTGGAGCTTGGGCGGCATCGGGAACTCCCTGTCAAGCTTTAGTCGAGGATTGGCTCGCATCAGAGTTCTTCCGCCAAGCACCGCCGAAATCTACGGGACGAGAGTTATTTGGTGTAGACTATTTTGACAGGTGTTTGGTCGAGGCCCAAGGTTACAACCTCAGTCCTGCTGACGTGCTGGCTACTCTGACAGAACTGACTGCGGCCTCGATCGTTCACAGTTACCAAACTTTTTTACCGGCTATGCCCGATCGAGTTTTACTGTGCGGGGGCGGCAGCCACAATCTCTACTTAAAAAGCCGATTGCAATCTCAATTGCACCCAGTGCAAGTGTTGACTACTTCTGAAGCAGGCTTGAATGTAGATTTTAAAGAGGCGATCGCTTTCGCGGTTTTAGCAGCATGGCGGGTTCGGGGCATTCCCGGCAATCTGCCTCAAGTTACTGGTGCCCGGGCACCGGTACTTTTAGGGGAAATTAACTCTTGTTGGCACAGTTGGGCGTGATAGCATAGAGTCTGAGGGACAACGGCTGTGCGTTGTTGCACCAGCATTGTAGCCAGCAGCAAAAGCATAGGAACAGCACTGTGGCTCACACGTTTTTAATGGAATCTGGCCAATGGACGCTCGAAGGAAGCTGGATTGAGCGCAATGGCGTGCCAATTACGGTTAAAGGCAAAACTTTAGTGAGCTGGAACCGAACAGATTGGTTCAGTATGGTGACGAAACTGGTGTTTCCTGGAGGCGATCGCGAAGAGATTATTTTGCAGTACCGAGGACACCTCAACAGCGACGAACGGCAGTATACTTTTGTACTCCAACACAGCGAACTCGGCCGCGTCGAGGGCGAAGGTTGGATTGCTCCCCAGTCGATCGTCCAGCGTTATTGGGTATTGGGAGACGAACGCCAGCGGCGGACAGGTTTTGATACCCTTCACCGGGTTGATGACAACCGCTACTACCAATCTAGCGGCATCATGTCTGGTCATTACTTGACGAGTACAATGGAGGCGACTCTGGAACGTCAGCCAGAATAACTCTGTCTAGAGTCCACAGTTGCCAGTTCTAGGGATTTGATGTGAAAACTGAAGGTTTTGCTAGTCGGAGGTCGCGCTCAGATGTCCGACTAGCGCCATTGTTGTCAAACCTCATCCGCTGCAAACAAACACAAATATATTGAATTTGTTAAAAATTTAATTGTTAAAAAATTAACACTTACTATTAATTAATAGTTATCCCATTTTTGAGTCGAGGCGCGATAAATTATCTTTGCACTCTCCGGTGGTGTCGATCGACAAAGTGCTTAGCTCGACTGCCCAATTCGAGTGAAATTCACAAAGAAACTGCCCTATTTTCTTCAAGTCTCTATACAGGTCTTCTAGCTTCTGCCTTCGAGTGACGCCCCATCACCCCCAACTCCTTTCCGCATGAGGGAAGTGAGTAAGAGACGGAGGTCGCCGACTGCGACTCTTGGTTACTCAACGCCTGGGTTAGGTTCTAAACCCCAGTGGTGTTTCAGAAAATGGCGGTACATGGTTTCTCGTAGCATCATTTGCTCGTAAAGCTTGACCAAAAACTCCTGAGCTTGTTCGCGGCTCATGTCACTTACCTGTGTTTTGAAGGAACACAGGCTAAATTGCTGTTCCAAAGACAATTCTGCTGGTTGGCTCATGACTTTGACTCCTCTGTAAGTAAAGGTAACTTAAAAGTGAACACCTGGATTAACCTGATTTGTAAGTTGTTTCAGCGATCGACCGTTTGTTTCGGGATGACCGATAGCCCATCTGAGTTGAGTCTATATTACAAAAGGTAACAATCATTTGACAAAATTACCATCTGTCCCAGGAAATAACTTAGTGATAATGATGGCGAAATGCCTGCAAAAGTTCCTTCCGCAGGCATATACAACTGTATCTAGTTGTGAAGAGAAAAAAGGCTCAGTACGAACCAAAATAATTGAAGCCCTTTATACCAAATCCGCCGGAGAGAATCTCCGCGAGGGGGAGAGGGGGAGAGGGGGAGAGCGGGAGAATTTCTATTTCTCTGTTCTCCCTTCTTCCTTCCATCCGTTACATCCGTTACATCCGTTACATAATCCGTTGCCGAACTTCCTTCTTCCTTCTAACTAATTCGAGGGCCCGCCACCCTGCGGTGGAGTGACCGCTCCGGGTCTTAAATTGGGAGCAGCGGGTGCAGGCGAAACAGGAGGAATGCCCTGATTTGGCCCAGAGTTGCTAGGCTGTCCGGGAGCAGGGAGAGGGGATTGAAACTGATTCGGATTGAACTGCTGCTGTCCGGGAGCAGGGAGAGGAGATTGAAACTGATTCGGATTGAACTGCTGCTGCCCCGGAGGCACAGGAGATGGCAGCGGTTGACCGGAATTGCCGATCGCAGGTGCCGCAGGAATGCCAGAATTGGGAAGCGAGGTATTGGGCAATGGAGAAGGAGCCGAACTAGGAAGAGTTGCCAGGGCAACTCTATCGCCGCCTACCTCTCTCAATTTGTCTAAAACCTCGACAACTTTGGCATATCTAGCATTTTGAGGAGCGTACAGCACCATCAACCCCGCAGGATTTTTACTTTGGAAACTCTTTAAAACTCGATCGAGCTGTTGGTAATTAACAGGCAATTGGTCGATATAAGTTTGACCGAAATCGTCAATGCTGACAATCAGCATCTCTCGCATCTGTGTTTGTCCCGTCTTCGCTTTAGGCAAATCGACATTAATTGCTTGCTGGCGAGTCAGTTGCAAAGCCGCCAGCAGAAAAAACGTCAGAATGCAAAATATCACGTCAATTAAAGGCACCAGTTCAATCCGAGCCTCTTCAGCAGGAGTATCTAGATTAATCTTCATCAGTTCTGTGGAGTTTTAATTATTAGAAGGTGAATCTTCGGTCGGATCTGAACCTTTCAATTTCGGCTCCCGGTTCCGTTCTGCCGATTCTTGAGAATTGAGAGAACGCCTGTTCAAACCATCGGAACCAAAGGAAGAATTGCTGTATTCTGCACCGGGCGATCGACCCTTAGCATTAGCAGCAGGCCAGTATTGCCTGTAAAGCAATTCCAGTTCATTTCCAGCTTTGCGAAATATTTTTGTCTGGTTGAACAAAAAAGCTTGAAATATCCGATAAAACGCCAAGGTAAAAATTGCTACTACCATCCCAGTAGCAGTCGTGATCAGCGCCTCGCTAATCCCCAAAGTTACGCCAGTTGTTGCCGCCGTGCCGATGTCGCCCAAACGGATAGAACTGAGCGAGTTAATCAAGCCCAGAACTGTTCCCAGCAAGCCCAGCAAAGGGGCTAGAGCGATCGTCGCTTCTAAGATTTTGTCACCGCGCCGCATCGAAGCCAACTCTTCATCGGCTGCTGCTTCAAGTGCGAGTCGAAACAAATCTGGTTCGGGATTGTAGAGCCGCAGGGGTGCATAAAGAAATCGCCCGATCGGCTGTCGGTTTGCTTGTCTGGCAATCTCGTTAGCCGCCCCCCAATCGCTGCGAGCCGCATCAAGAATCCGGTTAACTATCTGCTTTTCTTTGCTCAGGAGGCTCGCCCAAAACCACAAGCGCTCGATAATTGTGCTCAAAGATAGAATCGACAACACCAACAGGGGCCACATGGCGGGGCCGCCTTTTTGAAACAGTTCTTGAATATTCACAATATTTTTGCTCCTGCAGTACCCGCTAACTTTTGCTTCTGTTCTACTTTTTTTAACAAATCTAAGGCCATTTAATTTTAGCTATTAATGTACTCAGGACTTACGCACCCGCGAGTAAAGAAAGCCGATTTTGCGAAGGGGCCCTCGGGGTGCAACCAAGTATTTTCGTCCAGGAAACCCGGTTTCTGGGTAAGTATTGGTACTGTTGTCTAGTGCCTGCGGGCTATGGGCGGCCACTTCCTCACAATTCCTCTAAGTCTTGACACATATCTTGGAGTGACTGGTGTTGAAGGCGGCGGGAAGAGCGGCGATATTTTTTAGTTTGCAGCTTCGGTTCGTAATGCTGCGTACCATCCGACTTGGTTTGCTGCTTCAAACTCGATTCGGCGCTACTAGAGTTTTGCTCTTGTTGCTGGCGGACGATCGCCTCTTCGAGAAAATCCAAGTAATAATCGTAGCGCTCCCAACCGCCCCGCACGACACAGTTAGGCTCGTCTCGGTGCGAACAGTCGCTAAACTGGCAGCTACCCAAAGCCAGCCTCTGGCGCGCTTCTGGGAAATATGCCGCTAACTCTGAGGGATCGCATTCGAGAGCCGGCTGATTGAAGCCCGGAGTATCTGCCAAAAGTCCGCCGCCGGGGAGTTCAAATAATTCGACGTGGCGAGTCGTGTGGCGCCCGCGGCCGAGTTTGCCGGAAACAGCGTTCACTCGCAGATTGAGGGCCGGGATCAGTTGGTTGATCAAGCTGGACTTGCCAACCCCAGAAGGGCCACAAATTACCGTTATTTTCCCTTGCAAGTGCTGCAGAAGGAAGTTCGGCAACGGGCTAGGTACGGGATTTAACGGAGCTAACCGAACGACCGAATTTGCCTGCCGGGGATTCTCCTCAAAAGTCACGCTATCTCCCTCTATTTTCTTCTTTAAGTCATGGGAAGCGGTTTTTTGGGCATAAACTTCATTTTTACTGTCTCCGGTCGTCTTATGAACTACTGCGCTGCTGCGGACGCTAATAAACATTGGTTCGTAGCCCCAGCCTGAAAGCCGATCGCGCCACTGTTCCAACTCCTGGGGCGGGACCAAATCGCATTTGTTCAGGCACAAACTCACCTCTAAACCTGTAGATTCGGCTTTGACTAAAAACCGAGTTAATGACGCGGGATCTAAGTCTGGTTCGGCGAGGGCAAAAACGAGGAGAATGCGATCGGCATTAGCTACCGGCGGGCGGTTGAGTTCTGTTTGGCGGGGGAAGACTTCAGAAATTGCACCCCGGCGGTCAGTCCAGTCCGGTTCGTCTACCACCACGCGATCGCCCACCATCACCTGTTGGCCAATTTTTTTCAGTCGAGTGCGGCGAGTGCACAGGAGAATCGGAGAATCCGCGAGGGGAGCATTTTTCCCGTCAAGGGAGACTTCGGGATCTAACCTCACTTGGTAGAAGTTAGCCTGAACAGCAATTACAGTACCGACGATCGAGGGCGAATTCAGGCTCATCCTGCTTCCTTGTCTTCTGGGCGCTGCACTTTCATTGCAAAAAATCCAGAATCCGGCTCATCTGCGACAAATTGCGTTTCGAGAATCTGGTAGCCTTCCATTTTGAGACTGTCGGGTACTTGTTCGATCGGCTCCCCAGGGTCGAGCCACACTTCCAAAACAGCACCCGGTGCCATTTGCTCCAAGCGCAATTTAGTGCGGACAAAATTCAGAGGACACGGAGTACCCCGCAGATCGATTTTGGCATCTGGGGATTTGGGATTTTCAATTTTCGATGTTGAATTCATAATGTTTTTGGCAATCTCAAATCCTGAAAGCCTTAGTTTTTTTTAAACAAGTTGCCTGGAAAAGGGAGAATCTCAAATTTTGTGTGCAATTGGACACAGATTATTATTTCGGGAAAAAGTGAGCGCAATTGCGCTCACTTTTTTGAGCGCTGCTGAAACCGAATGCCCGGGAAGCGTCCCACCTGATATTTTTGTGGGCAATTGCACACAAATTTTTGACGGCTGTTGAAACAAATTGCCGGGGAATCCTCAAACAGGAAAATTTGACACCAATTGGTGTCAAAAATTGCTTATTTCTGAAACAAATTGCCCAGAAATCCTTCCAACCCGCCTTTACCTGTACGATCGCCCTTCAGCTTAGCAAGCTGCATCAGCAATTCCCGTTCCTCAGCCGTCACCTTAGTTGGAATCTCAATAGACACCGTAATCAAATGATCGCCGCGACTGACTGGATTTCCCAACCGAGGCACCCCTTTTTTCTCCAGAGTCAGAACAGTATTTGCCTGAGTTCCGCTAGGAATCAACAATTCCGTCGGCCCGTCTACGGTTTCCACTTCCATCCGGCACCCTAAAATTGCTTGCAAATAACTAATCTTAACTTCCGAGCTAACGTTAGTACCCTCGCGCTTAAATAGCGGGTCTTCATTCACCGCCAAAAACACGTAAAGATCCCCGGGCGGCCCGCCCAGTTTGCCGGCATCCCCTTCATTGGAAACGCGCAAGCGAGTACCGTTGTCAACCCCAGGCGGAATTGTGATTTTCAGCTTTTTCATCACTTCTTTCTGACCCCGGCCGCCGCAAGTTTCGCACTTATCCTCAATCACTTGCCCGGTGCCGTTACAAGTGGGGCAAACTGAAACTTGAGTAAAGCTGCCGAAAGGAGTGCGGGTAGCGCGTCTGACTTGACCGCTGCCGGTACAAGTCGAGCAAGTTTGGGGTCGGGTTCCCGGTTTCGCGCCAGTCCCGGTGCAAGTTTCGCAGGTTTCTAGATGCTTGATGCGGAGTTCTTTGTCCCCACCAAACACTGCTTCTCGAAAATCCAGCCGCAAATCGAGGCGTAAATCGTCTCCGCGCACCGGCCCGCTGCGCCTGCGACCTTGTTGTTGGCCGCCGACCCCTCCCTGAAAGCCCTGAAAGAAGCTTTCAAAAATATCGGCAAAGCTGTCACCAAAGTCTTGGAAACCAGGTGCGCCTCCGCCGCTGACGCCTGCTTCGCCGAACCGGTCGAAACGGGCGCGGGTTTCCGGTTCTGAAAGTACCTCGTAGGCGCGGTTAATTTCTTTAAACCGCTCTTCGGCACCGGGTTCTTTGTTGACATCTGGATGGTACTTGCGAGCTAGACGGCGGTAAGCACGCTTAATTTCTTCTTTGTCTGCGCTGCGAGAAACGCCTAATATTTCATAGTAATCACCGGCCATAAAGCTGCTTGCCTGGAGGTAAATAACAAAAAGTGTACGAAAAAGAAACGGGCGACCTTTCCTGAAATTACAGATTAAAAATCAAAAATTCTCATTGTTAATTTTTAACTTTTAATTTTTAGCTTTTCTGTTTTAAAGGAAAGGATTCATATCATCAACTTCTGGTTCGGGAACCTTCTGTTTTTGTTTTGACTGTGGACTTGACTGCGGACTTGACTGTGGACTTGACTGTCGTTTTGACTGTCGCTCCGGCTTTGGTTCCGGCTTTGGTTCCGGCTTTGGTTCCGGCTTTGGTTCCGGCGGAGCTTGGGGCGCCACCAGCAGCTCTTCTGTCAGCAAAATGCTGTCGTCGTCCGCTTTAACATCTTCTGGTTCTGATGATTTTACTTCTGACATCATCTCGCTTTCAACAACAGCTCCTGACGGGGCTACCCCGCTGCGGGCTTGGTCGTAGACTGCGGTACCGAGCGAGTATAGCAGTTGCTTGAAAGATTCGATTGCGGGCGTGAGTTCCTCGACTGTGATGTCGGGGTTAGCCATCGCTGCCCGCAAGGCTGCTGCGGCTGTTTCCGCTTCTGCCTTGAGGTCGTCGCTCAGCAGTTGCGCGTTGGTTTTTAAAGTTACACCACAATTATAGACGAGGGAGTCAGCTTGATTTTTGAGTTCGACGAGTAGAGCGCGCTTGATGTCTTCGTCGGCGTAAAGTTCGGCTTCTTGTCGCATCCGCTCTACTTCGGTTTCGCTCAATCCCCCTGTATTGGAAATTTGGATGCTTTGTTCTTTTCCGGTTCCCTTGTCTTCAGCGGAAACTTTGAGAATCCCGTTGGCATCGATTTCAAAGGTAACTTCGATTTGAGGTACGCCGCGGGGGGCTGGGGGAATGCCTTTGAGCAGGAATTTGCCGAGACTTTTATTGTCTTTAACCAATGCCCGCTCGCCTTGGAGTACGTGAATTTCTACCGAGGTTTGCCCGTCTGTCGCCGTGCTGTACATTTGCGATCGGCTCGTGGGAATAGTTGTATTGCGCTCGATTACTTTGGTGAACACCCCGCCCAAGGTTTCGAGTCCCAGGGAGAGGGGGGTCACGTCGAGCAGCAGCAAGTCTTTGACTTCACCGCCCAACACCCCGGCTTGAATTGCCGCGCCTACGGCTACAGCTTCGTCGGGATTGACGGATTTATCGGGAGAAACGCCCCCAAAATACTTGCTGATTGCCTTTTGAACTGCCGGAATCCGGGTTGAGCCTCCCACTAAAATAATCCTGTCTATGTCTTTGGGGGTCAAACTTGCGTCTTTGAGGGCTTGAGTCACCGGATCGATCGTCGCTTGCACCAAATGAGCCACCAGTTTTTCAAACTGAGCTTTGGAGAGCTCCATTTCCAAATGCTTGGGCCCTTTGTCGTCAGAGGAGATGAAGGGCAAATTGATTGATGTGGATTCCCGGTTGGATAGTTCGATTTTTGCTTTTTCCGCAGCTTCTCGGAGGCGCTGCAAGGCCATTTTGTCTTGTGAGAGGTCACTGCCTTCTTGAGTCCGGAAAGCTTCTACCAGCCACTGGACTATGCAGTCGTCAAAGTCATCTCCTCCGAGATGGTTGTTGCCGGAGGTGGCGTTGACTTCAAAAATTCCGTCTCCCAGTTGCAGGATGGAAACGTCGAAAGTACCGCCGCCCAAGTCAAAAACTAAGATTTTCTGTTCTATATTTTGCTTGTCCAGCCCGTAGGAAAGGGCTGCTGCCGTCGGTTCGTTGACGATCCGCAGGACTTCTAGGCCCGCGATCGTACCGGCGTCTTTGGTAGCTTGCCGCTGGGCGTCTGTGAAGTAGGCTGGCACTGTAATCACGGCTTGGGTAACAGTTTGTCCCAAATAAGCTTCAGCATCTTGCTTGAGCTTTTGGAGTACCATTGCCGAGATTTCTTGGGGAGTGTGAACCTTGTTCCGAATTTGGACGTTAACGGTATCGTCTTTGCCTTTTATGCAGGTATAGGGAGTCCGGGCTCGTTCTTCTTCCGTGTCGTCCCACCGCCGTCCGATAAATCGTTTGATGCTGTAGACAGTATTTACAGCATTAGTTACAGCTTGCCGCTTGGCCAATTGACCTACTAAGCGATCGCCCGCCTTGCCGAATCCTACTATGCTCGGAGTTGTGCGGCCACCCTCGGAATTGGCGATCACGACGGGTTTACCGCCCTCTAACACAGCTACGCAACTGTTAGTTGTGCCTAAGTCAATTCCAATAATTTTTCCCATAGCGCCTCATAAAACTTTGTGGGATGTTTGGAAACCTCCAACTACAGGTTGGGGGAAGAAAAACGACTCAGCTTGTTCAAACAAGCATCACCCGACTAGATTTGTAGGAATAAACTTGATGTCAATCAGGCAATATCAAAGACGGGTAAAAACATTTTTCAGAATTTTTCGAGAAAGCGCTGACCTGTTTTTAGTCATCTTTAATTAAGAAATTAAGGTGACTCTGCCACCTTGGAACCCCCGAACTCTCTTCGGGGGTCAGTGACTTTGAGGAATGCAGTAGCTTTTATCCCGATTAACCTTCCGAACTATCGGGATTTTCATCTGAGGCTACCACAGATAGCCCAGCCGCTGCAACTTTCACTTTGGCGTGCCGCAAGACGCGATCGCCCAGAATGTAGCCGCGTTCTAGTTCTTGGATAATTGTTCCTTCCTCGTGTTCGTCAGTTGGCTCGCTCAGCAGAGCTTCGTGGAGGTTGGGGTCAAACTGTTCGCCTTCGGGGCGCATCGGAGAAACCCCGATTTGCTTGAGGCTATCTACCATTTGCTTGTAAACGCTTTGGTAGCTTTTGTGAATGTTCATTTCGCCGTCGGTTTGCGGCTTGATGTGCGATCGAGCGCGCTCGAAATTGTCAATTACCGGCAACAGGGGTTTGATCGTGAGACACCTTGCCTGTAAATCTAGTTCTTCTTTTTCTTTTTGGGTGCGCCTGCGGAAGTTCTCAAAATCTGCTGCTAGGCGGAGATTTTGATTTTTCAGTTCTTCTAGTTGAGCGGATGCGGCTTGCAACTGAGTTTTTAAAGCCTCTTTTTCCTCGGTTACCTGCGCCACTTCCTTCTTCCAAGGCTCCGCCGCGTCTGCAGTCGGACTGTTGGTTGAACTGCCTGTGACGGTAGGCCCCGATGGGTTTGCTGGGGTGCGATCGCCCTGAGCACTTTGATAAGCTCGAGCAAGTTCGAGCTCCCAATCCGCCGATTCGTTCGAGTTTCCTGATGCCGCCGGATTTTCGCTTGCCATTGGCGAACCCTCTGGGGTGGTTTCCCCTGTTGAGTTAGGATCTTGATCTTGCTGTTTTTCCTCGTCAATCATAAAAGCTGCGCGACAGAACCCTATCAATTCTAGCAGATACAGTTAACCCGGTAAATCTAGAGGACTCGAATTGACTGTGTATGGCACAATGTGAAAAGAAGAAATCTCGCCAGCTCTGGAGACATTGCTCAAAGCTTTCCATAAAATATTCAAATGCCCGTTTAGATATTTACGTATAATATGGCCCCATTGGGGCCAACCCAACGTTTGTGGGTTCCTCATTTTTAATTAACGCGATCGCATTTACAACAATTCTTATAAGTATATTTTTCTGTTAAGTCTACTACAAGATTTCACACTTAGGAGGCGTGATGTTTCAAGGTTGACTTAAAACGATAGTGACTTAAAGTTATCATCGGTCAGGCTGTTTTAGTCGCAAGCTGAGGCTGGCATTTCTACCATTTGCTGAGTTTCAAAAGTGGGGAGAAAAAGGAATTTGTATTGAGTGACGAAGTAGTTAGCTGTGTGCTTGTGTAACTCAGATAGTAGGTTGTTAATCTTGATTCGAATTGGGACTGTGGTTTTTCTGATTCTATACCGCCGAAGTCGCTTGAAGTCTCGAATTTTTGCCAGCCAAATGAGAGAGATTAGTTGCTTTCGCTGACTTGCTCATCTGTAAAGACGATTGATATCTAATTTGCCTCTACCCAAGATTTCTGAACCGTCAAGGTTACGTCACAAAGGTTCAGACACCAGGGTAGAATCAAAGAATATTTACTGACCCAAAACTAGAGTTGCTCAAAATTTGCCCTGGGGGATCATGCAGCCGACGATCGGCCAGTGACCGATCGCACATAATTAATCAAAATATATTTCAAAAGGGCGATCGAGGCTTTCGTAAAAGCTATCATCACAGAACATAGCTCATCTTTAATTTAGTACAGCTAACCGCGCCACCACGGGCGCTGTAATTTGAGCAAACAATTTGGGAAAATAGAATTAGCCTGGGAGGGGGACACACCCCGCCCCGCTTTTCTCTCCCGGTACGGGAAACCCCCAAGTGATGTGCCCTGACGCTATAACGAGAGTATCCCGCAAGTTAATCAGGTAAGTAAGCAACTTAGCACTCAACGAACAAGATTTGATTGCAAGCACCGGCAAATCCCTCCAACATCTCGTCAATTTGTGGACGAAGCTTACAGGGGACGGCGAGCTTAAACTTGAGAGATAGGGATTGAGCAAGAAAATCATAGCTGATCCATAAGCAAAGAATACGGGGGTTAAAACCCCGCGTTGGTTTTCCTCTCAGCACTCTTTGTGACTGAGTTTCCCACCTATTGAGTGTTTTTTATGACTAGCACATCCGCGCCTCGATCCACATCCCTAGTTTCTGTGAGCCAATTTCCTCCGGCTCTCACCAAGATGATTCTGTCGGGTTACGTCAACGGCGAGCAAGTGAAGCAAGCTCAAATTGAAAGCCAGAAGTCGGGCAAGCGTTTGACGGAGGTATTAGAAGCACTTACGGGGCAGCCGTTACCCCCAGAATTGCTGCGACTTTACAAGAAGCAGCAGATGTTTGAACGGAAGATAGTCTACGGGGTGGAAGCATTTGACCCGGAGATGAGCGAAATGTCTAACGAGCAACTCGGACTTATGCTCGAAACGTTGAAGATTTCGATCGACATTTGTCACCAAGGTCGGTTTTTACCCGTAGCGAAGACTGAAACTGAGCCAGCGGCGGTTTTAGTGGCAATGGTAGATCCCGACAACCTCAATGCCATAGAAGATTTGCGGCGGATTTTACAGCCTCACGGCTTGGCTTTGCAGCGACGGGTGATTACGCCAGACGACTATCAGGACATAACTTCTGCCTATCAAGAGGACCAAGTTAAGGTAGCAGCCAAAATGGCAGCAGCCGAAAAGCAGAGAAAGATGGATTTAGGGGAGGGAGATTTTGGCGAACTCTCGCTAGAAGAGGAGAGTGCCGACCAAGAAGACCTAGCTAACACCTTAGACGATGCTGAGGCCGCTCCCGTAATTAAGGCCGTCAATATCATTTTGGCTAAAGCTTTGTCGGAAAAGGTCTCTGACATCCACGTAGAACCTCAAGAAGAGTTCATGCGGATTCGGATGCGGAAAGACGGGGTGCTGCAAGAGTATTTCCGTTTTCCCAAGCAGGTAGTCGCATCGATTACCGCTCGTTTCAAGATTATTGCCAACCTGGATATTGCCGAACGCCGACAAGCTCAAGACGGTCGCATCCGCCGGGTATTTGAGGGACGCACGGTGGATTTCCGCGTGAACAGCTTGCCTTCGCGGTACGGCGAAAAAATCGTGCTGCGGATTTTGGACAGTTCCAGCACTCAGTTGGGCTTGGGTTTGTTAATCTCCGACCAGGAAACTCTGGCTTTAGTGCGAGAGACTGCTAGTCGGCCGTTCGGACTGATTTTGGTGACGGGGCCGACGGGTTCGGGCAAGTCAACTTCTCTGTACTCGATTCTGGCGGAACGGAACGATCCGGGGATTAATATCAGTACGGCGGAAGACCCGATCGAATATGCTTTGCCGGGGATTACCCAATGTCAAGTAATTCGGGAAAAAGACTTGACTTTTTCCAACATTCTGCGGGCGTTTTTGCGGCAAGACCCTGACGTGCTGCTGGTCGGGGAAACGCGGGACAAAGAAACGGCAAAAACGGCTCTGGAAGCTGCTTTGACGGGACACTTGGTGCTGACGACGCTGCACACGAACGATGCGGCCGGGGCGATCGCCCGTTTGGACGAAATGGGCGTAGAACCCTTCATGGTTTCGGCGGCTCTGTTAGGGGTGTTGGCTCAGCGTCTGATGCGGCGCGTTTGCGACAAATGCTGCATTCCTTACCAGCCTACCGCTGAAGAACTCGGCCGGTACGGTCTGTCGGCTTCTCAAGAAATCGATCTGACTGTCAACAGGGCTAACGTTGTCCCCGTGGAGGAAAGGAAACAACTAGCAGAACGCGAGCAACTTTGTACCAAGTGCGGCGGCCTAGGCTACAAAGGACGGGTAGGGGTTTACGAGTTCCTGAAAAATACTGAGCGGCTTCAAACTCTGATCACTCAAGGAGCTCCTACAGAGCAAATTAAGGAAGCAGCAGTAGAAGAAGGGATGAAAACGCTGTTGGCTTACAGCTTGCAGTTGGTGCGGGAAGGCGCGACTACTTTTGAAGAAGTCGAGCGGGTGACGTTTACAGACTCGGGCCTGGAGGCTGAACTCAAGGCCAAACGCAAGCAGGGACTTACCTGCAAAACTTGTCGGGCGGAATTGAAGCCGGAGATGTTGGATTGTCCGTACTGCTTGACGCCGCGATTTTTGGATTGATTCAGCAGTTAACTGTTGACTATTAACTGTTGACTGTTAACTGAGCTAGATTGGTCAATAACTATCAATTCGATCGAGGAGAGGTATCTATGGGTCTGATGATTGAAGACGTACTGGAGTCCCTGGTAGAGCAAGGGGGTTCGGACATACACATCCAAGCGGGCGCGCCTATATTCTTCCGAGTCAGCGGTAAGCTAACTCCTCAGACTCAATACGGCGACATTCTGTCTGCTGAGGAAGTGCAGATCCTAATTTTCCAAATGCTCAACAATATGCAGCGCAAGCAGTTGGAAATGGAGTGGGAACTAGACTGCGCTTACGGCGTTCGGGGATTGGCTCGGTTCCGCGTCAATGTCTACCGGGAGCGGGGTGCTTGGGCTGCTTGTATGCGGGCTCTGGCTTCTAAGATTCCTAATGCAGATGCTTTAGGCGTGCCGCAGGTTTTGCGGGATATGACGGAAAGACCCAGGGGTATGCTGTTGGTGACGGGACAAACGGGTTCTGGGAAAACTACTACGATGGCGGCTTTGTTGGATCTGGTCAACCGGACGCGGGCGGAACACATTCTAACAGTTGAAGATCCGATCGAATATGTGTTTCCTAATATCAAGAGTTTGTTTCACCAGCGCCAAAAGGGCGAAGATACTAAGAGCTTTGCTAATGCGCTGAAAGCTGCTTTGCGCGAAGATCCTGATGTAATTCTCGTGGGGGAAATGCGCGACTTGGAAACGATCGGTCTGGCAATTTCGGCTGCAGAAACGGGTCACATGGTGATGGGAACGCTGCACACTAATTCGGCGGCTGCAACGATCGATCGGATTTTGGACGTGTTCCCGCCCATTCAACAACCCCAGGTTCGCGCCCAGGTGTCTAACTCTTTGGTGGGAATTTGCAGCCAAAATTTGGTTGTGAAAGTTGGGGGCGGCCGCTGCTGCGCTATGGAAATCATGGTGAATACTCCAGCTATGGCTAACTTGATCCGGGAGGGCAAAACTCCCATGATTTACTCCCAAATTCAAATGGGGGCGAAATTGGGCATGAGGACGATGGAAATGGCCCTAGCTGAACTTTACAAGAGCGGTAAAGTCACTTGGGAATCGGCAATGGCTAAGGCTTCTAAGGCTGACGAACTCGAACGCTTGATCGGCCCGGCACCTGTTGGTGGCGCCCCGGTAAAAGCTCATTAATTCCGTCAGCAGTCATTAGTCAGGAGTTAGCAGGCTGAATTAATGACTGATGACTGATGAGTCATAACTTTTAATAAATTTTCAGAGGTGAGCTGTGGCTACCAACGTTATCCGCCAAAAACCGAAAGGTGGCTTTGATTTCAGTAAGATTCAGGAGCAAATCGAGTATAACCTTACCAGTCTTACTGTTAAGGATATGGCTATTTTTGCTCGTCAGTTTGCGGCTATGTTTAATGCAGGGGTGGCGATCGTTAGATGCCTTTCCGTGCTGCACGAGCAGTGTTCTAATGCTAAGCTGAAGCGAGCCCTCAGAAGCATGAATGCTGACGTGCAGGAGGGGATAAACTTGGCAGAGGCGATGGCTAAGTTTCCTGATGTTTTTGACCAACTGTTTATCAGTATGGTGGCGGCGGGAGAAGTCGGGGGGGTGCTAGATGAAACCCTAGACCGTCTGGCTGTGATGATGGAAAAAAATCACAAGACGGAATCGGAAATTAATTCGGCTATGTCTTATCCGAAGACTGTGTTGGGCATCGCCATCGTGATTTTTTTTGCAATGACCATATTCTTGCTACCAACTTTCGCTAAAATCTTTAAGGATATTGGTGCAGATTTGCCGACTTTTACGCTAATAATGTTGGGAATTAGTGCATTTTGTACGGCTTGGCCTCCAATTCAACAGGTGACAGTTATTGGGGTAATTATAGCGCTAAAAATTGCCTTCGATATGTACTATAAAACTCCAATAGGTCGCCTACAAATTGATAGGATTGCGATGAAGTTGCCGGTGTTTGGCGATTTGATCGAAAAATCGGCTGTGGCTCGGTTTTGCGTGATATTTGGGTCGCTGACGCGATCGGGCGTGCCGATTCTCAATTCTTTGGAAATTGTGCGAGATGTGGCGGGGAATCAGGCGATATCTAATGCGATCGAATATGCGAGACAGGAAATTCAAAGTGGCGGCATGATCAGTATTGCTTTGCAAGAACAAGCTGTTTTTCCGTCTTTGGCCATCCAAATGATGGCAATTGGCGAGGAGACAGGGGAACTTGACAAGATGCTGATGAAAGTTGGCGCTTTCTACGAAACGGAAGTTGAAGAAGCAGTAAAAGGACTTACCAGTATGCTAGAACCTCTGATGATTGTGGTCGTCGGTGGTATTGTAGGTTCAATTTTGCTGTCGATGTATCTACCGATGTTCGCAGTGTTCCAGAAGCTGTAAACAAGGGCTAATTAGTTATTAGTTAGTAGCAATTAACGCATGACCAATGACTATTTTCCTCGTCCCCAGGCAGATCCCGGGCAGACTTTTGGAGGAGGCACAGCATGTATTAAAAGGAGAAAACAATTTGGAGGCTCTGCCTCCAAATCTTCCTTACCAGGGTCTTCCGATTGGTGACAAATTACGAAAATGTCACACAAGTCAAGTAGGAGAGGCAGACAGATTTAACTGCTGCCTAATCCGGGCTTTAGGATCTAGGGTAAACGCATCTTAATTTGAACCCAAAATATGGTACAGTTAAATCCGAATAAACTTCAATGTAGTTATTGTAGTTTATGCGTGCTATCAATCGCAAAAAAAATTACTCAAACTTTAAATCATCAACCAAAACAAACAGATTTCTTGCCTTCTGTGAATATATTAAGTGCCAGTTTTTTAGAAAATTTGGCTAATTTGAACGAGAACAGAATAGAAACAATAAAAAAAGTTACTCAGAGATATTACAGGGACTCGCATTTTAATTAAGGTATAATGATGAGGGAAGTTTTTAAAACATTTGACAGTATCATTCAAGCGTCGCTCGTCAATTAAGGAATGAAAATGGAGTGTGTTGCTGATAGCCAGCTAAGCACGTTCGCTGGGGTTCCAGGTAGTTGATTTATCTCCATCACGTGCTCTTGCCTAGGGCGTGTTTTCAAAGTATAACCACAACAGACAGAATACAGGCGATCGCAATCATGGCTGTATAATTGGCAGCCAGCTTCTCATATCGAATAGCGATCCAACTCCATTGCTTGACTCGGTTGATAGCACGTTCAACAATGTTCCGTTGCCGATAGATTTCACGGCTAAAACGATCGCGACGCGGTTCATTTGACTGTCGTGGGGCGGTAAAACGGATACCTCGACGACGTAGAGCACGAAGGATAAGATGACCAAGAATTTGAAAGGTGGTATCCGCCACGTCATTTATCCGTGGAATCAATTCTTTAATCGAAAATCGAAAATCCTCAAGAAAGAGCATTTATTTCGCGCAAGTCAATTCTTTAATCTAAAATCGAAAATCGCGCAATCGATTGACCAAGAATTTCAAAGGTGGTACCCGCCACGTCATTTATCCGTGGAATCAATTCTTTAATCGAAAATCGAAAATC
>JAUBST010000063.1:0-29144 GCA_036702215.1 Microcoleus sp. F6_B6
TGGTGGCATTGTTGTCATCTCACTTATTTGACTCATTGTCAAGTACAATTTATACCAAATTAGATGAGCTTACCCTGAGAACCCCCTGACGAGGTTTTTTATGAGGAGTATTAATTAATGGTCGAGTGCATAAGCTTTATCCCCTTGAAATTTTTGTGAGGTTAAGAGTGACAATCGCTGCTTTCTCCAAATGTTTATATCGGCTGTTGCTCCGGTTTCTCCTACTACTACGTCAACAATCTCTTTACCGGATGGCATGACTATTACCTGGTTCTTTTTAGTATGTCTCTTCTGTTTGCCTGAGTAATTCTTTTTCTGCTCTTGATTGTCTGTAGGTCTTTGTATGGGCTGCTCGTAGCTATCTACTATCAACTCAACCTCTGCCAAAAATTCTAGAACCCATGCTCGAGCGGAATCATTTTTTTTTACTTGTTCTAACAACGAAGCCGGCAATAACTCCCTCAATATTTTTACGAGCGCGGTGAAAAATATAATTAGCGGTTGATTCGCCTATGTCAAATTGTACCCCAAGCATTTGAAAAGTAGGTAAGTTATGTAGGTAAACTAATGTCAAAATAATTTGGTCTCGGAGCGTTAATTTAGGAGGACGACCACTGCCAGGTTTGATGAGCCGAGTTTTTTGATTTTCTTGCTGCTTTTTGTGACTATCGTACAGATTTTCGGCATTGATAATTAGTTCTATTAGTTGCTCGTAGTCTATACCCAATATTCTTTGAGTCTCGGATGGATGCTTTTCCAGATATTCTCGGAGTTTGCTCATGTTGAGAGGTGGTAAAATTCCATTATAATTTAAGAGCGATCGGTCAACCATTTCTTTTTGGGAGAGGTCTAATTTAAACGGAGATTTGGTATCCAGATTCAAACGTTTAAAGAAATGGTTAACACCAAGCGAACAATTCCGGCTAGAAAATCCTCAAGATCAACGAGGACGCCGAAGCGCCTTAACTCTAGAAGAACAAGTTTTAGTGACCTTGGAATATTGGCGAGAATATCGAACCTATTTTCATATGGGGACAAATTGGGGAGTATCCGAATCAACGATTTGCCGAATTGTAACTAACATTGAATCAACTTTAATCCCACATTCCGCAGTTCTGGCTTTGATGACTAAGTATTTTCATACCTTCACTGTAGGAAAAATATCTGTGCCTACCTTTTATAATTTTAGTATCATTATTTTGCGATTTTGGCGAAATATCAGAAATGGGAATTCGCAGATATTTCCTAATATATTCTTTCGGCAATATATGAACTCATTCTCCCTAAATTAGACATCACAATTCCGGCAACATGAGTGTTCTGTTGCCAACAATTTGAATTTATTTAACAATATTCTCCGGTTTGTTTTCCGAGTTACCCATCTTCAACCATTAAATAATATTGACCGCAAACCTTTCCTAAATAATTTAATATCTCCCGACGTTCCTTTGTTAAGTTGCTTATTTGTTCGGCTCCATTTAGGTTGACTAAATGTACGGCTTGAAACATCTGAAATACCCACCGCATTGTCGGTTTATTTGTCAATTTCTTGACCTGGTTTCTGATGCTGGCATTGGCTGATGCTAATTCTTGCCTTAGCTTTCTCTGGGCGAGATTATATACTAATAAACATACTCCCATTATCATGGCAATTGCTTCTACTCTCTCGGGTTTTTTCACGAAGACGCTTGATGTGAAAAATCATGGGTCTTTTAAGAATCTAAATCCTCTTTCGTTACTTTGTTGGTCTTTGTATTCTTCTAATATTTGCTCGTTGGTTATTTCGTTTTTATCTAAAATCTTTGTTGCCAATATAAATCTCCCTGCTTTGATTTTTTCGGCGGATATTATTTCGGTTCTGGTTTCTATTTTGCCGATTATTTGATAGGCTCTTGTGTCTATATTACTAGCTTTTTTGGTGGGTATTTTTGGTTTTTTATGGCTTTTATCTTGACATTTAATTTCGGTAATTTGGTGATATTTCCATGTGTCTGATAGATTTTTTATTGCGGTTTCTGCGTCGGCAACACAGGCAAAGTTTTGCCGGGAAAGCTTGCGTAGTGCGGCTTGGGCGCTTGATTGTTGTTTGTTTACTTGTTTGTCTATTTGTTTGATGCTTGCTTGTTTCCTGAGTTCACTTTCTCTGACTAACCATCTTTGCTTGATGTTTCCATATTCGCTGGCTCTTTCTGCTATTTTATATCCTTTTTTTGAGCTTGCTTGCCATTCGCTTTCTTGGATGTCTACGATTTTATCTTGGGCTGATTTTATGCTTAATGGGACTCTTGTTATCCATTAGATTCCTGTCATTGCTGATAGGTTGTCCCTGGTGTATAAGGCGCTGTCTGCTACGCAAATTCCTTCAAATGTCCACTGTTTTTTGAATTCTTTTAGTCTTGATACGAATACGCTTTTGTCGTCGATGTTTCCTGAATCTATTTTTAGATATAGTGGTATGTCTCCGTCTCCTGTTACAATCATGTCCGGAGATAAATTGTTTGAGGTCGGGTCGATGGTCTCTCGAGTATCCGTGAACTATTTCTATGGGTTTCATTTCTGATGTTTCTGGTCCGGGTTCTTTTTCTGTTTGATCGCTGTTTTCAACTTGGGTTTTATATTCTCCTTGTACATACATTGAACTTCCATCTAAATGGATGCTGTTCATTTTTACTTGGAATCTATGGGCGGCTTTCATGGCGATTGTTGTGAAGAGTTTTGTGGTTCCCACTTGATAATATTTATCGAGGGCTCTTCCCAGTCTATCGTCGTTTAGATGTTCGGGTAATCTTCCCTTTCCTATTAGATGTGATCTTGCTTTGCCTACGAAAAATTCCTCGAATATGTATAATGGGGCGCTTAAAAATCCTAGTCCATTCAAAATCATTGCTTTCATGACTTGTCCTGGGCTGAGCATTTCTTGGGTTGTTATTCCTACTATTTTATTGACTTCTTCTACTAATTCCATCTCGTCTATTATCCCTGCTACTATTCCGTTTAGGGTCTAAATTTAGGACTTTTATGGCTTCTTGATGCTCATTCATGGTTTTTTCCTCTTGGCTCCTCATTCGTTCATTGTATCTCAAAAAACCCTGAAGTGATTACTGGGCAATCACTTCAGGGTTGAAGTTTTAAATTTTATAACCATCAATTCTATTTAAAGACCTGCGGAATGTGGGTTTAATGAAAACGGGAAAGTTCCGTATTCCGGGGAAAAAGGCATTACTCAAAGACTCTGATTATCCAGAAATCGTGGTTATGGATGTCACAGAAACCGCTATTGAACGACCTAAAAAAAAACAGAATATATCTTACTCAGGTAAGAATAAATATCATACTCTTAAAACTCAATTGGTAATTAATCAAGAGACCATAGAAATTATTTGCACTGCTTTTGGACCAGGGCATTGCCACGATTTTAACTTGTTTAAAAAAATTAAAATTCATTTTCATCCCGAAACAAATAGCTTACAAGACAGTGGCTATCAAGGGATAAAGGATTATCACCCCAATAGTTATATCCCTAGAAAGAAACATAAAAATGGGAAACTTTCTCGAATAGAAAAAGACTACAATCGAGTTCTAGCACAGGAGCGAATTGTGGTTGAACACGTTAATCGGAGTCTCAAAATTTTTAAAATATTGTCGAGTCGTTATCGGAATCGCCGTCGCCGTTATGGTCTGCGTTGTAATTTGTTGTCAGCACTTTACAATTATGAGTTAGCTTTCAGGTCTAAAATTCAAAACCTTTAATTATAACATAGATTTTTTTGCAAGAGGTCTAATATCCTCATGAATTACACATCATTCAAGTTGATAACGCACCCTGACGGGGTGACAGCCCCGTCACAAGCCCCACCAGTGGCGGATTCGATCGACTTGAGCTAAAAAAAGATGGGGTCAGAATTGTTAAGTAACCCCACCAAGAAATAATGTTACCTCAATTTTACCAGATCCATCTGGAAAAACAACTCAAACCCACAGAATACCTGACCTGAAAAAATCTGGTATACTTGTTACAGATCCACAAACAAGTTAGTATTGAATTATTAGCTTCGGTTTGGCCTTACCCGATTCAATTTGAAAGTCGCAGGCGTAGCTTACAAAGATTTCTCAACTTGGACTGCCTTGACATAAAGCGCTTGTGGTTTCCGATAGTTAGAGAAATATTGAAGGAAAAATTTAAAAAGTCTCAAACTTTAAAGCTAGCTATCGATCGTACACAGTGGCGAGACAAAAATGTATTTGTAATTAGTTTGATTTGGAACAAACGAGGTATTCCCTTGTACTGGCAACTATTGGATAAAAGGGGGAGTAGTAACTTGTCAGAACAGCAAGCTCTTATCAGTCCTATTTTAGAGCTTCTACAGGATTATGAAATTATCATCATAGGCGATGCCTGAATTTGGCACTGTCAAACTGGCGTCTTGGCTGTGTGAGAAGGATACAAAGTTTGTTTTTAGGATTAAGCAGGAGCGTTACATCCAACAAGAAGAATCAGATTACACCCACTTATATGACTTGGGCTTACTGCCAGGTGCTAGCTTTTACCTGACTGGAGTTAAAGTTACCAAACAAAAAGGTTTCGGCAAATTCGATGTAGCGGCTTATTGGCGACGTAAATATCGAAACAACGGGGAAGATGAAGGTTGGTATCTCCTAACTAACTTAGGGAGTTTGAAGAGAGCGATCGCTGCTTTTAAATGTCGTAGTGGGATCGAAGCCATGTTTAAGGACTGCAAAACAGGCGGTTATAATTTAGAGAAGAGTCACGCTAACGATCGGCGTTTAAAAAACTTAATTTTAATCATTGCCATTGCCTATACTTGTGCGACGCTCCAAGGTCAAAAACTCAAACTGGGAGGGATTCAGAAATATATTGGTCGGTTAACTGAATGTAGGCGATCGCCACGCCGCCATAGCAGCTTCTGGATTGGTTTATATGGCCTATCGTGGGTGATTGGAATGGAGTTTTGTCAATAAATTGTTGCTGAATTAATGAGAGCTAGACCTAATAAACTGCCATTTTTTCAGAGGGGTTTGAGGGCTATGTCTTTGATTCGATCGGGGTTGTGACGGGGTTGTCACCCCGTCAGGTCGATGGTTTAATTAAAATAGCACTCTTATTTAATTAATCCTGAACATCTCAAAAACTGGTTTACTAATTGCTGCTACTGTACCTCATAAACCTCAAAAGTGCTGTAATTCTAACAAAGCTGGAATGGCTGTAATTTCATTGGAATGGCTGTCTACCTTCATTCGTAACAAGTTAAGCTTGGATGGCAGTTGTCAAGGGGATTTGAGAAGATTTTTCAAAGAAAAAGTGGTCGGATCCTCGCTGTCGATCGGGAAAAGGTGCAATAATTAACTTAACATTGGGTTTTCGTTGAGATTTAACAATACCTAAATCTCGATTTTCAGGTGCGGCGAAATACTCGATCAGATCGGTTGTCTTACCTTTTTGACGGGCTACATAAAAATGGTAAAGATCCCGGTAAATCATTTCTAATGAAATCGAATCTATTGGTAAAGATAGTCGATCGGCAACGGCATCACCTAGATCGACCAAGATTGCATAAAATATCCAAGTTCCCCAAATTTGAAGCTGAATCCCGTTGAGAGAAACCGTCCACAAATAACTCAATCCCAACAGCCTTTTTACGGTATTAAAAGCTTCTTCAATTCTCCAGCGCCTGCGATATAAATCTGCCACGACGTAGGGTGGTAGTACCTGCGGATCGAGTACGCTTGTCAAATAAGAATGCCAGGTTTTACCGGAACGAACTTCAATCAGACGTAAGGTAATAAATGGAGTTCTTGCTGTTCCCGAACCCAAGCTTATCAGACTGTCTTTCAGGTCGTAACTTTTGGTAAATACTTGCTTTACTTTCAGGGCTGCCCCTTTTTTTAAACGAGTAATTAAATGGATATCTCGTTCAATTAATTTGAGCCAAAAACTAAAGTGGTAAAATCCTCTATCCAGTAAGAGTAAGGTTTGAGCTGGCACTAATTCCAAGATATTTTCTTCAAGCTTAACATGACTAAGCTCTGGGGCTTTCCTGAAACCAAATATCAACAGGGAGCCTGGTCATTAAATCTATAACTGTTGCCATTTTCCCTGCCAACTGCCCTTTGGGTATATCTTCCAGGCTTTTGAGCTTGCAAAACAATGCTTCGATGGTTGAACTATCTACAATCCAAATTCTCGAAAAAATTCTCAAGGCAAATAGAATGCTTTCTGGTAGGGGGCGTTGGTTTCTTTGATGCCAAGCAGTTCTTAAACTTGGCAATAATTTTTTGAAGACTCCCTCAAATAATGTGGCGGGAAAACTTAGAAACCTTTGAGACATAGCTTGTTGACTGACTGTCGTAGGTCGGCACCACAAAAAACCTTTCCTTACCAGCATTCTTGTGAGTTCTGTTACTCCCGCTACCTCTCGCCATAGTAGGGTTAATACTGCTGCTACCATCAACGGTAGGTTAAGGATTCTCCCTCGTAAGCCTAGTTGGCGGTAGTAATTTTCTTGTGAGACGATGGCTGGTGTTAGCAATGCCGATAGTTGCGAGGCGATATCCTCATCTTCCACCATCGGTTTTGTAGTTTTTTTAGCGTGGTCACGGTTGGTTTTTTGATTCTTAGCCATATTTACTGACCGAAACAATCGCTCAATTATTTGTCAATTATATCCTTCGATCGTGTCAATCTCCTCAACGCTCTAAGGGCCGCTGGGCTGGGCGCTTGGGATCAACTATGATCGATCGCCCGCGACTATGATCGATCGCCCGCGACTATGATCGATCGCGATGCAACGCCACTCAAGCGCACAACTTAATTAATAATGATAATCGCGATCGGGTGAGAGACTCTGACGCTCGGCGGACTCTCTCACCCTTTCCCCTATTTGATTATCATTATTATTCCCTAATATTTCTATCCTAAGAGGTATTGACAAAATCTACCCCCTTCTAAATTGTGAGCAATGGTCTACCTTAACTTGGCCGAGGACTGAACGATTTTCCGAAGCCCACGCTGTCACTAAATGTAAATTTTTTTTGCCCTGATTTCGGTCCTAAGACCCCCGAAGACTTTTTCCGTCAATTGGGATAACTTGCTCAACAACTGACCCGATAATTTTTTGAACCCATTGAGTTAACTTCTGTTCTAAAATTTGGGGGTCGAGTTTTTCAAAGACTCTACGAAACGTATCATGATGAGGAATGCCATTGGGTAATTCTAAAAATTGTTTGAGCCAGTGCTGTTTACTTATTCCATCATTTTCCATGTCTTCCCATCCGTTACCTCCAGCTATTATCGCTAACAAAGCAATGACTATAATATCTTTAAGTAAGTGGTGTTTAGTGCGGTCAACTCTTGGATCCGGTACATCATCAAAATAATTCAACAAACCCCCTTCTAGCTCAGGCATAGAAATAGGTTGAGGCTGGGTTTTTTTTGTTTTTAATTTAGCGTTCGCTACAACTGGTGAAAATCCTTTATTCATGGAGTATTCATTCCTATCTTATACTGAGCTTGAGAGTCATTATAGAATCTCCCAGCCAAACAGGCAAGCGACCATACTGCACCATCATTTTTTGTCTCTTACATTTGATACTAAATTAGATGCGCTTACCCTGGAATTAAGTTAGGAACTTAGTCTTTTAGTTGATTCTCAGTATCTCGATCGAATAATTATTGATAATCTTTACGGTTGAAGGTTGAGCGATGGATGGTGGCGATAATAGTGCCGATCGAGGATGCGATTGCGTTCGGGAAAACATTCTCTTTTGCATAGAAATCAGCTAAATCGTGGCATTAATCTAGGTAGTTGAAAACCAGGATGGAATTTTCCGCATCAAAATGCGATACCACTGGCAATAACGAACGCAAGCTGTCCCGTTCTGGAAATAGCTGTAAAAACTCTTGAATTCGCCATTCGTTGAGAAATTCGCCAGCAGCTTTGCCATCAGAAGCGCAGCGCTCCTGCTTGACAAGGTATTTGCCACCGTTGGAGAGAGTTACTAACAAGTTAAAGTTTTTAGCGGCAACTGAATCTACATGAAGGATGTCTTGTTCTGGATCTGTACAGATATCTAAGTCTCTTAAATAATTGGCGACGTTATGAGAACTTAAAAGAAGTGACATAGTTCAAATATCTGCAAATAAATTTGTGCGACCTGCAAATTCCGCAATTGTCAATATCTTAGACACTTGGAGTAAGTTTATCTATTAATTTGCGACGGTTTTTTAGCTAAAATATTCAAAATTATGTCTGCAAATTCATGCAAATTGTTTAAAAGCTGCCCGACTGAATAAGCAAAGGCGATCGAGCTAACTCACAGCTAGAGGCGCTGGCATTCCAGGGCTGAAGGGCGATCGCGGTCGATCGTGACACAATGCAATAAGCGAGGCAACCAGCCAGCTCTTCTGGGACTGCCTGTGAGATATAGCGCCCCACTTTTGGAGAAATGCGTTGGGAAGTTCGCCTGTCGTAACTCCAACTCAAGCAGTTATGCCTCAAGAGTTAGACACCAGCCCCGCTTTCAGCCTCAGCACGCGGGCAAGCAACAGATACACTGCTGGAACGGCAGTCCAGTAGAATGATGTTCAACGAAAAAAAGGTTGTTTCAGCGTTCGACGCTCGACGAAAAATCGGCCGGGACTTAATGCAGCAGGTTCTACTGGACTGATTCTCTAGCCTTGCTCGGAAACAATACTGTGTCACTAACTCGGGGCTACCTGCATAATTGTCAGCCGGCGATGCCAATAAGTAAGTAGCACACTTTCAAAGTTCTCTTACAGGTTCTATGCTCGAGTCGATCGCACCTTTTCTGCTGCCACTGAGCAACATCTCCAGCCCCCTATCGGCGAACAGTCTGCAATGGAGTAGCTGCCCGGGCCCCGGCATAGCTTCCAACTAGGCGAGTCAAGTTTCAACTAAAAAATCCCGTATCAATTTTTCCTTTGTTGTTATTGGAGAATCAGCTAAGATGCCCGACTATTCTCAGGAAAGTATGCCCAGATTGCCCGATCGTCGAGATAACGGCGAGAATTTTTTCACCTATCTCGTGCTGGCAAGCCACAACAGTCGCTCTGCAATTCGGTGGCAAATTTATGCTGAACTGAAACGCAACTTTGAGTTATACCAAGAACGAAATCAGGAACTTTCACAGTTGTGCTGCCAGCCCGGTCGAAGTAAAAATATAGCCGAATTTTGGAGGCATATAGCGATTGATTCTCCGTCGCAGATTGCGGAAGACTGGGAACCGAAAAATAGGAAAAGACTAGCTTTAGAACACTTGGCTAGTTACTTTGAAAAAAGCTGCTACTACGCAGCTAGAGAAGTATGGCAGCAGTTAAAATCTAGCTCTTGGGAGGAATACCTCTACTATCCTCGCATTTTTATTTACGATTTTGACAATCTTTTGAGGCTGTTAAAATCTTATGATATTTCTCATCAAACTTCTTTAGATACTTACATCTGCAAAAGTTTGATAGGATTTATCAAATCTGAATCAGGTGTCGGTAAGTTCTCGCGCTGGCGACTGCTAGCTCAAAAAAGTGATAAGGAGCTTCAGAAAGCGCTGGAAAGAGCTGAATATCGAGAACCTTATATTTCTCAATTTAAATTTGCACGGAAATACTTTAAACAAGTTTATCTCTTTAATAAGGTTAATAATCCCGCAATTCGGCAAAGAGGGCAAAAATGGCCGGATGCTGACATTGAAGATTTTCATGCTGCGGCGGAATGTTACAATGCAGAAAAGTTCATGCCTTCAGCGCCACATGAAGTCTCTGCAGGTGGAAACATCAGCCCAGAGAAAATGCAAGATTGGATGAATAGGTGCATTATTGCGTTACAAAATTACCCCAATTCCATCAAGTATCCACAATTTTTAGAAGAGCTTCCAGAAGGAGTTCGTGACAAATTATTGGGTGAATCATATCTGAGAAAACCGCCTATAGATGACATAGAAAGTACGGATAACCCAGCATGGGAAATTTACCGCCTACTTGACTCGGCTTTTCGCAAAAAGTTAGAAACTTTTAAACCAGAGCAGCATAAAATGCTATTACTTTATTACGGTGCAGGATTCAAGCAAAAACGACTAGAAAATCAATTGGGAATAGACCAAACATCTATTTCTAGAAAACTCAAAAGAATGAAAATTGAACTATTAGAAACATTGGGCAACTTGGCTCAACCCGATCGACGGGTTGATGAATATGTAGCTGGATGGCTGCATAAAGACTTCCGCGCGCCTCAGAGATCGGATTGCAGATCGGCAGCCTTAGTTGAAGCGATCGCGGAACTTGACTCTCAAGAGCAAGAAGTTTTGCGCCTGCGGTACGGCCAGCAGCTAGCAGAAGAAAACATTGCCAATCGGCTTGGCATGAATTTATTAGAGCTAACTGCTACAATCTCTCAATCTCAGCATAAATTACAGGCAAAATTGATAAAGTTGCTGAAGGTTTGGGAGACGGAGTGTGTCGAAAAGTGGCTAATAAAGTTTTATAAACCTCGATTTTTAGCTGCTCGTCGCGCTCTGAATTTAGCCATAGATGCCGAAGATAGCTCTCAAGTTATTGAGGCGATCGTCCAACACTGCCTGGAAACTTTAACTGCTTCTCAAAAAGGAGAATAAAAAAATGTTTGAACTTAACAAATTACAGTCTATTGCTTTTCATGACTCTAACCGTTTGCAATTGACAATTAACGAAGCCGAGCGAGAAATTGTCTGGCATCAAGCTCAACATCATTCTAATCCGATTTCTCGCTACAATGCTTATCTCAATGGTGTTTGTTTAAAAACATTCTTGAACTGGTTATCGGAATGGCTGGCAGAAGAAGCATTCCCTCAACCTTCAGTCTGGCACGGTCAGGATCTTGCTAGTATTTGGGAAGTTGTGAATGGCACTGCATTTCAAATTGGCGAAACCAGGCTGGTATTAATTCCCAGCGATGAGGCAGAGTTAGAAGAGTTTTGCGTACCGCAGGAGTGGGTGGATATTCCTAACTGGAGTGCTGACTATTATCTGCCCGTACAAGTGAATTTGGATGGAGATGATGGTGAGTTTTGGATAGAGTTATCTGGCTTTGCAACGCACCGCCAATTAAAGAATGACGGTAGGTATAATACGGGCGATCGGACTTATTGCTTAGCGATCGAGGAGTTAACATCATCCCTTACCGTGATGCAAATTACTTTCGGGTTAAACTTGCAAGCAGAAGTCTCACCATTGCCAAGTTTATCCGATTTGAAAGCGACTGAATTACTACATACTTTGGGTAATTCATCGATATATTCTCCTCGGCTGATCGTCCCATTTGGACAGTGGGCATCTTTTTTAGCTAATGATGGATGTAGGCAACAACTCTACGATCGGCGTTTAGGAATTATTCAGAAACCAGCAGTAGTTGCTGCCCCCTCTGTGGTGGTTCAAAGTCAAGCAAATTTGATTCAGCGGGCCAAGGCTTATTTGCAAGCTGGATGGGAAATGGCTGACGAAATAATTGAGAATTGGGGAATTTTAGATTCTGGTTTAATTGGCGCGATGGAAGGTGAGGGTTATCGCTACGGTGGTTCGAGTAACCAGAGGGGAATTCCGACACTGCTTGAATTATTGCAAGATCATCGCCATAAAAGCAATCAATTGCGGGCTGCTGAATTATTAGGTGGTGTTGGGGTTGGAAATCAGGAGGCGATCGCAGCATTGAGTAATTTGCTGCAAACTACCCAAAATGATCTTTTGCAACGCCAAGCTGCTGTGAGTTTGGGAAAACTTGACCCCAATAATTCCGCTGCCGGGGTGAGAATTGGTAAGATAATGGAATTAACCATACAGCTTGATACTGTTCGTGTTGTACTGGAAATAACTCTTTTACCTCAAGGAACCGATAAAACTAACATTCAGTTGCGCCTATTGCCCGTGCCATCGAAAACATCTAAAACTCTGCCGCCAAATCTCGAATTAATTATCCTAGATGAAGAGGGTAAAGTTTTCTGGAAAGAAAAGGCTCAGAATTCTATGAAGAATATCCCGAACTATGAATTTATGGCTGCTGTCGGCGATTATTTCCAGGTAAAAGTCGCTTGCGATGGAGTTAGCGTCACAGAAGATTTTACCATTTAACTCAACTAGGATGAGAAGATCAAAAGCTATGAGCAAGCTCGTAATTTTGGAAATACGTAATCTTGATAGAGACCAACGCTATCCTGTCACCCTCAGAATCGGTGATAGCATTAACTCTATGAATTTGCAAATTAATGGGTACTTACCCCATGCTCAAGATTTGAAAAAAAGTTATGACAATTTTAACACCTGTCGAAGAGATTGCGATTTAGGTTCTTCTCGCAAATTAGAGCATATCAACAAGGGTAAAGTCATCGATTACTCGATCAAAGAATTAGGAGATTCCCTAGAAAATAGTATTAATAGTTGGCTCACTTTTGGCGATATTTTTTTTCAGCCAATTAGAGATAAAATTATCGAAGTATTAAGTCACGAGCAAAGTAAGGAGCAAGGTCAGTCTAAGGTTAGGTTCATTATTCAAACAGATGATGTCGATTTATGGGGTTTGCCTTGGCACTTATGGGAGAAATTTCAACAATTTGAAGTTGAACCTGTGATTAGCAGTTTCCAGACAATATCCAACCCGCAGTTAATTAAATCTCAAAATGTAATTAGAGTCTTAGTAATTTTGGGAGCGAGTACAGGCATAGATATTGAAGCAGATTTGCTGCTATTAAAGCAATCAATTATCGATTATAACGCCGAGATTATAACCTTGGTAGCTACTACCAGTCGCGACCTTAATGAGCAGTTATGGGAGCAAAATTGGGATATTTTATTTTTTGCCGGTCATAGTTCCAGCAAATATGATTATAGTCAAGGTAAGCTGGCTCTGAGTGAAACTGAAACTATATCGATTAAAGATTTAAAATATGGTTTAGACAATGCGATTAAGCACGGTTTGAAAATAGCGATTTTCAATTCTTGTGACGGAATAGGATTAGTTAAGGAACTGGCTTCTCTACAAATTCCTGCTGTAATTGCCATGCGAGAGCGAGTAGTAGATGAAGTTGCTCAGAAGTTTTTGGAGTATTTTTTACAGGCATTTGCTAAAGAAAAGAAGTCTTTGCGTGACTCTATTATGCACGCACGGAAAAAGCTGCACGGGATGGAGGGTGAATATCCCTGTGCTAGTTGGCTGCCGATGATTTACGAGCATCCGGCTGTGGAGTCTCCAAGTTGGGATGAGTTGCTGAAGGGGAATGAGGAAGAGCGTCAGCGTGTATCGATTTGGCGCAACCTTCGGACTGTTTTGGTAGCTAGCGTGTTAGTCACAGGTGCGATCGTGGGAATGCGATCGCTAGGATTGTTAGAACCTTTAGAAAAAATAGCTTTCGATCGACTCGCACAGATAATGCCGGATAAAGGGCTGGATTCCCGCTTATTAATTGTCGAAGCTACTGCCGATGATTTCAGGCAATTAAATAATGAATATCCCTTGCAGGATAAAACAATAGTTCGGGTTTTAGAAAAATTAAATAAGCACCAACCGCGAACTATTGGCTTGAATATTTATAGAAATGTTCCGCAAGGACAAGGACGCGATGATTTAATTAAATACTTACAGAAGAACGAGCGCGTAATTCCTATTTGTATATTTCCCTCGGAAAAAATACCAGAAGGGATTGTACCAATACCAAACCTGCCAGATAGCAGACCCGGATTTGGCGATATTGTAGAAGATTCCGATCGCGCTATCCGGAGACATTTATTGGCTATGAAGCCCTACCCGTCTTCTCAGTGCAAAACATTTTTTTCGCTAAGCTTTCAGCTAGCTTTACATTATTTACAAAACCAACCGAATAGTACCGCCGATCGGATTACCAAGCTGCCAGTCGAGTTTCGAGAGCATTATTGGAAAGTCGGAAAAACAGATTTCAAAAATTTAGAAACAAATCGAGGTTTTTATCAAAAAGAAAACTTAGGTGGATTTCAAATAATCTTGAATTATCGATCGCGACACTCGCTTATTGACATTGCTGAGCGAGTAACCCTGATGCAAATTCTCAACGAGCAGGTCAATCCATCTGATATCAAGGATAAAATTGTTTTAATTGGTGTTACAGATCCAACTAGAAACAACGCATACCATAACACACCTTACAACCAAGAGATTCCTAGCTTAATGTTTTTAGCCCAGAGGGTCAGTCAAATTATTACTGCCGTTGAGGATCGCATACCTCTAATGTGGTTTTTACCTCAGTGGGGCGATACTGTTTTGATTTTGCTTTGGTCTGTGGTGGGGGGTTTTTGTGCTATCCACCTCCAATCGCGACTGCATTTAGGATTAGCTCAAGCAGCGCTACTCAGTATTTTATATGGAAGCTGCGGGTTTAGCTTGCTGACATTAGGATGCGTGCTACCCCTTGTACCATCAGGATTGGCTTTGTTAGGTGCTAGCCGATGTTTAATAGTCTACAATGCTAGGAAAGACCTATAGCAGCTCCTACAGTATACCTATATGAAAACTCTGTTTACCTGCGCTTGGACGCTGGCGGTTATTAACGTGACTAACTGCTTAGTTTTGGGACAGGTGCAACTTAATTTAAACAATTTCGTAGTTTCTGAAACCCAACAACCGCCCGTAAAGGATAGACCTCCCGATCGAAACCACTCAGGAACTCGCGGGCCTTGTGAAGAGACAGCAGGTTTACCTTTTACTCCTTTCTTACCTCCTAACAGTCCAGATTTTTTAGTCTCAACAATTACCGATCGTCCTACTTTGTGGTTTTATGTTCCCTACAGCAGCAAAAGCGTCAGTTATGGAACTTTTTCTTTAGAAGATGCAGAAGGAAATCGAATCTACAAAATGGATTTCAAGCTACCTGAAACTCCGGGAATTGTTAGCGTCAACCTTCCTCAAGAGCAAAAACCTTTAGAGGTTAATAAAACCTATCGCTGGTATTTCCGACTTTACTGTTCGTCTCAAAACTCATCGGGATCTAATTCAGTTTTTCATACAGGTTTAGTAAAACGGGTCGATCGAGGAAATCTTGACGCTCAGTTGCAAGCTGCAACAATAGAAAATCGTGCTGCAATCTATATGACTAACCAGCTTTGGTATGATATGCCTGACTTGGCGCAGATTCGCAGTCGCCCTAATGACTGGGCGAACATTTTGAAAGCTATGGAGTTGGAAAATTTGAAGGAAGAAAAGATAGCAGGCCCGGTGCTGCTTCGCTAAAATATTTATATCAAATCCGGGTTTATTACCCCCATTATTTTCTTAGTCCGCGTAGGCGGACTTTGTGAGTGTAGAAGCGGTTTCAACCGCCGAGTCATATCGGAGGCGTCTAACCCGGATTTAGTATTATAGATAATCATCATAAAAAGACTATTCTTACAACCAATTTCCGAGCATAACAAAAGGAGCCCAATAATAGGGATCGGGGTTTTTTGCGAGAAGCGATAATTGGGCTTGGCGGAGCGCTTCAGCTTTATTCGCATTAGGTTTTTTTAGTTCATTGTAGAACTTAACCATTAGTTCCGCCGTAGACTCATCGTCAACATACCATAATGTTGCTAACGTACTGCGCGCTCCCGATCGCACGGCAACTCCAGCTAGCCCTAGCGCGGCTCTAGGATCGCCCTTAGCTGTTTTACAAGCACTCAAAACCAATAATTCAATACTATTACCTTTGCGATCGCGCCTGCTGCTGAGTATATCACTTAACTCTTTACTCTGGATCACGTCATCATAAGCAACAATAAAAGTTTGTTCTGGATCGGAACTGAATTCACCATGAGTTGCTATATGAATCACTGAGGAACGGAAAGAGTTAATTTGCTCTCTTAAGCTATTTTTGAGAAAATCTTGGTTAATCAGTGGTTTTTCGCTGCTAGAAACCACGCTTTTGATATTTCCTAACTCCCGATCTACATATTTAAGAGCGGGGAATGGAGTTCTCCCAGGGAAAATCCGTTCTTCACTCACGCCTGCAATTAAAACTTTCAACCTTTCTGGTTGCCAGGAAAGGGGGCTGATGAGTTGCAACCCTGGTGCTAGGGCAATAGCATATTTTTCGATTAGATAATTGCCTTTTTTAGTAACTTCATCATAATCATATAATACGCTCATTGGAATATTGCGGAAGCCGCTATCTAGGACGAATACTAATGTTTTTAACTCAGGGTATTGTTCGAGATATTTATTAAATGGTTTAATTAACCATTCGTAAAATGTTTTAGAAATTTTTGTAACTTCAGCAGGTGCATCTGCTTCGCTCAATTCGCCTTGCAAGTCTTTCAGAAGAGTTTCAACTTTTCTGCGAGGTGTATCGGATGGGCGATGGTGCAATAGTCGATCGGGTAGGGAGACAATAATTTCTAACCGATCTTTTAAAATAATCGGATAAATCACTGCGGCTGCTCGATCGAGTCCATCAATTTGTTTGGTTTTAATCTGAACACAAGCATCTCTAAAAAAATTATCTAATTCAGCAACCTGAAGGGCCTCAATCACATTCCGGGCTTGCTTCAAATTATCCTGACTCGGTTCCTCACCTGTTTCTGAACCCCGCAACAACAAATCTACCAACTCGCGATACACTGGTTCTACCCGATCGCGAAAATCAAACTGTCCGTCCCGACTAATCGGCACGAAATCGTTGCGTACCGATTGTAAAGTATTAAATGCAGCCGTATAAGCCGCGATCGCACTTTCAATATCCCTCTCTTTCCCATCCCGACGAATCCGCCCCAATTGCCACTGCCACTGATAGGTAAGATCCGGCGAATTTAGCTGAAGATTTTGCGACAAAAGTAAAGCTTGTTCCGTACACTGTTGAGCCTCTAACCATTGCTGTTTCTGTTCGTAAATCCTGCCCAAATTACCCAAAGCATAAGCTGTTGCCCTTAAATCGCCTAAATCCTTGCCTAATTTGACAGCTTTCGCTCCCAGATTTACAATTTCTCCCCAAGATAGAGTTTGAGTATTTTGAGGCAAGCTTTCCGAAACAGTTAAGGAATCGGGCAAACAGTAATTAGAAAGTGATTCTGTCTTTTCAGCCCTTAAGTTGGACAAATTATTTGCAGGTTTTAACTCTTCATTTTTCAGGTTAGCTAAGCTTTTCATCAAGCTAACTTCAGCATATATTTTATGACGGCTCTGCGGTAACTGGCTCAACTGAGATAAAATTGCCAACCGCAACTCTTCAGTTTCCCGAAGATCGATCTTAGTCCAGATTTTTTCATCTACTAAAAGGCTGAATAAATTTAACCGTGCCTGGACTTTAATAAAAGAAGTCTCAGCAGCCTCGATCGCTCTTCGATAGTAATCTAAAGCTGTTGAGTAATTATTTATATAATTGTTATCTCCAGACTCAGCTAGAAATCGATTTCTATTCCCTAAAGCTTCGTAAGTATTTCCTAAACTCAGCCAAACCAAAGCTCTTTCTTGAGGATTGTTTTCCTGGGCGATCGCTCGATTGACTGCTGCCAGAAACTTCTGTGAATTGTCTAAAAATCCAAGCTGCCTCAACACATCGCCGAGGAGGCGAGCCCCTGTTAATTGGATGCTTTTTAAATTTGGATTTAATGGTGTTTGTAAAAGCTTTTCTAATTCATTTAAACTATTGCTATTGGTTGACAGATCGCAGGTTCGATCGGGAAGGGCAAATTTTCCTTTATTATCCACCTCTATCGCTGGCATTAATGTTTGACAAGCCTGTTCGTAAAGCCCTAACTCTTGCATGGCTTTGACTTGAGAAATCAAGCTGCGCTTCCACCCGAATTCATCCTTTAATTGAACATAAATGCTAGCAGCTTGCTGCCAAGTTTTTAAAGCAAAATTGACTTGCCCCCGTTCCCATTGCCCGTTGCCTTTGATGTCAAGAGTCTGAGCGATCGCCCTTAATTCTGCTGGCGAATTTTCCCCCGACTCCGGCGGCAACAAACTCAAACTTTTTTCAATTGCTGTTTCTGCCTCCTGCCAGCGTCCCAACTGTTGGTAAGTTAACGAAAGATTGCTGAGGGCGATCGCTTGATTTAACCAATCTCCCTTAACTTCAAAAGCCGCCACAGCTTGCTGCCAATACTTCGCGGCTTCCTCAAACTCTCCTGCCGCATAGCTTTCCCTTGCTAACTTTTCCCATTCACTTCCCTCTCGTTGCTGGAGGGCAGCAGCGATCGCCCCCACACGATTTTGTTGAGTAATTTCTGTTTTTCCTACTTCCCAACTAAATATTTGGTGAGCTCGGACGTTTGTTGCTAAAACTGAGAATAATACTGTTAAAAATAGGATAGAAAACAACCTAATACTTTTGATCTTGATTTGGCGCGTAAGTTTCAAAAATAAAACCTCGATCGCACTGAAAAATGAAACCCTTTTTCTTGCCATGTCCTCTGCCTCGAATTCACGTCAACTAAAGGAATGCCCCAATAAAAACTTGCTGCAAGGTTATCGCTCATTTCCCAGCGCAATCCCGCCCCCACAGATACCAACGTTTGAGGATCAAAATCCTCTCTGCCGGAACTGTTCCACACTCTCCCCGCATCAATAAAAGGAGCAACCTGTACAACTCCTAACCCTCGATCGGACCTACCGATAATCGGAAATCGCAGCTCGGCTGATGTGGCAATTCCATTATCGCCTAACAGTAAATCTTGCCGGTAGCCTCTCACGCTATTGAAACCTCCAAGACCAAATTGTTCTAGAGGTAAAAGCGCTCTATCTGCTAATTGCAAGTCGGTGCTGGCAAAGACAAAAGTGTCTCTTGCCAAACGGCGAACCCACTGGGCTTGTCCCCGCCATGCCAAAAATCTGCTGTCAGGAGCTTCTGAGTTAACAGTAGCATTGAAGGCGTCCAATCCCAAACTAAATTGCGATCGAAATGCCAACAATTCTTCATTGCTCCGCACCGTCCAATCCTGAAAGAATCGCAGGGCTGAAATGCGCGATCGCCCTTTTTCATCGGCTCCCGGAGAGAGGGGGAAATCTTCGCCTAAAATTGAAGTGCCGCTTTCCCGCCGAGTTGCAGTCAAACCGATCGCAAATTCTTCTCTGGGATTCCTTAACAAAGGTTGCCGCCAATTAATATCTAAATATCGCGCCGCCGCTCTGAGATCGACATCTTCAAAAGGCGGTTCAACGACGCGATTTGCAGTAGTTCCTGCTGCTACATTAACCGTGCCGTTATTGGGATTTAAGGGCAATGTATAGCTTAGATCGAAGGCATTGCTGCCGTCGGTATTCGTGTAGGCAACGCTCAAACCATCTCCCTTTCCTAATAAATTTGCTTCGCTCAGTTGCACTTGGCGGCGGACAGTACCGACGCTGGGAGCGCGGCGGTTATCTAGCAGCACTGCAGCGCTCAAAGTTTTTTCCTCTTTAAATTTAACTTCTAATGCACTTCTGTGGATTTGCGAACCGGGTATCAATTCAGCAGAAATATTTTCGATTAAGGGGTCGAGTTCGAGCAATCGCAGGGCATCTAGCAGGCGAGAAACTTGTAAAGGTTGGGCGGCGATCGCCAAACGGCTGCATATATAATCGAGATTGAGCCGTTGCCTCCCCGTCCGCCTCCTCACTCGAATTGATTCCAATCCGCCTTCGACAATTTTAATAATAACTTCTCCAGCAGCGCCTCTATTTTGCAATCGTTGATTGGGTTCTTCACTGGTTGTGGGAATGTAGGCAAAAGAGTTAATATATTCTCTTTTGTTGTAAAACTTTGTGACTTCAGAAATTACTTGCTGCAATTGAGCAAAAGTAATTTGTCTTTCTCGGAAGCGGTTAGTAGTGCTATCTAATTCTAGAAATTGTCGGGTAATTTCTCGATCGAGAGTTTTCTGACTGAAAACTGTATTGCCAACGAAGCGAAAATTAGTGACTGAGATTGCCTCGATCGCTCCATCAGTTGTGCTATCCGCCGCTCCATCAGTTGTGCTATCTGCCGCTCGATCGGTTGTGCTATCTTCCGGCGTTTGAGTTGCGGGCGATCGCTCTTCTGACGGCACTGGGATAGAGCATTCGTAAGCTTCACCGGTATCGGAATTGGGTTCAATCTTTCTTTCTTCCAGTGTGGGAGAGGGTTCTGTAGGTGGCAGGTTTTGCGGGTTCTGCCGGGAAGGAGTGGTTTGCGGTTCCAGAGGTTCTGCGGGGTTGGGAATCTGAACAGTCAAGTTTGGGAGTTCGCCCGCATTCAACTCTTCAGCAGGCTGCTGCAGAACAGTTTGCGCCTTCAGCGGGCAAGCTGCCAAGCTGCTTGCTAACAAGCCCGCACTCAACGGCAACAAGCGATCGCCCCAGTTCCGATTTCTGTTATTGAACATTGCAGGCTGGGTTAGGAGTAACGGGACTTTGAAGCGGAACCGATGCAGGATTGGCAGTGAAAATGACTTCCCCTTTGCTGTTAACCGCCCAACCGCGAGCCGGTTGGATGGGGCGAGCAGCGGGGCGAACCGCCTGCTGGGGTGGTGCAGTTCTCGATCGCCCTTCGACAGGCGGTACAGCGTCAGCTAAACCGACCGTTGCAGAGCCGCCGCTGAGAGTTTCCCCCGGATTGGCAGGCAAGCCGCGCCCGGTTCTGGTAAAGGTTCTGTCTTCTCCCGGCCGCCGTTGGGCGGGACAAATTTGGGCGATCGCGTCGGGATTGGCGATCGTCTCCGGTAGCTTAGCCACGCCTTGGGTGGGGTCTACGTCAGGGGTGTTGAGGAGCACATCGCCGTCGAGTTGCGGGCCGGCCAGGGAGGTAGCGGTGATGTCGCTGGTGAGGTTAGAGGCGGGATCTGTGAGGCGGCGCGATCGGGCTCCAAAAATGCCTTCTGGGGCTGTAATTTCCACGCGGCCGGCTGCTTGGTTGACGGCATTGGCCGTGATGTCGCTGTTGATACCAGCAACTAAGGCTCTGGTATTGATGTTGATATTGCCGCCCCTGGCATCGCCGCTGGCGGTGACGGTAATGTTGCTGTTGTCGCGCATCAGTAAGTAGTTTGACACTTGGAGGTTGATATTGCCCTCGGCACCGGATCTAGTTTCCGCCGTAATGGTTCCTCTGTCTAGTCGGATGTCGCTAGCTTTTACCTCCAGGTTGCCGGCAGAGCCCGTACCTCTGCTCCCATCTACAGCAACACTTGCCCCATCCCGTACACTCAGCAGTCCTGTATTACCTGTATTAATCGTTACGTTCCCTGCTTCTCCGCTGCCCGTTGTCACTGCTGTCAAACGGCTGGGCAAACGCCCGTCCGCCCTGACTAAGGGAGAAACCTCTGGTGGCACGATGCCGGAAGTTCCAGTCACTTCAATAGACTCCGAGGCGTTGACTGTAAGAGAGCCTCCCCTTCCACCTGCAAAAGTATCTGCTGATATCGCGGCTCCATCCCGAACCGTTAACTGCCTGGTTGTTACTGTCAAGTCATCTGCATTGCCAGCATCAGAGTCCGTTGCTAACCCTGTGGACTGGGTGAACAAACCGCTGGGAGATCCATCTATACCAGTTCCAGCGAGTTCGACAGATTCTCTGGCATTTACAGTTAAAGTCCCTGCTTGCCCGCTACCTTGAGTTGTTGCTAATACCTGACCGCCATTTTGAACGATCAAACGTCCTGTTTCAATACTGATATTGCCACCGCGCCCATTACCGACAGTGAGAGCCGATACTTCTGCCCCATCTCGAATCATCAACTGTCCGGTTTCTATAGTTAAGTTACCTGCTGAACCCTCAGCATCAGTTCTAGCAGCAATGCTACTGGATATAGAATTGCCGTTTCCATCTAGAGTGCCTCCGCCCAATTCCACAGCCTCGGCAGCCTGAACTAGCACATTTCCTGCACTGCCAACACTTTTCGTGGAAGATGAAATTTCACCGCCATCTCGCACGGTCAACTGCCTAGTTGAAATGGTTAAATCTTGGGCATTGCCAGAAGAATCAGGTTCAGCTTGAGTTAACAAGGCGCTAGGAATCAGACCGTTTGCCGATCGCCCTGTCACTTCTACAGACTGAGAAGCTGTAACAGTTAATCTTCCCCCCGAACCCCCAGAAAAAGTATTTGAGGCTGCCTGTGCCCCATCTCGCAGAATTAATCGATCGGTAGCGATCGTCAAATCTCCCGCATTTCCTGTGGTTGGTGTAGTTTCGTCTTGTACGTCAACTTGAGCAAAGAAACCGCTGGGCAAAGTCCCATCAGGATTAGTTCCACTTAGTTCTATGGACTCTGTAGCTGTGACGGATAAATTGCCTCCCCGACCAGCACCGTAGGTCGTTGTATCTACATAACCACCACCTTCAGCGGTGAACTGTACTGCTTGGATGGAGACTGCACCTCCGTCTTGGTTGCCGAAAGTCTGGGAGAGAATTCCTGAATCCTCTGTCAGCGCTACCCGCCGTCCCCGGACCTGGATGGTGCCGCCACCTTCACCGCCAGCATCGACAACAGCACCCTGTGACAGTTGAATGTCTTGGAAGTTCTGGACGCCTGCATATCCGAGTGCGAAACCTGAGTCGTTGAGGGTCAGGCTGACTGAGCTATTGCCAGCAACGCTACCAAGTTCAATCCTGCCTCCCGATGCTGTCAGAATGCCGCCGGGAAGCGCTATGTCGCCGCCTGCTAGCGCTAAAGTTTGACCTTCTGCAACTTCTAAGCCTACAGGTTCTTGGTTACTTTCCTCAATTGCGGAAGTTGCGATAGATTGATTGAAAATTTGACCGGGATTCAGACCAAATTGCAAGCTGGTGGGAATGCTGATAGTTAACAGAGGAGTTGTTTGGGTGTTGGTGGCACTGAATGAGGTGCCGTCAGCAAAGTTAATGCTATTAGCTGTAGTGCCTAGAAACGAGCCACCGATATTCAGGCTGGCATTCGGACCAAAAATAATGCCGTTGGGGTTAAGGAGAAATAGGTTAGCAGGGTTCTTGGTTTCGAGAATGCCATCAATGTTAGAAATTGACCCGCCTGTGACGCGAGTGAAGATATTTTGAATCGTATCAACGTTGTTGAAAAACGCTGTGCCACCGGTGGGGACGGAAAATTCGCGAAAGCTGTGGAACAGGTTGCGCCCCGCTTCTGTGCCACCTTCAATGGTGAAGGTGTTGCCGTCTGGGGTGACGGTTGGGGTGACGGTGGAATTGTTGGGTAGAGTGGCATCGGGGACAACTTGGGCGATCGCCCAAGTTGGAAAGCCACAAATGTAAAATAGAATGCAGAATATTTTGGCTTTTGTTTTATTGCTCACGGGACACAGCACCTACCTATTGGTTGCCTATTATTTAACCAATCTTATATTTGAGTAGAACAGCATCGCTAGAGCCTGCATGGGGCTGACCTTCCAAGGACCCGCTGACACTGCCAGTTATATAGATGTTGTTAGCATCGTCGATCAAGAGCTTGTATGCATTATCTTCACCCGCAGTACCTAGCTGTTGGCTCCACGAACGAACGCCACTGCTATCCAACTTGGTTACAAAGATATCATAGTTTCCTGCATTCGTACTGCCATCTAAAGAACCCTCAGTCATGCCGGCAACATATATATTCCCATTTTTATCTAAGCTAACTCCGGGTATATTTTCACTGGCAACCGTTCCAAACTGATTCGTCCAAAGCTGATTGCCGTTGGAATCATACTTCACTACAAAACTATCCGCTCCACCGCTATTGTTATTGCCGTTCAAGTTGCCTCTAGTGCTTCCAGTGACATAAATACTACCAGCACTGTCAAGTTTTACTCCATAAGCAATGTCGGAGGCTAATGTACCAAACTGACGCAACCAAACTTGGTTGCCATTAGTATCATATTTAGCGATGAAAGCATCTACTCCATCCACGCGGACGCCCAAACTTCCGCTAGTCTGCCCTACAATATAGCTGTTGCCAGCATTATCAGTAGAAATTGCCCGCACATTTTCGTCTTGATCTGTGCCAAAATCTTTAATCCAAACCTGATTGCCATTAGTATCGTATTTAGCGATGAAAGCATCTTGATTGGGAGGATTTTTTGACCATGCTTTCTCAAGATCAAAAGAACTCCAAGTATTACCAGCAACATAGATATTGCCTGCATTATCAATGCCGACTCCGGTAGCGTAGTCTGCCGCATCCGCAAAGGTATCTTGACTGCTAAATACTTTCTTCCAGATTTCACTACCATTGGTATCATATTTATAGATATAAGCATCACGGTCAGAATCAGAATTGGTATTAGTGTATCCAATGATATAAACATTATTGGCTGCGTCAATCTTTACTCCTAAAGCATAATCCGTTGCAGGGTCAGCTAATTGTTTCTGCCAAAGTAGGTTGCCATTAGCGTCATACTTGGTGAATAAAGTATCCCAGTTACCGGTAGTAGCATCGCCATCCCCTGTCAAACCAACCATATAAACATTTCCAGCACTATCAGTGGCAATATCTCTACCTATCTCCTGAAGCGGAGTACCAAACTGGCGTACCCACTCTAGCTTAGGATCGGAATTTGCTTTAACTTCAAGGTTCTGAGAAAACTCCGAAGTATTATTATTCGGATCTGTAGCCGTGGCAGTAATAAATTGACCAATGGGAACAGCTACTGGTAACTTAATCTCAACATTAGCATTGCCATTACTATCAGTCGTTACGTTTTGGAACCCAAGGAACTTCTCTCCTTCTCCATAACCGCCACCACCAAAATCACCACTACCAAACTCACCCCCACCAAAACCAGAGTCATCTAAAAGTTTGTTAGAGAAGAACTCTACTCTGAATGTAGTGTTGGGAGTGCTATTTATCTTCCCTTTAATTGCCGTATTCCCGCCACTAGAGATAGCGGAAGTCAGCTCTGGAAAATTCTGGAAGTTGTTAGAACCCGTGTCGCTATCTCCCACATCATTTACCGTCAAATCATCATTTCCCAGATCGATTCCCAAGAGAGCGTTCCCCAAGATCGAATTAGATAAAATAGCATTGCCCGTCGCACTAGCACGGGTAAGAGAGACACCATTTCTACCGTTACCGAATATCAAGTTTGATGCTCCAACTGCTGTCCCGCCAATAGTGTTGTTAGGTGCGCCAAAAATAAAAATACCACCATTTGTATTTCCCAATTTTTGAGTACCCGTGATATCGCTACCGATATAGTTGCCTTGAATGAGGTTATTGCTAGCACTTGCCCCCTCCATGTAAATGCCAACGCGCTCGTTGCCCGATATGATATTTCGTGCTTTAACCGTTGTACCGCCAATAGTATTATTAGAAGACCAAACTGATATGCCACTATAGCCGTTGCCTAAATCTTGAGTACCAGTTACATCAGTACCAATGAAGTTTCCTTCAATAATGTTACCGCCATTATCGCTCAATCTGATAGCGTTAACACCAAAACGGTTGATGGTTAAGCCTCTGACCGTACTGTTGCCAGCAGAGATATACAAACCATCCACCGATATATTACTGCCATCTAATTCAATCACTGGTCGAGTTGAATATCCCGGCTGGCTGGTCCCATCAATAATAACTGAATCGGTAATCCGGGGCAGCGGTGATAGCGGTCGAATGGTAAAAGCATTGTTGCTGGTATTGTAGCCAGGATCTGTGGGAGGAATCTTGAAGAGAACTGTATCCTTGCCAGGGCTGCTATTTGCCCAAGTCAAAACCTCCCGCAAACTGCCCGGACCGCTGTCTTTTGTATTGGTAACAACATTGGGAGACTCATCTAGCTCCAATCCGTAAAGGTTGAGTTGCCAAGTATTCCAATCTCCTTTAAATTGGTTGCCATTCTTATCAATAACTTGCAACTTCCATTCACCCTTTGATAGCTCGCCCCAGTGTCGGACAGAAGTAAACCTCCATTGAGGAGAATCTGGCACAAGTTTGTCGCTATTGTTGGAATTAGGGATGTCAGGGATGGTATTTGCTAAAATTGATTCCGTGCCATCCGGCGAAATGAGTTTGACTGTTAAGTCGCCCCAGTCGGCATGATTGGCATTAAGAATTACTTCGGCTTTTTCAATGATAATAATTTGGGAAATCGCAGCCTTCGCTTCTACTCCCGTTGCATTGCCATCAGGAATTGCTTTAATTACATTCTGCAAGTTGGAACTTACTTTAACTTCCTTTCCAACAGGCGTCCAATTCACAGCAGCATTCACCGCAGCGGCGGCATCGACAGCCCCAAAGCCATACTCGTAACTAACCAAAAGTCCCGCTTTATTCTGCACCCATTTGGGGTTTCCTGCTGCATCTGTGCCATTTGGGTCGTTTTTCCGAGCCGTCTTGACCAAAATGTGTTCCACATCGCGGTTGGTAAGGTTGCGATTCGCCTCCAACATCAAAGCATTCACTCCAGAAACTACAGGCGCAGCCGCAGAAGTCCCGCCAAAATCGTTAGCATAGCCACCAGGGCCAGTTCCAAAAATATCTGTTGTTGTAATCCCTTGTGGGTTATTAGGATCGCCATTGTCGGAGGATGCTGAAACTAAAATTGCCGCTCCGGGTGTGCTGTAATTGACGTGATTTCCTGCTCGATCGATCGCACCGACAGCGATGGCATTACGGGAACTAGCGAAGCTATTATAATTGACATTCCCGTAGAAATTCCCCTCATTGCCACCAGCAAATACATAGGTATTTCCCAGCCCATTTCGACCTTTGGTAACTCCTGTTTCCAAAGCTTGCAGAGCTAAAGGTTGCCGCCTCATGTATTCAGGGCCCCAACTGTTATTAAAAATATCGATCGACTGATTGCGATTAGATTGTCCCGGTTGCGTCCGAGGATCGAACAAAGCATCAGCAACCTGTTTTCCCAAGGGGTCAACCTTATAATTGAGCGGATCTGTGTTACCAAATAGTCGCAGCCCTGCTAATTTCGCTTCTGGAGCCACACCCATAATCCCTCTACCGTTTTCACTGGCTGCAGCAATTCCTGCAACTGCGGTTCCGTGAGGGTTAGCAGTGTTAATTTGTAATGTCCAGCGTTTCAGCAGTTCTTCACTAAGCAGGCGCATTTCGTTAGCATCATACTCATCAGGGTTGGGATTCTTAATTTCTAATCGCCAATTACCACCAGCATAACTACCATTAAATTGATTTAGAATGAAACTTTGAGTGCTATTTCCAGTAAAAATCAGGTCGGCTTTTTGCGTGAATTTCAAATCATCCATACCGGGCCATCTGACTCCGATGCCAAAAGAAGCGCGTCGGTAGAAAAGGCTGAACGCAGATGCGTCTGGGCTGTACAGAGATACTTGTAACTCTTCAGGTTTGGGTAAATTAGGTGGCAGAGATTGACTTAAATCGAAGCTAGCACTAACACCTGTTACCATCCCTGTCAAATTCACAGGCATAGAGAAGGATATACTGTTCCAACTATTAACTGTTGGTTGTGAAAGATTTGCTGTAAAGCTAGTTGTTGATGTGGGCGACGGATCGCTATCCCGATCTGTAAAATCCCAACTCGCACTAGGGTTATACTGACTTCTTAAATCTGGGTGATTGTATAGCAAACCATCATCAACAATCCCAATAGTTACACCCCTCCCCCGCACAGTTTGGGAAGTAGCAGGATTAACCACGTCCCAAGCAGCGGGGAGATTTGCATCACGTAAATTCCACTGATCTTTGTATAAAATTTCCTGCGGTTCGTGCAACAACCTCAAGCTAACGGGCACCTGCGGGTAAGCATATTCTAATCCTGAAACTGTTGCTAGCTGAGCCGGCACCTCTAGCGGATTGATTCCCTCTGGAAATTCCCAGATAAAAGTGTTGGGAATGTGACCGGTATCTCCCCGATCGATCGCGCCAATACTAGCTGCTAATTGTTCGGAAGACTGTCCGGGAGTCAGCCAAACAACCCACTCCCGCGTTGCGGCTAAAGCTTCTGGTGGGTAGCTGTCGAGATTTGCAGCACCGACGATCGCCAACTTGACATCATCGGAAAGCCCGCTTTCACCGGGATTAGTAATGAGGGCAAATTTTTCTGTCGCGACTTCGCTAGCACCACCGGATTTGTCGTAGGCGATCGCCTTCAATTGATAGCTACCGGGTGTTAATTGGCTTAAATCGTAGCTAAAATTAAATCGTCCGACCCCATCACTATCGCTCTCAAACTGAGTTACATCATTCGCAATCTCAATTTTGTCACCGCCTTCTTTCTGCAACCAAAAGTCAACTCGATCGATGTCGCTCGCTCCTTCAGCATCCATCACCTTAGCACCGACGAAGCTAAGTTGTTCTCCGGTTGTATAAAGCGGATAGATTTTGAATTGTAAATCGCTCGGCGCAGTATTAATCGAGAAGTTCGACATGACTTCAGTGCTTGCTGCACCGGATTTGTCGTAGGCGATACCCCTGAATTTGTATTTACCTGCAGCCAACCCATTCAAAGTGTAATTGAACGTTGCCCAACGATTGTCGGAACTGTCGGGAGTAAAAGTAGTAGCATCACTAATATCTGTCCATTCTCCCCCCTCTTTCTGCAACCAGAAATCTACTTTAGCTAAATTATCAGATCCATTGGCATCAAAAATTTTGGTATTTGTTAACTGAATTGCCTCGTTGGGTTTAGAAGTAGTTGGCAGGCTAAATTGCAAATTTTCTGGCGATCGGTTAATCGGAGTTGGTGCTGGCGTTGGTGTTGGAGTTGGAGTTGGAGTCGGAGTCGGCGTTGGAGTTGGAGTCGGAGTCGGAGTCGGGGTTGGAGTGGGAGTTGGCGTTGCGTTTTTGACAGTAAAGCTTTTGATTACCGTCTCGCTAGTATCGCCGGCTTTATCGTGGGCGATCGCCTTTAATTCATAATTCCCAGCACTTAACTGTTCTGATAGCGAGTAGCTAAAAGTTCCCCACCCTTGACTGTCTGCCGTGAAAGTTTCAACATTGTTAACCTTCACCCATTCTCCGCCTTCCTTTCTTTGAGAAAATTCTACTTTTTTGATGTCGCCAACACCATCTTCATCGTAAACTTTACCGCCCGTAAACCCGATCGTTTCCCCTACTGTATAAGTATTTGAAACCTCAAATTGCAAGTCTTTTGGTGCTGTATTTGTTGGAGTTGGAGTTGGAGTCGGAGTCGGGGTTGGAGTTGGAGTTGGCGTTGCGTTTTTGACAGTAAAGCTTTTGATTACCGTCTCGCTAGTATCGCCGGCTTTATCGTGGGCGATCGCCTTTA
>JAUBST010000063.1:29154-31706 GCA_036702215.1 Microcoleus sp. F6_B6
CGTTGCGTTTTTGACAGTAAAGCTTTTGATTACCGTCTCGCTAGTATCGCCGGCTTTATCGTGGGCGATCGCCTTTACCTCGTAGTTCCCCGCAGCTAAAGCAGGTAGAGAATAGCTAAAAGTTGCCAACCCCTGACTGTCGGCTATAAAATTTGTTGCATCTTCTAAATTAGTCCACTCACCGCCTTCTTTTCGCAATGATAAATTTATTCCGGCTAGGTCGAACGCTCCATTGCCATCGACAACTTTTCCACTTGTTAACTCGATCGCTTCACCAGTTTTATAAGTTGCTTTCAACTCGAATTGTAAGTCTTGCGGTGGTGTATTTATTGGCTGATTTGATTTAAGAAAATCGATAAATTTCTTCCCGCCTTCAGAAGTAGTCCAATCATTAGCGGGATTAATTACTTCTTTCAACAATACAGCTTTACCAGTTGCACCTGTCAACTTAAAAATAACATCCTGATAGTCCCTATCCGAACCCGTATCAACCCGCTGATCCTCTAGGGAAAATACCAAGCCAACACCATCAACATCCGCTATTTGACCGTACAGCCAAGCATCATTTGGGTTGAGACTAGATAATGAAAACAGCGGGCGCTTATCTCCACCAGTATCGGGATTGTCAAAAACCTCTTGCACTTTACCATTTGGCACCAACATTACAGCATAAGCCTTTCCGGGATTTGTAGCGAATGTCTTCACGCCCTGATACGGTCCATTATTATAATTTTCTTCTCCCAAACTGCCCCTAAATATAGGATTTGCCCCCTCTACGGATTCAGAAATCACGAGATGACCCAATACAGAATTACTCAGCGATCGCTTGGCAGCTTCCTTAATAAATCCCTTATAATCTGAAGTAAATTTCTCCATACCATCGAGACTAAAAATAGCTATTTCACCTTGATATCTGCCACCATCGTTGAGAAAATCAAAGCCTACTTCACTTTTTTGCGTGACAAAAAATCCCGCATCAACGCCCATGCCCGTTAACGGATCGACTTTGCCATCAGGAGTGAGACTGACTTGATAATTTGTGTAGCCGGAAACAGGAGAAATGTTTAAAATATAGTCCGCTGCCCCTAAATTATCGATGTTGATAATTCCAGTATTGATGTCGCTAGTTGCAATACTTTTAATTACTTTTCCTTCTTTGTCTCGCAGTTCCATATTGATATCGCCGCTAAAACCAACAGCAGAGATTCGGGCACTTCCCATAGCGGGCAGGCTAAAAAAATAGGTATCTGCGGGAGCGGTTTTACCCGTGGAACCGATATATAAATAGTTATCTGTGAGGCTACCGATTTGAAGATTAGACATTTTTTACCGATCGATAAACTTAGGTTTACAAAAAACAACTAGCAGAAAATACAAATTGATTATTTTTGATTGATTACATACATTATTAGGCATTTTACTGCTAATGTAAATCAATCTTTTCATGAAGACTTGATGAAGACTTGATAAAGATTTGATGAACAGCTAGAGTTTGTAGTGTTGTTTTGCATAATTCCTACTGATTAGAACTCTGGTTTGAGCGGGTAGAATTTGTTGGCAAAAATAGATGCAGGCATCAGAATAACAGCAGTTGGCGAGTGTTAAAGGTCGATCGCCCATCGCACTCAAAAACCAACCGTCACTTATCTATCAGGAGCAAGGCGCTAGTTTTATGCAGGAGGCAGTCCGATCTTCATAAAACTTTACAAAGTGGAGAATTGAGCCTGAAAAACTTGACTTAAGACAGGAGCTCGCCAAAACCTTCTCTAACTACTCAAAAGCAGTCACAGCGGGCTTCGCAGCAGTAAGGGCGATCGCGATGCCCAACCTGTGTCCGTTGCGTAAGTCTTGAATACTTTGTTGTTGCGCGCCCTCAACAAGAGCCGAATCGCAACAGCCACCGCATCCACAGCCTCTACCTACCTATCAGGGCCAGCCGACTACTTTTATGCAAAATACCGATCGATTGTTACAAAGCTTTACAAAAGCTATCCAAGTTTGGAGCGATTCGATGGTCCGGGGGGGCAGGCTGGATCGGTACAGCAAGTGGATAAGAGTTTTGATAGATGGGCGGGGGTGGGAGGAAAGAAGGGAGCGATCGGATTTTAAGCCAAGCTATAGCAATCCTATATGAATTGTGAAAAGGCATCAAATCTTTTCAAGTTAGGAAAATTGATGCCTATTATATTTAGCAAACAATTGAAATAAAAGATTAATAATCTTAAAAACTTTGCCTAAACGATAAAACCTACCGAGCAAACTTTTTAATTGAAAACAAATTGCTTTAACTGGATTTTCTTCTGGTGCATAAGGGGGAAATTTTTACAAGTAATTTTACATTCTGATTTGGCTAATCCTTCATTTTGTTTTCCTAAAAAAATCTGCATCTTCTCTTCGGTATGATGCCTGACTCCATCCCAACATATTAACAATTTTTTGCAGACTTTTTTGGCAAATTTTCAACAAATCAGACGGTAAGCTGTTTCGCATTTAAATTGTGATAATAGCATTTCCTTTGTTTTTAAGTTTTCGGCCCCATTTGATAACCAATT
>JAUBST010000064.1:0-31704 GCA_036702215.1 Microcoleus sp. F6_B6
ATGAATTACGCACTTGATTTAGCTAAATACTTGATCTTATCATGTTTTAGGTTGAAATTAAGATGCGTTTACCCTGATCCAAAATGCAGTATGTTCCCCATCTCCGTCTGCAAAGGCTAGACTATCCAATTCATAAAATTTGGAAGCGACAAAATCGCACTGGTATAGTTGTATTAATTCATGTCCGGCTTGGCCATTATAAACAAAGAAGTTTTCCAAACAAGCCAAATATTTGATGTTTGTCAACTCGGCTTGAATTTCTTCTTGAAACTCTCTTTGCAAAGCGTCGATGCTGTGCTCTCCGAATTCTACGCCGCCGCCCAGAGCTCGGTAAAATGTGTCTTGTGTGACCGGATCTTCGCATTCTGACACGAAGATGCGATCGCCCGATCGAATTAATCCTAAAACAATTACGCGAACTTTACCTTTTTGCATAATTAGCCATCAGTCATCAGTCAGTCAATTTTAGATTTTAGATTTTGGATTGAGAATTGAGGAGGGTGAATTAAATCATTTAAATAAGCCTGTGGGATGGGCGTCTCGCCCGTCCCTTACAGACGGGCGGGACGCCCATCCCACAAGAAGAATCACGCATTGCAGTTTATTTTATTCCATTCTTTACTTGCAGCATTGAATCTGAGAGGAGGAACCTTAGTCTAGGGCTTATGGGAATTTAATTATTTAGAGTGCGGGTTCCGTACCTTACTATTGCAAGTCGCGAGGGCGGGCACGGGGACACCGCGCCTATGGTTAATTATCAGCGGCAAAAGCCTCTCGACGGCGACTGTTGTCAACGGGCCAGTCTGTATTTTCGCCGCCGATAATGAGTTTTTCAATCGTTACGAATTCTTTGCTGAGTTGCTGGAAAACATTAATCAAAACATCGAGGCCAATTGCATCGCTAGTACCCAAATCAAACCAGCAGCGAGCCCAAGAACCTTGATACTCCATTTCTCCCATATTGTGCATCAAAGCCATCATGCTTTGGTCGGCTAGATTAACATCGTAATTCATGTGACTGATATCTAAGCCTTCATCTTGAACTTGCAAATTTTCCGCATTAAATCCTCCGAGTTTTCCCAAGAAAAACCAAGAGTCAAACACTTCTTCAACATACTGTTTTTCACCGTTTGAAGGCACGTTGCTGAACTTCAGCCAAATCCAGAGGTCAAAGGGGTTAAACTCGCGAAACTCTACTTGCATCAATTTTATCAAAGAAAGGGAATGGAATTGCAGGAATTGGATTACAGGAGAGAGGAAAAGTGGGAGAGAGGCAGACAGGGAAAATTTTCCTCCTGACTCCTGACTTCTGACTTCCCCTCTGACTCTTGTTATAGTGGTGGTAAGGCCGCCGGCCCCCAGACTCCATCTGCATCTCTGATTTTATCGCGCATGGGGTCGCAGGCGCGAGATTTGCTGTCGAGACGGTTGCGGGTTCTGCACTGCTGAAAGAAGATTTCGGCTACTAAACTGCGCGGCAGTTGGTCGGGTTTTGCTAAGGCTGCGTCCAAGTTTTTACGGGCTTCCTCAAGTAAGGTTTTGTTGCTGTCTTTCCCTTGGGATTGGGAAAACAAGATTTGTGCTTTTAGATAGAGAACTTCTGGATTATTTGGCGTTTCTGCTAGGGATTTGTTGGCAAATTCTAAAGCGCGATCGTACTTTTTCAAGTCTCGATAGCCTACTGCCATGCCGCGATAAGCTAAGTAGCGGGGAGAGGCTTTTTGTTCGAGTCTTTGAATCGCTTCATTGGGGTTGGAAAAGGGCAGGTTTGTAGCTAGCATTAAGTCCATGTACCCTTTGAGCAAGTTTAGTTCGGGGTCGTTGGGCGCTATTTTGTCGGCGGCATCTAGGTATTGAAATACTACTCGCAATTTACTCAAAGCTTGGGGCGCGCCTTTGGCTGTTCCTTCTTTGGCTATAATGTTCGCCCCTTCTAAAAAGTGACCTGCTGCTGTATAAATGTTGCCGCGCAATGGATTAGTTTTCGCCAATTTTTCTCCGACTTCGCGGGTTTTTTGCGCGTAGGAATTCATCGAGTTTAAGTCCTGCTCGATGTATGATAGGGAAGCTGCCATTGCATAGGCTAGCGGTTCGTTTGGTTCGGTTGATAGTGCTTGTTGAATTTGAGTTTTTGCTTGTTTGTAGTTTCCTTGCTGAAACATTGTTTTGAAAGCGGTTTCGGTGTTGGGCCCGATCGCCTGCGGGTTGCTGTTGCGAAAGGGATCGCCCGCTACTGCCGAGTTAATGCAGATGCTGAGGGCGATCGCTGCTGCACTGGCGATCGCCCGCACTGTCTGTTTAGAACTTAACATTTGCTTGCCCAGCGATGCTAAAGGGGTTTTCGTCATCGTCAATTCTCTCAATGTAATATACTGTAAACTAGAAACAAGAGAGTTAAATTTTCAGACTTTCGGGCCGCGACCAAAAAAAGAGTGAAATTTGCTTGATTTTTTGTGGTTGTTGAGGTATATTTTAATAATGGGAGTGTGACTTGTAATATATTAAAGGACAGATTTCCATTATTAGAATATACCATGAAAAAACAGAAAAATTAAACGCCAATCCTGAAAAAAAAAGGAAATTTTTGTTAAGATTTATGTAAAATAATTGCGTGCGTTCTGCCCCAGCCAAAAACAGCCTTAACTATCAATAGCACAACCAGAAGTTCCCCGCTCCAACAATAACAATTTTTCTGATTGTTGACTATTGAATGTTAACAACTGCCAACTGCCAACTGCCAACTGCCAACTGCCAACTGCCAACTGCCAACTGCCAACTAACAACTGCCGTTAATGCTTTATCTCAAAAACTTAGTATATCATCCTACCGCCTGTCCGAATCCTATTCTGAAAAATATTAACTTAGAACTGCCCTCGCAGCAAATGGGGCTGATTGTGGGTCGCAGCGGCTCAGGCAAAAGTACGCTCTTAGAAATATTAGCAGGTTTAGCGGAAAAAACTAGCGGCGACATCCGTTGGCGGGAACAAGAATTAACACCCGAACACTTGCAACAGTTAGGAGGTTTAGTGTTCCAGTTTCCCGAAAGGCATTTTTGCGGAGGCACAATTTTAGAAGAATTGCGACTGGGACATCCTGAATTGGGACAAGAACAAATTAACTCAGCAATGGCAGAAGTGGGACTCGGACATTTGCCGCTGCGCGCTTCCCCCCACGCTTTGAGCGGCGGTCAGCAGCGCAGGGTAGCGCTGGCGGTGCAGCTAATTCGGCAGCCGCATTTGCTACTTTTGGACGAACCGACGGCGGGTTTGGATTGGTCGATGCGGCGGCAGTTGGTAAGCTTGTTGAGCAAGTTGAAAAGTCACTGGACTTTGTTGATTGTTACTCACGATGCTAGCGATTTGCTGAGCGTGGCCGATCGCTTTTGGACTTTAGACCACGGGGATTTGCAAGAGGTCGATCGGGCTAAATTAGAAGCTAAGGAAACGAGTTTTGTCAGTCATTAATGATTAGTCATTAGTTAGTGCGGGCGGGTCGATCGCATTATGAAGCATTTTTAAGTGCAGAGAATTTGCAGAGCATACAAAAGAGTGGGAAGAGAAGATGAATCAGATCACAATGCCTGTGTTGCCCCAGATGAACGAGTTGTGGCAAAAAACGCTGAATTGGCAGCCGGATGAGTTGCAGCAGCAACAATTTCAGCGGCTTTACGAGTTAATTGTCGAGGGAAATCGCTCCTTGAATTTAACTCGAATTACCGAACCGATGGAGTTTTGGGAAAAACATTTGTGGGATTCTCTGCGGGGAATTGCCAGACTGCTGCCAGCTAATCACAATTCGTCGGAAAATCCCGAATTGTCCGCCGAGTCGGTGCACAAAGCGATCGACATTGGGACTGGTGGGGGTTTTCCGGGGTTGCCGATCGCGATCGCCCTGCCGCATTTATCAGTTACGTTGCTCGATTCTACGCGCAAAAAAATTACTTTTTTGGAAACAGTTTTGCCGTCTTTAGGGATAGAAAATGCGGCGACTTTGTTGGGTAGATCTGATGAAATTGCCCGACAGCCGCATCACAAACAAGCTTACGATCTAGCACTTCTTAGAGCAGTTGGAGCAGCTTCTATTTGTGCTAAATACGCGCTGCCATTCCTGAAAAATGACGGTTTGGCGGTACTTTACCGTGGGAATTGGACGGTGGAGGAAGAGACCGAGTTGCAAAGGGCGATCGAGCATTTGGGCGGCACAGTTGAGTCAGTCGAAGCATTCACAACGCCGACGAGTCAGGGGGCGCGGCACTGCGTTTACTTGCGGAAAGTTGAATAAATTTCTAGTTATTAGATTGGCATTTTTCAACCGCAGATATTAGCAGATAAACACAGATGAACGCAGATAAAATTCTATCTTCGTTTACTTGGGGAAAGTTGAATAAATTTGTAGTTATTAGATTGGCATTTTTCAACCGCAGATATTAGCAGATAAACACAGATGAACGCAGATGGAATTTCATCTGCGTTTATCTGTGTTTATCTGCGGTTGAAAAAAATCATATCGCCTTTTCGTAGCGCTTGTTAATTTCCGCCCAATTAACCACATTCCACCAAGCTTTTAAGTAGTCTGCGCGCAGGTTTTGATATTTGAGATAATAAGCGTGTTCCCAAACGTCGTTACCCATAATTGGATAGTTGCCCTCCATGAAAGGCGTGTCTTGATTTGCCGTAGTTGTAATCTCAAGTTTGCCAGCTTTATTGCGGACTAGCCACACCCAACCGCTGCCAAAACGCTTGGCGCCGGCATCGTTAAATTTTGCTTTAAAATCGTCAACACTGCCGAAAGTTTGCTTAATTGCTGTTGCAATTGCCCCTGTAGGTTCGCCGCCGCCTTTGGGACTCATGATTTCCCAAAACATACTGTGATTTAGGTGTCCCCCGCCATTGTTACGCACGGTTGTGCGAATATCTTCTGGCACTTTGCTCAAATCTCGCAGCATATTTTCCGCAGTGATATTTTTGAGTTGCGGGTATTTACTGACAGCATCGTTGAGGTTTTTAACGTAGGCGGCGTGGTGTTTGTCGTGGTGAAATTGCATTGTCCGCGCATCGATGTGCGGTTCTAAAGCATTGTATTCGTAAGGCAGAGGCGGGAGTGTAAAAGGCCCCGGAGTTTGGGCTATTTTTGGACTTTCTGCAACTGGACTTGCTTGCGATACATTATTTCCTGACGCTTGGCAAGCACCTGCGGTAATAGCTCCGACTGTGGCAGTCACCAAATACAAGAAATCTCGGCGTTTGAGAGTCATAAAAAGTACCTAAGTGAATTATTAACTGTTTTATCTCAGATTAAAGCAAAATGGGAGCGTGTTGATAAAAAAAGTTGTATCGCCCGAATGGATGAGACGGATGGGCGATGGTTGTGAGAGTTTCTCAAGTATAGGCTAATTGTGTGCGCGTAACTAACTCACGTGCTCCGGTTCACCAACCCGGTTTCTGTCTCGAAACCGGGTTTTTTTTGCGATTATTGTTGGGACAAGCGCTGGATGGCTTCGCCTCCAAAAAGCCGATCGGCTGCTTGAAGAATACCGGGAATTTTAGCAGCGTGGGGACTGTGGGCGAGACAGCGGCGCAAGTCTAATTCATCGAGGCGATGGCGTTCCGCCCCGCAAGCTACGGCTTTTTGGCCGGGGAACCAGTGGCCCCCATTACCTAAGAGGTTGTAGCGCATCTTGCAATAGTCGATCGTATCGTAAGCCTGCGCCAAATTCCACAGCCACAAAATTACATAAATATTAATACCTCCAGGAGTATTTTCGATAGTTGGTAAACCGACGTGCCAAGTCTTAAACCAATCTTCTCCTAATTTATCAATTGCTGCTTTTTCTAATTTTTCTAATATCGGAGGCAAAATTTCATCGGCTCTATCTAGCAATTCTACAGCTTTCAGATGCTCGTTGAAATCTTCAGGTTTAGCGGCGCCCAAACTCAAAGTGTGTACTTGCGGATGCGACAAACAAAACAAATCGTTAAACACCATCGGACTCAACGGATAGCACAAATCTACCAATTTTTGCGGCGGGTTGTAAAGTTGACCGCCTTTATCGGAAGGACTGATAATAAAAACGCCCATATCGTGACGTTGAGCCGCTTCAATAGCCGGCCAATTAATTTGATTGATGTAGTACCAGTGCAAGTTAAGATAATCAAATTGATTGGTTTCAATTGTTTTGACAATAACATCCGTCGGGCCGTGAGTTGAGAAACCAATAAACCTAACTTTCCCTTCTGCTTGCAACTTTCTCGCCACATCCATGCAGCCGCCCGGACGCACAGACTCCTCTAGCAATTCCCACGTATTAATGCCGTGTAGCGACAGTAAATCGACGTATTCCAGTTGCAAATAAGCTAAGGATTTTTCAAAGTCTTCGCGGAACTCTTGGGAGTTTGGTTTGGGACTAACTTTCGTTTGCACTATCAACTTTTCGCGGGGAAAGTTCGGCAAAATTCGCCCCAATTGCATTTCAGAAGTGCCGTAACCGCGAGCAGTTTCTATGTGATTTATGCCGCATTCAATCGAGTAGCTAATCGTCGCTTCTAGATTTTGTTGATTGTCTGGTGGAATTTCATTTGCTGGCACGTCTTGCCATTTGTATTGATATCTCATGCCACCGCAGGAAAAGACGGGCATGGATAATTCTGTGCGTCCGAATCTGCGATATTGCATCATAAACAGTTGACAGTTGACAGTTGACAGTTGACAGTTGACAGATGAATTGCCAGGTTTTTAGGATGGAGATTTATACACCACCCTAAAAATATTCCTCCGTCATAGAGGGGTTTAAACCCCTGAATTTTGACAATCAAAGTCAAGTTAAGCTGAAGTGCATTTAAATTGTACAGTCACATTTAAGAAAAGTCTTGTGGTGTGGGCGTCTCGACCGCCCTAAAAATACAATTTAGATGCCCAACAGCTTAACTCCCATATTGCAGCATTCTCCTGAACAGGCAAGATGCCTGTTCCACAAAGAGTTTTTGACAGCCAGTGGGGCTGTTTTGACTATTTAGAAATCTCGCGGACTGCGGGTTTTCCGTCTTGGATTTCGCCGACTAAAACTAAATCTGTACAGTCTACAAACAAACCATTTTCTAACACACCGGGAATGTTATTCAATGTTTTTTCCATTTCTCCGGGGTTGGCAATGTCATCAAATTTGACATCAATTACCATATTACCTTGATCGGTAATTACGGGGCCTGCTTTTTTCACGCCCATGCGGAGTTCGGGTTTGCCGCCCAATTTTTCAATGGCGCGCATCACTGGTGTTAATGCCATCGGTATAACTTCGATGGGCACGCGAAAAGTCGAACCCAATTTATCTACGATTTTGGAACTGTCAACTACTACAATAAACTGAGTTGCGAGGTAATCGACTACTTTTTCGCGGGTGTGGGCTGCGCCGCCACCTTTAATTAAGTTGAGGTGGGGATCTACTTCATCAGCGCCGTCAATAGCCACATCAATTCTGTCGATTTCATCTAGTGTTGTCAGCGGTACTCCGTACTGTTTGGCTAACACTTCTGATTGAAAAGATGTCGGCACTCCCTTGATATCTTTGAGTTCACCTGATTTTATGCGATCGCCCAATGCTTGAATAGTATAAGCTGTAGTTGACCCGGTGCCGAGTCCGACAATCATACCAGATTTTACGCGATCGGCGGCAGCAAAGCCGACTTGCTGTTTCATCAATTTTACGGGATCTTGTTCTGCGGTCATGTTCGGTACTCCTCAATAGTTTTAAGATTATACCATTTATTATGGATTTATTTAACCGCAGAGAGCGCAGAGAACGCAGAGAGGAAGAAGATGAAGAGAGGGAACTGGCAAATTCTTTCAAGGGGGAACTTCTCTCTTTTTTCTCTGCGCCCTCTGCGTCTTCTGCGGTTAAATAAAAAAAATCTAGTTCACCAATCGGCGGATAATTGCCACGATGAAAATGGGATGTCGCGCGGCGTTGATTGCAGGCACCGGGTGGGGGACAAATCTAATTGAGAATTGCTGCGATCGCTCGATTTTTTAGTTATAGTTAATATAGCCGGCAAAGCGCTGGAAGTTAAGCCGCTTTTGGGCGATTGCACTCACTTAATTTTATGGATTCATAACGAACCGGGCTTTGTATTCCTTCAAGATTTCAACAATCATCGAGAAATCAATGCTTGCGATGCTTTTGTATTTGTCAGCGACTGGCAGCGCGACGAATTTCACCGGCGCTTTGGGATTGACTTCAATCGCAGTTGTGTTTTAAGAAATGCGATCGCACATTTTTTGGCTAATATTTTTCCCGATAATCTTTCTATCCTCTCTCATAAATCTAAACCATCAGTTCTAGCTTACACCAGCACTCCATTTCGCGGACTCGATATTTTGTTAAAAGTCTTTCCCGAAATTTGTCAAGCTGTCCCCGGAACTAGATTAAAAGTATTTTCAATCATGAAAGTACACCAAATAGACGACAGTGATAACCAGCTTTTTTTCTGTCAAATTTACCGCCAGTGTCAGGAAACAGAAGGCGTCGAGTACGTCGGTTCCGTACCCCAACCCGAACTCGTCCGGCAAATGCGTTCAGTCGCGGTTTTAGCTTACCCGAATACCTATTTGGAAACCTCATCTATTGCCGTGATGGAGGCGATGGCTTGCGGTTGCCGGATTGTGACGAGTGAATTGGCAGCTTTGCCGGAAACAACTGCTGGATTTGCCCGTCTAGTTTAAATGTCAGGGGAGGAAAATTTTGCATCGATAACTAATTGGAAGCGGGCGGGCAAACCAGATAGGGAGGGATATACAAGGCGGTTTTTAGAGGCGATAGTCGGAGTTTTAAATGAGGGCGCGGGTGCGGGCGGTGCCACTGCTGAAAATCATCTGAGACAGCAGGTAGAATATATAAATCGAGGGTGTATTTTGTCTGTGCGATCCCGATAGTGGGTAGAATGGTTGAATATTATTAGTGTAAAACCTGTAAGAGTGGCAGAGCAAATGATCGGGAATTCTTTAGTAGGTTTAGAGGCAGTGAGAGATTATTTTCAAAAGGGAAATTGGCTGAAAGATCGAGGCGATCTCGGTGGCGCAATCGAGAACTATCAGAAAGCTTTAGAGTTTAATCCAGAAGATGCAGAAGTTCATAAAAAATTGGCGGAAGTTTATGTTTTGCAAGGAGAATTTGAAAAGGCGATCGCCTCTTGCAATCTCGCGATTAAATTCAAACCGAATTTTGCTCCTGCTTACTTGACAATGGGCAATGCCCTGCACAGTCAAAACAAGCTGGAAATGGCAATTCAAGCTTACTTGCAAGCTTTAGAAATTCAGCCGGAATTTGCTGAAGCCAGCGCGAATCTCGGCAGTATGTATTACAAGTTAGGGGAATTGGAACAGGCGGCAAGTTATTACCAAAAAGCTCTGGCGATTAATCCTCAATTAAGCTCAGTTAATATGATGCTGGGCAGCGTTTTGCAGCAGCAAGGCATGTTAGATGCAGCAATTACTTGCTATCAAAAAGTGCTGCAACAGCAACCTGGAAATGCCAGCGCTGCTGAGAAACTATCGAGTTTGACCGCACAAAAAGAGCGGCTAACTACAGGCAGCAAATTTATAGAATTAGAAACAGAATCAGGCGAAGCCCAACCACTATCTGTCAACAAAGATGAAGGCTACGGCTTGCAGCCTTCTAGCATCAATTTGCCGCCAGCGCCCACCGCTGAGACTGTAAATACTCCGTTTACAAACCCCGCCGAAGTTTCCGAACAAGTTACCTCGCTCAATGTTCCAGATAGCGGACAAGTTGTCAATTTTGAAGAAGTAGAACCGTACAAAAAACTGGCAGAACAGTTTTTAGTTCAAGGTAAAATTAAAGAGGCGATCGCAGCGTGTCAGCAAGCGCTAAAAATTAGACCGGATTTCATCCACGCTTACGTCACTTTAGGCAATGCTTTGCAAGCAGAAGGCAAAAATGAAGCTGCGATTCGATCGTATTCTCAAGCCCTAGAATTGCAGCCAAACTTTGCGGAAGTGCGCGCCAATATCGGCAGTATGTATTTCAAAATGGGGCGTTTGGAAGAAGCGATCGCCCATTACCAGCAAGCGATTGCTCTCAGTCCAGATTTAGCGGGCGCTCACTGGAATTTAGGTAAAGTATATCAGAAACACGGCAACATAGAAGCAGCGATCGCCTGTTTTAAAAGAACATCCGAACTCAACCCCCAGCTAGTCGGTGCAGACTTCCACTTTAACTTAGGTAATCGACTTTTGAGCCAAGGAAAGCGCGAGGAAGCCATCGAAAGTTACGAAACAGCGATCGCCATTAAACCGGATTGGGCCGAAGCTTACGGTAACATCGGCAGCGCGCGATCGCAACAAGGCAATCTCGACGCCGCCATCGCTTACTATCAAAAAGCTGTAGCTTTAAAGCCGCACTTAGAAGTTTTGCACTTCAATATAGCCAATTCTTTTTTACAGCAAAACAAGTACGAAGAAGCGATCGCTAATTATCAAAACACTCTGAAAATAAAGCCCGACTGGCCGGAAGTTCACGCTAACCTCGGCAGTTGTTTTTCCATGCAGGGGCGGCTGGAAGAAGCTTTAGCCAGCTATCAGCAAGCTTTGGCATTAAAACCGAATTGGGCAGAGGTTTACTGCCGGATGGGACACATTCAGAAACAAGACAAGCCGTTGGAGGCGATCGCCAATTTTGAAAAGGCGATCGAATGCAACCCCAAATTTAGCGAAGCCTACCAACAACTGTGCGACTTGCTAAGCCATTCAACCAACCTCGCCGGCGCCCGCAGCGTAGCCGACAAATACTGCGAAAACTGCGGCGAAAACGCCCCAGTCATGTCAGCTACAGCCTACGTCTTTTCCTACCTGCAATCAGGTGTCAGCCAACAGGCAATTCAGAAACTCGAAGAAATCGAAAAACTCTGCTACGAAAAGGTCGAAACCTTTAGCGTAATTGAACTCAAACTGCTCTACGAAATCTTCCTGTTTGCAGTTTCTCACCTGCGAGACAACCGCGAAAAAAATGCCAGTTTCTACCGACTAATTGCCAAAGAATACTACCAAAAAGCCGTCCCGAAGCGCCAGGAAATTAACAGAAGCAACTTAGCCAATTACCAAACCAAAGAACAGCGTCCTTTAAAAATCGGCTTCCTTTCCAAACACTTCCGCCGCCACTCAGTAGGCTGGTGCAGCGAAGCTTTAATTCGCGAATTAAGCAACATCACCCCCCACGTTCACCTTTACGTCACCGGGAAACTCCACCGAGATGAGGTTACGCAGCGGTTTGAAGACATGGCGGGCAAGTTTTACTGGCCGAAAAAATATCCAAACGGCTTTGCTGACGGCGGTGAAATCTTCGCCGAAGTAGCGCAAGACAACTTGGATGTTTTGATAGACTTAGACTCGATGACAGTCCCAACAAATGTGGAAGTTTTATACCAATATCCTGCGGGTATTTGCGTATCTTGGTTGGGATTTGACGCACCCTACATTTCAGATAATCACTACTTTCTGTGCGACGAACACACTCACCCCCCTGGTGTTGAAAAAAATTACTTAGAACAGTTAGTAAGATTGCCTGCTTGTTCGGTAGCAATTGGCGCACTGCAAAGCATTCCCGTAAATCGAGATGCCATTAGAAACGCTCTCGGAATTGGCTTGGATAAAATGACTTATCTGTGCGTTGCGCCTGGGAGAAAAACCAATCCAGAAATGGTACGAGCTCAAGTTCAAATCCTTAAGGAAGTACCAGAGAGTTTGTTAATCCGCAAAGGTCAAGGCGACCCCGATGTTATTCACAGCACTTACCGCCAAGAATGCGAAATTCAGGGAGTAGATTTTGCTCGGATTAAGTTTATAGGGCAAACCAGAAGCGAAGAAGAACATCGGGCTATTTATTATGTAGCCGACGTGCTTTTAGATTCCTATCCTTACAACGGCGGGACTCACAATTTAGAGGCTTTGTGGGCGAATTTGCCAGTGGTAACTCGCTCCGGCGACCAATATCTTTCGCGGATGGGTTACGCTTTTCTGAAGAGTGCAAATCTTGATGTCGGTGCGGCGTGGAGTTGGGAAGAATACACGCAGTGGGGAGTTAAGTTTGGTCGGGATGCTGGTTTCAGAAATGCGGTGAAAGAACATTTAGTAAAATCTAAGCAGCCAGAACATCTCGCACCTTTGTGGAATCCTAAAAAGTTGGCTGAGGATATGTATGAGGTGTTTCAAAAACTGTTAGCTAAATAGGTGGGGCATTGGGCATTGGGCATTGGGCATTGGGCATTGGCATAGCAATCCCTCATCATTTGTGAACTTCTTTCTTACTCTCTTCTCTTCCTCTGTGCCCTCTGCGCCCTCTGCGGTTCAATAAAAAAAAGAGATCTCAGGTAGAGAAAAGCGATTTCTGGATATTTTTACCCAAAGCCCAGTAAAGTTTGGTAACAATATCCATGAAAATGCGTAAAAATTCCGCGCCGAGTCTGATAGATAAATAGCTGATTCATAGTACCGCGATCGCACTAACTTTATGCCAGTTAGGGCGATCGCTTTTTTAGCAACACCAGTTTCTAAAACGAATGCAACAGCAGACAAGCTCCAAACCACGAGCTTCATCAGTCATACCAAAATCTAAAATCTAAAATCTAAAATCTAAAATAACATGACTGCTGACTAATCACTAACAGCCACTCGATCGCGCCCGCCAGACTTAGCTCGATACAGCGCCTTATCAGCCGCTTCAATCAACATTTTCGGCGAATTTTGGTTTTCAGAAATCGTCGCCACCCCCATGCTGAGAGTCACGCAATCGCTGACAACAGAATTGATGTGGGGAATTGCCAAGGCTTTGACACGCTGGCGGATTCCCTCAGCAACAGCCTGTGCAGTCGCGAGATCCGTATTGGGCAAAATTACCGCAAATTCCTCGCCGCCGTACCTAGCAGCCAAATAGAGGCGTTCTGCGGGTGCGTTTGTACAAGCATCCCCGATCGCCCGCGCCACTTGCTGCAAACAAGCATCCCCGGCTTGATGGCCGTAATTGTCGTTGTAAAGTTTAAAACAGTCAATGTCGCACAGAATCAAAGATAGCGGTTCCAAAGAGCTCGACTGCTCCCATTCCCGGTTGATCACCTCGTCAAAACGGCGGCGGTTAGCTAGTTGAGTCAGGCTGTCCAAATTCGCCAGCCCGTCCAACCGCTGGTTGGCCGCAGCTAGCTGCTGGTAAAGTAAAGATTGTTCGATCGCGATCGCCACTTGAGTAGCCAACTGACTCAGCAAATCCACGTCAAACTGCTGCCACTGGCGGGGTCCCGAACAGTGGTGGGCAATCAGCAAACCCCACAACTTCGGCACTTGACAAGAACTGTTACCTTCCCTAGGTTCTATTCCCTGCTGGACAATCGGCACCACCAAATTTGCCTTCACCTGACACGCCGCCAAAAAATTAATGTGACACTCGGTCAAACTAGAAGCACGAATATCCTCTACGGCGCGAATGCGGCCGTTTAAATACTGTCCGATGTAAGTATTGGCAAAACAGCAATCCTCAATTCCCATCCCCTTGAGTGGCATCCATCCTTCTGCAACCGACTCCACCACCACATCTCCGTTCCAGTCGGGTCGGAAGCGAAAAACCAGCACGCGATCGGTTGCCAAAAACTCCCGCACTTCCGCTACTGTAGTGTTGAGAATATCTTGGAGATCCAGAGAAGAACGGATGCGCGATTGAATCTGTGCGATCAAGCGTTCCCGTTCTATTTGTTGCCGCAGCGCGACTTGGGCTCGCTTGCTTTCAGTAATGTCCCGACCTTCCGGCAACAGCAATACTATTTTGCCCGTTTCATCCGCGACCGGTTTGAGAGAAAAATCAACTGTTGCCGTCCGATTTACACCTTGAACTTCCACTTCATAGCGGACAAATTCACCTTTTGCCGATCGAGAAATCGCCTCTTGCAACTGTTCCTGAACTTCCTCAGAATCTCCCCACCAAGGCAACAGCCAAAACGGTTTATTGGCAACATCCCGCAGCTTAATTCCCGCAAAATCCAGAGAAGTTTGGTTAGCTTCCAGCAGAGTGCCGTCCGGTTTCAATAAACTCACAAATTGGAAAGAAGAATCAAAAATTGCCCGAAAGCGCCTTTGAGAATCTCCCAACATGGCCGTCACCTTTTCGCGAGAGGTAATATCGCGGAAACGCCACACCCTGCCAATAATATTTTGTCCGACGCGAATCGGCTGCGTGTAGCGCTCAAAAGTGCGGCCGTCTTTAAATTCTAGAATATCGCAACCTTTCGACTCCGCATCGCTATAAAATTCTTTAACTCTCTGCAAAAAAGCTCTCGGATCTTTAACTTGCTTAGTGAGAAATGCCAGCCGCACCGTTCTATCCATTGAGTTTCTAACTTCTTCATAAATTCCCCACATTTGAACTAATTTTTCGTTAAAACTAATCAGTTCTCCGGCGGTAGTAACGGCGAGAATGCCGTCTGCAGTTGCTTCTAAGGTAGCGTGCAGCAGAGACCGCGTTCGCTCTAATTCTGCTGCGGTCAATTTGCGTTCTGTGAGGTCTCGGACTGCTTTTACCTGCACTAAACGACCTTCCCAAAATACGAATTTGCTGCGAACGTCAGCATGAAAAGCAGTTCCATTTCGCTTGAGAAAAATAGTTTCACAGACGGTATTGCTGGCGGCAGAAATCATTTGCGGCGCCTGTTTGTATGATTTGGGCGACAGCAGTTCCAGCAAGCTCATTCCCACCATTTCCGCCGGTTCGTAACCGAAAAGTTCGGCAAAATTGCTGCTGACACTCAAAATTGTGTCGCGGTCAGCCACGGCAACTGCTTCAAAATAAGCTTCGCATTCGAGCAAGCGCGCTGCTGAGTGGCTGATGCCATTTTTGCTAGAGGAATAGCTGTTGTTAATTAGCTGTTGCAATTGCGTATTTGCCGAGTACAAAGCGGTCATGGCTTGCCTGTACATAGCAGTACGTTTTTCGACTTTTTGTGCGAGGCGATCGCGATATTCTCGCAGTTCTTTTTCGACTCTAATTAAATCACTAATATCTACTGCAAACACGATTACGCCAGCGACTTTACCTGTTTCATCGCGGTAAGGTATTTTATCTGTCCGCACCCAGCATTTTTGACCCGAAGCTGTTGGTAGCAGTTCGACTTGTCCCTGCTTGGGAACGCCGGAATTGATGACTTCCAAATCTTCTAAATAATATTGCTCTGCTTCGTCTGGATAGATTTCATAAAAAGATTTACCTTCTAATTGAGCTGCGGGCAAACCTCTCGATGCAGCGGCGGCTTGATTAATTCGCAGCAGGCGACTTTCGGTATCTTTGAGCCAAATCATCGCCGGCACGGAATCAAAAATAATTTGCTGTTCTTGTTGCTGCAGGCGTAGTTCGGCTTCTGCTTGTTTTCTTTTAATTATTTCTTTTTGCAGTTTGTGGTTAGCTTTTTTGAGTTCAGCAGTGCGTCTTTCTACTCTTTCTTCTAGTTTATCGTAGTATTGGGTCAGCAAGTTTTGCTGCTGTTCGTGCCGAATAGCTTCTAATTTTAACTTTTCGCTAGCTGACAAACTTGAGGATACAAAATCTGCTAATATTTGGGTAAATTCGTGTTCTTCTTCCGTCCAATCACCGTCGGAACCCTGGCGTTCGGCGCTGACTATTCCCAACCTTTTACCTGCTAGCACAATCGGGACGTTTAACAGGGAAGTCGTGCCCCGATCGAGCAAATAAAGACCGACAAGTTCTCGCGTTCTGGGGTCATTTTCTGCCGCCACTGTTGCGATCGCACTTGCTGATTTTAAAGCTTGAAAATAAGCAGGACAGTCGGCTGCTGTGATGATTATTTGTACGGAATGGAGTTTAGTATTTTGTTCGTAAAGGTCGATGCAGTGAAGCTGCGTTTTGTCTTCGCCATACAGCCAAATACTGGCTCGATCGCAGTTGACAATGCTGACAGCGGTTTCTGTTACTTCGCGGATGAAATCTTCTATATTGTTGCGTTCTTTAAGTTGACTTTTGGCTAATTTGGCGATCGCTAAAATTGGACTGCACCAATTTGCTCTCTGGTTGGGCGACCTGGGGTACTGCGAAGCACCCTTAATTTCTTCGCAAACTAACAGTACAGCCGGCCGTTGGAAATTCGCAATTGAGCGACCGTCGGTATTTTCTTCTATTGTCCAATCTACCGCCGGCATTGGGCGCGCGGTTGCTTTTACCCTAATAATCCTGCCGTCTTTGCAAGTTAAGCAGCCTTCCCAACAGGCAATTTTTGGAGTTGGCGTACCGTTTTCCGGCTGGGTCAATCCGGCAAATTCTGCCTGCATTTTGCCTTGCTCTTGACAGTAAAATATGTTAAAAATTGAATGACAAATTAATTCCTGCGACTTGTAGGCGAGGCGAGACGCGCCGAATTGATTGAGCGAAAAAACTCTTCCCAAAGCGTCTAAAACGAAGTAAATGCCCGGAAAATTCTCGTAGAGAGTTCCATACCAATCTTGTTCGACTTGTTGGCTGCACGAAAGTTTGGCTGTCGCGAAGTCGCCGTCGGTGTCGGTCAAGTGAGAATAGTTGGTTTCGGGGTTGCTTGAATGACTTTTCTTAGCAAACACTTTTAGTTTAACTCGACTGTAATTAATTTTACTTTCTGGAATTTAACTTTTTTGTGAAACTAAATTAAACCTGTTGTTTGAAAAAAGTTACAAGTTGTAACAAAAATACCACTTGTCCAGAGTGCTGGTTTTCCCTTCCCCATCCAACCACTGTGTTTGTTTTTAGCTGGTACACGGTCAGCAGACGATATTTCCCGCTAGTTGCAATGCCAGCAGGTTTAGCTGCAATTACCCAGTCTGTACTTTTAGCATCCAAGACAATAAAAAAAAATCGGCAATCAATGATTTTAAGTATATATGATAACACTCAAATACCTAGTATTGGAACTGACCTACTTCGGATTCGGTTGGGGATATTTGCCGGGGCTGCGGATGAACCGGGCGGCGGTTGCAATTATCGGGTCAGATGAGTGCGGTGGCTTTGGGGATACTCGACCTGAAAACTGCTTGGGAGACGATCGACCCAAATACGATGTTTTGTGTTGGGAATGACGGTCGTGAATATAGTTAATTTGACTGTGGAGTAAATATTTGCAATACTTAAGTTAAGTAAATCTTATAATGCACAATCAACCACGGGCTTTAGTCCTATAGTTTATACTTAATCTTGTGCAGCAAACGCTAAGGAGGTAAGAAAGAGTGAGTACCCAACCCGCTGCGAAACCCAGACTTAATTCTGCGTTCAAACAACTGATGTCCTTACACTGGGTCATGTCAGCTTGCTATTTAGTGCTGTTTATTACCGGTACGTTTATGGCTCGATTGCCGAGAGAATTGTTTGTTCGAGGTCCCCTTTACGATTTTCACAAATCCCTAGGGGTACTGACAATGGCTTTGCTGACTTGGCGGATTTTAACTCTGCTGCGGGTATGGTGGAAAAAATATACGAAACGCCTGCCAAAGTTTACGAAGGAATGGTACAAAACTTTTGCACTGCACGCAACTTTGTACGTTTTTATGTGGCTAGTTCCGGTTGCTGGTTTCTTACTTTCTAACTCTTACAAAAGTAACAATGTGAAATTTTTCGGAATTGTTTTGCCGGATATGTTTCCGCAGAATTCCGCAATAGTTGAGGTGGGAAGGAGTTTGCATTTTTGGCTTGGGTACACGTTTTTAGCGTTCGTAATTTTGCATATTTTAGATCGGAAGAAAGTTGTAAGAGCTAATTGGCGCAGGTTTACAAATTTTGTTCGCACCAAGTTCCCAAAGTCTCAAAAGGTTGGATAAATTTGCGATGAGGTACTATAGCCTTTCGAGATCTCATATGAGGTACTCACGGGCATAGGGCATAGGCCTCCGTGGGCATAGGGCATACCTCACTTTTTTGAGAACCGCTATATCTGAATTGGTAATGATAAATTGACTGCAAAACTCGCTATTTTCCACGGTGATATTCTGAAACTTCTCCCATCTTCTAACTTCTGGGGCAAATTTATGGATTGTTCTAATAAATCGACGGGGTGACTAATCGCCAAACCCAAATCGCTCTTTAATTCCAACTTCGCCTCTTCACCGTGACACTCGTAACACCGCAAAATCCAAACATTAGAATCATCTTCCGATTGTTTGAAAGCCATCAGCACTAAATTTTGGGCGGACAAATCCAAAAACTTGCCAACTACCGGCAGAGTCTTATTCCCATTTTTCTCTAACTTGGGTAACACCTTTACTAGCAGCGGCAAATTCAACTCGCAGCCGCGCCGAACTGTGCCGGCTTCTTGCCAATTTCCAGCATGCGGATACACTGCACAAGTAAATTCCGAAACTCCTACATCTGCTTGTTCATCCGGCCAAGTCGAACCGCGAAGCAATGTCAGCCGAATTCGATTCGGTTGAAGGTCGCAACCGTATTTGCAATCGTTGAGCAAACTCACTCCAAAACCGTCATTGCTGATATCAGTCCAGCGCAAAATCGGCACTTCCCATTTGGCTTTTTCGGCGGGTGTTTGCGGCTTAGTTGTGCGAGCGATCGCACCGCCGGGAATTTCGCAAGTTGCAAAATCTGCTTCTACATTTAACCCAAAGGCTGCTTTTACTAAAACGTGCTTTTCTTGCCAATCAGCCACTGTCTTGATTTTCAGCAGCGGCGAACCTATTTCTACTATATAATCTTGGCAAAACTCGGATTTACCCATTTGTCGGACTACCCGCAAACTCTGCCGTATTTCTCCCTGTGCTATCCAGGAAATATCTTTCAGTATCGGCGCTGGTAGTTGATGTTTTTCATAATTTGGGTCGATGTTCCAAGCATCCCAATATTGACCGCTGTCTTGAAATGCTTGCAGTTGATTGCCGCCTGCTGCATTCAAGACTTCTCTGTTATTTACTTTATCCCAAATGCTGGATAAATCCCCTGTTTTGCCGTCTACTGTTGCCCGAATAAATTCATTTTCTAAAACCATTGGTGCGGCTGCAAAATGCGTTTCTTGACAAGGTGTGTTTTTTTGTGCTATACCGTATGTAAGTTTTGATAAATCTGTCTTTTTTTCGGTTTCTGGACTCGCGGACGCATTATCTACAGTTTGAGCGTCTTCGCGACACAGCCAAAACACCCGGTAGCCAACGGCGGGGAGATTATTTGCCCAAAATAACAGTGTAGATTGCGATTGCGGTCGATCGCCCCTGACAATCTGCGAAGCCAGTCGCCGTCGGGAAAAATCGTAAATTTGCCAAGCTGAATCACCCACATCGGGAAGCGGTACGGCGACAACCTCAGAGCGCGACCAATTGAGAGTATTGAAAATCAAAATCGGTTGAGCGTCGGGCGCCGGAGGATTCGGCAGAGAAATTTGAGCCGAGATTGCATCCAAAGATTTTAGCAGGATTTCGCGACAAGTGCGATCGACCTCGGCAAAGGCTAGATTAGCATCCGCATAAACTTGGGCGATCGCAGAACCGGGCAAAATATCGTGAAACTGGTTAAACAAAATTTGTTTCCAAGCAGATTCTAACTCGGATTTCGGATAAACTGCACCAGTACAAATCGTTGCCAGCGAAGACAGCAACTCGGCTTGGTAGAGCAATTCTTCGCAGTGGCGGTTTTGGCGTTTTTGGTCGGCGCGAGTCGTGTAGCAACCCCGGTGGAATTCTAAATAAAGTTCCTCTTTCCAAACGGGGAGAGTGCGGGGAAGAGTTTTGAGTTGTGAGATGGCAGGATTTGCATCCGAAATTGCCGACAAGTTTGACAATTCTCGCGCCCGCAAATTTTCCTGATTGTCCGATTTTGCAACATCGCTTTCTGGCGTTGCTGTCGCAACTTCCGACAACGTTGAAACTTCTCGCGCCCGCAAATTTTCCTGATTCTCGGATTGTGGAACATCGCTTTCCTGCAAACTTTCCGCAACTTCAGGTAAAAACAGACTCTCAATCAAAGACAAATAATCAACCGCTTTCGCAAACTCCAACCTCGGGAAAAAAGGCGACATTTTCCAGCGTTTCGCCACCTCCAACATATCACGAGTCGGGCCGCCGCCGTGGTCGCCAACTCCAGGCAACCAAAGAGCATCTTGCAAACCAGTTTTAGCTTGCCAGTCAAAAGCATAACTTGCCATTTTCACAGATTCTATACTTTCGCCAATTGGAGCAGACATCATGCTAAATATTTTAGTACCGTCCAACCCTTCCCACCAAAACACACCGTGGGGAAATTCCGTTGTATCGTTCCAACGCAACTTTTGCGTCACAAAATAATCAACTCCACCTTGCCGCAAAATCTGAGGTAACTGCCACCCAAAACCGAAAGTATCCGGCAGCCAAGCCACCCGCATCAATTCCCCAAATTTTTCTTTTGCATAAAGCTGTCCGTAAAAAACTTGCCGCACCATTGATTCAGCCGAAATCAAGTTTAAATCCGGTTCAACCCACATCCCGCCGACAACTTCCCAACGTCCGACGGCTACCTGTTTTTTTATCGCTGCAAATAAGTCCGGCCGATGTTCTTCCATCCAAGCATAAAGCGCGGGAGTTGAATGGCAGAAAATCAAATCGGGAAACTCCGATTGCAATTTCAATACCGACTCAAAAGTTCGCTTTGCCGCTTCCCAAGTTTCCGGGACAGGCCACAGCCAAGCTAAGTCTAAATGAGCGTGACCTACCAAATAGATTTTACCTGTATATATAGATGTCCGATCGCCGCTTTCTCCTATATATATAGATGTAGCGTTACTATTTTCTCCAACCTCCGAAACTTCCTCTCTTCTTCCTCCCTCTGCGGTCTCTGCGCCCTCTGCGGTTCCCTCATCTAAATCAAGAGAAAAATATCTCCGATCGCCACTTTCTCCTATATATATAGATGTAGCGTTGCTATTTTCTCCAACCTCCGAAACTTCCTCTCTTCTTCCTCCCTCTGCGGTCTCTGCGCCCTCTGCGGTTCCCTCATCTAAATCAAGAGAAAAAGCCCGCAGATATCCCAGTAAATTGTGCCGCAAAACAGACAGCGATCGATCGAACTTTTGGCGATCGCACACCGCCGACCAATCAATCAAACCAAGCGCCAAATCAATCTCAGATTTCAGCGTTTCCCCCTTGACAAACCAGGGGCGATTTGCTATTATTTCGGTGGAGGGGTATTGGGAATTTACATTTTCTAAATTTTGACTTAGCGAATTCTGCAAAATCTCTAATTCGGCAGCTACAAAACCCGGATCGAAACAAGAAGAGTCAGCAGCTTCGTACAAACAAATCGATCGCACTAAAGCACCGTTATCGTGACCCGGACTTACCAACCGCAAAATTACTAAAAATTCATCTCCGGGATTGGCCGACGAACTCAACAAAACTCGATCGGCAAAATCAAATAAATCTCCCTGTCCGACTAACTCGCCGTTGACAAAAATTTGAGCATCTTCTGCCCACCAAGTCAAACTCAGCAGCAACCGCAAACCTAGCACAGGATAGCCGTGCAAATTGTCAGGAATTACAAATTGCTGGCCCAAATACAAAACTTGCTTCCCCGACGGCCAAGCGATATGTCCTTTATCGTTAAGTTCGGCAACAGGCCCGTTACAAATATTTACCGAAGAGACAGCAGAGTCAGAATCGCAGTACCTCCAACCAGACTGAACCTCCACTTGGCTGAGGCGGCGCAACTTTTCGACAGCGGCAGAAATATTGTTGCTAGCAGGTGACACAGAAGCGCTCATTTTTAGCTAAAATCAAAATTGGGTAGGAATCAAAGATCGGATTGAACCGCGAAGACGCAAAGGACGCGAAGAAATAAAGGTTTCAGAGGGTTTGAAGCGGAGATTAAGATATCGCTTTGATTTTACAGCAATATTTAGCAATTCCCTGAATTCAATAATTAAACTTATGTCCAACGGTTACTACGGCCCATACCAAAGCCGACTATTAAATTTTATATCGAAACAGTCCCGTCAAGTCGCCGACAATTGCGATCGAACTTGGCGTCAAATTAAAGAAGCAACTCTCACCGCCACCCAAATTCTGCTTTATCCAGCTTATTTGCTGGTGCAAAGTTCCCGAATGCTGGGCCGACAGTTGCGGGAATCAAGTCAAAAAGTAGATTTACCCGAACTGCAAGAATTTGGCGGCGGCGAAAACCCCGATTTGCCGCAAAATTGGTATCAGCGGGAAGTTTCCGAGGAAAGTTCGATCGCCCAAATTTTGCACCTCGCCGAAAATTTGCTAAACTCGTCGCAAACTGCGAAAACTTTAGCCAGCTTCCCGCTGTTAATCGATCGGGGAAATGCTGTTAACGATTTACCTCCGGCAATCAACTTTAGCGGACAAACCGCCAAGCATCAAACCGCTTCCGTCTTAGAACACCCGCTTGCTAAAACTCAATTAAAACCGCAACCGAAAGTTGAGGGAATCGCCAGTTTTATCCCAGCCCGCACTTTAGTATTGGTCGGAGGTGAAAATCAGATATTAGATATTTTGACACCCGAACAGCAGGAAATTCTCGAAGGTAGCATAACTTGGGAAATTGCCAACAGCGGGCCCGAACGGCGGGAAATTACCCAAAAAGAATTAAAATTTAATCTCGGTTTGGAGTCAGCGGCAAAAAAAGCGCAGTTGCCGCCGGTGCGTCGTTTTTGGGAATTGATGGCATGGCTTCAGACGAGTCCGGTTGCTCTCAAAAGAAATCAGTTTGGAGAATCAATCCTCGCAGTTAAAAAATCGATCGACCGCAATTCAATCTTAGTCCAAACAGCCCGCGCGCAGATCGAAGCAAAAACCGCACAGCAGTCGATTGCCGCATCGAATTCGATCGACCGCAATACCCCAAAACTAGAAACTAATTTTAACAGCAAGTTCGATCGACCCGCTAATCCTCTCTCCTTTGTTACATTACTCGATCGCGCCGCCGTCAACCTCGAAGAATTTACCCTCCCGCCACCGGCAAAAACCATCGCCCAACCCACAGAAAACCCCGGAGTCAAAATTGATACGTCCGGCACTGAAACCAACTTAGATTTGTCCGCCCGCGACATCCTCGAAAAATACGCTCGAAACATCGAACAAATGATTTGGTCGTCAGTAGACCACCTTTTGGGCAAAGAAACGGCAGCAAGTGACAATACGGAGAAAGCAGTCGCTATTCAGTATTATTTAAAACAGCGACAGGAACAAGAAAACACGCAAAACAGCCCGGAGGCCGATCGACCGTGGCTGAACTGGCAAGACTTATTCGGGGAAGCAGCACCTCCGCATTTAATCGAGGGCAGTTCCGAGGCGGCAGTTCAAATCCCGGTATCACAAAGCAGCCCAAAAGTCAAGCAAAAAATTGCAGAATTAGGAGAAATGCCGGAAGGTCGATCGACCGCAGTCTCAATCTCCCCTTACCCCGAAGCAATTCACCGGATGCTCGGGCAGCTAAAACAGAGCTTGCTCGCAAAAAGCCCAAAAAGTCAACCCCAAACTGCATCTGATTTAGCAACTACTCAAAAAAATAGCTCTGCACTCGCAGCAGAATCAACCCCAGGGCGCGCGCAGGAAACCGAAGTGCCAAAAAACACCAACCCCAACTCCCGACAAAACAGCCAATCCCCAGCAGCGATAACCGAGCAAACCAGCAGATACACCGCCGCCCAACAAAAAAAACCGAACCCGGGCGTCCCGGCAGAAGACGACTACTTAGAAACAAAAGCAGAATCGATGGGATACATTAAGCACCCGCTAGAACAAGTGCTCGAATGGCTCGATCGAATCATGCTGCGGCTAGAAAACATCGCCGAGCAACTCTGGAATTGGGCAAAAAGCAACTTGCCAAAAATCCTCAAAAGCAAAGATAAAATTGACTAATCTTTAGCTTATGATAAAAAAGTTGCCGCGACAGCAGCAAATCAGCTCAGTATTATGCCATCTTTGGAGACTCCCACAGTGCTAACCCTCAAAATCGTAGTTAATGTAGTTGTTTTATTTTTTGTTTCCCTGTTCATCTTTGGATTTTTGTCCAATGACCCAGCCCGGAACCCCAACCGCAGAGACATGGAATAAACAAGTTATCCCGCCCGCAGAGTAGGGGCGCGCCACCGCAGCCCCTGCAACAGCCGACAAACCCGCAAAAATTAGTAGAACAAAACTTGACCTCGCACCGCCAGCGAGGTTATCTTGTGGCGAAAGCAACTTCTGAAAGCAGCCCTATTCCGGCGCGCCAAACCCACAGCAAATTTTAGATGTCAGATTAATCTTTAAACAGTTGCCTTTTAGATGCAAAAATTTTCAAGAATTTGCACCGTATAAAATCTAAAATCTAAAATCTAAAATCTAAAATCTAAAATCTAAAATCTAAAATCGGATGACTTACCTGTTGTAACTATGCCCTATCCGGTACCGCCGCCAGAACCCCCTGGCATCATCTACATCGCAAAGCCAAAAAAAGCCGCCCTCACTGTCGCGGTCGGCGATGGAGACACCCGCAGCAACCCCGCAGAAATACCGGAACCAAGCCCAGATATCGTTCAGCCAGAACCCACACCGGCCCTAGCAGAACCTGCAGCCACACTCCTCGGCACCACCCCAGCCACCGACAGGCCTGACGCTGAAATCGCCGACCCCCTAGGGGAAGTGGAAAGCGGCGACGCAGTGGTGGGATTTCAGCGTCGGCCTCCTGCGGGAGAACCCGAAACTGCGGAAACTCAGCAAGATTCCTCGTTTACGGCTTACCAATTGGGTTCGGTAGAAAATGCCATTGCCGTTCGCAATCGAGAACGAACCGCAGAGGCGCAGAGAAAACAGGAGAGAAATATTGCCGGAAAGCAGGAAAGTTGGTATCAGGCCCAAGGCCGGCAGTTAGAAGACAACTCTCCCGAACCTGCAGAAATTCCCGTTCCCGAACCGGCGCCGGAACCAGCACCCAGCGGGCAACAGCAGTTCGACATTCCCACACCGGGAACCGCCCCCGCACCCACAACACCCCCTGCGCCGAAACCGAAGCCTAAACCAGCCGCGCCGGGAGTCCGCACCCCACCTGCTGGGCGGACGGTGCCTTTTCCCGTGACTCCGGCCGATACTATTGAAGTTAAGGCCGACAGCCAAGAATTCGACGACAAGCAGCAAATTGTGACGGCGGTTGGTAATGTCGTCGTGCGGTTCCGCCAAACTGTGATTGATGCCGATCGGGCGATCGTCAACTTAGTCACCCGCCAAGTGATAGCATCCGGCAATGTCGCCTATACCCGCGGCCAACAAGTAGTGCGCGGCCGGCAGATGGAGTTCAATCTCGGCCTCAACACCGGCGCAGTCGAACAAGCCAGCGGCGAAATATTCCTGCCCGCAGCAGGTAGCGAATTGACCCCCACACTGCCTACAGATATCAGTGCCGGGACGATTCTCGAACAGCCGCTGAGCGATCGAATTACCAGCCAGCAGCCCGTGCGCGGAGTCAAATCCCCCGGCGCCGCTACAGTCACTATCGGCGGCGGCGGACAGCTAGCAGCCCCCCAAGTGGTCGGCGCCGTCAACCGCATCCGCTTTGAAGCAGAACGCATCGAACTCCTGCCAGACGGCGCGAGGGTAGCAACCAACATTCGGATTACTAACGACCCGTTTTCCCCGCCGGAATTTGAATACAGGGCCCGGAGGGCGACGATTAGAAGGATTTCGCCCACGGCTGAGGAATTGGTCACAAATTCGCCCCGCTTGGTGTTCGACAACCGCGTGAAAATACCCGTGTATCCCCGCAGGCAAGTGTTTGACAGCAGGCAGCAAAACGGCCCGTGTTTGACCTTTGGCTACGACGGGGGCGACAGAGGCGGTTTGTATGCCGAGTGCGGTTTTGAGGTGTTGCAAAACGGGCCGGTGCGGCTGACTCTGACGCCCCAAATTTACCTGCAGCGTCTGGTGGCAGAGAACGGCGGCAATCCGTTTTCTCCCGACAGCTACGGGCTGAAAGCGAGGTTGCGCGCTAGTCTCGGCCCGCGCACCAGCCTGGACGGATCGGCAATATTTCTGAGTTTTGAAAATTTCCCGAACTTGCCGGAAGACAGCTTTCGGGGCAATTTGCGCCTGCGGCAGTCGATCGGCACTCACACTCTGGCAGCAGAATACAGTTACCGCGATCGGCTGTTTAACGGTTCTCTGGGCTATCAAACCGTGCAGAGCAGTCTCGGGGCAGTCCTCACTTCCCCAGTCATCCAACTCGGAAGCACTGGCATCAATCTCAGCTACCAAGCCGGGTATCAATTTATCAATGCTGACACCGATCGAGCAGACTTGCTCGAACCAGTGCGGGAAAACAACCGCGTCGATCTGGGCCGTTCTCAAGTTAGCTTCGCCTTGAGCCGCGGCTTCAACCTGTGGGAGGGCGAACCGCTGCCCCGCACTCCCACCCAGGGTTTGAGGTATACGCGGACGCCGGTGGTTCCTTTCTTGCAACTGGCCTTGGGAGTCCGGGGAGTTGGCACTTATTACAGCAGCGGCGACCGACAAAATTCGATCGCCCCCAGCGTCGGCATTCAAGGGCAGTTCGGTCATTTCTCCCGCCCTTACCTCGATTACACTGGGTTTAACGTGACTTATACCCAGGTGGGACGGGACGGTGTATCGCCGTTTTTATTCGATCGCTTAGTAGATTTGAGAGTCCTGTCTTTTGGACTTGTCCAGCAAGTTTACGGAGGCTTTCGAGTTGGATTTCAAAGTGCTATTAATTTAGAAAGCGGGGAAGCAATCAGTACGAATTACACTCTAGAATACAGCCGCCGCAGCTACGCAATTATTTTGCGTTTTAACCCCGAGCGTCAAGTCGGCAGCCTGACTTTTAGAATTAGCGACTTCAACTGGAACGGGACTCCCCAACCTTTTTCCGGGGACGCGCGAACTGTAGAAGGAGGAGTGCGTTTATCCGATTAATTCAATTGGTCATTGGGCATTGGGCATTGGGCATGGGGAATTGGTAATTGATAATTGGGTAATTGGAACCAAAAGACAACAGAAAACAGAAAACAGCCAACAGTCAACAGCCAACAGTCAACAGTCAACAGTCAACAGTCAACAGTCAACAGTCAACAGTCAACAGTCAACAGTCAACAGTCAACAGTCAACAGTCAACAGACAACAAATGACAGAAGTGACCGCAATATCTGCACAAGCAGCGGCTCTGCTGGTTCACTACGGTTTTGACCTAGGTGGCAAAAAAGCCGAGAAATTGGCGGGTGAATGGCTAACCAAGTATCCCGGCTATTGGCTGCGTTTAGCAGTGGTTGAAGCGCTTTATCAAGGCCGCTACAAGGCTGTTTCTGTGGGACAGCTATTGAGTATGTGGCACCGGATAGGTGAGCCTCTCTATCATTTCAATCGCGAGTTTGAACGCTTGGTCTGCAACAATTTCCCTCAAAATTTAACCGGGGAAAGTGGCGATCGACTGCCTCATGAGGATATACTTTTCTCCAACCAGGCATCGGAATTAACTGCCGCAGAGTTAGATTTTCGTGGGCAGTCAGAGGCGCAACTTGATGTGGCGCTGTATGCAGAAGTCCCGAATACAGATACCCGGGAAACAGGAAAATTGCCCGCAGCCGACGATCGCACCAAAGAAAATACAGAATTTGTAGTATATGAAGATGTGGCTGTTACCGCCCTCGCCGATGGAGCTGAACCCGATCGCAAATTAGCGGACAAACCTGTGGCAAAATCATTCCCAGTTGTCAAACACACTGATTTTCATACCAAGTTAAAAGCGATTGCCAGAGAAGGCCGAAGAAAGAAGGGAGAAAGCAGAAATAGAGTGTAAACTTTGGGAACTACAGCCTTTCGAGCGTAACATGAGGTGCTCTCGCGGGCATCGGGCATCGGGCATCGGGGATTGGGCATTGGGCATTGGGCATCGGGGATTGGGGATTGGGCATTGGGCATTGGGCATCGGGGATTGGGGATTGGGCATTGGCATAGGCATCGGACTCGCCCGCATACCTCACCACGCTTGAGAACCGCTATAGATAGTTATTTTTCACTTTTCATTTTTGGCACTTCCTCCCATCCGAATTTCCGAACAAAAAGAAGCTTGTTGCTTACCGTTAGCTTGCTTGACAACGCTAGTCCGCAGCCGCAAGTTGGGCATGAGATACCACAGCCTTTCTTCGGCATGGAGAGTGTCTGATTCTGTAATCAATGTCAGCACGTCGCCGCCCATTACGTAGCGGCTGTTGCCCTTGTCTTGCAACACTTTGCCAACGCTTGGATTGTCGGGATTTGGTACGATCGCTAGTATTGTAGAACCGATTTGTTTAGCTTTGTCGCGATCGGGAATACCGTCCCAACTAATCCGAACGCCCTTTAGCCCAGTTGAAGCCGGGTTAATCGAGTGTTTTTGGCAAAGTTTGACGACTGCTGCATCGCTAGCTGTCAGTATTTCTATTTTGAGTTCAGATTTACCGGCCTGCAATTCCCCAGAATTGAGATTGTGTACGGTGCGCTGGGACAACCATTTGCCTGCACTTAACTCGAAAAACTCGATAACATCCATGAAATTTGTCTCAAAAGTCAATACTGCTTTATTTGCGATCGTGACTTGCGCGCTATGGAGTCAGAAACCCGGTTTCTTCCTGCGTACCTAGCGGTCAAACCAATGATTTTGTCGAGAAACCCGGTTTAAGATTGCAAGTCATTTTCTATATTTTAGAGGAAGGGGACGCACCTGCAAAGATTTCTGAGAGCTTTGGGTGAAACAGATTGCAGATGCCGTTGAGGTACGAAACCCAAGCAGGGGGATCTCTGCCTCGCTGATGCGGCTGACTTGACAGAAAATTAGAGCATCCGCCATCCTATTTCGTTATAAAAAGTCTTTTTCGCACTTTAAATAGGATGGCGATACCTAAAATTTTTTAGCTTTGACAATCAAGCATCAGGATACAAGCCCCCGGATTCATCCGTCCAGAAATAAAAAACTTGTATCCGATGACACTTGCCGAACGTATTTATCTCGCGCAAGTCAAGGCTTCAATCTAAAATCTAAAATCTAAAATCTAAAATCGATTGACAGTGTGGATCGATCGACCATCACCGCCCAAATACCAGCTATGTTAAGAAAAACAACGATATATGTGAGTTTTTGTCGATCGATCGGTAAATAGGGCGTTGCTGAGTTTAAGTATATGGGCGGCGATTTATTGTAATCCCACTGCTGGAAAATGCTCAAAGCAGACTCCGACTAAAAAACAAGCAATTCATCGAACCATCGCCAAACCGAGGACAGCAAGCCCATAGCACAGAGCATTCAAATATGTCATGCTAAGTCAAGAGAAAAGATTCTCGATCGGCTTTTCGGTAGGGTACAGCTAGCGATCGCATACATTTAAACAACACATCCGTAAATTTATGACCGAGTTTAAACAAGGGCTCGATAAAATACAGCCCGCAGAACAGACGCACTACCTGGGAATCCTGCCAAGTCAGCTAGCAGCGACTTCAGACTCCGACAAATTATACAGCTTACTAACAGATTACAATTTTATTAAAGCCAAGCTGTCAGCATCGGGAGTACAGGCGCTAATAGAAGATTACGATTTAGCAACAAGTCCCGATATTATTATCTCAGACCAAAAAGCCGACCAACTAAAATTAATCCAAGAAGCAATTCGGCTGTCTGCCCACATTCTAGCCACAGATAAAAGCCAACTAGCCACCCAACTAATAGCCCGCTTGATGCGCTTTGAAAGGCCAGAAATTCAAGCCCTGCTAGCACAGGCAAAACACCAAACAACCCCCTGGCTGCGGCCGCTAACGCCCAGCTTTACTCCTCCCGGCGGGAGATTGCTGCGTACCCTCACCGGACATACAGACTGGGTACAAGCTGTAGCAATCACCCCCGACGGCAAGCGGGCAATTTCTGCCTCCTCCGACCACACTCTTAAAATTTGGCACTTAGAAACAGGAGAAGAACTTTCCACCCTCAAAGGTCATCTTACCTACGTCAATGCTGTAGCTGTCACGCCCGATGGCAGTAAAGTAATTTCCGGTTCTTGGGACAATACGATTAAAATTTGGGATTTAGAAACTGGACAAGAAATATTTACTTTTGCAGGCGATACTTTTGCCGTAGAAGCAGTAGCAGTAACTCCCGACGGCAAGCGAGTAATTTCTGGTTCTTGGGATGGCAGTATAAAAGTTTGGGATTTGACAAGCAGGGAAGTAATTTTCAACTTCAAAGGTCACAGTAGTTTTGTCCAGTCCGTAGCAGTAAATTCTGATAGCAAACGGTTAATTTCAGGGTCGGGAGACAACAGCATCAAAGTCTGGAACCTAGAAACCGGAAAAGAACTTTTTACTCTTACGGGTCATGCAGACTGGGTAAAAAGTGTAGCAGTTACTCCCGACGGCGAACAAATAATTTCCGGCAGTTACGACGGAACAGTTAAAGTCTGGAGTTTGTCAGAAAGAAAGCAACTTTTCACTTTAGGAAAACACAGCAGTTTCGTTCAAGCTGTGGCAGTCAGTCCCGACGGCAAACGGGTAATTTCGGCTTCCGGCGACAAAACGCTGAAAGTTTGGAATCTGGAAACAAAAGAAGAACTTTTCACTTTTACCAATCACATCGCCCCAGTGAATGCTGTTGCTGTTACCCCCGACGGCCAGTGGATAGTTTCTGGTTCCTCAGACAAAACCCTCAAAGTTTGGCACTTAGAAGTAGGCAAAGAAAATTTATCATTTGCAGGTCACGATGACTGGGTAAACGCTGTAGCAGTGACGGCAGACGGTACGAAAGCAATTTCCGGTTCAGGAGACAACAGCATTAAAGTCTGGAATCTCAAAAACGGACAGGAAATTTTTACTATTTCGGGACATCAAGATTGGGTAAAAGCGATCGCAATAACACCGGATAGCAAGCGAGTAGTTTCGGGTTCCGGCGACAAAACTGTGAAAGTTTGGGATATTGAAACCGGAAAGGAAATCTTTACTTTCACAGGTCATGCAGACTGGGTAAATTCTGTGGCAGTGACCGCAGATGGAACGATGGCGGTTTCCGGTTCAGGAGACAAAACTATTAAAGTTTGGCATCTAGAAACAGGAGAGGAACTTTTTACTTTTTCAGGTCATGAGGACGGAATAAAAGCTGTGGCAGTTACTCCCGACAGCAAGCGAATTATTTCGGCTTCCGGCGACCAAACTCTGAAAGTTTGGAGTTTGGCGAAAGAAAAGAATATTTTGGCAAATTTATGGAATTTAGCAGTCAAAAATCTACTTTTCACTCTCAAAGGTCATGAGAGTTTTGTGAATGCTGTGGCAGTTACGGCGGATGGCAAATGGGCGATTTCAGGAGGGCGGGAACACAATTTGAAAGTTTGGGATTTGTCAAGTAGAAAAGAAGTTTTTACTTTGGCAGGTCATGCTGATGCGGTAACATCTGTGGCGGCTGTGGGAACAAAGGCAATTTCTGTTTCGGACGATAATACTCTCAAAGTTTGGGATTTGTTAAGTCGAGAAGTAATTGCTAGTTTCATGGGAGATAGTGCTTTGAAAGCTTGCGCTATTGCACCTGATGGGGTGACAATCGTGGTGGCGGAAGCTTCGGGACAGGTGCATTTTTTGAGGTTAGAATTAGTCAGTTGACAGTTGACAGTTGACAGTTGACAGTTGACAGTTGACAGTTGACAGTTGACAGTTGACAGTTGACAGTTGACAGTTGACAGTTGA
>JAUBST010000065.1:0-31359 GCA_036702215.1 Microcoleus sp. F6_B6
AGGGCTTGCACCCAAGGCTGCGTAAAGGCTCTAATCCCCTAACCCATACAGGCTAGTTTCATAGAAACGAACCGCACGATCTGGGCGTGCGACTTTCACCGCACCCAGCTCCCGATGTTCTTAGCTTTCGCTTTTGCTCATGTGTAGATAATCGTGGCAGCTTTCGTGAACCGCTAGAAGGTTGTTTATTTTCCAATTACTGTGGCGACCATCTACATGATGCAGATGTACCTTTTCATCGCCTAGCATTTTTAAGCCACATTTTCCACATTTATGGTTTTGCCGTTTTAAAGCTTTAGAGGTTTCGCCGTTATAGAGCTTGCTGTTACGCTCGCTCCAGTAGGCTATATCTCCGTCGTAAGGTGATTTCTCCCCTTTGACATTGACAAATTTGTTTTCGGAGTACGGAACCGTCGGAAATGCTTTATCCAGCAGTTTTTTGCTGGTATCGCGAGATTGTTTCGATTCCTTATTGAATACCTTGAAGGCTCTATTTTGGATAAACCACAGTGATAACCGTGACCCTTCCAACTTACAGTAGCGATGGTAATTTCTCCAGCCTCTAACTACAGGGGCTAATTTCTCAGCTTTGACCGTAGCACCATAATTCGAGTTGTTAACGATGTGTTTTACCTTCTGACGGAATGCTTTAAAATTGTCCGCTGATGGAACGCATCTAAATTTCCCGTTGCGCAAGCACTTTGAAATGCCAACCGAGGAAGTCAAATCCATCTGTCGTAGCCGTTAGCTTGGTTTTCTTTTCACTAACCTTCATCCCTCGTTCTGCCAGAAATTCGCTGACTTTCTCAAGTATTGCCTCTGCGTCATCTTTGGGTTTCAGAATTATTACCATGTCATCCGCATAGCGAACTGATTGATGTATTTCCTCAATCCCATTGAGAGCGATATTGGCTAGTAAAGGACTTACCACGCCCCCTTGTGGGGTTCCTTGTTCTGGGAATTCTGGATTGACTCCTGATTTTAGACAGCGGAATATTCCGGTCTTAATGCCTTTTGGGGCGATGAGTCGTTCCATTATGCTGGTGTGGCTTATCCTGTCGAAGCATTTTTCGATATCGAGTTCGATAACTCGTTTTTCTATTCCGTGGGCTTTTGAGTTTAGATTTAGAAAGAGGAATTTCTGGGCGTCCTGCGCTGACCTCCCTGTTCTGAATCCATAACTGCGAGCGTGAAAGGTTGCTTCGTGTGCTGGCTCTAGCGCGTATTTTGCGAGGCATTGCCACGCTCTATCGGCGATAGTTGGTATCTTAAGGAGGCGGGTACTCCCATCCTTTTTAGGGATTGGTATTGAACGTAATTTCTGATGTTTCCAGTTGTTACTTTTGGCTCTGAGTTCTTCACTCAGGGCAAACCTTTCCTCAAATGTGAGTGAGGCTTTCCCATCTATTCCCGCAGTCTTTTTGCCAGCGTTTAGTTGAGTTACTTGACGTATCGCCAACATTCTTGCAGCCCGAGATTTCAGAATTAGCTTTTGAAGGGACTTCGCTTTCTGCTTGTCTCCAACCTGAATCGCTTTAAACACTCGTTTTTGTAGGCGGAATAAGTCCCTTCGGAATTTCTTCCAAGGTAACGTTTTCCAAGATTCACGCTTCGTTGCTGCCGTGTCTAATCATACTCTGCTCCAACTTATGTTCTCTGAACACCTCAGACCAATTACGGTCTGTCCTACCCGAACTAAGGGAGTTCCGCTGCTCGTCTAGCCTACTTGGAGTTCGACTTCCCCTTGACCCTCAGTTCGTTTTTCTTCGTTCCCTCGGTTAGATTGATTGTTCCTTTAGGTGGAGCCAATTTAACTTCTGGATTCCCTGGACTCTTGCCGATATTGGAACTAAAATTCGGCGGGAATGAACTCCAGTAAAGTCGGGATTAATGGTCTGTGTCCCGCTTGGGTGTAAGTTACTTTTCTAGGCTCTGTTTCACCGTTGGAACTCCCCATTAACGCCAGTGTCACCCCACACAAGATGTCTGATTGCGTCCTGTTCCCAGCTTCACTCTCCAAGAATCGAGCTTGGTCGGTGTGGGCAGATAAGGAGTCATACCTGAGTCTGGTAGAAGGGACTTACACCCTTATCAGACCGAGAGTTCAGCCTTGTGGCTGGAAACGTTATGTACGGACTGATTACCGTGATTCACGTTTCAACGAATCGCACAATTCCTCACCCTTGAGTTCGATGTTGAAATGCTCGTAGAGGGGAAGCGAGGGAAACGCTTTTGTTTTAATACGCTGTGACACGGGCTTGCAAGTCTCCTCAGTGTGGGCGAAGTGATGTTCTTTCACCGCACCCTTTTTTGCTGTGAGAGAGCCTCCGCAGTAGAGACAAGCGAGATTCGTTTTTCCGCGCCCAACCTCATCAATGCCCGTCAGTTCGCCACTGAGAGCAACGCCAAATTTAAGCCACATTGTCTGTCAATTCTCCTTTGAGCCGGTTTTGTAGGTGCACCCGCTCCACACGATGGCTTACGCCCCGCTTCGCTACGAGAATTGTAACAAATCTAGAGGGTGAGGACTTCTGCCTTGGGAAAGAAAGCGATCGCAGGTCACTCCCAAGCTGGTTCCGCATTTGGGCTCCAGCAGTTACCGGGGCGAGCGGTGAACTTTCTACAATGCAAAGGGCTGTTGTTTGTTTGATACAACGAAGTTTTTATGTTGCTGAGCTGCTGCCATCTGGCTTACCCGTATTACCAGCCCCACTACCTCCAGAAGATGCTGAAGGATTTGATGCGTTTGGGGTTGTGGTGGAGTTTGTCTCGACCGCTTTTGGGGTTGAGGACGTAACTTATGAACGCCATTCCAACTATCATTATTTGTTTTTACAGATTCGCACAGTTTGCGGAGCTAGTGACGCTGACAAAATTGCACTATTTCTTCCTTGGGGATTGGGATTGGTAACGTTCTAGGTTCACTCATTTTTTCCCTCCAGCGACACCACTAGATTAAACTTGGTTTTCTCTTCTGAGACATTTCCTTGTCACATATTCCCGAAAATCCTTACTATAAAGCTTTCCGTTCGTATTCCAATACTTCGCTACTCCTGGATACTCTAGTTTAATTTTCAGGTAATTAGACCAACCTTCCCATAAAACTTCATCTAATAAATTGTTTTTATATTGATAGTGGAGATTTTCATAGAAATTAAAAATGCTACAAACAAGTTCCCTAAACCTTAGCGCTTCATCTTTTTCTAGCGCTTCAGGTTCGTCACAGCCTAGCCGATAGATGCGTGCTGCTTCTGAGTCTTGGCTAATCCGGGCTTCAATTTCGGCATACACACTAATAATTGATTGATAAGTAGCCCCTTTTATAGCTTTCGTACTAGCTCGAACCTGTACAGCCACATAGATGAGAGATACAACAACTCCAACCGCCTGGATAATTCCAGAAATGTCACCTATAGATAGTGAAAAATTGTCTGTAGTCATAGAGTTTCTGATTTCATTCTCCTTATTTCCTGCAATGCCTTATCTCTAAAAGTTTTGTTCTAAAAGCATCACTACATTCTCAGCAATTGTTTCTTCCAACAAGCCCAAGCCTCAACATTCAAAATCTCTAATTCCTCATTCAACTCTTCCAACCGCGCGGCTCTCATCAAAATCCTCCGCCTCCTTGCGTTGGGCCACCCCCACATAACGCCCAGGATTGAGACTCCATTCCTGCGCCTCAATCTCATCCAATGTTGCTATTTTACACAGCCGGGCCACATCCCGATAAACCTTGTTAACGGAATATTCCGAAGGCTTGAGTTTAGAGTTAGCCCGCTCGGAAAGCCGGCTGCTTCCCAAAGGCGTTTTTCGAGTTCGGTGTAGAAGGCTTGCATTGTTAGTGTTATCTTCCCACGTCCTTGATTGATTCTCTCGTCTCGGCAACAACAAACAGCACCGCCTCGTACAAACTCTTATTTTACGCGAGATCGTCATGACGAACAATTGCAACCAGCTCTGGATTGAGAGATTCAGGCGCAGGTTCAAGCGATCGTCACCAGTCGGGAATTTCTTGGGCCGCGTCGTCTGATAGGTCTTGTGACAGTTGCTCTCTCGGTAACGGCACAGCGGGCAATTCATCCTGTACGCGGGGAATTGCTCGTTTCCCCGCGTAGGAAAGCATGGAAAGACTCGCCATCGCTCCTTTGACTTGATCCGGCTTCACTTCTAAGTAGCGCTGCAACTGTTCGAGGTTGCTGTGGCCGCTGATTTCTTGAATAATCCGCAGCGGAATCCCCGCGTTGCTCATCTGGGTGAGGGCGGTTCTTCTGAAGCTGTGGGTTGATGCGCCCTCGATGCCAACGCGCTCGAAAGCTTCCCTCAAAATCCGATCCGCTGAGTTTGAGTGCAGGTGATGCCAATGGTGGCAGCGGTGGCGACCTGGGAATAAATAAGTCTGACCGGCGTGGGGACGCCAAGATGTCAGGAGACTTCGCAAATCTTCAATGACCGGAATCGTTCTGGTTTGGAGTTTTCCTTTGGTGTTGTGTTTGCGGAAGTTGATTGTAGGTCGAACATTGCCCTTCGTGGTGTAGATATCGATGACTTCCAACGAACAAGCTTCCGCCACCCGGCAAGCCGTGTACAAACAAACCCCAAACAAAGTGCGATCGCGAGGAGTTTGTAAACCTTCGTTAAATAAGAGTTCGATTTCCTCTTGAGTGAGTATCTTGGCTTGTCCGTGACCCTCGATTTTCATGCTTGGTGTATACCGACCCGACACCAGAAAGTTTGCCGCAAATACTGCATTGCTGCATCCGTCGGGGGTATTTCTTAATGCGGCCGAGCTTTTAGGATGGGAATAGCTGGGAGATGAAGAAAATTGGGTATAACTAGGGGGTTTTCGGGCTAGCGAACATCAGCTTTAACAGGCTGACCCGTAGAAACCGCTTGTTCGATAATATCCGCAGCGCGAGTCACACCGCCAGCATGACGAATAGTATCTTGTAACCGGAGAGCATTCTGTTTGTAAGAATCCTCTGTTAACACCCGACGGATGACATCGCGCAACCGAGGAACATTTAGGCGTTTGAGAGGTACGACCTCACCTGCACCAGTTCTGGCGATACGGCTCGCGATACCGGGCTGCTCGTTAGTAATAGGAATAGCCACAAGAGGGACACCGCTGCTTAAAGCTGCCAAAGTCGTATTCATCCCAGCATGAGTAATAACTAAAGTTGCTTTTTCGATTAACTGTTGGTGAGGAGCGTAGGGAACCACTAAAGGTGAACCGGGTAAATCGAGAGCGAAATCTTCTTGGATATTAGGGTTTCCTAGAGATATGACTATTTGTGCGTCATTCCCTAAACAAGCCTCGGCAATAGTTTGGAAAATTTCCCATTTGCGATTTTGCAAAGTTCCCAGAGAAGCATAAATCAAACGTTGACCCGTCAGTTTTTCAAAAGGAAAAGAAATAGAGGAGAAAGATACAGGTTCTAAACCAGAGGGGTCTTTCAAAGGGCCAATGTAATGAAACCACTGGGGCAATTCTTTTCTAGGAAAATCAAACTCTGGGGGTAGCTGGCAGATTTGAGCGAGGGGAGAGTAAAAATCCTCCATGCTAGAGTAAGGTGCTAAATTCCAAATATCTCGCTGACGGGCAACAAGAAACTCGATCGGTTGGGAAAGGATCTCGATGAAGAAATTACCCACAATATTTCGCAGACGCGCCCACCATACAGGACGGTAACTCCAGTCAGTAAAGAAAGGGGGAACACCCGGTTCGCGGTCGATCAATAGAGCATTACAAATAGTAATAAAGGGAAGATTCAATAACTCGGCAACAGTGCTACCTGCGGGGGTCGTTTGATCTACCAGCAGCGCTTCGACACCAGCAGCTTTAAGTGCTTTTGGAAGTTCTCGCAATAACATAGCGGTTTCTTGTTTTATCCAATTTGCGGTAAATTTAAACCCAGGGATTCCGCTCATTTCTCCTAACTGTTTGTATTTCCTTTCCAGACTTCCGAGTGGAAATTCTGTTTTACCAATTGTCTCAAAGTTTAAACCCGAGTTTATGACTTTGGAACGGATATCGGGAATGCTGAACAGAGTCACTTGATGATTTCGTCTTTGTAATTCTCGCCCCAGGGCGCACATGGGGTTAAGATGTCCGATAGCTGACGGACAAATAATAGCGAAGTGGGTCATATTACTTAGTTGGATTTAGTAGTTGATGAAAAAGTTTATTTGAGATCTAAAGTCCCAAACGAGCGAAGACATTATTAATTATCAATTATCCTCGTTGTTGGGGTTGACAATTCTGGCATCATGCACTGTTTGATGGCTTGGGTTTTGGCGCGGCGTTTTTCTCGCAGCGGCGATTTCGGTATCCATGTCAAAGAGGAGCTGGGCGCTCGCGCATTATTGGCATTTACCTCTACCCTGTAGGCTTCTCTAATTCTGTCACCAGCGTTGATGTTGCCGGTATTTACTCCCGTCAGCTTGGGTGAGTATCTTGGCTTGTCCGCGTCTTTCTGTCTCGCCAATCATGCGCGATCGACCCGATACCAGAAAGTTTGCCGCAAATACTGCATTACTAATCGGTAGACGGGGACTTCTTAACGTGGGTAGTCCAGCTCACGGAGGGCGTAGAATACACAGCCTCCGCCGCTTGGTTCAAGACGGGACTGGACAAAGTTAGCCCGTTCCTTTGCGATCGCCCATTGAACCGGACGTTGCGGCTAAAGTATTCCCCCATTGGTTGCGTCACGCTCATGCGTCACATTCTCTTGACAAAGGCGCACCGCTCCATTTGGTACAAGCTACTCTAGGACATACTTCAATTTCGGCGACCAGTGTCTATCTTCACGTACACCCAATGGATAGTACCTGTCGGTTTATGATGACTTAAAACCGGATCCCACTCCTACTAAGAGCCGCGTGCGCTCCAATTTAATCAAGCGTTCGCCCTCTGTTGAATATACGATGACGTTTATTTCTGGAAAAACAATGGATAACACAGCTAGTTCAACTCGTTCTGGGATTACCCAACTGACAGCGATTAATACGGCAAAAGTCCTCACCATTTTATTATTGGTTGCCTATGCCTTAATTTTTGGCATCAAAGACCTGCGCCAAATCATCTATCTTTGTTTACACATTAGTTATTGTCTGTGGTGGCTTGTTGAGCAATGGTTTTATCCCTTGCGGCGACAACAGATATTCAGCGAACCGATAGGAGTTACTGGCTTCATCTTCAGTCTATTATTTGTCGGTGTTTTTTACTCTTTGCCTGGATATTTAGCCTTCACCAACCCGGAGCCTCTCTCTTGGGCAGCCGCTGCGGTCGCGCTGCCGCTCTTCTTTTTTGGCTCTCTAATCAATGCCACGGCTGACATTCAAAAACTGACGGCCAAGCAATATGGAGCGGGTTTAGTTAGTGATGGGATTTGGCGCTTTTCCCGTAATATTAACTACTTTGGTGATTTGCTGCGATACCTAAGTTTCAGTGTTGTGGCGGGTTCCATTTGGTCTTATTTACTACCAAGTTTAATTGCTCTACTTTACATACAGCGTATTTTCTCCAAAGAAGAGTCAATGTCTCAAAAGTACCCAAACTATCAAGAGTATCAACAAGCCAGCACTCGTCTGATACCCTTTATTTGGTGATATCCAGCAATCTATGCTTAGACTTGAGGCATTCACAAGGAGTCCCCATTATGAATGCCTTTGTCTGCTCGTATGTCCTGAAGGAAAGGTCTTTTCACAGGTATAGCAATCCTTGCAGGAGTCGTAAATTTTTTAGCCCACCCCAACCCTCCCCGAACCCGCTCGCTCGGGAGTAAGAAATTCACAAATGATTTAGGATTGCTATATTAATCTTACTTTAGAGAGTTAACTAATGTTTCAACTCGTGCTTTAATTTCATCTCGAACGCGGTGAAAAGTTTCGATGGGTTGTCCGTCGGGGTCGTCGAGTTGCCAATCTTCAAACACTTCTCGCAATACCCACGCTTCGGGTAAATTTACGCCGCAGCCACAGAGAGAAATTACTGCATCGTAGTCTTCGGCATTGAATTCGTTTAATGGGTTGGATGTTTGATCTGTGATGTCAATGCCGATTTCTGACATGACTTGAATTGCTGTCGGATGAACTCTGCTTGATTCTAACCCGGAACTGGTGACTCCAATCTGGCCGGCTCCGATGGTTTTAGCGAATCCTTCTGCCATTTGCGATCTGCAGGAGTTTCTTTTGCAAACAAACATTACTTTTTTCATGGTTTTTGTTGGTTGTTAGTTGTTGGTTGTTAGTTGTTAGGGTTCCAGCGGTTAGAAACCGCGGCTACACAACCGAAGTCCACCTCCGTGGACTGAACAGAAATCCTTGATTCTTCAACCCGCGCAGGCGGGTTTTATCTTTGTAGCCGCGATTTCAATCGCCTGGTGATTCAATCGCCTGATGTTTCAATCGCTTTAATTAACTTCAAGGGCGCGATTTGCTAGGGCTTTCGCCTCTTTAGCTGCTTGTTCCTTGCGTTCGCTGTAGCGATCGGTCAAATAGTCGGCTTGCTCCCGCAACAGCAGGGTAAACTTGTACAGTTCCTCCATCACGTCGATCGCGCGATCGCGATAAGGCGAATCCTTCATCGTCCCATCTTCATTAAATTCCTGATAAGCCTTCGCAACCGAAGACTGATTCGGAATCGTAAACATCCGCATCCAGCGGCCCAAAATTCTCAAAGTATTGACAGCATTAAAAGACTGGGAACCGCCGCTAACTTGCATCACCGCCAAAGTTCGGCCTTGAGTCGGTCTGACAGCCCCAATGCTTAAAGGAATCCAGTCAATTTGATTTTTCATAATGCCGGTAATATTGCCGTGCATTTCTGGACTAGACCACACTTGACCCTCCGACCACAGGCTCAATTCCCGTAATTCTTGAACCTTGGGATGCGTATCGGGAACGCTACCATAAATCGGCAACTCTAGAGGGTCAAAAAAACGTACTTCTGCACCAAAATCTTGGATGATTCTAGCAGCTTCCTCTGCTAGCAGACGACTATAGGAACGCTCTCTTAAAGAGCCATACAAAAACAGGATGCGAGGAGGATGGTCAAAACGAGTCATGAGTAGCGTTAATTAGTTATAAGAATGGGGCTATTGAGAATAAGTTTGTTTTCCTGCTAACTCTTGCAGGAAAGCGGTTTGCGCCTCTCTCAATTCAACGTTGGGATTGGCATCCAGAATAGTGAGTATCGCCTCTTCATAGGATGAACCTGCCTGAATCAAATAGGAAGCCAGCATCGTTCCGGTGCGTCGTCTGCCAGTAGTGCAGTGAATTGCAACCCCGTGCCCCAAATGATTCTGGCTATCCACAAAGGTTTGCAATTGCTGAATCTGTTCGTGGCTGGGTGCAGTACCGCCTTTCGTTGACAACCAAAGATGAGGAATGTTTGCCTGCTCATACAAATCCAGATTGGAAGCATCGTCCATTACAGAGACGATCGCCCCAATACCTACTGATTGAAGCGTAGAGAGTTCCTCGGCTGTTGGCTTCCGCACCCCTGCCAGTTGACCTGGAATCACCCACCACAAATTCTCTGAAATTGGTTGCGCTTGTTGTTCGTCCATTGCAGTCGCCTCATCCGACAGGGGTAGAATTTTTCTTGCAAATAAACATCACACTTTTCATTTATTTTCCTCACTTACTTGATATCGCGAAATCCGTTGGATATTATCCGATAAACCAAAACAGCTACTTGCGCTCCTAAAATTGGTGCAACCCAATAAACCCACTGGTGCTGCCAAATTCCTCCTACAATTGCTGGGCCAAATGACCGCGCCGGATTCATACTCGCTCCGGTAATTGGCCCCATAAATGCAGCTTCTAACCCTACAGTTAACCCAATGGCTATCCCGGCAAAACCGATCGGAGCGCGCCTATCTAATCCTGAACCTAAAATAACAAACATCAGGATAAAAGTCAATACTGTTTCTAGAATTAAAGACTGTAACCAGTTACCATTCAGAGGAACAGTTGCACCGAGATTTGCCACTTTTCCTAAAGTAATTAGCAGCAGTGTGGAAGCTGCTATCGCGCCCGCACACTGCGCTAAAATATAAGGCAAAACACGTTTGTTTGGAAAAAAACCACTCGCCCAGAAAGCTAATGTTACAGCAGGATTCAGGTGGGCGCTGCTAATATGACCAGTAGCATAAATCATGGCGGCTACCACGGCTCCAAAGACGAAACTAACGCCTAAATGAGTAATAGCACCCTGGCTAATTTTGTTAACCATCACCGCGCCCGTGCCTGCAAAAACTAGAATAAATGTACCCAGAAATTCGGCGAGCGCTTCTCGGCTGCACTCCGGTGAAAACAAGCTTCTCACTATTTTAGGAACTGACTTGAACATTGAGTATATCCGTGATAAATTTACCTCGGTTTTAGAGTTTAGTTACAATCTAGGTTAACAGCTAACAAGCTACAACAGTTGACAGATGACCACTGATACCTAAAAAGTTGCCTGCTGTCGCAATAACTCCCCAATTGTCAAGCCAAGCTGAGCTTTGCCACCAAAAACTGTCCCCACCTTGCCATTGTAGAAGTGCTGATAAATTAGTTGATAGCCTTGTGTGGGTAAAGGAATATAACCCACAGAACTAACTAAGGTCGGAGCTTTTTTCATGTAGAATTCTACAAAGTTGCGTACTTCTACTTTATTTTGAGCAGAGTGGTAGTTGACATAGATAAATAGAGGTCGTGCAAGGGGCTTATATTGAGCTTTTTCTACTGTTTCGCGCGAGGGCAACACTGCTCCTTTGCCTCTGTCAATACCTACAGGTTTCAATTTACTTTGGTTGTCTTCGTAATAGGAGAATCCAAAGTAACCCAAAGCATTTTCGTCTTTAATAACTCCTTGCACTAAAACTGTGTCGTCTTCACTAGCTGTATAGTCGGTACGGCTGGCTTTCGCAGTACCTACTGTTGCCTCTGTGAAGTAGTCAAATGTACCGGAATCTTTGCCTGCCCCGTAGAGGGTTAGAGGTCGATTCGGCCAATTGGGTCGGATCTGATTCCAGCGGGTAATTTTTCCTTGGGCGGCGGGTTCCAAAATTTTTTTCAATTCCTCTACAGTAATGTCTTTTATCCAGTCGTTTTTGGAATTGACTACTACTGTAAGCGCGTCAAATGCGATAGGTAATTCGTAGTAGCGGATGCCAGCTTTGTTGCAGGCTTCCATTTCCCCTGGGCTGATGGGTCGCGAGGCGTTGCTGATGTCAGTTTCGCCAGCACAAAACTTTTTAAATCCTCCACCTGTACCGGAGAATTCAACAGTAATTGATGCTTTTTTGGGATTCGTATTTTGATATTCTTTTGCCATCGCATCCGTAATTGGATACACGGTGCTGGAACCGTCAATTTTAATGCTTTGCGATTCTGGCGACTGGACTTGTCCGCAGGAGCTGAGCAGCTCGATCGCACCTATGGTCAAAGCAATTATACTTAGTGCGGAAACCTTGGGCTTTTCTGCTGGGTTCATTGACCTCACCCAATGTCATAACTAAGGGGTACACTGGAATCATATCAATAAAATTTGATATGTCAAGTAAGAGGGAAGGCAAACAGCCACTAGACACATTAAGAAATGTTGATGGGTTAATCTGCGTCAGAACAAGGGCGTGCCGGCAGGATCTGGCTGAAGCGGCGGTATTCGGCGAGGTACTGTTCGAGGGCGACAAACTGAGCTAAATTGAGGCTGTAGTAAATCCAGCGGCCTTCTTGGCGGCTGCGGACTAAAGCTGCATCCTTCATGGTTTTGAGGTGGAAAGAGAGTTTAGGCTGAGGAACAGAAAGCCGATCGCACAATTCGCAAACGCACAATTCCTGTTCCCGCAGCAAATCCAGAATTTGAATCCGCAGGGGGTCAGAAAGAGCGTGAAAGCCAGCGGAGACAAGTTTTTCCGAAATCTGTCGCTGTGCAATGCGATCGGGCGCAGCCGTAGAATTTTTAAGCATCAATTATTTAGAAAACATTCATACAAAACATTATAGTTTCTCAAGCTTCATCCCAAAAAATCAGTGCATTCAGCATCGACAGATTCTTCGGACTTGATTACTTCGGATTCTGTACCCGCGCCGGCACATCAGTGAATCCGACCTTTTGCATCAGCGAAATCACCCCTATAGATAAAATTCCCCAAGGATTGCCCCAACAACTACCCGGATGATAAAGACTTTTTGCAAAGTTTTTTTAGTAGCTGGGTGGTACTGTCTCAACAATTCTTGGCCTTGCTCGTCAACTTCTTGCTCCAAGGAATCTAGCGGATTGGATGAATTTGAGTTAAAAGGATTACTTCAGAGGAGTTATCAAATCCCCAATACCTTGACTAACATTTTAACGCGCGGGTCGAGTTTAGGAAAACCAAACACTCAGTAATGCTCACGGAATGGTTGCTTGAAAATAACCCCGGTTGCTTTGCTGAATTAGTCCAGTTTTCGCAGCGTATCCTTGACAAAGGCAACGCAGCGGTATCTTAAGCAAAACAGCGTTCGCGATCGCCACCAACACCTCAATTTTTGGGAAACGAAACCAAAACCAAAACCTCAACACCTCCACCATGCCCAAAATCCATGAGTGCGATCGCATATCAACGCTTAAGACGCTCTTTAACAACTGTTTCGCTGGTAATGTTTCGGTGGGTATCGTTTTCTTGCTCAATCAGCCGACAGATTGTGCTACCACAGATGACATTGTTCGGTGTGGTTGACTCTTCTTCAACCAAAGCCTCAATCTTTGAATACCGATTAGCCAAATCCTGGCGAAATTCAACCATTTCCTCAATACGGCACTCCAACTCATCTAGATGCTGCTTTACCATTGCCTTAAGGCTTGCACAGGGAGGAATACCTTGGGCGCTGATGTCAATGAGCTTTTTGATCTCATCTAGGGAAAGTCCGAAGTGCTTAGCTTTTTGAATAAACCGCAGACGTTCTAACGCTTCTTCTGAATAGATACGATATTGTGACTGTGTTCGCTCAGGTGGCTTGAGTAGTCCCAAGCGTTCGTAATAGCGAATTGTCGGAACGGGTATACCCAGTTGACGGCTTAACTGGCTGATCAACAATCCCTGTTTCACTTTTTTGCGACCTCTTTAATTGAGAATGGGAGGGCGATTACCCCTCCCTATCAGTAATTTATCCTTGCCCAATACCAGCAGCTATAAGCGCTTCGCGGGACACTGGCTGTTGGTTTGAGCAACACTCAGCAAGTTTACCATCGACAATAACAGCAGGGACACGATTAATGCCGTACTGGTTTGCTTTCTCGCGACACTCATTGGTAGCGCAACCCTCACGCAGATCGTAAACCTGCACGTCACAGTTTGAGCAGGCTAATTCCCTCACTAACTTAACGAACGGTTTCATCACACAAGGGACACCCAGCAGTGAAGACTTCGACTATACGTTTGGCCATTGTCTTAACCTTTTTTGAAGAGTTATAAGAGTAGCTTAAACCTTGAACCTGACTTCAATGTCAAGGGGGGTGGGAAACTTTTTTTACAGCGCTAGCAAAAAGTGAATTGTTTATAAACGCTCTATATGCCCATACCCGCATAAAAATATATGCTTGAAGGGAGGGAAATTGTAGGCTGACCAAACCCAGCTCCCTGAAATCGAGTAGAGAGTCAAGTAGAAAAGTCAACATCATTCTTCAGGCATATTTACTCGAATTTTTGAATTTAGGTCTTGACTCTCTAGTCAGGTGGAGAGTTTAGTATGGACTTAGTTCTAAGAAAATTAGTCACTAAATTGAGGATAAAGATGAGTATGCTCACACTTGCTAAAACAGTAATCGGTGGAACTATAGCTGCCTTAACGTTGTTAGCTTTGACAGCTAATTCCTCGTTTGCAGACACTCACAACCAGACTGCTAGTCAAACAATAGCGCAAACCAATCAGGCTCCGCAGCAGCCTACTGAAGGCGGATGTAGCTGTTGCAAGGATATGATGAAAAATATGCCTGGGATGACAGGAAATCAAAGCAACCCCTCCAGATAGACAGTTATTGCGATCGCCATGCGATCGACTAGACCCCCTTCCCACGCCGGAATAACCGTCCCATAAGCTAAAAACTTATGGGGCGGTTTAACAAATCGCACAAACTGTTTAATTGCAAACAACAGAGCGGAAAACTAGCGACATACTTTCTTACAAGCTCAGTAGCTTTCGCCCTGAGTTACTGATACTGTAACCTCAATATCCTGATGACATTTATTACTGGTGGTGGAACCTCTTTCAAGGGATAGATTCTTATCTGGAGGATCGGTATAAATCCGCTTCATGAAATTGTTGAAAATAACTTTGAAGCCCGAATAAGTGATCCGTTCTCTCGCGCTCTAGTCCAGGTATAAGAGTAATCTTAGACCTGGGGACGATTTTTTCGACGTAAAGGCTTTGGGTCATTCCCAAGATTTTAGTTGCAACATAAAATGTTGCTAAGTTTTCTATGTCTTGAACTGAAAATATTGCATCTTTCTTGTACTTGGACTTTATTTTAAGAACCTTTAGCCAACGATGGAATGTTCTATTTTCTGTAATACCCAAGAAATCACAAATGGTTGTAAGGGTCCATACTACTTCGCTCTCCAATACCTGAACTTCTGGGATTTTACATTTTGCCCTCCTGTCTACTAATACTCTTTCGATAGACATTACAAGTTGGTAGTCCATTTTTTTCGGTTGTTGGTTGTCTGTATTTCTCATAACCACATCTAAGCACGACCTCTTTTGAGAATGCAGGGTAGTCTGGGATTTCCCAGACTACCCTGGGAAATCCCAGACTTGGTGGTAATTATGTTGGGGATAAGATAAAACAAAGTAGTTCTCCATTGCTTATCGCCTGCCACATGGATACGTTAATCGTAGAGATTCAGGATTACACCGCCGTCCCGCTCATCCCGTGGGTTGCAGCGCTAGGAAAGCCTGACACATATATAGCAACCGCCAAGGCGATTAGGACGTAGACTTAAGATATTATTGTGACCTGCTATCGTCTGCTCTACCATGCCTAAACCCTACAGTTACGACTTCCGTCAAAAAGTGATTCAAGCCATTGAGCTAGATGGACTCAAGAAACAGGAGGCGAGTGAACTGTTCAATATCAGCCGCAACACGATCAACCTGTGGTTGAAACGCAAAGCCGAAACGGGAGATGTTCAAGCATTACCCAATCGCCCCCAGGTAACAATCATAAAATCACAGACTGGGCGCAGTTTCGGGCGAATGCCTTGACTCATGGAGACAAAACCCAGGTGGAGATGGCGCAACTGTGGCAGGGTGACATTAGCGCTCGCACAATCTCACGAGCGTTGAAGAAAATTGGGTTTACGCGAAAAAAAAGACTTACGGCTACCTCGAACGGGATGAGTCGAAACGGCAAACGTTCATAGAGCAGAAGGCTTTGTGGGCGGATGAAACGATTGTTTATGTGGATGAAGCCGGCATGGACAACCGAGAAGACTACGGTTTTGGCTGGAACTTAAGAGGGCAAAGGTTTCATGCCTTGAAATCAGGACGACGACAAGGGCGAGTCAATATGATCGCAGCCCTTTGTCAGGAACAACTGATGGCTCCGTTTACTGTCGAAGGCTCCTGTAATCGGGTTGTATTTGAGATTTGGTTGGAAACCTGCCTAATTCCTGGGGGGGTGACAAAGAGGCTTAGGATATAGACCGAATAAGGGTTGCAGCCCTCAGACCTTGTTCGTAAAAGCGACGTTTAGAAGGAGTTAACTTCATTAACTGTTGCATCTCCACAGCATATTGTTCTAGATAATTAACCCACTTTTTGGCATCTACGCCAACACCAAATGTACTCCGTCTACGATATTTTTTCTTTGGTTCTTTGCGACGAGATACATATTTTTGTACCTGCTTTTTTCTCAATTCAGTGCCTTGAAATATTGCCGAACTGTAGGCAAGCGTCATCAGGAGAATCATATTAATAAGTCTGTTTCCTTTGAGGCTAGTCCCTTCAAGATCGTAGCCTCCTTTTTTACAGTCTCGAAACATTTCTTCAATGCCCATCCGCTGCTTATAAGCATTGATTGCTGCTGGTAATGAACCTAAATCCGTGAGAATAAACCAAGCTTCTTTAACTTGAGATTTCCCATAATGTCTTTTCCATTTACAAGCAAGCTCAAAGCCGGTGGCAGGTCGAGTTTTTCTCACTCTTTTTCCTTGAACATACAAAGATGTTCCTGGTACTATCCCTAATTCATCTAACCGTTGCCAAATTAAATGTTTCATTTCGATACAATGATTCTTTTTGAGTCTCAAGCAAAACGACACGCCCTTTGATTTAAGCCAGTTGCCTAAATCAACAGAACAAAATTCACGGTCTCCTAAAACGATAAGTTTATATTCTGAAAATAATGGTAAAATTTGCTCTAAATTTTTGGTTTGTGACTCCAAGTTACTGTTTCCTAATTTTGGCAATAATGACCAGTATAATGGAATTGCTCTTTTTTCCCAGATTATGCTAACCATAAAAAGATTAATGCGACCCCATTGACTGCGGTCAATTGCGATTGATAAACGAGTACCAATGGGGCAATAAGTAGTTAACCAATAAGTAATCAAGGGGAACCAAATTAATGAGATAGTTAAACTTGGTAAATCCAGAAATCTTTGTAGTTTTCTACGCCGACTTTCTGTTGTAATTGGATAAGGAAATATCCGTGCCAGTCGTTCTAATCTCACTTGTTTTTCTGATTGCACCACAGATACCAAAGTTGTTATTACAAGAAACTGAGCTTTCGTCAGTTGTTTTTTTAAATGAGTCTGGTAAAAGGTTGGTATCATTATTTTTTGGATAGGCAAGCGTGTAACAATTATGCTGCCTATTTTTTTTTAGCACACATTGGCTCAATCCTCACCACCTCTGGGTTTCAGGCTGGTTGTCACCCCCCCAGGCCTAATTCATGAGCTGAAACCGGGGCAGGTAGTGGTTATGGATAATGCCACCTTTCATAAAGGGGGTCGCATTGAACAACTAATTCAGGAAGCCGGCTGTGAGTTATTGTACTTACCTGCTTATTCACCGGACTTTAATAAGATTGAGCGATGCTGGTCTTGGCTCAAAAGTCGAATTCGCAAGCAGCTTGAGCAGTTTGAGTGTCTACGTGATGCGATGGAGTACGTCCTACACCTAGCGTCCTAACTGCCCTGGCGGTTGCTATAAAAAACAGGCGTTGCTGATTTCCGGTATGAAAGGCTAAATATGCAAATCCTAGAAACCAGTATTCACAACCGTTCGGGATTTTCAACTGATTTTTTTCATACCCTGATTAAGCAACGCCAAAAAACAGATGTCTCCTCACCGCATCCGACACTCAGCTATCACGGCGGCACTGGATGCGACGGATGGGAATGTAAGAAAAGTGCAGAAACTCAGCAGGCATCGTAAGCTTGACACCTTGATGATTTATGACGACAATCAGGGGCGCGACCAACAAGACGTTACCGAAATGCTTGACTCTATGTTTTGAATGTTTTTACAGGATTGTCTCAGTAATTCGTTGATTAGAGCTTGTTTTTGCCTGCCATTAAGTCGAGGAGTTGGCGACATTTGAGTTTGTCTGTCTGTAGGGTTGAGTTTTGAGGTGGCGGCGATGATGCGGCAACGGCTGAGGGGGAAGGAACCGGAATTTACAAATTCGGTTTCGCTAGGGCGGTTTATGTTGTGCTGGAATTCAAAAAAGCGATCGCTTAAACTGGTAGAGTTTGATTTGGAGAGTGCGATCGCTTCCTTAAAATCTGGTCAGCCTGTGATTCTGGTGTGGTTGGATCGGATACATCAGCAACTACAGCAAAAATTAACAGCTTGAAATACTTACAAAAATATATATGGTTGAACCTAATGGTAATGGGCATAAGTCCCTAGAAAATTGGATATCGAATGTGGCTTGTAGTATTAGAGGAGCGCCGGAAGCAGCAAAAGTTAACTGTGACCCGTAGATCCACCGCAATTTTCGTTTCAATTACATCAATTTAAAATATTACATTAGAAACTCTTGGTATACGTGACATACAATCGAGCGACAAGCCCATTTTTATACTCTAGTTCTTGTCTGAATTTCAAGTTGCGTTATGATATTCTGCACTTCAGCATAGACTTGAGCCGTTTGTGTCGTGTCTTCAAGGCGTACAACGACTGCATAAGGTACAGTTACAAGTTTATCCTTCCATTTTTCATAAGCAGCTATAGCTAATGTGTAGCAATTTTGGCTATATTCTGACTTATGTTGTTTCCACTCGCACACTCCATGTTGAACTGTTCCTCTAGAACGCAGTGTCATACTTGGGAAAAATTTTAATTCTTTCATATTTTCTGCTGTTTCTTCATCGTCTTCATCTCCTTCAACAGACATAGATTTGATAATATCTTCCTGATCTACCTCTCCTCGAAACATTCGCCATTTTAACGTTGTCCCTAAATAAGATTCTAGTCCCCATCTCTGAACTTGGGGTGCGTGAACTACGGTTACAGTTAACCGCTTTATTCCCGTTTCTGCGTCTGCTAAACACTCAGGAACAGGAATATTAAAATAAGCAACTGTATTGGGTTCAATCTCACCTTCAAACAAGAGAATTGCTGTATAAGGATCACACTCTGTTGCTCTGATATCATCTGGTACTCCATAACCAACAACATTTAACCAATGCTTAGGGTGTACCTCATCCATTGCTAGTTTAAAATTATCAAAATTCCCATAATAGGATGGATAAATAGCAGAATTAACAGTCAATGCTTTCAGTAAAGAGGCAGAAATATTATCAAAGCCCAAAGACTGCATATCATAGAGAATACGCGCCATTTTGTGAGCAACACGGGGAGCAGCAAAGCTGGTTCCCGATTTATGAGCAATTGCAGGTGTAAGTTGATGACTTGCCATCACTATATTCATTCCTGGATTTTCTCGCACTGAGCCATTTTCCTCTACTAAAAAATTACCGCCATATTCGACTAACTCAGGTTTGATTTCCCGGTTAATTCCTGGACCACAACGAGTAAAAGGAGAGGGTTGATCTTGTTTGGCAATTGCCATCGCTGTTGCTACTTTACCCACTGCTTGAGTGCTAGGAGCAATAGAACCTACTGTAATAGCTAATGCTGCTTGACCAGGATCATAAATAGAGGATTCATCATCTCTAAAATATTTAGGATAAGGTACTCCATCTTCGTGATAGTATTTAACATCTCTATTTGATATATTGCCTGTAATTGTAACAAAAATAACATCATATTCTCTTGAAAGTTTATCAATTGTTCGAGCTATCCAAGAACGACGAGGAACGGTTCGCTTAGCTTCTTCATACCATTTTCGATTTGTAAATTGAACAGAAAGATTGAAAATTTTAATGTTTAATAGATTAAAATCCTGTACAATATCCTTTAAAATCATGGAAAATAATCTCTCATCTTCAATTTCATTATCTTTATTCAAAAGTCTAGCACTAGCAATCCAAACTTTTCCTTTATTTTCTGCATTTGGGTATAAATTCAAAGCATAGTAAGAAACTAAAGAAGCAACACCAGAACCATGTCCACATTCATCATAAGGATTATCTTTATCAGATTCAGCTTTGAGATAAGAGCGGATCAAATCTTCTCTAACAACAGGTTTTAGAAAAGGATTTCCCATCGTCACTCCTGAATCTACAATGCAGACCATTGGAGCATCTTGAGGAGGGCTTATAAATTCACCTAAATTTTGAACTTGGAATTTTTTAAGGGTTTGATCAAATGTTTCAAATTCTGGACGAGCATCAAAATACACTATTTTAGTCTGCCATTTTTGGCCTTCTACTAATTCTTGAAAAATACTCCCCGGACATCGAATTACAGCACGACAAGTTCCTTTTATTTCTTCATGCTCAAATAAATTGCCTTTAGTCCCACTCTCAAATAAGTTGTCTATCTCCCTTCGTATTTCTAACAATTCTTGGCTCTGTTGGTTTTTTCCTTGTTGTAAAGACATCATTTCAATTTCACAAATCATCGAATCTTGCTGAATTAATTCGTCATATTGTTCAAAAAAGATTTGACAAAGGCGATCTTTAGGTGAAGCTTCTTTAATAGAATTAAGATAGGCTAAAGATGGATTATCTGGTTGACCTTTTTTTAATTCCCCTTCTCCGAACTCGTCAATTTTTTTTTCTAGATTGTCTAAGTTTTCAGTGCGAGGAACGGCAAGGGTAAAATGATTAGATTCGGAAATTGACTTTAAATCTGTGCCACTTAGAGAAATCTTTTTTTCATGTTCTAGCTTAATTAATACTGTTTTTCTTTCATCTGGAGATATTTCTTGCAATTTTCGAGAAATTGCTTGAGCTTGTCGTCTTAAATTGTTAGCTTTCTCTTGTCGCTGCTCAACTTTTTCTGGGGGAAGGGGCACAAAAGGAGGTTTTGCTGAACGACGTTGAGCAGTTTGCGGTTGAGTTAGTGAAAAGAGAGGAAAATCTTGATTCATTATAAAGTATTCCTATTTTTAGTTTGCGCTTCCGATGTAGCTCTTTTAAAAGCTTTAAGTTGCTCAGAAATATCCTGGGTTTGTAGAGTTTCTCTCCCTTCGAGAATCATCGTTTTAATAGCTTCAACAGTAATGCGCTCAATATCTGCATAAGAAAGTGAACTCATATTTTTGGCTATATATTCTAGTGAGCCATCAAATTCAACTCCATTTAAAAGGCGTTGAAGATAAATTTCTCGTTCTGTTTTACCAGGTAAAGGAAACTCAATCAGAGCATCAAAACGTCTCCATAAAGCGGGATCAAGTAAATACTGATGATTACTAGCAGCAATAATAATACTTTTAGATGAGTCAAAAGTATCCATTGCTTGTAGTAAACTGTTGACCACTCGTTTAAGTTCTCCAACGTCGTTGGGGTCATCTCTATTTTTTCCCACTGCATCGACTTCATCTAAAAGAAGTACCATTGGAGTTGTATTAGCCAAAGTGAAAACCCGCTGGAGATGAGAAGCGGTATCTCCTAAAAAACTAGAAATAACTGCATTTAGCCTCACAATGCCTACGGGAAGGCCAAGTTCATGAGCCAAATATTTAGCAGTAAAAGTCTTACCACATCCAGGTAGACCCCAAAAGAGTAGCTTGGTCTTAGGCAAGTATCCATACTTACTTAATTGTTGGCGTTTACGGTGCTCATCTAAAACTCTCTCGATTTTCCCCTGGGTTTCCTGATTCAAAACCACTTGAGTCGAATCTACGGAGCTTTCTTCTAATATAACCAAATCATCGCCACTGCGACGATCTTTAGGGAGTAACCTCAATCCATTTTGTGTCATCTGTTTCATCGGTTGCCTGCCTAACGCTTGCTGTAGCTCCTGAGCAAGAGCATGATGATTAGCGATGAGTTCATCTGCAATCAAAGCTTCTGCTGCTCTGTAAAAAGCATTGTCATCACGCTCTTTGAAGGCTTGAAATAGCCTTTTGAGTTGTTTGCCTGCTACCATTATCTCATGTTATGAATAATAATTTTAACTCTAGGGAATTGTTCAAGAGGCAGAATGTGTTTTTGATGTTTACACTGTTAGGTTAAATGTCCTTATTTTTCAATTAAAATATTAAACTATCAATATAATTATACCATTAAACAGAACACATAAATCTATTTTAATTTTGCTCTTTTTTAGAGTTGTGTCGTGGAGGTGAGAGTGAACGCATATACACTACATTACTGATGAAAAATTTGCGCCAAAATAGAAATATACGTGGCAGATTATCGATTATGGCCAAGTAGTTTTCTGCTACTTTACTATTTCTTTAAAGGACCAAAAACACCTCGGACACCACCCATCAACCCACAATGCTGGAATCTTAAACCTCGCCACACAGTGGGGACATTCCGACAGCAACATTAATTGATGCCGTAGCTTGCGGGGCGGAACGCCATCGCACCCCTGCATCCCCTTAAACTACCACTCAATCTTATGACAAGGCGACTGGGGATAACACGCCCCACACAACCTAATCGGTTTCAACTTCATCCTCCTGGTCAAAACAGAAGGTTGCATTTCTTGTAACCCTTCCAGGCTACTTTGGAGTAACACCCTACGGCAAACCGAAATGCCGAAACTCAGTATAAGGGGCTTCGATCGCACTGATGACACATTGAAGATTTTAGGGAAGAGATATGGCACTAAGGCAAAGATTATCGGTTTGATTAACCCCTAGCCCTAACACAAAAGCCTCCAACCTAAATGCAGACGGCTTTTTTGGGGCGTGTCACCGCTGCATAATGAGCTATACATTCTATCGATCGCCATCACTGCTCAAAATTTTTAAAATTGCCTCCACATCTGCCAAGTCCGTCTCACATTTCTTACGTCCGTCTTTCAACTGGCGCGAGCAAAGTTGCCGATTCTGACAAATCCACACTGGCAGGCTGCGATCGCAGTTCGGCGATTTCCCTTACCAGTTCCCGGTTTTTTTCCAACTGCTGGAGCAATTTGCTATTAGCTTCTGTTAAATGGGCTTTAGCATCGCTCGCGGGCGTTCTCGCTGCCAGCGTACTGCCGGAGAGTTCGATCGCCCGCCCTTCAGGCGTGAACATCAGCCATTTTATCTCTCAACTCTTGCTTGAGCGGCCCTAGTTCTTTGCTCACGCCTGCAACGGTCGCAAGCTGTTCGGTAAGATTGTGCACCTCAAGTCCCAAGTCGCCGTTCCGCTCGTGCAATTGCAAAAGCTCCTTTTCCTGATCGGCGACTTGCTTCTGGGCAGCTCTCCACTCCTACGGCTCGTGATTTATCGTTGCCCTCACGAGCGCCGACTATTTCCCACAGCTCTGCCCTCAACTCTGCCTTTGCTTGCTCAATCGTACTTGCCTAAGATGCCTTGAGGTCAGCTACTTTATCAGCTAGCGTCTGTCTAGTATCAGCAAAACACATTCGAGATGGGGTTTCTTTTTCCCCTACAGTTACGAGATATGGACAAGTTTCAAGAACACGATCCTCGCTGTGGCCGTGAGACAGAGGGCCAGTGGAATAGCCAGCCACAAGACATCGCTTTAGCCGACACTCCTGAATTCAGTCAACGCTTCTTCGCTGAAATGTTCAAGGAATTCCCAACATTGGCGACAAGCGTCGTTTTCTTGCGATGGTGTGTTCAGCCAGACCACCTCTACGCAATATTTAACTTCTCTAGCGGTGGGTTTGGCGTGCAGATCGATCCGGGGCTAGAGTACATCATTGTGTGGGGGGCGGGCGAGCATGGGGAGTATGGCAATTGGATGGGCGATGACGATCGGTTAGCTTCAGCGCTGGATCATGTCCGTACCCTAGTATGGTGGTTTGAGAGTTTGTCTAATGCGGTTGAGTGATGATGAGACAAGTGCTGGCTGGTGAGCGATCGTAAATTCCTCTGGCAGTCAGTTTTAGTCTGAACTTTCCCTGCAAATATTACTTGCATAGACTCAGAAGCCTTTGATGGCAAAGATTTTAATTGAAGTACAAGCAGCAGATATATTTGGGCTGCATATCTCCAGCAAAACCATATCCAAGCTAAACTGATAATCGCCCTAATTTTTACAATTATCTATGGGACAAGAAAGCGCAATATTATGATATCTGGGGAAATCAAAAGTCAAATAGATAAAATCTGGGATGCCTTCTGGTCTGGTGGTATCTCCAATCCCCTCGAAGTCATTGAGCAGATTACTTATCTTCTGTTTCTGCGTCGTCTCGACGATTTACATATTCGGGAAGAAAACAAAGCTAATCGGCTCAAGCGCCCAATGGAACGCCGGATTTTCCCAGAAGGGGAAGATATCAAAAAACGCTCCTACGATGATTTGCGTTGGTCGAGGTTCAAGAATTTTGCACCGAAGGAGATGTTTGAGGTCGTCAACGATCATGTTTTCCCTTTCCTGCGGACTTTGGGAGGCGATGGTTCGACTTACGCGCACCACATGAAGGATGCCCGCTTCACAATTCCGACACCGGCCCTGCTTTCTAAAGTGGTGGATTTGCTCGATGGTGTACCGATGGAAGACAGGGACACTAAAGGCGACCTTTACGAATATATGTTGGGCAAGATTGCCTCCGCTGGACAAAACGGACAGTTTCGCACACCGCGCCACGTTATTCAGTTGATGGTGGAACTGACTGCACCCAGCCCAGGCGATGTGATTTGTGATCCAGCTAGTGGGACTTGCGGTTTTCTGGTGGCTGCTAATGAATATCTGCGATCGCATCACCCGGAAATTCTGCGCGATACCAAGATGAAGCAACATTTCCACCATGAGATGTTTCACGGGTTCGATTTTGACAATACCATGCTGCGGATTGGCAGTATGAATATGCTTTTGCATGGGGTAGAAAACCCCGATGTGCGCTATCAGGATTCGCTAGCACAGGAACATTCTAGTGATGCAGAATCTTATACCCTTGTCCTCGCTAATCCGCCTTTTGCTGGGTCGTTGGACTATGAGAACACGGCTAAAGATTTGCAGGCGATCGTCAAAACTAAGAAAACTGAATTGCTATTTTTGGCTCTGTTTTTAAGATTGTTGAAAACAGGGGGACGGGCAGCAGTAATTGTGCCGGATGGGGTGCTTTTTGGTTCTTCTAAGGCTCATAAGGAATTGCGACGGTTGTTGGTGGAGGAACAGAAGCTTGATGCTGTGATTTCTCTGCCTGGTGGTGTATTTAAGCCTTATGCGGGTGTTTCTACTGCGATTTTACTATTTACTAAAACTAACTCTGGTGGAACTGATTTTGTTTGGTTCTACGATGTGAATGCTGACGGGTTGAGTTTGGACGATAAAAGAGCGCCTTTGCTTGCTGAAGATAAATTAGGTGCTGTGCCTACTTATGGGTTAACAGCAGAGGAACATACTAAGAATAATCTGCCGGATGTGTTGAGTCGTTGGCAACTGCGAAATACAACGGAACGAGAGCGACTCCGCACTGGTCAAAGTTTTTGTGTGCCAAAGGCTGATATTGCGGCTCAGGGTTACGATCTTAGTTTGAATCGTTACAAGGAAGTGGTGCATGAAGAGGTGGAACATCGCGCACCTAAAGATATCCTTGCTAATTTGGCAAAGCTGGAGGCAGAGATTCAGCAAGGGATGAAGGAATTAGAGGGGTTGCTTATTAGCGTTATATGAAAACGCAGAAATCTAGCTCCCTGAGCGTAGTCGAAGAGAACGCAATTGGTAAGAATAATTTAGATGAGAGGCAGAAATGAGAAAAGTTCGGCTTGGTGATGTAGTAAATATTAAAGGAGGAGGTACACCAGATAAATCAACTCCTGAATACTGGGGTGGAACAATTCCTTGGGCTTCTGTAAAAGATTTTAAATCTACTGAAATAAATACAACAACAGATTCAATTACTCAGTTAGGAGTATCTAACTCTTCTACTAATATTATTCCAGCAGGAACTATTATTATTCCTACAAGAATGGCAGTTGGGAAAGCAGCAATAAACTCAATTGACCTTGCAATTAATCAGGATCTGAAAGCATTATTTCCTAAGTCTGATATATTTACGCGATATTTACTTAATTTTCTTTTAGCTAGTTCTACAAAATTAGAGAAGCAAGCTTTTGGAGCAACAGTAAAAGGTATTACACTTGAGATCCTCAAAAACTTAGAAATTCCACTCCCTCCGATCGCTGAACAAAAACGTATAGCGGAGATACTCGATCGCGCGGAAGAAATAAGGTCTAAACGTCGGGAAGCGATCGCACAACTCAACACCCTCAACCAAGCCATCTTTTTAGAAATGTTCGGCGATCCAGTTACGAATCCAAAGGGATGGTCGCTACTCTACTTTAATGACCTGCTTTCAATGCCTTTACGTAACGGCTTATCACCATCCAATACAGGGAAGGTAACGAGCAAAGTTCTAACACTTTCGGCAATCACTGGAAATGCGTTTGATGAAAAGGCATGGAAGAGCAGTACATTCCAGTCTGTACCTCCAATCACCCAACGTGTGGATCAATCCGATTTTCTAATCTGCCGAGGCAATGGAAATATTCAATTAGTAGGCAAAGGTTACTTTCCTACACGGCAAATGCCAGAAATGACTTTCCCTGACACAATAATTGCTGCACGAATTTTACCAGAACTTATTGAGCGTCAATTCTTGCAGCATATTTGGAACTCAAGAGCAGTGCGCCGACAACTTGAAACATTGGCTAGGACGACTAATGGAACTTTCAAGGTGAACCAGACTATGTTAGAGGGTATTGTTTTGGTTGTCCCGCCTCTTCCGTTACAAAGCGAATTTGCCCATCGCGTCGAAGCTGTAGAAAAGCTCAAAGCAACACACCGCGCCTCGTTGTCAGAACTTGATGCCCTCTTTGCTTCCCTTCAACACCGTGCATTCCGAGGAGAGTTATAACATGAACGCCATGCTGACAGAATTTACCCTCGCCAACTTTAAAAGTTACAGCACAAGCCGATTGCCTCTGGGGCCGCTGACCGTACTAATCGGAGCCAATGCCGCAGGTAAAAGTAACGCCCTTGAAGGTTTGCGCTTTCTGTCATGGCTAGCACAAGAACAAAAACTTTCCAGCATTCAATATGCGGTGAATAGTGCAGAGCGCGTTGTACGCGGTCGAGTAAATGACTTGTGCCATCGGGGAGAGTCAAATTTTACCATTGGTTGCCGTTTAGACTACCCAGATTGGAACCAACTCGATATAACCCTGAATGTGCGTGACGGAGAACTGCACATCAGTAGTGAGCGAATCGTTGGCTCGACAAGTCAAGTCCCGCTATATGACCTAGATCAGCCTTCTCAAGGAGTAGGGACTGATGTTGGTGTGGCATATAACAACTTTACAAGGGGGAAGAACAAGCCACGAGTAACGTGCAGCGATCAGATGGCTATATTCGTACAATTAGATACCCCTGCCCATTTTGATGCAAAGTATCCCAAATCCCAAAAGATAATTCCTGAGAGCGTCCGCGAATATCAACGAGTTTTAAAGAACATCCTGTTTCTAGATCCCGTTCCCGCCAGAATGCGCGAGTACAGCTTCAAGTCTGATAAGCGATTACAAGAAGATGGTACTAATCTTTCCAGCGTCCTGTATCGCCTGTGGGAGAACCAAGCCGAAAATCAACAGGCAATTCTCAACTTTATCCAGAGTCTACCAGAACAGGCTATAGATGGGCTAGATTTCCTTGTCGGCCCGCGGGATGAAGTGATGGTGCAACTAGCAGAAACCTTTGGCAATACCCGCCGTTATTGTGAGGCTGCATTATTATCCGATGGCACTTTACGGGTGTTGGCGATCGCGGCTGCTATGCTATCGGCTACCGAAGGCAGTTTAGTTGTCATCGAGGAAATCGACAACGGCGTTCATCCCAACCGCGCCAAGCATTTACTCGCCAGCATCCGAGATATTGCGGAGCGACGTAAACTACGAGTGCTGCTTTCTACTCACAATCCCGCGTTAATGGATGCCTTACCCGACGCTGCCCTGGGTGATGTAGTGTTTTGTTACCGCAATCCAGAGGAAGGAGATAGCCGCCTGGTACGGCTTGGGGAGATGTACGATTTTCCTAGTCTGATATCTCAGGGGCCGCTCGGTCAACTGGTAACTGCTGGGGTAGTCGATCGATTCGTCAAATCGCCGCACACCCCTGAAGAGAGAAAACAGCAAGCTATGGCATGGCTGTCTCGGTTACAGGAGTATGGCAATGAGTAGTATTTGTCTGATTGATACCAGCATATTCCTCGAAATACTCAACGTTCCCAACTGTAATCAGCATAGAGCATCCGTTCTCGAAGATTTTGAGACGTATTCTCAACTTGGTTGTACTTTTCTGTTGCCGATGGCAACCATACTCGAAACAGGCAACCACATTGCCCAAAACGGGAACGGCACACTACGAAGGAAAACCGCCATACGTTTTGTTGAACAAGTTAAAGCAGCCTTCGCAGGCATAGCTCCCTGGAGGCCTACTCCATTCCCGAGTACAGCAGAGATATTGAAGTGGATTGACCAGTTTCCCGACGAAGCTGGCAAAAATAAAGCTCCTAATAAACAACAAGGAACAAGCTTTGGTGATCTCAGCATCATTCAGGAATATCGTAATGCCTGTAATAAGTTCTCCGACAGTGAAGTTTTTATCTGGTCACTAGACAGCGATTTACAGAACTATCACCAAATGCCTACATAAATATATGAGCCAGTTTGCTTTCCTCCAAGCTGAATTCCCTACAATTTATGAATCCGCCAACAAAGCAGTTGATGCAGTACATCCCGACCCTCGCACTGCCTGCTTTTATGCCCGTCGAACTTTGGAGTTAACCGTAAATTGGTTATATAAATACGATAATTCCCTAGAACTGCCTTATCAAGATAACCTAAGCGCCTTGATTCACGAACCTACTTTTAAAAACTTAGTAGATGAAGCAATATTTAACAAAGCAAGAGTCATTATCAAACTAGGAAATCCGGCAGTACACAGCCCCAGACCTATCCCTGTTAATGATGCTATAAATGCGGTACGGGAGCTGTTTCATGTTACATATTGGTTAGCACACACCTATGGACGCAGCAAACCAAATGCGGGGCTTATCTTCAACTCTGACGCATTGCCCAAGACTGCACCAGTTCCTAAGCAAACCATTGAACAACTTCAGAAACTAGAAACTCAACTACGCGATCGCGATGAAAAGCTCTCAACAGTTCTAGCAGACAAGAATGCACTTGATGAAGAACTGAAACAAGTACGGGCAGAATTGGCAGCAGTCAAGGAAGCCAGTGTCACCCAGCCAGATACCCACGACTATTCTGAGGCACAAACCCGCGACATCTTCATAGACCTTTTGTTAAAAGAAGCCGGATGGAACTTAGATCAACAACGCGATCGCGAGTTTCCGGTTACAGGGATGCCCAATTCATCAGGTCAAGGTTTTGTTGATTACGTCCTCTGGGGCGATGATGGTAAACCTCTGGCAGTCGTAGAAGCCAAGCGCACCCGAAACGAGCCCCGCATCGGGCAACAACAGGCTAAGCTATATGCCGATTGCCTAGAAAACCAATTTAATCAGCGTCCAGTTATTTTCTACTCTAACGGTTACGAGCATTGGCTGTGGGATGATACTAATTACCCACCGCGACAGGTGCAAGGATTTTATAAAAAAACTGAATTACAATTACTTATACAGCGCCGAGCTACCCGTAAATCTTTAGCAGCAGGCACAATTAACCCCACCATTGCCGAACGCTATTATCAAACTCGTGGCATCCGTCACATTACCGAAGCCTTAGAGACTGATAAAGACCGCAAAGCCCTGATAGTTATGGCGACTGGTGCAGGCAAAACCAGAACCGCGATCGCCTTAGTCGATCTGCTGATGCGTTGTAACTGGGCTAAACGTGTTCTATTTCTAGCAGATCGTGTAGCTTTGGTAAATCAGGCAATCAATGTATTTAAGAAACATCTCCCCGATGCCGCGCCAGTAAACTTAGTCACAGAAAAAGATACTGAAGGACGGGTATTTGCTTGCACCTATCCAACCATGATGGGATTAATTAATGATACCCGTGACGGTCAGCGTCGTTTTGGCGTAGGGCATTTTGACCTAATTATTATTGATGAAGCTCACCGATCAGTTTTTCAGAAATACCGCACAATTTTCAACTACTTTGATTCTGTCCTGCTAGGGCTAACCGCTACACCAAAGGATGAAATTGACCGCAACACTTACGGGCTCTTTGACTTAGAGAATGGCGTACCTACCGATGCTTACTCGCTTGAAGATGCCGTAAAGGATGGTTATCTAGTCCCGCTTAAAGCAGTATCAGTCCCGCTTAAGTTCCAACGACAAGGCATTAATTATGGTGAACTCTCTGAATCCGAAAGAGAAGAATGGGATGCGCTTGAATGGGACACAGAAGGCAATGCCCCTGAGCGCGTAGAAGCAGAAGCAGTCAATAAATGGTTATTCAATAAAGATACCGTGGATAAGGTGCTAGAGCATCTGATGACTAGGGGATTAAAGGTTGCTGGGGGCGATCGGCTCGGCAAAACCATTATTTTCGCTAAAAATCAAGATCATGCAGAATTTATTGCTCAGCGGTTCAACGCCAATTATCCACACCTTAAAGGCGAATTTGCCCGCGTCATTACCTTCAAAACCTCCTATGCTCAAACCCTGATTGATAACTTTTCCCAAAAAGATAAAGAACCTCATATTGCAATCTCAGTGGATATGCTCGACACTGGGATTGACGTGCCAGAGGTAGTTAATCTGGTGCTGTTCAAAATTGTTCGCTCCAAAACTAAATTCTGGCAGATGATAGGACGAGGTACGAGACTATGCCCTGACCTATTTGGAATGGGGCAAGATAAAGAATATTTTTACCTGTTTGATTATTGCCAAAATTTAGAGTTTTTTCAACAAAACTCAGCAACTGTTAATGCACCAATAACTAAATCATTGGGTCAGCAATTGTTTACCGCTCGATTAGAATTAATCGGAGAGTTAGATAAAAGATTACCTGAAAATCAACCAATTAATCCAGCTAAACTGAATCAGCTTCAAGAGTATCAAGCTGCCTCTAAAGAACCCAGTAGCGATGCAGAATTGCGCCAGGAACTAGCCAATTTACTCAATACCGAAGTGGCGGCTATGAATACTGAAAACTTCATAGTGCGACCTAAACAACGATTCGTAGAGAAATATGCTAATTCCGCAGCTTGGGCATCGTTATCGATCGATGATTTTCTGGAACTTAGTCAAGAAATCGCTGGTTTGCCCTCCCAATTGGAAACAGAAACAGAAGAAATAAAAAGATTTGATGTTCTGATGCTGAAGTTACAATTAGCAATCCTGCGCTCTGACTCTACGTTTAAGCGTCTACAAGAACAGGTGAAGTCACTTGCAGGGTTGTTAGAGGAGAAATCGGTTATTCCTTTCGTGCAAGAACAGCTAGCCCTGATTCAGGAGGTACAAACCGATGAGTGGTGGCAAGATGTGACATTACCAATGCTGGAGGTGTTACGCAAACGGCTACGGGGATTAATCAAGCTGATTGAAAAACAAAAACGCCAACCTATTTACACCGATTTTGAGGATGTAATGGGGGATGAGATAATAGTAGAGTTGCCTGGTTTTACAGCATTAGATAACTTTGAGAAGTTCCGTGCTAAAACAAGGGCTTTTTTGCGATCGCATCAAGATCATGTGGTCATCTTTAAGCTGCGAACTAACAAACAGCTCACTCCATCCGATCTATCGGAGTTAGAGAAGATATTGCTAGAAAACAAATTAGGGGTAGAGGAGGATACAGGGTAAACGCATCTAAATTAAGTTGACATAAAATCATATTTGTGCATGAGTTATTTTCTGACAAAACCATTCTT
>JAUBST010000066.1:0-31148 GCA_036702215.1 Microcoleus sp. F6_B6
AGAATGGTTTTGTCAGAAAATAACTCATGCACAAATATGATTTTATGTCAACTTAATTTAGATGCGTTTACCCTGACGGGTATTACTAGAGGAGTCCAATGGATTCAACGGGTGTATAGTAACCATAGTCTCAATCCAGATCAACATGGTTTTATTGAGAATATTCTCGATATTAATGTTGGGCAAACTACCCCATACTATAGGGGTAGTGCAGGAAACGGATTAGACCTTATACCGCCCAAGCCGTACAGATTCTTTGCAGACAGACCGTACAGAGTCGATCCTGTGGAAAGCCATTTCTGGGAGGCTGAACTTTATTTAGTGAGCGAAGAGCAAGATATAGTCACTCGAAAAAGGACTGTCACGATTTATAACGGGATAAAATGGGGTTGGAAAAACAACAGCCGTCTAAAATCAACTTGTAACGGAAGTAGCGGTGGCGGTGGATGCCTCACTGTTACTGCCACTAATAGTAATGCACTTACCAACCGAGAACTCCCACTTTCCGACTTCGACAGTAGCGACCCAAATCAATCACCAGAAGCCGTCCCCGAACCCACCTCCGCATTCGGTGCCTTATTAGCTATGTGGGGACTGGGAACCCTTAAACGACTCAAAAAACCTAAAACTTAATAGCCGTGAAGTCTCTTTACACCTTACTCTATGCCCTCAGCATCGCTCTCATCAACCCTTGGGGCATCAGCCGGGGGCTAATTTGGACGGCTCCCAAAGTGTTGATAATTTTTCTAATTGTCGCCCTAAACCTCTCAATAATTGGGGAAAGAAGTAAATCTCTAACCATCTCCCGGCACGGAAAAATTAGCCTAATGTTGTGGGGATTATTTCTGACAATAGGGGGAATTTCCACCCTGAGAAGCCCGTTTCCGCTGACTTCTTTTCTCGGTCAAGACCAAATGGGAGATGGCTGGCTTTACTGGCTGTTAATCGCTACTTTCACCCTCAGCAATACTTTACTTCTCAAACGGCATCCCGAATGGGCGCGATCGCAATTCCTTGGGCTGATAATCGGCGGTATCGTACTAGCTTTAAGCACTCTTCCCCAACTCATTGACTGGCGCATCGACTACACGGCGACAATGGGGCAAATTATCAGACCTGACGTGAATGCCAGCAGCATTTTTCAAGGGCAGCAACCTATCGGATTGTATTCTCACAGGGGTCATGCCGCGATCGCTCTTGCCACAATCACCCTCATTTCTCTCATCGGTTGGCTTTTCCAACTAACAGGCGCGCGCTTAACCGCACTCACCTTAATGACAATTGCCCCAGCCCTGATATTTACCAGTACCAGATCCGCCATTTTAGGCTTAGCAGTCGCCCTTTGCTACAAACTCGGACACAAATACCGCCAACTCATCCTGGGAGTTATTCTCATCAGCGCACTTGTACTTTTCAGCATGACCGTTACCCGACCTTTAAACTGGAACCAACCCTCAATCGGACAAATAATGTCCAGTCGTTCGCCCCTCTGGGGACTCTCCCTGCGAGGTATCAAAAAGCGCCCTTTCTTCGGATGGGGATTTGACGGCTTTGGCATCGCCTACCCCTACATCAGAAACCCGAAAAAAACTCCAATTGTTGTCAATTGAGGCGAGTTTACCTACGACTATCTGACCAAAAACGGGCAAATTCGCACGCGGGAAATCCTTACCTACAAATCCCACAACTTAATCCTAGACACAACCCTATCGCTGGGCATCTTGGGACTAATATCTTATGCCGCACTGTGGGGATATTATATCTACTTAGGCATCAACTCTCCCGTTTCAGGAATAGAAGCCATCGCGATCGCTTACCTCGTCTTTGCCTTGACCTGGTTTGACTGCGCTCAATATGCCCACATCCCTTGGTGGGCGCTGAGTACCGGGGCTGCTTTTTTCACCTCAAAACTTGACAGTAAATCCTCTCTCGCTTTACAGTCGCAGCTAACGAATGAAGAGGTAACGAGATGAGTAACTTACTTCTTTTCAGTTTTGCCTTGGCTTTAGTCTTATTGCGAGCAACTGGGCATTTTCTCATACCTCCAATTGGGAGTGCAACTGAATATGCCATCGCTTTTGGCGTCGCCAACTCACTCGCTGTTGAATCGACTGACTTCACGGGGTGACAACGCCGTCAAGAGGATACAGAGAAACGGAAGAGACAGATGAATCATTCCGATGCCAACGGATTTGATATAAAACCAAGATTCACCTTGGTCGTTGAATTAGCCAGAACTCTCTCAAAATTATTAACCAGGATTTTGCACCTTTCTCTCCAAGAATTTCATATCATGTCCGATCGATTAAGCATAATATCCCGGTCGGGGCTAATTTTTGAGATTGTCAATTATTGGCAGGTCTTCTTGGTGAACCCGCCCTACAAAAATCGCGGTTCCTCGACCGGACATGATATCAGTTGTGAATTTCTTATTTAACCATCCGCATTTTTAACCCCCAATTTCAAGCACTATTTTGCCGGTTACTGAGCCTGTTTCTAACAGTTCGTGAGCGGCTTGCGCTTCTTCGAGAGGGAAAGTTTTGCTGACGTGAATTTTTAGCAAGTTGCGATCGCACAAACGAGCGCACTTCTGCAAAATATGAGCCTGCTGTTCCTGTTCCTCCACCAAACCTTCCAGCATCGGTGTTAACATTAATTCCAGACTAATTCTCAGATTTCGCATTCTCGCTGTTTTCAAATTTCCCAAAGCCGGATCGGGTTCCAAAATTGTTACCAAATCTCCATAAATCTTCACAGCCGGAATCGTTTGGTAAAAAGTTTCTCCCCCGACTGTATCGAAAGCCAAATCAACTCCTTGTCCTTGAGTCCAACTCAAAACCTCATCGACAACATTGGTATTTTTGTATAAAATAACTGAATCTGCACCTAAGTGCTTGACAAAATTGGCTTTTTCCTCAGAACTAACAGTCGTGCAAACCTCTGCCCCCTGCAACTTCGCCAACTGTACCGCGACGTGGCCGACACCCCCGGCACCAGCTTGAACCAGGACTTTTTGACCCGCTTGCAAGCGCCCTCGATCGTACAGCGATTCCCAAGCCGTAATTAAAACTAACGGTGCCGCCGCCGCCTCAGCAAAACTTAAAGCAGCAGGCTTGAGGGCGAGAAAGCGTTGGTCTACAACGGCAAGCTCAGCATAAGTACCGATCGACCCCCCCAAACCGCCATTGCAGAAAAAAACCTCATCTCCCACTTGGAAATTTTGCACGCCAGTACCGACAGCCTCTACGACTCCAGCACCGTCGCACCCCAAAACGTGAGGAGTTTTCTCGGGGTAAAAAGTGCCGCGCGATCGCAACTTAGTATCTATCGGATTGATACCCGCCGCTCTCAACCGTACCAAAACTTCAGTTTCTGTTTGTATAGTAGGGGTTGGGATATCTTGCAGTTTCAATACGGACGGGCTTCCGGGGGTTTGAAAAACTATGGCTTTCATCATGGTGTTACACTAGATCGGATAATCCCTAGACTTTATTGTATATTGCTTAGCAAAGCAACCAAAAAGTTTTCGTTTATCCCAAAATTGATGATTGTTGTTGAAAGGCCTTGCATAGACCGTCAGCACCAGTTTTATAAACTGTTTAATAATTAATATTTTCAATAAAAAAAACTGCGACCGTGGTAAATATTTATGAGGAAAGACTTTTTCACTTCGGAATTTCAAGTTGGTAGCAATAGAATTATCAGACAGTTAATTGCTATCTTAAAACCTAGAGACGGATCTCAATCCTTCCCTGCTAAACTTAGCCAGCAAGTTCTCCAAGAAGTTGTTTGCGATGGCGAGGATTGCCACAAGTCAAGAATAGATTGTGACCGAGGTAGACCGCGATTTTCATCCCTCCCCAGCATCCCCCAATACAAACAGAAAATCAGTCCGCGTAACTTGTTCAATTCTGATAACCAATCCATAGAAAAAAGGGAAATAAACCCCAATAAGCGACTAATTCATTTATCTCAAAGTGACCTAATAATTTTTACAGAGTCCCAAGATGTCATCAAGGTAAGGGTAGTTCCTGCAACAGCGCTATACTTTTTTGAGGTTGCCAATCAAAAGCCTGTAACATTGGTGGATTTAAATTATATCCTCAGATCGGGTAGAGATTTAGAGAGCGATCGCCTCGTCGCTTTGGCATCTAATAAGCCAACATTTACCTCAACTATTTACTGTCAAAAATATTTCCCATCAATTAATCAAGGTTTGAATCAGCGCCGAGCATTTTTACTGTCAAAAGTTGACCGGGTAAAATATACCGCGCGCCCAATCCAGTACATCACATTTTATCGAAACAAGCGGTTAGAAAACTACCTCGATCGAACCTGCCGTTTGATTGTGAAGCGGTTGGGGTATGAGAAAATAATCCAGTTAATTATTGGCATAAACGTGAGGGGTAAAAAAAATATCAAAATAGAAAACAAATATCACTATTTTGGAGTAATTACTCCTACCCAGATCGTAAAAATTATTACTGGCAAAACTGAGTTAGTCGGTATCAAGATAAGAGTTACACAAGCATATTATACAAATAAGTGCAGATTTGGGGATTTAGGGCCTGTCGGTAAGCAAGAGTCTTACCAGGGTAAGAGCGGTAAACGCGGGTCGTTTCGGTCTAGGAGTGAAAGTCGGATTGATGCTGATGTGAATGCAGCGTTAAATATGATTAAAAAAGTAAACGCAAACTCACCCCCTTAGAGGAGTGCCACAACCGTATATAGCGGTTCGAGCTCTCATATTCGCGGACGTAGTTGGGATGCGATCCCTATACGTTTAAGTGATTATACAAGCTATCAATCATACCTCATCTTTTTGAGAAAGGCTATATATGTGTTTGCAATTTCACCTGTACGGGTTCAGCCTGTACGAAAAAACCACAAAAAGTTCGGTAATGTCAAGTATTGCCCGGTTTGTTGGGAACTGTTAACTCTCTTGTCGCCTTCACGGCGGTCTGACATTGTATTCGTTACCCATCCGTGACGATACTTAGTTATTTTTAAATAGATTGGCTTCAGATAACTACAATAATTGTCGAGCGGTGCTAATCAATGTTCGATCGAGATTTATTTTTTTACTTTGAGATTCTTGCATATCTTCTGGGATTATCGGCGACTTTAGCCGTGGTGTCCGCGATTTATCTCAAGTGTCAGCGAAGGCTATCTAGTCTACCGCTAGCCGACGAGCAACGGCAGTTGGCAGAATTAACACCCGACGATTTATCTGGAGGATTGAAGAAAATGCGGAAAAACTTTTTGATTTCCTCCAACTCAAATCTGTGGCCGGCAACTGACAACTTCTTGGGTAAAGTTTTAGGTATTGGGCACGCTGTATTCTTGACCAAGCAACAGCGCCTAACTGTGAATTCTTCGCCTGTGGTGGAGTCTGGAACCAGCAAAACCCTAAGTCTGAGCATTTCGGGGTCGATGGGGGAAAATCCCGATCGCCCGAATGCCGAGAATCCTCCCAAAGTTACTCCTTCCGAGCAATTAGAGGAAGATTTGCTGGGCGAAATCCTAGCAGGTATTGAGTCGCCAGGGGGAGCAGAATTCTTTGATGCCTTAGTTTGCCACTTAGCCTCAGCACTCGGAGTTCGCACCGCCGTCGCTGCCAAATCGATTAAGTCGAAGCCGCGCACCGATGCTGCTGCCGATAGATTGCAACTTATCAGTTTTTGGAGCGGCGGACAGCAGCAGCCAAACTTTGAGTGCGACATCGCCAATACTCCCGAAGCGCGGGTGCTGGAGGGGGGAATGTATTCCTGTCCCGACTACCTCTTAGAGACTTTTCCAGAAGACCGCAGACCGGTCATGACAGGTGCGCGCAGTTTCCTGGGAGTCTTGCTGAAAAACTCTTACGGCGAACCTTTAGGCATTATTTGTATTTTCCACGATCGCCCCCTGGTGGAAGCACATCTTGCCAAATTCCTATTAATTCTCAGCATCTTTGCCGGACGGGCCGCCGCCGAATTAGAGCGGCAGCGCCTGGAAGCAGCGCTGTCCACTGTAGAAGCGAAATACTGCGCCCTGGTAGAACAAATGCCTGCTGTCACCTACATTTCTCCCCTCAACCGCAAGGCTGCCAAACTTTACATCAGCCCGCAAATCGAGACTTTTCTAGGTTATTCTGTAGCTGAATGGAGAGCCGATCCCGATCTGTGGCTGAAACTCGTTCACCCAGAAGACCGCGACCGCGTGTTAGTGGAAAACGCCACACAGAAATTCTGCGATGGAGAAGATATCTTCTGCGAGGGGTCGCTGGTTTCAGAATACCGCGCGATCGCCCGCAACGGTCGAGTCGTCTGGTTCCGCGATCGAGCGACCGCAGTTCGCGATGAAGCAAGCAAGTCTGTGATTCTTCAAGGCGCAATGTTTGACATCACAGAGACTAAAGTAGCTGCCAGCGCGCTGCTAGAAAGCGAATACCGCTATTACACCTTGGCAAAAATACTGCCTGTCGGGATTTTCCGCGCGGACGCTGCTGGAGATTGCTTGTACGTCAACGAGCGATTTTTGGAGATGGCGGGGCTGACTGCGCCAAAGGCACTAGGCGAAGGTTGGGCGCAAAGTTTGCATCCCGAAGACCGCGAGCGTGTTTTGAGCCAGTGGTATCGCGCTGTCACTGACAAGCTACCTTGTAAGTTAGAGTACCGCTTTTGCAACGGTGACTTGACAACCTGGGTATTTTGGCAAGCAGTGCCAGAAATGACCAAAAGCGGGGAAGTTCTAGGCTATCTCGGCACGTTGACCGATATCAGCGATCGCAAGCAGGCAGAATTCGCGCTGCAACAGGCTGAAGAGAAATACCGCAGCATCTTTGAAAATGCGATCGAAGGAATTTTCCAGACAACGCCCGACGGGCGCTACCTCAGCGCTAACCCTGCTTTGGCCAGAATTTACGGCTACGACTCGGCCGCCGAATTGATCGCGAACATCCAAGACATAGACCGCCAACTTTACGTCGATCCCAACCGCCGCACCGAGTTTTTGCGCGCGATCGAAAAACACGGTTTTGTGTCTGAGTTCGAGTCCCAAGTTTACCGCGCTGACGGCACTACTATCTGGGTTTCCGAGAACAGCCGGGCAGTTCGAGATCCTGACGGAAATTTACTTTACTACGAAGGTACTGTCGAAGATATTACCCTCCGCAAAATAGCAGAAGATAAGTTAGTACACGATGCTTTGCACGATATGCTAACGGGTTTGCCCAACCGAGCTTTATTTATGGATCGCTTGGGACACGCCATCGACCTTTCAAAACGCCGCCCCGAGATTTTGTTTGCGGTGCTGTTTATCGATCTCGATCGCTTTAAGGTTGTTAACGATAGTTTGGGGCATTTAGTGGGGGATCGGTTGCTAATCGCGATCGCGCAGCGCCTGGGAATCTGTTTGCGCGCTGGAGATACCGTTGCCCGTCTCGGCGGCGACGAATTCGCTATTTTGCTGGAAAATATCAAAAGCAGCGAGGATGCGATCCAGATTGCCGAACGAGTGCAGGCGGAACTGGCAGAACCTTTTTACCTTAACGAATATCAAGTTTTTACCAGCGCTAGCATTGGGATTGTTTGTTCTGGTTATCCTCCGCATCCAAGGGAAACTAGCAAACAGTCGAGTCCCGAAAATCTGGGAAATATCGATCGGGAAACTTCTTTGTCTTGCTTATCTTCTGACTCTCCTGTTCCCAATGCCCCGTTCCCCATGTTGTACGATCGGCCTGAACAACTGCTCCGAGATGCAGATGCTGCCATGTATCATGCTAAGGGATTGGGCAAAGCTCGCCACGAAGTTTTTGACTTAAGCATGCACACTCGCGCCGTCGCCCTTTTGCAACTGGAAAACGACCTGCGGCGCGCTTTAGACTCCCAGGAATTTCAGCTTTACTATCAACCCATCGTCTCTCTAATTACTGGTAGAATCAGCGGTTTTGAAGCGCTGCTGCGGTGGTATCACCCGCAGCGGGGTGTCGTATCTCCTGGCGAGTTTATTTTAGTAGCTGAAGAAACTAGATTGATTATACCTATGGGTTGGTGGATGATGCGATCGGCTTGTCATCAGATCCACGAGTGGCACCAAAAATTCCCAACCAATCCGCCGTTGACTGTCAGCGTCAACCTTTCTAACCAACAATTTAAGCAACCCGATTTAATCGATCGCATTCGCGAAATTTTACAAGAAACTCAGCTCGATCCTCGGACTTTAAAGTTAGAAATTACTGAAGGCGTCATCATGGAGAATGCCGAATCTGCCGTCGCTATCCTCGCGGAATTGAAAAATTTAGAAATTCAATTATATATTGACGATTTCGGCACTGGCTATTCTTCTTTGAGCCGCCTGCACACTTTTCCAACTGATGCTTTAAAAATCGATCGAGCTTTTGTCAGCCGCATGACTGAAGATGAAGGTAACGAAGCGATTGTACAAACTATTTTAGTTTTAGCCAGCCATTTAGGCATGGATGTAATTGCTGAAGGAATCGAAACCAGGGAACAGCTTAATTTACTCAGAGCACTGCAATGCGAATACGGACAAGGATACTTTTTCTCAAAGCCGATAGACAGCATCGCCACCACACTTCTGATAGAAAGTCAACCTAAATGGTAATTTGTTAGTTAACTGTTGACTGTTGACTGTTGACTGTTGACTGTTGACTGTTGACTGTTGACTGTTAACCTTTGACTTTTTGTTTTAGTGAGTTAAGATAAGCATTAAGTTTTGGTGAAAGTTCATTTAGTAAGGGATGCAGGAGATCGCTCTGTTCTTGAGTTAAAAGATTTCGAGCGTAGGCAAGTCTTAACCAGTGTCTTGTTTCGTTTAAGGAGCCTCTGGCTATTTTCACAAAACGCTGATTCTCTTGGCAGCTATAGCGTCCATGTCCTTCTGCAATATTAGCACCAACACTATCAGCCGATCGCACTATTTGTTTGCCCATCGTATCCTTCGTAAACTCGTCCCATTTTTTAACAATAAACCATATTTCATTTGATATTTTTTCAGCTAATTGATAAACTTGTAGCTGTTGAAAGCTTTCCATATTAGCTCCTTTAACATAGTTGATGACCAACCGTCAACTGCCAACCGTCAACAGTCAACAGTCAACAGTCAACTTGCTTAAACTTTCGCTTCCAAAGACTTGAGAAACTCAGTATTTACCCCCGACTCCCGCGTCAGGGCAATTTTCCCAGTACGAGCAATTTCCTTAATCCCAAATCTATTGAGAACCTGGACGATCGCCACCATTTTACCGGGATCTCCCACAACTTCCAATGTCAGCGTATCATCACCAATATCCACAACGCGCGCTCTAAAAATCTGAGCTAACTCAATGATCTCCGATCGCGTCCCGCTAGCAGCATTAACTTTCAGCAACATCAACTCCCGTTCCACACAGGGAATTTCCGTTATATCCTGAACTTTCAGCACGTTAATCAACTTGTACAGTTGCTTTGTCAACTGCTCAATAACTTGGTCATCTCCGGGTACAACCATCGTAATCCGAGACACTCCCCCTTGTTCCGCCGGACCAACGGCGAGACTTTCAATATTAAAACCCCGACGGGCAAACAAACCAGCAATTCGAGTGAGGACACCCGCTTCATCTTCAACTAAAACCGAAAGAGTGTGTTTCATTTCTCCAAAAAAGACGCATTTCGTGCAATTCTACTTTCGCCAATTCGCCTTTTAGCAGAAGTGCACGGTCATTGAACCTGTATTAAACAATATATAGCAGTTGACAGTTGACAGTTACATATAGCAGTTCGATCGCTTTGTGAGGTACGCCCGCTGTGCCCTATATCCCAGAACTCCTGATGTTACTGAGAAAGGCTCTAGTATCCGACTCAAACCGCTGACGAAGCAAGGGATCGCGGGCTCTATTCATGACTTTATTTGTGTCAAGACCGATATAGCGGTTGCTATATTATGTTGTGCGAGCAGGTATGGGGTCGATTCTTCAATTCTAAAATTGTTTTCGCATTGTTCGCGATCGCCCTGCAACCTCTAAAATCTCAAATCTCAAATCTCAAATCGATTGACGGGGACTGAAATTTTGAGACCAATGGGTCTCAAAATTCCTTCACAGAAAAACCCGGTGTTGCAGCGACGGCATCTGGCGCCGGACTTGTTCTAATCTATCGGGATTAATTTCTGCAATCGCCACACCCGGTTCCTCTCCAGCATCCACCAAAACCACACCCCAAGGGTCTACAATCATCGCGTGACCGTGAGTTTGACGGCGACCGTAGTGGCGGCCAGTTTGTGCAGGGGCGATCGTATAACAAGTATTCTCGATCGCCCTAGCTTGCAGCAAAACCTTCCAGTGATCCTTGCCCGTGTAAGCCGTAAACGCCGCCGGCACGAACAAAACATCGGCCCCCTTGTACGACAAATGCCTGTACACTTCCGGGAACCGCACGTCGTAGCACACCGAAAGTCCCAGCGTCCCCAACTCCGGCGACACATAAATCGGTGGCAACTCTTCACCAGCTTTCACAGTGTTCGATTCCCTGTAAGTAATGCCGTCTGGCACATTCACATCGAACAAATGTACTTTTCTGTACCTTGCCACTTCTGTGCCGTTTTGGTCTACCAGCAAAGAGGTATTGTATACCTTCCCGCCTGGAGTCGGCACCGGAAACCCGCCGCCCAGAATCGTTACCTGGAAACGCTGGGCCATAGTTTTGAGGAATTTTTCGCTCAGGAGCCCGATCGCCTCTGCAGAAGCAATTTTTTCCTCCTCTTCTCCCATAAACGAGAAATTTTCTGGTAACGAAACTAACTCTGCACCCCGACGCACTGCCAGGTCGATTAATTCCTCTGCCTGAACCAAATTTTTTTGCAGGTCAGGCAAGCTAGTCATTTGAATTGCTGCGGCGAGATAAGACTTCATCGATTCACAATATTAGTCATTAGTCATCAGTCATTAGCCATTAGTCATTAGTCATTGGGCACTAATTGATAACTAAACAGTTTATATCCTTGGCTTTCACCTATTTAGGTGCTGGTTTTACTCACCGATCCGGTTTGAGAGTTTTGATATTTGAGCTTTGAAATAACTTGATAAATCACCGCTCCAACTTCAAAACTCTCAACTTTTTTCCTAGGTTTGGGAACCTAAATCCACTGATTTTTTATGGCATCGGATGGAAAAGCAAGTCTGGGAAAAAACGGTTGAATTCAATTAAAATTCCTGCCGTTATCACCATCCAAGCTGCTGCCAATACTGGTGCGGTCGAAAGATACTTCAGAAAGTATTGCATGAATACTGCTCCTCAAAAGTCGAGACAACTTAAATTATGCGAACCGATTTTAGATTAAGGGTTTTAGGCTGGGAATTTGTAAACCAACTCAAATCTAAAATCTCAAATCCCAAATTGCTAGCGCGGCGAAACAGTAATTTCGTCGTCCTTCGCAAACATTTCACCGCTGGTGATTGATGTGAGAGCTGCCAGAGGCCATAAAACGCCGCTCAACATCAATGCCACTGCCTTTGGAACATCGATAATAATCTCTTTTTCCTCAGGAGAGCCAGATTTTTTGGCTGCTTGCAGATAAGAGCGGCCCACCCAACCAATCCAACCTGCGATATACAAGAAAAGCACGCTGGGAATCAAAAAGTCCCCTGCTTTGCTCAAGTTGCCGTCTACGATTAAGTGCGGGTATCCTTCCGGGCCGCACATAGCTTGAGAATAGCGCTCGAATCTTGCTTTGGCAGATGCGGGGTCGCCATTCGTAGAACGGGCATTTTTAGCCAGTTCCTTGAATTCGGGAGAGTCCTTGCACGGCACTAAATTGTAAGCCGAAGCAACTGGAGCAAAACTGATCCAGACACTCAACACTAAAATTGCAGCAAACAATCGTCGCATGGAATTGTTTCCTTTTGTTACAAAACAATAAGTTTTTGTACAAGCATTTCAACTTGCCGATCTGGAATCCAGATTACCGTGTTTGTTGACAGTCTCAAGTATCCATCATTAATGCGGCAAAGCCCAATAGAATGAGGGATTCGCGTTTTCATAGGTCAATGCTGAGCTAGCAATAGCGCGAGGATATTCCTTCATTGCATCAGATGATGGTCTTACCTGTCGATCGGGCAAAAATCCCTTAACAATAACCTGAGTACAGGTAGAGCGGGGGACTCGCGCCGAATTAGTTAAGCTAGCAATAACTAACCTATCAAATAAAATTACCAGTTAATGGCAACCATTTTCGCAATCGAAACAAGTTGTGACGAAACAGCAGCAGCAATTGTTAAGAATCGTCAAGTTTGCAGCAATGTTGTAGCATCGCAAATTAAAATCCACGAGCAGTATGGCGGGGTAGTGCCGGAAGTGGCTTCGCGGAGTCACCTAGAAATGCTCAATCAGGTAATTGCCCAGTGTCTCGGTGAAGCAAACCTGAGTTGGTCAGAAATTGACGGCATTGCAGCGACTTGTGCCCCCGGTTTAGTAGGTGCATTGTTAGTCGGGCTGAGTGCGGCGAAAAGCTTGGCAATAGTCCATCAAAAACCTTTTTTAGGCGTCCACCACCTCGAAGGGCACATCTACGCTTCTTACCTTATCGAACCAGACTTGCAGCCACCGTTTTTGTGTTTGTTAGTTTCTGGCGGACACACCAGCTTAATTTACGTCAAAGATTGCGGTGTTTATGAAACTTTAGGACAAACACGCGACGACGCCGCCGGCGAAGCTTTTGATAAAGTCGCGAGACTGTTGCAGCTAGGATATCCCGGCGGGCCCCTGATTGACAAATTGGCCGCCGTTGGGAATTCCCAAGCATACCCCCTACCAGAAGGTAGAATTTCCTTGCCTGGTGGTGGCTACCATCCTTACGACAGCAGTTTTAGCGGCTTGAAAACCGCAGTTTTGCAATTAGTGCAGAAACTCAAAAAACAAAATAACAATGTGAATGCTGAAGGCTTGTTGCCTGCCTCTACAGTTAATGATATTGCGGCCAGCTTTCAGGAAACTGTAGCCAAGAGTTTAACAAAAAGAGCGATCGACTGTGCTCTAAATTTCGGGCTTACCACTATTGTAGTCGGCGGCGGAGTTGCAGCAAACAGCGGACTCCGAAAACACTTACAAGCAGCAGCCGCAAAACACAACTTGCGAGTATTGTTTCCGCCATTAAAATATTGTACGGACAACGCAGCAATGATCGGCTGTGCGGCTGCTGAACACTTGCAGCGAGGACACACCTCACCGCTGACTTTGGGAGCAAATTCAAGAATGGCCCTCAGCGATATTATGGAACTGTACAACAGTCATTAGTTATTAGTCATTAGTCATCAGTCAACAGTCAACAGTCAACAGTCAACAGTCAACAGCCAACAGTCAACAGTCAACCGTGAACAGTCAACAGTCAACCAAACGATGAAAATCCGCGACGCAGAAGAAAGCGATTTGCCAGCAATTGTCCAAATATATAACGCAGCAATACCGGGCAGAATGGCCACAGCAGATTTAAAACCAGTCTCAGTCGAAAGCCGCCTCCCGTGGTACAGAGAACACTCCCCCAATTCCTGGCCGATTTTGGTAATGGAATCAGAACAAAATATCGTTGGCTGGCTGAGTTTTCAGCTTTTCTACGGGCGCGCTGCCTATCAGCATACAGCAGAAATTAGCATCTACGTCGCACCCGATCGCCAGCGCTGCGGAATCGGACAAAATTTATTGCAATCGGCAATTGTGCGGAGTCCAGAATTGAAGCTTAAAACTCTCATGGGAATAATTTTTGCTCACAATCAGCCGAGTGTAAGATTGTTTGAGAAATTTGGCTTTCAGCGGTGGGGATATCTGCCGCAAGTTGCCGAACTTGACGGCGTTGAAAGAGATGTCGTAATTCTGGGTTTGCGTTGTCTGTAGGAACTAAGATGTTGCACCATTCTCAGGAACAGGCAAGATGCCTGTGAAGCGAGAGATGAATTTTCTTCTTGTGGAACAGGCCGGAAAGCCTGTTCCTAAAAGGATTATTGACAATGCTGCAAAATCTCAGCAGGAAATGATACCAAATCCTGTGTCACCGCAATTGATGCGATGTTTGCTCAATCTGCTAAAATTGTAATTTCATCCAAAGATGCGATCGCCACATCAGCATTTTCCAAATGACTAACCTGGGCCTTTCCCCAACAAATCCCGATACAGCCAGCCGCGCCCGCATTTTTACCCATCTGAATATCGCCCGCTGAATCTCCCACCATCAAAGTTGCTGCGGGATTGACTCCGAGTTTCTCACAAGCTTGCAAAAACAATTTCGGATCTGGTTTATGAACCGTTGAATCAACTCCCATTTCTAACTGAATCCACTCGGCTAAGCCGTGGTGTTTCACAAATTTCTGCACCGATTCTGTTGTAGCAGCCGAAAGAATTCCCAGTTTTAAACCCGCTTCCGAAAGATATTTCAGCACTTCCAAACTACCGACAAATAAAGGAGAAACAGCACTATTTTTAAACATTTCGTCAGCTTCGTCAAAAGCGCGGCGCGCAATAGTTAAAGATTCCAGCCATCCCCTGCCGGTTTCGGCGATGTATCCCGCCGCCACAATCTCATTTTCCCTGCGACTGCCGACGGCTAGCAAACCCGTGGGGTCGAGGCTGCTGCTTTCGATACCGAAAGCCATTTGTAAAGGTTCTCCAACGCCCGGAATTTGAGCGTCTGCGAGGCGCGATCGCTTAATTCCCAACAGTCTCAAAAATTCTTGAGAATCCTCTAGAGTGCCGTCTTTGTCAAAAATCACGGCTTGGATATTTGAGAATGTAATGCCCCGACATTTAATAGTTACCAAGAATCTGAACTCCGTAATTTTTATATTTTTTCTATCTTCCCATATTGCGCTATTTTTGGCAATTAATAATTGCCAGCGATCGTTGCCTTCCTACAAAATCATATCGATTGCGTTTGCACTCCTTATGCTTGTTGACGGTTGAATCTGGGTCAAAACAATAAAACTTTGGCGAATTACTTGTTGGTATCTTGATTCGACTTGACGCCAGACTTTCGCATCACGGAATTGATATCACGTCCAACATTAGAAATCTCCAATAATCATTGTGGAACAGGCAATATGTCTGTTATAAAATAGGCTTTTATGGAGCTAATATTATTGTTTTCCTACAAATTTACGACACAACTAGGAGAATTAGATGAACTAGAAACTTTTGTTAAGTCAAAAAAAACAAAATTTGGTTGTGGACGGCAGTAAACCACTTTCAATTAGGTATTTTAGCGTGGGTGTTGGGAGACCATAGCGCTCAGACATTTAAACCTTGATGGGATGAGGTAGTTAGCCAATGGCAATGCTATTTTTATGTGACAGATGGATGGAAGGTTTACCCCATGTTTATTCCCGATGAAGACCACGTTGTTTGCAAAACCTACATGACGAGAGTAGAAGGAGAAAATACCAGACTCAGACATCCGGATAGCTCGCTTAAAAAGAAAAACTCTCTGTTATTCCGGCGTCAGAACAAATGCTCAAACATTCAATTCGATTACTCATTCACTATTCTTTTGTTTAATACTGTTCCTGTTCCCTCTTCAATTAATCATTACGATCGAGTGAGACGAAGCTCGATCGAATGCTCAACCATGCCTTAATCCAGCAACGCCAAAATTTCAAAACGATCGCGCACAATATTGTAAGGTTTAGTATCTCCCAGTGTTTCGTACATTCTGGTAGAACCGGTAATATCAGTAAACATAATAGTAATAGCCCGAATCTTGACTCGCTCTCTTTCCGATATTACTCGATCGCCGAACAAATGCTTGTAATCCGGGTGATGAAGCAGTTGCATTCCTGACAGCGGCAGTGGCAGTTGTTGTACTTTCAATTCATCGGGCAATTCATCTGAATGCAAAATCAGCCCCGACAAATTGTGTTCGGTATTAGTTAATTCTATCTTGACTTTTCCCGGACGCACGGCAAGCTCTTTTTTGTCAAAATCTGGACTGGCTAACTGCTGGAGTTTAATTTCTTGTATCTCTTCTGTTTCTGGGCTTTCTACCTTTAAAATCCCTTTAGCTAAAGTCAGGGGACAGCAGTAGCGGTAGCGACCTTTTTGTCAGCTAACTATCTCTGATTCGGTGCAGTAGCATTCTTTAATGATGAGCTTGCACCTGTGCCGGTGTCTCTGATAAGCTGTGGAGCATTTAAACCACTAACGAGGCCGCTCCGGGTGCGAAGCGAAGTGAACACTGACTATACATGGAAAACGCCTTAAAACTGACGCACCATACAATACCATTTTAAATGCTCCACAGCTTATTTAAAAAGGTTAACAAATTAGCATCATGAAAGCGATGCCTATTTAGGCCGATCGATCGCGCTGTCACTTGTTTTAATTCAAAGTGCGATCGCTGCATCAGTCTGCTGAAAGATTTTAAATCTCCATAATTAAGAATGGGGAATTGGCAATTGTCAACCACCCAGCAGCGACTAATGACCGATGACTGATGACCGATGACTAATGACCGATGACTAATAACTAATGACTAACTAAAAAAAAAGAGGGAAAATTCCCTCTTTCAATCACACTGACTGCGATGTTATTCTTCCGTCGCAGGAGGGATTTCTTCCTCTACATCTAATACTGCTTCGGGTGCTGCTTCGGGTGCTGCTTCCGGCAGATCCTCTTCCATTGCTGAGGGTACGTCTTCGAGTATTTCGTCGGAGATGTCATCCTCAGCATCGATCGAGTCTACAGGAATATCTATGCCTGCTTTAGCTTGCTTTTGAGCCAGCATTTTCTCGCGGAACTTAGCTGCCATTTCCTCAGCTTTTTCGTATACCAATTCGCGATTTTTGACCATCGCGCCCGGTTCCGGTTCCAACTGCTTGGTGGAGAGAGAAATCCGGCCCCTCTCGGCATCCAAGTCAATGATCATCACTTTCACTTCGTCGTTGACATTGAAAACGCTATGAGGCGTATCGATGTGATCGTGTGAAATTTCCGAGATGTGCAGCAAGCCGCTGACGCCGCCGATGTCGATAAAGGCACCGTAAGGCTTGATACCGCGCACTGTACCGATGACCACTTCCCCAACTTCGAGGCGGTTCATCTTGCGCTCAACTAAGGCGCGACGGTGACTCAACACTAGGCGGTTGCGGTCTTCGTCTACCTCTAAGAATTTTAATGGTAATTCTTCGGCGACTAATTCTTCCTTCGGTTTGCGGGTACTTATATGAGAACCGGGAATAAAGCCTCGCAACCCTTCTATTCTCACAAGTGCGCCGCCGCGGTTGGTGGCAAATACTTGCGATCGTACTGTGGCATCTTCTGCTTGCAGTTGTCGCACTCTTTCCCACGCCCGCATATACTCGATGCGCCGGATGGACAGGGTTAATTGTCCGTCTTCATTTTCATCGGTTAGAATGAAAAATTCTCTGGTTTCGTTTGATTGCAATACCTCTTCAGGGCTTTCCACTCGATTGATCGACATTTCCTGAATGGGAATGTACGCTGCTGTCTTAGCACCGATATCAATCAGAGCGCCCCTGGGTTCTATACTAAAAACTGTACCCGCTACTACATCGCCCGGGCTAAAGTGATAGTCATATTTATCAAGTAGGGCTGCAAAATCTTCGTGAGTAAAGCCGATGTCTTTGACTGTGGTTTTGAGATTGACCATGCGAATAGTTTCCTAGGATTTCTCTCCTTCATGTTTTTCGTTTGTGCCGGCAGATCTTCGAGATTTTGGTGAAAAAGCGATTAACTTTTTTCAAAATCTTTTACTAAAGTCAGTTTTTGCTAACTTTTGCCGGGTGCAACTGCACGCCAGCGCTTGCCATTACTGTTACTCCATACTCTGTGTTAAAACGTTTAATCTTAACATTCCGAGTCAAGTAGACTATTTTGACATTCTCAGGTATAAATAAACTGAGATTCTTCATTCAACGAGCCGACTTGCTGGCGACAGGATTACTCCAGTCTAAGTAGAGGTCGGTTTCTCCAGAAGCGTAAATTTCGGTATGCCCTACCGTATTTAATTAGTCACCGATCTTTAGTTAGGTTTTGTTCAAATGCGAGCTTTCCTAAACTGCAACACCGTTAGGTGTGACTACGCACTCAACTAATCCAGTTAAGTTTTTACGTTGTCTAGTTATACTCTATTTTAGACCGATGACGATCATATCACACCCAGCACTCTTACTGAGAAAAAAGAACACTCGCTCGAATGAGAGTCCCTTGAGTCGCTATTCCTCCGGGCCTTCCTCGCGACACGGTTTTCAATCTCCCAGAATATTTCTCTAAATTAATTTAAGCGAGCTTAGCTGGGACTAGCGCAAGATGCTGGGCTTTCTCGATCGACTGTTTCGGCATCCGGCAAATCTGCGTCAAAATTCGGTCTAGTTTCTGTATCTTCAGCTTCGTTGAGGGGATTCTGAAGGTGATTTAGGGTATCTACAAAATCTCGAATGCCTCGAAATTGCCGATATACGGAGGCAAAACGGACATAAGCGACTTCGCTGAGCGGCCGCAGGTGCAACAGCACCATTTCCCCAATTTCTGAACTGGCGATTTCTCGGAGCGATCGACCTTGGAGTTGGGCCTCTATTTCTTCGGCCAGAGTTTCGAGATGCCCGGAAGACAAACCGGTTTTTTCGCAGGCCCGAATCAATCCCCTGACTAATTTTGACCTGTCAAAAGATTCGCGCTTGCCGTCCCGCTTGATCACCGTAATCGGCACAAATTCTATGCGTTCGTAAGTTGTGAAGCGGTGCTGGCAGTTCAAACACTCGCGCCGCCGACGGATGCTTTGACCTGATTCGGCTGAACGCGATTCTAGAACGCGGCTATTGGTGTGTTGGCAGGAGGAACAGCGCATGATTGCTGATTTTAACAGGCGTTTCCACCAAATTGCCATTCATCTAACTCCGCTGGGTTAGATGAATGGCTGGACTAGAAAAATAACGAAAGCAAACAGCAGTGAAATAGTCCCGCACCAAATTCGTTAGCGCAGCCCTCGAAGAGGATCGCTATCAGATGCGGGCTAACCGCAGTCCGGTTCAAGATATTTTGGACTTGCTGCAGGCGTATAGCTAATTATTTGCCAATCCGGGGAGGTTCCCGAAAGGCGATCGCAAAAAATAGTACGCCTATGGCTAAAGCCAGAATCAAAATGTAAGCAACACTTTCCATGTTAAATTTTCCCTATCTTCCCTTGCCGTATTATTTTATCTTAATTACTGCTTTTATTATTAATTAAAAAAACCCGGTTTCTTCAAGAAACCGGGTTTTTGTGCACCGGGGAAGTTTCTCGCCTACCCAGAGGCTGGCGAAATCTAGATAGATTCTTCTCTTCTGGTGGTCACGTCGCCCACTTTTTGGAACAAGCCCCACTCGACTTGTTCTTCCATGTCAGCCTCAACTCCAGCAAACACGTCGCGGAAAATAGTCCGAGAACCGTGCCAGATATGGCCGAAGAAGAACAGCAAAGCAAAGCAAACGTGTCCGAAAGTGAACCAACCGCGAGTCGAAGTCCGGAAAACCCCGTCAGAATTCAAGGTTTCGCGATCGAATTCAAATACTTCACCCTTTTGGGCGGCGCGAGCAAACGTCTTAACATCTAGAGGATTCTTAAAGGTTTGGCCGTTAAGTTCGCCACCGTAGAAGCTGACAGTAACTCCGCTTTGTTCAAAGCTGTATTTTGATTCAGCGCGGCGGAAGGGGATGTCAGCGCGAACGACCCCATCTTTGTCCGTCAAAATTACTGGGAAAGTTTCAAAGAAGTTGGGGAGGCGGCGAACCGACAATACCCGACCTTCGCTGTCAGTAAATACTGGATGGCCCAGCCAAGATTTAGCAATACCGTCGCCATTGACCATCGCGCCGGCCCGGAACAAACCGCCTTTAGCAGGAGAGTTGCCCACGTAGTCGTAGAAAGCCAATTTTTCGGGAATTTGTTCGTAAGCTTCTTCGAAGCTTTGGCCAGCGGCCAAGCTAGCTTGAGCTCTGCGATCGATTTCTTGTTGGAAATAGCTGCTGTCCCACTGATAGCGAGTCGGCCCAAAAAGTTCGATCGGAGTAGCAGCAGAACCGTACCACATCGTACCGGCAACCACAAAGGCTGCAAAGAACACAGCAGCGATACTGCTAGAAAGTACAGTTTCGATATTCCCCATCCGCAGGGCTTTGTAAAGACGTTCCGGCGGCCGCACTGTCAAGTGGAACAAACCGGCAATTACGCCGACTACGCCCGCTGCAATGTGGTGAGCCACGATGCCGCCCGGATTGAACGGATCGAAGCCTTCAGGGCCCCAAGCAGGTGCCACTGGCTGGACGTGACCGGTCAGGCCGTAGGGGTCTGACACCCACATTCCCGGGCCGAAAAGTCCAGAAAGGTGAAATGCGCCGAAGCCGAAGCAGAGCAAGCCGGAGAGGAACAGGTGAATGCCAAACATTTTTGGCAAGTCGAGGGCTGGTTCACCGGTGCGAGGGTCTCTGAAAAGTTCTAAGTCCCAAAATACCCAGTGCCAAACAGCAGCTAAGAACAGCAGGCCCGAGAGGACGATGTGAGCGACGGCGACGCCTTCAAAGGACCAGAAGCCCGGATCGACGTTACCTTCGCCAGTGATGCTCCAACCGCCCCAAGAACCCGTAACTCCCAAGCGAGTCATGAAGGGCAACACGAACATCCCTTGACGCCACATCGGGTTCAGAACTGGGTCTGTGGGGTCAAAAACTGCTAGTTCATAAAGGGCCATTGAGCCGGCCCAACCTGCCACGAGGGCAGTGTGCATTAAGTGTACAGAAATCAATCGGCCTGGGTCATTTAAGACGACTGTGTGTACGCGATACCAGGGTAGTCCCATTGACTGCGGTTCTCCAAGGTGTAAGTGATGATGTCTATTTTTACGGAAAAATCAGATTCTGAATCCCCAGCAGTTACCTGCAGGGTTTAAAATCTGCCTTTTGCCGAATGCCATCTACCTTCAAAGGCGGAAGCATAAAAATGAAAGTTATTTAAAGAAGTGTATCGAGTGTTAGAACCGATTGCAATATGTTGGGCATTATATTAGTGGCGGGTTGCCCATTTCGCAGCGGGCGGCGATCGTCCCGAGGCGTTCGAGGACTTGCTCGGCATCTATGAGTCTCGTCAGCACTACGTTGCCGATGTTTTTGCCAGGATCGTTCGGGTCTACCGGGGCTGTGGGTTTGACTTCTACCATCAGTACAGCGTCTTCTACGCGGTAGAGCCACATTTTTTCTTTTTGATCCCAGAGGCAGAGGTTGAGCTGTTGGATGTCCGGCTGACGCCTCCAGGCGGCGTGACTCCACTCGCCACCTACGCCCCAGACGCGTCCAACTTTCCAGCCGTCGGATAAGAAGAAGTATTTCACTTGTGTGCGCTTGTTGAGATTTTTTTGTCTAACATACCTCAAAACTGCAACTGTACGGAATTATTGAACCGCGAAGACGCGAAGGGTGCATATAAATATTGTTATTCGATCGACTCTTGCCTATAATATGCTATGTAAGGCATAATCGATCCAAATGACATGGAACATTGAGTTTCACTTTGATTTTTACTCTGAGTTTACCAAATTCCCCACTGATGTCAGATTAGAGCTTTTAGCAAAACTCACACTGTTACAAGAATTTGGTCCAAACCTCAAGCGTCCTCACGTCGATACTCTCAATGGTTCTACCTACACCAATAGGTCGGAACTTAGGTTTCAGGCGGCTGATGGAGTTTGGCGAGTCGCTTTTGCATTTGACCCCCGCCGATCTGCGATTCTGTTGGTAGCTGGGGACAAATCTGGTAGTAGTGAGAAGCGATTTTACAAGCAAATAATTAAGATAGCAGATAAGCTTTTGCACATTTAAACTGTGAACTAAAATTTGATAAAGTTCTTGTGGGGTGTGCCAGAAAGCCCGCACAAAAATACGATTTAGATGCCGCAACAACTTGGTAGATTTACCGACCATTTGCATAAATTAATGGAGCCAGAAACAGATGACAATTAGCCTGAAGACTATTATGGAGAATTTGCCTCCCGAACAACGAGCAATAGTCGAAAAGCGATCGGTTGAATTAATGGCTGAAGAAATGACCTTGCCAGACTTACGAAAAGCCAGGAAATTTACTCAGATTCGCATGGCAGAATTATTAAATATGCGTCAAGAAAATGTCTCGCGACTCGAACGCCGTGCGGATTTGTTGGTATCTACTTTGCAAAGTTATATCGCGGCAATGGGTGGGGAGTTGTCATTTGTCGTAGAATTCAAAGATCGACCCCCCGTAAAAATTACTGGATTAACATCAATGTTTGAAGAAAGCAGCTACACTAATAGAGAGGAAGAGTTTTAAGTGACGAACACCTGTTGTTTGAGTGAGATCGAGTCTTCAAAGTTGTTCTGGGTATCTAGTAACAGTTTCATCACAGGACATCCCAAGTTACGAGGTTAGAGGTTGGCTCGACTATATCTCCGATGATTTTGCCACTATCTTTGGCAGATCGAAGGGTGCTCGTTTACTTTGTTGGATGGGGGAGATAATGGCAACAGGGCGATCGTTGTGGATGAACGGTCTGAATCTTATCAAAAATCTCGATCGAATTGCATTATACTTTTCATAACCCTGATAATTACTCATCACCCCGCCTCCCAATCTTCAATCTGTAGCCCTTGTACTCTGCTAAACTCCCTAACATTATGAGTGACTAAGATTAAATTATTTGCCAAAGCAATAGCAGCAATTTGCAGATCGTTTGAGCCGATCGGAGTTCCCAAACTTGCCAAATCTCTCCTAATCTTGCCATATACTTCCGCACAAGCATCGTCAAACGGCAGAGAAACGAACTGACTTAAAAAAGATTTTTGTACATTTAAACTCTTTTGGGGGTTATTGCTGCCCATCGCTCCGTAAAACAACTCGGCTTTTACCACAGAACAAACCCCTATTTTATCGGCTCCCATAGTATTAAAATGAAGGTCGATACTAGGCGATCTACCCTTTAAATACATGATACAAACATTAGTATCTAGCAAATAAACCAAAGAGCTATTACTCATCAAAAACCCCCATCATATCGTCATCCATTTCATCAGAAATTCCCCCGCCATCATCAAAATCAATATCCGCACAACTCCCAGACAGATTTATCAATCCTGAAGAATGCAGCATATTATTTTGCCTGAAAAATTCCTTTAAGCCGGCCTCATCGCCAATATCGAGCATCTCCTTTAACTCATTCAAATCGATTAACCCATCGCGAAAAGCACTTAAGACTAAATCTCTCAGAATTTTTCGTGACAAATTCCCCCATTTATCCTCGATCTTATCTACTAACGTATCGGGTAAGTTAACTGTAATTTGCATATATTAAAAACCCCCTCGCTATCCATTTCTATTTTAGTTGCTCAAACCACATCTCCCAACATCGCCATAATATCCGACTACAAATATTTAATATCCCGCTCGCTTGGTGCATGGTGTATGGGTGCGTGAATAAGTATTGCCTGCATAAATATTGTTACTCAAACGACTATTGTCTATAATAGACTATATAAGGCATAATTTACTCACATAACACAGACAAAAACGCGATATCCGATAAATAACCCTCCGGCTTAATCCCTCAAGTCAATTATTCAATCTAAAATCTAAAATCTAAAATCTAAAATCGAATGACCGCACAAACACCAGTACAATTCCAAGACAGTTTCGACATCATCGTAGTTGGTGGCGGACACTCCGGCTGCGAAGCCGCCCTCGCCACTTCTCGCCTCGGATGTCGCACCCTTCTTCTCACCCTCAACCTCGACAAAATTGCGTGGCAACCTTGCAATCCGGCTGTCGGCGGCCCGGCTAAAACCCAACTCACTAACGAAGTTGATGCGTTAGGCGGGGAAATTGGCAAAATGGCCGATCGCACTTACTTGCAAAAGCGCGTCCTCAACGCTTCGAGAGGCCCCGCAGTGTGGGCGCTGCGAGCACAAACCGACAAGCGGGAATACGCCGCTGTCATGAATAATATTGTTGAAAACCAACCCAATTTGACCGTCCGCGAAGCGATGGTAACAGACTTAGTTTTGGGCAAAAACGAAGAAGTTATCGGAGTCGAAACATACTTCGGCGTCGCCTTTGAATGCAAAGCAGTAATCCTGACTACAGGAACTTTTTTAGGCGGCACGATTTGGGTAGGAAACAAATCAATGCCCGCCGGACGTGCCGGAGAATTTGCCGCCGTTGGTTTGACGGAAACTCTCAACCGTTTGGGCTTTGAAACTGGCAGGTTGAAAACAGGAACTCCAGCAAGAGTTGACAAACGCACTCTCGATTATACCAACCTGGAACCGCAGCCGGGAGACGCAGAGGTTCGCTGGTTTAGTTTCGATCCAGAAGTTTGGGTGGAACGCGAACAAATGCCTTGTTATTTGACTCGAACTACGCCAGCCACTCACCAGTTAATTAGAGACAATTTGCACCTTTCTCCAGTCTACGGCGGCTGGGTTGATGCGAAGGGGCCGCGCTACTGTCCGAGTATTGAAGATAAGATTGTGCGGTTTGCGGATAAGGAAAGTCACCAGATTTTTATTGAACCGGAAGGCAGAGATATTCCTGAACTTTACATTCAAGGATTTTCAACTGGTTTACCGGAAAATTTGCAATTGCAAATGCTGCGGACTCTTCCGGGTTTGGAAAAGTGCGAGATGATGCGCCCTGCTTATGCTGTGGAGTACGATTATTTGCCTGCAACTCAGTGTTTTCCGACGCTGATGACTAAGAAGATTGAAGGGCTGTTTTGCGCGGGTCAGGTGAACGGTACGACTGGATATGAGGAGGCGGCTGCACAGGGGATTGTGGCGGGGATTAATGCGGCTCGGTTTGCGAAAAATCAGGAGATGATTGTGTTTCCTCGCGAGCAAAGTTATATCGGGACTTTGATCGATGATTTGTGTACGAAGGATTTGCGGGAACCTTACCGGATGTTGACTTCGCGATCGGAATACCGGCTATTATTGCGATCGGACAATGCTGACCAACGCTTGACTCCGCTGGGACGGGAAATTGGTTTGATTGACGATCGCCGCTGGCAGTTGTTCGATCGCAAACAAGCTAATATTGTGGCAGAGAAGGAACGCTTGTACTCGACGCGGGTGAAAGAGCACGAGGAAGTAGGCAAGGCAATTTTTGCAGATACTCAACAAGCGATTAAAGGTTCGATTACTCTGGCTGATTTGTTGCGCCGTCCTGGTTTTCATTATGTCGATTTGGAACGCTACAATTTAGGCAATTCCAGTCTGAAGTTGGCTGAGAAAGAGGGTGCAGAAATTGACATCAAATATTCCGGCTACCTGCAAAGACAGCAAAATCAAATCGATGACATTGCCAAACACGAACGCCGGCAATTGCCAGCCGATTTGGATTACATGGCAATTACAACTCTCTCGAAAGAGTCGCGGGAAAAGTTGGCTAAGGTGAAACCGCTGACGATTGGCCAAGCTGCCAGAATTGGTGGGGTAAATCCGGCTGATGTTAATGCTTTGTTGATTTTTCTGGAAGTGCGAAACCGTCAGCAGCCAGCGGGTGTAGGTAAATAAGCTAAACTAGAGGTGTCTCAAGGCTGCCTAAAATTTTCTGAAATAGCAGTATAAAAAAGTGTGGCTGTTGTGGCAGCACTATTTTGTTCGGCGGCTTTCATATTGAGGGATATACAGCGTATTCCAGGTTTATGAAGTAAATCCCAGAAACCAGGTTTCTTTACCGTTCTTGCATCATAACTGATTCTGTTGCTCGAAACCCGGTCGATCGCGATATACATCTACATGGAATATGCTGTAGGTTCAGGGCGTTGCTGATTCGCGGTATAAATCAACTTTTCGCTTGATGTTACAAAACTCACCATACTTGGCTGATAAAAATTCCGAAATCTGGAATTCATACCTGTGATTCAGCAACGCCGCCAACAATGAAAACTGGCAGAATGTCAACTATAATTGATGAAATTATGCCAGTCTATTGTAGATATTTATCAATCCTCCAACCAAGTCTGAATTTCGCAAATATTCCGCATGAGAATCAGCGTTCATCGGTGGTTCAAACCTCCCCGAAATTCCCACCAGTGTTGCCACCCTCAAAGCCTTAAAAGAACAGCGAGATGCCTTGCTATAGCGGATCTAGCTCTCATATTCGCGGACGTAGTTGGGATGCGAGCCCTATACGTTTAAGTGGTTATATAATCTATCAATCATACCTCATCTTTTTGAGAAAGGCTATATACGCTTATATCCGACATTCGGCACCCCAACTGTCACAGATCGAGAAAAAGGGGATTTAGTAGTAAAAGTGAACTAAAGTAGAAACAGAGAAAAGAGACTTAATAATAATCAATCGCATTAAGCTAGGGAAGTTGGTAGGGGAGGTAAGAAAACAACATTCATAGTAAAAAAAATTATTTTATCACCGCAGGTTAAATGGTGACAACTCATCTCATATTCAAAATCTTCTGGGCAGCAAATTCAGACACTGGCATCACCGATAACCGATTGCCTTTCCTCACCACCAAAATCTCATCAGCGCTAAAATTTTGTTTCAGTTCATCCAAAGATATTAACTTACCAAATTCCTCAACAAACTCAACTCTCACAGTTTGCCAGCGAGGTGAATCAAGCTGCGATTTACGATCGTAATATTCGCTATTCATATCAAACTGAGTCGGGTCAGCGATATTAGTCTCAACGACGCGCACCAACCCGACAATTCCCGGAATTTTAGTATTAGAATGGTAAAAAAATACTAAATCTCCCCGACTCATTTCTCGCAGAAAATTGCGCGCTTGATAGTTGCGAACGCCGTCCCAAGTACAAGTGCGATCGCCCTTCAAGTCCGCAATACTGTAAACATCCGGTTCCGACTTCATCAGCCAGTAATTCATAAAATATCTTTCCGCTTCTGCAACCACAGAGTCAACATCAAATAAACGAAAATATGCACGCACAAAATACCCCAGTTCAAACCCAAATTCTCCCAGGTTGGATCGTAAACAGGAGTAGGCTCAAACGGCTGAGGAAGTATGCTGCCGTCCGGTAATCTAGTAGGTGCGGGAACCATCCCATTCACATTAACTAAAGAGCCGTAAGCACCCACAGACCAGCGGCTTAACATCAGCCAAGAAAACTTGCTCGCCGCACCTTCCATCTTAAACAAAACTCCAGAAAAAATAATCTGAGGCAGCAATAATAGAGGCAAAGCGCTGTTAGCTTGAGAGCCATTTTTAACAATTGCGGAAACGAGTAATCCGAGGCTTATGCAGCTCATTAAAGTTAGGAATGTGGTAATACTTGCTCCCACAGGCCAGGAAATAAAACTCGGATCGGGGGATTTAAACGCACTCAGAATAACTCCTACCATTAACAGCGTTTGCAATACTGCCAAACCAGAAAGTATGAAAAACTTTGAACCCAAATAAGCAAACAATCCTAAATTAACCAAACGTTCGCGCAGATAAATAGCAGATTCTTTGACAATTTCTTGCAGAGAAGTTGCCAGTCCTACCCAAATCGCCGCACAGGTAAATACAAACAAAACTCTGAGCGCCAAAGGTGCTAGAGTTGCCTCCGGCGATCCAATTAACGGGTCTTTATCTCTGACGGCCAGCCGCAGCAAACTAATACCGATCGGCGCTGTCAAAAGAGCCAAACTCAAGTTAACTAAGTCGCGGGAAATAAGTTGAAAATAGCGCTGGGCGAGCAAAACGAGTTGTTTTACAAAAGATTGAGATTGGGGTACAGAAGGTGCTGAAGGTGTTTTTGCATTAGCGTTGCCTGTGCTGAAGTGGTTGACAATATAGCGCTGATAGTAGGGAGATTGTTTGAACTTTTCCGCCCAGATTAAAACGTTATTTTCTCCTGTTTCTAATTCGTTGTAAATGTCTGCAAAATCGCCAGTTTTGACATCGAAAAAATCGAGCGCTTCCCTAGGCGGGCCGAAGTAACAAAGGCGTCCGCCGCGACCCATAAACACAATCCGATCGCACATCATGATATTTGCCGTCGCGTGAGTCACCAGAATCACCGTCCGGCCTTGATTTGCCAACTTTCGCAGCAGTTGCATCATCTTCTTATCCAAACCCGGATCGAGCCCTGAAGTAGGTTCGTCTAAAAAGAAAAGTTTCGGGTCTGCTAACAGTTCGACTCCGATGCTGACCCGCTTTCGCTGTCCGCCGCTAAGCTGTTTTACTAAAGCCTTGCGGCGGTGAGTCATTTCAATATCTTCTAAAGTTTTTGCAACTACCTGATTGACATCTGTATCGGGAGGTAATCGCAATTTAGCTGCATAACTCAACACTTCTTCTACTGTCAAATCTGCGTGCACAATATCATCTTGAGGCACGTAACCGATTTGATTGCGGTAAATATTGAAGTTTTGGCGCAGGTTGTCGCCATTGAGAAACACAGCGCCGTTAGTAGTTTTTTCGATGCCTAAAAGCGTCCGCATTAAAGTAGACTTGCCAGCGCCGCTACCGCCGACTAAAGCCACAAACTGCCCCGGTTCGATCGCTAATTTTATCCCATCCAAACGCTTCGGAATCACCAGACTGTCAGCATCCAAACGAATTTGATGGCCGGAGTCTTGCATCTGCAACTCACCGCTGCGGTAAGTTAGAGTAAACGGGCCGATCCGAATTGCATCTCCCTCGGACAACTGTACAGAATTTGTCACTCGCTGACCGTTAACAAAAACCCCGTTAACGCTGTAGTCTCGCAAAATATAATTGCCGCGACTGTCTTGGTCAATTGTGGCGTGGCGTCTAGAAACAAGCGGCGCATCTAATTGCAGCGAAGCGTTTGGATCGCGACCCAACAAAACCGACCGATTCTTAAGAAGAATTGACTGCTTGCTAGAGACAGCAACCTGATTCGCCAGCGGATTAAAATAAGTCAGCAAAACTTGATTTTGAGGATCGAGACCGATTTTAATTTCTGTACCGTCTTTCAGACAATAACCGTCATTGGGAGTGATGCGAGTGCGATCGACAAATAAGCCATTAGTGCTCGGCCGCTGCCCGTCACCGTCGTAAATCCAGTAATTATCCCCAATTTGGCGCAAAACACCGTGAACGCCGGAAACTGCCCGCCAAGCTTCGGGAATGACTAAATCAGCACGAGTGCGATCGCGCCCCAATACGTGCTGCTGCTGTTTTAACTCTAACTGTAAAACCTCCCCTTGATTGCTTAATACTAAATAAGGTCGATCGCTTAAAGCAGTCGCTTGTCCTATATTGCCTGTCATAGTTCAATCGCGGTTTTGCACTCACTTTTGTCAGCATATCAAAAGTAGGACAACAATACACTTATATTAAGCAAGTCTACTTAGCAACAACGGACAAACTGCGAAGCCGATTAATTGCCGCCGCCAATTCAAACCGTCGAAACATGGCAAAATCCCCTTCAGGAAAAGGCGATAAAATATCCATCCCGCGCGCGTCAATATCTGCCATCACCAAATCTATGATTTCCGACAAAGTGCGTTTTCCGTCCATGTATTGCTGCTTAGCATAAACCATTGCCGCTGCGATCGCCCTTAACTGCCCGCTGTCCACAATTTGCTCGACAGCACCCAAATCAATCTCCTCAGTTCCGAAAGCCAATTCATCAACATCCCGCACCTTCACCCGCACATCTCGCCGTCCCCGACTCGGATTTAAACTAGCAGGAATCGGCACTCTTTGAGTAATCTCACCAAAATGTTCTCCCCCTTCAGCAGCGCGGCTAATCGAGTAATTCTTAGCAATCTCTTTAGCTTGTTCCGTCACATTATATGCTTGAAAATTCTCCATTGCAATCACAGTATCCGCCACATCAAAATAATCGCCGCTTCCGCCCATTACTAAAATAGTCGATACGCCATAATCCGCATACAATTGTCTCACTTTATCAATAAACGGCGTAATCGGTTCCTTATCCTTAGCGATGAGTTCCTGCATTCGGCGATCGCGAATCATGAAATTCGTCGCTGCCGTATCCTCATCAACTAATAAAACAGGCATTGTCCCCACTTCCAAAGCCTCAATAATATTAGCAGCTTGCGACGTACTGCCACTCGCATTTTCAGTATAAAATTGTGCAGTATCTCTACCTTGCGGCAAGTGGTTAATAAAAGGCGAAATATCAACTCCTGCAACACTTCTCCCATCTTCCGCCCTAATTTTAACCGCCGCCGGACTTGTGACCACAAATTCCCTACCGTCTCCCGGAATTCGGTTGTAAACTCCCAACTCGATCGCCCTGAGTAAAGTTGATTTGCCGTGATAGCCGCCCCCAACAATCAAAGTAATGCCAGCGGGAATACCCATACCCGAAATCAAACCGCGATTCGGACAATTAAACTCAACTTTTAACGACGGCGGCGACTGAAAAGCCACAGCATTATTTAACAAAGGGCGATTGTCAACACCCGTGCGGCGGGGCAAAATAGAACCGTCAGCCACAAACGCAACTAATCCTTTTTCAGCTAACTGTTCCCGCAGCCAGTCAGCATCTTCTACAGTTTCAACATGACGGCGACATTCAGCAGCATTTAAGTTAGCATACTTCAGAGATTTGCTGACAATTTCCGGGATATCTTCGCACAGCATTTCAGCAGCTTGTCGCCCTAAGATACTGCGGCCTCCCGCTGGAAGTCCGACTATAAATCGCAGTTCTACCCCCCCTAAATCTTCGATATCTGATGTATTTGAGGAAATGATAAATGCGGAAGTTCGCTCTAAAACTTCTTGTCCGAAGCGAGTCACTGCAATCATACCGCTTTTTCCTGTGCCGCGCTTGCTGCTGCTGCTGTGCGCTGCTTTGTCAAACTGGCGAGTTAGGTAATCTCGCAGGGCTATTTCTCGACTGCGAGAATTGAAAAGTTCGCCAGGAATTTGAGCAATGTTTGGCGGAACTCTGACTCTAAATTTACTGGGAGAAGCAAACGGATCTCCCTGCACGTAATCAATAATTAATGTGAATTCTGAAAAGTCGTAACTACCTTGAATGTCTTTGTATGCTTTGTAGCCTCGATTGTCTAGTTGCAGTAAATGCCGTTGCAGGCTTTCTTTGTTAGTCATCAGTCATTAGTTATTAGGTAAGGATTCAGGTCTGCGATCTAGGAATAAGAGAAGGCATGAAAAAGTTACAAAAATGGGCAGATATAGCATCACG
>JAUBST010000067.1:0-31001 GCA_036702215.1 Microcoleus sp. F6_B6
TGAATTACGCACTTGATTTAGCTAAATACTTGATCTTATCATGTTTTAGGTTGAAATTAAGATGCGTTTACCCTGGATAGTTGGATGTTTTTACCTTGTTTTCTGCCTTTAACTTGGATAGGTTCGGATTTCATCGCTTGTCTGAGATAAACTGCCGATATTAGGTCAGACCAAGTGAAGTTTTCAGGTAATTTATCGATTAAGCTGCGGACTTCTTCTTTAAGATTGATGGTTTCCATCGGTTTTAGTAAAGAGAGTATGGATTTTAATTGTAGTACAAGCGGTATTAAAGCGATCGAGCTTTTAGCAAAAGTTCATTCCAACTGATATTTTACATTGGTTGCAACAGTCCGGCGGGGGTTAAAACCCCAGACGGACTACGGGATTTGTATTTTTTAATTAAGCCCGATCGCACACAACTTCAAACACACCCCCTGGAATAAACCGACACAAAGCCCTCCGCCGATCGTCCGCATCTTGGCGGTTGACAAAACGCGCGATCGTATAGTGCTCAGCATTCGGTAAAATTCGGACGATCGCCCAAGAAGTGCGATCGCCCTGCTTTGACTTTTCAGGTGTTTTCCCTCGCGAATTTGAGTTGAGTTCGATCGCGGGGCGATCGGCGATCGTCGGAGAATTGGCTTTTCTCAGAGTGTTGAGGTAGCGGGCGATCGTACTTCCTTTGAGATTCGCCCCGACGCGGAGAATCAGAAACACCGCAAAGCTTTCGAGCTCTGGCCCAGTCATGCGCGCGCGATCGGCCTCAAAATCCTCATCAGAATAGCTGCGGATACCCGATAGCAGTTGCGTGATGCCAAAATCATTCAAAGCTTGTTGATAGCCGCGGGTATATTCGCTGCCGTCGCTCACAGGCTTTACCATAGTAATAGTCTCCTTACGTATTTGAGGAGCCATCAGCCAGCGCGGGCCCGACGAAAGTTCAGCGCTGGCTTTTGACTTTTTGAAAGTATAGCATACATATAGCACACATTAATGCTTTAAATGAGCCAAACTCGACAGGATGGTCTAGATACAGCACAATGACGATCGGCTTATACTAAAAAATAATGAATCTCTGATGACCAAACGCTTAGCGACCTATTTAGCCGATGGAATCTATGACATCCTGGAAGAGTGGGCAAGTCAAGAACGCCGTTCAGTCAGCAGCTTGTCAGCATTTATTTTGGAACAAGCAGCCAGAGAACACCAAAAGGAAATGAAACAACAGCCCCCGCCATCGGATCAGAAGCAGGAGAAGAATTGAGTGGACGCCTCAAAGCCCAAGAAACCGGGTTTTTTGCGGTTTTTGCAGGCTGTAACGAAGTATTTCGCAAAAAAACCCGGTTTCTGACCACCCCTGCGTCCAGAACTAAATGAAATTTATCGGAATCGATTTAGGTTGGAACTCAGCAGCAAGCGGTTTGTGCTGTTTGAATTGGCAAAATAACCAATTATAATTAATAGAGTGCGATCGCCCCCACTGACAAGACTAAAGCATTTCGACATCAAGCCAGAGGTTTGAAACATATATTTTCGCCCCTCTCTCTGCCTACCCCCTACATCTCTCGCCCAAAAATCACATCACCCGTTTCCCGCCGGTATGCGGACAGTGAAAATAGACCCTTTTCCCTCTTCGCTTTCTACCAAAATTTCCCCGCCCATCATCTGACAGTAGTGGCGGCTAAGTGTCAGCCCCAATCCGGCGCCGTCGTATGGTCGCGTTGTTGAACAGTCAGCTTGCACAAAAGCTTCAAACAATTTGTGCTGTTGTTCTTCCGACATTCCAATTCCGGTATCCTTAACAGATAAGCATATCCAATCCGACTCTTCAACATTCAGCAGGGGACAAGCGATCGCCACAGAATGAGTTTCATCACCGGCCATTGAATCGTCAATCGCCGATCGCCCTGCTGCATTCAATTTTCCACTTCCTGCAATGCGCCTCACACTCACTTTCACCCTACCGTTTTTGGTGAACTTCGCAGCATTGCTAAGCAGATGTATCAAAACCTGGCGCACTTTTTTGAAATCTGCGTGCATTATGCCCGCAGTTCGATCGCACTCAATCTCCAAAACATTGCCATTTTTCTCTATCAACGGTTTAGCAGAACTCGCAACATTATCAACCAGGGATTCGATGTCAAACTCCTGGATTTCGAGTTTCATGCCTCCCGCTTCAATTTTTGACAACTCGAGGATATCGTTAATCAATGATAGCAGGTGCGCGCCTGCTTTTTCAATCTTCTGCAAGTCGGGTACAAACTCATCAAATCCCGCATCCCGGGCATCTTCTGAAAGTAGTTGACTGTAGCCGATAATCGCATTTAAAGGCGTCCGCAATTCGTGGCTCATAGTTGCTAAAAATTGGCTTTTAGCAGTATTAGCGGTGACGGCGGCTTCCTTAGCTTGTTTCAATTCTTTTGTATGTTCCGAAACCCGCTCGATTAGGTGATTGAGAGACACGGCCAGAGAGCCTATTTCGCCTTGTGCCGTGACGGGGGCTCGCAAGTCAAAATTAGACTCGGCGGCTACTTGTTCGGCCACCTGAGTGACGCTGATAACAGGTTGAGCGATCGCCCGACTGGTGCGACAAGCCACAATTCCCGCCACCACTACCGACAGCAGCATACTAATAATAATTATGGCTTTTTCCATTCCTTGAGCGTCTTCCATCACTTCACCGCCTTGGCCCTCTTGCTGCTGGGCAATATGCAGAATGTTGCTCAATTCCTCAAGGCTGCTGTTGAGCTGTTTTACACCTTCTCCGCTTTCGATTGCGAGCAATTTTCTTGCCGACTCTATCTCCCGAGACGATAGTTGCGATTGCTGGATTTCCTGCAAAGTTGACTTGAGAGTATCGGCGTAGGCTTCTAATTTTGTAGTGCACTCTTGCACTACAGATTTGAGAAATTCCGGTTTTGCAGCCAGCCAAGCGGGTTGGCTGTCGGCAAAATTTTCTATACGCAACTGCAGATTTTTTGCCAGAACAATGCTCTCAAACAACTGCTCTTCTTGCTGTTTTAGCTTGGCATAATTATCTACAAAAGAATCTAGCTGTGAACCCTGCAATTGGGCCACCAGCGCTGCATCTTTAAAATTGCCGATTAATTGCGCTTGTAGGTGAGCATCATTGAGTTGTTTTAATCCTTTGCCTTGATAGTAATCGGCAATCACCAGTCCACTCAGCGAACCCAAAAATCCGATTCCTATTGCTAGCAAATACCCGCAGCCAATTTTTTGATGGATAGGCAAACCGCCAATTTTAGACGGCAAAATCGGGCTGAATTTTAAGGATAGTTTTTCTCCCAAACCCTGGTTAGATTGTTTTTTGTGCGCGGTTTCAACAGAAGCCACTCCTCCGGAAATTAAAACTGGCATCTGTTTACCTAAATTGGCAATTTTTGGGTTAACCTTTCGCGTTTTCACGTTTTTTTTCGGCGGGTTAAATGGTTCTAAATCTGGATTCAATTCCCCCTGGTCTTCCCAAACGGCAACCGAGAAACTTGCGTCGTGTCCTGTTTCTTTTAGCAAGTTAATTTGTGACATATGCAACCGCTGTATTTTGTTAAAATCTACCACGCTCTTAAGTTCTCCAAACGGAAAAGCTTGTCTATTTGACCGCAGACATCTGGGAAAAAGCATCTGAAACTCTTGTCGAGTCAGAGGAGAAACTTAAATTCGGTTGATGTCTAATAGATAATTAGGCTGTTGATGACTGTTGCCAAATTACTTTTTCCACTCGTAAAAGTCTGCAGCAGGCAAAAAAAATAAAAATTTATCCCTGCAGTGAATTATCCCTGCGTGGAATGTTACAGGGAGAAAATTCTCTCTGACCTGTTTTGCCTGTGACTGGCCCAAAGCTGATATTGCCTGTTGACAATGCACCCGATTTCTTCGCTTTGGACTTTGGCTGCCAGCAATGCGACGATTGCTTGACGGTTTTTGTTGAGCATCCGACAACTTATTAGCACAGAATGTCACAAATGCAGCAGCCGATCGAACTTTTGCACCCTGGCGATCGACTTTTGGCATCGTTGCCCCGCACAGACAAGTCTGAGGTGTAGTGTCGTTAATTGAGTATAACTGTAGGGATTGCGAAAAGAAACCCGGTTTCTGCAAGTCAATCGATTGCGCGATTTTAGATTTTAGAATTTAGATTTTAGAATTGAAGCATTGACTTGCGCGAGATAAATACGTTCGGCAAGTTTCATGGGATACAGGTTTTTTATTTCCCGGTCCTGAGTCTGCTTTCGGAATGAATCACGTGGCGGGTATCCTGGATACTTTCGGTCAACTGTTGGCGATTGCGAGTTCTGGAGTTGCGGTAGTCAATTCGATCGCCAGTGCTAGCTTACCGTCTCTACCCAAAGCTTCATCCGCCAAATGTACCATCCAGCGGTTCGGCTTGGCTTGGGGTCTGGCGGCGAGTACCAAGGCCCAAGCTTCCCGTTCTTTGCCGCGGCCCAACAGCGCAGCACAAACAATCAAAGCTGCGGCCGTTGAACGGCTGATCCCACTTTGGCAGCAGATGAGCAAACTGCCTCCCTGCGACGACATTTTGAGGGCGAAGTCAATAATTTTCAATACATCCTCAAGGGTAGGCAAGATTTGATCGGGGTCGTCAACGGGGGTGTCGAGGTCGTTAAACTCCAGGCACATCCGGTTCGGGATTTGATGAAAAGTTTTGGGTTCGGGCACACCCGGACTGCCGATCGAGATCAGGTATTTAATCTCGCGTCGCGCAGGGCGCTCAACAATGTATTCACTGGCTTCTGCTTGCGAAGCAATCAGGATTTTCGGCAGTTTTTCACCCGATAAATCTGCTGAGACTGAGGGACCCAAATCAACGGTTTCTGCCTCAGTGCTGACATCCGCCAAGTATTGGGCAGCCAGCGCGCGAACGTCAGCAAATTCGCGATTTAAAGCTGTTTCCAGAGCCAACATAGCAGCCGTTGAGCGAATTTGACCGAGGGATTTAACAGCCTTTTGGCGCACTCCAGAAGTTTCGTCTCCCAGCAGCCGCACCAAACCTGCCACAGCTTCCTCTGTCCCAATTTCCCCCAAAGCAGCAGCAACTCTCCACCGCACATAAGATTCGCTGTCGCCAATGGCGCTCGCCAGTCCAGCGACCACCATTTTTGGCAATTTAGCATCTCCCTCTGTATTGATGTTCCCCAGGGCAACCGCCGCCCTGCCGCGCACGAAAATGTCCCGATCCCAGAGCGATCGCATTACGGCCGCCGCAGCCACCTCGCTGCTGATTTCTCCCAAGGCAGAAACCGCACTGCCGCGCACGTCTGAGTCTTCATGGTTGAGGGCTTCCACCAGCCCCGCCACAGCCGTTTCCGTGCCGATTTGTCCCAAGGCCTCGGCGGCCCTCAAAGAAACTGCATAGGAGTCTGGATCGTCGCGAAGCAATTCTACTAAGCCGGGTACTGCCTCACAATCGCCGATTTTCCCCAAAGCCGCCGCAGCCCTAGCGCGGACGATGTGATTTTCGTCTCTGAGGGCATTCAGCAGCCCGGGAACTACCTCCGAGACGCCGATTTTCCCGCAGTTGACCGCCGCCCGCCAGCGCACCTCGGAGTCTTGGTGTTTGAGGGCTTTGAGCAGCGCGGGGACGGCTGTTTTCGGGTTAATTTTGCCCAAAGCCCAAACAGCCCGGGCGCGCACCCGGGGGTCTTGGTGTTTGAGGGCTTTGAGCAGTGCTGCGGCGGCTGGTTTCGAGTCAATTTCTCCTAAAGCCCAAGCGGCCCAAGCTTGGATTTGGGAATCTTTGGATTCGAGCGATCGGGCTAATTCAATTACTGCTGCTTCGGAGCCGATTTTCCCGATCGCTCGAATCCCATCAAGGCGCACTGCACTTTCTTTGTGGTTCAATGCTGCCGCCAGCATCGGAATTGCCATATCCGAACTTGTTAGGGCCAGCAGTTGAATTTTGAGCAGCGGCGAAGTGGGGATTTTGTCGATTAATTTTACTGTGGCTGTTTGAAATTCTGGCTTTACCGTTCCTGCTAGCTTCGAGCCGAGTTTTAAATTTACTTTTAGAGCTAATTTTACTGCCCGCAACGCCAGACTTTTCTGTTCTACTTGCGGCAATATAGTCGCCAAGGTTAGCATCCCTTGTTTTTGTTTCAAATATTTTTGATGGAATTGAGCATCGCTGAGTTCGGGTAGCTGTTGGATGAGGCTTGCTGCTGAGTTCACTGATTTATCCTAATATTTTGGCGAGCGGTTGAGATTGCTCTTTTAAACTGTCTTTAAAAAATATGGCGTCTACAAAACGCTACTTATAAAAAAAGCTTGCACCACTTCTAAAATATGTCTCGTTCCACTATTTTTGCAACTCCCCAATTATTAATTATCGGGTTGCTTTGGGCGATCGGCTTGACAATTAGTAGCGCTTGCTGCTTGGCATCGCTGCGCTTTTAACCGGCATAGCTCTGCTATATCATTTTATACTCACATCTTGCACCCTTTTGAGCAACAGGCTTTCCGGCCTGTGAAGCGAGAAAATTCACTTTTTGGGGAACAAGCCCGAAAGCCTGTCAATCAAAGCTGATTGAGAATGCTGCAACATCTTATTTTATACCAACTTGGTTTGAAATAGCGATCGGCGCGGTTGACAATCAAGCATCCAGGATAGAAGCCCCCGGATTGATCCGTCCAGAAATAAAAAACCTGTATCCGATAAAGAGCCGAACGTATTTATCCGAGGGGTCAATACTTCAATTCTTTAATCTAAAAAATCTAAAATCTAAAATCTAAAATCTAAAATCGATTGACTGCTGCCAACAGGAAACAGCTTGATTGCGGGACAATTTCTCAACGAGCATAAGGCCCTTTTTTCAAAACCTCAGCCAAAGCGTTATCGTTATCTCGCAAACCTTCGTAAAAAAACATCACTTCTCCTTGAATCCCGCAAGAGCGGTTGTAAGCAATTACTTGCAACAACAGTTCGGGAGTTATGCTATATTTGCTGCCTCGATTCGTCAACAAAATACCGGGCGACACGCACTTTACTTGCTGCCCGCTAAGCTGTCCAGCCATCATTTTATCGACCAATTGTTTGTAAGCATTAAAATCGCGGCGATAAAACTGCGGGTGAAGCAGATCCACCAAATTTTTGTCAAGCCAAGCTTTAGAATCTTGCAAATATTCCACCAGTCCCCAGTCATAAGGGCTCGGCGACATCGATAGCAACAAGTCTGGATTAATCGCTTTCACTTCTCGGTATAAACGAGCCACAAACTCAGTAATAATATTAGCACGCCACTGCCGCCAATGTTGCTCTTTACAATCGGACGGTGCCGATCTACCGCACTCTTCTCGATAGCGTTTAACCGTTTTTTCGTCGTAACCGCCTTCTACCGGAAACGCAATGCGATCGTCTCCTTGAACGCCGTCTACCGGATAATTCTTAGCAACTTCCAGCATCAACCCCAGCACAAAGTCTTGCACTTCCGGGTCAAGAGAATTCATCCAGTCAAAGTTATTTTTCTTAAGTAAATTGCCGCTGGCATCACGGGCTATCCACTCAGGTTTTTTCGCCAGCAAATGACCGCCCTTGCGATTGTAAGAACTTACAAATCCGTATTCAAAACAAGGAATCACTTTTAAACCAACTCTCTTGGCCTCAACACATATTTCTGCTAAGGGGTCGCGACCTTGATAGCGCGAGTCAATTTCCACCCCAAAGTTTTCTCGCATAATCCCAGAAGGATAAGCCGTATAACCCTGGTTCCAAATTATAGGAAAAACTGTATTAAATCCTGTATCGGCGAGAAAGTCCATTGCCTCAGCAATTCGCTCTTTTGATGTGAGAACTTTGCAGTCAGTCGTGGGTATCCAAACGCCGCGAATTCCACCAGGATTGTTAGTCGCAAACGAACTTGGCAGCGTTGCTGGATTGGGTGCAGAAAATCCAGTCGTCGCCAACCGCTGTTGGAGGGAAGAGGCAAAACTGCGAATTGCTGATTGGAAAGGTGTGAAAAATCGCATTTATTTTTTGTTTGAAGGTGGGCGCTGAACCAGCTACGTTATTATTGATTGGTAGCACCCGGTAAGCTGTTGCGCGTTTAAATTGCATATTCGGGACGGGCTCGCGTGTCCGTACCACAATAATTTGAGTGATTTCTGACACGCAATTTAAATGGAGAACAGCTTATTATTTATGGACAAGATGGGCCGAAGAACACCCGATATTATTTATGGATCGGGGGCGCTGCGCGCACCCTATATTGATTGGTAGCTGTCGCGCATTTAAATTGTATATTCGGGGCGTTGCTCTGAGCAACGTCCCACTCATTGTTTTATTTTTTCTTACAGATAATTTAAATTCCGAAACAGCTTAGCACCCGATATTATTTATGGATAAGGGGCGCTGCGCGCACCCCAAAACTGTACTATCCAGCTACTCCAGACAGCTTCTGGCTCAAAGCTTCTTTCAAAAGTTCGGCCTTATCGGTTTGCTCCCAAGGCAAGTCTAAATCAGTGCGCCCGAAGTGACCGTAAGCCGCCACATCTTGATAGAAACGGCCGCCTCTTTCAGCCGGCAAATTCTGCAAGTTAAATGCCTGAATGATGCCTGCAGGACGCAGTTCAAAATGCTGCTTCACAACTTCCAAAAGGCGATCGTCATCAACTTTCCCAGTGCCAAAAGTTTCGATCATCATGCTAACAGGTCGCGCAACCCCGATCGCATAACTCAACTGCACTTCGCACTTTTGGGCTAAACCAGCCGCTACAATATTTTTAGCAACGTAGCGACAAGCATAAGCCGCGCTGCGGTCTACCTTGGTGGGGTCTTTCCCAGAAAAAGCGCCGCCGCCGTGGCGGGAATAGCCGCCGTAGGTATCCACAATAATTTTGCGACCCGTCAAACCCGAATCTCCTTGAGGTCCGCCGACCACAAATTTGCCTGTGGGGTTGACAAGGAAGCGAGTTTCTGCATCTGGCTTCACGCTAATATCGGCAAACACGGGTTGGACGACTGCCGTCCAAAGGTCTTGTTTGATCTTGGCTTGAACTGCGGCCGTTTCTGTGATGTCGCCGATCGTTTCGGTGTGCTGCGTAGAAATTAAAATCGTATCTATGCCAACAGGTTTGCCGTCCTCGTAAATCACCGTAACTTGGCTTTTGCCGTCGGGACGCAGGTAAGATAACTGACCGGTTTTGCGGACTGCGGCCAATTGACGGCAAATCCGGTGCGCTAAACTAATCGGCAGAGGCATCAATTCCGGGGTTTCGTTGCAAGCAAAGCCGAACATCAAGCCTTGGTCGCCAGCGCCGATGGCGTCTAATTCCTCTTCACTCGATTGTTCCCGGCTTTCGTGGGCTGTATTCACCCCTTGAGCAATATCGGGAGACTGAGAATCAAGAGCTACCAACACCGAGCAGCTATTGGCAGAAAAGCCGTTGTCAGCGTGGATGTAGCCAATATCGGCTATTTTTTTCCGGGCTAATTCTATGTAATTTACCTGAGCTTTAGTGGTAATTTCGCCAGTCAGCAGCATTAAGCCAGTGTTGACGACTACCTCGGCTGCGACGCGGCTTTTGGGGTCTTCAGTCAGTAAGGCATCTAAAATCGTGTCTGAAATTTGATCGCAGATTTTATCGGGATGGCCTTCAGTGACCGATTCAGAGGTAAACAGGTAGCGGCGTGACAATGATTGTTTCTCCTTAGATAGGGGCTCTTCCTGCGCGACCTCGACGACCGACGAGTTAATTTTCCGGTAAAGACCAAGTACGATCGCGTCTGGGCTACCGTCGAATTTTTGTCGGTCTGCAGAGCCGTGTTGAAGCAGCATTTGATATTGGGTAAAGTGACACTACTATAGCAAAGTCAGTTCCGGCAAGTCCCTAAAAACTTAGATTTTGTAGGATTGTCGATCGATTTTGGACACCGCTGGTCTACCCCCTAACCTGACAAAGGTTGACCCACATTAAGATACAGTCAGGGTATCGCCTTGTGCAAGGACTATGGCAGGACTCCAACAATCACCAAACTCGATCCAAACAGTTGCCGACCTAGAATTTCCCGGTGGTCCCATACCGCTTGACTCTCGATTTTATATTGAGCGCTCGGGGGCCGAAGCTCTCGCCTGTGCAGAAATTAGCAAACCCGGAGGCCTGGTTCGCATTAAAGCTCCCAAAAAAATGGGTAAAAGTTCGCTGATGCTGCGGATAATTCACGCGGCAGTCGATCGTGGATACCGCACAGTAACTGTAGACTTTCATCAAGCCGACGCAGCGGTTTTTGCTAGTTTAGATAAATTTTTACGCTGGCTTTGTGTCAATGTCGCTCGGCAACTCAAACTCGAACCAAATCTTGATGAATTCTGGGATGAAGATATGGGCAGCAAGGTAAGCTGCACTATTTACTTTGAAAACTATTTGCTCGAACTAATTGACAGTCCCATTGTCTTGGCGATCGACGAAATAAATCGAGTATTTGAACGCACCAATATTGCTCGAGATTTTCTGTCGGTTATCCGTTTTTGGTACGAACAAGCTCGGGCTAGCAAAACTTGGCAAAAACTCCGCGTTGTTGTTATTTATTCAACCGAAATTTATATTCCTTTGAATCTTAATCAATCTCCATTTAATGTAGGAATGCCGATTAAACTCTCAGAATTTAGTGCCGAACAAGTTCAAGATTTGGCGTCCAGACACGGACTGAACTGGAGCAATAGCTATCCGATCGAGCAATTAATGAACATGGTAGGCGGGCATCCTTATTTAGTGCATTTAGCCCTGTATCACCTGGCAATTTTGCAACAAAATCGCCAGTCTGTCGATCGGGAGGAGCCTGGGGAAAAACTGGGGCGAGCTGAGTTGGCAGAATTGTTAACAGCAGCTCCTACTCACAGCGGAATTTATAGCGACTACTTGCAAAATCAGTCGCTTGCCATTAAACAGCAGCCCGAACTTGCCTCCGCATTCCAACAAGTTGTCGATGCTAAAAATAGCATTTACCTCGAACCTTTGATTGCTTATCAGTTAGACAGCATGGGACTTATCAAATTAGACGGAAATAACTGTAGTTTGTCTTGCGAATTATACCGCCTGTATTTTAAAGGGCAAAATTTGTGTGAGGACAAGTTGTGGGTGGTTCGTTTTGAGGAGTTGCAGCAAGAAAATCAAAGGCTGCAAGCTTTGGTGAATGTGGACGAACTTACTCAAATTGGCAACAGACGGTATTTTGATAGTTGCTTGCGAACGGAATGGCAGCACATGGATCGCAGGGGTTCTCCTATATCTTTAATTTTGTGCGATATTGATTATTTCAAAATTTACAATGACACCTATGGACATCAACGGGGAGATGATTGTTTGCGATTGGTAGCTCAGGCAATTAGACGATCGCTCCAGCGTCCTGCTGATGTAGCTGCTCGCTACGGGGGCGAGGAATTTGCTGTGATTTTACCGGAAACAGATGCGTCGGCGGCTCTGGTTGTTGCCGAACAAATTAGAGCGAAAGTGAAAGCTTTGAATATTGTTTTTCACCCGGAGAGTGTTGACGGCTTACCTAATTCTGTGGTAACGATTAGCTTGGGAATTGCCAGCGTTGTTCCCAGTGAGGAAAATGATGCGATAACCCTGCTACTGGCGGCTGATGAGGCTCTTTATGAGTCGAAAAGGCAGGGGCGCGATCGGCTTACTATGAGTAAGCTTTTAAATTTTCGATTGGCTGCTGTTAATTAGGTAATTCGGGGGAAATATATTTCGCTTATACACCTACAAAGTCCGCCCGCGCGGACTCTGAAGAAAACGATATATAGCCTTTCTCAAGCGTGGTGAGGTATCATTGACAGATTATATAACCACTTAAACGTATAGGGCCCTTTCGGCCCAACTACGTCCGCGAATATGAGAGCTCGAACGGCTATAGCAGTTCTCAATTGGAGTTTAGACTAAGCAGATAAGCTGTGTTGCATCTAGATTGCCTGTGGTATTAGAGAGGGAGAGGGTCCGATGGGGATCGGGGGAGAGGATTTGACGATTTTCGATCGGGACTCGAAATATACAATTTAAATGCACAACAGCTTACTTTGGTTTCGGTTTTTCCAGCAAGTAATCCATAAGCAGACCATTGGATTTGTTTGGCTCGATCTTGAAGCGCTTGAATAACTACATCTAAAGCAGCTTGTGCATAATTTAATGGTTGAGAAAGAGCAATGATTCTAAATTCAATGCCTCCAGTGGCAAGTCGGCGCTTGACTCCTTATATTCCACCTAAAACAGCATCTGTAGGTACTGCTGTATTGTTAGAGCCAAGCACGGCGTCGTATTCTCTGGGTTGAATTGACATCGTGATTCTTTATCTAAAATTTTGATATCAGTTTAGCACGGGCTTATATATAGCGCTTCTCAAGCAAATGAGGTACGTAGTTGGGCCGAAAGGGCCCTATACGTTTCAGTGGTTATATAAGCTGTCATTCATACCTCATCTACCTGAGAAGAGCTATATAAGGTGGCGATCGCAATTATCGTTAATATATAAAAAGCGAAAGCGAAGCAATCCCAGGCTCTGAGATTGCTTCGCTTTCCTCGCTTTAGACAAATCCAACTACTGCTCTTTGCGCTCGACGGCTACAGTTAAATGAGCCACAACTGCCCCCACTGTAGCCAGTACAGCAGCAATTGGAAAGACTACCGATCCGGCAACGCCGCCTACCAATCCCGCCATCAGCGGAATGTCTGCCAAAGTCCGCCCTTGGGAGTTTTTGATGACGAGGCGGCGGAGTTTTCCTTGCTGAATTAGTTCTTTGACTTTAGCAATTAAACTGTCAGCGCTAATCTTAAATTCTTCCACTCTGACTTTTTCCTCTGTGGCAAATTCTGAGGCGAATACATGAGTTTCAACTGTTGGGTTTGCTGAATTCCCGGCCGCTGCTGTTTCGTCTTGTAGAATTGTTACTTGTTGTTCTAGTTGTGAGTTCATTTTGTGTAAGGGCGGGTGAAAACCAGCCGTTTAATTTCTATACTCCGATCTTCGGCGATCGCACTTGGGAATGACAGGCAAGGAAACCCTACAATCTGCATTCGTACTTTCCACCCCCGCCTTTTTACTCTAAACATTATTTTTGTGGCGTTAGATCGGGGCGGGTTTATCTCTTCCGAAAGGTAGAGAAGATATTATTGAAACAACCCGTCTCTAGATACAAGTAAGATGCGTACTGCTAGTCATGTCAAGGTGGCGGCTGTGTTGAATTTTTTGTTGAAACTTTCGAGATAGATCGATTGCCGACATTGCCGTATTCTTGCAGCTTCAACAGCCACAGCCATTGGCAGCAAAAACTTTCGGCAATTTACGGGCCTGACACCGAGAGTATACAGAGCTAATTGAGCGATCGAGCTATTATTATACTGCGAATATCGTCCTGTTTCAACCAGGAAAACAATGCCCCTATAATTCCCACCGACTTTGCCCAATAAGCAACTATCTTCTCCGACTTTTATGTTTCTCGATGAATAACTTGGCAGTGGTTCCTCGCCACAGAATTATAATAGGAATGGCAAGAATAATCAAAGCTGGTAAAGCTGAAAAAGATGCTGAGGCGATCGCTGAAATCAGAATCAGCAGCGCTAAACCGCCAAAGAGTATCCAGCCCGAAATAAGCACCCACCAACGAATTCTTCCTCCTGCTAAACCTCTAAAAGCTCTTCCACGGAGATATATTTCACCCATAGGCTCATATCCAGATGGAATTCTTTCTTGATAAGGAGATTTTTGCTCGGCAGGGACTTCAACGACAATCCGATCGGTATCTAACTTGTCATCAGGAAGAAATTGCTTAGATTCATCATTTTTACTCATTGTTGCCACTCTTAAATTTTACAGAGGAAATAAGTTTTATTCTTCTAGCAATAGAGGTTCCAAGGCAATCAGCAGTGTTGGAATATCTTCATTTGAGGTTTTCCAGACTTCATCAAGGTCGATGTCATCATATAGATGAATCAAGTTGTCCCGCATTCTGGCAATGAGTGACCGAGGAATTTCTGAACATTGCGATCGCAGTTCTGGAGAAAGGCGTTTCACCGCTTCACCGATAATCAGAAGTTGAAACACGATCGCAGATTGCGTTTTATCATCGGCCAGAAACGCAACTTTGTCCGTGTTACCTTTATATTGGAAAACTTTTTGAGCAGCCTTGGTAATGTCTAGCAAGGAAGCGCGATCGCCGTTATTTGACTAACGATAGTTTGAGCCGTAGAGAGAATTTCCAAGGCGGCGAATCGGGTTGGAACTGCGATCGATCGCCCGTTTACTGATTAGATCGACTGGTTTGCTGAGGATTGCTTCGAGTTTTTATTGCATTTGGGCGCGATCGAGTAGACCCCAGTTGGCTGTGGGGGCAACAGCAACTAGGATATCAATGTCGCTGTCTGCATGAAAGTCGTCGCGAAGTATCGAACCAAAGAGGGAGAGTTCGATGATTTGCCAGTGTTGGCAGAATTTGGTGATTTGGTCAATTGGCAGGGCGAGATCGGTTTTCATTCAGCCTCCTTACTTATTGACCAGATACTTTACTTGAGAATCTTCATCAAGCAGCATTCGTAGACTCAAGTTAGACTCCCGATCAGGTATCTCTTTACTCCTGTGCTTGTTTTTTTTACAGTAAGAGATCGCACGATCGCTACTCGGATGGTGGAGGGACGATCTCGATACCGTACTTGGGAGCAGTAGTAAGAATTTTGTCCAAATCTTCAGGGCTCAAGGATGCTCCAAGGGTAATCTCACCGTTCACGGCCTTTCCAATTTCGGCAATAAATTTCTCAAAGCCAGCAGGAGTGACCCAAACCAGCATTTTAGTCGGTGTAGCGGTGGTATTCGTAAATCGGTGAAGCTGGCCTTTCGGTGAATGAAGAAAGGTTCCAGCCGTCGCCACGAAAGTACGATCGTCTAGCTGAAATTCAATCTCTCCGTCTTGAACGTAGAATGATTCATCTTCTCGGTGGTGCCGGTGGGTCGGGGAACCGCCACCAGGTGCAATAATTACTTCACAAAGCGCATAGGCTTGACCTGTCTCTTCACCAATTGCTTTGAAGGTATAGAGGTCTTGACCGAGGTAGTAAGAACGACCTTGACCGGGTTCAACAAAAAGTCCGTTTTGATGAATAGTCATTTGTTAATTGCTAAAGCGAAGTGTTAGCTGGCTGGCGATGGCTTTTTGTGGAACATTCTTCACGAAGTCAGACTTCTCTCAATACGCCGATCGGGGATAAGCCACATTATTGCAACTAAAACGTACAGCATGAAAGCAAACCACGAGTTCACAAAGGAAAGCAGGATTGCTGCGGCATAAATCACCACTGATACTTTACCTTTAAAGTCTCGCCCAAGTGCAATTGCCAGAGTTGAATCTTTACCGTGGTAAGAAATAAGGACTCGACTGAGAATGAAGTAAGCGATCGCAGCCAACAACAGCACAGTGCCATAAAGCGCAACTGGCCAGGCCGCGAAGTTGTTCTCGCCTGTCCAGGCAGTGACAAAGGGAATGAGTGACAACCAGAACAGCAGATGCAGATTAGCCCACAAAACATTACCATTGACGTGCCGAGCCGCCTGTAACAAGTGATGGTGGTTGTTCCAGTAGATACCAAGATAAATAAAACTGAGTACATAGCTCAGAAATACTGGAAGTAGCGGACGCAGCGCCGCTAAATCTGTTTCATGGGGCACTTTCAATTCCAGCACCATAATCGTGATGAGAATGGCGATTACACCATCGCTGAACGCTTCTAACCTGCCTTTACCCATTTTTGTACATCCTCCTTTTTTGCTGGCGCGGTCGATCGCTCCTAATTCCAACAATAACTTAGCATAAGGTCGGTTGCAGTGATGTGTTATACTGAGGGGCGAGCGCTGGCACTTACCAACCAAGCTAACGATTTTTCTTACCTAATCTCGGCTGAAAACAGATAACCTTAACGGACTTTTCGCCGATCTGTTTAAGCAGTCGATCGGCACGACTTCTTATAAATACTCGATCGCGCAACGGGTCAAACGGGAGAAGCAGTTGTTGAAATAAAAAGAGCGATCGATTGAGGAAGCGCGTAAGATTGTATAATAGCAGGTAACAATGAGACTTCTATTTTGCATTTTCCCAGAAAGTTCTCATTAATAACTCCATTGATTGAGAACCACAAACTGATTATTTAGTTCATATTCGGCTGTCTCTAAATTATCAATTGCCTTCACTATCGCCTGATAACTCATATTCTTAGAAGCTTCAGAATCTTGATAAACTGCCAAAATTCCTGAATGTTCTGGGTTCGCTTGATGCAATTGCTGAAAGTCATCACAATTGCGTGTAAGCAGCACTCTCTCATTTTCTCTGGCAGCGTCTAGCACGACTGAATCTGGATGATTCATTAAATCCAATGTATTGACTGTGGCTACATCGTGACCGGCTGCCTGAAGAAGATTGACTAAATACTTTGCTTGAGCATCTTCGTCAAGCAGCATTCGTAGGCTCAACTTGGACTCCTTTTACTTCCAATCGATAGCGTTCCTCGTCTGCTTCTAATTTTATAATTTCTTGATTATTCTGACAGTAATGAATCGCCTCATAGATAGCAGACAGGGGTAAATCCCAATTTTCGGCAGCTTGTTCGGGTGACATCCCATTGGCAGTCATGTCTCGCCAAATAGTCGATGCCAGTAATTTACGTCCCTTAATGTAAAGTTGTTTGCGCCAAGGATGAGGACGTGCAATTAAATATTGCCAATTCTCGATTTCTGGTGTACTTTGCAGGGATTGAACGATCGCACCTAGCAGGGCAAGGCGATCGCTGACTGAGAGTTGGCAGGCTTTTTCTTGAAGCTCTTGCAACGACATATAAAAATACTCCAACAAAGGTTGGTATCTGAATTATAGTAGATTGCGATCTAAAATTCAAATTGCTGTAACATTGAAACTAGAGTTTATGCCCATACATATGACACAGCCGATTTACTTTGTGAAAGGAGAAAGTTTTGATCGAGAAGAAGGAGATTCTGTGGAGTTTAAGGAGATAAGTTCAAAGAGGCCAGTCAATACGATTGTGAACCATGCTGAAGAGTATGTGCTGGGATTCCTGAATGCCCAAATAGAGGGAGATATCTATTTGGGTCTAGATGACTGCGGGATCATTCAGGGGGTTATTCTTAATCGAAACGAAAGAGACGAGATTGGTAGAAATATTCCTAATAAATTAAGAATGACAGATCCTCCTATTTCTCATCATGATTATAGAGTGACTGTTCATGATATTTTCAATTCGGAGCGGGAGCGTCTAGAAGACTTGTATGTGGTGCAAATACACGTTATCAAGACAAAAGATAAACATCTCTATAGAACTTCAGGGGGAAGCGTGTACCTGAAGAAAGGGTCAAGTTGTATCAAACTTACTAGTGAAGAAATTGCCAAAGAATACGAGAGACGCACACAGGTACATTTGCGGAAAGAAGCCGACGACCTCGATAAAAAACTAGAAAAAGAACCTCATAATCGCAGCATTTTAGAGAGGAGAGCCAAAGTTGCAAAATATATGGGTGATGTTGATACTATGGAGCGAGTTTACCTGAAATTGCTTGAACTAGATCCTAAAAGCTCAGCATTCAGGCTAAATTATGCAATGGATCGTAAGAGCATAGGTGATTTAGAAGGCGCGTTATCTATCCTAAATGAAGCCATTAAATCAAATATAAACGATTTTTCTATTTTAAACAACAAAGGATTAATGCTTCAGGATCTAGACAGATGGGATGAAGCTCTTTTATTTTATCAAAATTTGCTTAAGATGCAGCCGAATGATTATACGATTCTTACTAAGATTGGCGTTGCCTTCAGGCATCAAGGAAAATATAGTCAATCTCTTTATTTTCTGAATATGGCACTTAAAATATCCCCCAATTATAGACTGGCAAAATATGAAAAGAAAAAAACATATCAGGAAATTTATAAAAGAGGTAATACGAATTAAGAATATTTAGAAAGTACCATAAGATTTTTAATAAGATTGAACGATTCTCCAAATCGTGGTATAATTAGTGTCGTACCTACTTAATGGGTATTTATTTCCGTGAGCGATACTGCTACGGAGGACTCTCAACTTAGCCTTACGCTCCTGGTACTGAACAGTGTCAGTGTGCGCTGCGTATGCAAAAAGCGTGAATGCTCAGAAAGTAGGTACTTCATTTTAAGAGTCTGAGCCGATAGTTATGAAAAATAAGACTGATCTCGATCCATTTTTATACGAGAGTTGCGAAGAACTTTCCCAAAAGTTCAAAGAGCTTAAATCACCTTATGATGTTGCTCAACTATTGAAAGTTCCCTATGAATATCTTATCTACTATATTTACCGAACTCCTCACGATTCTCGGTACACAAAATTTCAGGTTCCCAAGAAATCTAGAGGTTATAGAACTATTCATTCCCCTAATGGTTCGTTAGGAATAGTTCAAAGAAAGCTCAGCCAAGTTTTATATGCTGTCTATCGACCAAGACCTTCTGTTCACGGATTTGCGACTTCGCGTAGCATTATTACTAACGCTAAAGCTCATGTCGGAAAAAAGTTTATTCTCAACCTGGATATTAAGGAGTTCTTTGGTTCTATTAACTTTGGTCGAGTTAGGGGATTGTTCATGGGAAAACCGTATGAACTAGACGAGAAAGTCGCGACTATATTAGCTCAGATATGCTGTTTCGATAATCAACTACCACAAGGAGCACCAACTTCACCAATAGTCTCAAATCTTATTTGTGCAAAAATGGATAGCGAATTACAAAGATTTTCCAGAGAGCATGGGTTATTTCATACACGATATGCAGATGACATTACTTTATCTAGCAACAGGAAGGAACTACCAGTTTCATTAGTTTCATCTTATGAAAAAGGTTCTTCTAAGGTGGTTGTAGGAGATGAATTGCGAGCGCTCATAGAGAGAAATGGGTTTAGAATTAACGAGGCAAAAGTCAGGTTATCTTACAACCAAACACAAAGGCAGGAAGTTACAGGTCTAATTGTCAATCAAACTGTTAATGTAAGTCGTAAATACGTCCGTAATATTGACGGTGCTCTTCATGCCTGGGAAAAGTATGGACTACAGGCAGCTACAGAGACTTATGAATTAAAATATGCGAAGAAAGTGACCTTGCCCGAGAAGGAGCTAGCGCGTTTCGTAGACTCTCTACGTGGGAAAATCGAGTTTGTAGGTAGTGTTAGAGGCAAAGATGACTACCTTTATCAGAAGCTTCTGAGTAAGTTCAACGATATCAGAAAAAAAGAAGCTGATAATCAAAAAGTTACAGAGACTGAAGATCCACGATAACTTCTCAAATACGACCCAACAATTGAAATTGCGTGCGGTGTATCTGCCCTTAACGCTGGATGACAAGTATCCTCATGCCGATCGCGAGCTACACAAATTGATCGGCAATTGCTATTCTGTAACAGAATAAAGTTTGTTTAGGGATTCTCTAAATAATCGGGTTTGTGCCGGATCTAAATAATCGGGTTTGTGCCGGAGTGGGAAGGTCAGCGCTAAACTAAGTTAGGTAAATGACTTTCTATACTCATGACTATTTTTACTCTGCGATCGATCAAAAAAGACTTCGGCATCAAGGAACTCTTGACAGATGCCAGTTTCAGCCTGGATGAAGGCGATAAAGTCGGACTCATCGGCACAAACGGTTCCGGCAAATCAACGCTGCTGAAAATGATTGCGGGTATGGAGTCGATCGTTTACTGATTAAATCGATCGCTCTTGTTGCTGGGCTGACTAACTCGCCCTCACGGTTCATAGACTTGACTGCGATGAGCGATCGCCACAACAAATACCTGCACCACTTCATCGTCGATCGAGTAAATCACTCTGTAGTCCCCGATTCGGTAGCGATAGTACCCTGCATAATCTCCTTTGAGGGCTTTAATGTTAGGGTGCAACTGAGGAGTTTGTTCTAACTGCTCCAAACATCGGGCAATTTTCTTCGCTAGGGCTTTGTCAGCATTGACATAAACCTTTTGAGCATCAGGATGGAGAAGAACTTCATACATCGGAGCGAAGACTTCTCCAGGTTGTGTAATCAGTTTTAGGAGTTGCTTGATTTTGCTTAAATCGCTCTAGCAATCCAGAAATTTCCAAAAGTTCTTGAGTTGCAGCTTCGCTTTCAGCATTTGCTAAGTAAGCCGCAAAATCAGCAAGCACTTGTAATCGTTCTGGTGATAGTTGCTTGAGTAAGTCATTAAGCTGGCGGTGTAACTCTGCGGGTGATATCAAATCTGCTGAGTATCGATCGTTCATTTGGGAATTATCCGTGCTTTTTTCCTCATTTTACCGCCTAGCTTTTTTGTTTGTCAATCTCCTCGTCATACCCAATTTATTGTTTTGTATGAAATCATGTAAAAAAGCGGTTTATTCAGTTGTACTAGGAGTTAACTCACTAGCGATTAGGTAGCTCAATGATGCGATTGTCAAGGTAAGAAGATACAAAAACTAGGGCTTGCCGGATATCTTCATCATCTAGTTCTGGAAACTCTTGATGTAGCTCTGCTCGATCGGGATAAGTTGCTAACAGTTCAATAACTCGACGAACAGTAAGCCGAAGATTGCGAATACATTATTGCCCGTTCATCCGCTTTGCATTGCTTGTGATGCGATCGAGTTTCATCATTATTGATGATGTGAACGTGTTGAACAACATAAACGGTTTCCATATTTTTCTGGTATAGGAAAAGGAGGCTATCAATTGGAAGAAGTTGCGGGCGATCGCTTTTAGTCTGTCGGTAAAAATTTTGATCTTAGATTTGGAACTGAACCAGCGCTAACAAACTTTCAGTTACTGCGGTACTGCTGATTTTGGCACGATTTCAAACTGCAACTGGGAACGATAGAAACAAACATTGAACTCCATAAAAAAGTTGACTTGTCCCAAAATCAGCGGTACATTTATAGCTTGCGTCCAAGCAAATACCAGTTGTACGGGATCGAACTGTCCCACAAGAGCTTGAACAAGCACAACACGCGCTTCGTACTGAGCTAAATTTCCTGTCAAACTCAATGCTGTTGTTTGTCGTTCCCATTCATAACCCAACTCAACTCCTAACAAATACGGAAGTACATTTACACTAGCTCCAGTATCTAATAGACCGGATGCTGTTACGGAAGCTTGTCGGTAGTTCAACCTAAGAGGCAGGTATGGACGAAAACTAGCTTCGCCCAATAAAGCATCACTGGAGACAAATGGGTATCGCTCGGTATTAGTCATGGCTTTGATTCTTAGCAGCTTCTAGCACTTTTAGCATTGTATCCGCTGCTTCAACCGCATCATAGGGCGACCATACTGGATAAGCTCGATCGGGCTTAATTAGATCCGTTTCTTTTTGAGCTAGTTCGGAAATTAAAAGCTGCATAATGTATAACTGGTCTGCACGACTCAGCCCTCGCAACGTCGAGATTAGTTCTGATGAAACCATATTAAGTGTCCCAGTTAAGTCAGGTTTGTGTCTTTATTTTAGTCGTTTGAGAGACTGTCTAAACCGGATTTTTAGACTGGTTTTACTAACTCAAACACTGACAAATAATCGCTTGATTTCGGTGAAACCATAAATATAATTTAAGTGCGGTACAATACATGATATAATCTAAAATAACGTAAGTTTTGCCTGTATGTCAAAAGTTAAGTAAATAATTTTATAAACTCATGACTATTTTTACTCTACGATCGATCAAAAAAGACTTCGGCATCAAGGAACTCTTGACGGATGCCAGTTTCAGCCTCGATGAAGGCGATAAAGTCGGACTCATCGGCACTAACGGTTCCGGCAAATCAACCCTGCTGAAAATGATTGCCGGTTTGGAGTCGATCGACTATGGCGATCGCCGAGTAAATATCGCAGACTGCGTTTTATCATCGACCAGAAACGCTATTTTGTCCGTGTTACCTTTATATGGCAGGACTTTTTGAGCAGAAGAGGCAATGTCTAGCAAGGAAGCGCGATTGCCGCTATTTGACTAACGATAGTTTGAGCCGTAGAGAGAATTTCAAAGGCGGCGAATCGGGTTGGAACTGCGATCGATCGCCCGTTTACTGATTAGATCGACTCGTCTACTTAGCACTGCTTCGACTTCTTGCTGCATTTGGGCGCGATCGAGTAGACGCCCGTTGGCTGTGGGGGCAAAAGCAACGCCGGATATCGATGTCGCTGTCTGCATGAAAGTCGTCACGAAGGATCGAACCAAAGAGGGAGAGTTCGATGATTTGCCAGTGTTGGCAGAATTTGGTGATTTGGTCAATTGGTAGGGCGAGATCGGTTTTCATTCAGCCTCCTTACTCATAGCACTAACGTCTAAAAAGTAAAGAGCGATCGATCTGACAAATCTTTTTCTTGAGTTTACCAGTACCCATGCCACTGAAAGAGATGATATAGGCTTCAGTAGGAAACTGCACATTGGTAGCGAGCAGGTCAATTAACTTTTGATCCGCATCTTCACTTTCAATCCAACCTCGTTTACGAACAATTCCTAGAATAATGCAGCGCTTTTCGGGAAAATACGTGACAACTTTCTCTACCAGATAAGCTTCTTTAACCTGCGGATAATCAGCTAGCTGCTGCTTCAATTCCTTTACCTCCGATCCTTCTAGAGTGTGAGGTTTAAATGTATCGGTATCGAACACTCTGGATCTTTCCTGTTGACCTTTTAGCAGAAGCTGATAATGTTGTTCGGCTCGATCGCGATATTTCTCTGCTTCTTCTGTTTGACCTTGTTGCCGTAAGAAACTGTAAACTAAGTCGCAACCGTTTATGACCCAATCCATCCTTTTCACTATGGCTTTTTCAATGTAAGCAATACCTGCCTTATCAGACTTTTGTAACAAAATTTGCCCGAGAGTGTAGTTTGCTTCTGCACGATCTGGATAAGTTTTTAACATATCTTGCAACAAGGGAAGCGCTGCTTCATCACCTCGCAATTCCAAGGTGTAATAGGCTCGTTCCCATAATTCTTGTTCGGTAAGTGTCTGTATTTGTGATTTTTGCTCTAAAACTTGAAGTTCGTCCTCAGTTTTCTTTAGGTAGGAATAGCGTTGTCGCCAAGGTGTCGATACTGCTTCTTTCCACTCCTGATTGAAATGAATAGCGAACTGTTGTAAAGCTGTTCCCAGAAGATGTTCTGCTGCACTGATTTCTATAGTCGCTGGCTGACCTAGCTTTTGTGCCTTAGCAGTCGAATAACCCAGCGATTTTAGTCGATCGGTAAGGCAGGGATGGGTATCTGCATTATTTGTCTTTTGTGCAAGAGCCTGCTCTAACCACTGCTTGTTCTTCTCTTCAGCAATCGGACTGTGCAACACGGTCAACATCGAGGAGTAAACATTGTCTGGTGGCTCGATCTGATGTTCCACTTGCTTATTAATATCTGTCCAGAAAGAACTTTGCAGAAAACGAGCTTTTACTTCTATTTTAATCAGAGCCTCAGCCGCAGTTTTTGCTCCAGCGAGTTGAGCAGCACAGCGATCGGCTTCGTACTCATTCATCCGCGCCAGGATAAAAGAGTAAGCATTAAAAGCAGGCCAATACCAGTCCAGAAAGCGATTAAACAAAACTGCTGCCCCCTCCCGATCGCTTTGATGCAATCGTTCATAAATCTGCATCCAGGTTTTTCGCATTCGATAAATCCATGCTGCAAAGCGGGAATGGTTGCCAGAGAGATGCCCTAACTCGTGTGCCAGAACTGCTTTAAGTTGTTCCACAGACAACGACTGCATCAAGGGAAGCCCCAAAAGTAAATAGTTTTCCTGCCAACCAAAGATACCCAACCGTGGAATTTGAACGACTCCTGCGTTGAACTCCTGATTCAACAGGATGTTATGGAATCGGGGAGCTTGAAGTTTAGTTGTCAATTCATCAACTAGGGCGAATAAGTGAGGAACTTGACGGCGATTGACTTTCAAACCTTGGGGAGGTGGGAAAGTTACCCACAGCGATCGCACAATTACCCATGCTGGAACCAGCAACAAAATAGCTAACTTGATCGTGTAACTATTGATACGGTTACTATAAACTATAAATAGGACTACTAGCCCGATTAGTGCCAATAGCCCCCCAAGTATCAGAAAGATATAGGCGTATCCTAATGTAGCCCACAGGGCAACTCGCAAGCGGTAATTCTTTGGATTGCTTTTCGAGAAGTCCTCCAGCTTTCCTACTAATGCATCAAACTCTCCCTGTGTTATTGCCATAAGGATGCGAAATTTTGAAGGATATGATTAATTTACTGAAGCTCGCTGAGGTATGTCAAGCTTTTCTTACTTTAGTAACTCACAAAACTCATGTACAGAAAAGTCTTCGTCTTCCCTACTTCTTTTTAACATTTATTAAAATTTATATCTTCATAAAAATCGAGTTCGCCCTTGTCTTAAAGAAGTTTCATCGGAACGATAGACCATATCGATGCAGCCGGACTCGATCGAACTTGCGTTAAACTAAGTCAGGTAAATGACTTTCTATACTCATGACTATTTTTACTCTGCGATCGATCAAAAAAGACTTCGGCATCAAGGAACTCTTGACAGATGCCAGTTTCAGCCTCGATGAAGGCGATAAAGTCGGACTCATCGGCACCAACGGTTCCGGCAAATCAACCCTGCTGAAAATGATTGCCGGTTTGGAGTCGATCGACTCTGGCGATCGCTGGGTCAATCCTGGGTCTAAAATTGTTTATCTCCCCCAACAGCCGGATTTAGACGAAAATCACACTGTCTTAGAGCAAGTATTTGCCGACAGTGGCGAACAAATGGCTTTGGTGCGAGAGTATGAGGAAATTTCCGATAAATTGTCCCACGGCCAAGGCGATACTGACAAGTTGATGGCGCGTCTGTCTGCGGTGTCTCAACGCATTGATGAGGTGGATGCGTGGGATTTGGAAACTAAGGCTAAATTGATTTTGACTAAGTTGGGAATTCAAGATTTTGATGCGAAAATTGGCGATTTGTCCGGCGGCTACCGCAAGCGAATTGCTTTAGCAACGGCGCTTTTATCTGAACCAGATGTGTTGCTGATGGATGAACCGACAAACCACTTGGATGCGCTATCTGTGGAGTGGTTGCAGAACTATTTGAACGGCTATCGCGGTGCTTTGCTGCTGATTACGCACGATCGCTATTTTCTCGATCGCGTTACCAATCGCATCCTGGAGATCGATCGCGGCGACCTTTACAATTATGCTGGCAATTACGCTTATTACTTGGAGAAAAAAGCCTTAGCTGAAGAATCCGCCGCCAGCAGTATTCGCAAACACGCGGGTGTATTGCGGCGCGAATTGGAATGGCTCAAACGCGGGCCGAAGGCGCGGAGTACCAAGCAAAAAGCGAGGATCGATCGCATTAAAGATATGCGCGCCCAAGAGTTCAAAACAGCCAACGGCAAAGTCGAAATTGCCACAGCCGGCCGCCGGATTGGTAAGAAGGTGATTGAGTTACTGAATATCTGTAAAGCTTACGGCGATCGCACTTTAATTAAAGATTTTACCTACAATTTCACACCCGAAGACCGGATAGGAATTATTGGTAGCAACGGTGCGGGAAAATCGACGCTGATGGATATCATCACCGGACGCATTCAGCCGGATTCGGGTACAGTCGAAATCGGTACAACCATTCATATCGGTTATTTTGACCAGCATTCAGAGGATTTGACGCCCAACGAAGACCAGCGAGTTATTGAATACTTGAAAAGTGTGGCCGAGTTGGTGCAAACGGCGGATGGGGAAATCATTACCGCTTCTCAAATGTTGGAAAAGTTTCTGTTTCCGCCGAACCAACAGTATGCACCGATTAACAAACTTTCTGGCGGGGAAAAGCGCCGATTATTTCTGTTGAAAGTGCTGATGAGTGCGCCGAACGTGCTGATTTTGGACGAACCGACAAACGACCTGGACGTGCAGACTTTGGCGGTTTTGGAGGATTATCTCGAAGATTTTAACGGCTGCGTCATTGTGGTGTCGCACGATCGCTATTTTCTCGATCGCACGATCGACATGGTTTTCGCCTTGGAACCGGGCGGCAATTTGCGCTTGTATCCCGGCAATTATTCGGTGTATTTAGACTACAAGAAAGCCGAAGAAGCCAAAGAAATCACAGGGCAAAAAGAAAAAGAAAAAGTTACACGCACCGCTGAATCTAACAATTCTAAAGCCAAAGCTGCCAACTCAAAATCGACTAAAGTTTCCTTCAATGAGAAGCGGGAATACGAGCAGTTAGAGACTAAAATTCCGCAGATGGAAGCTGAGAAAGAAGAGATTGAGAAGATTTTGTACAACAATGCTCCCAGCGGGTTTGCAGAGATGAAGAAGTTATCGGAGCGTTTGGGTGAGTTGACGCAGGAGATCGATCGGGCGACTGAGCGCTGGTTGGAATTGGCGGAACGGGTGGGTTAATTTGGGTTGGCCGAGTGTTGTTTTTAGCTCCTGTTAATAATGACAGGAGCTAGAGGAATTATGAGTGAAAAAATCCCATGCTGAAACGAATATATATTGATAATTTTCGCTGTTTGGTAAATTTTGAACTTGACTTTGATGCAATTAACCTATTTCTGGGTTCTAACGGCTCGGGTAAATCAACAGTTTTTGAAGTATTGCAGAAAATTCAAGCATTTGTCAGCGGCGACAGTAAGGTAGAAGGAATTTTCAAACTTACGGACTGCACCCGCTGGCAAACTTTACAAATTCAGCGTTTCGAGCTAGAAATTATCGGTAATGGCGGCTCCTACACATATCAATTAGGAATTGAGCACAATCGAGATAAATGTCGTGTTGGGTACGAGCGTCTGTTCTTTGATAACCAGCCTTTACTAAAATTTGAATTAGGCGAAGTTCAACTCTATCGAGATAATAATACACCGGGTCCGCAATACCAGTTTGACTGGTCGCAATCTATGCTGGCTTCATTAATGCCAAGAAACGACAACACGAAGTTAACTTGGTTTAGAGAACGGATGGCGCGATTTATCATCGTGCAAGTTGTTCCCAGCTTGATGGTTGATGAAAGTAGCCAAGAACAAATGCGTTTGACTCCTAAGATGGAAAATTTTGTTTCTTGGTATCGCTACTTATCTGAAGACCAAGGTAAAATTGCTGAAATAGGAAATATTTTAAGAGATGTGTTGGATGGATTCACAAATTTTAAGTTTGAGCGAGTCAGCGAAGATAATTTGGTATTAAAATTGCGGTTTTCAGGAGAAACAGATAACAGCAAGCCAATTGAATATCGTCTGGGAGAATTGTCTGACGGACAAAAAACATTAGTTGCTTTATACGCGCTGATTTACGGTACAAAATCTGAAGACTATACCTTGTGGATAGATGAACCGGAAAACTTTTTAGCATTGCCAGAAATTCAACCCTGGCTGATTGAGCTTTATGACCTTTGTAGCGAGGGAAAACTTCAAGCATTACTAATTTCTCACCATCCTGAGTTAATTAACTACCTTTTAGCTTCACCGATTGGCTATTGGTTTGAGCGTCAAAGCAATGCTGCTGTTCGAGTCAAACGAATTAGCAATGAAGTAGCTGACTATTCGGGATTGCCAGTTTCTGAACTGATTGCACGGGGGTGGTTGAATGAGTCAGCGTAGAGTTCAGATTGTCATTCTCTGCGAGGACAGACAGCAGGAGGTTTTTGCGCGTTATTTCCTAAAAAAGCGAGGTTTTACAGGTCTATTTAGAGCTAATATTTGTCCGGAAGGTAGCGAATGTGGATCGGACTATGTACGCAAGCAGTATCCGGTGGAAGTGAAAGCTTATCGCCAGAATAAAAACCGGGTGGCGATTGGATTAGTTGTGTTAATTGATGCAGATACGGGTACGCTGGCAGAAAGACTTAATTGGTTAGCTAGTGTGCTTGATGAACATAAGCAGGAAAATAGGGAACCGAATGAAGCCATCGCGATTTTTGTTCCCAAGCGCAATATTGAGACTTGGATACACTATTTGCAGGGAGAAACTGTGAATGAGGAGGCTGTTTATGCAAAATTTAAGAATAATGAGGCTGTTTGCAAAACCGCTGTTGAGGATTTAGCCGATCGATGTTATTCTCAGAGCTTACCAGAAGATGCGCCGCCATCGCTTCAGGCAGCTTGTGGGGAATTACAGCGGTTGTTACCACTGTTGCAGCCATGAGTTATAAGAAAATCTGCAACCTGTTATTACAGTCAAGCAAACTGACCGAAAAGCGAGACGCAAGCCCCCGGATTCATTCGTGGGGTCGCTTTCTTCAAATCTAAAATCTAAAATCTAAAATCTAAAATCGATTGAGCCTCAAGTAAAGCTGTGTGTCAAAAACTGCGAAGCCCCAGAGAGCGGGGTTGAGAAAAGCAGTAGAATATGGACTAAAAGTCAGGGTAAGCAAGTAAGACTGGCAGCCGAAAAGGCTCAAAACAGGTAAAACAAAAGTCGATCGGGCAAAGTAAGTTGGCCGAGAACTAAAAAAATGGTGATGGGTGAGATACAATTGACCTGTTCTTAACCAAGAATTGGTCAACATCACAAGTATCCTGTAGAAGTCTGAAGTTGAGAATCTCAGGGTTGTCGAGGAGCGGGAGCAAACAGAAAACTATGCCTCAAAAAGTAATCGCCAAACAGATGTCTTTGGAATCAGCGTCAGAGCCGATCGCCGTGAAGGCGACGGTGGAAACAGTGCCAGCCGAAGCAGTGGCAGTAGAGTCCTACGCCGATCGGTTGATGGACGAACTGTTTGAAGGAGTCGATCGAGCATTCGACGGTAGCGGCGGACTGCCATCCGAACCCGTGCAGCCAGAATTCGTGGCGCTCAAGTCGATCTCGGTACCTCAAATAGTTTTGTCCCAGTTGACACCCCCCCAGCCGCAGGGAGGCGAAAAAGACGTAGAAGCGATCGCCCGCCAAGTCGCCCTAGAAACAGCCAAAAAACAGCAGTCCAAACAATCATTCGACAGAATCCTGCTGGGAGCAGCCTGTGGGTCGCTGCTGCTAGTCATGGGGTTATGGCTCGCAAGCAGGTCGGGACTCGTGCGCTTGCCCGCCGCCCCCGCACCAGAGACACCCGCAGCAAGTGGCAAAACAGCACCAGATACTCCGTTTATCGAATATGTGCAGCGCTCGCTAGAAGCGATCGAACAAAAAAAAGCACCCCAAGCTAACCCGCAACTTGCAGGACTTCCCCCAGCCCCCACCCCAGGGACGCTGCCGAGCATTCCAATTTCCGGCGCGCCACCGGCAACCGCAGGTCTTTCGACCGCAGTCAACCGCATTGCTAATGCCCTCGAACAAGCTGCCTCGCAGCCGGGAGCACCTGCACCCCAAGTCGTAGTCATCCCTCCCCCCGCTCAGGTGACTGTGGCTCCGGCGGCTCCGGTAGCTGCGGCTCCGGCGGCTCCGGCGGCTCCTCAAACCGCCGTAGCTTCCCCCTCACCGGCGGCTCCAGCATCCGGTCGCGCGCTCGCCGCTGCGGGCACTCGAGCTCCCCTCGCCGCTTCCCCTTCCCCCTCGGAGTCTCCCCAGCCAAAGATTTTGGCCCGCGAAACCGAACCGGCACCAGCGCCTGCTGCCCAGGAACCAGCGCCCGCGCCCGAGCAATCCGCAGCGGCCGTCAGCAGCGCCCCAACTTCCGCGCACACGCTGGTAGGGGTTTTGGAGTTGGGCGATCGATCGGCTGCTTTGTTTGAAGTAGACGGCGTAGCCCGCAGAATTTATGTCGGCGAAAGCATCGGCGCTAGCGGTTGGACGCTGGCAGAAATCAAAAATCAAGAAGCAGTGATTCGCAAGGGAGGAGATGTGCGATCGGTTTTTGTCGGCCAAAAGTTCTAACCAGTCATCAGTTATGAGTCATTAGTCATCAGTCATTAGTTATGACTTAGGTCATCGGTAATCAGTAATGGGTAGCGATCGGGCTGTATATAACGAGCAGTGAAAACAGTTATAATATAGGAACCGCCAAGACGTTCTTAATTGTTGAAACCATTGCTCTTATTGCTTCTTGATTCTATCCGTTAAATCGCTTCTCAATTCGTTGCCGAACTTTCTTCTGCTATAACTAACAACTAAGGATCGATAATCGATATCCAGTGACTAAGAACCAATGACTAATAACTAATGACCGATGACTAATGACTCATAACTGATGACTGAGGAATTATAAAAAATGGGATTATTTGATGATTTCAGCCGCTTTTTAGAAACCCGATTAGAAGAATTTTTGCGTAGCAATCCCCATCTGGAATTGCAGGCAATAGAAGAACAACTCAAGGAACAAGAAGAAGACACTCTGCGGCTGATTCTCGATATCCAAAAACAAGAGAAAAAACTGCAAGCCGAAATTCTATCCGCCGCCCAAGAAATTCAGCGCTGGAACGATCGCATCAACAAAGCTAAAGCTGCTCAAAGGCTCGATTTAGCTCAAGCAGCCCAAGAGCGGCAAGCAGCTTTGCTGCGTCAGGGAAATCAGCGCTGGGGTCAAATGCAAGGCTGCAAAGAACGGATTGAAAAAGCAAAAGAACTGTACCGCCAAATTCAAATACGCCGAAAAGAAGTTCGAGCAAAAGCGGCAGAAGCTGCAACTCGCACTACCACTAAAACAGAGCAGAATTGGGATACAAAGGGTTGGAATCAGAGTTCAAATTATAACAGTTTTAATGCGGCAGATCCTTTAGAAGAAAAGTTTCAACGCTGGGAAGCAGACGAAGAACTCGATCGAATGAAGCGGAATATAGGCCGATAATTACCGGAAATTTGGGTAAAAGCCCCCTCCTTCTAGGACGGCTTTAATTAATCCCGATTGATGATGGAAGTCCCTTCATATAGTCGTCAATCTGTTCAGAAACAGGAACTCCCTTTTCGTCTGTCATTTTGGCGATGGCGTTACTGATTCAGGGTATGAATAAACTTTGCTCGGAATTTACAAAACCTCAAGGGGTGACAAGGGGGCTGAAAATCAGCTAGAATAAGGGTTTGAGCCAACCATAACCCAAAAAAATTGGGG
>JAUBST010000068.1:0-30269 GCA_036702215.1 Microcoleus sp. F6_B6
AGAATGGTTTTGTCAGAAAATAACTCATGCACAAATATGATTTTATGTCAACTTAATTTAGATGCGTTTACCCTGACTAGCTAATGAAGAGCCAAAACTTATTTTGGGTTGACTAATGGCATTTATTGTAAGATGGATTCAATCATCTTCCTAAAGCAATTTGTTAAAGCTGGTGTGTTTTTATAGCTTAACCTAAAATAGCGTTTTTTTTCTGTTCATTTTGGGTTCAGATTGCACTTACTTTTTTCGCTTCTGTGCTTTATGGCGCAAGCGTTGCTTGCCGAAGACATCGCATCCTTATTTAAAAACTGTCCAAAGTATTGAGATTAAAAATTTTAGATTAAAAAATTGAATAATTGGGAATGACTTATGAATTAAGGCTTTGGAGCTTACCTATAATTGGATTCTTGTTTGAAATTTGTGCTAAAAATCGTCAACCCATCCCCAGACGAGGCATTTGTCTAGGGGATTTTTGGTTTGGCGCAGATCGATTTGTGCGGCGGTTGTTGCTTCTACTTCGCCATTGGGGTAAAGAATGTGGATGATGTCACCGCTGACGAAGGCGAGGGGATTATCTTGACAATTGCCCCGATTTCTGATAGGAAAGTTAATTGTTTTCATGGTCGATCGCCCAGATGGTATTTGTAGCGCTTTTAGCTGCATATAAATCATCCGCTAGCCGCCAAAATTACTGTGTGATTTTATGAAGGTAAATCTGTGATAAAACTACACAATCAGAGCGATCTCAGTCACATAATGTCAGGTGGGGCGATCGCCCTGCGACAATCGCAAAACCAAAATAATCGCCAAAAATTAGCAGTCGGGCTTGTGCGTAAGTGCTAATCTGGTACTGTTCTCAACCCTATCCCTACAGATTAAAAACCTTGGCTAAACAGCGACTAGACACTTTATTGGTCAGCCTAGATTTGTGCAGTTCCAGACAGCAAGCTCAGGCTTTAATTCGGACTGGGAAAGTCTCCATCAACCAACAGGTAGTTGACAAACCGGGCACTGAGGTCGATATTGAAGCAAAAATTCAGATTAAAGAGCGATCTCGCTATGTTTCCAGAGGCGGCGACAAATTAGCCAAAGCTTTAGAAGTTTTTGCAATTCCAGTTGCAGGCAGAATTTGTCTCGACGGCGGCATTTCCACAGGCGGTTTTACCGACTGTTTGCTGCAAGCCGGCGCCGCCCTAGTGTACGGCGTAGATGTTGGCTACGGTCAAGCAGATTGGGGCTTGCGTAACGATCCGAGGGTAATTTTGAAAGAACGCACCAATTTGCGGTACATGAGTGCTACTGAGCTTTACGGCGACTCTGCGCGAGCAGATTTGGCGGTAGTAGATGTGTCGTTTATTTCCCTCGATAAGATTTTACCGGCGCTGTGGGAATTGTTGGTACCACCGCGAGAAGCGGTGTTGCTGGTAAAGCCGCAGTTTGAGGTAGGGCGCGAGAGAGTCGGGAAAAAAGGCGTAGTGCGAGACTCAGCAACTCAAGCTGATGCGGTTTTTCAAGTGTGGAAGGCAGCCACAGCTTTAGGATGGCAGCAACGCGACTTAACGTGGTCGCCTTTACTTGGCCCGGCCGGTAATATCGAGTATCTTTTATGGTTGGGGATCGATCGCGAACAGGAGGCAGAGCCGAGGGCGATCGAAGAGAGTGTTGTGAAGGAACAGATCGCACAAGTCACCAAAGCGGCGGCGCGGGAACTTGGAACTTGTCGGTCGATTGTAGATTGTAGATTTTAGATTGATTTCAAGATGTCAAGCTAATCTATTTTAAAAGTCAAATTTTGAACTTCCCATTCATCTAAAATTTCAAGTTTTTTTGTCAATCGGAATCCTCAACTTTCACAAGAGTGAATAATTCCATGCAATCATTCAAACAAGCCAGTTCGATTTTACTGTACGTTCTAGGAGCCATCGGATATGTGGCGATTTTAGCTACTATTGTAGGCGTTTCAATTCTCATCAAGTGGGCAGCTCTGCTACTGGCAGACAAATTATTATATACCATTCTGATTATCGGCGATTTGTTGAGAGGCATCGAAATTATTGAACTGTTAAATATATTGGTATTTGCTTTTATCGGTATGGGAGTGGGAGTGGCGACAAGACTTCTACACCCTCAATACGGTCGCAAAATTAGTGCAGCTTTGTTGATAGTTATAGTTCCCTTAGTTTTCATGATTACGCCAGCCATCAGATATAATTCTTGGCTGGAAAAAGTAGAGGAATCCGATAAATTATCGCCTTCGGAAACTGCAACATTAACTAACTCATTTTTGAATAGAAAAGTGGGATTGCCTGGTTTTATCGGTTATTACGTATATACTGGTCAGTTTCCGGTTATCCCGACTAAACAATCGGAGATGAAAGACCTTGACAGCTTTGAAAAAAAAGTTAATTCCCGATTTGTACAGATAACCGGTATTGCTCCGACTATTGTTTCTTGGTCAATGCGGGTTTGTTTTTGGCTGATTAGAATATTTTACTTTTCTATAGCGGTAATTGCGACGATCGCTCATTTTAGGGAAGGCGTTAGAATCGCGAGACGGTAATAGCATTTTCGATGTGCAATTCGTTTAGCCTAGCGCTACCCGATCGGGTTGTTTAGTATGGAAAGCCCGCTTCCATACCGGATTCACACCCGCTACTCCCACGTAAAAGACTTCATTTGAACAAATATCGTGACGCACTCCCCCATCCTCTTTAAGGTGGGGGTAAGTCACGAACCAAGACTCAATCATCTTTGCCTTGAGACTGAATATAAGATTTTATAACATCCAACGTAGCCCCACCACCTGAGATAGCACAATAACCACGTTTCCCAAAAACAGGTTTCCAATAATAAGGCTTTAGTTGTTCCTCATATCGTCTTCTAATTTCACGACTTGTAACCGTTTTTAATGTATTACAAAGTGTGGAAATTGCAACATCGGGAGCAAGATCGATCTGCAGATGAATATGATCCTTGAGTTCTAAATCCGCTTTTGCTTCCAAGAGGTAAGAGCGATTTTTTTCGCAAATACTACGGCATAACTGAATAATGTCAGATTCGATCTGCTCAGTTAGTACCGGATGACGATACTTCGTGACTAGCACTATATGAATCTGAATATTGCAAACACTATGAGCAAAGCTTCTCAAACTCCTTGTCATTTTTATAACCATGCGCTACACTGTGGAAATTATGGCACAGAAAACAGCCCCTAAAATTATCCGCACAGATAAATGGCGTATTGCTCCAACAGCTAAGCAAAAAGATATGTTGCTGAGCACCGTGAAGGAATATCGCCGTTTATGTCGGTATTTAGTGACTGTAATCTCAACCCATTGGGTAGATTTAGGTGTTTTAAGCAGCGATCAACTGCTTTTGGTTGTAGAAAAATTGATTCATACTACAGCCCAAAATCCAACACCTAAATATCCTCAAATCAACAAAGTCTTTCACAAGTTTCCTAGCTACTATCGTCGTGCTGCGATTATGTTCGCAGCCGGACAAGTTAGTAGCTTCATGACTCGTTACCGGGAATGGCAATCGGGTAATAGTCGCAAAAGAAGAGATGCTAAACCACCTCTTCTTAACCCAAGCACAGGTTGTTACCCAACTTTGTATAAAGGGCAATGCTTTAAACTACAAGGATTTGATAAAGTTGAAATCAAAGTATTTACTGGTTCTGATTGGGTTTGGACCACTATCCCGATTATTTCATTACGAGAACGACATACTATTTCAACTAATCAAATCAAATCTCCTTCATTAATTGTCAATAAAAAATTCTGTCACCTATCTGTACCATTTGAGTGTCACGCCCAAAAAGTTCAAGGTACAGGATTTGTTGTGGCAGTTGATTTAGGAATTAATACTACTGCAACTGTTTCGGTCGTTTGTCGCAACGGTACTGTAATCCATCGTGAATTTATTCACCCAGGAAGAGACATAGACCGACGCGATAAACGCTTGAAATCAGTGTCGATGAGAGCTAAAAAGACGATGGGTAAAGGCGGAAAACTTACTAAAGGTTTCTGCAAACACACTTATCGTAAATGTCGCAATATTAACCGTCAAATCGGTCATCTAGTTTCCAAACAAATTGTTAAAATCGCTCAAACATATTGTGTAGATGCAATCGTGTTTGAGTCGTTGCAAGGCTGGAAACCTAAAGGTGGAAAGAAACGGTCAAGTCTGAAGCAACGATTTCACGGTTGGCTGAAATCATTGATTTTTAATTTAACCGAGCAAAAGTGGGCAGAATTGGGTGGTAAAACTCTTATCGTAATTGCTGCCTACACCTCAAAATTAGCGTATGACGGTTCAGGAAAAGTTAAACGCGACTCCAAAAATTATGCTTTAGCTACGTTTTCTAGTGGGAAGCAATATAATTGTGACCTCAATGGTTCCTATAATATTGCTGCTAGAGGCTGGCTTAAACTCGATAGCCGAAAGGACTACGAGAAACGTTCTAGTAAAAATTCTGGACGTTTGCCTAGAAGCTGGGCTTGCCTATGTGATTTGTGGTCTTTTGATTCCAAATTGGCATAGATACCCCCACCTCTAACAAGGTGGGGTGAGCTTCATGTCCGGTCACGCCTCAAGTAAGCAATGAACGAGATGGAATGCAGACCGCGAAAGTAACCGAAACTGCTAGCCTAAAGCGGTAAGCGTGCAAGGGGCAATCCTGCAATGGTGAACGCAAGTGAACTATCATTTTAAACTGCGTTATACGAAAAAGAGTCCGATCGGGCTGACTGGCCCAAAAGGTAAGTGGACAGGATTGATAGTTTTGGCTTCTATAAATTGTGTGAACAGACATCTCCACCGCAGAATAGATAGCCGCTAAAGGGGGATGGAAAAACGGTTCTCCCGTACTTAGCGTGCTAAATTGTGAGGAAAATGCCACACAAGCAAAGCCCGTATTTCAAAATTATGACAATTGTTATAGCGGTTCGAGCTCTCATATTCGCGGACGTTGTTGGCCTGCGAGCCCTATACGTTTAAGTGGTTATATAATCTGTCGATCGTACCTCACCACGCTTGAGAAAGGCTATATACCTAATCTAGTTAAACTTTTTACATCAACTGCGATTATTTTTTTAGCTACAGATACTACCGTTGACCAAACTTCTTCTTCTGTTAATCCATTATTTTTTGCTACATTGCTCGCGTCGCTATGGATAACTTCCTCACTAACAGCTTGGGCGTATCTATAAGTATAATTTTTTATTACCTACAAAATCTAAAGTTTTGCTAAAAGGTTTTTGGCAATTCTAACACTTGAATCGTCGCCGATTTACTTTTAGGATAACTTCTCTATCTGCCATCGGTAAATCTCTTACTAGATGGCTTTTATTTTGATTAAAACGATGGCTTATTTGGCTACAAAGTGGGCAAGTAGCCGTTTTTTTCGACTCTTACGGATCGTATTAATGTTTCTTCTGTTTTTTTGCTATCTTCTACTATCACACCAGGTAAATTTAATAAATTTGTCATTACCCTTTTCATAATGGCTCTTAATTTAACTATAAGCTGTTCTCCATTTAAATTGTGTGTCAAAAAGCACTCAAATTATTGTGGGATGGGCACGCGAGCCCGTCCCGAATATACAATTTAAATGCGCGACAGCTTATTTTCTAAAAAGTTAGTATTTTAGCACGCTAACTACGAAAGAACAGTATTGTAATCTGAAATCTTTAATCTAAAATTGTATAACCCATAAAAAAAGATCGCTTGGAGGCCGTGAGGCCAAAAAAAGCGATCGATCTAACTGTTGCTAACTGCCAGCCACAAGTGCAATTTGCTGCTAAAAGAACTAGCAAATTGACTTAAATATCTTGTTCGCTCAATTCGCGAATCATGTAATCAAAAGGCTGATCCAAAAAAGGCCCCACAGACAAGCCAGCAGCTTCCACCTGAGCCTTAACCATCTCCTTCATAATGCCAATCCCCATCACCGTCGGGCCAATGGGAACGCTTAGAGAATTGTAAGTTTCTCGCAAACCTTGCAGCACGCGCTCGTCGAGCACGTCGGTACTTCCAGCCACCAGGGCGTAAGTAGCATAGCGCAAGTAGTAGTCCATATCCCGCAGACAAGCCGCGTAACGACGAGTCGTGTAGGCATTTCCCCCGGGACGGATCAGTTCCGGCTGTTCGGCAAATAGCTGGATACCAGCTTGCTTGACAATTGTCGCAGCATTGCTGTTAATCGCAGCCGCCGCCTGTACCCGTGCCGTGCCCGTTGCAAAATAAGATTTCAACCGATCGATACCATCCCGGTCTAAATACCTACCAGCAACATCATAATTTTCAATCAGGCTCGTCACTGCATCGCGCATAAGTTTCTCTCCCAAAAATCTTTATCAATACTTTGCTATCTGAGACAGACCGCCTATTGTAGACTACTACAAATCGGCGTTTGATTAAGATTTGAGATAGGATTTTCACGAAGGGTAGTCTATCCCCGGCAAACTGTCGTAAAATTCAGCCGTTTGCCTTGTATCTTCAGCCGAAAAATAATCCCTAGGGCAAGAATCTCAAACTGCCCGGTCGCACTGAGCCCCTATTTCAAAATTTTGTAGCCATAGATACAAAATAGTGGATGCTGAAGGCCTACGATCGCCCACACAGTCTGAAATCGGCCGATCGCCAAGACACAACCAATATCAGGAGTAAGTCATGTTCCAGACGCCCCAAGAAGCCTTAAACTACATAAAAGAAAATAAAATCCAGATCGTTGACCTAAAGTTCATCGATATGCCGGGGATCTGGCAGCACCTTTCCCTGTACCACGACCAAATCGACGAAACTGCATTCACAGACGGCGTACCTTTCGACGGTTCCAGCATTCGGGGCTGGAAAGCCATCAACGAATCGGACATGACGATGGTCATCGATCCGACCACCGCTTGGATGGACCCGTTCATGGCAGAACCGACCATCAGCTTTATTTGCAGCATCAAAGAACCTCGCACCGGCGAACCGTACAGTCGCTGTCCCCGCACCATTGCCCAAAAAGCCATAGACTACTTGCTTTCGACCGGTCTCGGCGATACAGCATTCTTTGGGCCGGAAGCAGAATTCTTCATTTTTGACGACGTTCGCTTCGACCAAACCCAAAATTCGGGCTACTACTACGTAGATTCGATCGAAGGTCGTTGGAATTCCGGCAAAGAAGAAGCAGGCGGCAACCTCGGCTACAAACCCCGTTACAAAGAAGGTTATTTCCCAGTAGCACCAACCGATACCTCACAAGACATGAGAACGGAAATGCTGCTGACAATGGCAAAATGCGGCGTACCAATCGAAAAACACCACCACGAAGTCGCCACCGGCGGTCAGTGCGAACTCGGTTTCCGCTTTGCAACTTTAGTACAAGCCGCCGACTACTTGCTGACTTACAAATACGTCATCAAAAACGTCGGCAAAAAATACGGCAAAACCATCACCTTCATGCCCAAGCCGCTGTTTAACGACAACGGTTCCGGGATGCACGTTCACCAGTCGATTTGGAAAGACGGCCAACCTCTATTTGCAGGCGATCGATATGCAGGTTTCAGTCAAATGGGACTGCATTACATCGGCGGCATTCTCAAGCACGCACCGGCACTTTTGGCAATCACCAACCCCACAACGAATTCCTACAAGCGATTGGTTCCGGGCTTTGAAGCGCCTGTAAACTTAGCTTACTCTCAAGGAAATCGATCGGCATCAGTGCGGATTCCGCTGTCGGGAACCAACCCCAAAGCCAAGCGGTTAGAATTCCGCTGTCCCGATGCCACATCCAACCCCTATTTAGCATTTGCAGCCATGCTGTGCGCCGGCATAGACGGCATCAAGAATCAAATCGATCCGGGCGAACCTTTGGACGTTGATATCTACGACCTTTCCCCTGAAGAATTGAGCAAGATTCCTTCCACTCCCGGTTCCTTGGAAGGCGCTTTAGAAGCTTTAGAAAAAGACCACAGTTTCTTAACTGAAAGCGGCGTATTTACCGAAGACTTCATCGAAACGTGGATTTCCTACAAACTCGACAATGAAGTCAACCCGATGCGGCTGCGTCCTCACCCCTACGAGTTTTCTCTCTACTACGACTGTTAGAAAATTAATAATTAAAAATTACCAGTTAAAAATGGTGATTCTACTATTTTTAACTTCTGATTTTTAATTAATAAGAACGCCGCCCTTAAAAGCGGCGTTTTTTTGGAGTTTAGAACTTCTGGATCAGCGCCCAGACTCTCCCGTTACCCGACACTATCTGGGCAACGCTGTGAGTAGTAGCGCCCATTGTAGCCTCAGAGACCTCCTCTACAGCCCATTTATTTGCTTTCTCATCAACAATAAACAAATCGTCAGGGGTAGTGCCTTCCTGAACCCGATATATCTTATTCAGAATGAAACGTGCCCTTGCCTCAGCTTTTGGTATGCCCGTAACTTCATCAGGATCGATAGAGATGGCACTGCCTTCTTTTAATGTACCTTTCGAGTTGCTTAAATTGCGATCGTCCCTTTGAGCAACCCGCACGCCGTGAAGCTGCAAACCAGGCTTGGTCTCAGAAATATTTGAGACAGCAGCTAGGGCCCCACTTTTTCCCAAACCGAGAACCGCTGCACTAACAGTCAAAATTAGCAAAAACTTGAAATGCTTCACCGTATTTATGCTCCGCATGTTTGTGAGATTATGCACTGATTCTAAATTAGCAATTAGCAATTAACAATGACCAAACGATGTCCGATATTTTTGTGATGATCCGCAATCAGAGTAACGTCGCTATGACTTCAGTTGACGGCATTGCCTTTGTCACTTTACTGACTCGGGAGGGACGAGTGCTGGCCGAGGAGACAGTTGACCTGTTTGAGGCAGATGTGAATTTTGATAACCTGAATCAGGGAAAATATACTGTAGTTGTCAGGCACAAAGGCGTTGAACCTCGATCGGCAACCTGTAGTGTTACAATCACCGATGAAGATAAAGTAATCATGCTGACATTTGTTTACTTGGAGCTAGAACGGGTGCTGCTGGGCATTCAAACTTCCACAGAAGAAAGACTATGACCGTAAAAGTTACTCCGCCAAATTCAATTAAAATGTTTCGCTATCGAGTACATTTCTTGGCAAAAGACCTCTGGAGGGAAAAAAACCCGGTTTGTCGGATGAATCTGGCTTTACAGTTAGCCGATGTGGCGACTACTCTGGCTAGATTAGAAGTAGAAGAAGCGCGAAAATTTCAACAAGAGTCTGCTGGTGTTGAGGCCCGAGACTCGACCGAACCTGAAAAGTTTTGAGTGCGTGAGATTGCTTTCTGCGATCCGCGCAACCCTTGCGTGATAGCAGTTTAAAAAAATAATCTAACTGTAGAAAAGCTCCAAACCCCGATCGCCCTCAGTCATTTTTAATCTAAAATCTAAAATCTAAAATGGTATGACCAAGAATTTCAAAGGTGGTACCCGCCACGTCATTTATCCGTGGAATCAATTCTTTAATCGAAAATCGAAAATCCTTGCATCCCCCGCATTTATAAGAGCGCAAGTCAATTCTTTAATCTAAAATCGAAAATCGCGCAATCGATTGACTCGCAACTCAAAACTATTGTCATTTGTTGAGCTAGTAAAAAAATTGTCTGTATAAAATTGAATCTCCGTGCCAAACAATAACTTTCACCCTTGCGAGGTAATTGGTTGTCGCAAAAACTGCGTTACACTTATACAAGTATCTTTACAAAACAACATAAAAGCATGACTGTTGCCTATCCCCGCAAGCTTCGCAACGCAATGGGAGCGCGCGAAATTTTAGCTAATGTAGTGCGCGATCGGGAAATTCACCTGATCACCCTCAACCGCTATCGGTTTAGCGAACAGCGCAGTTGCAAAGACCTCACCGACTTGATCGAACGGCTGGACGGCAATCCGCCAGAACTCGTGCGCGATCTTTCCCGGCACATTGCCGACGAAGCGCGGCACGCCATGTGGCTCACCGACTTGCTGGTAGACCTCGGCCAAAATGTGGGAACGCCGCCGGGAGTCTCCTACATTGACGAATTTGAAAGGTTGCTCGACAGCGAACAACAAGACCCTACCAAAAACCGCGAAGACTTTGTAATTTCTTCCCTGGCCGCGATTAACGTCACCGAGAAGCGGGGATGCGAGTATTTCGGCGCGCACATCCACGCCCTCAAACAGGCTCCCCAAACCGACGAAAACGTTAAAATCCGCGAAACTATCGAAAAGATTTTTCCCGAAGAAGCCGGTCACGTCCGCTGGGGCAACCGCTGGCTGGGAGAAATCGCAGCCAAAAGCCCGGAACACCGCCAGAAGGTGGAACAGGCGAAGCGCAAGTATATGGCGATCGAACAAGCAGCATTTGAATCGGGAATGGATATCATGCTGGGGGCAGAACTCCGCCGCGTCACCCGCCTGGTGGACATTGCCAACACCATGCCGATGTGGGAACGCCCGCAATACTTGATGGAACGCTTGCCCAGAACCCTGCTGGCCCCGGACCTGCAAATGACCAGAGTCGATGTAGCTCAGCGGGCCTGGAACCGCGACCCGCAGGCATTTATGGAGAAATTAGTGCCCATGTTCCTCAACGGCTTGAATACCATTGAGAAGAAGTCGGCGGCTAAGCCCGAGGCTTAAATACGATCGCGAACCTGGTTGAAACCGCTTTGCAAGTCAAACGTCAAACGTCAAACTTGCGTCTGCCTCGCCAAACAAGCGAGATTAACTGGTTCCCAGGCCTAGCTTGGGAACCAGTTATTTAAAGTCATAATTTTAAGCTTTAGCAAGTAAACTGATTATTGGAATAGTTTTCCGTCTAAATATAATCATGACTACCAGCGAGCCGAACCTACAAACAGCTTCTGCAGAAAGCCAATCGAGTGAAAGCGCGATCGCCTCCGAGCAGGTCGAAAAAGCCACAGCCGTCACCTATGCAGAAGAAATTGAAACTGTCATCGCCAGCATGGCTGTAGACCAAAAAGTGATGGTCGGTCAAAATGAAGCTGGCGGACATCTTTGGAAGTTTAAGTACGGCAGTGTTGAAGTGTTCGTGCAACTCACCGGCGAAACCGAAGATGATACTTTGACTGTTTGGGCTTTTGTACTGCAGTTGCCCGCGAAGAATGAAGCTCAATTAATGCGGAAAATCCTAGAAATGAATTGGCTGTCTACTTTGGAATCTCATTTTGCGATTGTTGACAATCAAGTTGCGGTAATATCGACTCGGACGATCGCCGAAATCTCGGCCGGGGAAATTTCTCGAGTTATTACTATTGTCGCCACGATCGCCGATGACAACGATGACCTGCTGCTTGCAGAATTCGGTCAGTAGTGATTAATTAACAGTCAACAGTCAACAGTTAACAGTCAACAGTTAACTGTTAACTAATATGCAGGCCCTGCGATCCAAGCAATAGTGATTCCCAGCCCCAAACCGACGAGCACTTGAAAAGGAGTGTGTCCCAGCAACTCTTTGAGGCGAGCCTCATTCAGGTTGTGATCTTCCTCAAAAAACTCGTCAATAATTTGGTTGAGGATGCGAGCTTGCTTGCCTGCAGCTTGGCGGACGCCTGCTGCGTCGTACATTACAATAATTGCAAAGATCGCTGCGATCGCAAAGTCCGGACTTTCCCATCCCATCGTTTGTCCGACTCCAGCAGCCAAAGCGCCCACAAAAGACGAGTGAGCGCTGGGCATTCCCCCCGTTGTTACCAAATACTGAAGATTAAACTTGCGATTTTTGACCAACTCGATCGGCAGCTTAATGATCTGAGCCGCCAGACAAGCGATCAAAGCAACTACCAGTACGTGATTGTTTAAGACGCTGCTGCAAATTTCCTGCATAGTGTTTGATATTTCTAGTTACTGCGGCTGGTAATAAAATCGGCGATCGCCAGCAGCGGTATGGCATTTTTCCCAAACACTGCCAGTTGAACCTTAGCATCAGCAACAAGCTGTTTAGCTTGGCGCCGAGACTCCTCAATTCCCCACAAACTCGGATAAGTCACCTTTCCGGCTTGAACATCTTTACCAGCGGTTTTACCAAGTTCTTCGGCAGTAGCAGTAATATCCAGAATGTCGTCAATAATCTGGAAAGCTAGCCCAATATTTTGAGCGAAACGATACAGCCGCTGCAAATCCGCAGCCGAGGCCCCAGCCAGAATTGCCCCACAAACTACGGAGGCCTCTAACAGCGCGCCTGTTTTGTGAGCGTGAATATAATTCAAAGTTTCCAGAGAAACATCTGTCTTTCCTTCCGATTCCATGTCAACCACCTGACCGCTTACGAGTCCAGCAGCCCCGACAGCCCGCGCTAAATGAGCGATCACCTGCAACACCTGCTGGGGGGGTACGTTCTCAGTTTTAGTGGCGACAAATTCAAAGGCATAGCTCAACAAACCATCGCCAGCCAAAACGGCAATATTTTCGCCGTAGACTTTGTGGTTCGTCAGTTTGCCGCGTCGGTAGTCGTCATTGTCCATTGCCGGCAAATCATCGTGGATCAGCGACATGGTGTGGATCATTTCCAAAGCGCAAGCTGTCGGCATTGCCATAGATATAGTGCCGCCAGCCAGTTCGCAGCTAGCCAGACACAGGATCGGACGCAGGCGCTTGCCCCCCGCTAGCAGCGAGTAGCGCATTGCTTCGTAGATTTTCTCTGGGTAGATGACCGGCAGTGCACTGTCGAGAGCTACCTCGATCGCCTCTTTTCGCTTGACTAGATAAGCAGATAAATCGAAAGAGGATTCCGGTTGGGACGAACCCATTTCTGTTGCCAATACCATCCCTTGCTCTCTTGTACTGAATAATTACGTGGGATATTTTGAGCCGTTGGGGTCGGATGGTGCCGACTTTTACGGCGGTAGTTGCTCGAACTCCGAGCATCAATTAATCATTCTACGGGTGTTGTTGCACAGAAAATCTTTGAGTTTTAATAACTTTGTCAAATTACCAGTCAATCTAAAATTTACAATCTCAAATCTCAAATTCGCTGCTGCACTCTGGCAACTTCCAAAAACCGCTGCACCGCCGCCGTTGGATCGCTGCGCCAAATCAGGGCGATCGCCACAATGGAGGTTGATTCTGGCAGCGCTTTGTAAACAACCCCGCTGCGCTGGAAATTTTGCATCGACGCCGGGACGATCGCCACTCCCATCTCGGCCGCTACCAAGCTGACAATGGTTTGCATTTGAATTGCTTCTTGAGCCGCGCGAGGGCTAAAACCAGCTTGCTGACAAAGACTGACGATCGCATCGTACAATCCCGGAGCCTGGGATCGCGGAAATAAAATGAACGGTTCGGTAGAGAGTTCGCGCAATTCTAGCTTCGCGCGATCGGCCGCCGGATGCGTTTCTGGCAGTGCCACGATCAGCGGTTCTCGAAAAACGATTTCAGAATTTATCCCCTCTTCCTCAACCGGAGGGCGCACGAAGCCGATATCAATTTGCCCTAACCGCAGCCGCTGCAACTGTTCGTTTGTCGTCAGTTCGTGCAGTTCCAGCAAGACGGCGGGACAGCGAGTGCGAAACGCCTGCAAAATCGCTGGAACCACGTTGTGTGCTGCAGAACTCACAAAGCCGATCGTCAGTTGGCCGAGTTCGCCCCGACTTGTCTGTCGGCCGAGTTGAATTGCTCGATCGACTTGCTGCAGAATTTTCCCGGCCTCCTCGAAAAAAACCTGTCCCGCTGCCGTTAACTGCACCGTCCGCTTGGTGCGGCGAAACAGTGGAAACCCCAACTCTGCCTCCAAATGCTGGATTTGTTGGCTCAGCGGAGGTTGAGCAATGTGCAGTCGATCGGCCGCGCGAGTGAAATTCAATTCCTCTGCAACTGCAATGAAATAACGCAAATGTCGCAGTTCCATAACTCTCCAATAATTAATATTTTAAAAGTCTAAGTTGTTATTTAAACATATATTGGACATTCATGAAGACATTTCATACAGTGATTAATAGGCGAAGTTGAGAATTAAACAATGGCTAATTTGGATGTCAAAATTAGAGAAGCAAGTCTGGCAGATTTGGAATTAATCGTGGACTTTATTTCGCAAAAAAGCGAGTTTGATGGATGTAAAAACCTGTTAGCAGCAACAGCAGATAAATTGCAGCAAACCTTGTTTTTCCAGCCTCCGCTAGTGCGGGTTTTGTTGGCGGAAGTTGCCGGAAATGCGGTAGGATTTGCTCTTTTTTATTCCTCCTATTCAAGTTTATTGACGCAGCCCTGTCTTTGGCTTGATGATTTATTTGTGCAAGCTCCTATGCGCGGTATGGGAGTCGGTACAGCGCTGTTAAAATATTTGGCACAAATTGCTGAGTCCACAAATTGCGGGCGGATTGAATGGACTGTTAATACTGGCAATGCACCGGGAATTGCTTTTTATGAAAAGCAGGGAGCGCGCATTTTGGAAAAAATTAGGGTTTGCCGTATTGATGGAAGTGCGATCGCCCAACTGGCTAACAAATAATTTGATTGTTTTGTGAAGGACTTTTTTTTGATACTTAACCGCAGAGAACACAGAGAACACAGAGAACACAGAGAACACAGATTTAGGGGAATTATCGTGGCACAAAATTATTGGAATTCAGCCCTGTACGAACAGCAACACGCTTTTGTTTGGCAGTACGGTGAATCGCTCTTGGAATTACTGGCTCCGAAAGCTGGAGAAGGCATTCTAGATTTAGGCTGCGGTACGGGACAGTTAACTGAAAAGATTGCTCAAAGTGGTGCTTTTGTGCAAGGTATTGATTCATCTTTGTCGATGATTTCCACAGCAAAAGTTAACTATCCTCACATTAACTTCGCTGCTGCGGATGCAAGTAATTTTAAAGTTGAAGAGCCGTTAGATGCTGTGTTTTCTAATGCAGTTTTGCACTGGATTAAACAGCCGGATGCTGTAATTAATTGTGTAGGAAAAGCTCTGAAGCCGGGAGGGCGTTTTGTGGCTGAGTTTGGCGGTAAGGGGAACGTGGGGGCGATCGTCCGCGCACTTTTGAGTGTTTTGTCAAAAATTGGCTGTGAGGAGCCTGAAGCGCTTAATCCTTGGTATTTTCCGACTATTGGCGAGTATGCTGGGCTTTTGGAAAAGCAGGGTTTTGAGGTTAGTTATGCGGTTTTGTTCGATCGTCCGACTCCCCTAGAAGGCGGCAGCGCGGGTATGGTAAATTGGATTGAAATGTTTGCTAGCGGGTTTTTGTCGGGGTTGTCTGAGGATGTGCGATCGCAGGTAATTAACTCCGTTGAACAGCGTTTGCGATCGGCGCTGTACCGCGATGGTAATTGGATTGCAGATTATCGCAGAATTCGCGTTGTTGCTATCAAACTGTAGGGTGCGTCGCGCTCGACAATCTTCAAATACGATCTAAAATCTCATAGCGACGCACCCTACTTCCGGTTGCTATCAAACTGTAGGGTGCGTCGCGCTCGACAATCTTCAAATACGATCTAAAATCTCATAGCGACGCACCATACTTCGTGACACCCTACAAATATAATTCTCCGCCAATATCTTCAGGAATCAACGGTACTTCATTCGCGCCCCAATCTTCAGGATAAATCCCCCGAACAACAAATCGATGAAAACTAGAAAATTCCCAATCCTTCGGAGACCGACACAAATTATGTTTAACTGGATTATAATGAATGTAATCGCAATGGTGAGCGTAATCATTTTCATCGCGAATGACATGTTCCCAATATCGACGCTGCCAAAGGTTACTTTCCTTGCGTTTTTTACGAGACTGACTAATTTCTGCTTCTATTCCCAATTTATGCCCGTAATATCGGGTTACAAAATCTTTAATTAACCCCAAACGAATTGGGTACTTGCTGTCGCCATCCGGCAAAGTAAGCATCATGTGAAGGTGCTCCGGCAAAAGCACGATCGCATCAATGGTAAAAGGATAGAGTTTTTGGACTCTCATTATAGATTTTCGCAGCCCTGCGCGACCAATCTCGCTTGACAGCCAAGGAATCCTTTTGTATGTATTTAAGCTAATCCGCATTTAAATTGCACGGTAAAATAAACTTTCACTCTTGTGGGGTGGGCTTCTAGCCCGCCCTCAACATACAATTTAAATGCACAACAGCTTAAAACGAAAAAGTAAGTACCTCCCGGTACAAATGCTCTACGATAATTTGACATAATCGTTAGTAGGGTGCATTACCATAGTGTCATTTTATCATTGACATAGAGTGGAGGAAGGTGCGTCGCCATCGACAATATTCAACTACGATATACAATCTCTACAGCGACGCACCCTACAGTGGAGGAAGGTGCGTCGCCATCGACAATATTCAACTACGATATACAATCTCACAGCGACGCACCCTACAGTGGAGGAAGGTGCGTCGCTATCGACAATATTCAACTACGATATACAATCTCACAGCGACGCACCCTACTTCTACTTGATGCTGTAACTCGAAACGGTATTTTCCAAAAGCATAGCAACAGTCATCGGCCCGATTCCTCCCGGCACCGGCGTGATAAATTCGGCTACTGTTTTAACAGCATCAAAGTCAACATCTCCGGCCAAACGGCTAGTACCGTCTGGATTGACGACGCGGTTAATACCGACATCAATTACTACCGATCCAGGTTTGACCATATTAGCTGCAATCATTTCTGTGCGCCCGACGGCGGCTATTAAAATATCGGCTTGATTGGTAATAGATTCTAAGTTTTGCGATCGAGAATGAGCTACTGTAACAGTACAGTCGGCTTCTAACAGCATCAGCGCCATCGGTTTACCCACCAAAATACTGCGGCCCAAAACTACAGCGTTTTTTCCTTTCAAATCAATCTGGTATTCTTGCAAAAGCCGCATCACTCCGGCGGGAGTACAACTCCGCAAACCTTCTTCCCCGCGCACGAGACGGCCTAAATTTACAGGGTGAAGTCCGTCAGCATCTTTGTCGGGGGCAATTTGGTACAGCAGCCCAATTGCATCTAAGTGTTCTGGTAGCGGTAATTGCACTAAAATGCCATCTACTCGATCGTCCTCGTTGAGCGCCCTAATTGCAAGTTCTAGTTCGGCTTGAGTAGCGTTTGCGGGGTAATGCTGGCCGAAGGAAGCTATGCCAACTTTAGCGCAGGCTCGCTCTTTGTTGCGAACATAGGCTGCGCTAGCTGGGTTGTCGCCCACCATCAGCACCGCAAGTCCCGGAGGACGCCCCTTTTGGGGTTGTAGGGCACGGACTCGATCGCTGAGCTCGGTTTGAATCTTTGTCGCTAAAGCTTTGCCATCTAGTATTTGAGCAGTTTTGGCATCCATTGTAGACTCTGGGTTAGGGGCGGACGATTTTAGATTTTAGCTTAATCCCCGCCCAGGACTACACTAGAGAAATTTCTTACTTGCGATCGATTCTGGGGATTCTGTTAAAGTAAGTCGTATCTCAAATCTCAAATCAGTTGACCAATGAATACTGCAATTAAGCAAGTTTGGGTTCAAAGATTCTGTACCGGCTCTTTGTCGCTAATCCTCGCCAGCGGTTTTTTCAGTTGCGGCAATTTACCTCTGTCTCAACTGAATCTTGGGTTTAATGTGGCTAGCATTGGCGACGTTCAACAAAAGCGGCAAGTGGATGCTGAAGTTTATCTTCGGGGAAAGGTAGAAAATCGCGCTCCGTTTGTAGGGAATGCGGCTTATCAACTTGAGGATGGTACTGGCAGTATTTGGATTTTAACCAAGCAAGATTTGCCCCAGCTTGGCGATGAAGTGCTGCTGAAGGGAGAAGTCCGCTACAAGAGTATTACTCTGAAGGAATTGGCCGGAAAAGATTTAGGTGAAGTTTATGTTGAGGAAATGGAACAATTAAAGCGCACTCCAGCGGCAAATAAATAAAAATATCAAGATGCTAATTTCTTTCAATACATAAGTACGTCAATTTCCTAAAAATTCAAGGTTTGTAGTTGCGCCGCAACGCTGTGGGTAGGTTTATTTATGCTGAAAGTTGCTCGACTATAATAGTCTCGTCGGGGCGGTTTTATCAGCTATTTTGTTTATATTACAGATTACGGTTAACCTGCCCCTACTACACCAACTTCTCCCCTCTCTCGTAAATAACTTCTTCCGTCTTCCTTCTCTCCTCAATATCCCTCCGTTAAATTCGTTAATCCCGTACATTGCTCGTTGCAGAACTTTCTTATGAGTAAAATTCACGTTGCGATCGCGATTTTGTACCAAGACGGCAAGTTTCTCTGTCAGTTGCGAGACGATATTCCTCATATCAGGTATCCAGGACATTGGGCTTTGTTTGGCGGACACTTGGAACCGGGAGAAACTGCCGAAGTAGCTGTATTGCGGGAATTGAAAGAAGAAATTAGTTATGCTCCTCCAAGTGTTTCTTTTTTCTGTTGCGATGTCGAAAAAGATGTGGTTCGCCACGTTTTTTACTCACAACTTAGTGCGGATGTCAAGGATTTAGTTTTGCTTGAAGGTTGGGATATGAAGTTGTTGACACCCGAGCAGATTCGTGCAGGCAAATGCTATTCTGAGCAGTCAAGAGATGTGCGACCTTTTGGCATTGCTCACCAACGTATTTTGTTAAATTTTATAGACTCGATCGCTACCGTGGATATGAAATAGCGTACAGTACAATCCGCACACAAACCACATATCAAACCTGGCTAGGCCCGCGAGAATGCTCGCCAACAGCCACAGCTCAGCCTTTGGTCGGAAAAAATAGCAAGAAGACCCAACAAAAGGTTACGCGCAGATCATGCAACCCTTTAAACTGCCAGAATTTTATATGCCTTGGCCGGCGCGGCTGAACCCAAACCTCGAAACTGCCCGAGTTCATTCCAAGGCGTGGGCCTATGAGATGGGCATACTTGGTTCAAAAGAGGAAGCCCAAGGACAACCTATTTGGGACGAACGCACATTCGATGCCCATGACTACGCTTTACTTTGCTCTTACACGCATCCAGACGCACCAGCAACGGAACTTGACCTAGTAACCGACTGGTATGTGTGGGTGTTCTTTTTTGACGATCACTTCCTGGAAATCTATAAGCGCAGTCAAGATTTGGTTGGGGCGAAGGAATACCTCGATCGACTACCGGCATTTATGCCGATTTTTCCTAACGAAACCCCTCCCGTTCCCACCAACCCAGTAGAGCGCGGTTTGTTAAACCTCTGGTCTCGCACTGCTTTTACTAAGTCTGTAGAATGGCGGCAACGGTTCTTCGAGAGTACCAAACACCTCTTAGATGAGTCGATGTGGGAACTCGCCAATATCAATCAAAATCGGATTGCCAACCCGATCGAATATATCGAGATGCGGCGCAAAGTCGGCGGCGCACCCTGGTCAGCCCATCTCGTCGAACACGCTGCGTTTGTAGAAGTTCCAGCTAAAATTGCCGCCACTCGACCGATGCGAGTCCTGAAAGACACATTTGCCGATGCAGTTCATCTTCGCAACGATCTATTCTCGTACCAGAGAGAAGTGGAAGAAGAAGGTGAAAATTCCAACTGCGTGTTGGTTTTGGAGCGTTTCTTGAATATTAGTACCCAAGAGGCCGCTAATCTCACCAACGAGCTGCTGAACTCGCGGTTATATCAGTTTGACAACACTGCTGTTACCGAGTTGCCCTCCCTCTTTGAGGAGTACGGAGTAGACCCCGTAGAGCAGGTGAACGTTCTCCTCTATATCAAAGGACTTCAGGATTGGCAGTCGGGCGGTCACGAGTGGCACATGAGATCGAGCCGCTACATGAACGAGGAAGCGGGTAATTCTGCGACACCGACGCTGAATCTAGGCCCCACAGGATTAGGCACCTCGCGGTTGCGGTTGGAATCGTTATACGCCACCTTGGGTTTGCGAAGGTTCAATAGCTTTACTCACGTTCCCTACCAGCACGTAGGCCCAGTAAAGCTGCCCGAGTTTTATATGCCCTTCTCTACGACTTTGAATCCCAATTTGGATAAGGCACGGAAGCATTCTAAGGAATGGGCGCGCCAGATGGGGATGCTGGACGAGCTACCGGGCGTTCCTGATGGCTTTATCTGGAATGACCGCAAGTTTGATGTGGCTGACGTAGCCCTATGCGGCGCGTTGATTCATCCGAAGGGGTCTGAGCACGAGCTGAATCTGACAGCGTGCTGGCTGGTGTGGGAAACCTATGCCGACGATTACTTCCCAGCAATCTACGGAAACAACCGGGACATAGTTGGTGCGAAAGTGTTCAACGCCCGAATGTCGCTTTTCATGCCCCTCGACGACTCCACTCTCCCTGCCGTGCCGACTAATCCGGTGGAACGGGGTTTAGCGGATATTTGGTCTCGCACTGCTGGCCCCATGTCCCTCACCGCGCGGACTGAGTTCCGCCGCGCGATTCAGGACATGACTGACAGTTGGGTGTGGGAACTCGCCAACCAGATTCAAAATCGGATTCCAGACCCGATCGATTATATCGAGATGCGCCGCAAGACGTTTGGCTCGGATTTGACGATGAGCCTGTCCCGACTAGCCCAAGGCGGCGAGATCCCGATGGAGATTTACTACAGCCGGCCAATGCGATCGCTGGAGAATGCTGCCGCCGACTTTGCCTGTTTCACTAACGATATCTTCTCTTACCAGAAAGAAATAGAATTTGAGGGCGAAATCCATAACTGCGTGCTGGTTGTGCAGAATTTCCTCAACTGCGACAAATCCCAGGCTGTCGAGATTGTTAACAATCTGATGACTGCGCGGGCGCAACAGTTTCAACTCATCGTTGACACGGAATTGCCTGCCCTTTTCGACGATTTCAACCTGGATAAAAATACCCGCAAGAAATTGCTCAAATATGTCGAGAAATTAGAAAATTGGATGTGCGGCGTACTCGGGTGGCATATCAAGGTAGACCGCTATAAGGAATTTGAATTGCGTAATAGTGCTTCCCCAATAGCGCGACTGCTCAGCGGTCCCAAAGGGCTGGGCACATCGGCAGCACGGATCGGATCGCTGTTGGGCGCCGGAAGAACTGAGTCTGGATTGCACTCAATCGATGACTCCCTTCCCGCCACAAGATTATCCGATCTTTGCCTTTCCCAGTCATCAGTTCCCAATCCCGAATCCCCAATCCCTAACTCTTACTGATGCGTATTAGTAATTACGCAGTATCCACTAATTGTAATATTACTGGTAATTGGTGCTAGTTCATTGGTAACAAGTTAAGCTAAAAAAGCATTTGTCGATCGGCAATTATGCTCGATATTTACTCGGATTTTGGGCTCAAAACTGAGATTTGGGCGATCGTGCGATCGTGCCGAGGGTGATATTTATACCTACTCCCTCTCGAATCGTGAATTTTCCACTCCTAAAACAGCAGTTTTTTTGAGTAATATTACTGACTTAACGGGTGACAACGCACCTATAATGCTTGCTGCATGAGGGATAGGGCGTAGAAGCCGCGTTGAAAATAGAGACGTTTATGAGGCTTGAGCGCAATTAGACTTATTACCCAATCATTCCATAATTCCATCCCATAGATCCATCGTTGTCCATAGAGGCTCAGACTAAATTCACTTTGGCGTGGGGTTTTGTCTTGATGCTCATTGATGCGTCCAGCATAAATTTCTATACCTAATTTCTTGATCCATTGTCCGTGAATTGTCGCCAAACTATAAGCTATCGCAATCAACAAGACTAAGGCTAAAAAGCGAGCTTCATTGACCTTGGTATCTTCTAAATTATAACCACCAGTTTTGTAATCTTTGAACATCTGCTCGATGCCCCACCGACAACAATAAACATCTAAAGTAAGCTTCAAATTGGGAAGATTTGTCAGAATATACCAAGGTTCTTTTGGTCCGGGCTTACGATATTTTCGTTTCCAATATACAGCCAGGTTAAATGGTCCTAAACCGTCTCCTTTATTTCCCAAAATATTCTGATAAAATTGGGACATACCAGGTTTGAAGCCAAGCTTTTTGAGCACTTGATAGTCTTCACCTAAATTCTCTTGAAATTGGAAGTCCTTTTTCTGACGCAGGGCAAAGAATACACCCCTGGAATCAAGCCATGATGCGAGTTTGGGGCTATGGAACTCTCGATCCCCTAAGACCAAGACGGGATAGTTTTTAAACAGAAGAAGGATGGTACCTAAAAGTCGTTTTTGAGTCTTGAGGTCACTGTTACCTGACTTTTTTAAGAGTTCCCAATATATCGGCAGAGCATGAGTTCCCCAGACCAGACTAACCATAAATATATTGTGTCCTTTCCACTGTGTTCGATCGATTGCAACGATCCAATAACCATACTTTTGATGTTTGAGTTTTCGTACACAACGACGTTGTTCTCGGTTTAATCGTTTTCCCGTTTGCTCTTGCCGAATCCAATATTTAATCAGGGGAAACCACAACAGTTTGACGCACAACTGAGGCAACACTAAAAAGCGTTGTAAGTTTCGTTTGCGACTTTGATATTGAATCGGTTGAGGAAAGACACTGGCTAATACGGAGAGTTTGACCTGACGATGAGCCTGGAGCAATAACAACAGCAGTTGTAAGGTTAAGTATTGGCTTTCATTGAGATGAGGGAGCAGGATTTTTTGGTATAATGGTGGCAACATTTTGTTTTTTGGGGAGCCCGTGTGGCTCCTTATTTTTTTACCTTACCATTCTCTCAAAGCTTTGTCCTGTTTAGACTAGAGGTGCCTTGTCACCCGCTAAGTATTACTGATTGACAAATGCAATTAAGTCTTAACTTGTCACCAATAGTGCTAGTTGGTCGTCCTTTCTATGGATTTTTGACAAATTGTTTATTTTTGTTTTTAATTATAAATTTATTATTCAAATAAAAATACTGTATCGATGCCAGATACAGCTAAAAATCAACAAGCTTATCCTCAACCTAGCACTCAATCTCCTGGCTGTGGCTTTCCCATTGCTAAAATTGGTGTTTTATTCAGTTTGGCTACAGGTGCTGCTATTGCTATCGTTATCGATGTTCTCAACACACATGATATCAAATTGGCAAGACGACTGTATGAATTTCTTAACCCAAATGATGTGCTTTTAGGAGACCGGGCTTTCTGTTCTTATGCGGTGTTTTTTGTCAAAAACCGTCAAGCAGATGTCGTATTTCGTAAGCATCAAGCACGTTTTCAAGAGCTACGAAAAGGTAAAATTGTAGGGTCACACGATAAGCCAACTGTTTGGAAGAAGCCTCAAACCTGTGCTCGAGGCTTAACCAAAGAAGAATTCGCCACACTTCCCCAAACTCTCACTGTCCGAGAAATCCACTACTATATTGCTATTCCAGAATTTCGGACACAACAAGTTTCTCTCATCACCACTTTATTAGACCAAACTACTTAATGGAACGCACCCGTTCTGTCCTACCGACCTCCTACCACCCGATCTGGACATCCTCGAGAATGCCGACGGCGTCGGGGACAAGGATAGCGGCGGAGAAGTAGTTGCTGACCAGATAGGAGATGATGGCCTTTTCGTTAATGCCCATAAAGCGCACGTTCAACCCTGGCTCATATTGATCGGGTAACTCCGCAGGCTGAAGACCCACCACGCCCTGATTGTCCTCACCGGTACGCATGACGATGATCGACGTGGTCTGGGTCTTTCTGTCGATGGGGATTTTGCCACAGGAATAGATGGGGATGCCGCGCCAGGCCGGAATGCGGTTTCCACCCACATCGATACTTTCCAGGTAGATACCGATTCTGTTGCACTGACGCGCAAAGGCGGCGATGGCACGCGGGTGGGCAAAAATGTACTGTGAATTGCGCCGCCGAGTGATCAGCTCGTCTATGTCATCCGGGTGAGGCGGGCCGTTGCGGGTGGGGAAGCGTTGGCTGAGGTCGGCGTTGTGCAGCAGACCGAACTCTTGATTGTTGACCAATTCGTACTCCTGGCGCTCGCGCAACTCATGCACAGTCAATTTGAGCTGTTGTTCGATCTGGTTCATTGGGTCGTTGTAGAGATCGGCAACGCGGGTATGGACACGCAGCACCGTCTGTGCCAGGCTCAACTCGTATTCGCGCGGAGAGGTCTCGTAATCGACAAAGGTCGTGGGCAGCACGGGTTCGCCTGTATGACCGGCAGCTAACGCAATGGCGGCCTGACCGTGTGTATCTTGGGCTTTTTGCGGGCGGGCTTTGAATTCTTCGATGTGGGCTTGCAGCGATTCAGAGGAAGCCACCACCTCTTCAAACGCCCGCTGCGTCAGCACCAACACCGTGCAGCGCGTGATCGCCTTGATGGTGAAGTCCCAGAGATCGCCGGATTCGATGATAGCCTGGTAGGTGAAGTGGTCGCCATCGGCCAACACCGCAAGCTCCACCTCATCGCCATAATTGCCCGTACCGATCTTGCTGACCTTGCCGTGGGCAATCAGCACAATCTGGTCGGCGGGGGTTCCCTTTTCCACCAGCACATCACCGGGTTGAAACTCCTGCTGCACAAAGCGATCTGCCAACGTGTTCAACACCATTTCCTCGTCAAACTCGCGCAACAGGGCCATTTCGCGCAACTCTTGCGGGATCACTCGTATTGTGGACCCCACATTTGTAAAGGTCACTCGGCCATCGCCCAGCGCATAGGTCAAACGCTGGTTGACCCGGTAGGAGCCGCCGCGCAACTGCACCCAAGGCAACAGGCGGCTGATCCAGCGCGAGCTGATGCCCTGCATCTGCGGAGCAGTCTTGGCGGTTGTGGCTAACTGGCGCGCCGCATCTGTACTCAAGCTCGACTGCTCTGCTAGCATCTGCCCATTGGGGTTAACGTCTTCGGTCATATTTCACCTTGATTTCTATGTGCACATAACTCTTCTGGTTTATTCAACCCTATAAAATCCCGTTGAACCATGTAGGCTTCTATGGTTAGGTTGATGATTGTGAATCCATCTGCGGGGTACCGTTGCCGTTCTTATAGCGCGGGTTGCTGTTGTGCCATTCGAACCCGCCGCCCATCCACCCCCGCAATCCGCGCAGGAACCGCTGAAGCTCCACGTTGGGCACGGCCTGGAGCTTCAGGTGGCGTTCCCGAAAGTCATGAACCAGGTCGTTGTGCAACTTGACGGTGATCTCGGTCGCCTCTTTGATAGAGCAGCCCCGATCCGCCGCAATCTGTAGCACCATGTTGACTGGTGGCTTCTCGTCTGCCAGATCCTTATTGACGGAAAGGAGATCGTTGACAAGGACGACAGCAGTCCCGGCTAGGAACGCTGCGTGACGGACGCGAGGCTCGAAGAAAAGATCCGCCGGGAGGACGTACCCTCCTATGGGGTCGATTAGCGTCATGGAGGTGTAGAAGCTGTCGTGCTGGCGCGCGGCAAGATACTTCCAAGCTGGCGGGTACTCGTCGGTGTAGCGCCACGCCGCATAGGCACTCCAAGAGACAAACATAGAGAAGGTGGCGTAACAGGTGCGCTGCACTTGCTCCGGCGTGGCGTACTGGCCCAAGTAGTCGATGCCCCTACTGAAGGCCACCAACACCCGATCTTCGGCTATCGCTTCCTCCAGCGGTGGAGTAAATTCCCCCGCCGGGGGTGGCGGGTCCATAGCGGTCATCGCCAAGAGGAGACGTGGGGGGAGCAACATTGGATCCGCACCGAGCTCGCTGTCGTCGGCGTAGTAGTCGTCGGCGGCCCACCAGGCCATGTTCAGCTTGGCACCGATCAACAGCCGATCGGGGTCGTCGCAGTCCGGGTGGGCCAGCATAACCAGCCGTCCGAACCTTACCTTGCGAATCTTCTCCACCTCGTCCTCATCGAACCCGCACTCCAGTGCCCAGGCCGCCAGCCGATCGTCTACCTCGTCCGCCAGCGGCTCGTTGAATCGCTCGGTAATGGGGCAGTAGAGCGGCGAGGCAGTCCCATCGCCCCAGGATCTCTCTGCATAGGCCGGATCGAGGTCTCCCGCCGGGTCGAGGTCTGCCTGGAGCAGCCGTGAATCAAGGTTATCGGCACGAGCAGCCTTGGCCAGCTCGCTCGCCAAGCGAGCGGCGGATGTACCGAGGCCGGTCGGACCGCATAAAAATGCGGTACTCGTATCATCCAGGTTGGTATCTTTCATAGTCTTATCCCTGTATCAGAGTGGTGGTGTGGTCCGTGTGCAGTATGCGCGCTACGCACCACACCCTGGTGCGGTTTGTGTTTTGGATAAGCCTTACCGAAGGATACGATCGGCGACGATGAGCAGGTAGTGGAAGCTGCCCTCTTTGTATGCCGTAAGGAAGTAATCCTCGACCCCGGTGACGAGCGAAGACTTGGCCCGCAGTTCCCAGTAGGGAATCGTTAGGGGAGTCAGGTCGGTGACAGTAATCGGGACGAGGTTGTTCGCCGCCAGTGCCTTGAAATATTGACTGCGCGGATGGATGTTACAGATGTAATGCATATCGATCTGGCTGACCGCCCGCGAGCGCCCCCCCGTAAGGTCGTTGTAGCAACCGGTGATGCAGGCGTAGCGACCACCATCCTGCAACAGGCGTGCAAACTCGGCGAACAGCTTGAACAGATCTACATACATGGTGGTCTCATTCGTCCAAATGCTGCGCATGGCTCCCGTCTCGAAGCCGGTATCCAGCATGTTGCGAAAGTGGAACTTGACCTTGTCGGCCACGCCGCGCTGTGCAGCCTGGTCGTTGGCAAACTCGACCTGAGATTCTGAGATTGACACTCCGTCGACCTGACAACCAAAGCGTTCATTGACCATGAAGCTGGTGCCGCCGCGACCGGAACCGCCATCCATCACGCGGTCATCAGGCTTGACATCGCCCAGATGGTCGAGCAGGAACACCGCCTGGGCGTGTTCGAGCCGGTGCAGCTCGCGAATAATCCGATCGTCGCGCTCACCTTCGGGAGCCTCCAACACCGACCAATCGACATCGCCGATCCCGTAGTGGTGGTGGTAATAGCCGTCAACTTGGCCGAGCAGCAGATTAACGGGATACTTTTCTTGGTTCCAATAGTTGGCAACCGACTTCTGATATTCGCTGCGCAAAACATTGTCGGCAGTGGTAGTTTCGGGCATGTCCATAGAATGTGTTACTTCTCAAGAGGTAGTTTCAATGAGTGTATGGTAAAGATGCTGACAGTTGACTGTTCAGGTACCTCTGCCGGGATTTACTAGCGTCCTAGCTCGACATCTTCGAGCACGCCGACGGCATCGGGTACGAGGATGGCAGCGGAGAAGTAATTGCTGACGAGATAGGAGATGATGGCTTTCTCGTTGATGCCCATAAAGCGCACGTTCAACCCCGGCTCGTGCTGATCGGGCAACGCTGCGGGTCGAAGACCGACCAGACCTTGATTGTCCTCACCGGTACGGACAACGATCACGGAACTGGTCTGGGTGTCGCTGATGGGAATCTTGTTGCAGGGCAAAATCGGGATGTTGCGCCACGCCATGACTCGTTCGCCCCCCATATCATGGGTGTCGGGGTAGAGACCCAGCTTGCTGCACTCGCGGCCAAAGGCGGCAATGGCACGCGGGTGGGCAAAAATGTACTGGGCATTGCGGCGGCGGGTGATCAGCTCATCAAAATCATCTGGCGTGGGCGGGCCGTTGCGGGTGGGGAAGCGCTGGCTGAGGTCGGCGTTGTGCAACAGGCCGAACTCTTGGTTGTTGACCAACTCGTACTCCTGGCGCTCGCGCAACTCGTGCACCGTTAGCTTGAGTTGTTCGGCAATCTGGTTCATCGGATCGTTGTAGAGATCGGCAACGCGGGTGTGAACGTGCAGCACCGTCTGTGCCAGGCTCAACTCATATTCACGCGGAGAGGTTTCGTAATCGACAAAGGTCGTGGGCAGCACGGGTTCGCCGTTGTGGCCGGCGGCCAGCTCGATGGGGGCCTGACCGTGTCGATCGTGAGGCTTGGGGGGTTGGGCTTGAAACGCCTCGATGTGCGCCTGAAGCGATTCTGAGGAGTTGACCAGTTCTTCAAAAGATCTTTGTGTCAGCGCCAAGACCGTACAGCGCGTGATCGCCTTGATGGTGAAGTCCCATACGTCCTCGGATTCGAGAATGGCTTGATAGGTAAAGTGGTCGCCATCGATCAACACACCCAATTCCACCTCATCGCCATACTTGCCCGTACCGATCTTGCTCACTTTGCCGTGAGCAATCAGCACAATCTGGTCGGCGGGGGTTCCCTTTTCCACCAGCACATCACCGGGTTGAAACTCCTGCTGCACAAAGCGGTCTGCCAGCGCGTTCAAGACGGTTTCGTCTTCAAATTCGCGCAGAAAGGCCAGCTCGCGCAGCTCCTGGGGAATTACCTGAATCCTTGACCCGACGTTCGTAAAGGTGACGCGACCATCACCCAGCTCATAGGTCAAGCGGCGGTTGACGCGATAAGAGCCGCCGCGCAGCTCCACCCAAGGCAACAGGCGGCTGAGCCAGCGTGAGGTGATGCCCTGCATCTGCGGAGCGGTCTTGGTGGTTGTGGCCAACTGCTTCGCTGCCCGAGTACTAAGGCTCGACTGGAACGCTTGCGTCTGCCGATTAGAATTCACATCTTGTATCATGTTTTACCGCTTTATTGTAATGAATGGGTTGATGGTGGTTATAAGTAGGCAAGCGGGATTAAACCGACCTATGTAACAATATGTAAACAGGGCTAACTTAGCCAAGCTTAGGGAATGTGGATACTTTACAATCGTTTACATAATTGTGTTTTACAGCGCCTACCTACTTAGGTCGTGTTGACATTTGATATTCTCAAAGAGCATATCAAATGTCAAGCGTTTAGCGTGACGCGACAGCTATAGAAAAGAAAGGGAGAGTTAGGACAGTATTTTAAAGGCTTCTATCCCACATTCCGCACCCTCAACTGTCACAAGAGCCTTCCCTTGCTCCTTCGCCATAGAAACAGCACCTCTCAAATAAGTTAAGTATAAATACTTAACTTATTTGAGACCAATAAATAACTGGGCCGATGTTTAAAATTTCATCTTGAGTCGGGGTGAAATAGCACTCGCTCTTGATACAATAGGGCTTGTGTCCCCCGAACAAATATCAAACCAAGGGTGTATAATTTCCCAAGACTCCGAACAAGTGTGATAGTAGAATGAACCCTAATCTTGAAATTCAAGTTCAAAACCTCGCTCATTTAGGTTGAGTGGCTGGGGTCATTGATGAAATAGGAATTGTTGAAATAATCAATGAAATAGTCCCAGAAAAAGCCGGAGAAAAAGTCAGTTCGGGACAGGCGGTAAAACCCATGATTCTGAATGGACTTGGCCTATTTTCCTCACCTCTTTATCTATTTCCAAAATTTTTTGAAGGGAAAGCCACACAACATTTGATAGGAGCGGGAATTCAACCAGAACATCTTAACGACGAGCGTTTGGGAAGAGTTTTGGATAAACTGTATCTGGCGGGTGCTGGCCAAATCTTTACGGCAGTGGCTCTGGCTGCTGTTGCAAAAATTTAACGCAGACACTCAGACGGTTCATTGAGATTCAAGTTCATTTCACGTCCACGGTGCATATTTGCCCAAAATGCCGGAAGTCTATTTCACAACAACTCCAGATGCTCCCACATTCAGTCTGTCAAGCATCTCCCCTACCAATTTCTATCACTGATGGATATTCCCGCGCTAGTAGACCGGACTTAAAGCAGTTTATGTTAGATATAATTGGCAGTGGGGATGGAGATGTTCCATTGTTTTTACGAGCCGCCGATGGCAATCAAGCCGATTCATCAGTATTTGCCAAAATTCTCTGTGAATTTAAAAAGCAATTTGAGGTCAAGGGTTTGATGGTAGCCGATAGTGCTTTATCTAGAGATAATAATTTAAAAGTTCTGGGTAATTTAAAATGGTTAAGTCGAACCCCCTTAACGATTAAACAAGCCAAATAGCTCATCTCTCAAGTGAGGGAATCAGATTTCAGAGAAAGCCAAATTCCCGGCTATCGCCGGTCTGAACATCCGAGTAATTATGGAGGAATAGAACAACCGTGGTTAGTAGTAGAAAGTGACATTGGTCGCCAGTCCGAGCGGCGGCAATTAGAAAAAAAAGTGGCAAAAGCCGAACAAAAAGGGCAGAAAAAACTTCGGAATTATCGGCTCAAAAAATTGCGTGTGGACTTGATACCTTAATGGCCGCTCAGACTCTATCAAAACAACTGAATTATCATAATTTAACGGATATTAAAAGAGAACAGAGCCAGCGAAAAAACTCAAAAACCCTCCCAAAAAGAACCCAAAGAATTATCGAAAATTCAAGCCTCATTAACAATCGATTCAAATTTAGGAATGACGATTTAATAACTTCAGCATTAATTTTTCTTAAAAGTTCCCAACTGGTTTCCCGGTTGGTGGATGGT
>JAUBST010000069.1:0-29221 GCA_036702215.1 Microcoleus sp. F6_B6
ATGTCTGGCTATTAGTTGGGAAAGAAGGTTGATATAATTGGGAGGCATTGGTCACTCTAAGAATGAATCTTTTCTCTCTTACTACCGATAGGTAGGAAAAAGAACGAGAGAGGAAATTAATAAAAAAACCAACTGGGAGTCGGACTGCTTTTGGTAGGAGTGACAACCTTTTAGACTTAAGACGATCTTGACAGACTTTACAATTATGCTAGAATAAATTTAATTGATTAAACTAAATGCAATTTATTCCTATTTGAGACTGGTCTTAATTACAAAAAAATCAATAAAGGAGCATTTATTGAGTATGATAGAAAGGGAGAACATCATGCAATTAAGTCAGGCTATTGTCAATGAATTTCAGCCAGAAAAAATTATTTTATTTGGCTCCTATGCTTATGGAAACCCTCAAAATGACTCGGATGTAGATATGCTAGTGATTTTGCCATACAAAGGGAGCAATTTTCGCAAAACTTGGGAAATTTTAAATAAAGTTCAACCAAAGTTTGCCATAGATTTGTTAGTGCGAACTCCTGTAGAGATTGAGCAACGCCTAGCCTGGAATGATTTTTTCTGGCGAGAAATTATAGAAAAAGGAAAGCTGATTTATGAATCCGCTAACAGTTGAATGGGTTGATAAAGCTGAAGGGGATTTTACTACGGCTTTGCGGGAATTAGTTTTAGTAAAACTCATAATTTGACATTTTTATTGGATTTACTTTTACCTGTTGAACCTAATTATGATATTTCTCGCCAGAAACTTTTAGCGTTAACTGCTTTTGCGGTTGCTTATCGTTATCCAGGGGCTTCTGCTGATAAGGATACAGCACGTCAAGCATTAAAGTTTTGCAAAGAAGTCCCGCAAGAAGTGAGGTTAAGTTTGGGATTGAGTCCCTAAAAATATAGCAGAAGGAAAAGAAGAATGTTAGAGTGGCGATCGCTACCCCAAAACAAAAAAAACAGGACTAATACAGCAGATTCCACGTTTATGAAGTACATCCCGGATTGATAAATCCACATAGGGACACGGCAATGCCGTGTCCCTACTGCACTCCAGAAATCTGGGATACGCTGTAAAAGGCTGCCAATTTAATTCGGCAGCCTTTTCTGTTATTTAGTGAGTTGAGTGATTCTGAGCAAAGCAGGCAACATTGAATCAGACTTTTCTCCGGTTTTGAGGGCAATTTCTAAATCAAACAAAATGGAGAGCGATCGACTTAAGAAGTTCGCAGATACTTCCTTAACCTCCTGCTTAAGGAAATACAGCCGTTTGGGGTTACTAATTCCGCACATACTAGCAATTTCACTATCAGAAAGTTTGCCGCCGGAATCCAGAGTAGCTTTTACCCACAGCCAAGTTTTAAACTGAGTTTGAAGAGTAGCAATAATTGCTAAAGAAAACTCTGCCCGAGATAGCAATTCATCAAGCACCTTAATTGCCGCCACTGCTTGACCTTTTAAAAGAGCTTCTGCCAGTTGAAAACAGTTGGCTGTGGTAGCTGGAACGAGGATTTTAGCAGATTCTTTGGTAATGCGATCGCCCGCAGCATAAATGGCTAATTTCTCCAGTTCACTAACTCTTCTAGCAGAATCGTTACCAATGGCTACCGCTAGATAACTGACAGTATCTCTGGCAATTGAGAGATTCATCTGTTTAGCAGTAGCAGCGATCGCATTTTCAATTAAATCAGTACGCCAAGGAGGAATGAGAGTAAACTCCTTAAGTTTACCAAACAGCAATAAATGCTTGACTACCTTGAGCCGTTTGTCGATAACAGCAGCAGTGAAAACTAAGTGCGTTGTAGCGGGTAAATGGGGCAAGATTTGCAGTAGTTCTAGCCCCGTCTCCCCAAATTGCTTGAAATCACAATTCTCAACTACGATAAGTTTACTTCCGACACCAAAAGGAACTGAAGCAGCCGCAGAAATAGCTATATCCAGGGAAGAAGCATCAAACCGATGGATGTTGAAATCTCGCCAGAGAGGATGAGTTTGAGTCTTAAACTTTTCAACTTCTCGTTCAATTGCGTAGGTATCATTCCCAATTAGGATGCTAATCATGCTGCTAACTTCTCCTGTTGTTTGACAGTGACAGTAACAGAGCGACCTAAAGCTTTAGTAACAATCCGCTGCACGGATTCAAGGTGACTCTGAAACTTGTTCGCGTACTTTCTTTCTACTGCTAACACACATGAATCAGCAGAAAGTTCGGCAATTTGAGCGCGGTTTAACAGGCTACGATTGCCGGGTTTCGCTGCTGCTACTACTTGCGCCCAAGTTGTCTCAAAGTCAGGAGAATCTGCCTCTATTTTTTGAGGAGTTTTATCAAATTTGTCAGGCTGATTAGATTGGGAAGTTGCCGGCAACCGCGTTTCGGGGGCAGCGGGTTTGCTTGACAGCATCAAGTTCAGCAGGCAGACTTCTAACCAGGTAGCAGCATTGGTGCTAGTTCTCAATTGAAATTCTGATTTTTGCAATTGTGTACAAGCCGCATCAATTGTTTCAAAATCGAGATGAAGAGCGAGCGAGCGCAGTTGTGAGTAGCCTACTGGCCCTGCAATTAAATTCTGGCAGTGGCGCGTTGATTTGACAATGAGCAAATCTCTCATTGCTGCTAGCAAGCTGCTGAGAATCAGTTTGGGGGTTTTGCCGCTGTCAATGAGCGTTCTCGAAGATTGCAGTACGCTTAAGGTATCGCCAGAATGAATGGCTTTGAGAAGGGCGATCGACTCTTGCTCGCTGATACTGCCAGATACTTCTGCAACTTGAGTTAGGGTAATCTCTGAGTTTAGCAGTGAAAGCTGAGAAAGTAATTGCAGGGCATCTCTTAACCCTCCGTCGCAGGTGCGAGCGATCGCCCGCATGGCCTCACTTGCGATCTCAATAGATTCAGCGGAGCTAATTTTGTGCAATTGTCCGACAATAGCATCAACTGACAAGGCTCGGAAGTTAAAAGTTTGGCAGCGGGAGATAATTGTCGGCAGGACTTTATGTGCTTCAGTTGTACAGAGAATAAATACCACATGAGCCGGAGGTTCTTCAAGGCATTTGAGGAGAGCATTTTGAGCGCTGGTACTGAGTTGGTGACACTCGTCTAAAATCCAAATGCGGTAACGGCTCATCGCTGGGGCAAAGTTGCTGTGTTGTATTAATTCTCTAGCATCATCCACGCCATTGTGAGAGGCAGCATCGATTTCAGTTACGTCTAAGCTTGAACAGGAGTCAATGGTTTTGCAGCTTGAACATTCTCCGCAAGGAGTGGCGGTTGGCTTTTTGTTATTCAAACAATTGAGGGATTTAGCAAGAATGCGAGCGGTTGAAGTTTTGCCTGTTCCTCTGGGGCCAGTAAACAGGTAAGCTTGAGCAATTTTGTCGGAGGTGATGGCATTGGTCAAGGTTGTTTTGATTGTGTCTTGACCCACTAATTCTTGCAGGCTTTTGGGTCGGTATTTGAGGTGCAGTGGTTGGTACATTTTGAGTCGTTAGAATACTTCTGGTAACTATTCCCCGATAGGGGAGGCGTGAGCCGTGCCTGAAATTAAACTCATAGGACTTACGCATAAGCTCTATCTGTAGTATAAAAATTGTGCATTTTACCGCTACCAATAGTCTTACCAAGTATTTTTTGCGTAAGTCCTGGCTCAGTTGTTAGCGCTGGCGCGCCGAACACACTACCGCAAGGAAAAATTGCTAAACCCTCTGCTGCTGAGATACAGCAAAAAAGCACGGCATGAAGAAAAAATAGAAAGCAAAAGGTTTGAGCGAGTGGAAGCTGATTCCAGAGCGCAAGACTGGGGCAATTTACACCTCGCTTACTTGCGGTTTTGGAAATTTTCAAGGTGCAACAGGGTCGGCGGTCGCGAGCTTATTTTAACCAATGGAGAGAAACATTAAAACTCACTGATTGACCACCCAAAAGGTTGCTCAAATCAAAAAATAATAGTAAAATATATGTGGTCTTTGTAGACAATTTAGTGTTGCAAAAAATCACTTAACCCTCCTAAATTATACAGCAATAGGCTCCGAATTTTTGCAGGAGAGGGCATCAAATTTAGATGCCCCTCCCCAAATGCACGACTATTCTTGCGGAGCGACAATGTATTCGCACTCTAAAGCCTCTGTGCCCGACGCAGGCGTTCCAAACGGTGCAATCAGTAGGGGAGTAGTAGGAGTTGCCATTAACACCCGCAAATCAGAGCTGGAAATCGCTTTGGCTGTATCAATCAAATAGCGGATGTCGCACTTGAGACAAAACTCACAGCCCCAGAGTTTAGCATCAACTGTTTCAGTTCCTGAACTGAGAGTATTGTTGAGTGATGCTCGCACTTGTTGGGCATCTAAATCGAATTCTAAAATAGCTGTTAGGTGAGACTTGTCGCTGTGAGAAGCTAACCTCTCTAAGGCTTTTAAAAAGCTCAGCCTCTCAACCACCACTTGATGGCTAAATTCAGGGCGGTAGGGAGCGATAATTTGGTCGCAAACCGGATATTGCCCTTCTAGCAACTTCGTTGTCAACCGCCAATTATTCCACTCGAATGCGACAAAATTACTAGGTTGGTCTGGCAAACCTTCATAGTAAATCGTAACTTTGTCAGCAGAATTCAAAGAACGCTCCAATAACCGGAGTACCTTAGCAGGGACAGTAAAATTAATTATTTGACTGCTCAAAAGGTGGGAATTGCTGCTTTCGTTCAATCCTAAAACCATTGCTACCCGATGCCCGTCTGTCGTCCAAACTCTCAGTTGATCGAGTCCTCTGTCTGCGTCGCGGCTGAGTTGAAAATTCCCTCCAGTTAAAATGCGTTTGTTTTCCTCCGCACTGACAGCAAATAAGCTAGCTTTGAGTACAGCAATTAACACGCTAGCAGGAAGCGTTACAAGTTTTTGTTTAACGCTGGGGATAGCTGGAAATTCGTCCGCAGCTAGCCCGCGAATGGCGTGCTTGCTTCTTGACGCACTCAGAGTGGCACTGACTGATGGAACGTCGCTTCCTTTAATAATTTCAGAAGAACTTTTTAAGGTAAGGCTGCCGTTAGGAAATTTTCCCAAAATGTCAGCAAGTATGGGTGCGGGGAGGGTAAGCTTTCCAGATTGATTGACATTCGCACCAAAGCTCACTTGCATTCCAAATTCTAAATTGTAAGCAGTCAGGTGCAAATGTTGAGTTTCAGCATCAGCTTCAATCAAAATATTGGACAAAATGGGATGGCTGCTATTGCTGGGAATGATGCCTTTCAGGGCTTGTATATAATCGTTGAATTCTCTTGAATTGCAGGCAAGTTCAACAGCCGATAGGGAAGATGTCGGAGTTGGAGAATCTGTGATTTCATTATTGAGATGGTTTTCTGGAGTGGGATTTGTTGGGGTGTCAGAAGGTGTAGAAGTTCCAATGTCTGTGATGTACTTCGCTGCTACTTCTTCTATTTGTGTTGTTTTGGGTAGGGGAGAAGAAAGCTTAGTTGTTTTTTTGACTGATGGCTTCGTAGTAGGAGTCAAATTACTGACTGTTACAGTTGAGCGTTTTTTCTTAGCTGTTCTCTCCACTACTTCCTCTTTAGAATGTGTTCCAGAAAGTCGAGTTTTTGCCATAATAATTAGTCGGGTGTCAAGAATTTGATTGGTCGCTGCGATAGCAGTGAGGAAGGGGAAGGGGAAGGGGAAGGGGAAGGTTAAGAGAAGGGGAGGGGTAAGGGTGGAACAAGTTCAGTAAACTCGCGTTATGTTCAAGTTGAAGCAAACTGATTATTTAGATTTTGATAAGTGAGATAACAGAACTTACGCTCATCAACCGGATTTCTCTGAAAAATTGTTGCTTTCTCAACTAGATATCTACGAAGAAACCCGATTTCTGGCATCGTGTGCGTAAGTCCTGAGAGAAGAAAGTTAAACTCAAAAAAGCGAAAATTTATCTTTCCTTCCCCTTCCCCTTCCCCTAAAATTGAGCTAATACTCGTTGCACTCTGAATGAATTAGGAGGGACAAATAGTATTCGTTGGCGACATCTGCTTGTTCCAACATATAAAAGACGGTGGTACTCTTTAAGTTTCTCTTGGCTGCTCATTTCTTTGCCTACCAAAAGTCGAGTTAAAATGTCATTGCTGTCCAAACCAACTTCCTCAAAAGTGCTACCTTGAGAATTGTGAATAGTCAAGGCAAAGCAATTGTCAACTTCGGCAAATACGTCATCTTTAAACCAATAATACTTCCGCCAGAGAAATCCATTACGTTTGGCACTTTTGAGTTTCTCTTTCAATTCAGCTTGGTAGCGCTTACTTTCCGATTCATGCAGCACAAAGATTTGCCGAAATAGACCATCATCAGTCATAATCTTCAACAGCCATACTCGGTAGCCGTAGTGCTGACTTATTTCAACTTGCTGTATGGTAAATTCAGTTGATGTGGCTAAAATCACAGTCTTACCATCAGGAGCGAGAACTGGTTTCTTAGTAATTAACCTTTCTCCAGATATAAATCGGGCAGTTGTTCGACCATAAAGTTGTTCTCGAACAGCCTGATTGTAATAGTTGACTCGCTTGTTTGTCCAGCACAAAATCCGGAAACAATCAGGATTTGAGGCAAATTCTCGCTTGATGGTTTTGATAGCATATTGGATGAGTGCTTCTGGTTTAACTTTGAATGCACCGTTAGATTTGTCTAATGAGTTGTAATTCGGATGTGGCAAAAAGACATCTGTTTTACTCTTGACAAATGAGCGACATTCCGTAATAAAATCAAGGACGGGGCTTTCTCCAGCTTGTCTAACCACTTGAGTTAATACAGCTTTATTGGCAATATTGAAAGCAGGCGAGCGCTTTTCTCCAACAGGATTAAGTTGCGCTGGGTCGCCCATGAGAATTAATTTCCGCTGATTGAAGAGAGTATGTTCAAATCTGCGCTCAATCCAAGACCACAATTGAGTTCCAACCATCGAACATTCATCGAGGAAAATGATATCATAGAGGTGGAGGTAACAACAGCTTGTCTGTTCTAAGACTTTCTCTTGTTCTTTGCGAACCATGCCTAAGCCTAAAAGCTGGTGTATTGTCATAAAATCTACTCCGAAAATGCCTTGAGATGCTGCCATTTTTCTGAGGATACCGACGGCTTTGTTAGTGGGTGCTGTGAGGGCAATGCGCTTGCTTTGAGCTAAGAGTTCTTTGATTATAAGGAAAATAAGTGTGCTTTTTCCCGTGCCTGCATAACCGCAAAGCAAGAAGAATGCGGAAGTGCTGCTTGCAAATGTTCTCAAATTGTTGAGTGCTTGCTGCTGCTGCGGCTTGAGAGTAAAGGGAATTTGTTTAAATTCCTGCGGTCGTTCTAGTAAAGTTTGAATCATTAGTGTACAGTAATGCTAATTCGTTCGCATCCTAATAAGCGCTAGCTTGAGGGGGAGTATGGAGGAACATTCAAATCAAAATTGACTTATAACAATAGTTCCTATTTTCAGAAAAAATGACTAGAATGGTTGATTTTTCCTTAGTGGAACTTACCTAAAACTCTGATTATGTCATTAATAACAAAAGTTGTACGAAGTATTGTTTAATTAAAAATCAGCTCTGAATTTTATGATAATTCTGAGCTGATTTTGCTGCTGTTGTTAGTTGTTAAACAATCACAACTTTGGTCTTTTTAACTCGTTTGATATTCACTGCTGTGCCAATGCTATGTCCATCCCAAATGGCTAATCCGTAGTCACAATGCGAACACATTTCGATGTCGCGAGCGCTATAGTTTCCGCTAATACCAACAACTGGATAACCAGAAGTATTTCTGGGTTTGCCATTGCCGCTAAACAAGGCATAGTAAACCAAAACTTTCTCGTAGTTCTTAGACCGCAAGTATTGCTGAACTAAGCTATCAACTCCAGGCGCATCACCGACTCTGACTTCAAACCCTAGTTCAATGATGCGATTGAGAGATGTATGAGCCTCTGATGGCAATTCCTGGATGGAACGACTGCCAGAAATTATTACTATTTTGTTCATGGTTATTTCTTTGAAATTGTAGCTGAAGAGTGAATTAAAACCAACTAAAAGATTGCTCCTTAAGTGGGTATTTATAAGTAGAGAAAGTCAACATTTTTCGCCGCTAGGCGATTTATCTTCCGGATTGGTAACAGAGTTTTTAATCGCATTTACATTGGTTACAGAATAGCCAATTTTCTTCCCAATTCCCATCATTTTGGCATCTTTTCTAAATCAAGTTCAGCCACTTCCCGCAGAGCTTCTAAGCGCTTCTTTAAAGTTTTATGTCGGGGAGTTTCTACAACATACTCGTATTTAGAACCTGTATGTTGAAGTTCTGGAATTTGGCAATCAATTAGGTAGCTAAGGCGACCAACTAGCTTTTTAACAACTATTAGCCAAGCCTTAGCTAACGCTTTAGTACGGAAACCAATCCAAGCTTTAAAGTAAGAGCCGTCTTCGCTAACTTGGTAAGAAACATTGGGCGATAATTTAATAAGAGTTGGGATATGAGTAATGCCTAAACTTTTGAGTTCAGTCAAGCTGTAGCTTTGAATTTCTCCACTGTCCCATTGAATTTGAAATGGGCGTAGTGCCTGAATATTCAAACTAATAACTATTCCCCTTTGTTCCACTTGATTTCGGCGTTGTTCGAGACAATCGCCCTCTCGAAAACCACTCCATCCATGTTTCTTAGCTAAATGTTTAAGGCAATATTCCCAGGCTTCTTCCCAAGCAATATCAAAGTCGAGAATGTGATAACTTTCTGTACTCAATTGTTTAGTCAATTTCTCTTTGATTTGCTGCTTTTGAATTGGTAGGACAATTTCTAAGAAATTGTCGGGGACTTCAAAAAATAAATGGGTCTTAGCCCTAATTTTTAGGTCATTGAAAGACAAAAAGCGACTGGCTTCTAATTGTTCGGGTGTAAAAACATCTATGGCACAACTTGTTGGGTAGCCAGGGAACAAGTTGAGGGGAAAGAGATAATAGTGGTCAAGAGTAAATATGAGAATGTGATGTTCAGTGAGCGATTCTACTTGGAAAGTAGTGGTGTTACTGAATTGTAGTTGTTGCGAATTAGCTAGTACGATTGTTGTGCAAGCGGGAAGTTCTCCAGTAGTTTTTTGAGGAATAAACAGAGGCACAAGGGATATTTTAAGCACCCGAATTTCATCTAAGGTATAATTCCAGGAAAAACTATCTTCGTTGTTACTAGCATCCCAAGTAATTATTACAGGTCTATCGGTTTGATGGAGGGCTGTTATCGTGCCGTAATGGTTGCCAGATTTGACGATATCGCCTACTTTAAAGGGAAGTTGAGCGAAAGGAGGCGGAGTGAGAAAAGGAAAAATTACCGCTACCACTTCTTTGACTTCACTGGGGGGAGCGTTGTCAGGTTTAGAGCAAGTATTTGAGAAGCCAATTAAAGTCGTGTTAGAGTCCATAACCTTTGAGAAGCTAATTGTTTTCAACTTCTCCCGTTAGGGGATATCTTCTCGCGCTTAATCCCTTAACTTTTTGTGGTTTAATATCAACTCCGAACGAGTTTGTGCTTTATTTCGGCTTAAAATTTTTTGAAGTCTTGCTAAGTACCTCCCCTGTTGTCTAATATTGCGATATGGAAAACTCAAGAGCAAAGATACCTACTCCCGAAAAAATTGCTGCTGCCATAGAGACAATTGACCATTTGACTGCTTGGCTACAAGAGACCGGACTGAGTGCCTCTGCGATCGCCCAGTTCAAATTCAACTCGCTGGCATCGATGTACCCAGAATTGCGAGGGATAGCAGAGACTGCAAAGCAACTTATTGGTGTAACTTCTCCTCTGACAGAAGTTGGGATGACAGTAACCGAACTAGCAGCGGTACTCGCAGACAGCTTAGAGTTCAAAATCAAGCCAGATGTTGTCAACAAAGCTCTAGTGGTATTGATTAAAGATGCCAAATCCTTTAAAGATTGCCAGAAGTGGATTGACCGACAATTGGCATATTCTGCAATAGAAAAAGCGTTTGGGAATCAATAAATGCAGAAGTTCCTCAACGCCTTACCGCTTGTGAAAACCTAGGTAAACCTGGGTAAGCTCTACGGTATAAGCTTTAAACGTTCTTCCTTAGCGCTTACGCTTCCTCAATATCGAGGTTGACCAAGAAACTCCAGTTAGAAACACTATAATAATTACAACGACGTAATATTACAGCGGAACGTTTGATCTTTCTATTCAGTTGATTCCACTCGCTCCAAACGTGCTTTTCCGGGTTCACCTTAGAATAGGCGGTTAAGGAGCGAGGCATTCTTTCACTTAATTTCATAGCTCGGCGAGCAATCACCAGCGCAGCCGATTCGTCACTGGCCAAGCCATACATTCTCAGATATTTTACCAAGCCTATAATACTTGAATAAGCGGGGTTGACTGTAATTAACTCAATTCCGCGATTTGACAAAATAGAACTGAGTTGCTTGTAAAATTCGCTGTATGCCCAACTCGACAACATCCCGGCATACTTTCTACCTTTCTCCCCTAAAGATTCCTTTTTTGTTGAGAAATCAAGTTCTTCACAAACTACGGGACATTCAAATTCCGCAGCCTTTGCTGCTAGTTGCAGGCAAGCATTAACGATCTGAGCCTGTTGTTTGCCATTCGGTAAGCCCATCTGCAATGGAATCTGCCCTTTGGCTTTGAGGTTCCCTTCAGAATCAGTATAAGCCCACCCAATAGAACCGGGATTCATATCGATACCGATACAACCGTACATCCTATTTCTAGAAACTTGATTCACAGGATTTGGGGTAAACTGCACGGCAATAACCCATTTTCCGTTCTTGCGGTAGAAATGCCAGGTATACGCCCCGCATTTTGGCAGTCTGTTTATATTCCGATTAAAATCACCCACCTCGGAGGATACAGTTTTCCCGAATCGCGACTCTAAGCATTTGGGGACTCTGAAAGTTATTTTTTTTCCATTCCACTGAGAGACTTGATTGCCAAAAGATTCGTCTTTGGAGCCGACGACGAAAATATCACCGTGAGGGACGAAGACTTTGACAGGTTTGAGTCTTAAGTGTTCGAGCTTGTTCGTCAACAAAGTCAGTCTGCGCTTTTTGTTGTGTATTTGAAAGCGTAAGTTCTGCCAATTAGTAGATTTGTGTTGAACTGAACAGGCTATGGGGAAATTGCAGCCCGTCTTTGAATTCTGCCATTTTTTCTTAGCATAAAACTTACGAGCCAATACCAGCTTACGCTCAGCTTTTTTAATCCACGCGCCAATGGATTTAATCTTTCCTTCAAGAGTTTTTACGTGTAAAATTATATGCTCTTTAGCACCGTGTACACGACCTTTGGCAGCGCTGATTACGCCATTTGCGTGGCGCTTATTGATGCCGTAGGTTTGCTGTAGGTGCGTGTTCCAGTCGGATTTCTTGAAGTCTGTATTCAAGAGTAAGTGGTTGACTGTTTCAATACTTGCAGCTCTGAAAATTGGGGAGTAAGCTTCTAGAAACATCTCGAAATCTGTAAATCCAAGTTCGTTGAGTTCATCTGCTGGCGTGGGCAGGCCTTTGCAGTACGTTATGGTAGCCATTGATTCGACCTCTCAATGTGGTTGTATCTTAGTATATTAATAGCTTCGCGCAGGATTTGCAAGCTTTTTAAAGAGTTTCTTTTACTTCTGGAACGTCGCTGGCGGAGTCTTCTCCAAAGGTTGCGATTTTTCGATCGAAATCACCAACGCCAATTAACTTGGGTAGTCAACTTGCTGAGAATTTAGCAACTAAAATCTAGGTAAATCTAGGTAAATTGTCAACGCCTTACCCCTGTTAGCCATCGCAGCTTTGGTTTGGTTCCACTTCCACCAACCCAACAACGATAAACCTAAACTAGCCAAGCCTCCCAGCCAAACAGAATCGCGTCGATGTCAGGTGGTTGAAGGCTCGGTGTACGACGGCGATACTTTTCGAGTGCGGTGCGACAATCGCGAACAAAAGATTCGACTGTGCGGCATTGATGCACCAGAAGCCAAGCAAGCCCTGGGAATCGAGTCTCGGAATTACCTGCGTTCCCTAGTTGCCCAAGCAAAAGGTCAAGTCATAGTTATTGAGATGGATCGGGACAAGTACGGTCGCAGCGTAGCTGAAGTATTGCTAGAGTCACCATCAGGCGAACAGTCGGTGCAAGAGGAAATGCTCAAAGCGGGTATGGCGTATCACTACAAACAGTACAGCAGCAATTGCCACAACCGTGATGTATTCGATATCGCAGAGGAGATGGGGCGATCGCAACAACGGGGAGTGTGGAAGCTTCAGGGTGGTGGTCAGCGTCCTTGGGATTATCGCAAACAGAAGAGCTGATTTACGCCAATGTTGGGTATACACCAAGGTTGTGTGGAGCGATTGCAACCTGATTTGTAGTACATCCCGGACGATCGCACAATTTAGTTGACAATTACCCGTTCGGCGCAGTTGATGATGATGAAGGTTCCGCGTTCGGTCATCAGGGGTCAGTCACCGATGAAGACTTCTTGTTCTTTGATTTCACCTGTTTCTTTGTACTGGTTGGATTCGCCTTGTAGATCGCTCCTCAATAGTATGGACAGCGCTCTGTATCGGGATCGAATTCGGCACAGTCGCACCTAAAAAACAGGGATGTACTCGCAGGGGGTAATCGATGATGATGGCGACAACTTTACGTTTGCCCGATTTCACCCAAGCTTGCCGCTGCTAGCAATTACGGCTAACAATCCTGACGAACAGAAAACGCGGCAGGAAGCCTTTACCCACCAGCCACACAAAATATGGGCGATTACAGAATTGGCAAGAATGCTTGCTGCTAATCTTTAATCGAGAGCCTTGGCAGTGGTGAGGTCAAGTATTTGGCAATTAATAAAAAATGCGGTCGCAGTCCGGATCTAGCAATCTTTTCTGGTAAAGAACTCTTAAGTACGAGCGAGTTCTGCTAAAAGTAGGAGTTTGGCTAATTGGGCTGCGAGCTGATATATCTCGAATGCGAGTGTCGTTCGACAAGCCTTTCTACTTTGCAGGTCGCTATGTATATTGTCATTTTGTATTAAAAGAGACCACTTTAACATGAATCCAGAGCCTAATCAAAGTAGGGATTTTAGAGATCAAAACTTTCAAGGACAGAACTTAGAGGGACGTAACTTTACCGACTGCGATTTGCGAGGTGCAAACTTTACGAAAGCCATATTGTGCAATGCTGATTTCACCCGCGCTAAGTTAGACGGAGCAGATTTTAGCGGTGCAAATCTCAAAGGAGCAAACTTTACTGAATCTTTACTTAAGGATATCTCAGATAGTATTTTGTGTAGTGTTAATTTTAGTCGTGCTAATATTCAGGGAACTCACTTCTCTGACGCTAATCTCACTCGCTCTAATTTTTCTAATGCTAGAGCTGGATTAGATGATATCCATCCGTATATTGTGGGTTTTTGTACGGTTTTGATTGCTATATGTTCTAGTTTTACCTCCACAATAGTTGGTGTGTTTACTCTTTATTATCTATATCCTAGATTTTATAGAAGGCATTCAGTTTTGGTTTATCTCTTCGCCTTTATTTTTTCAGTATTAATGATTGTATCGTTGAGAACATTCGCACTCCAATTACCGACTTCAATAGTTGAAGCCCCAATTACCTTACACGTTAGTTTGGGAATTGCTTTAATTGTCACAACAATTTGTATGGTTATTGGGACAACAATTTATGCTAAAGAGGATGATCCATCTGACATTAAATGGATTGTTACTCTAGTAATAGTGGTGATATTTGTCCTTTCCGTATTTCTAGGATCGTCTTTTTTCATAGAACCTGAATCTTCACTCATTCGTTCCTTGCCCCAATTGGGATGGATTGTCAAAGGATTGGGCACAACGACTCAAGGTAAGTGGCTGGCAGGAATAACGGGGGCTATAATTGGCGGAGGTCTGGGTGTGCTGTTTTCTAACTTAGCACTCCAACCCGATCGAAGATTTAGTTGGCTTTGGAAATGCTACGTTGGATTGACGGCTCGTGGAGGTACTATTTTTAGCGGAGCCGATCTAACTGATGCTAATTTCACAGGGGCATCTTTAAAAGGTGCAAAATTCAAGACTGAGCCTTTTTCTCATCCGAAAACTCGCTGTCAAAGAACCAATTGGTATCATGCAGAAAACTTAGAATATGCCAATATTGAAGGACTGGGTTATCTAACTATTCCCAAAGTTCAAAGATTAGTTACAAAGCGGCACTTAAAAAACCACTCTCCCAGCGATAACAATTTTAACGGTCTAAATTTAGAAGGTATTTATTTAGAGTCAGCAACTTTATCGCACCTAAGCTTTGTTGGAACAAACTTTAAAGAAGCTAACCTGCGTTACACTCTGTTGAACGGTACAATCCTTACAAATGCCAACCTCAATGGTGCGGATATGACAGGAGCAAATTTAACCGGTGCTTGTCTAAAAAACGTGACTATTGATGCAAGCACTATGCTAGATGGTGTAGAATGTCAATATGTATTTTTTGAAGAGTTCGCAAATCCAGAAACAGGTATTAGAGAGCGACTTCCCCACGATACCGATAGTAGATTTCAGCCAGGAGAATTTGAAATACGGTTCAGACACAAACATAAGAGTGGAACTCTTCAATTGTTGATTACAGGTGATAATAATCGGGTAGCTTTGACGGCTGCATTTGTACACTTAATCAAAGACAATGAAGCTTTACAGATTGATGATTTAAAACGAGGTGTTACACCAGTAAATAGCGATATTTTACTTGAGTTTTCTGTGCCGAATGCTACGAATAAAGGTGCTATAGAACGCACATTCCAGGGCAGAGCTAAATCTGGCGAAGAAATAAGTAAAGCAGAAATTACGCAAAATCCTGAATTGTTGAGAATTCTTGAGATTGTTTCTGGTCAGCAACATCAGTCTTTATACCAGTTCATCATAAACTTAATTGGAGTAATAGGAGAAAATATGAACCCCAGACCTGGCTCTTCTCAAGTTATCAATCACATTAATGTGGGTGACAATCATGGAAATCAGGCTGGTCATGTTGGGCGTGATCAAAGCAACAATGTTACCGAATAAGCTTAGTTTAAGTAATAGGAGACAATATGGTCGCACAATCTGGATCTCAGAACTCTAACACTTTCATTAATAAGGGGAATAATAATGGAAATCAGGCTAATATTGTTGAGGGCAATCAAAACAACAATGTTACCGAACAAAATCTAAGTAAAGCAGCCACCGAAATTCAGCAATTGCTAGAGCAATTGTCTCAAGCTTCTCAAGCAGATAAAGAAGCAGCGGTTGTTAAAAAAGTAGAAAACCAAATTCAGGTTAATTTTACTTTAAGAGATAGGTTAAAGACAGCTCTCAAAAGCGGTGGAATCGAACTATTGAAGCAAGTTTTAGATTCAATCTATAAGAATCCTATCATCAGCGTTTCAGTTGAAACCATTAAAGGTTTTTTGGAAGCTGAGTAATTATCGAACATTGGCCTGTGACGTTTATCTGGCAAAATTAAGCGTTGCAGGTATTCTTTTTGGATCTCCCGAAGTTACATTGATAACTTAATCTTATTATCCAAGTAGTTTGGTGTATACAAGTTTCATTTCCTGTATACACCAAGCTTTGTTGTTGAAAACATAGACATAGCTGTACTCAAAGTTCATCCTCCGGTTGGGATTGAGGATTGAGCGCCCGGATGTAGGCCGCTTGTTCCTAAGCCGTCAATCGTTCTCAAATTACGCTGTTGCTGATTCCCACAGTCTTACGAACCGCTTTAATTACTTCATTGACGCTCGATACAGCACCTTCCACATCTTGTGGGTCAGAGGAGAGTGCAGTTCGGATCATTCCCACCATGTCCGCAATCTCTGCCTCTACATCAATCTCATCTGATGGTGTTGCTTCACTTGATCCATCTGCGGTTGTGGGTGCTGGCTTCGGCTCAGAGTGTAATGGTGATGCGTGTGGGGGGCTAATCTCAGTGCTTGGGGCGATCGCAGCAGCGGGGAGTGTGGCGGCTTCCCAATGGTGAAAGACCTTGGGATTACCGCAAGCAGAATCAGAGTTGATGTACGCCAACGAGGGGTATACACCAAACCAGTCAGGAGCGATCGCAATAGCAGGAAGTGTGGCGACTTTCAATTGGTGATAAACGACTTTGAAATTATCCTCAGCCACAACGTTAATTGGGGTTCTGAAATTGTTGTTTTGCCCAATCCAACAGCTCGTCATAGGTAGAATAAGCGCACAGTATTCGCGATGTATCGCCTTTTTTCCTTATGGCAATCACTTTGCCTCTTCTATCTTCATAACCCGGTTGTCCCGTTATTTCTTCTAGTTCTAGCTCAAAGAATTTAAGCGCTTGAATGAATTGGGAAATCTTATTGTCTTCCATGAGTTAATAGCTTTTTAATTTAATTGGTTCACCATTACACTGGATTTATTTTAACTTGTCCGACGTATCCTTACGCACATTAGAAAAACACAATCCGTTGAGCTTTTGAAACAGGAAAATCGCTGGCTTTGATGCTCCTTCAAGGGATGCTAAAAGCCACGTGCCGGAGCCTAAAAATAAGCGGGAAGTGTGGCAGTTACCGGGAGCCAGCGTCAAGCAGGATTACCGCAAACAGAAGTAGGATGAGTCCCGCCGATGCAAGTGCGATGGCAAGCAGTTGCGACAAATCCACCCACTCAAAGAAGTTGATGGGGGTAATCTTGGTACTATTATCAGACGCTGCTGTGTCAGACCGGCTTTCTTTTTTGGCTCGAATTCTAATCCGTGCGAAGTTAACAGCGATTCCCAACAGGGGTGCTAAGTTGTGTGTCGTTGATAGCCTCCCATCACAGCATCGTAGGGGCCAGGCCCAGAACCGCCGCGAGTGGCAATAATTTTTTGCAGAGTAGGGGTGAGAACCAACTCAGCAGGAGAAATACCCAACCACTTACATAAAGCTAAAAAATCCTCAAAGTGGATTTTTGTCACCCAAGCTAAATTCTTAGCGTTTTCAGCCTGACAAATAGCGACGATAGCTGGCAAAAGTATAGTCATTTATAGACATGGGAGGCTTCAAGCCCCTCCCCTTTCACTTTTACTTTGAGCGGATTAACCCGCCTCGGCTGAACTACGCAGCTCCCTATCCCATTGCTGAACGCATTTGGGATTGCTTTTCTGAGAATGTTGTACGAAGCATTCACGTCAGAATTAATTAATTGACCCGTCGATGTTTTGTACAAACCACGCTTAATCCGTTTACCAGTAAACACAAGCTCTTTTTCTGTTTTACCGTAAACAGGAATTGGATCTAAACCCAGAAAGTTGGAGCGGGACGTGTAGGATTCTTCCTTCACAATTACCGTGATTCCCGCCAACCGAGCTTTGTACTCCAACATTTCAATTAATCGAGAGTGAGGAATGCTGACAAAGTTTTGATTAGTTCTCTTCCCTAACTCGATTTCAGTTTTCCACTGGGCATTCTTGCCAATTACTAGCGTCCCAATCTGCTTTGCCATCAAAATATCAATAATCACACGACTGGTATGATGTAAGTAATTATCGACTTTCTGATTGCGACAGCGTGTTAAGCGCTGAATCCGTGGTGAAGTTTTGCGATTTCCTCTCAATTGTGATTGTAATTTTGCTTTGCGTTTGTTGTAGAACTGGTTGATCGATTTTAATGGTCGCCCGTTAATCAACAAAGGGATAAATCCCGGTTGATTTGAAGTTAGCGCTACTAAATTATCCAGCCCCAAATCAATACTAGCTACAGAGTTGGTCTCGCTGATAGTGGACTCCGGTTCATCGTAAATTACCTCAATTACATAGGAATCACATTTCGGAACCACTCTAACTTGGCAAACCTGGTCGGGGCTGACTTTGGTTTTAATTGAAAGCTCAGTACCCGAAAGCTTAATGATTCCCTTTTTCAACTGTTTGCTACTAATCGCTTGAATTGTGTAGATTAGAAGGTTTCGCCCTTTGATTTTATCTTTGTACTTTGGCAGTTTTGGGCGACCAGTGAATTTGGAAGAATCAGCATTGTAAGCTTTAACCGCCTCAAAAAAAGATTTCCAATTCTTGTCTAGCACCATCAAGATTTGCTGGCTGACTTTGGCAGGCAAAGCCTTGTAGGCTTCATGAGACTTCATCAAGCGGTTCATTTCGTTATAACTGACATACTTCCATCCATAAATAAAGCTCTGACGAATGACGTAATTGGCGGCATTGTAGAGGTTTTTGGATTTGAAAGCTAATTCGTCAATTTGGGCGAAACGGTGTTCCGTTGATTTAATGATGTGCCTCTCTGTTAGTTGCATTTAAGGCTTCCATTTTTTAACCTATGTGTAGTTCACTCGACCACCATGATAATATCATACTACTATTGTTTATAATTGCTTATAAACTCAACGAAGTTTTACAATACCTATTTCTTTTGCTGTGTCCCTGTACCCGCGTTTGCCGCGCTTGGCTAAAACTAACTGGGACAATCTTTCTGCATCAAAATCGCTTGGGAGAAGGTATTCATAGCAGGGTGTTTGCTGCCTTGATCCGCCGAGTACAGCGTCATAAGGGCGGGGTTCCGATTGGTGCATATTTTGGTTCAATCCCAGTAAAGCCCCTTTTTAGGGGGCGTAATTCCTAATTTCCCTTGTTAGGGGTTAACTCCTCAAGTATCTGCCAGACAACTTCAATATCGCGTAAATCAGCTTTTGTTTTCTTGCGCTTACCTTTCAGTAAGTTAAGTACCTCTGCGGGTTCTAGTAACTTAAATTCAGCCACTGGTGGCGTCGGTGAACAAGTCGCTGAGCCAAGTAGTGAGCGCACTACTCCCACTTCCCATTCAAGCTCGTATTTTTCTTCCTCGAAGCCCTTAAAAGCTTTTTCCCACCGTCGATTCTCAGCCCTTAGTGCTTCTAATTCTTGCCTGAGTGATTCAACTTCATTATTTAATCTATTTACTTCATCATCCGAACCGCTTGTGTCAGGGGATTTACCTGTCTTTACTTCTATTTCAGGACTGACATTACTTGTGTCACGCGGTTCAGTACCTTGGTCGAGTTGTCGTGCATAGTCGAGAGTAGCGTCAGCCAAAGCGATCGGAACTCGAATAGTGCGAGTCGGGCCGCTATGCCAAGCAGCTTTAAAGCGGGAATCTTTGATTGAGTTTTGGTGTCCTTTAGGGTTAGGCATAACAAATGAATCCCTTGTGTCAAGCGTTTCATTTAATATAACAGTAATTCTAAATTGACAGTAGCGCCGAGGTTTTAATAGTCCTTAGTTCACACTCAATGTGTTACACTTGTAATACAAACTTGACTCATTTATGATCTGATGATGAAGCTCGAACGTAAAACATATAGAGATGGTAACTTACATCCTAAAGCATTTAATTGTCTAAACCTTCTCCCTGAAAGGTTTACCTATCATAAGGATCACACCGAACGGCATCCGTTCTCAATCTACAGCCGCTCAATACAGAAAGTAATGCAGTCTTTCCATGCAGTTCTGGATGAAATAGATCAGATTTCTACGACTTTGTTTAATGCTGATGGACATTTAGATTATCCTTTAGACAAGTTGCCTCATTTACAAAAAGAATTACTATACGACTTACAATCTCACCTGGATGATTGCTACCGTATTCTTAAAGTTATTCACCCATTTAATAGCAAGGGAAAGGAAAAATTTGTAGAAAGTTGGTTGCAGAAAGTCAAACACCCTGGCTATAAAGATTTTCATAAAGAAATTAATGGCTACAGAGACTCATTTGCTCCTATTGTTAATAAAATTAAACATAATGGTAGCCAATTGCGTCCCATAATGATGTACTCAATGAGAGGTGGCATAGTTGGACGTACTGTAGAGAAAGGTATTCAAATTTTTCCTAAAAATGCTCGGATTGTTGGGTATTTTGTAGAAGGGATGCAACCTAATGGGCATATAGGTCCTGATTGTGAAATTCATCCCGATGGTGTAAGCGCTATTTCCTTAAATCGTGACCTACGTTATCACTTTGCGAACCTCTACCGAGTTGGTCATCATTTGAACACTGCAATTGTCAGAACGGTTCGTGAGCTTCACAAAATAGAGTTGCCTCGCGCGGTCGCTGTTAATGATACTGCCTCCCAATATTATATAGAGTCACTGGCAGAACGTGTCAGTAAGCTGCCACCTCTATTCTTTAAGAATGAGTTTTCTAAGAAAACACCAGATATTAAGTTCCACCGCCAGAACGGGAATGCAGATTTGATTTTGGAGGTGCCTGGTTCTCAATATATGACTTGGAAGGGAGAAGTAATGATTCATTCTGAAATACAAGTAGATGCTGTTTGCCCTTACTATCAACTTCCTTATAGGTAAGTTAGAAGCGTTTGTAATTCTAAGCTTGCAACTACTAAAGCTTTATCAAAATAAATTCATACATTGTCCCAGAATTTAGAATGGGTACAGCTAAGCGGAAAGACAGGCATATTCTAGAGTAGCGTCAGCCAAAGCGATCGGAACTCGAATAGTGCGAGTCGGGCCGCTATGCCAAGCAGCTTTAAAGCGGGAATCTTTGATTGAGTTTTGGTGTCCTTTAGGGTTAGGCATAAAAAGTGAATCGCGTGTGTCAAGCGTTTCACTTAGCCTAGCAGTAACGCTAAGTAGTTTCAAGCGCGTGACACACGAATTTTTGGTGTCCTCAGCCGGACGGGCAGGCGGCTATTTTTCCGACGGTCTTCTAGATTGTTTTCACTTCGACAAAGGCTTAAGGGCGTTGCTTAATCAGGGTATGAATCAACTTTTCCCTTGATGTTACAAAACTCACCCTTCGAGGGCTTATAGCAATTCCGAAATTTTCCATTCATACCCTGATTAAGCAACACCGAAACTGTTACAGCTCCCTCAGCTATTTATCTATTTTCAAATTGGGCAGTTGCCCCAGCGCCTCTGGGATGGAGGTAATCTGATTGCCACCGAGGTCAAGCTCTGTCAGATTTAACAGTTGCCCAAACGTCTCTGGGATGGAGGTAATCTTATTGCCACCGAGTGAAAGCTGTCTCAAATTCGATAGTTGACCAAGCGCCTCTGGGATGAAGGTAATCTGGTTGCTACCGAGGTAAAGCCGTGTCAGATTCGACAGTTGCCCCAGCGCCTCTGGGATGGAGGTAATCCCATTGCCACCGAGCCAAAGCTCTGTCAGATTCGATAGTTGCCCCAGCGCTTCTGGGAGAGAGGTAATCTGGTTGCCCCAAAGAAGAAGCTCTGTCAGATTTGACAGTTGTCCGAGCGCCTCTGGGATGGAGGCAATCTTATTGCCACCGAGTGAAAGCACTCTCAAATTCGATAGTTGACCGAGCGCCTCTGGGATGGAGCTAATCTCATTGCCACCGAGCCAAAGCTCTGTCAGATTCGACAGTTGCCCGAGCGCTTCTGGGATGGAGCTAATTTGATTGTCACTGAGGTCAAGCCGTGTCAGATTCGATAGTTGAGCGAGCGCTTCTGGGATGGAGCTAATCTCATTGCCACCGAGCCAAAGCTCGGTCAGATTCGACAGTTGCCCGAGCGCCGCTGGGACGGAGCTAATCTGATTATTACTGAGGTAAAGCTCTGTTAAATTCGACAGTTGCCCGAGCGCCTCTGGGATGGAGCTAATTTGATTGTCGCTGAGGTAAAGCTCTGTTAAATTCGACAGTTGCCCGGGCGCCTCGGGGATGGAGCTAATTTGATTGTCGCTGAGGTCAAGCCGTGTCAGATTCGACAGTTGCCCGAGCGCCTCTGGGATGGAGCTAATTTGATTGTCACCGAGGTAAAGCTGTGTCAGATTCGTACACTTGACAATTTCCAGTGGCAATTCCTCCAACCCCAGCTCCGACAAATCCAATTCCGTCAATTTTTCCTCGGCTCCTTGATCTATTCGTCGCACTGCTTCGTCTCGCGTCATATTTTTTATTTCTCCGGAATATTTATTTTATTGTGACAATTAAATTTAGCCTTTAAAAGAACGAGAGTAATCAAAATACAGCACCAAAAAAATACAGAAGCTAGATTGTTTGCAGATAAGGTTTACTCTGTACTTAAAAAAAATGTGAGAGGCTTGGAGGCAAGTTCGATGAACTGGAAAAAGTACGCGGTAGTGTGCAGCCTGCTACTTGTGGCAGGTTGTACGGAAAGAAGAAGAGGAGGGTGGACTCAGGACTGGCAGGCACTACATGGAGACAAGTGGCCCCTCACTTCCCCAGGTGGGATGTTTCACTGTACTTACTTTATGGGTAAAGTCCAATCGGTTGCTTTTTGGTACAAGGGGCGTGACTACTACCTTATTCCTATTGTTAAAAAGGAAAGCGGTCTTTATCCAATTGATTTAATTGTGAAACCAGATCTAAAAAACCCAGGTAAAAAAATGAATACCGACCTGGTGCTTGAGGAAGGTTTGAAATGGTGCAAACAAGGACACGCGCTCTCTGATCCTTGAGGAAGGTTTGAAATGGTGCAAACAAGGACACCCGCTCTAGACGGGGATATCACACTTTTCCAGCCTACAGCCTATAACAATTGCAGCAGCTACATAATGTATATTACCTCTTCTTAAACTCCCGAGCGAACTCAGATTGATACTACATATTTTGAATGACAACTCATTCATGCTTTACCAAAATTTACCGTGGTGTGAAATAGGAGTATCATTGCGTAAAGTTACAATCCACAGACAATACTCGTACCCAGCCGCAAAGCATGGATTGACTTGGGAAACTACCTCATATTGATCGAGTTTATCAACATCGCAAAAGTTCAGCCACTGGAATTCCCATAGACTTTCGGTATTGGGGCACTCATTTACCTGAATAACCACCTCTTCGTTTGCCATGTTGATAAACGTAGTTGATTTTATGTCAACTAGATAAGCTTTGACTGCTGACCCAATTGAACTAAAGTTGTTGAGAACCCTAATTGCTGCTTTTCCGAGAGTTGGATTAAGTCCATCCGCATCACCAGCAATGTACACCTCCACGTAATCAAAAGGATCTGGTCCTGTCGAAGCAGATCCAACCCAGCATCCATCACTATAATTAAAATCTTCGCAAAAACTTTCTAGGTTTTCAAGCATGACTTTATACCTTTCCACAGCAAATATTACCCTAAGCCAAAGTTTAACTATTTAAACACGCTATAGCTATCGACACCCGAATTACCATTCCTCCCAAAACTTTAAACTGCTACAGCTTCCTCAAAATATTACCCTATACCGACCTAGGGCTTAAAAAGATCACAGCTATACGGGGATGACCACATTTCCCCGCCTAAGCCCTGTAAATCTTGACGCTTCATCAAAATACTCATACATCCTAAGATATAGATTAAAATATCTATAAATCAAATTTCTGTAACTGATGTTTCAAAACCTGTATTACCTTTCTTAATGTTTACAAGATAATTATTTTTATTAGCAGGTATAATTCGCTTAGCTGGTAATATATCATCACCCAATTTATAAACAAAAATATTTAATTCACACTCATGTGGTTCCAAAAGATGAATACCACTTATCTCAAAAACTTTGATTTTATTATTATCTAATGTTATATCTTCAATATTACCATCTCGATAAATTACTTTTACCCGAACAGATTCACCATAAGTGTTGGCAACTTGTACAGTTCTAGAAGTCATGTTTTTATATTTCATTAATAGAGAGTAGATAAAATATATCATAATACATCAACTATTTATATAAATACCACTCAAACCCGCTGCCGTCAGGTGGTGGCGGGTTTTGCTTTTTAAAAATATGTGAGGTTTGCACTCGCACCTGTGACAAGAGAAAGCTAGACCGCCATCGCTCGACACTCCGATCGCCCCGACAGTGGCAAACGCATTAACACAAATTTCCCCGTCTAAAGCTTATAACCCTTGCTGCCACATCAGAAAATTTATTTTCTTTCAGTGTCAAAATATCTCTCAGATTCATTTTCTGGCGCTCTCCATCTAGCTCAAGTAGTGCACGATTGGGCGTGTGGAAGTAAGAGTCGAGAATGGTTCGCAAATCACCCCAACCTCCATAACTTTGACCGTACCCCAGAACTTACGGGGGAATTGGCACCGGATTACCTCACAAATCTAGTTTTTTCAAATTTTTCATGTTGCGAATCGCCTCCGGGATTTCAGTAATCTGATTATAACTGAGGTCAAGTAATTCCAAATTCGACAGTTGTCCCAGCGCCTCTGGGATGGAGCTAATCTGATTATAACTGAGGTCAAGTAATTCCAAATTCGACAATTGCCCAAGCGCTTCTGGGATGGAGCTAATCTGATTTTTACGAAGTTTAAGCTCTGTCAGATTGGATAGTTGCCCAAGTGCTTCTGGGATGGAGCTAATCTGATTGTTATAGAGGGCAAGCTCTGTTAAATTTGACAGTTGCCCGAGCGTTTCTGGGATGGAGCTAATTTGATTATCACCGAGGTAAAGCTCTGTCAGATTCGACAATTGGCCAAGCGTCTCTGGTATGGAAGTAATCTGATTCCAACTGAGGTAAAGCCATGTCAGATTCGATAGTTGCTCGAACGCCTTTGGGATGGAGGTAAGCTCATTGCCCCAGAGGTCAAGCCGTCTTAGGTTCGACAGTTGACCAAACATCTCTGGTATGGAAGTAATCTGATTCATCCTGAACTCAAGCCGTGTCAGATTAGACAGTTGCCCGAACGCCTCTGGGATAGAAGTAATATTATTGTTACTGAGATAAAGACTTTTCAGATTGAATAGTTGTCCGAGCGCCTCTGGAATGGAGGTAATCTGATTGTTATAGAGGTCAAGCCCTCTGAGATTGGACAATTGCCCGAGCACCTCTGGGATGGAAATAATTTGATTGTTAGCAAGGTCAAGCCATTTCAGATTGGACAATTGCCCGAGCGCCTCTGGAATAGAGATAATCTTATTGCCCCTAATGTCAAGCTCTATCAAATTGAAAAGTTGCCCAAGTGCTTCTGGAATAGAGGTAATCTGATTGTTACTGAGGTCAAGCCGTGTCAGACTTGACAGTTGCCCGAGCGCTTCTGGAATGGAGGTAATATTATTGTGACTGAGGTCAAGACCTTTCAAATTGAATATTTGTCCGAGCGCTTTTGGGATGGAGCTAATCTGATTGTTATTGAGCTCAAGCCGTTCTAGATTGGACAATTGGCTGAGCGTTTCTGGGATGGAGGTAATCTGGTTGTTATTGAGGCCAAGCCATGTCAGATGCGTACACTTGACAATTTCCGGTGGTACTTCTTGCAACTGCAAACCCGATAAATTTAATTTAGTCAAATTTTCATCAGCAACCTGCTCAATTCGTCGCACTGCTTCTTCTCGACTCATGCAGTTTACCTCTCAGTAACATTTATTTCATTGTGACCAGAATTTAGCTTGTTGGAAAGCGACATTTTCCTGCCTAAGCCCTGTAACCCTTGCTGCTACATCAGGATATCAGCATATCCTGAGCCAGAGCCTGGAACCGCTAAGGTCATTGAATAGTTTCAAGCGCGTGACACACGGCTTTGGGTGTCCTTAACCGGACGGGCAGGCGGCTATTTTTCCGACGGTCTTCTAATTTTTTTCGCTTCGGCAAAGACTTAACAGCCCGTCGAAAAAATCCCGCTAGGGTTTTAGGCGGGGATAAACCCTATTTCCCAGCCTAGAGTGCCAGTCCACTAGAAGGAGTTGACACTAGACGCAGAATCTGAGTGGTGGAGAATCTCTCTATTTTTGATAGAGGTTTAATGACCTGACTGTTTGACATAAGCGTTATCAGTCAATAAGGGAACACAGTTGCTGATATTAAACGCAGCCGCTAGCTCAATATCTGTGGTGAAGCCTTTAGCAACCAACTCTTTACCCGAACTACATTTTTTCAATGCTGTAACGAGATCATCTTGCCAATGGCGAAATACTGCCACAGCCGCTTCTGCCTCCGGTGACAATCGTCCATCTAGATGCGAAAGAATGGCACCCGCTCCAATTAGGTCTTCCAGAGCGGGCCGTAAACTCCCATCAGACCACCTCTCACCAGCAGGGATAATAGCAATCCTAGTCCCGTGCGCCATCGCAAACTGTGCAATTGTCTCACTGTTTCGCAAACAACCGGCTAGTGTCGGCTTTGACCCTGTGTGCAACGTTAGAAAGGACCCGTTAGGTGAGGGTAAGACGAGCCTCGTGCCAGCAGGAATATTAAGTAGTGAGGAAGGGGCAAGGGAGTAGCCATAACTGGGTCGCCGTTCTCGACTGGCTAAACCAGCATTGACAAGTTTTGCGTAATCAAGTGCTGATTCATCCCGCCATTGATAGGGAAAGATAATTGCGCCGTTGTTTGTAGCAATTTCAACACTGGTTGAAAAAGAGAGGATATCAACAATAATGATCACGTCACTAATCGGTGCGAGTTGGGCAACCCCCTGAAATCCCCACTCGCAGCGAAGTTCAAACTCTGATTGGTTGAAAATCATGTCAGTTGTGTAACTACGTTGCTTTGTCCAAATTTCCCAGTCTAGGGCTTGAACCTGGTACGACTCGCTCAGGATACTGCCGTCTCCTAATTTTTGCTGGCTTTCTCCATCAAACAAAAATTATTGCCACAATAAAAAGAATTCTACCCAGAGACAAAAGACATGAAAGAATTCTACCGAGAGACAGGAGACTGGACGCGAGGCGAAGCAATGCGACAAATTGAGCGGGCAGCCAGAAATAATTTGACGGAACTAAATTTGTCGATGTTGGACTTAGAGGAATTGCCGCCGGAAATTAGCGAATGTACGCAGCTTGAGAAGTTAGTGGTTGCAGCATACCAGCCAAACAAGTTTGAAGCAAAGAGGAGATATGGGATAGCTAAGTTTCCTGATGCTGTTCTTAAATTAACCAACTTAAAAATTCTTATGCTCAGTAACCATGGGATAACCGAAATCCCAGAGGAGATCGGGCAACTATCCAATCTGACAAAGCTTCACCTCAATAACAATCAGATTACCTCCATCCCAGAGACCATCGGGCAACTGTCACATCTTACAGGGCTTGACCTTAGTAGCAATCAGATTACCGAAATCCCAGAGGCAATCAGGCACCTGTCCCATCTGACAGGGCTTTGCCTCGGTCACAATCAGATTACCGAAATCCCAGAGGCAATCAGGCACCTGTCCCACCTGACAAAGCTTTACCTGCATAACAATAAAATTACCAAAATTCCTGAAGTGATCGGGCAACTGTCTAATCTGACACGGCTTTGCCTCGGTGACAACCAGATTACCTCTATCCCAGAAGCGATTGGGCAACTGACGAATCTTAGAGGGCTTTCCCTCAATAACAATCAGATTACCTCCATATCTGAAAAGATAGGACAATTGTCCAATCTGACAAAGCTTTACCTCGACAGCAATCAAATTATCTCTATCCCAGAGACTGTAGGGCACCTGTCCAATCTGACACTCCTTTGCCTCGAAAGCAATCAGATTACCTCTATCCCAGACACCTTCGGGCAACTGTTGAATCTGATAACTCTTTACTTCCGCAACAATCAGATCACCTCCGTCCCAGCGGAACTCGGGCAACTGTCGAATCTGAGATGGCTTGACCTCCGTAAGAATGAGATTGGCTTCATCCCAGAGGAGCTGGGACAACTATCGAATCTGAGAGAGCTTGACCTTAGTGAAAATCAGATAACTAAAATCCCAGATGCAATAGGGCAACTGTCGAATCTGAGAGAGCTTGACCTTAGTGAAAATCAGATAACCAAAATCCCAGATGCAATAGGGCAACTGTCCTATCTTAGAAAGCTTTACCTTAATAACAATCAGATAACTGAAATCCCAAAGGCACTCAGCCAACTGTCCAATCTGATCGAGGCTGACTTCGATAACAATCTAATTACTCAAATCCTATACCCGATTAAGCTTGTATCATCGAGTACACACGATCCCTGTAGCAGCCAGGCATTTATTCCTCCAGAGTCACGTGAGGTTCAGTTTAATTTGCGAAAGGCTGTGCGCGGTCATGATTACTTGATGGGAAGTTTATAAGGGATCAATGAAGCGTAGAGAGAAGAGTAGGCACAATTTACCCTAATTTTGATAACTAAGCTGGGAAACCTCCCAAAATATATTGGTATAAAGGTAGCCTAAGTGCAGACTCTCTCAAGTGTCTCAAGGGCGAGAGAGTCTGTACTCGCTGTAAGTAGCTTAGAAAAATCAATTTCCCCATCTAGGACTTGAAAGCAGTGCGACTACATCAGGATAAGCAATATACATGAGTTACAAAGGGAGTGAGTAATGATAGAACACCTCATCTTTGACATACCCACGAGATTCGTAAAGTGATTGCGCTTTTTGATTGGTCATCTGCGTAGATAATGCAATTCTCACGGCACCCGTTTGACGTGCAAAGCTTTCCGCCGCTTGCATTAATTGTGTCCCAACGCCTTGGCAACGAGCCATTTCTTCCACAAATAAATCATTCAAAATCCAAACTCGTTTCATTGAAACTGACGAAAAACTCGGATAAAGCTGAGTAAAACCCACACCCCGAAGTTCATCCAACGCAATCAATATTGTTGAGTCACCTTGTTGGAAACGCATTTGGATAAACTTACGGGCTGCATCAATATCTGAAACCTGACCGTAAAAGATGCGATAACGATCAAACAACCGCGTCACCTCATCCAAATCATCCATGTGCGCCAACCGGACTTGCATCCCAAACCTCAATCACAATTCACGCGATTATAACAGTTCCGGATTAAAACAACAGACGGGTCATTTAGATTAGCTAGCAAGCCATTTACCCCAAATTGGCTTGCTGGCTAATTTAGCTTAAATCCTTGCTAAGTGAGGCTTTCAGCCCTGTTGGCAAGTTTCTGCACAATTGCTACTCAAACCTCTATCACTGCTGGGCTTCAGGTTTAGGTTCCTTCGGTTTTTTCTCAAAGACTTGGATATTTGGGTCTGATAGCACAAAGCCGTTAGAGGTTGATTCCCCCATCTTGCCGCCAATAGCAGCCACCCACATGGGATAGTTGGCAGCAGCATCCTCAAGCTTCTTCCATATTTTTGGCTTAACAGTAACGGACACTACCCGACCGTCGCAGTCAAGCTCAAAGGTTTTCCAGTTGTCTTTGGTTTGAGTCGATGGGGGATAGTCGGGTAAGGTTCAAGCGTCACCGCTCTCCCCTCCCCTAAATTAGAGTCGATGCCTGTGTTACCACAGGACACCTCTCCTTCAGAACGCGGACGTGCAGCTTTCACTGCATCCGGC
>JAUBST010000070.1:0-27471 GCA_036702215.1 Microcoleus sp. F6_B6
GATGCTATATCTGCCCATTTTTGTAACTTTTTCATGCCTTCTCTTATTCCTAGATCGCAGACCTGAATCCTTACCTTTTACATACTAATAAACCATCTGGAAAAGGACGTGAAATGTATGAAGAAAAGCGCGATAAAATATTCGGAAGTGACACGAATTTTGTGGAGATTGATTTGTTGCGGGGTTGGGAACCTCTCCCGGTTTTTGACAATGACAATGCAGCGAGTTATCGAATTTTGGTGAGTCGGGGGAATGAAAGACCTTTGGCGGATTTATACTTGTTTAATCTACCAGATGTGATTCCGTCTTTTCCGTTGCCTTTGGGTGCAGGCGATGTTGAGCCGATCGTAGATTTGCAGGCGTTGTTGAATACAGTGTACGATCGCGCCGCCTATGACATTACCCTCGATTATATGGCTGAGTTAGTCCCTGCGCTTTCAGAATCCGATGCAGTTTGGGCGGATGCTTTGTTGTCCGAAACCAGCCTCCGACAATCTGAAACCTAAAAAACCCTACACAAAACGTTACATCTTTGTTACCATCGTGGCGAGTCTGTCTTCAGCAGCCCCTCTGTTAACCTTCTAAACTAACCGTTATGAGTCAACCTCCCTCAGCCATTCCCGCCTCGGAAGAGTCCGCCGCCGAAACTCCAACACCGCCGACAAACAATGCACCTCCACCGAGTTATGTCAAGCTGGCGATGCGGAACATGGTTCGCAAGCGGGCAACTTCTCTGTTTCATTTTGCCTTGACAGCGATCGGACTTTTAGGCGTACTCGTCGGTTTGGCTTTTCTCGATCGCTATTTCAATTCTTAATCGAGGATTCAAACAATTAGCCTCTAATTTCCGCTGATGTTTTTCATTTTTCACAATCGGGAGTTAAGCTGATTGTGTTCCCGGCCAGTTGCAATTTTCAACAGATTATTGTAATGTGCCTGCTGAAAGCAAAAAGTCTATTAGCTCGATCGCGGAATTGGAATTTGTAAAAAAATTGAATATATCGCTTGACAGGAGACCGAAAAAATGTTAATAGAGGTGAACGTCGAAGACTGTTACGGGCTCGCCCAGCAGTCGGCCGACGCTTCCAACCTCCCTGAGATTGCAGCCAGCGGGGAGATTTCAGCAGCAGCCCAAACCTGGGAAAAGTGGTTTAGCGTTTGGCTGGAAAACCAGGCGGCGGATGTGCCAGTTGCCCCGGGCTACGAAGTCAGTCTGCGTTTAACCGCCGATACGGAGATGCAAGCCCTCAACCTGCAGTACCGCCAGCTCGATCGACCGACCGATGTACTAGCTTTCGCAGCTTTAGAGGTAGACTGTCCTCAACTAGAGGAAATGCAGTCATCTGAACCTTTATACTTGGGTGATATCGTCATCTCGATCGATACAGCTAACCGACAAGCCCAGCAGCAAGGACATCCCCTGAAGACCGAACTAGCTTGGCTCGCAGCCCACGGTTTTCTGCATCTTTTGGGCTGGGATCACCCCGATGAAGAAAGTCTGGCTCAAATGCTCGATCGACAAGAAACTTTGCTGCGGGCGATCGGTCTTGCGATCCAAACAGCATAACTGAAGTTGATGGTTACTTAACAAATCATGTCAAGCCCAACATAACTTTCTGAAATTAAACCAGAACTTTAGTAAAAACTTAGGAAAGTTACCTAGACTTGATTGAGTCAATTTAAAAAGTCTAGCTTTCATTCATCTCTGTAACTTAAAGTTGGTTATTTATGACACTAGAGAGACCGTCAATTTCATCACCAATCGCACAGTTTCTGCCCATGCCTCCAGACTCTTCCACCCCGACAGTCCACGAGTCTAAAAAAGCCTTGAAATACAACCGAGATCTGTCGTGGAAAATCGCATCTAGCTTAGCTACGAGTTTTAGATACGCTTGGGGGGGTCTGACTTATGCTTTTGAAACTCAGCGAAATTTTCGGATTCACACTGTTATTGGCACTTTGGCGATCGGACTCGGGCTATTTTTGCACTTGCAACCTGTAGAAATATCTGTAATCGGCGTTACCATTGGCATAGTTTTAGCAATGGAACTGTTGAATACGGCGATCGAATCGGTGGTAGACTTGACAGTCGGGCAATCTTACCACGAACTAGCCAAAATTGCCAAAGACTGCGGTGCCGGAGCAGTTCTGGTATCGGCAATGGCTGCAATCATCGTCGGTGCTGCACTTCTGCTTCCTCCTTTGTGGGCAGTCGTTCAAATTGCGATCGGCCGTTAGTCACTTATTTGGCCCAGAAAATTTTAGGTTTTAGATGACCAATTTGAGATTTTTAGTTCTATTCGTCTATATTGCAGCTATTTTTATCTTCGGCATCTATCTAAAATCTTGAAACCCTTGCTTTCAGGCAGCGAGTTAACCTAAAATCTAAAATCTAAAACCTAAAATCTAACTTAACCCGTGATTATAGTCATCGATAACTACGACAGTTTTACATACAATTTGGTACAGTATCTAGGAGAACTGGGTGCCCAGTTGCCGGTAGCAAGCGAAGTACAAGTCTACCGCAACGACCAAATCTCCTTAGCAGAAATTCGCCGATTGCAGCCGGCAGCAGTGGTGATTTCTCCAGGCCCGGGGCGGCCGGAAGATGCGGGAATTTCTCTGGAATTAATCAAAGAATTGGGGCCGACTCTACCAATTTTAGGCGTGTGCCTCGGACATCAAAGTATCGGTCAAGTATTCGGCGGCAAAATTGTTTCTGCACCCGTGTTGATGCACGGCAAAACTTCTCAGGTAGAACACGCAGGAGTCGGAGTTTTTCAGGGCGTGGAATCGCCGATGATTGCAACTCGCTATCACAGTTTGGTAATTGAAAAGCAGAGTTGTCCAGAAGTTTTGGAAATTACGGCTTGGGTTGAAGACGGAACTATTATGGGCGTGCGGCACCGGGAATATCCGCATATTGAAGGTGTGCAGTTTCACCCGGAAAGTATTTTGACAACTGCGGGAAAGCAATTATTGCGAAATTTCTTGGAACGGCTTTAGTTGAATTTCTCTGAATTTGTAGGGTTCGCTCTCATAGCACTTTACTGTGAGAGTAGGGTACGCATTTTCGCACCTGAACCGCCTCAAAAAGGATACAAGCCCCCCACTCCTGTCGTGGTGAACCCCAAATTTTAGACTCTTGTTCGAGATTCCAGATTCAATGGTGCAAGTAAATCTAAAATCTAAAATCTAAAATCTAAAATCGACTGGCGGTGTTTTGTGGTATAACAGCAGACGACCAACACCCGATAACTGCAACCACAAGATGAAACGGCGACAATTAATACGTTACGCACAGACGGGTTTGCTAGCAGCTTTCTTCACTGGTTTACCATCTCGATGGGAAAGCTATCAAGCTCAAACTGCTGATTCTTTGTCTATTCAGTGGTTGGGACACACTTGCTTCTTGTTCGCCGGAGGCGGTGCGAGGGTGCTGGTGAATCCTTTTCGCCCCCTGGGCTGTACGGCAGGCTATCGTTCTCCTAAAGTACCAACTGATTTGATTCTGATTAGCAGCCGGTTGCTCGATGAAGGGGCCATCGACGGATTTGCGGGCAATCCCGGCCTTTTGTACGAGCCTGGGTCTTACAGGTCTAACGGGCTGCGGATTCAAGGGATTCGGACGGAAAAAGACCGTGAGGGAGGACGGCGATTTGGGGTGAATGTGGCTTGGCTGTGGCAGCAAGCGGGCGTTAAGATTTTACACTTGGGCGGAGTTGCTGGCCCGATCGGCATTGAAGAGCAAATCTTGATCGGGCGGCCGGATTTAGTGCTGATTCCCGTGGGCGGAGGGCCGAAAGCTTACACTCCGGCGGAAGCGAAGCAAACTTTGCAACTTCTCAAACCGAAGATGGTGATTCCGACACATTTCAAAACCCAAGCAGCCGATGCTGCTGCGTGCGATTTAGTGCCGCTGGATGAATTCTTGGCGCTGATGGACGGTACGCCGGTGCGCCGATTGAATAATGACACGATTTCGATCAAATCTGCTGACTTACCCCAAACTGGTTCGGTGATTGAGGTTTTGAGTTATAGATTTAGCGGTTGATGCCCGATTTCTCAGGTTGCGTTATAGTAAGGAAGTTTTGTGCGATCGGGGATGCCAGAGAAATTTCTCTCTATCTTAGCCTCTAGCAACCTTGCTTTTTGTCGAGATGTGGCTAACATAACAATTCATGTTCACTGTTTTATCTCATAAGGAAATGCAAGCGCCATGAAAAATCAAAATTTACCTAGCTGGATGAAAAAACTGACAGGTTTCGCAGGAATAATCGGCGCTAGCGCGCTAATCGGTTTCCCGGCTTGGGCTCACATCACCTCCAACACCAATCTTGCTAATGCAAATCAAACTCAACAAGTAGCAGGAAATGTGAAAACCGCTGCTTCTCCGGCACCAATGGCTCAGGCGAAGGATATTGTCGCTATTGCATCTGGCGACGCTCAATTCAAGACGCTGACAAAGGCTTTGGGTGCAGCCGGTTTGGTGACAACTTTACAAGGCAAAGGCCCTTTCACTGTTTTTGCACCTACTGATGCGGCATTTGCTGCTTTGCCAAAAGCAACTTTGGATGATTTGCTCAAACCGGAAAACAAAGCAAAACTTACTAAGATTTTAACTTACCACGTTGTTCCTGGTTCGGTTGTATCTACTAGCCTGAAATCCGGCGATGTTAAAAGTGTGGAAGGCAGTTCGCTGAAGGTGGCTGTTAACGCAGGCAAAGTTACTGTAAGCGGCGCTAATGTTGTGAAAGCTGATATCAAAGCTACCAACGGCGTGATTCACGTAATTGACAAGGTTTTGATGCCACCCGATGGAATGTAAAAATAGCCGTTTTGCATCAATTGATGTCAGATTTGGTTAAATGAAGGCGAAGTAAGGACACAACAATGTTGTGTCCTTATTTATATGGCAGGCAATTCAGAATTAATATATACAGCATATTCGGTGGTTGATGAAGTACAGTAGCCGCTATATTTATGTTGTGTGATTTTAATATGTAGGGTGCGTCGCTGCGACTTTTTAAATAGAACTTGCAGATTGACGGGTGGCGACGCACCGATGCTTACTACAAGATTGTGTGTACTACATATACATGGAATATGCTGTATCAAGCTTTAGCTAGCTGCGGGTACTTACAAAAATGGCTGCCAACCCTTACCCCGATAGCCAAAATAGAAGATTTCGGGATGGAGAATTTCTGCTAAAATTTCTAACGAATCAACCAATCTCGGCCCCGGCCGATTAAAGTAAGAATTGCCGTCAGTTATGTAAACTTGACAAGTTTTTACTGCTTGCAAATTAGCCCATTCTGCGTATTTAGTTATTTGCATTGCTTCGCTGCGAGTGCGGTTCAAATCAAAGCCGCAAGGCATGAAAAGAATTACATCGGGATTAGCTTCTACTAGCGCTTCCCATTTTAGCCAAGGGGAATGTTCGCCGACAATTCCAAACAGCGAATTGCCTCCCGCCATTGCGACTAATTCGGGAATCCAGTTACCCGCAGCCATCAAAGGTTCAATCCATTCGATGCAGGCTACTTTGGGAAGTCTCTCTTTTGTGGTAAGAATAGATGAGGCTTGTGTTTTCGAGGTAATAGCATCGATGCGGGATTGCAAAAGGTCGATCGCACTTTTGGCATCTACGCCCAAAGCATCAGCAACTCGCTGAATATCCGTCCAAATTTCTGCTAGCAGATTCGGCTGCAAAGAAATAATTTCCGGCTGGCTATTTACCAGGGTGCTTACCGCTTGTTCAACCTCTGTTAGAGAACAAGCGCAGACTTCACATTGAGCTTGAGTAAGAATATGAGTCGGCTGCAATTTTTCCAAAGTATCTATTTCTACTTTATACACGCTGAGCGCATTTTGCAACAATTCTGTCACGCGGTTGTGAATTTCGCTGCTAGTTCCTTCGGGATTGAATTTAGGCTGAGTGCAAACAGGTAAATTTTGGATTTCTGGGGGGTAATCGCATTCGTGGGAACGGCCCACAATTGCATCGGTTAATCCTAAAACTGCTACAATTTCGGTGGCACTGGGAATTAGAGAGATTATTCTTAGTTGGTTCATTGGTTTTCTGTTTTTTACCGATTTAGAAGCACAGGCATTACCGATTTGGAAGCACAGGCTTTACAGATTTAGAAGCACAGGCTTTACAGATTTAGAAGCACAGGCGGGACGCCCGTGCCACAATAAAAGGGATTGTTAAATTTTGAGTTTTTTTAAGAATTGCAAATCTTGCCATGCTTGAATGAAATTACCTTGCATGAGTTCCGCTATACCGTTTAAAACTCTAATTTCCGGTAGGTTGGAGTTGAGAGCGAGAGCAGGTTTTAAGGCTGTTTGAGCGGCTTTGGGATGCCAGCCGTACAGGTGTACGAAAGCGAGATAGGCGTAAGCGTAAGGGTTTTTTGAGTCGAGTTGAGTGACTTTTTCTAAGGCTGCGATCGCACTTTTGACATTCTGCTGCAATACCCGAGAAAATGCCAAAGCATAAGCCAATTCTAGATTATTTGGTTCCTGTTTCAACCGATATTCTAATGCTTGTTCCGCTTGCACGGTATAATCTTGAATTGGATCGTACTGATTGATGCGCCCAATCTGCTCGAACACGGGTTCTAAACCTGGCAATCCTTTGGGTAAATCAGCCGCCATCGCCCGCAATTGAGTCACCAAATCTAACTCAGGCTTATCTGTATTATTCTCGTTTCCGGGCTCTGCCTGAGAACGCATATCCAGAGGCTCTGCCTCGATCTTAACACTCACTGCCGGCACATTAATCGGATAAGTTTCGCCGGTTTTCCGATTTAGATAAGTAGCTTGCAGATTGTAAGTTCCCGGTGCAATATTAGCAGGAGGAAGCATCGCCGTGCGATCGACAACTCGAAACCCGACAGCAAATTTATCCGCTTCCAGCTTCCCCGGATGCAAAGTTGCTTGGCCGATCGCGCGATCGTGTAAAATCCTGAAAGTCTGTCCCGGTGGAATATTGCCAGACTGCTGATTTTGCCACGTTACCAACACTAAACCAGACTGCAACTGCTGCCAAGGCCCAGACCAAGTATAAGTAACCGGCAGCGCGACTCCGGGAACTGCTTTTTCCCCGACAGTAACTCGATCTAATTGTACTTGCGATCGCGCTTCATTCAACGGCTGTATTTCGACAGGCTGCACTCGCTTGCGATAAAGATTTAAATTAGTATAATCTGGCAAAATCCAAGTTTTATCTAACTCGAATTTATCCCCTTTTTCAATCGCAGCCACCGCAGCATTTTGAGCTTTTTTAATCCTTTCCCGAATGGAACCTTGCGGGCCACTTTTAGTTACGAACCAAGAGAGCGATCGCACATCTTGCGGCACTTGTTTTAAATTGGTTCCCACCTGCCGCCCGTAAACCTGAAAATCCGCCAAAGCACCGTAAAAATTCAAATTATGCTGGTTAATTTCCGGCGTCGAAGGCAACACGCCTAAAGTAGATTGCAAATAAGGTTCCCGATCGATAATTTCGGCAATTACCTCTCGGTGCGGCCACTCTTTCCCCAAGTAAGGATAGTTAGAATTGCCGGGACTGATAATTTGGACTAAGCTATGTCCAAAAGCACCTCCCAGCGGCAAGATATGGAACAGCATCGCCAGAATTGCCAAGCCAATTGTACCCCAGCGAATTTGTCGTCCCCACCGAGAAGGCCACAGCGTTAAACAGTAGGCTAAGAAAATAGATAAAACTGGCAAATAAGGTATCACATATCGGTCATCTTTGTTGATATTTAGAGAATTAATTAAATAAGCTCCTCCCCAGAAAACAGCCAGCCAGCGACAGGAGTTGAGATAAAAGATTGAGGAACTATCTTGCCGGCGACGCCAATAAAGTATGAATCCTACTAAGGGAATAAGTAACAGAGGCCAAGAAAGGTGTTCGGGTAAGTGTTGACCGTAGTAAATCCAAGCGCCGATCGTATTCAGGGCCGGATCTCCTTCGGCGATCGCAGAATCCAGCGTTGCCCGTTTTCCCCCGGTCAAAATTAACAGCCAATTGGTTTTTGCCCAGGGCCCAAACACCGCCGCCGACAGCAACAGAGCACCTGTTAATTGACCTAATCTTCCCCAAGCTTTTTGCCGTACAGCACCCACAGCCAACCACACAATCGGGGTAAATAGAAATAATACGGTAGTGTGTTTAACTAATATTGATAAACCGAGAGAAATTCCAAAGGCGATCGCCCAAAAGAAAGATGACGGGGAGAGGGGGAGAGTGGGGGAGGGGGAGAATTTATACTTTTTCTTTGTTCGTTCTTCCAACTGAGTTCTATCGGTTACATCCGTTACATCCGTTACAGAATCCGTTGCCGAACTTCTTCCTTCAGAAGCCTTCCACATTGTCAAACAATAGAAAGCAAAAGTAATCGCAGCAGTGAGGGGATAGTCGAGCAAAAATTGCAAGCGGAACCGATAAAGTCCCGGTAACAAAACGCAAATTGCAGCGGCCCACAAACCGACTTGCCGGTTAAATAATTGGACGCCCAGATTGTAGACTGAGGCGAGGAGAATTGCACTAAATAATAGATGAACGAGGGTTGCCCGATCGCCCCCAGTACCGAAAACCTGAAGAAACGGAACCGTTAAGATGTAGGCCAAGGGGGGAATTTTCGTCGAAAGCAGCCAGAAGTTTGTCCACCACTCCCCGGAAAACCACTGAGGATGCTGCAACGCCTGCAAGTAATTCAGGGTGCTAGTCAGGTATTCTGCTTGATCCCACGCGGGGACAGATCGATCGAGGGCAAACCAGAGGCGATCGCTAATTGCCCCCAGCAGCCAAATTATGCCCAAGACAAGCAGACTCTTGCCCTCGCTGTCGGGATGTTGCTGTGCCATTGCGATTTTTGGATTTTAGGTTGCAGCTTTTAGCTTACAGGCGGGCGGTTCCGGGCGATCGCAAATTAATTTGAAAAAGTGCTTGCTAAATTCCGTATGTGTCTGCTAAGATAGTAAAGCGCGAAAAAAAAAGCCGGGATAGCTCAGTTGGTAGAGCAGTGGACTGAAAATCCACGTGTCACGAGTTCAAGTCTCGTTCCTGGCATCGCAAAGCCCTCACAAAGTTGAGGGTTTTTTTTTAGGAAAAATGCGGGCAATGCAGCTAATCAAGATGTAGGTTTGCCGGTGGGGGGGGTGACAACCCCGCCGGCAAACCCAGACAGAGCTGATATTTGACCGACTTGTGCTAAAAAAACATATAGCCTTTCTCAGAAAGATGAGGTACTCATGGGCATAGGGCATAGGGCATAGGGCATAGGGCATAGGGCATTGGGCATACCTCACTTTTTTGAGAACCGCTATAGGTCAAATCAGACAAAAATTACACTAGAATGTAATTGTCAGATTAATAAGTCCAGTTTTGCTTGGTCTGCAAGCTATAGGTTCCATCTTTCACATTCACCCGCTCAGGAATCAGATCTAAATCTCTAAATATATTTGCCTGGTGCTGTAGGGCAGTGAGCGATTGGTCGTCGATCGGGATAATAGCGCGTTCGGCACTACGTTGCTGTAAAATTTCTACAATAGATGGATCTATTTCATGGTGTTCTGCCAATCGCACAGCAGCTTCTAATTCCTGTTTCTTAGCCCAAGCTCCCGCTTCATTTACCTCTTCTAAAATCACCTTGAGCAAGTCGGGATAGTCGCGTACCAACTCTGGAATCGCGTAGTAATAGGTCGGAACTTCTAAAGAGGCTTTGTCACCAAAGATGCTCTCTAAGTCTGCAATCGATCGCCCTGGATAAGCACTTCGGACTTGAGTTGTCGTGTAGGGAACCCAAATCACCCAAGCATCGACCTCACCCGCACGGAATAGGGGCAGCGCCTGTGGCTGGGTCAGATAAATTGGCTCAATGTCACTAAACTCTAATCCCACTTTTGCCAGTGCTCGCACCAACACGTAATGAGCGCTGGAGCCTTTGTCAAAAGCTATCTTTTTACCCTTCAGGTCGGCAACCGTCTGAATTGGCGAATCTTTTGGCACTAGAATCGCTTGACCTTTGGGAGCAGTATATTTTTCTTTAGCCACCCGCACAAACACATGATCTGCTGCTTGCGAGAAGATGCTGGCCGTACCACCGCCGCCGCAGAAATCGATCGTCCCGTTGCTTAATGCTTCTATCAGAGAAGAAGCTGATAAGAAGCTCGTCCAAGTAACAATCAGCCCAAATGGTCGCAAACGGCTTTCGAGCAAACCTCGATCGCGCAGGACTTCCAGATTTGTCATACCCTCTGGATAACCGATTTTGAGTTGCTTGAGCCGCCGCGCTTGCTCAGCTAAGGGTGTGTTGCCCGATTGAGCAGAACGCTTAGAAAACCAGCGATCCAAAACTACACAGAAAAGTATGCCCCCCACAAACAGTCCCACCGTTTCCAGTAACCGGATTGTTGATTCTTTAGGCAATTTGACCTGATTTACCTGACTGACTAGAGGGGAGAGTACATTGCCAGAGGCAGTAGCGGCAACAGCATGACGGTCAAAAGCCAGACTCAAGACCAAAACCGAGACCAGGCCGATACAAAACAGACCTCCAAACCGATAGGGGGCCGATCTGCGAGCGACCGAACTGAGCGACCGTAAGATATTTTGACCTCTGCCTCTGGGCAGACAGTCAATCAAACGGCTAATCATAATGACTCCTTTGATAAACACAGGTGATGGACATTCTTGGATGAATTGAAGATGGGGGCTCAAGTCAAAGCACCGCTTGATACGGATAAACTACCAAATTTGCTCGCTTGTTACACCCAATATGTGATACTCACATTATCATATCGAGATTATGGTGATTTTTCACGGCGGTTGAGAAATCGGTAGTTTCGGCGATCGGATAGGTATTGAGTGAGAGATGGTAATGGATTGGTTAATTGCAACAATTAAGATCGGACTGGCTGTTGCTGTCGCAACAACGTTTGACGACAATATTTATCTAACGGCCTTCTTCAGTGAGGTTAATCGTACTTTTCGTCCTAAACACATTGTGGTGGGTGAACTTATAGGGTTCACGGCATTAATCACGGTAAGTTTAGTTGGTTTCTTGCTGGGGCTAGCAATTCCCTCAACTTGGACTGGGCTACTGGGGATTTTGCCGATACTCATTGGCTTGAATAACTTGCTCAACCTGAATAAGGATGATTCAGCCGAAGATAAGTCAGCTAATCTGAAAAGAAACTCTAAAATTCGAGGATTTGATTCTCGGCAGCGATCGCTCTGGGAAATAATTCGCGATCCGCAGACTTATCGCGTCTCTGCGGTAACGATTTCCAACGGTGGTAACAATCTTGGCATCTATATTCCCCTATTTGCTACTAGCAGCATTCAAAATCTGGCTGTGATCTTACCGATTTGCTATTTTATTGTTTGCTGCTGGCTGTTTATGTCCTATACTCTGACGCATCTACCTGGTATTGCTTTGATCCTCAGCCGTTATGCTAGCAAGATTTTTCCTTTTGTGCTGATGTGGCTGGGTTTCCGAATTCTGATAGACAGCGAATCCTATCGTCTTTTTCTACCAAACATTTAACAGGCAAAGGCGATCGCAGCATCGAACAAATCGATGACAACAGTACCATTCTCTACAATAAAGGAAGAAAAAAGACTTTAACATAATAGATTAATACCCAAAAAAGCTAGGCCGTAAATCCCAAATTAGTGGTCTATCAATTTAATCTCCTTGCCATTCCCGATCTGGCAGTTCCTTTTGAGGGAGTAGCGGCGTGGCTTCAATTTCTTGCCGGATTACTGTTGTGACTTCGCAGTTACTATTCAAGCAATCGATCGGGATTTGAACGGAAACAGAGGTAAAAATAATCTCTGTATCGCTGGTTGTGCTGGTCATTCATACCCCCCAATCCATTCTCAACAGTTTGCCAGGAAAATACTTGTTGATGGCAACGCCATCAAGCATCGGAGTGACAAGAATCATTCCCTGGACACCTTGGCAAACCTGCTCGGATTTCAACCATTGCCGTTGAGCTGAGATTGTTGAGAATAGACACGGGCGATCGCCAAATTTAGATTGTATCGTTTCATGTCGCACTGCCTGATAATCGTTGCTCAGACAGCATTTTATTGCCGTTATCACCCTCTCAAGCCGTTGAGTTTTGTGCTGTTTCTGGAGGCTTTACGTGCTGATTGCGTTACTGTCGCCGAGAAGTTTTTTGAGAGTGAATTATTTAACTGTCTTATTTTTGAGTGAGGTACGACGCTAATTCTGGAATTTCACCGGCGCGCTGCCACTCGGCTTCCCCGCGTCGCACTTTGGTTCGGGCTGTGATTTCCTGAACTTCCCATAATTGCAATTTGGTATAGGGCCCCTCGGCTTCACCGCTGCGAAAGACGTACCATTGAGGAACTTCAGGAGTTGGCTGGGTCGATCGTCTCACTGGCTTCATCCGATTCATTCCAGTTGTCGCTTTGAGCTGGTTGAGTTCTTGTTCTACCGGATTCGGAGGCGGTGAGTTAGAATTGGGCGATCGCTTTTTCTTCGTTGAACTCTGACTTTTCTTAGCCTCCGGCTTACCTCTAGCAATGTCTACTTCGCGCGGCCACCCCCAGAAATGCCACACCGTCACCCAAACTAGCGCCACGGCAGATCCTACAATCTCTTCTTGTGTTTCTGACCATTCTGAAGACTCTCCAAACAGCAGAAAACCGATCGCACCGAGTACGATCGCTATGAGGTTTAGGTAAATTAGGTTGGTAGCGTCGTTAGCGGCTAAGTGCCAACTGGTTGTGTGCCGAACAAAAGATTGGCTGGTTGCTGTTTTGTTGTGTTTCCAGGCTTTGCGAGCTTGAATCCGGCTGTAACCAGGAGATTCGGCAGGCCACCACATCGCTGCCCAATTAACTAAATGCGCTGACCAATACTGCAAAGCTGCATATCCCACTATTCCGCTCAGCAGTACGCAAATAACTAACAGAAAGGTTGTCAGCGGCAGTAGCTGTTGTGGCACGATTTCTGCCGTCGCAATAGTTAGCAGAAAAAACGGAGTACCAGTTACTACTGGAACGAAAAAAAGTTCAAGTATCTTTAGAAGGTCTGCATAAAAAATCCATAAGAATTTAAGAATAATTTTAAGCAGCTTTGCAAAGCGGAAGTGATACAGGTAAGCAGATGCGATCGCAGTTCCTAGAATTAAAGCAATGAGCCCGCCCGAAGAGCTGTTGACCGGTAGCATAAAAAGGGCGATCGCCGGAATTCCGAGCACGATTGCTGCTGGCAGCGTGAGAAATGCAATAACGCCTTCCCTCCAGTGCTGCCAAGCCGATACAGCCGGCGGTTGCTGATTGTGTCGGCGAATTTCCACCCACTCTGCAAACTTGGTTACTCCCCAGTGATAGAAAGCAAATAATAAGATTTGGCACAACCAAGCAAATGTTATTACGGCTTGAAAGTCTGAGTTCCTGATGGTGTACCAGTACCTCCTGCTAAATCCGTAGGAATAATAATAGTAAGCATTGGACCACAGTAGAGAAACAATCAACCAAAAGCTAATGCTTAAGGCAAACCCTCTGGCGCACGATGTAGGAGCGGGGAGGAATTTCGGCCAATTATTCATGGTTGGGATAATTTGACGGGATATCATCAATATTGTCCCATCGCGCCGATCGCTCTGGGCAGTGCGATCGTCCATAAAAATTGCCGGAAAGTGCCGGATGTGCCAAGTTGATTGAAACTTTTTTTAAATAAACACTCGCACTCGTTATCCTGTTGAAGGGGTTCAGTGCTCTGCGGGCATCCTACAACTACGCGCGTGCGAAGCTATCGCGAAGGGAATCGCCCCAGACAATCCCTTATCCCCTACAATAAACAAGCAATTATTATATTTTGAGTTATCCTGTGAGTCCTACTGCCGAAGTCAGCAATACCCTAAATGCGGGCGCTCTACCAACCGTTACCGCTACCGCAGCCCGCCGCGCTGTTTTTCCCTTCACTGCAATTGTTGGTCAGGAGGAGATGAAACTGGCGCTGCTGTTGAATGTCATCGATCCCAAAATTGGCGGGGTGATGATTATGGGCGATCGAGGTACTGGTAAATCTACCACAATCCGCGCCCTCACTGATTTGCTGCCGGAAATTGAGGTGGTGGCAGACGATCCTTTTAACAGTCATCCCAGCGATCCAGATTTGATGAGCGATGAGGTGCGCGATCGCACTTTATCTCAAACTGATATTAAAATCGCCCGCAAAAAAGTCCAAATGGTAGATTTACCTTTGGGCGCTACCGAAGACCGAGTTTGCGGTACGATCGACATCGAGAAAGCTTTGTCGGAAGGTGTTAAAGCTTTTGAACCCGGCCTTTTAGCTAAAGCTAACCGCGGCATTCTGTACGTTGATGAAGTCAATTTGCTCGACGATCATTTAGTCGATGTGTTGCTCGACTCGGCCGCCAGCGGTTGGAATACTGTTGAAAGAGAAGGCATTTCGATCCGCCACCCGGCTAAGTTTATTTTAATCGGTTCCGGGAACCCAGAAGAAGGAGAATTGCGGCCGCAGTTGCTCGACAGATTCGGGATGCACGCAGAAATTCGGACTGTGAAAGACCCGAATTTAAGAGTGGAAATTGTCGAACAGCGATCGAGTTTTGACCAAAATCCGGTGGAGTTTCTCTCGAAATATCAGCGCGAACAAGATGAGATGCAGCAGAAGTTGGTGGAAGCCCAGGAAAGATTGAAATCGGTAACTATCGATCGAGAATTGCGGGTAAAAATCTCCCAAGTTTGCGCGGAATTGGACGTAGACGGGCTGCGGGGCGATTTGGTGACAAATCGGGCTGCGAAAGCTTTCACGGCTTTGGAATGCCGCACGGAGGTGACTGTGGACGATATTCGCCGGGTGATGACTCTGTGTTTGCGGCACCGATTGCGGAAAGACCCGCTAGAATCAATAGATTCGGGGTATAAAGTGACCAAAGTGTTCGATCGGGTATTCGGCCTAGAAACAACTGAGGGGTAATTGGTAATTGGTAATTGGTAATGGGTAATTGGTGGTGATGAAACCTTCCCAAATTTTCATACCCAATTCCCCATTTCCAATTACTAATTCTGGCAATGGAAAAACGAATTTTAGGATTAGATCCGGGCTTAGCCCATCTCGGCTACGGGGCAATCTCATGTCAAATTGTTCCCGGTCAACAAGATCAAAACAGCGTTTCCCTGATTGATTGCGGCGTCATACAAACAACGCCCAAACAGGAAATGGGACAGCGGTTGAAAACAATTTACGACGATTTGCACGAGGTAATTGAACAGATTAAACCAGATCTAGCAATTGCCGAAAAACTGTTCTTTTACAAGATGGGAAATACCATACTTGTAGCGCAAGCGCGGGGCGTTTTGACCCTAGTATTGGCGCAGCGTGGAGTGCCGCTGTTCGAGTTTACGCCGGCTCAAATTAAGCAAGCTTTGACTGGCCGCGGTAATGCGGATAAATCTGAAGTGCAAGAAGCCGTGGCGCGGGAGTTAGAGTTGGGTTATATTCCGAAACCCGACGATGCGGCGGATGCTTTGGCGGTGGCTTTGACTGGTTGGTACGATGATGATATTTGCCCGAAGAAAATACAGTTGGAAACAGGAAAAATTTGATGCAATATCAAATCATCGGCAAATTAAGCACAAATCCGGGCAAGACATCTTCTCCCGATAAACTCACAGGAAATTGTACAATTTCTACTTCGCGAGAAGGGCGATAAATTTCTACTTGTTCGTCTTGAGGATTAATTAGCCAACCCAAACGCAAGCCACTGTTGAGATATTCCTGCATTTTCTCCTGAAGCGGCCGCAGCGGGTCTGTACGCGACCGCAATTCTATGACAAAATCAGGACAAATCGGCGGAAACTTCTCTCTTTGTTCTTCCGTTAAAGCAGACCATCTTTCCAAGCTAACCCAAGCCGCGTCTGGAGATCGATCGCCGTTATTAGGCAAGCGAAAAATTGTGGATGAACTAAAGACTCTCCCTAGCTGGGTTTGTTGATTCCACATCCAAACCAAGCCAATTAAATCGGCTTCTCGATTGCCGCTGACTCCGCCTACTGGTGACATAATGATAATTTCTCCTTTAGCTGTCCGTTCAAATTGCCAATCTCGATTCATCTGGCACAAACGGTAAAACTGTTCGTCTGTTAGTTCGACAGTATCTAAGTTTAAAGTAACGGTTGTCATTTTTCCTAACTCCCTAGAAATATGAGTTCTGCAAACCTATTTTAGCGCCGCATTTTTTTTATTTTAACATCACTCCTCATAGCGCGGACTGAAGCTTTAATACGAGGGCTTAAGCCCCAGCCCGACTATTGCAAAGTGCACAATATTAGTTGAAAATGTAATTAAGTTCGATCGCCCAATTCCCACCTCCATCAAAAAATGCTATAATATCAACTTTAATTGCTAAGCTGCTCCCGCCAGCAGAAAACACAGGAAAATAATATGGTGATTATTACCTCACAACAAATTGCCCAATTTCGCTCGCAATTAGCCGAATATCCCGAAGCCCTAAAAGCCCTAGACGCCATCGAAGATTGCGAAGGGAACATCGAAGATGCAGCGATCTCTCTAGCAATTCAAGCCGGACAAGAACCGAATATATCAGAAAATTGGTTAGACGGATTGGCCAAAAGATGTCGCGTTGCTATCTGCAAATCAGAGGTTAAAGAAGAGTTGAAAAACGGACAATTGAATGCTGCCTTTAGAGATTTAGTGGCTGCAAAAATTTGCCCGGAGATTTTGGTCACTTCGGTGATTATTTATGTATTTAAAACTGGGGTGGATGATTTTTGCGAGCCTCTAGAATATAAACTCTAAAGCCATCGCTGCATTTAAAAAGTAGGTGAGGCGAAGCTATCCCGAAGGGTAGGGAATCGCCCTCATTTCTCAAAACGTGATACAAAGAGGCGATCCTCTTCGAGGGCTTCGCTAACGCACTTTTTCTCTACCCCTTTGCACTACTGTACCCACCCGGTCTCAAATCCGGCGACAAACCCAAAGATTTCCCCAGCAAACGAGCAAGTTGCACTAAAAAATTAGCAGTATCTTCGTCGCCTTCGCGCGCCATTGAAGCCGATATCTGGATTAGCATTTGCACAAATCCCGCATCAATTAAATCGGAACACGAACTCAAAACCTCTGGTTCTTGGCCGTTGGGGCAAGTAAGCACTCGCTCGATTAAGTTCAAATAAGCCTCTTGGCGTTCTGGATTCATTTTGGGAGGATTTGTACAGTAAATAATTTATTATTACGTTTAATTCAGTCGTGTCAATCAGGCGATCGAATAAGCGATCCCCGTTTTGACTCTAGGAACTCCATTCAGTCGGCAATAGACAGAAGCTTAAAGAAAATCTTAAGTTTCTCAATGCTAGTTTAGTCGAGGTAAGATGCTCTTCGCCGCACCCTACTATTACGGGACTTAGGAATATACAAAATGAAAATAGGAATATTTTTAGGAACTCTCGGAAATCCCGCCATCTACTATCCCAAACTTGCCACAATTACCGGCGGAGTAGCGGCGAGCATTTTTCTTTGCCAATTATTGCAATGGCAATCACAACAGTCCAACTCCGGCGAATGGGTAAAAACCAACTGCAGCGAAATTGAAAAAGCCACCGGTTTAAATCACGAAGAACAGGAATTAGCGAGACGCCTGCTCAAAGTACGATCGCTCCTGAAAGAAAAATTAACAAATCCCAACACCGACACCCTTGAAATTTGGGCGGACATTGATGCTTTCGAGGAAAAACTCAATAACTTTTGGACACCAAATTCGGGAGAGATAATAACACAGACAAGCCGCGAAAACCACAATCGCCCTGTAGAAATAGTTGCGGAAACTTCACCGCCAAATCGTGCAGTTAAAACCGACAAATATTTCGGTCAACCCCGCCAGCAAATAGCCGTTGCTGTCAACCCAAATTACCGATTTAGCGGCCCTTGGAACTCCCAAGAACAATTGCACAATTTTCAGCGCGCTTTAGAAGCCTATGCTCAAGAACGCAACTTGGGTTTTGGCAATCCTTCTGGATGGGCATTTAAGATTATTGACAGCATGACAAAAGGCTTAACCTCGACTTTTTGGGAGGAATTTGTCGCCGGAATTCCTTTAGGAGAAAGTCAGAAAGTCAAGCGGGATTGGGAAATCGAGCCGGAAGTGCCTTATCCTGCTTTTGAAGAAGAGCGAATTCAGTATTACGTCCACAAAGGCGAACCGCTAGAAGCCGCAGTATCTAAAGCCCGTGCTGACTTGAGAAACCCTGTTTTGGGGAAGGATTTGTGGGAGGGTTTTTTGCGAAAGTGCGATCGGCTTGCTGACGATGCACTCAAAGCAAAACAGCAGGGCGTTGACACACCATATCTGCCCTCTTCCTTCAACGAAAAACCGCAAATCACCAAGGATAGCGTGATGCGGAAATTAGGGGCGATCGCGCCGCAATTAGCCCTGAATCAATCGACATCTGACACAATTCCCGAACCCCCAAAACTTGAACAAGAAGAATCCCCAACTCCCGCCGAAATTCCCAGTATTTCCTCTTTGCAAAAAGCTTACAATACTCCTCTAGGTCGAAGTATAATTGAAAAACAAATCGCTGCCAACCCAGACTGGGGGTACGAAATAGTTGACGGTGAAATAGTCGAATCAATCCCTTTTTAATGAGGCGGATATGAAACGAATTAGCGAGATTAATCCGCTGGGGGAAGAGCGGCCAAATCCTTCTGAGGAAGAGAGAGAAAAACTGCTGCAGGAAAGGTTGCAGCGAGAAAGAGATGAAGGATATCAAATGTTAGTTGAACTCTGCAATTTGGGCGAATGCGATATGGCCGCGCAGTTGGCAAATCGCAACTCTAATTGGGGTTATGAAATAGTTGATGGAATTGTGATGGAAAGGATAGATTAGGTTCGCAGTTATCCCATTTGTCACTTTCACGGGCGGGCAAGATGCCCGCCCCACAGAAAAATTAATATGTCGTGGAACAGGCCGGAAAGCCTGTTCCTAAGAATGGTACAAATTGACTATCACAATCTCTATGTTATAATTATAACTAAAAAAATAAATTCCTATCTAACATGACAACAACTATTAACGCCAAAAATATAACTCTCGGTGAAGTCAGTCAATTTTTGAAATTCCAAGAGCAGCTTAATAATGACACGTACACAAATTTTTTATCCTTAGAATCCTTAACAGAGATAGAACAGTTAGAACTCGCCCAAATTCGCAACGATTTTCGCGAATACCTCTTAGTGGAAAGAGTCTCTGAAGGACTGGTACAGGCTTTAACTACGTTTCCCTTAATGCGATTGGCTGGCTTCTACCGCCGCCCAATCAAGATGAGTCTAGAACAAGACATTGCTAACATAACTATAGAAGATGAAGACACAACGATTACAGGCAGATTTGACATTTTAGCAATCAATAAAGAGAAACAAATTGCCGCTGATATACCATTTTGGATTTTAGTAATAGAATCTAAAAATAGTCTAATTGCTCCCCGCGCTGGTTGGCCCCAACTTCTAACTTACGCCTCTAAAAGTTTAGAATATCAAGAGTCTGTTTGGGGATTGGCAACTAGCGGAGAGTTTTATCAGTTTGTCCATATCCGCATAGGAAATCCCCCAACCTATCAGCTAATGCCATTTTTGACTTTGATGGAACCCGAACCTTCAATTTTGTTGCTGCAAGTTTTAAAAGCTATTTGTAAGCTATAGCAGAAGGAAGAAGAAGAACTTGCATTCCTTACTGCGAACCTAAAAAAAGAGGCAGGGAAGATTCCCCGCCTCCAATCTGAAATGACTGTTAACCTAAAAGTTAGATTAGCCAGCCAATACTTTTTAGTAGCCTCTGGAGTTAGGCTTGTGGACGATGAAGCTGAGCACTTGGCACTGCTTCACGTTGTCAAAACCCATGACGCGGATGTAGCACTGGGGGTATTCTTGACGGCAAGCTTGAATTTCTGTCATGATTTCCGGCAGGGATTTTGCACCAAACAAAGGCAACTTCCACAGAGTCCAATAGTGCATTTCAGCGGCAGAGCTTTCGCTGAATTCTACGCCGGGAATGTAGCCTTGATCCAGGATGTACTGGAGTTGCTTGGCAATTTGCGAGTCGTTCAGCGGGGGCAAATAAGACAGAGTTTCGTAACGGCGCTCTTTAGGTAAAGTCTTCATTTTTGGTATCTCTAAGGTGTGTGTTCGATCGCACGAGTCGATCGCTCAACTGGACAAATTATCCAGATTCGGTTCAGAATCAATTGAACTTTCAGGATTGCTGCTAGGGAGAGACCAATTAAGTTGCGTGATTCGCTCCAAATGCTGGCGCCTGTGTTCCATATTCGCCTGTTGAATGTTAGTGCGAACCATCTCCGGCAAAAATTCCACTACATCATGAGCGAGATACTCCCGGACAGTCATGATCCGAAATCCCAAATCTTGATTTTCCAATAGCAGTTCTTGAATGTAAGCTTCTCCGTCTTGGATTTTGGCCTTAGTGGAAAAGTCGTTCAACCAGATTGCCAGAGGAGGATTGGTTTCGCTCAACTGAGCGACCACCATCCGCACGGATTGATAGGTTAGGTAACTTGCCAGCACCTTAGCGGTGTCTTTCGCAACTTGTTTGAGATCCATTTTTGACCCCAGCTCCCTCAAATTTTAGATTTTGGATTTTAGATTTCGGACGCAAACTTACTTGTAAATCTTCTTCAAAGATAAAGACTTCCCAGCAAGTTTGCGATCTCAAACCTAAAATCTTTAACCCAAAATCATCAGACGGTATCCATTGCTTCAAACTCGAACTTGATTTCTTTCCACAGTTCGCAAGCAACGGCCAATTCAGGGCTCCAACGGCAAGCTTCGCGGATAATGTCTCCGCCTTCGCGCATCAGGTTGCGACCTTCGTTACGAGCTTGGACGCAAGCTTCCAAAGCAACGCGGTTAGCAGTTGCACCAGGTGCGTTGCCCCAAGGGTGTCCCAAAGTACCGCCGCCGAACTGCAAGCAGGAGTCGTCGCCGAAAATTTCCACCAAAGCAGGCATGTGCCAGATGTGGATACCGCCGGAAGCAACGGGCATGACACCGGGCATGGAGGCCCAATCTTGGGTGAAGTAGATACCGCGAGCGCGGTCTTCTTCGATGTGGTCTTCGCGCATCAAGTCTACGAAGCCCATCGTGATGCCTTTTTCGCCTTCGAGTTTGCCCACAACTGTACCGGAGTGCAGGTGGTCGCCGCCGGACATCCGCAAGCACTTGGCCAGCACGCGGAAGTGGATACCGTGGTTTTTCTGACGGTCGATCACGGCGTGCATGGCGCGGTGGATGTGCAGCAACACACCGTTGCGGCGGCACCATTTGGCCAAGCTGGTGTTTGCAGTGAAACCACCGGTCAGGTAGTCGTGCATGATGATGGGGGTTTTGATTTCCTTAGCGAACTCAGCCCGCTCCATCATTTCTTCGCTGGTAGGGGCGGTTACGTTGAGGTAGTGGCCCTTGACTTCGCCGGTTTCTGCTTGAGCTTTTTCAATAGCTTCTTGAACGAACAGGAAGCGATCGCGCCAGCGCATGAACGGTTGCGAGTTGATGTTTTCGTCGTCTTTGGTGAAGTCCAAACCGCCGCGCAGAACTTCGTAAACGGCACGGCCGTAGTTCTTAGCAGACAGACCCAATTTGGGCTTAATTGTACAACCCAGCAAAGGACGGCCGTACTTGTTCAATTTGTCCCGCTCAACGGTAATACCGTGAGGAGGGCCTTGGAAAGTTTTCAGGTAAGCAATGGGAATCCGCAAGTCTTCCAACCGCAGAGCGCGCAGAGCTTTGAAACCGAACACGTTACCGACCAAAGAGGTCAGCAAGTTGGTGACTGAACCTTCTTCAAACAAATCCAAAGGATAGGCAATGAAGCAGATGTACTGGTTGTCTTCACCGCGAACTGGCTCGATGTCGTAGCAGCGACCTTTGTAGCGGTCGAGGTCGGTCAGGAGGTCAGTCCAAACAGTCGTCCAAGTACCGGTGGAAGATTCAGCAGCCACAGCAGCTCCAGCTTCTTCGGGGGGAACTCCCGGCTGCGGTGTGACGCGGAATGCAGCCAAAACATCTGTATCTTTCGGGGTGTAGTCTGGCGTGTAATACGTTAGTTTATAGTCTTGAACTCCGGCTTTATACCCAGCCTTTGATTGAGTTTGGGTTTGCGCGTAAGCCATATCTCGCTTCCTAGTATTCGCTTAATTTTTTTGCCCGATCGCAGGCTTTTAGTAATATATCAACAAAGTGTCACTCTAAAATTTTAATATTCTTTTAATCCTCATAAGTATTATTTATTTTCCTTTACATTAGGCAAATATTTGTAACATATCTTATGAAATGCCAGCGGCGAAGGATGCAGGAGGAAAGGCTGGGGATCGCAGAGATTTTGGATTTTAGATTTTGGATTTTAGATTGAGGAAACAGGAAAGATTAGTCATAAATACTTAATTTTATGGTGGAGATCGATTAAATTTGAGATTGTAAATTTTAGGTTGGGGGGAGGAAAAGTTAGTTATAAATACTTAATTTTAGGGTAGGAGATCGAGCTCAACTGCAATCGAGTATGCAATTCTTTAATTGAAAATCCCGTGGGGGGCCAAGAAACCGGGTTTATGGGAAAAATTTGGGTGTATTAACGAGAAATATAGCAAGAAACCGGGTTTCTGAGGTTGTAAAGCCCGATCGCGCCAACTCTGGCACAATCGAAAATCCAAAATCGAAAATCCAAAATCTAAAATCCCGTGGGTGGGCGAGAAACCGGGTTTCTACGAAAAATTGGTGCTAAACGAGAAATATACCAAGAAACCCGGTTTCTGAGGTTGCTGCGATCGCGCCAACTCTCCCAAAATCCACAATCTAAAATCCAAAATCTCAAATCTAAAATCCCGTGAATCGGAGACCGCCAACTCAAAAATCGACAGCATAGCACATAATATGGACAGGACTTGTGCTCTCAAACCAAATCCGTCGTTACAGCCATTTGGCCTCGCTGAAAACCGGGTTTCTGCGTTAGCTGCGCGTAAGTCTACTATGGATATTTAGCCCCATTTTTACTCTGGTTGTGCCTCACCCCCCTTCAAAAGCCGTACACTGCATCAATCCAGATTGCCCAAGGCCCTACCCTCAGACTTGGGGCAACAATTTTTGTCATAGTTGCGGGGCTCCCCTGCGCCTAAAAAATCGCTACGTGCCTATAGAAAGCCTCGGTTCCGGGGGTTTTGCAGCAATTTTCACAGTTTGGGACACAGAAACTGAAACCGAGCGCGTCCTGAAAGTGTTGCTCGAAACTTCCGCCAAAGCCCTGAAACTGTTCGAGCAAGAAGCTTGGGTTTTGGCACTTTTGCGGCACCCCGGCGTCCCTAGAGTCGATCCTGACGGTTATTTTCACGTCCAAACCCAAAATTTTGCAGGCGGGGATGGAAATCCTGCGGCGAAGCGACTGCCTTGTTTGGTAATGGAAAAGATTCACGGCAAAACTTTAGAAGAGGTTCTCGACGAGCACCCTCAAGGATGTCCGCAGGAATGGGTGTTTAGTTGGCTGAGTCAAGCTGTGGAAATTTTAGAGGAGTTGCACAGGTGTCAGATTATTCACCGCGACATTAAACCCTCAAATTTGATGCTGCGAGACCCGGAATCGCCCCAAGTATTGCTGAGCAAGGGTTTGGGCGGACTGCAATTGGTGGCGATCGACTTTGGGGGAGTTAAACAGATGGGCGGTGTCGAATCCGCGGGGAAAGATTCTCGGAGTTCGACGCGGTTGATTTCGCCCGGGTACAGTCCGCCAGAACAAATTGTGGGAGGCGGTGTGGTGCCGGCGACGGATTTTTATGCGCTGGGGCGGACTTGCATTCACTTGCTGACGGGGAAGTATCCGGCGGAAATTGAAGATCCGATGACGGGGGAGTTGCGGTGGCGCCACATTGTATCTGTGAGTCCGGCTTTGGCGAATTTGTTGGACGATATGGTGCGATCGAACGTGCAGCAGCGTCCGGCGACTGCTGGCGATCTTCGGGCGCGCTTGCAGGAGATTTATGCTAGGAGTAAGGGCAAAATCGCGTTAGCGAAGCCCTCGAAGAGGATCGCCCCAATGGGTCAAACTATTTTAGAATTCTGCCGGCAAGTAGTGGTGGCGGGGGCGCGAAAAACGGCAAATTTGACGGTTTTGCTGTTCGGCGCGATCGCCCAAATGGTGGTAGCTTCTCTGGATACGGGCTGGGAAATGGTGCTCGGCGGGGTTGGTGGAAGTGCGGGGGCGATCGGCGGTTTGGTTTTGGGTTATGCTTCGCCTCTAGGCCCGGAAATTGCCAGTTTTCTGAATGAAGGTTTGCAGCAATTAATGCCTAACATGACTTTCTCTGTGGGGCCGGAAGTCCTGCTGTTTGGGTTTGCGGGGTTGGGAACTGCGATCGGTTTGACGGATGCGGGGAGTTTTCGCCAGCAAAAACAGTATTGGCTGTCTGGATTGATGGGAGCTCAGGGCTATTTGTTGGCGGGTTTGTGCTGGATGGAAGCAACAGCTTCTAGCGGCGTCCAGGGGGTTATTTTGGGAGCTTTTGCGATCGCCTCTTTGACTGTGGGAATGGGTTTGCGGAGCCATCAATTAGTTCACGCTTTGGTAGTGGCTGTTTGCTCGACGGGAATGTTTCTGTTTCTGAATGCTTGGAACATTTTTCCGGGGAGTTTCTTGGGGATTTTGTCACTGTCTAACGTGAGCTTCGGCTGGCTGCAAATTTGGGGTTCAATTGTGTTTTTTGGTTTTTTGGGAAGTGCGATCGGGCTTTGTTTGGGAGTCAGCCATTATTTGGTTGTGCCTTTGTTGCGGTGGTTGGGATGGAAGTAAGAATTAAGACCAAATCACTATGCTAATCGAGTCGTTATCAATTAAGTCTGTCTCAAGATTTTCAATGGTTGGTGCTCTGGCGATCGCCCTTGCGTTCATCAGCCCCAATCTAGCCAAAGCCGAATCGCGAGAACAAGCCGTCGATAGATTAACAGATTTCTTGTTCTACAGGGTGAATCCTCAGTTAAACAATCGCAAACTCCAAGCTGGCGATCGCGAATATAGCAATCAATGGCGGAGATTGCGCGAAGCGATCGATCCGCGAGTCAAGTCAGTACAAGAAGTCTGCTATGGGTCAGGACCCGGAGATACAGGATGGGAATTCACGACAATTAACGGCGAAACCTACGAACAAACCTACGATTTACTTGCAGATACAATTTTTTACAGCCGCCATCCTCAACGCACCGGACAGCCAATTCCCAAAAGCGATCGGATCGGCATTAGTGAATGGTCAGCAATTCGACGCGAAATGTATATTTCCAATTGTGGACTGTGAGACTCGATCGCCTTACACCGCAGCATTTATCGAAGATAACTCCTAGAGTAGAGGTCATCTCTACCCAACTCTGTAAAAAGAAAGGTTTTCAACCGATGAGTATGAAAAGTTGGATATGCGATCGCACTCTTATTACAACCAGAATTATTGTACCATTGATGGGACTAATCGCCATTGGATATACAAGTTTGGCCGGTGCTGCCCCACAGCAACAAGTTCCCAGCATAAATAGTGCAAACATCGATACAACAAGTAAAAAAAATTACCTGAATCATCCAGAACAAAATTTAACCATCGAGGCTTTAAATAAAAAAGTTCAAGTCAGCCTTGAAAATTCTGTAAATGCCCCAAAAAAAATACCTCTTCAACAAGGTATGCCATACAAAGAGGCGCGTCAAATCCTGATTCAACAACGGTGGCAGCCAAGCTTACAGGGTCAACCCAACCTCAGAGATCGTTCTGTTAAAGAGCTATTTGATTTGGGATATAAAGAGATTAAGGATTGTTCGGGTACAGGAGAGGGGCCTTGTCGTTTTGAGTTTATCAATCAACAAGGAGAACTGCTAGTTATAGTCGCTACGACAAGAGGTTCTGAAAATACAAAACGTTTTGTGAGGAATTGGTGGATTGAGAAAAAGACAGATAGCAATCAACAAAACTCGTCATCAAACATAATTCAAGAAGGTCGTTATTGGTTGGGAGGTACGGATCGGGGTTTAGAGGTCAAGGGAAAACAATATCGATATTATGACGAGTCTAATATTGAGCGACCGTGGCAACCTCTCTCTGAGTTACAATATATCAAAAAAGGCGTTGTCTTTGACGGTGATAATTATTGGTGTTTATCTACTCTCATACCTAAAACAGGAGGAAGTTCTTGTTCTAGAGATGGATGGCAACAAAATATTTATCGCTAGCTAGATCGGGGAGATTGATAATTTTTATTGGGTTGAATCGTGCTAACTAAATCACTTTCAATTAAGTCAAAATCGAAGTTTTTTGGGGTGTGTGCGTTAGCTATATCCCTTGTACTCGGTGGTTCCCATCTAGATAGTGCAGCAGCGCGCGATTATGAATCACGCACTCAAGCTGTGGATAGGTTTACGGATTGGTTTTTTTATAGAGTGAATCCTCAATTAGGAGGTCGCAAATTGCGATCGGACGATTCTTCTGCCTACATCCGCGAATGGAATGCTATTCGCAATACAGTCGATCGAGAAATGATTGCTACACAAGGAGATTGCGTCGGTGATGCTTTCTGGGACTTCGATTATCGTTCTCACGGGCGATCGCTCGTTAGCGGAGCCCTCGAAGAGGATCGGATTGCAGATACAATTTGGGATATCCGCGATCCATCGGGTGACAAAACTCGTGCAGATGTTTCTAAACAAGAATGGCAGAATCTTCGCAACTCAATAAGTAGAGAGCATTTTTGCTATTAATTTGCCATATTTGTCAAACCAATTTAAACAATAAAGAACAACAGCGCTTTCAGTTACAAATATTGTTAAAATCTCGAATGTACCCCCTTTATTGTATATAATTTCGTCAAAAAACAACGGAAACATTCTATAGCAAAACAAAAGGATAAAACAATGGGCAGAGTCACCGCAACAATAACCGTCACCAACGAAGTAGACAATATCCTGGCAGAAAGAGGGTTCATCCCCGCAGAGCAAATACGCTCTATCACCCTCGATAACGTCTTAGTCGATAAAAAAGTAACTCGACTCTGCTTGCCAGCAGATATTATCAGTCAGTTGGGTTTGCCAATGCTAGGTGAAATCGACGGACATACGGCAATAGGAACCAGAAAATTTCGTCTGTTCAAAGATGTCACTCTTGCCGTGGCTGACCGGGAAGGCAGGTATGATTGTGTAGAAATTCCTGCCGGAGAAGAACCTTTACTGGGCTTAATTCCCCTCGAAGATTTGGGTTTAGAACCGGACTTGAAAAATCAGCGGTTGATTGTGTTGCCTGCCGAGGGAAACCAAAGTTATATTCGGGTGTAAAATTCGTAAGGATTCAGGTCTGCGATCTAGGAATAAGAGAAGGCATGAAAAAGTTACAAAAATGGGCAGATATAGCATCA
>JAUBST010000071.1:0-26100 GCA_036702215.1 Microcoleus sp. F6_B6
GTGATGCTATATCTGCCCATTTTTGTAACTTTTTCATGCCTTCTCTTATTCCTAGATCGCAGACCTGAATCCTTACACCTTTTGCAGATCGCGTGGATTACGCTCAGCCCGTTCGCTTAATAGCAATTGCGCCAAAATTTCACAGAGATAATTTTACAGACAGGAAGTATCACGGGCTATTTTTTAAGTTTTTGCAATTTGCGATCGTTCGTGACGGGGAAAACTTAAATTTACAACTTAAAAATATAGATAATGAACAAATTTCACAAGTAGAAATTACGTATCAGCCAACAGAAAGCACTGAGAATATACCGAATCCACCTAGAGAGTTTCGGAATCTACTCAAGAAGTTTATTGATGACGAACAGCAGGTAATCTGGAGAATTCGGGAGAAGATTCTCAGATTTGACACCCGTATGCAAGAAATAATTTGCTCTCCAAGCATTGGCTACGGTAAAGGTAAAAGTAAACTATGCGCTCAGATTTCTGTAGATAGAAGAGCTGGGGAAGGTTATATTAGACCAGCACTCATGTTATGGCTACCTCTTTCCCCTTGCAGGGATAACTGTAACAGGGTTGGGAGAATGGCGATTTATAACCGAAAGACCAATGATGCTTTATCCCTTAGCAAAATAGATGAGTATTCCTATCTCCGTCACTGGCCTGTGGGTTCTCGTTATTCTTCTTCTGATTGGCAGGCTCAAACTTGGGATTTAAAACACTATGTAACTGAGATAACTAAGCAAAAGAATGAATCTAATTTTTTGGAGTTCCTGATTAATTTATCCTTGGAAAAGTGGCTACAAAGACTTTAAACTTATTTCTCAGATACCACGTTTTCTTTAGTAATTCTAATCAAAAACCGCAGAGCTTCATTAACTGCTTCAGAATCGGGAAACATCTCTGCAACATCCGCTTCTAAACGAATATTTACACCACCAAAGGTCTTTCGTCCAGATCCTACCCTTCTTACACGCAACTTCCTCAAATCATATTCCGACCGAAGCTCATCGTCCATCCCTGTTTTATTCTTATTCATAAACTTCAATATCTTTGATATACAGCATATTCCATGTATATGTGGTACACATAATCTTCTCGTAAGCATCGGTGCGTCGCTCTCAAAAATCTGCAAGTTATATCTAAGATATCGCAGCGACGCACCCTACGGATTAACTTGTTTTCATCCCACTCGAATTTCATAAAGATCCCAAATCAGCATCTTTGATATAAGATTACACTTAGAAGCAAAACTCAAACCAACTCATGCCGCAAACAGTCTGGATCGCACGACACGGAAACCGCATCGACTTTGTTAACCCCGACTGGTTTCTCACCGCAGAACGCCGCTACGATCCCCACCTTTCCGAAGACGGTCACGTTCAAGCCAAACAACTCGCCAATCGCCTCAAAGGTGAAGGAATTTCTCATATTTTTGCTTCCCCTTTTCTGCGAACTGTCCAAACAGCAAATCACGCGGCCGAAGCTCTCGATTTGTCAATTAAACTAGAGTGGGGACTGTGCGAATGGCTGAATCCGGAATGGATGACAGAAATGCCGGAAACTGAGTCTGTAGAAGCTTTGTGCAGCCGCTTTCCCAGGATTGATGCTTCCTACAAAGGCGGTATTGCTAATTATCCCGAAACCGTGGAAGCTTGTTTCAAAAGGGCGGGGGAAACTGCTAAACGCCTCGCGGCTGAGTTTCCCGAAGATATGTTATTAGTAGGTCACGGTGCGTCGGTTTTAGGAACTGCGATCGGGCTGGCTGGCTGTCCTGAAACGGAAATTAACGCTTCTTTGTGCTGTTTGGTGAAAGTGGTGCGGGGTGAGGGAGAATGGTCGATCGCACTTAATGGCGATACTTCTCACCTGACTGACTCTGAAGCCGTTATCCGGTTTAATTAAAGTTGAGATTGGTGCGAAAAATCCCATTCTATGCTATGTGTGTAACGTGCGCCGAGGTGCACCCTACGTTAATCTGATTTGTCAGAATCTGGGTGTTATTGTTTAATGTCGATCGCACATTTTAAATTCACAATCTCAAATCGGTATGGCTGGACACAGTAAGTGGGCGAATATTAAACGCCAAAAAGCTAGAGTTGATGCCGTTAAAGGCAAGGTTTTTGCTAAAATATCTCGCGAAATTATTGTAGCCGCCCGCAGCGGAGTTCCCGATCCCGCTGGCAATTTTCAACTGCGGACGGCTATAGAAAAAGCCAAGGCGGCGAGTATTCCTAATGAAAACATAGAAAGGGCGATCGCCAAAGGTGCCGGCTTGGCCGGGGGGAGTTCGGAATTAGAAGCTATTCGATACGAAGGTTACGGCGTTGGCGGGGTTGCTATTCTGATTGAAGCGCTGACAGACAACCGCAACCGCACGGCGGCTGACTTGCGGGAAGCTTTTAGTAAAAATGGCGGCAACCTGGGCGAAACTGGTTGTGTGGGCTGGATGTTTGACCACAAAGGAGTTTGTACGGTACGCGGCCCGATTGATGAGGAACAATTGTTTGAAGCCTCGCTAGAGGCGGCTGCCGAATCTTACGATTTGATATTAATTGATGAGGATACTGAAGGTGCAGAGGTATTTACAAGTGTGGCTGATTTGGAACAACTGGCTGATGTTTTGAAACAAACCGGTTTTGCTGTTTTGCAGTCGGAAAATCGCTGGATTCCCAGCAATACAGTGGAAATAGACACTCCTGAAAAAGCTCGACCGCTTTTGAAGTTAATGGATGCACTGGAAGATTTGGACGACGTGCAAAGCGTGACGGCGAATTTTGAAATGACCGATGAATTGATGTCTTTGAGTATGGTTTAATGGTTTAAAGATGAGGGTTCTGGAGCGTCCTGCTGCCACTGCAAAAGACGATAATTTGGCAGCAGGACGATCGTCGCATTACAATATTACCAGGAGACGAATCCCCAATATTTACGCGGGCGGGGAATGTCAATCCAACGCATTGCTGAAAAAGCTGCAATGAAAACGTCACCCCAAACTCAAGCCATGCTAGATAACAACGAAATCACAACAGGCAGCACCCACTCCGAAGAAATTCCGTCAGCAAACGAAGTAACAGAAACTAACGATCGATCCAAATTGGACGTGCAGGCTAAACCAGAGAATACATCCAATTGGTTCGGTTCCGTGTTCGGAGCAGTCTCTGCAACGGCGAGTGCGGTGGGGAGTGCGGCGGCGAGTGCTGGAAGTGCAATTGTTGATACGGCGAGTGCGGTAGGAAATGCGGCAGGCAGTGCTGGAAGTGCGATTGTTGTTAATACGGCGAGTGCGGTGGGGAGTGCGGCGGCGAGTGCTGGAAGTGCAATTGTTGATACGGCGAGTGCGGTAGGGAATGCGGCAGGCAGTGCTGGAAGTGCGATTGTTGATACGGCGAGTGCGGTGGGGAATGCAGCCGTTAGTGCTGGAAGTGCGATTTTTGTTAATACCGCGAGTGCGGTGGGGAATGCAGCGGCGAGTGCGGGAAGTGCAGCAATGCAAGTTCCCAATTTTTTTGGTTCATCCCTAGTTTTTATTTCGCAGAGTCCTATCCTGAAAAAACTGACCCAAAAGTTCAAAATCGACTGGTTAGTTAATGCTATAGATGCTGTTGATGTCGTAAATGCCGAGGCGCAAGTTCGAGAGTTACAGCGCCAATATCCTCACGAGAAACCCGAAGAGATCGCACATCACTTGATGGTGGAAAAAGCCTTGCTAGCGGCAGGAAGTGGCTTGGTGAGCAGTTTAGTTCCCGGCGTGGCTTTGGCGTTGTCTGGCATGGATTTAGCGGCAATGACGGCGTTATCTGCCGAGTTGGTTTATCAAATTGCTGCCGCCTATGGCATGGATTTGCGATCGAGCGATCGCAAAGCAGAAGTTGTCGCTATTTTTGGTTTGTCCTTGGGTAGCAATTTAGCGATCGAAGCTGGAGTTACGCTTGTCAGCAATATTCCCTTGGCGGGTGCGGTAATTAATGCTAGCGCCAGTGCGACAATGATTTACGCGCTGGGATACGGTGCTTGTCGGTTTTATGAAGCGCATCTCGATTCCTCTGAAATCGAAACCAAGCTCGAAGATTTACAAGAGGTATTGCAAGCGGAAAGTGAGCAATATTTAGAGACAGCGATCGTACAAGAAACGGTGATGGATTGGATTTTGGTGTATGTCGTCTATGCCAGCAAAAAATTCACCCGCTGGGATGAGTTATTACCGGAATTACGAGCGGCCAATTTAAATCCCAGGACTTTAGCTGAGATTGAAGCGGTGACAAATAAGTCTAAATTGCTTCCCAAGTTGGATATTTTACTCGCACAACTCGAACTTGACTTTGCCGAACCACTTTTAAAGCGCTGCACTGAGATAATCGAGGCTGACGGTGAAATTAATCAACAAGAGGGAAAAATTTTGCTGACAATTCAACGGGCTGTTTTGAGCAAAAGAAAGCAAGCTCAAAAGCCAGCCCAGCCAACTTGGATCGAGGATGCGGTACCGCCACCCACTGAAGCACAAACTGAAGTCCAAGCTGAATCACAAATTCCCTCTTTATCTTCTAATTCTCCTTCTACTAATAATTTGAGTTCGAGTATGCTGCAAAATTTTCAAAAAATCATAAAAGTTGCTGGGCGATTAGACGTGCCAAAGATTGCGAATTTAATAGATACTGAATCACAAGCTCCTCCCTTATCTTCTCATTCTCCTTCTACTAAGTTGAGTGCAATTCTGCTGAAAAAATTCAAGCAGATTTTAGCAGGTTCTACGCGGTTAGAAGTGGCAGAGATTGGGTATTTAATCGATCAGGTCGATCGCATGACAGGAGAAGAGTTTGAGGAATTTTTAGCCTGCTGTTTCCGCAATCTCGGTTATGCGGTCGAAATGACACCCAAAACGGGGGATTTTGGTGCGGACTTGATTCTCTCTAAAGCCCGCAAGAAAACCGTTGTTCAGGCAAAACGCTATCAAGGAAAAGTGGGAAATTCCGCCGTGCAAGAAGTGGTTAGTGCGGTTAAGTATTACGGGGCGCAAGATGCGATCGTTATTACAAACAGTATGTTTACATCCAATGCTCATAAACTGGCTCAAGCGAATGGGGTACAACTCTGGGGAAGAGAACAGTTAATTGATTTAGTAATTCGAGCTAAAAAATAAGGTATCTATGAACCAAGAATCCCAGTCTATGAAAGAGTGGGGAGTGTCATTTGAAACAAACAGGTTTTACAGTTTTGCAGTCGGAAAATCGCTGGATTCCCAGCAATACAGTGGAAATAGACACTCCTGAAAAAGCTCGACCGCTTTTGAAGTTAATGGATGCACTGGAAGATTTGGACGACGTGCAAAGCGTGACGGCGAATTTTGAAATGACCGATGAATTGATGTCTTTGAGTATGGTTTAACGATCTAAATCACCAGATTTTTGCCATCCGCAAGACAAATCCCGGTAACTCTGGATCGGCGCTGACTGTTTCAGGATTGTCTAAGATTTCAGGTTCGCGATCGGGACGGTAGATGTAGACTTTTCTGTTTTTGCGATCGAGCAAAAAGCCGAGCGATACACCGTTGTCAATATATTCTTGCATCTTGTTTTGCAATCCCTTAAGAGTGTCACTAGCAGACCGCAATTCGATCGCAAAGTCTGGACAAATCGGTGCGAATGAGGCTTTTTGTTCTTCTGTTAAGGCATTCCAGCGCTCTAGTTTAATCCATGAGGCATCGGGGGATCGGGTTGCTCCATTCGGCAAGGTAAAGCCCGCACTGGAGTCAAACGCTTCACCTGTGCCATCTTCTTCTGCCCAGTTCGCAAGTTGCTGAGCAATTTTAATGTTGCGGTTCCCTGTATCTGAAAAAGCTGGTGGCATAATGATGACTTCCCCACTGGCAGTACGCTCAATTCTCAAATCGCGGTTAACTAGACAGAATTCATAAAACTGTTCAACAGTCATCGATTGAATCGCAGGGAAATTGACCGTCAGTGGGACGCTTTCGGTTTGAATTAGCAGCGTCGTCATGGTTTTTCCTTTTTTTGGTGCAGGGGTGATAGAATACCTTGAGCTTACACTATTTTAGCTTGGCGATCGAAAGTCTTAGTCGATCGGGGATTCGGAGGCTTGTATTTGTTTTTGGGCTGGGTCAATAATCTTTTTGCCAGTCAGCAAATAAGTAACCATGTATCCCTTGCCCTTAACTTGAATGGCGCCGCGCTTCTGAAAAGTATATTTATCTTTTAATATCTCGTAAGTTTCGGCGGTGACTTGAATGCAACCGGTAATCCCGTGGGATTCCATGCGCGAAGCAATATTTACTGTGTCGCCCCAGAGGTCGTAAATAAACTTTTTTAAGCCGATCACGCCGGCAACGACAGGGCCACTGCTAATCCCGATCCGAATGCTGAAAGGTTCCGAATGTTCTAAACTCAGAAGCCGAATTTCGTGCAGCATATCGATCGCCATGTTCGCAACCGCCTCGGCGTGATCCTCTCTGGCAGTAGGCAAACCGCCGACAACCATGTAAGCGTCACCAATAGTCTTAATTTTCTCCAAACCGTGGCGATCGGCCAAGTGGTCAAAAGCCGAAAAAATATCGTTGAGCACTTCCACCACCGCAGTCGCTGAAATTCTCGACGAAAGTTCTGTAAACCCCACAATGTCGGCAAACATCACAGTTACTTCCGCAAAACTTTCGGCGATATTGTGTTCGTTGTCCTTCAAACGCAGGGCGATCGCTGCCGGCAAAACGTTCAGCAGCAGTTGCTCGGATTTAGCTTGTTCCAGTTCCAACTGCAGGTAAGCAGCCTGCAACTGTTCTGCTTGGCGAATTCTTTCTCCGGCTAACTTTTCGATTTGGGCGGTGCGACTCAAAGATGTCAGCATATATGTCACCGGGATCAGAGTCCACAGCATCCCCATCGTCAGAGTTCCCCAAGAGCGCCAGTGCTTGCGAATCCGGCGAATTTCCGGCGTTGCCGACACGTACATAGACCACTGGCGGCCGCTAATTTTCAGCCGTCTTCTGCAAGCTGTATAGTTCGGGCCTGGATTGTCAAGAATCGGGCAGTTTTGCATGAGGGATGGTTCCACAGCGGCTGATGCTGGAAGCACTTGTTGGCTCTCGGATTGGAACTGCACCGCAAATTGCTGAATTTGGCGCTCAGCAGGGAGATTTTTGAGAACCGGGTTGGCCCTTTGCGGTAACAGCGACGGTGCTTCTTGCTTGTCTGGAGCCTCGCTAACGAGATAAATATTCAGGTAGTCGGTATTGCGTCCTTTTAAAGAGGTTTGGAAAATATCTTTGCCTCGAAATACGCCCAGAACAAATCCTTGTAGCAGTTGGCGACGGGATTCGAGGGTAGTCGGTTTATTGCTGTTTTCGTAAATCGGAACTATGGCCAAAAGACCCTGTTCCGGGGAATTGCCCTGAGTTAAGCCGATGTAGTTGGTGACAATCATTTCTCCTGTATCGCGCCCTCGATCGAGCGCGGCGCGGATTTCTGGGTGGGAGGCGAGGTCAAAGCCTAATACTGTCTCGTTTCCGGCTGGTGGTTCGACGTAGAAAGCCGGGAAGTATTCGGAACGCTGGAGGGCCTTGCGGAGTTCTCCTCGCGGCCCGCGCTCTGTAATCTCGAAGCTGGGCTCTGTTTCGGTTCTAGCTTTGGTTTCGTAGTTGCGCCGCTGCGAATCCGGGACGCGGGGGGCCCAAGCCAGGAGTTGCAGGCTGGGGTGGACGGACAGGGGCCGGGCGACAAACCGGGCAAAAGAGGAACGCTCGACGGCGCTGAAGGCTTTCATGTAGTCGCTGAGGGCGAGAACAGTATCTAAGTCGGAGTTGACCTGGCGTTCGATGCCGATCGAAATATCGTCGATGCGGCGGTGCATTTCGTAGTCGCGGCGCTTGTCTTCCCAGTCCCAAACCAAGGCAAAAGCCAAGGCCGACAGTCCGACACCCAAAGCGAGCGTCAACCCGGCTGGAATGTAGCGAGACCAGGATAAAGGTAGTTTTTTCAGCATAATTGCCTAGCGAATAAGGGCAGGAGATTAGCACACCGCTGAGTGCGATTTGTTCCGGCCTCTGAGTGCGGTTAATTCAAAACCCTGATAACTCAAGCACCGACGGCAATTGGGAATTAAAAGTTAGATATTGAAACTTTTAGATTAATTTCCGTTAGCGGAGCACGGGATTTCAATCCAGAATTCCGCTCCCTGTCCGGGCGCTGAGATGCACCGCAGGGTTCCCCTATGTTTTTCTACCACAATCTGATGGCTGATGGACAATCCCAAGCCTGTTCCAGACCCTACCGGTTTGGTGGTGAAGAAGGGGTCAAACAGCCGTTTGCGAACGTCTTCGGTCATTCCCGGACCGCTGTCGGCGATGCAAATGACGATGCGATCGCAATTAACGAGCTGGCTTTTACTTTGGCTTTTCAAGTCGGCTTTTTTCATTTCAGTGCGAATCACGATCGTCCGAGGTTGCGGTTGGTTTTCTAGTGCGTCGAGCGCATTGTTGATAATGTTGAAAAATACCTGGTTAAACTGCCCCGCACAACAGTAAATTTTCGATATTTTTCCGTACTCTTTAATAATTTCGATCGGGTTTTGTTTATTTTCCTGATGCAATCGGTGTTGCAAAATTAACAGCGTGCTGTCAATTCCTTCATGAAGGTCTGCAAACTTCATTTCTGATTCGTGCAACCGCGAAAAGTTACGCAGAGACAACACAATTTTACTGATTCTTTCTACTCCGATTTTCATGGAGTTGAGCATTTTTGGCAAATCTTCCTTGAGGAAATCTAAATCTAATTCCTTAACTTTTTCCGCAATCTGAGGCACTGGAGATGGGTAACTGTCCTGGTAGAGATTCAATAGTTCAATTAAATCGTGAAAATAGGTGTATGTATGAGAAATATTGCCGTTAATAAAAGTTGCGGGATTGTTGATTTCGTGGGCAATCCCAGCCACCATCTGACCGAGACTCGACATTTTTTCGGATTGAACTAATTGGATTTGAGCGTTTTGTAGCTGTTCGTAGGCTTCTTGCAATTGGGCTGCTTGTTTTTTCAATTGAGATTGGGAAGCTTGGAGTGCTGCTTCGGAAATTTTACGGTTGGTAATATTTTCAATCATCCCTAATTTGTAAATAGGTTTTCCTTCGCCATCTCGAATCAAAGTAGCTGTCACGTTTACCCAAACAATTTTACCTGTAGCAGCAATCTGGCGGATTTCTATTTGATAGCTCGTAATTTCTCCCCGATTGAGAGAAGCAGCAACTTGGAGATTTTTAGGATTATCTTCGGGATGACCAATGTCTATAAATGTTTTGGCGAGCAATTCGGCTGCGGTATATCCCAGCATTTCGCAGTAAGTTTTATTGACCCGCACTAACTTGTTATCTTCTAAATTGGCTAAGTAAATAGCAATGGGTGCATCTTCAAAAATTGTGCGAAATAGTTCCTCGCTGGCGCGGACTTTAGCTGCTAGGGAAAGCCTGTCGGTGATGTCTTCAAACGTAGACAAAATGCCGACAACATTGCCGAAATTGTCGTGTAAAGGTATTTTATTTGTGTCCAGACAGCATTGGGTGCCGTCGGCTTGCATTTTGGATTCTATGATGTGATATTCTGCGGTGTTTGTTGCCATGATACGGCTGTCGCCGGCTCGAAAAACTTCGGTTTCTTCCGGCTTCCACGGCATATCGAAGTCGGTGAGGCCGGCGATTTCACTGGGGTGATTGAAACCTGCGAGTTTGGCAAAGTTTTTGTTGCCTCCCAAGTAAACTAAATCTAGATCTTTCCAGGCGATTAACTGAGGGATGTTGTTGATTACCGACCACAGCATTTTTTGGGATGTTTCCAAGGCTTCCGTGCGTTCTAGGACGCGCTTTTCAAGTTCTTGATTGGCTTGTTGCAGGGCGATTTTTGACTCGCCGAGGGCGATTTCTGCTAGCTTGCGATCGCTGATGTCGATTGTCACCCCCTCCCACAGTATATCGCCCCCAGGTTGCAGTTCGGGGCGGGCGATGCCGCGAATCCATTTCAGTTTTCCCGATCCGGTTACGATCCGCCCTTCATATATCCAAGGTTTGAGAGTTTCGCCGGAAATTGCGATTGATTCTAACAGGGGTTTTAGGTCTTCTGGATGCACCGTTGACCACATTAAATCGGAGTTTTGTTGAAGTTTTTCTGGATCTAATTCGTAGAGTTCCCAGCAGCCAGAACTGACATAAATGAATTCATCGGAACCGTCTGGATGCAGCAAATATTGATAAATCATTCCCGGCAAATTGGCGGCCATTTTTTTGACTCTGGCTTCGCTTTGCCGCAGTGCTGATTCTGCAAGTTTGCGATCGCTAATGTCAATCAACAAGCCGTCCCAAATAATGTTATCTTTTTCGCCCGGTTCTGGCCGGGAAGCCCCGCTAATCCACTTAATCGGAGCGCCGCCGCCAAAAACTAATCTGCCTTCCCACCGCCAAGGCTCTAAAGTTTTAGCTGAGATAGCAACAGATTCGTGGAAGCTTGGCGCATCGTCTGGGTGAATCATTTCGATCGCGGGAATAGCTGAATTTTGGAGTACATCTGGTTCTAATTCCCAGAGTTCGCGGCAGCCGGAACTGACGTAGGGGAATGACATAGTGCCGTCTGCTGCTAACTGAAATTGATAAATCATTCCCGGAACGTTGGCGGCTAGTTTTTGAAACCTCGCTTCGCTTTGTCGCAGTGCTGTTTCTGCTTCTACGCGATCGGTAATATCGTAAAATGCCGATAAAATTGCTGCTTCGCCATTAAAATCAATCGCTCGCATCGAAATTTTTACCCAAAAAAAACTGCCATTTGCTTTCTTGAGGCAGATTTCTTTGCTGTCGCTAAAGCCGTTTCGTTTGACTAATTCTAGCAATTGACATCGATCGTTGATGTTGGCATAAAAATCACTTTTTTTACCCCCAATAAGTTGTTCGCAACTCAACCCTAAACTTTCACCGATCGCAGGATTTGCATACAAGATCAGGCTGTCTTCTAGGCGCGTAATTAACATGGGAACGGGAGTCGTGCTGGCAATTACGCGCAATCTTTCTTCGCTTTCTTCCCTGGCTGTTTCGGCTGCTACTCTTTTGCTAATATCGTTCTGAACTCCGATAAAATGAGTTAATTTTCCCTCATCGTCTAGGATGGGGGAAACCATTAATTCGTTCCAAAAAGGAGTTTTGTCTTTGCGATAATTTTTGAGAACTACCTGAATTTCCGTTCCCGATCGTAAACTGCTGCGAAGTTTGTCTAATTCTGCCCGATCGGTATCGGGGCCCTGCAAAAATCGGCAGTTGCGTCCAATAACTTCTTCGGCACTGTAACCGGTCAGTTTCTCAAAAGCAGGATTGCAGTAGATAATAGGCGTGTCAGGCTGGCGAGCATCGGCGATGAGGATGCTGTTGCTCGACGCTGCGATCGCCCGTTCTAGGAGAGACAGGTTGAAAGAGTCTGTTGTCATCGGTGGCAAGATCCAAACTCCCGAGGAGCGGACAGAAAAATAAAAATTTATAAATAGCTTGAGCCAGTCTTATTCTATAATTTTATTTTTTATTGAGCTGTGTTAACAAAGTCAGCATTCCACAAAAGCCTGCGGGGAAAACGACTAATACCATTTTAGATTGTAGATTTTAGATTGGCAATGGCTGATTCCATAATGGTTGGGAGCAGGGGCATAAAGTTGCTTTTTTGTTTGAAAGTATGATAACAGAAGGCATTCGGCACCGATCCATAAAATAAGTGAAAATACCGAAGGCGGAAAGAAAACAAAAGGTGAAAATACGGCTATTTCCAACTTTTTTCTTCTCCTCCTTCCATCCGGCTCGTCAACCCTTTTAAATTGACAAGCTGATGGAAGAACCCCGAGCAGTTTTGTTTACTTCAATCCTGGCTTGAAAAGCTTCTTTCAGGTGGGGCATATGGGTAACGGTGAGGATACAGGCGAAGTCGGAGGCGATCGCATTAATTGCAGCAATCAGCCGATCGCACCCTTCCGCATCCTGAGTCCCGAATCCCTCATCAATAATCAACATTTGCAAAGCCGTGCCCGCCCGCTGAGACAGCAGTCTCGCCAGCGCCAGCCGAATCGCAAAATTAATCCGAAAAGCTTCACCGCCCGAGTAAGTTTCGTAGGCGCGAGTACCGCGAGCATCAGCAATTAAAATGTCTAAAGTGTCAATCAATTTAGTTGCTTTTTTAGAAGCCGCCGCCCGCTGAGTAATAAATTGAACGTGCAATTGATTCGCGCTCAATCTCGACAATATCTGATTGGTTTCAGCTTCTAGTTGAGGCAAAACATTTTCAATCATTAAAGCTTGAATGCCGTTTTTCCCAAATGCTTGACCCAACTCTTGATAAACTCGCTGCTGGCGTTTGGCAACTTGCATTTGCTCTTTTTGAGCTACTAGCTGAACTTGCAGAGTTTCCAGATTTTGCTGCTGCTGCTGCAGGCGTCCGAGACTTCCCAAATGTTGGTCTAGCTGCTGGCGGCGGCGACTGATTTGCTGTTCGATCGCACTGATGCGGGCTGCGGGATCGGGATGTTCTTGCAATTGCTGGTTCATCGCGGAAGTTTGAGCGCTGACGGCTTGCAAATCTCGATCGCGCACTGCGATGGAATTTGCTATTTCATTAACGCGCTGCTGCACTTGCGGGTACTGCACAGTTGCCGATCGCAATTTTTCGGCGCGGGCGATCCAAAACTGCGATCGGCGCATTTCGCTCCGCACGTGTTCGTGCTGTTCCAAATTATAGCCAACTTCCGCAATGTATCTATCTAAAGATAGAATTTGCTGCTGTATTTCCGAGCTATTTTTTTGCTGTTCTAACTGTTGCTGTACCGTGGCTAATTGAGTTTGCAAATCCGGGCGGCGGGCATTAATTTTATTCAGTTTCTGCTGAGCGTCTTTGATTTGAGCTTGCTTAATTTCCGCCCACCGCAAGCGCTTTTCATCGCTGCGGGCGAGGGAGTGGCTGCGATCGCTGTAATTGAGCTGTTGCAGTTGCTGTTCTATTTGCTGGAGTTCGCCCAAGTCCTCGGCTGCATACTCGCCGGTGCGTAGCAAGCGCTCTATTTCTGCAGCGTCTTGACGCATACTTTGCAGTCGGTTTTCATCTTGGCCCAGGCTATCTAATTGTGCTTGTAAATGACTGCGGCGTTCCCGCAATTCTTGGTAGGGCGCTAATTCCTCTTCTAGTTCGCGGTATTCATGTCTGAGAACCTGAATTTCGCGCTCGGAGACGGCCAACTGTTCGCGCACAACCCACAGTTGGTTCCAGATTTCCTGCTGTTGGGTGTGGTGTTTTGCGACTACCAAATTCCAGTAGTGTTCGTCTAAAGGTCGATCGCACAAAGGACAATTGCCAAAATTTGCATCCCGCACCATTAAAGGCGAATTCGATGGCTCGTTTTCCGCAAAATTCGAGGCTTTACCTTCGCCTGCGGTTTTTTCTCCTTCATGTTTCCGCAGCAGTTGCAGTTTTTGGTCGATTTCGGCAAGTCGGGTTTGATAGTCGCGGCTTTTGGCTTGCAGGTTTCCTAGAAAGTCGTGCCTTTCTTGACCTTTTTCGCGGACTCGCTGCTGATAAACTCGCTTGTTTTCCAACTGCAAAATTTGATTGGCGATGGCCGAGATTTCCTGCTGTAATTGCGGCTGTCGCTGCTGCTGCTGAACTTGCACCTGTCGGTTGATTTCGTCTAAGCGGGCGGTTAAACCGGCGCGGGCGCGATCGAGCTTTTGTTGCTTTTGCTGCTGCTGTTGTAGCAGCGGCGAAACTTGCAGTTGCAGTTGCTCTAGTTCGTTGAGGCGCGATCGAACTGCTTGCAACTGTGCGAGTCCTTTGTCAACCTCCGGCTGCTGTTTGAGAATTTCCAGAACATCTTTTTCCTCTTGTTCTAAAACCTCTAATTGAGCTTGCAACTGCTGAATTTTGGTTTGCAAAAAGCTCAGTTCTTGCCGCTGCTGTTCTTGCAATTGCTGGCGCTGATTTTGGGCTTGTTGGTTAGCTTTGAATTTGCCAGCCAGAGTCTCTTCTGTCGCTTGCAAGCTGTGGAAATACGCGATGCCTGCTGTTATTTCATTTTCTTGTCCTAGGAGGGCTTGCAGCTCATTTTGCTGCTGTTTTGCTGCGCTGAGTTCTTGCTGCAAGCGGCGGCATTCTTGAGTGATATTGTAGTGCTGTTGCTGGTGGCCTGCGAGGAGTTTTTGCCAAGTTTGGCGGTTGTGGTGCTGGAGTTGCAGTTGCTGCAACTCGGCTGTGTCGGCTTGCTGCTGCTGCTGAAGCAAATCCGTTGCTTGCTGCAATTGAATTTGTTCGGAGGCGATGGTCTCTTTTTGTTGCAGTTGCTCTTGTACGGTTAGCAAACTCTGTTTGAGCACTTCGACTCGAGCTTTAAATTGTTTGGAGGTATCCTTGGCTTGGTCGGATAAAGTATCGTAGGAGTCGAGTTTGAGCAGGTTGGCTAAAACTTGTTTGCGTTCGATCGGCTTTTTGAGCATAAATTCATCAGCTCGCCCCTGCCGCAAATACGCCGAGTTGATGAACGTATCGTAATCTAGTTTGATGTGTTCGAGGATTTTTTGCTGAGTTGTTCTCAGCCCCTTGTCTGTCAGCGTGCGAAAATTAAGTTTTTCCTCACTCTCGGCAGAATTCAAGCTGACTTGAAATTCCAAACTTCCCGATTGTCCGCGCCTGCGGTTGCGAATCACCCGGTAGATTTGTCCGCCGGTGGAGAAAGTGAAATCAACGCGCACATCAGTTTCGCCGATATGGATGATATCGTCTTCCGTATCGCTGCGGCAACAGCCCCAAAGTGCCCAGGAGATCGCTTCTAAGAGGGAGGATTTGCCAGCACCGTTAGGCCCGCAAATGCAAGCGGTGTGCAGGCCGCGAAAGTCTAAAGCAGCTTCGCGATAGCTGAGAAAATTTTTGAGTGTAAGTTGTATAGGAATCATTTAGGCCATCGCGCCATACAATCTATCTATAATTAACACTATTTGTGCGCTGTTGCCTAGTTATTCAATCTAGATCCAGAACAATTGTCAGTGCTTCTGCAATTTCTTCCATAATTGTCTCGGACAAGGTTCCGAGTTGTCGGACAAATCTTTGTTGGGAAACGGAACGGACTTGAAAAGTATCGGCTGCTGAGAGTTTCGCCAAGCCATTTTCGCCGCTAGGTTCTAGTCGAACCATCCAATTTCTCTCGGTGTATCGCTCTTTCCAGTCAGTGATGGGAACAATAACTTCAAGGAGCAAAATTCCCACCGTTTCATCACTGACAATTACTACCGGACGGGTTTTGCCGATTTCTGCGCCCACAGTCGGTTCAAGCGCAACCAGCCAGATTTCACCTCTACGCATTAGTTTTTATCCCTGCGTTAAGGTATTCTTCCTCGGATTCAAAATAGGGTTCGCTATCAGCCGACCACAAATCATGTAAAGCACCTCCCGGCATATAATCTTTGACTGCTGCTTCTGCTGAGGCTCTGAGTTTCCGCTTTCTCTCAGCTTTGCGCTGGGCTTTTTCTTCTATTTCTTCGCGCATCATCCGGGAAGCTGTTTCGATGATTTCTAGGCGTTCTTCTGCTGTCAGATTTTTGAGTGCTGCTAAGATTTCTGTTTTAGTCACGGTTTTTTCGGGTGGTTGGTGAGAAAGTACGATCGAGCCGGGAGCATCCCGAGACTCAGCTACAAACGAGATTTGTGCGGTTTTTACTGTACGGGCGATCGACCTTACGGGTAGTTGTTGGGATTTTCAACTATCAAACCCTCACTTGTTGCTGCTGCATTCAGCTCCCCGTCAGCAGATACAAAAGTCATCGCAGGCAAACTGTTAGCTGTGCAAAGGTTATTTATGCCACAGCCTGTTGCTAGCTGCACAGCATCATACCCTCGCAATCCGTAGGTTTCAGCTAATGCCATTGCAGAGTTAATAATGCTTTCGGTGAATTCTACAACCTGATACTCAGATTGTAGGTCACTCCTGAACTGATTGCAGGCTGCTGTACCATCTGTCGCATTGATACTTCTGCCGCGCGACCTTCTGGTAATTGCAGCAACAATTTCAACACTTGTAATAGCAGCAATCAATATATCGTTGTTAAGTGCAGGATCGCACAAACTCAAAACCCATGCCGAACCTATTTCATTAATGTAGCGTTTGACCAGCGCACTGCTATCTACAAAATAAATTGTCATCTAGCGGCGTTCCTGAATAATTGTCTCAGAAACAGGCTTGCCCTGTACCTGAATTAGTCGCCGTTCTGTTTGCTGACTCCCAGAAGAATGCTTGATTTTTTTTACTAAACCAGAAGTTAACAGCGCTTGGTGCAATTTTGTCCGTTGAGCAGTTTGTTCTTTCTCTGCCAGATATCTCCCAATAGCGCGCTCTAATTGCTGTAGTTCTAGCAGTTCCAGAGTGTCAAGCTGACTGAGGATTTTGTTGAAGATTCCCTGCGGCATAGGATTCTACTTTTTACGCTTGGCTAGTCTGTCTATTATACAACTATCAGACTTGCACACTGTCACGAATATTCCGGCTTTCTGGACTTAGATTGATGGCTGAAACGACCTATTCTCCTTCATCTATCGGGATTGTGCGTCCAGGACGAGTAAAGAAACCTGGTTTTTACGAAGATTTCAAACCCTACATTACCGGTCTGTGCTTGTGGCGCACCCTACATCGATGGCACAGGCAGATTTTCCATCATCAAAAAGGGTTGACTGTATTCCTACAGCCAACCCCGCACGTATTTATTTGTCCTGCGTTTGCTCAAACAGCAACACTACCTGACAACATTGGGGAACGTATAGCCGACACCGACCAACAATCCCACTTCAGCTCCGTCGAGAAAACCAACATTCAGTCCCGCTGTGGCTGTAAAATTTCTCGACAGCGGCACATCTACACCACCCGAAATCAGGAATCCAAAATTACTGTTATCACCGGTAGAAAATGCAACGCCAGCACCTGCATAAGGAGCGGCAGTAATCACAAAATCATCGCTGACTTCGACGGCCTCTTGAGATACAAAATCGAAGGTAACGGGAACTAGAACAGTTAAGTTGTCGCGGAACAAAACAGTCGGTCTCACCGAGAAATTGTTGGTCAAACCGATTTTGCTAATAATTGCAAATGAACCGTCGCCCAAGGCTGTATCTCCGCCAAAACCTAGATTGCCGCCAATGCCGATGTAGCTGGGCCCCGAACGGGTAGCTCGGCCCGGTCGGATTGGAGATCCTTGAGCCACTTTTTCAGTTGCTTCTGAGGCCGTTGCCGGTTTTTCAGCAACTTTCGGTTGGTTTGTCAAAGCTGAGGCGGAAGTGCTGACAGGATTGCTCAACAATTCTTGTGCTGTTTTGACTTCTTTTTCTTCCTTCGTTGCTGTTACTTCCAGATTATTGCTCTCGGCCACAATTGAGGTAGGTCGATCGTTCTTTTTGGCAGTCTCGACTGTTGACTCCACTTTGACGCTATTATCAGCAATTTTAGCGGTTTCTTCTGACTTTTGGGTCTCAGCAGCAATGGAGGTATTTTGCGCTGTTTCTGTCTCAGCAATTTCAGATTTTGCTGCTTCCGATTTTTCGGGTGCAGCAATAGATACTTGCAAGTTTGCTGCCGGTTCAGAGGCTGCTGGCTCTGCCGCTTCTGTTAGTTCGCTCCAACTGATTGAATCAATTTTTTTATTACTAGCCGTTGTTTCTGCGTCTGGTTTAACTGCTGAAGTGGCCGCCGGCTCAGAAATTTGGTCAATATTTTGAGCTGCTATTGTTGCAGTTGTACCGATTTCGGGCAAGTTGCCAGTTTCAGCTTTCGCTGACAGGGTACTGCAACAAACAGCTAAAGCAGCAAGATTTATTAACGCGAAAGTAGACTTGGAAAAGAGACTATTCATAGAAACTCCTCAATGAACCGTGTGTTAAAAGTGTAAGTGTTTGAGGGCGACCGTCGAGAGCTTTGCTCAAAAAAGACACAAATACGAGTTGTGTTGTTCCTAGATTGGCACTCAACCGTTGAAGAGTCAACTCTCAAGCTGATTAGATTTAAGAACTGACGGCCGATTTAGAGGCTAATTTAAATTTACCTATCGATCGGCTAAAAATCAATCCTAGGGATGATTTCACCCTCGCTCCTGTTTAATTGAGGGGTCGATCGCGCGTTTCGCTTGCATTCTACAATACTGTACTTGGGGGCGCTGCACTCGCAGCCATGCCTAAAAAATCCGGTTTTTGAGGGCGCACCAGCTCGAAACCAAGAGACAACAGGCTTTCAAAACTGTTTTGGCAGCCCCGCCGTCCAAAGCAAGTGCAGTTAAAACAACGCGATCGGCTGCTGCACAGTCCCTGACAAGTAATGTAGAATAGCACTAATCGGACAAACATTTGTAGCTCTACCGTGTCAAATTTACTAAATATTATTAGAATTGTGTAAAATTTAGTGTTCTATTTGTAAAGTTTAGCCTTCGCTTTCGCTCATGGTCTGACCATCTCACAACAGCACTCAACTAAACAAGTAAAAAAATACAAATTATCTCATCTCAACTTGACTTTATGAGCAAAGTTCTAGTCATATTAGGCGAATTGAGCGATCGCGACATCGATTGGATGCTCGCCAACGGCACCCGCACCCAAGTCCCCCCCGGCACAACCCTCATCACCGAAGGTCAGCCCTTAGACGCCCTCTACATAGTTCTGGATGGAACTTTGAGCGTTGCTGTATCATCTTTGGGCGACAAAGAAATTGGAAAAATTATTTCCGGGGAAGTGTTGGGGGAAATGTCTTTTGTAGACGGGAGGCTTCCTTCTGCTAGCGTCACGGCAATTGAAGAGTGCCTCATCCTGTCAATTCCGAGGCGGCTGCTAACTGAAAAACTCGAGCAAGATGTGCTTTTTTCCCTGCGGTTTTATCGGGCGATTACCAAATTTCTGTCGTCGAGACTCCGGGGTACAGTCAAACGCTTCGGGGATGATACTGATGGTTTAATATATCAAGAGCCCGACGAGGATGGCGCTATCGGGCAAAATGTCGATAATCCCGATAATCCCGATTTGGCTGAATCGAGATTTCAATGGCTGTTGCAGCGTTTGAAGGGGAGTTGAAGGAAGAGGGAAGTTCGGCAACGGATTCTGTAACGGATGTAACGGATGTAACGGATTTCAGGAAGAAGGAAGAGGGAAGAAGGAAGAGGGAAGAAGGAAGAGGGAAGAAGAGAAAAGAACACCTATTTCCTATTTCCTATTTCCTATTCCCAATTAGAAAACATATTTTTCAGCGACGCGCCAATAGCGGGAAAAACGCTTCAAATCAATGTAACCATCGTAGCGGACAAAGGGTTCCGGCGGCAAAACTTCTACTGGGTGCGATCGCTTAATTTTCCGGCAAATATCCTGAAACCGAGGACTGGGACTTTCCGCAGTCACCACTTGATTGGCGCCGGATTCGATCGCAAAAGCGATAACTTCCGCCGCCACATCGCCCCGCCGAATAACTACAGGCAACTCCAACAAACATTCGTAAATAAACACCATTCGTTTGAGACTCAACTGCCATTCATCAATCAGCGCATCATCCCAAACCCAGATTGCGGGTGCCTCTGGGTGCGCTTGAAAAGCGGGGCCTTCAGGACTCAAACAGTCGCCGTGCAGCCAAATAATCGGATTGTTCATAAATTAGTAATTGTTGACGGTTGACTGTTAACTGTTGACTGCTGACTGCTGACTGCTGACTTTTTAATTTCTGCGACCTTTTTTAGGGCGTTCCCAACTTTTAGAACCGCCGCTGCGATCGACCTTTTCTCCATGAGGAAACAACTTCCCTTCCAAATATTCGTAAGTTCCCTCAAAATCGCATTGCCCGTACAGAGGACAATTGCGACAATAAACCGCCTTAGTGTAACGCTCCAAATTTTCCCGATTAAAAAAATAAGGTTTGTGACTAAAAGTGCTCGCTACCCACTGCCAAGAAAGATTATTGCTCGCCGGATCTCCATCTAGCAAATGTTGCAAAAACCAGCGAGCTCCGGCTTGCCAGCTCACGCGCCGCCAGTGTACCAGATAAGCGGCAGTCCACATCCGCTGGTGGTTGTGCAAATAACCAGTTTCTCGCAACTCGCGGCTGAAACTGTCGATGCAAACTAAACCAGTGGTGCCCTCGACGACATCCTGCGGCAGAGTTTCGCTGTAATCTTTAGCAGTGTAACCAGTTTTGTAGGGTTCCCGGTCTTGCCAAATCCCGTTGCCCAATTCGGCATACAGTCGCTGCCAATAATCCCGCCAGCCCAACTCGTTGACGAGTTTTACGGCATCTTCCGGATGTCGCACTTTCTCGATCACGGCATCCCGGACTTCGGCAAGACTCAAAACGCCGTAGCGCAAATAGGGCGACAAGCGCGTTACCGCACCGTTGAGGAAATTGCGGGTTGAGGCGTACTTGCCGGGATCAATTTGTTGCAGGGCTGTCTCGGCTGCTTTCCGCCCGCCTGGGGTTGGGGGTACGCTGCTGTCCCGGGCGTCTGCTTCGGGGAACTGTTCGCGCACGTAGGCAATTAATTCGTCGCGGCTGGCAAATTCCCGCTCCATGTCCTGACTCATTGTTTTTTCTCAAGCGCCTGCTATTCTTTCCTAATATTAAAGCTATTTGCTCGGGTTAGAAGCTGCCCGATCGCCCTAAATTGCCCTGAGAGCCTGGTAACTTACAGTGGGCCCCAGCAGCAATCGATCGTCTGCTAGCAGCCAAAATTAGCATCAAAGTCAGTACACTCAGGGATAGATATAATACCAAAATCTCATGGAAACTTTTCCGGCGGAGGCTCAAGCGATCGCCAGCTTAGCTAACGGACAGCAGCAAGGTACAAAACAACTGGAAAACAGCGAAGTTCAAGAGTTCGATCGAGCCATGATGCGCCGCTGCATAGAATTGGCTCGCCGCGCTTTGGGCAAAACCGCACCCAACCCCCTTGTCGGTTCTGTAATTGTCCGAGACGGCAAGATTGTCGGCGAAGGGTTTCATCCCGGTGCCGGTCAACCTCACGCCGAAGTTTTTGCGCTCCGGGAAGCGGGGGAACTCGCCGAAGGAGCGACCGTTTACGTCAACCTGGAGCCCTGCAACCACTACGGGCGGACTCCTCCCTGTTCCGAAGCTTTAGTTAAGGCGAAGGTGGCAAAAGTAGTGGCTGGCATGGTCGATCCGAATCCTTTGGTAGCTGGAACTGGACTTGCCCGGTTGCGAGAGGCTGGCATTGAAGTGGTGGCGGGAGTGGAAGGGGAAGCTTGCCAAAAACTGAACGAGGCTTTCGTGCACCGGATTTTGTACCGCCGGCCTTTGGGAATTTTGAAATATGCGATGACTTTGGACGGTAAAATTGCTACTACTAGCGGCCACAGCGCTTGGGTAACAGGCGAGGAGGCTCGGAGCGAGGTACACCGGGTGCGCGTCGGCTGCGATGCTGTAATTGTTGGGGGAAATACGGTGCGTCTGGACAATCCCCTACTGACGAGTCACCAGCCTGATAGGAATAATCCCCTGCGGGTGGTGATGAGCCGCACTTTGGATTTGCCGAAGTCGGCTTGGTTGTGGGAAACCTCTGTGGCGGCTACTTTGGTGTTGACTGAGCCTGGAGTTAACCCGGAATTTCAGGAATTTTTGATCGCCAAAGGGGTGGAAGTTGTGGAGCTCTCGCCGCTGACACCGACTAATGTTATGGCTTATTTGTACGATCGATCTTTTCTTTCTGTACTGTGGGAGTGCGGTGGCACTTTGGCCGCTCAGGCAATTGCTGAGGGTGCAGTTCAAAAAATTATGGCTTTTATTGCTCCTAAAATTGTCGGCGGCCGAGGAGCTCCAACTCCTGTAGGAGATTTGGGGTTTTCCGCAATGACTGATGCTTTGACTTTAGAGCGGGTTTCTTGGCGCGCGGTGGGTGCAGATTGTGTGGTAGAAGGCTATTTGAAAATTAAAGATTGAAAGTTAAAAGCGAGTCTTTTGAGTGTTTGATTTTTAACTTTTAACTCCTTTTATGGTTGAAATTCTGATTTGGAGTTTGATGGTTGGCAGTCTCGGCTTGGAGGCTGCGATCGCGGGTGTATTGGTGAGCCGCGAGCAATTGGCTGCGGGGCAAAAGTACGACGAGGAGGAGGAAGTTTTGACTCGGTACGAATCTCAAGAAGATAATTTTAATGCGCCTGAAAATCCGCGCTCGAATGGCAATCCCAAATCCGCTCCTAATGCTGTTGATTTGACGGTTTGGGAGTACAAAATTGTGCGGGCTAGCAATGATTTGTTTCGCAATCCTGCGATTTTTCACAAGCTGTGCGAGGAAGAGGCGGAAGTTGGCTGGATTTTGCTTGAAAAGCTCGACGACAGGCGGGTGCGGTTCAAACGTCCGATCGCGCTGCGGGACGCCCCCAGGCCGAATTTACCACTGTTTGACCCTTACCGCACTCATTACGGCCCGCTTTCGAATGCGACGACTTGGGCGGCGGCGATCGTGTTTGTGAGCGCGATCGTCCTTCCTGCTGTTTTGGGCTATGCTTTGGTGTCTACTACTCTCAGCAGAAGTCGCTCTAATTGGCCTCCGACACCTGTTCAATCTTTGCCTGTTCCTGGAGGGCCAGCAACTAATAAGTGAAACCCAGGCAAATGGTCGCTCGCCCTTTTTGCCGCCTGTTTTATAGCAAGTCTAAATCATTTGTGAACCAGATGTTTTTTTACGAACCGCGAAGGCGCAAAGACCGCGAAGCAAGAGAGGAGAAGTGAGGATAACTCGGGGTTTGTTTGACTGATTTAGGCTTGCTGTATGCGTTATTTTGATTTTAAATTTGGGGCGGTATTGCTGAGGGAGCCGATAGCAATCTCAAGTTGTAATTTGTATCGCCTTGAAATTGAGAAACGCGGACGAAATAAGTCCCCGCAGGCAAAGCCCCATTACTGACAATTGTTTCTGAAGAGGTGCCTAAGTTGTTAGAGGAAGCAATAAGATCGTCTAATCCAACTGCGCCGTTGCCGTTCAGATCCTGAATTAATTCTACATCAACATCTGCACTCAAACCGTCCACAGTTACACTGAAAAGGCTGGGAGTATTGAGGATGAAACTGTAAATTTCGGTTGGTTTAGCAGCACCTACAAAATCGCTCGCAGTTTGAATTTCTCCCAGAATGCCCAGGCTTTTTGCTGCATTCAAATTGTCGGCGGGATCGGGGAGAGTGCTCAACAGTCCTTCTTGTTGACCGAATTGAATGTAGTGGTCGATCGCACTTTTAACGGCGCCGCTTTGGACGGCTGCTGCTACCAGCGGATATTTTTCTAGATAAAAGCCGGGATCGAAGAAAACGCTGGCTTTGCGGTTTTCTAATTGACCGGCTTTGAAGTAGTGTTCAAATGCGGTAAATTGATTGGTTTGGACTGCTGTCTGAATGTCTGGGTTGCTTGCTAGATAGAAACCAACATCGAAGAAAGGGTTGGGGTTGCGTAGTTCAAATTGACCGAATCTGATAAAGTGATCGGCTGCTGAAAAGCCGTTGAGTTTGGCTGATACCGCTACATCTGTATTGGTGTCTAAATAATAACTGGCGTCGAACAGGGCATTCGGGTCGCGATTTTCAAATTTGCCAATTTTTCGGTAGTGATCGAAGGGACTCGATACCGTGCCTCTGGCAACTGCTACGGCGACATCTGGGTTGTTTTCGAGATAAAATTTGCTGTCGAACAGTGTTCTGAGGGTTAGCATTATTAAAAAAATCTCTCTGGACTTTAGTCTGGAAATTGCACGATCGAAAATCCAGTTTACATCAAAGTTTTGTTTTGTGAGGGTGTCTTAATTATGGCTAAATCTGCACTGATGGCAATGCTGCGCCGCGCTGCAAGCATTGCCCAGAAATCAAGGGAAACGGGCATTCCGGCTGATGAACTGCTGGGGATGCTGAGCGATGGCATTCCCAATTCTCCCATATCTCGGCGTCGCTTGCTGCACGGGGGCTTAGCTGCTGCGGGGGCTGCCGCTGCTGCAACTTTTACCAGGGAGGGAGGGGGAGCTTTTGCTCAACAGGGCGGACGATCGCCGATTTTGGTTGTGGGTGCGGGAATTGCGGGTTTGACGGCGGCCTATCGCTTGCGCCAAGCGGGCGTGCGCGCCGATATAATCGAGGCAACTAACCGCGTGGGGGGGCGGATACGCACGGTTCCCAAGGTGGCTGGAACGCTGATTCCGGCGGATGTGGGAGGAGAATTTATTGACACCGGCCATACTACTTTAATCTCGCTGGCGACGGAATTGGGTTTGCAGGCGATCGACTTAGTTGACGTGCAGCGGGGATTTGTGAAGGATACTTTTTTCTTTCAAGGGCGCCGCTTTTCTCTCGAGCAAATAATCGCAGAATTTGCGCCGCTAGCGAGTAAAATTAATGAAGATTTGGGCGCTATCGGAGATAATATTAGCTATCAAGATTTTACAGAAGCAGCGGAAAGATTGGACAATCTTTCGATCGCTGAATATGTAGACAAAGCTGAGACTAGCACGATTGTCCGGCAGTTACTCCGCATTGCTTACACGACGGAATTCGGTCGAGATTCCGAGGAACAGTCGGCGTTAAATCTGCTGTTTTTAATCGGTTCTGAAGCTGGCAGTTTTGAATTGTACGGCAACAGCGATGAGCGCTATCAAATTGACGGCGGCAACAGTCAAATTATCAACCGTTTGGCGGGTCAATTGTCTGGTTCGATCGAGGCGGGGACGGTTTTGGAAGCGATTACTCTTTTGCCGGATGGCCGCTATCGGGTAAATTTGCGATCGGGACTAAGCGCGTTCGATCGCACTTACGAGCGAGTTTTGTTAACTTTGCCGTTCAGCACTCTGCGAGACGTTAACATTAACGTACCTTTGCCGCAACCGAAGCGCAGGGCGATCGAGCAGTTGGGTTACGGTACTAATTCTAAGTTCGTTACCGGCTACCGCAGCCGAATTTGGCGGGAAGTTTATCGATCGACTGCTTCTGTTTATAGCGATTTAGGATTCCAGAATACCTGGGAAGCTACGCCTTTCGCCCCTACTCCTAACGGTTTAGTTACTAATTTTACAGGAGGAAAGCAGGGTTTGTCGATCGGTGCCGGAACTCCAGAAGACCAAGCACAAAGATTTTTGAACCAATTTGAAAGAGTTTTTCCCGGGGTGAGAAATTTGCGATCGGGCAAAGCTGTGCGATCTTATTGGCCGGGAGAACGCTTTTCAAAAGGTTCTTATGCCTGCTATTTAGTCGGACAGTGGACGCAAATGTACGGCGTTGAAGGGGAACGAGTTGGCAATTTATATTTTGCCGGGGAACACACTTCGCTGGAAAATCAAGGTTACATGGAAGGCGGTTGCGAAACTGGACAAAGGGCGGCTGTTGAAATTTTGCAAGACTTGGGTTTGATACCTTCTGCTGATGCTTTGAATGCTCGAACTGCAAGCAGTTTGAACAGTCGCCGTCCCAGCCGGAAAATTCCCGGAGCGCAGAATCTTAGGAATAGAAAGCCGAGTATTAGATAATCTCGTAAGGTGCCCATCTAATTCTTGTCGGGTGGGCTTCTAGCCCGCCCGAAAATTTAAATTAGCTAAGGTGTGCATCGCGCAGCTACAGATATGGCGTACAATTTATCAAATAATCTCGTCCGGGTTAATTCCCCGATCGCGCAAATATTCAGCCAGTCGTTCGGCCCGTTCACGTTCGCGATCGGCCCGTTCGCGTTCTGCTGCTAACTGTTCTACACCCCATAAAAGCAGATTTCCCGCATCATCCCACCAGCGCAACCAATAGCCTGAACGCTGTTCTTTCTCCCCCCGCCACGTTCCTAAATACAAACCAATATCTGGCATCCAGTGGCGACCTTCCGCGTCGGGAAATTCTAATTCGTAGTTGCCATTTTGCAAGCGATATACTTCCAGCAAGCCAGTTTCTGGGTCAAAAATGATGTAAGTTGGTACTTGCAGAATTTGTTCGTAAAAAAACCACTTTCCCGGAGGAAAAGTACGTTTGACAGAATATTCGCCCCCAGGGTAAACGCATCTAAATTAAGTTGACATAAAATCATATTTGTGCATGAGTTATTTTCTGACAAAACCATTC
>JAUBST010000072.1:0-25957 GCA_036702215.1 Microcoleus sp. F6_B6
GAGCCGTGTGAAGAGAAATTTTCACGCACGGTTTTGGAGAGCGGCGGCGCTCGTGAGAGTGTCGCCGACTTTAATTCTTGTACAATGATTCGATCTGCCGTGAGAGAACTAATTGACTCTGGAGTAAAAATTTCTTCAACAGTAAAATGCTTACCTGGAGATTTAACAACCTGTTTACCCAATTTCAAAAGGGAATTTTTTCTATCATGACCAGGGACTAAACCTTCATTACAAACCACTCTCTTCCACCAAACTTTACTGATTTCAATCTCTGTAGCAACATGTGGTAAGTCTTTTGGATTTGGAACCATACGTGGGTCTTCCAGAAGTCTCAACATCAATGGATTCTTAAGAATCGGCGAAAGCTGACTCAGAGATAACAGTGGTTTAAGTCGAGGACTGTGTTCGACAATACTTTGGAGTTCCTCTACGGTTAATTCCGGTACTTGTAACCTTATTGGTTTTCCTAGTGCTTGCCAGTTCAACCATAGGTAGACATCTTGAAGATTTTCTTCCCGTGCTGAGAATACAACTGTCCAATGCCGAGAACCATCTTCGCTGAGTGGAACCTCTGCTAACGTGCGAAGTAAATCATTCACAATGGCACGTTTACCTGTGTCAACAATCCGATCGATCCCATCAATGAAAATAGTTGGTCTAGAACTTCCGCTTAATGCTATAAGAAGTTTATTGAGTGGCTGTTTGAGTTGTAGAGTGCTGGCATAACTACTCCAACCTGTTCCAATGATACGATCTCCTGAAATAACTAGAACTTGACCTTCCCCTCGTTGATACTCAACAAGAGTCTTCAATACGGCTGACTTACCAACTCCAGATGAGCCAACTATCTCAATTAGCGATGCTTCTAAAATCTTTTCTAGAGCGTTAACAATCAGCTCAGTTCTGCTAAAACTTAAACCCCCAATATCAACTCGGATATCCTTTAGTACAAAATCTGATTCTTGTCGTATCTTTTCAAGGTCAGAGCGACAATCAATCAGCGAGAGTAGAGAAAACTTAGCTTGCAATCTCTGCATTAAAATCTCTGCATTAAAGCTGCCAGCAGTTCCATTTGCCTGAGTAGCCACATCAACAAGTTCAGTAAAAAGTTGCGGTGCTTCAGTTTTTTTATCAGTATTTAGCAGATGACTCACCATCTCAACAGTATAGCTATAGTCACGCGAACCATCTCGCTGAAAATCAAAAGGCAAAATAACCATCGAGCGCAGGAAGTCCCACAACTCATCATCGGTTACACTACTCCCTAAGTAAGTATCTAACTTGCCACGAATCAATTGAACAAAGCTACGCTGCTTCTGATTAGTCAAACGTAGTTGATTAATTCTCTTGAAAAAGTCGTTTGAATCTGTACTGGTACGTGCCCAAGTGAGAACGCTTTGATAGTATTCATCAATATTTTTTGAATACAGCCCGATTCCAATCCCAAAGCGGTCAATCCCAATATGAAATTTTGTAGATTTGAAAGTCTTCCAGCAAGCTTGAATTACTGCATTAAAAATTTTATCTTTTTCACCGAAAGTTAAATCTCGTTTAATTTGGAGAGCAAGCTTAGCCTCCCCAACTGGAAGCTCCGAAACAATAATGAGGTCATCTAGTGGCTCTCCCTCATACAGACGCTGAAAACGTACTTCTCGTGTTACTCCTGCCTCTTGACCGCGAGGAACTGCTTGCAACAGCAATGCTGCTAGGTAGTAAGCACCAACTCGGTTTTCGTAATCAGGTCCAACACCTCCGGTTGAGATAGGGCTTGCAACTTTTGTCATGCTGATATTCAAGAGCGCTAATCTAGTATTGCCTATTGCCAATTTGCCTTAAAGTCACCATCCTCCCTATCTTAAGATAATTATAGACTAAAACTGATGTTAATAAAGAATTACATTGCCTATCTATGCTAACCAAACAATTCCTGTAACGGAATAGAAAATCGCGATCGATCCGGCCCACTAGCCGATCTAGCATAACTCGCTTGATTGCGAATCGCTAGAATCTGCTCCTCATCGCGAAGCATCGACGGCGTAAACTGATAGCGCTGATGTCGCAAGTCCTGCAAAGTCACTTTCAATTCATCAGGCTGTTTCCCTTGTAGCCGATCGCGATAGTATATCTCCTCAGCACATTTTCTCACAGCATTGCCAATTTCTGCGGGCGTACAAAGCCTGTAATCCCTCAACAGAATCCGCCACTCATCATCCGTCCAAGGCGACTCACAAGCATTACGGAACTCAGGAAAATATTTTTTGAGATGAAGATTGAAAATTTCATACATCGCCCCTTCGTGAGGCAAATCCACAAAGAAAATATCATCAAAGCGACGAATTAATTCCGGTGGTAACATCCCCAAACGGTTAACTGTCGCCACGATATAAATTGGGTATTGATGCTCTTGCATCCACGTTAAAAGCTTCCCCGATAAGCGCCTAGAAACTCCGCCATCTGCATTGGAATCCCACCCTGCAAAACCTTTATCAAAATCATCCCAATAGAGAATTGTAGGACTTAAAGCCTGAGTCAGTTCCAGCAATTCGCGCAAAGCTAAATCTGGTCTGGAAGAACCGACAATCGAACCCCAATCAGCCGCCAACAGCGGTACTCCCATCTTCTTAGCCGCAAGTTTAGCACTCAGACTTTTGCCAGTCCCCGGCGGCCCCCAGAGAATCATTCCCTTGGGAAATTTGAGTCCGTATTTCTCTGCTTCTGGACTCAACAACGAAGCCACCTTTGAAAGGGACTCGTCTAGCAAGTCTAAACCACCTGCATCCGGCACATCTGCCTCGGCAATAAACTCTAGGCCTCGCCCCCGTAGCTTGTTAACCTTATGGTCGAGCACAAACCGCGCCATTTCCTCATAGCTAGAAGCAAAAGCTAGCGATCGCTCTAAAATTAACTCGATCTCACCTTGGGGCAACCCCTGGCAAGCTCGAACCAAAGCACCTTGCAATACCTCGTCACTTTTGTCATCAAGCCCAGGATGGCGATCGCAAAACAACTCCACCACCTTTTGCGCTGCAACTCGGGACGGTAATGGAGTCGTCAGTACGGGAATCAACGGCTGCAAGTTCACCGGCAGTTGTATGTAGTTTTCCAGCATCACCCAAAACTGAGGAGCCGCAGACCAAGATGAGTGATAGTAAGCATTTGCCAATTGAAACCCTAGACGCGAACTCACCTGACCGGATTCGTCAAAATCTAACACTCCCTCAAGAATGTAAATTCCCTCTCTCTTACTCTCTAATAGAAACTCAAGCACGTCAGAATCTGGGCGCAAGTCACTATTTTGTAATATACACTCACCCTCTCCACTCACAATTTCTTGCAAGCAACTGTACCCTGAGTTCCAAAAGAAAACAGGCAAATGCAGCTCCTGCCCCCAATTGTGGAACTGTGCTAACACTCTGATTCGGTCAGGCGTGTAATACTCCAGCCCGACAATCTTAATGCCTCTTTGGGCCAAAGCGAGCCAGTCATTAATGGTACGCATAAATTCCACGGTAAGAAATATTCAAAGGTACTTTTCTCATTGATAGGCTACGGTCGAGCGTTGCCATCAGCCAATAGTTCTACAGCAGCCAAACATCCTCTTAATTCTTAGGAATTATTTACCTAATTTCCTCAATATACATAATTATGTATTTCGGCTACTCAAAAAAAGATACACCGAAATATTACAGAAATTTATTTCACAAGAAAAACTATTAATTATTAATGATCGTAAAAAAACTAGTAATAAATCTGATGAAATTTGAGAGCGCCTAACGGCGCTGTTAGCCGTGAAGTAGTTTAATTAAATCAAACTTTATGGCTACAACAACAGCTAAAAACCATAACTCTCGCCCATCCAATGGAGCGGTGATTTTGAATGGCAAAAGCAATAGTGCTGCTAAATCAAAGAGCCCAGCGACAGCTACCCAATCGCAGGTCAGTCGCCGTTCGACACTCACTGTAGAAGAGCAAGCAGACGCACTTCTAGACCGCGTGCGAACTACCATCCTGAAAAAATTTGGAGTCAAAATTCAACTGCGCGAAAAACGCCTCCAAACTAAGGTAGGTCACGCTACCAAAGAAAAACTTGGTTTGGATATTGCTGCTCAGTTGAAAAAACGCGGCAAAACGATGAACTGGCAGCGTTGGAATAATGAAGTGTTTCCAGCTTTATTCGGTCAACCTGATGCACTGCGCCACGATATTGAAGTCATTGCTCTTGTGATGGCCAAACTGTACGACGTTTTCGAGGTTGACGCGCAAGAAGCAATTAAAGGTCTTGTCAAATTTAATCAAGAATCGCTTGCTAAACGCAATAGCTATAACAAGCAGGATGAATCCGATGATGAAGATGATGATGACTTAGAAGATGAACTTGATGCTGATGAAGATGAGGAAACAGATGAATCCGAAGAAGACTTGGACGAAGACAGCGAAGATGATTTCGATACCGAGGAAGAAGATGAGGAAGATGATGCTGATGAAGATGAGGACGAAGACGAAGATTTAGAATAATCTTTCACCCTAGCTCAAATTTTACAGCTTCCTTCACCGTCGCTCTTGTTGAATATGTAAAACTCTGCTCTACCTAAAAACGGTAGAGTAGAGTTTTTTATTTTATTCATATTATGAGTATTTTAATCAAATTTCAGCTTTCAGGGAAATATTTAAAGTATTAATTACTTTCAACTTAATTAACCTTAAACACACTCATTAATGTTTTATTTGAAAGTTAAGTCCAACAATTAAACTTAAAGAGGCAGCGATTGCTGCGGTGTAGATGAACAAACTTGAATTCAGGAAGATTGAGAAATGAGAGTCACTGAAAAAGTTCAAAAGACTAATGCAACCAATACCGCTAAAGCTCATAATACTCAGATAAAAGCGCTCGACAAGTGCATTAGTTACAACGATAAACTTCGCCTAATGGTACTAGAAGTTTTGAGAGAAGAATCAGGTCGAGAACTGGCAAGCGTTGCTCGCTTTAACGGCGGCCAATTTGATTGGGAGACACATAATGCCCAATTTCGCGCTGACTACAGCGAGACACCTTTAAAGGAATTGATGCGTGCTGGTCGCATCCTATACGGATTGACCGATATGGATGCAATCCGCGATCGCCGCGCCAAGCATCGGGGCATTCGCAATCAACGGCTCGCCCGTCAGAGCAGCGGAGTCGCTTCAAGCTCGCAAAGTGTGCATGAAGAAGTGGATGTTGCTGACGACGACATCGATGATTTGGATTGAGTCGCTTGAGCAACTAAGAATATCAAAAATTGCCTGTTAAGGGCAACTTCCCTACTCCTCATTTTAGGAGTGGGGAAGCTTATTGCCACCCACCCACCCACCCTTGAATTGAGAGCTATTTTATTTTGTTAGAGCTATATTCGACCTGGATGTGAATTTTAGGGGTCTAAAAAAGGAGGAAAAAAGAGGAGAAAACAGCACAGTTATTACTCATTACACCTCGTAATTCCTACTTTTTCGGTCACAATCAGTATAAATACTTATCATCTTTTGTAAAGAATTGTTGCTTTTGACGCGATTTTTTGTATTTTAGACCCTTCTAAATCCTCCTCAATCCTCGTAGTTAGTGCGCTAGTCGCATAGCAAGCCATGTCAAATAGACGTTATAGGGGGTAAAATTGATTACTCTTTGCAAACTAGGGGTTTTTGCTAGACTGCGATGAGAACTGTTGGAAGTTGGAGTTGCGCGATCGCACATACTGGGCAGCCAAGGTCAGAAATTTTGATAGGGCGGTTTTGACTTCGACAGAACTGTGCGATCGCTCTTTGAGTCAATATTGAAGAGCCCGTTGGTGCAGAAGTGCAGGGAAATGGTTAAGCGATCGCTCTTTCATTTCCCTATAAATAAAAGAGCGAGAAAAATCCACGACTCCACCTTCAATTGAACTTACCAGTTATACCCCGGTGGAACGTCGTTGGGCGGATTAGGATTAGAAACTGGTGGCACAGAAGTTGGTGGTACAGAAGTTGGTGGAGTAGGAGTTAGCGGCACAGGATTTGGTGCATTTCCTCCCAACCAAGGAGGAGTGCTAAAATTTCTCGGTTGACAATTACCACCATTACAATCTGCTAATACTGGCAACTTGGGAATAGCAGCATTAACACCAATTTGGCTGCAACCATATTTAATTTTCATGTAACCATTTTCTCCCCAATCATTCCCCCAAGAATTGCGAACAATCCAATAGCCACCTGCATCATCCCAACCAATAATATTAATAGCATGATCGGCTTTCTTGTTACTGCAAGCATTGAAAACTCCACCTTTATAAGCTGGGAATGCTTCCTCTGAATGAACACCGGCCCAAACGACTCCATAGGCATAGATAGCCTGTTTAATTTTAGTGATATTTGCTGGAGAACCTGGAGCGTCATTTTGACCTAGAACGAATTGAAAAGCCTTGATATCAAAAAGATTGCCAGATCCCGGTCTACTAAAGTTTCTACAGGTTGATTCTCGATTTTCATAGGGATAAGCTTGTTCGCCAACTAAGCCTGATTCATAGCGATAGTCGGAATCTTTATCACTGATAAATCCGCCACTGCAACTAAAGTTATTACGATTGCAAGAAAGAAGTTGCTGTTCGCTCAAATCAAGGCTCCCCCTAGGCTGTTTATAAAGCGAACTGTAAGCAATTTCTTGAGCACCGACTGCTGCAAAAGCCCAACAGCTACCGCAACTTCCTTGAGCCCTAATTTCAGGAACGACACCCCATTCACGGGCATCAAAACGATTGGGTAATTGATTGGGATTGGGAATAGGTCGAGGTGGTATTGGTTGAGGCGGTGCGGGGGTGGGATTATTCCGGGATGCCTCTTGAATGAGACGGGTTAAGATGTCCAGAATATTAATCACATTGGGTCTAAAGTTTTCAGGAATGCGTGTTCCGTTGAGGAGTTCGAGTAATATTCTGAAGGCTTGGCTGTCCCCAACTTCAAATGTCCAACCTTCCCGTTTTCCCCGTTCTCGCAGTGCGGCTAATTCTGCTGCTACTTGTTGGTCAGATTTGCGGAAGGCTCGTTTTTCTTCGATGGTTTGGGGAGCAACGGGCGGATTAGGATTTTTTCGCGTTAAAGTGAAAGGAACGTTTTTCAGGCAAAAGAAAGTTCCTGTAATTTTATTACCGTCACTGCTAATAGTTCCATCAATCCTCATGTTGTTGAAACGATTGGATTGTATTGTAAGCTGATTACCTGAAATTTTTCCTTGTGAAAAGCCATTATACTCTATCCATGCTCCCGAAATAATAAGATTTTGACCATTTTGAATTATGTTGAAATCAACTTGAAACCTAGCGTCGGATTCATTTGCAATTCTTCCGGTGGTGCAATCACCTATAAAAGTGATAGTTCCAGTTTCATATATCCACTCACCGCTAAGATTGACTTGTCCAGCTTGGCTGAGGTTATTTGGGTTTAAAGTCGCTTTTTGCTTATCAGATGTATCGACTTTTGAAACAATGGAATTATGGGAATTTGGTAAAATATTCATGCTTTGAGCAGGGCTTTTGACAGCTAAACCTTGTTTCACTTCTGCTGCTAATGTTACTAACTCAGGGCGGATAATATTAGAATCTGAGTCTTGAGAAGATGGAGGTGTTTGTCCCTTACCAGGAATAGAGTGCGTAGTTGCAACTACAACAAAACTAACAATTCCCCAAGCAATAAATCCAATTCGGCGCATAATTTACCTCACTTCAGGATTCAAACTTAAACTGATGGTTAACGATTCAGTTTCTTCTAATACTAATTCAGTATGAAGATGCACTAATTGAGGCTGATGTCTTTCTGGTTGGAACTATATCCTTAGCGTTATATTAAATGCAGCTTCATAGTGAATTGGTATAAGGAGGCTATCGCATTTCATGAGCTTTAGGTATTGCTCTTTTTCTGAGAAAGTAAGTCAGCGCGATCGCCTTTGTAAAAAACTTGATTGTATTCATATTTGACACCTCCAAATAATCGCAAGTTTGCAAGTTAACTAAAGAAACCACCAACGATTTGCACCTTTATTCATTTACCAATTCCATCCCGGACGAGGTTCGCTTGGACGCGGCGGCGGGTTAGAAGGATAGACAGGCTCAGGAGTTCTAGTATTTCTTTGTTGAGGACTATTGTTAACATGAGGAGATAACAATCGCACCCAACTATTTAACTTTTGAGCATATTCATTTCCACATCTAACAACACACATCACTAACTACTGAACCACTGTGACTAAAGTCCCTACCTTCACGTGAGAAAATAATTCCTCAACATCCTGGTTGTGCATCCGCAAGCAACCGTGAGTAACAGCTTTCCCGACAGATTCAGGCTCATTTGTCCCGTGAAAACCGAACCAAATCCAACCCTGAGTCCAAAACCCTATCCAATAATGCCCTAGTGGATTTTCTGGATCGCCGGGAATAATCACATCATCAGTTATCGGATTTATCCAGGTTGGGTTCTCCACCTTTTGAGTGATGCGAAAAGTTCCTGTTGGCGTTTCCCATCCTGGTTGACCAATCGCAACTTGATAACTTTTCATCTCAAAAAAACCATAATAAACAGTCACTTGCTTCTGACTGAGGCTAACTTCTAAGCGAATTTCCTCAGCATTGATATTCTCAGGGAGAGTAGTCGGTTGAGTTTCTATTTCTGCTGACAAGCTTGGCGGACACGTGAGAAACAAGCTGCCAAGAATTCCTCCTAAAGCTAGCCCTTTTGAAAGTTTGCAAAAAAGTTGAGACATTATGTGCATTCCCCTACCAACCTCCTCGAATTCCGGGAACTGAGGTATCTACTTCGTCTGGTGGTAGAGTGGAAATAATCCTAGAAACTGGAGTATTAGCTGGGACACCCGGTTGTAAATTCAGGATAAATTCGCCATCTACTGATCCTGTATTTGCAGATTTACCGAAGACATACCAAACTCCTCTGGCTGTAAATTTTCCCTGAATTTGATTGCCTTGTTTGATTAATGTTCCCTGACTTTGAACCCCAGCTTTTATGCCACCTGTTGTTAATCGTGAATATTGACTGCCATAAATTTTCTTCGTAGTTGGATCGTACTCTCTCGATCGCGTTCCCGTAACGCTAAAGGGAATCGGAGTACCATCTCTCAAAGGTGCATTGAGAGATATTTCTACTTGTCTGGCTTCAACATCTAGCAGAATTTTACCAGTAGAAGGATTGTAAGCGCCGCTGACTTGACTGACACTGGTTCCTACAGGAACAACCGCTGGATATTGACTGTTTGTAATTCTGCCAAAACCCCTGGTAATCGCAATATTATTTGAATTTACGGGATTACCGCTGTCTGGAATTGAGGTATTAGGATTGTTGAAAATATCGTTCTCCGGTGAGACTGGTACTGCATTATTGGGGAAAAGTTCCATGTTTTGGGCAAGAGTTGTTACTGATAAACTTTGCAGTAACAATGCTGCGGTTGTGATTGTTATTAGACTCGCGATCGCGCTTGCGAAAAATTTGTGCTTAGTCATGGTTTACCTCACGATATAATGGCTGATTGACAGATCGGGAGAGGCGATCGCTCTTGGCTCAACTTAGTTTAGAGGAGCGATCGCCCTCACTCCTATTCACGAAAACTATAGATGGAATTAACGTCACGTTCCCCCGATAATTCTTCGTGAAACACTCGCAATATCGCCCGTATAATTTGTCAACAATGCCACGTTTAAGTCAAAAGAAGAACCGCCATTAGTGCTGACAAAAACTCCTATACTATTGCTAGTATTACGAGTAACTAAAACGCGAGAACCCTTCAGATCGCCTAACAGTTCAATGAAATCAGAAGCAGGATCGAAGTCGGGGATAATAGCTAATCCATCGCTGACGAAGGCAAAAGTATCGCTTCCCGAACTACCTACAAACGTATCTATGCCATCAGTCCCGATAAAATAATCATCGCCCTTACCACCGATGAGAATGTCATTGCCGAAACCATCGACCAATATGTCATTACCACTACCGCCGTAAGCGTAGATGACGCTACCATCATTGCTCTCGCTGCCAAGAAGTACGTCATCGCCTTTGCCAGCATACAAAGTATAAGTACCACTACCTCCCCGCAAGGTATCGCTACCAGCAGTTCCTAGAACAGTCTGATTACCATCACTTCCTGTATTTGAAGATGGTGCAATGGGAACGGGTGCAGGTGTTGGAGTTGGTACAGGTGTGGGTGGAGCAAATGCTTCTTTATACCCGTCAGCAAAATCAATGACAGCCATCGTTCCATACTGAGCGTGAGAGCCAACGCTTATGCCGGCGAATCGGAAAGAAGATCCAAGGATGTTGTCTCTGTGCCCGCGACTCGGAACGCCATCATCAACTAGGAAATCGATCACAATTTGACGACCGGTATTGGCTCCAAAATCGATAGTTTCACCTACTCTGCCTTGAGGATCTCCGTAACGATCGATTCTCTGAGGCGTATCGCTGCCATCGGTACCTCGATGCTCCACGAGACCTTTAGGCCCTATATCATTGACGTGATCTTTAGCTGCTAAAGACATTCCTCTGGATGGACTCAAAGCAGGTAAAGGAGAGGTCGATCGCAAAACGCCGATCGCTTCATCCAGAGCGGCAACACCTTCATTCGTCAATCGGCTAACTTGTCCAGGAATGTTGACTAAATTTCCCTGATAATATGGCCTCCTTTGCGCCAATATATCTGCATAGCCGCTGGGATTTGTCCGTGCCAGATTGATCTCATCAAGGACACTTTGTTCTACCGAAGATAGATAATCTACTGCCATATTTAACCTCCATTTGTTTTACTTAATTGATTCTTTTCAAACAAGAGCTGGTAGAATATTCACCCTATTGATGCAGCAAAAAAATCAGAAAAACCTAGAGACAGATGCCAAATCTACAACCAAGACCTCTCACCCGATCGATTGTATTTAAGACATTACTGATGTTATCAATCGTGTCCCGTTTATCTGGCTTTTCCGGTGGCGTATAAACAGCACTTAGTTGAGTAGCAGGAGAATTTTCTACCTGCAAACTCAAATACAAACCCGCCTGCGGAGCCCCAGTCAAAAAGGTATTAATTGGAATTCCTAAGTTATAACCAGGCAGCCTGAATAAGCTAATTATTTGCCCTGCTGATTCCTGCGGAACTCCTATCTTTGCTAGCTGCTTTTCTATCTTATCTGGATTTTCTGAGTCTCCTAAACCGTGAATTCCAATTACTCGCCCCGCTGCATCCAATACTGGGCCGCCACTCATGCCACCTCTAGTGATACTGCTGTAAACCATCGAGTAACCTTGTGCGATAGCTGTATCTAAACGCGATGTAATTGCACCTGGAACAAACAGGCGAATTCGTTCCCGAACTTGAGCCGCTGGTGCTGGCCATCCAGATACAAAAACTTGCCCTCCTTCTTTTGCCAAGTCAGAATTTGCGAGTTTAGCTACTTTATAATCTTCGTCAGCAGTGAACTGTACAACTGCCAAATCTACTCCAGGTAAAACTTTGATTGTCTGATAATCAATTTTGTGAGATTTCTTATCAGAAGTTATTAGTACATATTGACTTTCAACATCAACCACGTGATGCGCTGTCAGGACCGAGAAAGTTTTTTTCCCGTCTTTAGCAATGATGAACCCGGAACCATGAGCGCCTTCTTCTTTAGAATCCACGATCAAAACGGTGATTTCACGGGAAATGTCATTGACTTCTTCGCCTGTTAATGCCATTGCTGATGATGGCAATGTGATGACGATCGCAGTTGCGATCGCAGTACCACCTAATATTGCTGATAATCCCTCGCAATACTTCATGTTTTTACCTCAAAATAAAGTGAATTGAAACTGAAAAATTGGGATTTGGGCGGGCAAGGGGGCACCGCCCCTACTAATCGCTGTTTCTTACCACAACCATCCCGGAGGAATTTGTGGTTTCGTAGGGGCAAACCCCCCGTGGTTGCCCTCCCTGCGAGCACCCAAAGTTTCTCTATTGCTCAAAGTGGGAGAATAGCTACGAACATTCCCTGTGGATTTATTGCCTAATTGCACAAATGTTTCAATCGGAATTGCCCAACTAGATCGCACCATTAAATCTCTTGGCAAATCTGGCTTAGAACCATCCTTAAATACATAAGGATCGCCCCACAAAGGATAAGCGTGCATTCCATTAATCCCCACAACTTCCCCTCTGCTATTCAGCAACGGGCCGCCACTCATTCCCTTGGAAACTGGATTGCTATAGCCAATTTGATACCCTCCAGCTAATGCTTTTGGACACAAAAAAGAAATTTTTCCCGACAGGAATTCAAACTCTCTTTTCTCAGCAGCATCTTGACCCGGAAACCCGGCTGCAAAGACTTCATCTCCTACTGCAACGGGCGATGAAGCTAACTGCGCTACTGCATATTCATTCACACTTTTGAACTGCAATAGAACGAGGTCGTTGCCTTCAAAAAACTGATTTCTGAGCAGCTCACCCTGATATAGTTTTCCGTCTGGAGTTTGAATGCGGTGGCTTGCGCCAGTGGCTAAAACGTGCTCGTTAGTCAGGATTGTGTAGGTCTGGCTTTGCTTTTCAATCAAAATTCCTGAACCTGCACCGTATCCAGATATCACCTTGACTGCGATCGCCCGCGCCTCATTTTTGACTTGCGCTAATGTCAGTTTTTGACGGCTTTGTTTGCTACCATTTATATCAATTGCTGGTGTTTTGCTGAGAGGTAATGAATGTACGGGCTGTTGAAAAAACCAACAGCCAATACAGGCAATTAACAAATAGCTGAAACGGAGTTTAAACTGCCACTTCATGCTGTATATCCTCAGTGATTTTTACCAAGCCATACCACCGCCACCGCCATTACCACCACCGTTGTTCGGCTGAACATTGGGTTGACGGGGAGCAGGAACATTAGCTGGTTGAGAATTGGGAATAGAATTAGAACCAGAGGCTTGAACGATGGGGGCTCCTTGCAGAAACTGATTCATATCAATGGTGGTGGCAGAACTAGATGAACTTCCCTCGCGCGTGCTTTCGTAAAGGGGAGCGCCAGAAGCACCAGAACGAATGTTGAATAACTGTTGGATTCGAGCGGCTGCATCTGTCCCTGGTTTGAGGGTGAAAAGCAATTTTTCGGAAGTGCAAGGAGGGTTACTATTTCCTGCACAAATAGCTGGCTGGCCATTAAGATATCCAGCAGTGAGCGAGTTCAGTTGACCGTTGCTATAGTGCCTTTGGAAGCGACTCGATACTTCTTGGCAGCGGCGCTCTGGATTGTATCCAGCCTCGGTAAAATGTTCAGATGTCCACTTCACGACTTGAACAGTGCCTCGCGGGGTATTGGCAAGGGTTGCTGGTACACCATCGCTACCCACCCCACAAAAGAAGGTGGTGCTTTGAGCGTAGCTGGGTTGATCTAAGGTGGCGGCTGTGCCGATCGCGATCGCGCTCATTGCCACAACAGCCGTCAGTGATGACCATTTATTCATGTGGAATTAACCTCCTAAACAGAAAAGATTTTAATTTATAGCAACCGCCAAGGTGGTTAAGGCATTTATGCGATCGCTCCCTGAGCGGAGTCGAAGGGTTCAAAGACCAAAGCGCCTTGGCGACTGCTATATAAAACCGATACACCCTGAAAAGCCTAATTGCGCCCCAAAAACAAAAGGCCAGAGACCCGGAAAAGTTAACCCTTACCGCTTCCCCAACCTCGCGAAGATCGTCTTTCGTCCCAGGCCGAGCCTTTTGCTGGCTATTTAATTGGTTCAAACTTAGACTCTGCCGACTATCTCAGTCGTACAGCACAGACTAGACTTAGCTTTCACTGCCTTGACGCGAGTTTTTTGAAGTCCAGTTGTTAACGCCTTGATCTGAAATTATATACCGATAATGAGTCGATCCTCTGACAAACACCTGAATTTTTTTAGCATTTAACCTTTCGGTGTCGATTTCTAGGTGTCCATAGCCTGACTCTTTCCAAGTTTCGAGCAAAAGACGCTCAAGGCAAGAGAAAATTTCATCTGGGGTATTTGGGGGTGGGGTTTCGGGTGCTGATGTCATATCTATCCGGTGTAATCTGTACTTAAGTTTTGTTAGGGTAGGGATTGTGGAGCGGTGGAGCGATCGCAATTCTTTGTTCACGGGGGCAACTACAGAGTAATTGCCCCTACAAAGCTCTAAAGATAGAGGCTTGCGAAATCTAGATTTGCAGGAAACTAATGTGACTTTGCCTCTCGCCAACGGCGTATTGTCACCATCATCCCTGCACCCAAAACGCTACCGAAAAAGCTCAAAGGTTCAGGAACAGCCTCAATTGCTTCTTGATCGAAGCTCGCAGTTTCGGTATTAAATTCCAGTTTAATGGGAAAGGCTTCTGGGTTTGTTGGATCGACGTTGATACCAGTAACAGAGAACTCGGAAACGCCGACTCCGCCCACTAAAAAATTGCCAAGTTGAGCGCTATATTTTGCGAAGTCAATGGATTGTCCTGCGGTAAAGTTTGTACCGAGAAGGATATCCTTAACTGTTACGGAAAATGGATTAGAAAAACCAGTGGGAAAATCAAGAATCTGGGTAAAGAGAGAATCTCCGATCGTGGTATACTTAAATCCGTAATCGGTTGGCGGATCGAACCAGTTTCCCGATTGCACATTGAGAAAGGAAAATACTCCATTGCGAATGAGAGTTGCCAAAATAGAATTGCTTTGGGAAGAACCTTTTGGCGCTGCTGTTTGAGTGGAAACTTGAGTGACCTGTGAAGAGTTTAATGAAGTCGATTGAGAAGAAACTTGATCGGTCGCTAAAACATTTAATGAGGAAATTTGACTGGTTTTAGTGACTTGCGAAACTACAGACCCTTGCTTTGGAGTGCTTCCCTGAATCACTGTGACTGGAGATTGGGGAGCACACATAGATAAAGACTGATTGATACCACCTACAGACTGCCCCATTGACATACAGTGCGTACTCGAGCTCATAAAGGAAATTTGGGAAGTGCTATTTGAAATGCTATTTGAGATCGATAGTTCAGCCGCTTGTACATTTGATCCAGCTCCCAAAAAAATTGCTACTGTGGCTATGGTTGCGGTTACTTTGTCAGCCTGTTTATGAGAAAATAGACAAAGTTTGTGAATGTTCATCATTGTTTTACACCAAATTTATAGTTGGGTTAACGCTTCAGACACTTAGTAGCAAAGGTTTTTATTCCCTCAATATGAATTCGTTTTTGGTATGTTGCTAAGTCTGAGCTTCTCATCCTTTTTACAATGCCGCTCTGAGATGTGTCACGATCATCTCAGATGGATTAGAACTGATCTTGACTTTTATCCCAAACTGTGTATGAGCCAGCCAACTCTCAGAGCCTCCGAGCAAGGACACCAACAAATTCAGCAAGCTAGAAAGGCTAATCAAAAGAAATGGGTAGCAACAGGAGATAATCTCACCCCTTTAATCGAAGCAAGTCAATGGCTCATTAACCAATATGCTGAGGAAAAAGGTTGGAAACCCAATGACCCAGGATGGGTGAAAAATTTCGAGCAGTTTTTGCGAGTCGAGCAAGATCGAGATATCAATGAAATTAAGATTGGAATTATAAAGTCGCAGCAAGGTTCGGTGTTTGAAAGAATTACCAAACTTATAGACGAAGGTACAGTCTTTGCTTGCGGCATTTCTTACCGTACTTGGAGAAATTTTGCCTCTCCTACAAAGTGCATGGCAATTAACGAGCAAGCTTTTAAAGCCTATTGTCATATTTTAGGCTTAAATTGGCAAGAAATTGCCGAAAAACCGCCCAAAAAATCCCTGAATTTTTCAGATATACGCCAAAACTTACCCGGTAAAGATGGCAAATTTATCGGTAGAGAACAAAAAATTGAACAGTTGCTAGCTTTTCTTTCTTTTGATAGCGAGTGCAGCCGAATTAGTATTGAAGGCTGTGGTGGCGTAGGAAAAACATCTCTAGCATTAGAAGCTGCTTATCGCTGCCTAAATACTAACCCGGAAAATGCTAATGTTCTTACTTTTGAAGCAATTATCTTTACCTCAGCGAAAGCACAGTATTTAACAGGAAAAAGTATCGAAGAACGTCCCAATCGCGAGCGGACATTAAGAGATATCTTCCAAGCGATCGCTCGTACCCTAACTCGTACCCTAAACAATCTTAATATTATTTCTGCGGACTTTAACGAACAGCAAAAACTCATTCGCCACCGTTTAAGTCAGCAGCGAACTTTGTTAATTATCGACAATCTGGAAACCTTTGAGGAGCAACAAATTGTACTAGATTTTTTGCAGGATTTACCCATAACAGTAAAAGCAGTGATTACTAGCCGCATTCAAACTGATTTTCCTGGGCGGATATTGCTTGATAGTTTACCTTTTGATGAACGGTTACACCTCATCCAACAACAAGCTGAAGCGAAAGCTATAACTTTATCAGAAACAGCAGCCTCTAAAATTTGCCACAAAACAAGTGGTATCCCCGCAGCGATCGTTTATGTACTCGGTCAATTAGCAGCAAACTACAAGCTGGAAAATGTTTTAAATCGATTGCTTTCACCCACAGGTGAAGCCGCTAAATTTTTTTTTGAAGGTTCAATTCAGCCGCTCAGAGGAAAATTAGCTCACCAATTATTAATGACGGTGGCATTATTCCCTCATCCCGCTTTAGAAGAGGCAATTATACAAACTGCTATCCCAAACGATCGCGATGAAGAAGCCATTGATGAAGCTCTGGCCAAATTACAGCAACTTTCTTTGATTAAATACCAGGAAGATCGCTATCAAATGATTTCCTTAACTCGCGAATACGTCTTGAATGAATTAAAAATAAACGTTGATTTTGAAACAGCAGCGCGGGAACGCTGGCTTTCCTGGTATCTAAAATATTCCCAAAAACACGGCGGTCAAGATGGGAAAGAGTGGAAGAATTACGATGAACTGAGTGCTGAATGGGAAAATATTCAAGTAGTGATTGATTGGTGTATTAGTCAAGAAAAATACAGTGACTTCTTACAATTTTGGCAGCAGGTAAAAGGTTATTCTTACGCTCAGAGTTATAACCGCGATCGATTAACTTATTGGAGTTACCGCTTAGATTGGACAGAATGGTTAATCGAAGCAGCGAAGAGCCGAGAAGACTGGAAAACTGCTGCCGAAGCAATGTGCGATCGCGCTTGGACTCTCACGATCGTCGGACAGGCAAAACATTTAGAATTAGCAGAAACTTTCCTCAAAGAAACGTGGCAACTTCGCCATTATCAAAGTCACAGTTTTCAGATTGATTTAATAATTAATATTGCCGTTCTCCGAATAGAACAAAAACAGTTTGAAAAAGCGCTTTTATGGCTAAAAAAAGCTTTACTTTTGGTAAAACTGAATCAGCAAGAAGATGAAAAGTTAAAACGCCAGCACATTCATATTTCTTATTACAAAGGCAAAATTTACTTCCTAAAAGAAGATTATGCAACAGCCAAAATCCTCTATCAAGAAACACTCAAAAAAGCTCAAGAAATAGGCTGGCAGCGCAGTATCGCCTTAGCAAAAAACTGGCTAGGAGATGTTGCTGTCGAGCAGGAAAATTTTGATGAAGCTAGACAATTATTCGAGGAAGGCTTGCAAATTGCCCAGCTAAACCAAGATCGGAGTCGGGAAGCCTATTGTAAAGAATCGATCGCTTTTCTAGTAAAAAACCAGAAGGATTTAACAGCAGCAAACCACTGGGCAAATTTAGCGATTGAAGACTTTACTGCCTTGGGAATGCTGCCGGAAGTTGAAAGAATGACGGTTTTTATTCAAAATTTATCACTCAGTATAACTCCAATTTTAATTACCGTCTTTAAGGGAATTAGTTGGCTTTTAACAGGCGCTTAGGAGCAGAACTAAGACAATTTAAACAAGGGCAATTAATAACCAGATGCTTGTATTAGATTCATCTTCTACAAAGCGTTTATTGCAAATTGTGCAGAATCTTTCTTGTGGTCAATCGGGGTGTTCCACAATGTAGCAAACAGGTTTTCCTAAGATATCGTGAGGGCAAGACATAATAACTCCAAAGGAAATGATGAATAAATCACGGGAAAAAAGCTGGTACAATCTTGAACAAAATCTGTAGTGGTGGGTTCGCCCAGATATTTGACACCCATCGACAAATTATGTAAACCTGCCCCGACCCCACCGATAAATTAACAATTAATTGAATTTAAGGCTGATTCGGGGATGCTTGTTTGGGGATTATTCGTTGGGTGGGGGCGGGTTATCAAGATTATTCGTGGGTGTCAAATATCTGGGCGAACCCGCCTCTACAGAAATCATGTCTATTTAACTAGACTTGATATCCGCGCTTATTCTTAACTCAAAGCTTCAGGAAAAATAGCCAAGACTTCGGCTTTAATATCCACTGTCGGGCGATTTTCCGCTTTCTTTTTGGATTCTGTCAGCTTGTCACAACGAGCACCTTTATTTTTTTTATCCTCAGCTTTTAGCCAGATTTTAGATCGATCTAGTTTGTCAATAGGAGCGATGCCAAAATGCTGCTTGAAAATAGTTTGAGTGTCAGCAAAAGCTGCCTGCCAATTTTGCTCATCCGCCTCACCCCGCAGACTAAAATAAGGAAAATGGTGAACGTAGCGACCAAATAAAAGTTCACAGTCTTGGTGATACTTGGTGGTATCTAAAATGTGATTGTGCCAAACTGCATCTATTTCCTGTGTGGGGACAAACGGCCGATCGGGATATAGGTAAATGAGTCCCAAAAATGCCATGTAACGCGCGATCGCCCTCACTGTTCTTGCTTTTGTCCAGCCACGACCTTTGTCTGGGTGCATTAGCTTATACGCAATTGGGCCGAAATCTAATGTTCTTAGTTTGTTAAGAAAAACTTGAACTTCTGCACGCACAACTTTCTGCTCAACTGACATAAGTCGAACTCCTCTTCTTACTTTGAACTAAAGGTTGAAGAAGCTCGTTGGCCAACTACTTCTATAATATGTACTGGATAAGCTCAAAAAATTATTGCAAAATTGCCAAAAATTTTATCGACAGGCATCCCAGAGACAGCAAAAGCCGCAGATATCTTTACGCCAGAACCCTTATGCTGCATACTGAAGAGAACATTTCAGTTTCTGACTTTGTATGACTGAACGGGACGAACAGTTGCGACGACTCATCCAAGGAGTCCTTAGCCCAGGTGGGGAACGCTCTCAAGACATGGGACGCTTGTTAGCCAGGGTTCCTACACTGCCAGGAATTATCAAAAACTCTCATCCAGATTATCTGGATGCGCTTAACAAGACTTTGGAGTATGTTAGAGTTAATATCAACGTCTTTATCATTAAGTTTAAAGTCGATATCGATCGCGAACATCCTGAGAACCTCAGAACAAAATTTGTAATTTGGTTTAATGGCTATTTGAGATATCGAATTTTAGACTTATATCGCGCTAAACCTTTGCCACTAAGTCTGGATGCTCCAGTGTTTTCTGAAAAGGTTTCATTCTTAGAGGTTCTGCCCGATGTCGGTTTTAATGCACCTTTGCTGGATGGCATAGAATCTTTGATTGAGAAGTCTCAGACTGATCGTACTCAAAGAAAAGCCTTAATATTGGAACTTTACATCGAACAGGATTACTTACAGAAATTAAGTGGCTGTCACCCAAGAAATTGCTTAGCCTGTAACTGCCAAATGCTGTTACAGGCTATGTACTTAACTAGCCCCGGAAATCTGGTTAGCCTAAAGGAAGGGAAAATTGCTGCTGAAAAAAAGATTAGTGTGCGCTCTTTAGCGAAAAGTTTTGACATTAAGGAACAAACTATTCACACTCATTGGAGGAATAGATGCCGTCCGCTACTCCATGAAATTTTGGCAGATATCGAAAATAATTTAGTAGAATATGAAAGAAAGTTTTTAGGAGAAAAGCTATGACTTCCAGCACTATTTTGCCACCATTCGCAGTATCTTTAGAATTGACAGCGCACCGTTGGGCAGAGCATTTAGCTGCACAGCAGACTTCGCCAGCAAAAGGCAAGCGCGTTTATCTAAATTCTCTTGCCGTCTTTGCTGTCAGCCGTTTTTTAGATTCAATGGGAATTGAGACGGATTTGCAGGCGGGAGATAGTGCAAATCTAGCGCTTTGCGGTTTATTAAATGCTACCGATCTAGTTTTGCCAGGAATGGGTAATATAGAATGCCTACCTGTGTTGCCTGGAGAGGAAATTTTAAATTTAACGGGGGAATTTAGGGAAGATTTAATCGGGTATGTAGCGGTTCAATTTACTGAGCGTTTAGACGCAGTACAATTATTAGGATTTATCAAAAACAATCAGGGAGAAGAATTGTTAGAACAGGTGGATATCGCAGACCTTTTCCCGCTTGATTATTTAATAGAACAATTGAATGAGTTAGAATTTAAAAATGCAATTGAACAACCATTTATCTTACAACAATTCCCTTTACAAGGCACAATACTAGAGGAATTGAGCCAGCGGTTGCGGAATCTTTTAGGAGAAATGGCTCAAGCAGGGTGGCAAACTGTGGAAGCTATAGAATCGTTGTGGACAGCAGCATCACCAGCCAGAGCCGATTTTCGTTCAAAAGATAGCGATCGCCCTCAAAGTAGCGACTCTGAAGCTGCAATTTCCGCATTAATTTTCTTGTTGCAAACTAATTCCGAGGAACTCATCCTTCGCCATACTGTTAAGTTATTAGGGGAAATAGGCACTGACAACCCAGAGGTTATTGCTGCTTTAACTGAATTATTGCACAGTACGAGCGATCCAGAAACTCGTTGGCAAACCGCGATCGCTTTGGGAAAAATTGCTCCCAATCATCCGGAAGCGGCTGTCAGAAAAGCCAAGTTGATTGATTTAGGAATGCAATTAGGAACTGCATCAGTCAGCTTAATTGTTGGATTAATGCCAAAATCTGAGAATGAAGTTGAGGTGTTTATACAAGTGCAGCCAACTGGCGATCGACAAGTTTTACCACCTCACCTTAAACTTACTATTTTCTCATCAAAAGAAAATACTTTCCTAGAAGTTGAAGCTAGAACAGATTCTCAAGGTATAGGTATCGATGACTGTATCCAATGGCGCTATACTTTTCCTATTGGTAGTCGCTTTCGCATCAGGATATCTCTGGAAAATACCAGCGTGACAGAAGATTTTGCGATCTAAATTAAGGAAAATATTATTGTGGAAAGGCAGCAATGAGCCGAGTAGCCGTTTTAAGAATAGGAGTAGGAGATATTAGCGAAGGATTTCATGTTTCGCTGCAATTTTGGTCAGACTATGGGCCTCCCACTGAAGAAATTTGCGGCCGACTACCGGGAAATTTAAAAGTTCGGGCTTTTTATGAACTTTGGCGATCGGCCTACCGGACTTTAAAACCTTTTGTCCCTAATTCAATGCGCTCTAAAAACGATAATTCAGTTTCCGAAATCGGACAAACAACAAACCGCGCTAGTAGTGAGGGAGTGTCAGCTTGTCGTCGATTAGCTCGCAGTTTAGAAGCTGAGATGAAACATTGGCTGAAGTCAGGAGGTACTTGGCAGCCAATTAGGGAAGGCTTGCTGAAGAAGTTAAGTAATAAAAGGGGTAAAATTAGAATAATTCTCCAAATTAATAACCCAGATCCAGTGCTGTGGAAATTGCCTTGGCACGTTTGGGATTTATTGCAACATGACGATGGTAGCGATCTGGAAATAGCTTTGAGTTCCTCTGAGTTTCAACGTGCTAAACTGGTGAAAAAACCAGTTATACGCAAAGGTAATGTCCGCATTTTAGGGGTTCTTGGAGATAGTACAGGTATTGATGTCCAGACTGATAGAGAAGAGGTTGAGCGTTTGTCTTCTGCTGATGCTACATTTCTAGATCGACCTCAAACTCAAGATTTATTAAAGCAGCTTAGAAGCGAAATAGGTTGGGATATATTTTTATTTTCTGGGCATAGTGAAAGAGTGGCAGAAAATGGGAGAATTTATATTAATCAAAATAGTAGTTTAGAAGTTTTAGATTTCAGAAGTTCTTTGCGAGAAGCTATTAGTCAAGGATTGAAAATAGCTATTTTTAACTCTTGCGATAGTGTGGGGTTAGTGCAGGATTTAGCGCGGGAAGGTTTGTATATTCCAGTTGCGATCGCGATGCGGGAACAAGTGCCTGATGCGATCGCACAAGCTTTTTTGAAGGAGTTTCTTACTGAATATGCTAGCGGTCAGTCATTGCAGACATCAGTGAGGCGATCGCGCGATCGTCTCGAAGCTTGGGAGCAAGTTTGGCCTGGGGTGACTTGGCTGCCAGTAATTTGCCAGAATCCGGCAGAAGTTCCTCCAACTTGGCAAGAGTTAAGCGGTAATTCTATTAATAAATATTTTACAAACAAGTTTAATTTTAATTCAGGGTTAATAAATTTTGGGTTTTCATCTAAGTTGTGGTTAATAGCGATCGTAATTTTTATGATTGTCATTACCGGAATTATAGTTTTAGAACAAAAAAGAATAGCAATTCAACCTGAAAATAAAATTAACTCATCAAAACTCTCTGACAATGCAGCCCAAAGTTGGCAGTTTTATGAAGAAACTACCGAGGGAATAAGGATAAAATATCCCCTAGATTGGCAACTCCAAAAAATTCAGGACGGATTTTCAGGAGAAATCGCTAGATTTATTCGCACTCAAGAAAATAACTTAACTCAACAGCAATTGATTCTCAATGTGGAAACTTTACAACAGCCCATAACCCTAGAAGCCTATGAAAATTCAGTAATCAAGCAAATAAAACGGAGTAACGAACAAGTTAATATTCTTGAAAGCAAAAGAACTATTTTAGACAAGCGAGAAGGTTATCTAATAGTTTATACATACAAGGAAGGTGCATCTACTTTTCAAAGAATGGAGGTTGGAGTATTGAATTGGCAAAAAGTTTACATTCTTATTTACCAAGCAGAGATGAATCAATATCAGCATTTTTTGCCAATAGTCAAAGTTATGATTAATTCCTTTGAAATCATTGAGAGTAAACGTTAGGCATAAACCCAATAATGAAATTTGCTAGAATCTAAGAATTAGGCAAAGTAGAGATTAACTCTTAACAAACTATCGGTCAATGAAGCTGAGTAACTGTCTAGTTTTTTGATAGCCCTCAACATTTCCCTGGGCTAAATAGCGTTCAGCCGCCGCTTTGAAATCTTTAATAGCAAGTTGTTTATTTCGCATTTCCAAGTAAACAGATGCTCGGAAATAGTAAGCTCGTGCAAAATCTTGATTAATAGCGATCGCTTGCCCATAATCCGCGATCGCACCTTCTCGATCGCCTATATCGTAACGGGTAGCTCCCCTCATCACATAAGCGTGAGGTTGAAACAAGCGGTGAAGATAGAGATTATTTTGTGGTTTATCGTTGATAATCTGGTTATAGGATGCGATCGCTTCTTGTCCCCGATTCAAATCTCGCAGCAAATCTCCTCGCGCCTGCAAAGCATAATAAAAATTCCGCTGAAGTTGTATCGTTTTATCTAAAGCAACCAGAGCTTCTTGATTTCGATTTAGCGCTTCCAAAGTACGACCCTTGCCGTACCAAGCTGAGTGCAAATCAGGTTGAATTTGAATCGCTTGTTCAAAAGTTGTCAATGCTTGCTGTAGCTGTTTTCCAACCAGTAAATCAAAGCCTTTATTTGCCCAAATTACTGCTTTTGCAGTTCTTGTATTCGGGTTTTGGATCGCTTCTGAAGCGATGGGCACTCTAGCGCTACGTCTTGCACTTTCAGGCGGTTGGGTACTATCCACTTGTAGGCGCAAATTAATTCCTGACTTAGAAGCCAATTGTAAAAAAGCATTGATAGGAATTCCTAAATTAAGCTCTAATTTAACCAACAAATCTTGGTTGCCTTCTTTATCCTTAATTTTTTGATTAAATCCCTGACCGTGAATTGCCACGACTCGACCATCTGCATCCAGCACTGGGCCTCCACTCATCCCTGGTAATGTTGCGTTATCATAAGATAAGCTATAACCATCAGGGACACTTCCTAATGAATTGTCAGCTATTTTCCCCCCACTGAAAACATAAGGAAATAGGTGAGATGAGTTATCTGATACAGGCCAGCCAGAGACATAAACAGGTGTACCACTAATACCGCTAATGCGATCGGAATTTGCTAATCGCGCCAATCTATAGTTCTTGGTGCTAGTAAAAGAAAATACTGCTAAATCTACGCCAGGTAGTTTTTTAACTGTATTAAAATTTAGCTTTTCTTTTTTAGTCCCATCAGGAGTAACAACATCAAATAAATCGTCTTTGTCTTTACACACAGAGATGTCATTTTTGCACATAACATGGGCAGCAGTAAGAACGTAGTAAGTGTTGGCTTCTTTAGCAATGATTACTCCAGAACCGCTAAGATAAGCCTCAATGCGTACCGTAATTTCTTTAGCAATGGTTTTAACATCCCCTGACTGCGGCGTTTGCGCTGTTTCCCGATTAGAAGGTTCGTTGATAATTTGACTAGGTAATTGAGTCCCCTTCAAATTTGCGCCGCGTAAATTTGCACCTTTCAAATTAGCTGCAAACAGAATAGCATCTTCTAAAGAAGCATTTTCTAAAGAAGCATTTGTCAAGTCTGCGTGAGACAAATTAGCCTTTTTAAAATTTGCGCCTTTGAGATTCGCACTTTTGAAATTAGCGCCTGTCAAATCAGCTTCATTAAAATTAGCTCCTGCCAGATTACTCCCGCTGAAATTAGCCTCTCTAAGGCTAGAAGACCAAAAAGTTGCTCCTGGCAAATTAGCGCCGCTCAAATTAATCCCGTCTATTTGGCAAACACTACAGTCATTAGTTTGCAATATCTCTTTAACTTCTTCAGGGTGTTGGACTTGAGCGACTTTCTCTAATGATTGCTCAACGTGCGATTGATTGGTAGTGGTTTGTTTTGAATCTTGAGGAGAATCGGCAAATAAAAACTCCTTAAAACTATCTTGATAGACTAATCCCAAAGTAGCTAAAAGTCCAATAAGAGCAGCAAAAAATTTAACACTCATGGAAATAACATCCTTTTGAATTAAGCATTATTTAGTCGGGAGTAACTTCATTTAGGTAATCATTCATATCAAGATAAAAGCGTCTACTTCCACCTTCAGATAATGGGTTTCCTTCACCAAGCCCCTGCTGATTCAATAGTTTACTTAAAGCGCGTTTGGGGTCGCTTCCTGGTTTCAGGTTGAATAATACACCGAGACAGTCACCGCCTCGCTGTTTAGCCACACAGATCGCAGGCTGACCGTTAACGATCGCACCTGTAATGTATTTTAGTTGACCTCGATCTCGGTAAGCTTGCAATCGTTCGGATACTTGCTGGCAACGCTGCTGTGGGGTCAAATCAGCAGGTAAATCCTCCGTGCGAACCCAGCGAATCATGGTTATAACTCCCCGCGCGGTGACAATTCTAGTTATCGGTATGCCATCGCGATCCTTAACGCAGCAATAGTCTCGCTGGGGTGGACAACTAGATTGGCTGATGGCTGGAGGGGTTATGGAGGCAATAGTAAAAAGGGCTAGCAATTTAGCAAATAACGACTGTTTCATAAATATAGTTTCATATTAATGGTAATGTTTGATTCTAATTGTAAAAGCCTCTTCATTCTTTTGAATTGCCTATCGCATAGATTCTGCTGTCCCTTGGTCGCGTAGTCGCTCTCCCTCCTGAAAAACTCGTTCAGCAGCAGCGCGATCGCTCTGTGACGGTGTTGCTTCCTGTTGCTGAGCCAGTCTCTCTGTGGACTGCGATCGCTCTACCGCAACAGATACACCGCCTTCCACTCTTGTAGGGGCGATGCGCGAACTGGCTGGGGCAACCGTTGCTAACAAAGCCAGAGCGATTGTTAACAGAGCTAACACTGCTGGGGGGGTGACAACCCACTCCAAACCCATAGCTAGTAAGGATTGAGCCAACTTGTGGTAAAAAAAGATAGGCAGC
>JAUBST010000073.1:0-25921 GCA_036702215.1 Microcoleus sp. F6_B6
GAACTCTAACCCTGATGGGCTTACCCCATCGCTGCTAGCTATCCCCCCTTTCGGGTTTCGACTAAACGAATCGCACCAACTTGATAAGTATTGCCAGTTGGTACAACTTTAGTCCAGCCAGTCGGGAGTTCTTGGGCTACTGTATAATTTCCAGATTCAAGGGTAAAAGAGTAATTGCCTTGTTCGTCAGTTAGAGTAAATTGTTCCGAAAGGTCGCGCTTATTGTTACCGTTACTATCCAAGTAAACAGGCCAGTTGCTCAGACCCTGACCTTTGGAACTGGCCCTGACCTCAACATTGTCCAAGCCCCAGGATTCGTTGCCAATATCCGCAAGACCTCCATTGCCAGCATTGCCTAGAAAATTGAGTAAAAGGTTACTATCTTTGTGGTCAAATGTAAAACTTAAGTTGTAAACGGAGTCGCCGTAAAAACTATATCCGAGCGTGTTGTTTTCAGTCGCGCCAGTGCGGGGAGGATAGTTACTATTCGCGCTGTAGGGATCGGGGTATGATTGTCCAGCTCCATAATAAGGCCAATAAAAATCTACATTATTAAAAGTAGTTTGCAACAGGGTGGGTCCATTTTCCACGTTTAACTCCCACAAAGCTGGTCCTCCCACCCAGCTAGCCAAGCCATCCCACGATTTGAGGATGTACAAATCAAACGACACCGTAACAGTGTCATGTTCTGGTAAAGAATTGAGTTCGAGACTTGTTTTTCCTCTAGGATTATTTTTGCTGATGCTGCTGTACTCCCCTAAAAAATGTCGGTTTCCTATGGGTGTGACATCTGTAATAGGATTCGACCACTCAGCCTTCGAGCGGTTTTGGTCTTCAAAATCGTTAAAATACACAAGGGTATTCAGAGGCTGACGGTCATCTAAATATACTTTCCCTTTTAGTTGTCCTGGCACAACATTGAATACTTCCAGAGTGTAGGTTTGAGTATCAACTGCGCCCCGATTGTCTTTCACTTTGACCGTAACTTCATGCTTGCCGGCATCTGAAGAGGTTAGGTTATTCCAGGTAATTTGACCTGTATTTTGATCGATTGTCATTCCAATCGGGGCAGCAACAAGCGAATATTTAAGCGGGTCAAAATCTGGGTCAACTGAAGAGAGTTGATAGGTGTAACCTTTAGAGGCATAAGCTTTAGTTTCAGGTTCGCTGGTAATAATCGGCGCGTGATTTCCCGGTTCTTTTTGAATCTGAATTTTAAATGCTTGCTCTGTAGTTCCTCCTTGACCGTCCGTCACCTTCAATACCACATCAGAAAGCCCTAGTTGGTCGCTTGTCGGTGTCCACGTGAGGAGGCCGGTACTGGGGTTAACGCTCATACCTGCTGGACTGCTAACTAGAGAGTAAGTCAGAGGGTTGCTATCAGGGTCTTTGGCGATTGCCTCATAAGTATAAGGTGTATTGACGGCTGCATCGACAACAGGCGTCGAAGTAAAAATCGGCGGCCGATTCGGAGGCGGATTAATAGCTGAAAGCACGTACTTTTGTTTAGCCACTCCACCTTTCCCATCTCCCACTTCCACCGTCACCGCGTGATTTCCAATATCTCCGGCAACCGTCGGCCAACTAATAATCCCGGTTTGAGCATCTATCTCCATCCCCTGCGGTTTTTCCAACAAGGAATAAGTCAGCGCATCCCCATCGGCATCAATAGCAATTGCAGTATAAACGTAACTTTTACCCACCAAAACTTCCGTATTTGGTGTCGCCTTAAATTGTGGAACTTGATTTAACTGGCTTAAAAATACTAAATCGTAACTAAACTGAACTCCTTGAGGATTGTAAAACTTTAACGTATCGGTTGATGTCAGTTCCCCCGGCTTTAAAATGCCACCGCCAACCAGTTTGCTAATGTCGTAATAAGGAATTCCTTCCGGCGTCATTCCGTCCGCATCCAACAGTCGCACCGTTGGGTCGCTAATATTGTTTATCCCTACCAAAAGCGTACCCCGCACCGGATACTGACCCGCATTTTTAACTGCTAAATCGGCGTAAAGAATTTTGCTGCTTGAATTGAAGGAAGTCTGTTTGTATTCTGCTTCCAGACTGCTCCCCACGTCCTGCAAGCGATTGAAATTGACTGGTACGTTAGGGGATACATCCTCGGAGGGCGATGCTGTTACAGGAACTATTGCAGCCGATGAAGGTTGGATGGCAATTGAGGTGATGCCGACTTGCGTTGCTGTATCGCTGTCGTTGTTGACCAACCGTATTTGCAGTGTAGCAGCCGTACCGTCCGCTATTTGCGATAAATTTACACTGATATTAGAACCGTTGAAAGTAACGCCTGCTGCTAGTTGGGGAGGCTGTCCTTCGGTGAAATTGAAGAAGCTGTTGTGTCCCGTTCCTACAGTGTGAACTAAAGAGCGACCGCTGGCATCGACTAAGGCTATTTCAAAAGCATCTTTGATGGAGTCGGAGTCTGAAGCGTCGAAGTTGAGACCGGCGATATTCACAGTAAGGGTTGACGGCACTGCTGGAATTGTAATAGGCCGAAATAACTTTTCTGTGAAGGATGTCCCTTCAGCCAGCCATATAACGCCTGAGTCAGTAGCGGAGGTGCGGGTAAAAGTTCTGCTGGCGGTACTCTCGTTGCCGGCCTTGTCTGTGGCAGTGGTGGTGAAACTGTTGCTGCCAATAGCTAATGTTACTCCTGCAAACTCAAAGCGTCCTGTAGAGTCAGCAGTAGTTACAGCTCCTGTTTCAGCTAGAATAACGGTACTTCCGGGGTCGGTTTGCCCGGTTAAGGTGACGGTGGAGTCTAGGGTTTGCCCGTCTGCAACGGGGGGAGTGTCGAAAGCTGGGTTTAAGCCAAATGTTAGTTCTGGCGGTGTCGTGTCGAGGGTGAAGGGGAGTTCAAAGGTGTTGGTGTTGCCGTGAGAGTCGGTTGCAAGCAGGTATAGGGTATACGTGCCGTCTGTTAAGGTGTTGCCGTTTACTGTGGATAGCGTGTTGGGGGTGAGTGCAAAGCTGCCGTCGGAGGTTAGCAAGTCTTTAAGTTCAATGCCGGTAGACTCTCTCGAAAAGCTGGCGCGGAAGCTAGCAATGTCGCTGGCATCGGTAATTGTTCCGCTGATGGCGGGGTTATTGGTGATGCCGTCGGTACTGTTAGAACCGGTGTCGTTAACTAGCGCTGCTGCAATTGCGGGGGGGGCTGTCTCCGGCGGCACTTGGCTGTTGGCGTATTCTATCAGTTGCTGTCCGAGAGTCGTATTGCGCCATTCTCTGTCAGGATTGATAACTGCAGAAAGCAGCGGTGCGTTTCCTGTTGCCCCAAGCACTGTGAAGATAAGGTCATTGTAGTCGCTGTCAGAGTTAGCGGCTGACATATCTTCCATCGCAAAAGTGTTCCCCGTACCTGTTGCGTCGGCGATCGGCAACACGTAAGATGTATCGTTGGGATTGGCATTCGCAATACTGAATAAGGGACGGTGTTCGGGGAACCAATTTCCCGAATATGAGGATTCGAGCGATGACTGCACTGTACCGTTGGGGACTAACATGACGGCAAAGGTGTCACCTGGGGTCATATTGAAAGTTTTGATACCCTGATATTCGCCGCTGCCCCACTCCCAGTCGAACGGCATCGAACCGGTGAATTTGGCTCCTTCTATCGAGTCGCTGATGACAATGTGGCCGTCGGTGGAATTGCTTAAAACTCTACGCAATGCTTCGGCAATGAATTCTGGAGTTCCTGGTGTAAATGCGGACATTCCTGCCAGGCTGAAAATTCCGACTTCGCCTTCAAACAAGCCGCCGTCAAATACATAGTCAAATCTGACTTCTCCTTGATTATCTACAAGAAAAGTACCGGGGATTGGTGGTAAATTGGCTGTAGTTGTTATTGATAAATTTGTTGGGGGATTTGTATTGCTTTGGAAGTCGCCAGTACGCTGTGTTGAATTGGGTTGAATGTTGGCAATACCGTCCGAAAATTGAGCCGGTTCTTCTGCCTCTAACGGCAACAAACCGCTTGTTATATCTGCGGATTGGGGCGCAATTTCGGTATCGGAATACGCAGGTTGAGCGGCGGCGGTTTCTGTTTGAGTTGAATTGCTATTATAAGTGTTTGAATTTGGTTCGGGTGGGGATTTAAGAGTTGAGGGTGAAACGCTGGTTTCGACTGAGGCTATCTGTGCCGTACCTGCTGCTGTTTCTGATGGAGTTGAGAAAAGTGTCTGTATAGGAGAATCGGTTTGTACGCTAGAGTTTGAGTGAGAAATTAGCGGGTCGGTATCGAGAGAATTAACGACAATTGCCGGGGAGTTTTCTGTCTCTAATTCTGCTGCTGTGAAGGTGACAGCGATGTCCGTATCAATTGTATCCGCCGTGAATTCTGCAAGAGCGAAATCGTCTGTTTTTGGTGGCAATTGTTGGCTTTCAAATTCGGCTGTTATTTCAGCAACAGGGAGTTCGCGTTCAACCGTATCATCCGCTTCAGGTGTATCAACAATTGATTCGGTTTTTGTCACCAATTGTTCTGTTTCAAATTCGGCTGTTATTTCAGGGAAGGCGGTGTCATCTTCAATTAAATCGGCAACGTTTTCTGTTTTTGTAGCAATAATTTCAGCGGTTGTGGGAAATTGTTCTGTTTCAGATTCGGCTGCGTTTTCGGTAACATCCCGGTCAATTTCTTGGATATCAACAGCTTTGGATGCGGGAATAACCTCAGTAATTTGGGTCGGCAATTGTGACGCAGCATTAGGAAGACTGTCATCGGTTTCTCTTGGCAATTCTTCGCCAAAATTATCGGCAATCTCTGATGTTTTTGCAGGAGGCTGTGACGCGATGGGAGTGGGAATCAGCAGAGTTTCAGCGGTTGGTGGAGAAGCAGCATTATTTACAGCATAGTCGGCTTCAGCCGGCAATTGAGGAATGCGATTAGTTGCAGTTGTGTCGGTTTTAATTAATTCAGCATCTGCTGACTCGCTGACAAGAGATTCTGCTAATACTGGCAGTTCAATTTCCGAATTTAATTCAGTAGGGCTAACACTGGGTGTCTCTGGGGGAGAGGCTGTTTGTTCTATTTGTTGCGATTCTTCAGTATCGGATTTGCCAAATGTTGATGTTTCTGTTGGTTGCGCTTCTTCAGTATCGGATTTGCCAAATGTTGATGTTTCTGTTGGTTGCGATTCTTCAGTATCGGATTTGCCAACTATTGATGTTTCTGTTGGTTGCGCTTGGGGGCTGTCTGAGTTAGCAACTGTAGATGTTGCTGTTGGTTGCGCTTGGGGGCTGTCTGAGTTAGCAACTGTTGCTGTTGTTGGCTGAGGGTTTTGTTGGTCGTTATCAGCAGTTATCGATGGTGTTTCTCCCTGGGATTTATCGCCGGAATTAGTAACAGTTGATTCTCGGGTAAATTTCGGCTCTGATTTATCCGATTCACCCTTCAGTTTTTGAACTAACTGGGAGTGAATTGATGCAGAGAAGGAGTCAACTAATTCGCTGAGGGGAACTATTTTGGATGTAGCACCCGTGACACGAAATGTGATATCATCGTAATCGATATCGCTTCCTTGAATTAGCCCCATGTCTTCCATGGCGAAGAGTTGGCCTTCGCCTGTAATGTCGGCAATTTGACCGATACTGAAGGTGTCGCTGGGATTGTCTGTAGCTATTGAAAATAGGGGTTTTTTGTCGTCGCCGATTGCGGGGTTGTCGTATACTTGCTGTACGGTGCCGTTGGGGACTAGCATGAAGAAGAATTTGTCTCCAGGCGTCATGGCAAATGTTTTTGTGCCGAGGTATTGCCCGGAATTGAGGTTTTCAGAGCTGTTAGGATCGGTGTAATATGCGGATTCTAAATCGTCATTTATTGCGATGTAGCCCTTTGTCGAGTTGCTTAAAGCTCGATTTGCTGCTTCTTTGATGAAGGCAAGGGAACCGGGAACGAATTTTTCCATTCCGAGTAGGCTGACGATGGCTAGTTGTCCGCTATACCAGCCGCCGTCGGATGTGAATTGTATGCCGATTATTCCTTTTTCATCGACAGTGAATGCGTTTGAGTCAAAGTTAACGTTGGTTGGGGGAGTTGAGGTTTGATCTGGTTCTGGGGTTGAGGTTTTATTTGGTTCTAGATTAGTGGCGGTATCTAAGTTGTTGGTGGTGGATATTTCGGTAGGTGAGGTTTTGTTGGATTCTGATTTGTCAGGAGTTGATGCAGTTGCGGGTGATGTTCGATCTGGTTCTGATTTATCAGGAGTTGATACAGTTGTAGGTAATGTTCGATCTGGTTCTGATTTATCAGGAGTTGATACAGTTGTAGGTGATGTTCGATCTGGTTCTGATTTATCAGGAGTTGATACAGTTGTAGGTGATGTTCGATCTGGTTCAGGGTTTTCAGTGGCTGAGGCAGTTGCAGGTGATGTTGGATCTGGTTCTGATTTGTCAGGAGTTGATGTAGTTGCAGGTAATGTTCGATCTAGTTCAGGGTTTTCAGCGGCTGATTCAGTTGCAGGTGATGTTGGATCTGGTTCTGATTTGTCAGGAGTTGATGTAGTTGCAGGTGATGTTTTGTTGGATTCTGATTTATCAGTCGTTAATACAGTTGCAGGTGATGTTGGATCTGGTTCTGATTTGTCAGGAGTTGATGTAGTTGCAGGTAATGTTCGATCTAGTTCAGGGTTTTCAGCGGCTGATTCAGTTGCAGGTGATGTTGGATCTGGTTCTGATTTGTCAGGAGTTGATGTAGTTGCAGGTGATGTTTTGTTGGATTCTGATTTATCAGTCGTTAATACAGTTGCAGGTGATGTTGGATCTGGTTCTGATTTGTCAGGAGTTGATGTAGTTGCAGGTGATATTTTGTTTGGTGATGACTCGAAGAAGAGTGTAGTCCCTGATGATAAGGGCGTTTGGTGTTCTTCAGGTTTGGAAGTCGTTTCAGCGGTAGCGGGTAATGGCGTTTTGTCCGAATCTTTTTCGCTTGCGGTAGATGCAGTTGCAACGGGTAATGTTTTGTCCGAATCTTGTTCTGATTTTGTGGAGGCTGTTGGCGATAATTGTGTTTTATTTTCCAGCAATTCATCGGAAACAGCGGTTGTAGCTGCTGTGGTTTTATTTAGTTCTGAGTTGCTGATTGAGGAGTTGACTGGAGGTATGTCAGTGGCAGATTTATTAGAATCAGAAGAAACGTTATTTGATGCAATTTGATTCGGGTTGATTAGGGGGTCTCCTAAGTCGGAGTCGAGTTTACCAATTAGGGGGTCAACTTCAGAATTTGTTGTATCCCTGAGAGTGCTGTTAGTTATCAGAGGGCTGGTGTTGGCAGAAGGTATGCTGTTAATATCGGAGGCTTTATTAATAATAAAAGCATCAGTTTCTGTTAGACTGAATTCGGATGCGGGTTCGCTTGCTGGTTCTATTAAGTTTAAGTTAAGTTGTTCGGATTCGGATGATTCTGCCGAAGATTGATATAATAAAGGTTTTGAGGTTTGAATTCCCGGCAGCAGAGGGGGCTTTGTCGAGGCAAGTCCGGGAATTAAGGATTCCATTTCTTCTATTAAAGGTTCTCCAATCGGGTCTGTTAAAGGCACTCGCTTGCACTCCTGATTTGAGGGTTAAATAATAGTTTTGGTAAGCTTGGATGCGTCACTTATCTTTTTGAGGAGATGCGAGTTGCAATTATGTTACCCGCTTTGGTCGAGTCGCCTGTTTGAATGGAGTTATAAGGCTCTTCCGTACTCCTTAAACGACTGTAGCCCGCCTTCGCTATTGTTACTCGCTTTCGCTATTTATTCAGTCCTAGACTCAATTTATTCAATCCTAGGCTCAATTTATTCAGTCCTCGATTCAACGGGTCAATTTTGACACTATCTGTAGTGGTAAGGCGGGGAGCGGCGCATCATACAAGTAGAGTCTATGCGTCCAGGACTATTATTATTGATTGTTTTGCTTGATGTTCGAGCTCTCAAACTGTCTGTTGTAGGATTGACAGTCAAGGTAGGGGTTGCCAAATTTGTGCTTTTGCTACTTTTTTGGGGAAAAGGCAATCGAAACGGCTTTGTTAAAGTCATGGCTGCACCCTGGATTTTTAATTGATTGATTTGGCGTTGAGCAAATTCGAGGAATCTTTACTTACGCTTATTCCTACGACTGCGCTCGACTTGTTGCTCATCCTTATTATCGGCTAGACTCGATTATAAATATATTAGTTACAATACTGAACTTTATAGTTTTTGCTGCTGCGAGTCAGAAAATAATTCTGTATATTTACTGAGAGTTGTATAACTTATGTTAAGTCTTTATAAAAGTAACTGTTTTCATGCGGGAAAATACTTAAATCAGGCCGGAAAATACTTAAATTAACTTTTCCACTCCAAGCTTCCTAAGCGCCCGTTTCCTCTCGCTCGGCAGCACCGCTTGGAAAGTCATTCACTGCTCGGACACCCGACTCGACTCCGGGCAAATCCAGCAGTGGCGGCGGTGTCAGCAACCTGACTCTCAACTAGAGCCAATTTTCTACGCGGGTGCGATCGCTCAAAAAGAGGCATCCTCGGTTCGTGGAGAGCGGGTTCGCTCTGAATGCAGCATACACGCTTGGTAAGAAGATAGCGATACCTTGAATCCCGCACGCTCGCTGCTTTGATAGGATTGCTTGAAAAAACTGTAGCGTAAAACTTTACGATTATCAATTGCTGAAAGTTTGGAGAAAATCGAGCCGGGAAATACCGTTGCTGTTGGTACAGTTGCAGGCATTTTAGAATCAACTGATTCCCTCGGCAATTTGGCGGAAGGCGACTTAGAGTTTAAGGAAAATTCCTCCGGGTCATTCGCTGGCGATCGCTTAAGAGAGGAAAGGCTGATTGTTTCTGCAACTGATGCTGCGTAGAGGCGGTATGCAGCGGATAATTTAGTAACGCTTTCTCCCAACAATCCTGTTATTTACAAATATTTTATAACAAAAATGCTCATTATTAATCCACAGCGTGCAGGCGACTAACGTCGCGCCCTCTGGGTAAGCTGTAACTGTCTTACCCACCTATGCAATTAATCACCCTCACTGATTTAAGTTTTCTAGCCAATCCGACACAACTAACAGTTCCCATTGAATTGAAACAAGAGGGATTTCAACTAATAATGAAACAAACTTTATTGAAACTCCCCACTGAACCTCTGCTACTTGCGAATCCCAAAGTGGATAAGTGGATTATGGAAGTTAGTTTGCTATTTCCAGAGGTATTTGAATGGGAACCTCCTACATTCTTAGTCGATACTCAGTTTAGCGCTAAGCTTAATAAAGATGTATGCGTACAAATCAACGCCAATGCAGCTTTTCTTGAACGTCAATCCGTCCATTTAATTGAATGGGCAATCCGCCATCCTGCATTAAATTGGTGCGATCAAGTAAAATTGTGGACAGCAGCCGAATCTCTCTCGCTGCCGCCAGAAAATATCAAGCTGACCGTGTTAGCACTGCACCCAGCCCATCCGGGGACGAAGCGCGAACTCAGTTGGGACAGCCGGCAACACACACAGACAAGAGATTGGCTTGCGTCCGCGCTGGCAGGAAAGGCGATCTCGCCTGTTGCTGCTCGAAGAACATCACTGCCTGCGATCGCGCCCCTAACTCATTTCGACATTGAGGGAATTCCAGAGGTGGAGATTTAGAGACTATTGTCGCAGCCGCTTAGAATGCGATCGCGACTGTTGCTATCCGCATCAATCCCAACTTCCAGTCAATACTGATGGAAAATTTTCCATTGGCTCCCCCACCAGCCTAGCGCTTGCCAATATCACCCGTGGCAAAAACCCGCCTGGAACGCCCAGTTTTACTGACAACTGAGTCTAGCGGGTCAGATCCAAATTTCTTGCCAAAACCTGGCGGCGTCGGCGATTGGGATGGAACGTTACCTCCGGCGTCTGGCAGAGGCAGCATCCGTTCTGCTTCCTCAATGCGATCGTACAAAGCGGCTGTAAGCTGGTCAAGACTTGCAAGTTGCACCCGACTCTCCAGCCGGAACCTGACCTCTGTATCCCAGAGAGCTTCGCTCTCGCTTTGCCGCTGCAAATCGGCTTTGGGAATGGGTATGGTCAGCGCGTAAGGAATTGACCCCTCGCCGCTGGAACTGTAGCCGGGGTTCGTAATTACACACCGTCCCTGGGGGAACCGCAAAATTTCGTCCACCGAAAACAGCGACATTTTTTGAAGCGACTCGTTCCAACTAATAGATTGATTGCTTTGAGATTGGCCGCCCATTGAACGGCTAGTGGACTTGCTTTTGAGCAAAACTTCTTTTTCTCCGTAGCGTTCGGAGTATTTTTTTGCAGTATCAGTGTTACCCGGATTGAATAAAATATGAGTGCTGCAAGCAGAGGCGATCGCCGCCCCCATTTTCTCCCCGTACCCTTCGTACAGTTGCTCCAAACTCTGAATTCCTAAAATGAAACAAGCTCCATTCGAGCGATATTCGTTAATCCACTGCGGCATCCGATCCAATCGAATGGAGGGAAATTCATCGAGTGAAATAACCAGTGGGTCTTTCCGAGGGCGACTTAAGTTGGACACAACGAGGAGGTGAATCGCGGCTGCTAGCAGAGGCCCCACGACGGAGCGACGCTCGTCATCTAATTTGAAAATAATCATCTGTCGGCCTTCTATTTTCGTTGGGATGTCCGACTTTCCCAAAAATGCTCGCAACAGGTCAGCTTGGATAAAACTGCTGAACGTTCCGGCCGCTGTCGTCAGAATTCCTGAAATAGTTTTTTCTGCTTCCTTAGCGCTCAAAAATTGGTTGAAGCTGGTAGCGACCCACTCATCGATTCGACGGGATTGAACCGCATAGTCAATCCGCTTTACCAAATTTGGCAACCTCAAAATTGCATAGAGCATTGCCATGTCTGGATACCTAGAACCCTTGACTAATTGAAGGAGTGCTTTAGCCAATAAGTCTCCAGCTTTAGAGAAAAACTCATCACCTTTTCCATTGCCTGCACTCGCATTTCTATTAATAACCTGACCAATTTCCCCCGCCATGACCGAATCTTGAGGCGATTTCATAAAGTCGAGAGGATTAATAATGCCTGAAAAGGCTTCTCCCGGTGCAAATACCCACACTTGGTAGCCATACCGCGCTGCCATCGGTGCGTGGAGTTTAAGCTGATCGCCTTTTTTATCGTAGAGAATAATCGGAAATCCTTGCACCATTGCACTTTCTAGCGCCCTATCAATTGTCGAAAAAGTTTTCCCCGACCCAGGTGCTCCAATTACTAAAGTTGACCGTTCTGCATGAGGGAGCCAAACAGTGGGAGGAGAACCAAAAGCTGTCTGAATAGTGGTAACAAAACCTCTAAGTTTTTTTCCTTTCCACCAATAGCGAGGGCTGCCACACCATAGCGTGACTTTATTATGTTTTCGTTCCTTAATTTGTTTCAACGCAAGCTGAGTGGCTGCCATCTTTTCGGAAGTTCCGCACACTTTGCCAGTGGTAATTTTGCCCTTTCCATTTCCCAGAAATCGAGACAGTAAGAGGAGGAATATCAGTGCTCCTATTGTTAGATATCCATCCGGGTTATTGTATTGTTGGAAGAGACCGCCTAAGTCAATTGATGATAGGGGTGTGGGTTGCTGGGTTCTCCTCTGGGCTTGAGCGAGAACTGGAGTAGAGTTAGCCTGTGCTATCAAAAATTTAATCTCAAAATTCATAAGTATCTATCTGAATTCAATATTTTGTCTATCGCTCAATTAACTATGACCTCAGTTGTAGCTACAACTTAGTGTTTGCAGACAAGTAAGCTTAAATCAAAATTACTCAGTGTTAGTTCAGTCTTGGGAACGAGCAATTACAGCCAACAGTTCTAACTTTCGGTAGAAAACAACCAGCACTTGATATTATCCCTGCTAACGCAGTCAACAGGATAGGAAGCAAAATTATTGAAAGATATTTTTACCGTGAACAAGAAACAAAAAGAGTGGCTGTCAGAGCTTTTGAAGAGACACCCGGACTATGAAATTTTAAAACGCAGCACCATCAAACTAGGAAGAGGCGACATTTCGCTAACTTTAGAACGTACAGAATGGATCTACATGGGAGCCGTTGAAGTAAAATATTCAGGAGCCTATCTACCTGGATTAAAGTGGCATTATCTTAACGCCAGACTATCCAGAACGGGCAAATTGCTTTCCGACTTAACCTACAACTCTAAAGTCGTGTCTTACCCGCACTGTCCGCTTGCGCCTGACTGGTTGACAAAATCTAAATTAGAAGAGGTGAAAATTCAGGAAGGAGAACAGATGAATTTTCCCTTTCACGAAGCTGTATTGATGGTAAGCCAGCCCCCGTTACTGAAAGGGAGTTTTTACCGAGCCAAGCGGTGGCATAGGCGCAAATCAAAACGATCGCCTGTAGCAAACAGTCGCCGCACTCCAAAAACTTTCCAGCGCGAACTGCCATTTTTGAAGCCAAAAGCCCTAGCTCCCGATACTAAATTTGTCCCCCTTGCTTGTATTGATGGCGGTTTCGTACAGGTTCCTGAATATCTAATAAAGTTGTTAGAAGAAGCCAATGCTAGCCCATCCGAAAGAGCAGATGCAGCTTCTTTGTACGCGATCGCGGGTTTGAAAGGAGCCATCAACTTTGTTGAAGGGCTACCTCTACTGCGGACAATAGGAATAAACACTTTACCGAGCGTCGATCGCGCCAAATATTGGCAGCGAGGAAATTAAAAGCATTGTGAGTGCTTGATTCTGATAATAGCGCAACTTCAGAAATTGCTGAAGCTGCGCGAGCGCTTTCACAATCGTTCTTTTTTTTGCACACTTAATTAGTTTTCCTCACGATTCGGTAGTTCTGTACTACCAGTTATTTTTTTATGACCCTTTAATTTATTTGACAAAATTACTAGGCTTAACTGTGCTACTTCTTACCCTTCTTAAAGGTAAGGCTACCGCCTTGCAAGAACTGCAATGTCACAAACTTTTAGAATGGTTAAAACCAATAGCAAAGCTAAAGCAAAAAGCTCAACTAACGCAGGAATGACTGAAAGCACAATCCCACTTCAGTCAGAAGACCTCGATTTTGAAATTGACCCCGAACTCCTAGAACCCGGTCACAATCAAGTAAGGCGACCAATTCTGCCCTATGGCATTGTCGTCAATGAACAAGTGGCGGGAATATTAATTCCAGAGGATCAGCTAGAAAAAGCGAATTGGTTCGTTATGCCAACTGAAGAGGAAATGACTACAATTGGACTAACAGAAGATGTTACAGGTCTGCTACTCTCTAAATGCCACTTATGCGTGCTGGGATTTGTCCCTGAATACATTCGTTACAAGAATGACGTTGCTAATTTAGGCGGTGCAATGGTCGGGCTGTATGAAGAGTATAAAGCTCAACTTGATAAAAAGATAATGGATGTTGTCAGCGAACACGCCGTTGTCTTTCTGGATGAAAACAATCGTCCCAGACACAGCACGCCTATTGTCGTCAGATTTAAGAATGTCGCACTTTGGAGTTTTAAAGCAGCCAGAGACGAATTCTACCGTTTGTTGGAAAAAGCATTCGCCGACTATTTCCAAATTCCTTTCAGCGGGAAAACCGATAAATGGCGGAGCCTCGGCATCCTAGAGGTGGAGTTCAAAGGAGTTAAAGAAGGTGAAGGCTCTAATAAGAGCTACTGCTGCAAAACTGTCAGCTATACCAAGCCAACTGCTGATAATTTCCCCTTTCTATATCTGGGACGCCCGCAGCATAAAAATGCGATTTGGGGGCTGCACGATATCATTGCCGGATTCACTGAAACTCCTGCATTACCAGGTACAGCCGAACCGCAAATTCAAGTGCTGCCACCCGCTGCTCGTAAAATAGAAAATGGAAAAAAGCCGACCGCCAATCATAAATCCCCTCGGAAAATTGCCGCTGAAGTAATAGAAGAAGAGGATGATTTCGATGACTTAGATGAAGAAGAGGAGTTCGACGATGATTTTGATGCGGAAGCAGATGACTAACAGCCTCGGTTAGTTACTTTTGAAGAAGTGCCTCATATCCAGTTAGGGAGCGAGGCATTTTTTTATTGGTGCGGAACAGGAGCTCGCTAACAGATAGTCAAGCTCAAATATAACTTTTCTCAGTAACATGAGGTACGCTCGCAGATAGGGCTGACGGGCTGACGGGCTTGCCTCCCTTCCCGCGTACCTCACTTTATTGAGAACTGCTATACTTTAAACTCGCCTATTGCATTTTATGGGGAAGCTCAATCAAGGAACTGTTAGCTAACTGGTACTGGCGACCGTTGAAGCAATAAAACAACTGCCGAATACCATTTTGTGACGGCTGCTGTACTTGCAAACAAGGCAAATCAGAGGTTTTTGAGGGGTCACTTACTACTTGAAGTAGCGGTTTATTAGGTGGTAACTTTTCGTTTAAATAACTAGCAAATACACGATGAGTAGGAACATTTTTTATGAATAAATACCCAACATATAAGCAACCTCCTGCTCCACAAACTCCAGGGCTGTTAAAATTAAAAATAACTAACCTGCCGGCTGGTTTGTTTACAGCCCAAGCCAACACATTTGATGCTGAATCCTGGGGGTTAAGCTCAGAATTTTCGGTAACAATGCCTTGAACAGTTTCAACAGGGATGAGTCTAGTAGCAGGTGTCCAAGAAATCGTTGTAGCACTCGCGGTGCAACCAGCAGTTCCTAACATCACCGATAACAGCAAAAACAAGACCACTCCAAAGCGGAACCACCGCCCAATAAATAAAAACGATGATACTCTGGACCCCGAATTATTTAGGGAATTAGGAGCGGGGTTTGGGAGTTTCTTCTGAGAAGGTTGAGAAAACAGTAATAAATTTTTCTTTCCAGCTATGATTGGTGGCTTCCCTATGTGTTCTGAACCTGAAGTTAGTTGTTGATTTTTGCTAAACATTGATTTGACCTCCGCGAACTATTTTCTATGTAGATGTCATACCAAATCCGGTTATGACAGACACCTTGCAGATTTACTAAATCCGGTTATGACAGACACCTTGCAGATTTACTAAATCTGCTTTGAGCAAAGGTTTTATTGTTGCTTGTAGGACTCTTACCTTCATCTGATTTGGTATCGGTATCAGTTCTTTGGGCTGGTTTTACTAAGTGGAGGAACAGTAATGCCAACCTGCTTAAATGCCCAAAGCTCTTCTTCCGAAAATCGCCAAGTGAGTTCTCCAAAATTCGGCTGCAAGGTAGAGCGGAACTTATCAATACTCCCTGCCTTGTTGATGGAGTAACGCAATTCCCCCAGAGCGATTTGCCTTGCTATCGGCAGCTTGACAGTGCGGCTGTAAGGATAAAAATCGTTCGTCGGGTTGGAATAAAGCAAGCTACACTGCGTCTCTTGGAGAGAAACCAATACAGAAAATGGCACGGCATCTCCCTGCAAATAGGCATCGAACAAGCGATATTGAGTGCGGCCATCTGTTACTTCAGTTACAAACTCTGTCCTGAGAGTCCCTAGACCAACAGGAAGGCAAGCTGAAGGGAAATCAGCGTTCCGAGTCGGCTGGCTAAAAGCTGGGGGATGGGTGAATAAACTGCTCGACAAATAAACCAAAAAAGCTGTTAGCAAGCCCCAGGTAAATTTCAACATAATTGTCCGTTTTTTCAAGGAAATCATGGTGCAGAACATCTCCGTTTAATTCAAATTCCTTCTTGAGATGGGTTAACAGCCGTTCCATTAATGCGGGTTTCAAAGTGCAAGCTAGGGTCTGCCGTTGTTCCAGTGCTGCCTAGTCCGCCTATGACCTGACCTTGAGAAACGCGATCGCCAACTTTGAGTTTCACTGAACCCTCGCGCAGGTAAGCGTACCGAGTTGTGCGACCGTTGCCGTGGTCGATTTCAATCCAGTTGCCGTAGCCCCCGCCGCAGTTCTTTAACCCTTCCTGGCAGTTAGACACCGCTGTCTTGACAACGCCGCCGCCAACAGCTTTTACCGGACTTCCCATTGAACCGACAATTCCAATGCCGTTATAGATTTTCCGCACCCCGGAAACCGGACGAGTTCGCATCCCAAAGCGGCTGGTTACTGGCCCATTCGCAGGCTTGATATACTGACTCGTGGATTGACCGCCGCCGGGGGCAGCACTCGCAGAATTAGAGGATTGCGCCGCACTGGAAGTCGGAACGCAAGCAGCAGCATTCGACTCCGCGATCGCCCTACCTCCCTCTCGATAGCGCCTCAAAACATCCTGTCCGTAACTTGAGAGAGTTAAACGACCGAATGTATCGGTTGAAGAGCCGTCAACTTTGGAGTAGTCGCCCCCGAAATGCTTTTGAGCTACTCGCTCAATCAGGCGATCGCCACTAAAAAAACTTCCAGTAGTAGGGTCTTTTTCTTGAGAGGTGGCATTCAGCTTAGAAGCGAGACTTTGAGCAAAAACAGCTTCTCGATCGGCAGGCGGAAAAAATTGAAAAAGTTCTGCTTGAGTGGGTTGATAACCGCCTCGCAGTTTGGCTAAAAATTGCGTACCCCCTGGTTTAGATGAAATTGAACTAGCAGCGTACTCGTCGTAGTTTATAAACTGGTACTTGCCCAACGGAACCCCGCAATTATTTCCGCCATCAACGCAAGCATTAACGCCGGCATTCTCGTAAGAACCGCTGCTTTCAATACTGGCGATCGCTTCCGACAAAGCTGCAATATTTACTCCTTGAACATTGCCAACTGACACGGGCGCTGGTGCGGTGCTACCCGGAGGGCAAGGAACATTAATATTAGCTGCTGTAGTTACGCCTTTTGTAACAGGAGAAGATACTCCGTCGCGAACTGCCGCAGTTGGTACAGAGGAAGAGCCGCCAGAGGACGATCCCAGCGCCCCAACGAAAATGGGAGAATTAACCCGATAGGTGAAGAAAGGTACTGGGCCAATGAAATAAGGAGAGCAGCCGCAAGGCGAACAAAATCGGAAGAATAGAGCAGTATCAACGGTATCGGTTTGCTCGTCCGGTTCCATGACCACTACCTTAAAAGCACTGCCAAAAGGCAATCTTCCCGTAGGTTCCTTGCCGCCGTTGACACCTTTAAGACAGCCCGATCCGCCCTCCACTTCCTGGTACTTACCGCTAATCCATTGCTTGCCTTCGAGCGAACCGCGAGCATTCCGACCCGAATTCTCCAGATCGTCTAGTTCGATGTAAGCGCAATCATTTTCTTGGCAGTTAACTGAGAATCCCTGAACGTCGGAGCCTGATATCGTCTTAGTTCGCCGTCGCTCGGCGGGACCATAAACCGCATCAATTCTCATTACTAAATTGCCGAATTCTGCTATTGGATTGGGAAAGCTAGACAGAGGTAAAGCATTCAGCCCAGGTACGTCTTTAATTAAGGTCGTTTGCCAATCTGAAAACGCGCCAAGTTGAGCGCTGCTTAAGTTCTGAATCGAAGACATTGAATACTGAGACAGGTCAATTTCTCCCAGTTTCAACTGACCTAATTGTGGATTGGAACTGAGAACCCGATCTAGAGTGCGATCGGCTACATCAATGCCAGCAGCTTTTGTTGCTAGCAGTCCCGCCACCGGCGCAATCTCTGCGACTTTAAATTGACCGAGAAGAGGGATAGCCTGAACTAACTGATTTAACGACTGCTTGGCAACTAAAGTAAATGCGCTTAAAGCTACGCTATCTAAATTCAGACCAGCTTGCTGGGTGATAAAACCGAACGATAGCAGTTCTGGTTGCAAAGCTTGGCTGATATCGCCCAACATGATGTACTGGTCAGGAGTTTGCCCTGCTGTCCAACTTCGGCTCAAATCATAGCCAACTGCCTGCTTGTACTCTCCCGTTGAAAGGCTTCCCGATTGACTGATGGGTGGCATTTGAGAAAAAGAAATTTGTGTCCAATCTGGCAAGAGGGCGTTAACTGAAGTAGGATTTCCTTGCCTGTCCATCCCTGGTATTTCTAAAATTTTGGTTGGCATTTCAGTTGTATCAGCAGGAATTCGTGCTATAGCAAATATTGGTTGCTCAAACAAAATGGAAACTATTAAGACTAGAGAGAATAACCATACTGATAATTGCCAGAATCTTGTTGATAATATTCTTCTCATGTTTGTGCAAAAAACTTTGGTTATTGGTTGAGGATACTGTAGAAAAGTTAAGCAATTAAGTGGGAAAAAGGAACCCACCGAACTTGATGAGGCTGCAATTGCGCTTCTTAAAATAAATAAAGCAGTCAACCGAGGCTTTACATGGAGCAGCCTCGGCGTAAAGCACTGCAGCTCTAAGTCATCGTCGCCGAAATGAGAAGTTTCATACAGGCGATTTGTAGCCTGCAATCTGAAGCACTACAGCTCTAAGTCACCGCCGTCGAAATGAGAAGTAGCTGTTTGATTTTGATAGGAATTAGCGTCATTTGCCCCTCCCTCAAAATAGGGGTTAGGGTTAGCAGCCGTCTCCGTCCACGGAGTATCTGCTAAATTCAAATCGCCTTCAAAAACGTTTTCTCGATAGCCATCAGCAAAGTAGTCTGGAACCCCGTAACCCTCAGTTTGCTGACTGCTATAACCGTTGCTTCGATATCCGTTAAGGGAGGACTCGCACGGGTTACTTTCATAGCCGCTAACAGCATAGCCATCAGCGCTGTAACCGGGTTCATTGCCATAGATATTGTTTGGCTCGTTCATAAATCCTGTAGCTACAAAGTAGTAAGAATCAACAATTCAGCATAGCTAGGGATAACGAGTGGGGGTTTCATCCGATAGTCGTAATTAAACTACCGCCTATCGGCGGATAGGCTACGGCGCCTTACTCTATCTGCAAACAACCAAGACCTACTGCTATTGCACGAAATAAAATATAGCGCTGGCATCGCTCTTAATTTCGCCCGCCTTCCATCCAGCAAGGTGGGTAAAAATTACTCAGAAATATAGAGGCGCGTATCTCTGCCGAATTGTTTGCCCAACAGACGGCGCAAATCCCTGTAACTGAATTCGCTACGCGATTTTTCTGACCTTCATTTGTCACATAATTATCCTTCAAAAAGATATGACTCAGCTAAATCTGTTAACGCCCGAATTACTTGAAGAAATTACCACTCATCCTGTAAAACCTCAGTCCGGCATTTTGGAAAAGCTGAAGCTATTAGCCCAGATAGGTATGCACCGCGACTTAATAGCCGTGCTACTGGAATTGACCGGAATTCCCCTTCCCCTTTTACGTTACTATGCAGGCCCATTAGTTTTACACAAAACCCCCTGGTCAGAAAGCATACCTGACTGGTTGAAAACGGCTTGCTTATCCGATAGGCTCGATTTGATTGTAGAGGAGTACAGCAACAGAAGTGTAGGGAATTACTGCACTTCCACAGAAGTCGTGGCTTATATGATGGGAGCTACATTTGAAGCTCCTCTGCACCACAGTTATTACAACGTCTATATGTGGGCAGCACAAGACACATTGACAAGACATAATCGGCTACCACATGGTTACAACTTGTCCGAATTAGCTGAATTCTCAGCGGTGAACTTTGACAGCATCCAAAATGATTATCACCATCTAGCTAGAGCAATTAGGAAAAGCGTTGTCCGCCATGCAGCATCCCAAGGCTGGGGCAAACGTAAATTGTCCCAAGATAAAAGCGCTGATGCAGATTTACCGACCGAAATGGTAACAGCTAAGTCACCAAAAGATAAGTCAAAAGTTGAAGGGCAATTGACTTTATTTTAACACGGAAAAAAAGGCAATCTTCGCCAATTATAGCCCGAATAGCAGCCAAATTAAAATGAAAGATACTTCATCGCTTGCAGAAATGCTATATGAGCGAATCCGAGAAGCTCCACCTTATTCCTGGTTTCCGTCTCCCCCAGAGCTAATTGAGCTTATGATTGAAGAAGCTCAATTTGTTTCAGGAATGTACGCCTTAGAACCAACAGCAGGAGACGGCTTATTAGCGGAGGCTATGGTTAGAGCGGGTGCAATTGTTGATGTAATTGAGATAAATCCCCTGCTACAACAACTCCTGTTCCAAAAAGGGTTCAATCTAGTTGGAAGTGACTTTTTAACAACTGAACCGCAGAGGCGATATAGCAGAATTTTGGCAAATCCGCCATTTTCAACGCCCCACATCAAAGGAGTTGATTTAGATATCATACAACGTGCTCATAACCTTTTTCTAGCCAATTCTGGACGGCTGGTAAGTGTTGTTAGCAATTCCATGAATGTCCGAGCCGATCCGCGATCGCAAGCATTTCGAGCCTTTCTTAAGCGCACGTCAGCCAAGTTAATCGAACTTCCCTTAGAAATCTTTTGGGGGAGCGGTCGCCCGGTTACTGTTGAGAGCTACCTAGTCGTAATAGACAAAAAGTAGACGATTGCTTCCCCACTATACCGTTTTATTAGTGGGGACAGCACAACTTACCTTTCAACAAATTACTATTAGTATTTTTCAAAATGAATATTGAGAATGTAACTGAGACTTCAATACCGAATATCTGCCCCAATATCTCTGCTAGTTCTATCAATTTTACGACTAAAACTATTACATTAAAACCCCTCTAGTCCCATGAATAATTCCCCAGACTTCGCCCCAAATCCTATTGTGGAATACGAGCTGATTACAAACTTTTCCAGACTAAATGATGTTCTCTCGCCTTTAATAAAAGCTCGTGTTATAGCCATAGACACAGAAACCACCGGGCTAGATCCACTTACGGAACGCATCCGACTTATCCAAATAGCTGTCCCCCACCGCCCAGTGATAATTGTCGATCTAGCTGCTTTTGCCGATCGCGAATTATCGCCTTTAAAAGCACTTCTAAACAGCAGTGCGCTCAAAATATTTCAAAATGGTAAGTTCGACTGGCAGGTACTAGAAATAGCTGGACTTAGACCGTCTGGCCCATTTTTTGATGTCATGCTAGCGAGCCAGGTGTTGCGATCGGGACTCAAGAAAAACCACGATCTACAATCCCTCGCTCTTGAATTTTTAGGAATCAAACTTGACAAGAGCCTACAGTCGAGCAATTTCGGAGGTAAGCTATCAGCTTCTCAGTTAGAATACGCCGCTTTAGATGCTGCTGTCCTGCTGAAACTTAGAGCGCGACTCATCTCAAAACTTCGGAGTGCTGGGTTACTAGAAACCGCCCAAATTGAATTTGAAGCGATGCCTGCTGTAGCCCAAATGGAACTAAATGGAATGTTACTGGATGTAGAACAATGGCATTTGGTGGGGGAGGAACTGAAAGCTCAAAAACAGACTACGCTGGTGGAATTAGTAAAAGCCGGTCTCAAACCAGCCTCTAATCCCCAACTTTCGCTATTTCCAGAGATGGTGGAAACCATAAACCCTCGCTCGTCTGTACAAGTTTTAAGTGCTCTTCAGGCTCTCAACATTCCAATCAAGTCAACAACCAAGAGCGAACTTATTCCTCTAGCTGGTCAATACCCGATTATCCCGTTGCTACTTAATTATCGGAAATTAGCATCTTTGTGTTCAAATTTTGCTGAGGCATTGCCCAAACACATTCACCCGATAACGGGGAGAATTCACCCCAGCTATCGGCAATGCGGTGCGCGTTCTGGACGCTTTAGTTGCAATAAGCCCAACCTGCAAAACGTTCCCAGGAATTGTACGGCAAAGGGGATGCGTGCGTGCTTCATTGCTGCTCCCGGATATCAAATTATTAAAGCAGATTACAGCCAAATCGAGCTAAGGATTGTCGCTGAAATATCTGGCGATTGCCGAATGTTAGATGCCTACGCTAAAGGTGAAGATTTGCATACTTTAACGGCATCTTTGATCACAGGTAAGGCATTAGAGGAGGTAACGGCAGAGGATAGGCGCATAGCTAAATCAGTTAATTTCGGATTAATTTATGGCATGGGTGCTGCCAAACTTCAAGCTTATGCTGAGGAAAAGTATGATGTTTTTTTAACCTTGGACGAAGCTAAAGAGTTCAGAAGACGATTTTTCCAAGCTTATGCTGGAATCAAAAGATGGCATGACAGCATCAGGAGAAGGGTGTACGTCAAAGATATCAAGCAAATTCGTACAATTGGCGGACGTAGAAGACGGTGGGCAAAGAAACCCCGGCTTTCTGAGTTGCTTAATCACCCGGTTCAAGGAACTTCGGCTGATATGTTGAAAGTGGCGATCGCTCGTCTGTTCAAGCTCTTACCCAAGACAGGAGCAAAGTTGATTGGTGTGGTACATGATGAGATTCTGTTAGAGTGTCCGCAAACAACTTTAAAAAGAACCACTTGCATTCTAAAAAAAGTGATGGTGGAAGCTGGAGAGCTATATTTGCAGCAAGTTCCGGTTGAACTTGAAGTAAAAATTGCTTCTTCTTGGGCTTGAATCCGAAGAAAATTTAGAAATTACCTAATTTAGCGATCTTTAGGGGGCAAATTATGGCTTAGCTTTTCACACATATTGGAGGTTCAAGACACTTATTCCCGCCCCTCTAGCTTGTGTTGAAGCACACTCGCAAGGGGAATACCAGCTTTCACCAATCGATACACCAGATTAGAATACCGTCGTAAGATTGCCTTATCATTACGAATCTGCCGCTCAAAGCTGTTCCAAATACGGTTTAATAATTCGGCTGTCTGTTTTCCATTCCCACGCTGTTCATTCCAAAGGTCATGGACAGCATTACTTGCACATCGATTCAACCATTCGAGTGTTGGTTCTGGTGCAAACTGCCAGCCAATACCATTAAGCATTGTAAGAAAATGGCTATAGGCGTAAGAATTATGCCCAGCTACGCTAACCCACTTGTCAAAAATCTCAATAAAAAGGTGGGCGTGCTGCCAATCATCCTTAATGCGAGAACTACCATGCTGGGTAAAGACGATTAGTTGTAAAACTTCTCCAGGGTCAATATCGAGGTAGTCATAACTGACTTTTGTGGCAATTTCTGAACTATCCAGTACCCACTTGCAAATTTCTTTCCAAATTTCTAAAGCTTGTGTAGTTGGTCCTTCGGCGTAAGCAATTTGATGACTGATATATCCATTCAGAAGATCGGCTGTCAGTTTTGGAACCTGAGACCAATTGTCTCGTAACGGTGTCAAAATGTGCTGACGAGTCTCCTCAACACTCAACTTTTGAGCCAAGGAAGCCATCCAGCCAAAGATGAACAAATTCCACCTATAAGGTTTAGGCGACTGTGAATATGGTCTTTTATTCACTGGTAAATTGTCTTCAATTGTTCGAGCTATTAAATTGTCACAAAGCTGGAGTAATTTGTCTTTTGTGTCGGGGTATTGACACAATTCTGTGAGTGGTAAAGCAAAAAGTCCATACTCAACCTGCCCGTGAAGAAAAACAATGTTTCTTGCTTTGGGGATTCTAGGAAGCTCGGGAATTTCGTCTTTTGCTAAATAGTCAAAGTGATTCTGAATAACATTGTCTTCCCAAGTTTTTAGCTTCTCAAAACTGGTTCTAAATCGCCCAACACGAGTTCCACAGTAAAGTTTCCCAGGAATTACAGATAGGGAGAGACAAAGGCTCAAAACATTCCAGCATAATACTGGAGCGACATTCCATCCATTTTGTAGACCAACAAATACTGCTTTCACCACTTCTCCAGCACGGGAAAAATGTCTCAGTGACTCACTGATTAACTGGAGAATCTGCCGCCGTACTTCAATATCTGCTACACCATGAGTAGCTAGTAAGGCTAAACCTCGCCCAGCATAAACTTTCACGCTAGACGATGACATAGCATACATGGATGTTTCAGCCATACAAGCAGCCGCAAGTAGAATAGCGCGACACCATTCCAAATGATTCTGTGTTCTTGCCCACTCAAAATCTGCAATGAGAATTGCTGCTGCAACACCAGCTATTCCTTGAAGAGGAGTAACATCACGAATATCTTCGTTATCCGTTTCAGAAAAGTCTTCGGATGCCTCTAATTCTTTGGCTGCTGCAACAGCCTCTTCTAAAGTCATCCGCTCTTGCGGTACACGATTTTGAATGGTTTCTTCTGCCCATAGATATACACTAAGCCAACGTTGGTATTTAACGTTAGGTGCGAGAAGTTTTTGATTCGGTTCTCTAATTTCTTTGGGAAATTCTACCCATATTTGTAATTGTTCACCCACTTGCTGTTGTCGATAATTTTCTCTCCTTCCAAATACTTGATAGTTTTCCATTTTTTCTTGGAGAGCAGCTACAAAGTTTGGATCTGATTTTTCTTCTTCATAACGAAAAGGAAGGTTTTCTGTAAATTTCTCAACTGCCTGCTCGAATGTAGCTCTTAAAGAATCATCACTAAAGCAAACGTAATACATTGCTAAGTTTTTAATTTCTAGTGAACGCTGCGGTCTTTTATTTCGCCTTTCCAGAACCGCGTAAAGCCATTCATCCTTCGGATAAAATTTCCGATTAAAAGCACCCCGTGAATTGGTGCTGTCATGAGCTAGACGACTTATGTCCATTTCCCAAATATGGGAACAGCTTGCGATTGGCAACGCTACTTTTAAACATTTTTCGGGATAAGCAAGTGCCATACTTAAGCAAATGCCTAGCAAAGCGACAGAATTGCTCCCACACAATACTTTCTCAAAAAGAGCTTCAACATCTCTACCTGCTTCAATCTGTCTCTCCATCCATTCTTCTAATGCCATCAATGCAGAAATTACAGGATCTGAGCCATCAGTTGTTCCTCGAAACCAACAATAAACTTGAGTATTACCCCAAAAATCACGAGAGCCAGATGGTAGGTTAATAGTGACTGGTAAAGGAGTTAATTTAGGTTGGTCAAATTCTTCTCGTTGTTCATACTCACACCATTTTTCAGATGCAGTATTGGCTAGAGTATGGACTAAACGCAATCCTTCATCCTCATTCTTAAGCAAGAGATATAAAAACGGTCCTTGAACAGGTGCAGCTAGGGAAAGATTCAAGACATCTTTTATGCCAAAATCTTTTATGCCAAAATTTCTATCTTCTTGCGGTCTAGTTATTCTTCTAGGAATACTGGGATCATTGTCGTAATTGATTGGCTTTTGGATAAGCACGCTGATTACAAAATCAACAAATTCTCTGGGAATTGAATCGACCAGAGGCGTGAAGTCTTGAATTTTAGAAATTACATCCTTTTTGGTGTCATACTTCCCAGACTTAGCAAGTTCGCTGAGATAAGAGCCAACTTTCTCTGCCACAACATCTGCTGAGTGCAGTACAATTCTGTGTAAGCGGTTCTCGTATTCATCATATCTCGACATTAGCAACCTCTCCTTGCTTCTTCTTCCTTAAGTAATGCGATCGCTATTTCACCAATTTCTTTTCGATAAATATATCCTATTGGCGAGTTGACTTGCCAAAGCTCCATGAGCTTAACAACTTCTGGACGAACACTAGCAGGTAAATTATTGAGGCGTTTTAGCAACCAACCCATGAAAGGTTGCCATACTGACCATCTTGGGATTGGATCGCTCATTAAAAGAGGCATCACGCGATCGCTTGACTGTAGCTCTGCTTCTGTAAATAAACGCTTTAGTGAAATGTTCGGCATCACTTCCAATGTTCGGATTGCAACCATTAACTCGATAAGTCGCTGTGCATTATTAGCTATGAGTAGCGGTTCAGCTTTATCAAGCAATTCGCTGGAACGTGGAGATACTAGAAGTGCAGTCAGTAATGCTTGCCGCCATCTAGGAGAAAGTTCCGACGAAGCTTCCTCAAATTGCTCTATCAGTTGTATCCAATCATCTGCTGTGTTAGAGTTTTCTAACGAAGCTAACCCTACTAATTGAACAGCTCTATATAAACCGAACGGTTCGTCTAGTTCTTGAAGATAAGTAGACAGTTTCTCACGACGTTGATCCAAGACGCGAAATATTACCCAGTCTTCCAGCAAATCATGACTAAAGTGATACACTTCCCGATCTGGGGTGCGTTTCGTTCTGAAGAAACCCAGAAATGGGGGGAATTCAGGCTCTAGCAAGGTAATCCAATATGGATTGAGGTC
>JAUBST010000074.1:0-25701 GCA_036702215.1 Microcoleus sp. F6_B6
GTCCTATTTTATGACACTTTGTGCATTCTGCTTACTTTTTTTTCCTCTGCTACCCCTACTTATTGAGCCGATACAAAACAATCAATTGCCAGTTGCACCGTCTGCCATCAAAATCAACGGAGAAAGCATTCATACCCCTCTAGGCAAACAACCCTACGAAACCCCCCGCGCTCTAGAAACCGATGAAATCTCCCTGGTTGTAGAAGACTATCGCAAGGCCGCGGAACGAGCAAAAATAGCAGGTTTTGACGGTGTAGAAATTCACGCTGCAAACGGCTATCTCATTGACACGTTCCTGCAAAGCAAAACCAATCACCGCACTGATTCCTATGGCGGCTCAGTTGAAAACCGTTACCGTTTTCTTAAGGAAATTGTCGAGGCGATTATCACAGTATTTCCCGCAAACCGAGTGGGAGTTAGGCTTTCTCCCAACGGTATTTACAATGACATGGGTTCTCCAGAATATCGAGAAGATTTTCTGTATTTCGCGAAGCAGTTAAATGCCTGTGATTTAGCTTACCTTCACTTGGTGGACGGTTTGGCTTTTGGCTTTCATGAATTGGGAACGCCGATGATGATAGGAGAGTTTCGCGATGTGTTTGCAGGGCCGCTCGTCGGCAACTGCGGATATACTCAAGAACAAGCTGAAACGGCCCTGAACAGCAAAGTTGCGGATTTAATAGCTTTTGGTCGGGATTTTATCAGCAATCCTGACTTGGTAGAGCGTTTTACTAATGGTTGGCCGCTCAATCCGCCTGCTGAAGTCGGCGTCTGGTATTCTTTTGGGCCAGAAGGTTATATCGATTTCCCTACCTATCAGGAACCAGCAGCTATTTCTTAGTAGAGTTGGTTGGGGCGGGTTTATCAATAAATACCGAGTATGTGCATCATAGATAATGGTCAACCCGCCCCTAAAAGATGTATGGTTAATTTCTCAAAATAGGAGTCGGAGTTGGAGCCATATTTAATTTTAATCGCCCGTTGAGAGCCAGCATCTCCTACTTGTAAAAACACTTCTTCTGTCTCCCTCCTTCTGCCTCCTGCCTCCCAGTCTCGGGCCCCCAATTTCTAGCTTGGCTGCAAAAGTGAGAGGTTCCCAGTTGAGATCGAGAACGTTTCCCCATATCCTAATAACCATAGGGTACTTCCAAACATCCAAGCTGCTAGCTCAGCGTTTGATTGCCTGAAAAAAATCAATAGCGGAAGCGCTTTTAACAAGATGGCACAAAATCACAAATCAACGGTTATCATTACCGGCGCTTCCTCCGGCGTCGGTTTGTACGGCGCGAAAGCTCTCGCAGACAAAGGATGGCACGTAGTCATGGCCTGTCGGGACGTGCGGAAAGCCGGAGACGCCGCGCGAGAGTTGGGTATACCTGAAGGCAGTTTCTCCATTATGGAGATTGACTTGGGCGATTTGGAGAGCGTGCGCCGGTTTGCTCGGGCATTTAAGGCAAGCGGCAGGCCTCTGGACGCTTTGGTGTGCAACGCCGCCATTTATATGCCTTTGATTAAGGAACCGCTGCGGAGCCCGGAGGGTTACGAGTTGACGATGACTACCAATCACCTGGGTCATTTCCTGCTGTGCAACCTGATGATGGAAAATATGAAGCCTTCCTATTATTCCGATGCGAGAATCGTGATTTTGGGAACCGTGACTCACAATCCAGACGAGTTGGGCGGGAAGATTCCGCCGCGCCCGGATTTGGGGAACTTTGAGGGTTTTGAAGCGGGTTTCAAAGACCCGATTTCGATGGTTGACGGCAAGAAGTTTGAACCGGTCAAGGCTTACAAAGATAGCAAAGTTTGCAACGTGCTGACGATGCGGGAATTGCACCGCCGCTTTCACGAATCCACGGGGATTACTTTCACTTCGCTGTATCCGGGATGCGTTGCGGATACGCCGCTGTTCCGCAACCACTATCCTTTGTTTCAGAAGCTGTTCCCGCTGTTTCAGAAGAATATCACCGGGGGTTACGTGTCGCAGGAGTTGGCGGGGGAAAGACTGGCGATGGTGGTTGCCGACCCAGAATACAAGCAATCTGGGGCTTATTGGAGTTGGGGGAACCGCCAGAAAAAAGATGGTAAGTCTTTTGTACAGAAGGTTTCTCCCCAGGCCCGCGATGATGAAAAAGGCGAGCGGATGTGGGAGTTGAGTGCTAAGTTGGTGGGATTGACTGACGGCGCTCAAATGGGTGCTGCGGCTGGTGCGGGCCGCTCTGCATAATTCAAAGTTACAAATCCCCTCATCGCAGGGCGGTTGAAACGGCGTCTACGCACAGGATGTGGGTAGACGCTGACTCTATAATCAAGGGGGTATTAAAGTCGGATTTGGGATGATGCACCAAAATCAAAGAAACCGGCTTTTTTAGTGGCTCTGCGGGTTTTAACTCACATCTTGCACTATTCTTAAGAACAGGCAAGATGCCTGTTCCACAATAAAATTTATCTCTTGTGGAACAGGCATCTTGCCTGTTCATCAAAAGATTATTGAGAATGGTGCAATATCTCAGTTGTAACAGGTCTTTTCGGACACAACCCGGTTTCTGGTTTACCCTGGCGTGCAGGGCTGTTCTGGTTGCTGCATTAGCATGAAAGCGTAGGTTTGGCAACAAAAAAAATTTGGTTTTTTTACTGTTTACGATCGACTTACACGATATTTTTTCGGATAAAAACCCGGTTGAAGCGTAAGTTTTGGGAAACGAACAGCCGTCGATCGACCTTTTGGTTTGCAGCGTCGCCGAAACTGTTGGCTGCGACGGCTGTTTCCTTTTTTTTGCTGTTAAGATTGATTTTTACTTGAGGGTGCTCTATTGCGGAAAATATTTTCACCCAATTATTCGAGATAATTAGATCCTATGGCTTGTCGATCGCAAAAACTATTTTTATGCGCTGGTATTTTGGGGTTAGTTTTGTTGGCAAAACCAGCGAAAACATCCGCTAGCACAGGTGAAATTTTAACCTCAAATGTTGAGGATTTGGCAGCAGTTAGCAGCAAAGGCGATCGAGCTTTCCTTCCCGACACTAATCTTGACAAACGCGAAGACTTGCCCGTACAAGACGAGGAAACGCAGTTACCCGCTGAATCAGAACACTCAGTGGCGGCGGAAACTTCCGACTTACCGCCCTCTGCCGCAAATTCAGTCGGTGTGACATCTTACACCATTCTCAATAACAGGCAAGATGCCTGTGAAGCGAGGAGTGAGTTTGATTGTGGGGTGGGCATCCTGCCCGCCCGTAACAGGCTTGTTGACAATGGTGCAACATCTCAGCCCGATCGCACATTCAGCACAAAAACTCAAGAAACCGAGCTTTTTAACTCAGATCGAACACTAGAAGAAAATATCGACCGACAAAAAATTGATTTGGGTGTCGATCGAGCCTCGCAACTCAGTCAACTGCCCAACCCAATTTTGCCGCGAGAACCCGAATTACCAGCTCCTGAGCCGCCGCAACCGCCTGCGCCGTCTCCCCTCCAACCCACCCAGCCAACACCCGTTGAAAGCGAAATTAGACCGGGGATTCTGGGTACAATTAAGGTTGCCGGCTTTGAATTTGAGGGCAACACGGCTTTTAGCGATCGCGAACTCGCAGAAGTTACGCAACAGTTTGCGGGGCGCGAAATCACCTTTGCCGAACTGATCGCAGCCGAAGCAGCCGTCACTCAAAAATATGTAGCCGCCGGATACATCAATTCCGGCGCTGTAATTCCCGCCAACCAAACCTTTCCCAGAGAAGGAGGTGTGGTGAAAATTCGGATTGTGGAAGGCGGATTAGATGAAATTGTGATTAGTGGAAACAGACGCTTAAATTCAAATTACGTGCGATCGCGCCTAGAACGCGCTACCAGACGGCCCCTCAATCGCGATCGCTTGCTGGAAGCCTTGCAAATGCTGCAACTCGACCCCTTAATTGCCAATATTTCAGCCGAATTGCAAGCCGGAAGCCGCCCGGAAAACAGCCGCTTAGAAGTGCGCGTCAAAGAAGCAGACAGCTTTAGCGGGGAAGTGTTTGCAGACAACAACCGATCGCCCAGCGTCGGCAGTTTTCGGCGCGGTGTTCGCATCAATCAAGCAAATTTGCTCGGTTTGGGCGACGGATTAGAGGTATCTTATGCTAACACCGACGGCAGCAACGAATTCAACGGCAGCTACACAGTCCCCGTCAACGCGCGCAACGGTACGATTGGGTTCGCTGCGAGTGCTGCTAGCACTAACATCATCGAGGAACCGTTCGATCGTGCCCAAATCGAGGGGAAATCGCGGACTTACGAATTAACTTACCGCCAGCCGATTGTCGAAAAGCCCGATCGCACTTTGGCTTTGGGACTGAGTTTTTCGCGGCAAGAAAGCGATACATTCCTGTCGGGGGAACGATTTGCGCTTTCGGCGGGAGCAAATGAACGCGGCGAAACGCGGGTTTCGGCTGTGCGCTTTTTTCAAGAATACGTGCAGCGCAGTTCCAGCCAAGTGTTCGCGGCGCGATCGCAATTCTCCCTCGGCACTAATTTTTTGGGCGCTACTGCGAACGATAGCGGGCCCGACAGCCGCTTTCTGGCGTGGCGCGGACAAGCGCAGTACGTGCGGCTGCTAGCGCCAGAAACCTTGCTGATTGTGCGTTCTGACATTCAATTAGCCGATCGCCCCCTGCTTTCCCTGGAACAAATCGGGATCGGCGGCGTTCAAAGCGTGCGCGGATACCGCCAAGATTTGCTGTTAACTGATAGCGGTGCGATCGCGTCTGCAGAGGTGCGAATCCCGGTTTGGCGTGTCCCGGAAGTCCAAGGGTTGTTGCAAGTCGCTCCGTTTATCGATTTTGGGGTAGGGTGGAACCATTCGGAGGAAAAGCCGAATCCCGACTCGGATAAACTGCTGGGTGCGGGTTTGGGGCTGGTTTGGCAGATGGGCGATCGGTTGAATGTGCGTTTAGACTATGGTATTCCTTTGATAAATGCTCGATCGGGCGATCGAACTTTGCAGGAAAAAGGCATCTATTTTAGAATCAATTATTTTCCGTTTTAAATTGTAGGTTGGGTTGAGTGCGATCGAAGGCTTCGCTTGGCCCAACACTTTCATCTTTAGCGCTGACGGTCAAATTTTATTAAGCGGCGGTCTCGATCGCACGATTAAACTGTGGGATATCGCAACCGGATGTTGTATTACGACGTTGATGAGCGATCGGCTGTATGAAGGCATGAATATTCCAGAGGCAACGGGATTGACGACTATTTCTACTAACGCTTTAAACTGTCCAATCTTCCATCAATAACCCTGTTACTTTACCAAAATCTCTATGATTGCGGGTTAACAAAATCAACCCGCGGAACATTGCAATTGCCGCGATCCGAGCATCCATCTTTGCCAGTTGAATCCGTTGTGACTGTAATCGATCGAATGTTGTAGCCGCACCTGCATCGAATGAGACAAGGGGCAACACTTTGAAGTCACTAACGAGCCGCGCCATCATTGTATACCCTTTCACTACGTCATCCGGGTTACGAGCACGATTAATATAAGCGTGACAGCCAAGCATCTGTTCGTGAAAAGTTACAGTCGATACGGCAAAATCTGATAGTGGGTACTGAGCCATGCGCGTCGAAAGGTTGCTAAAATCTCTCCCTGCTTGGCGTTGAAGAATACTCAGATGATCGGTATCCAGTAAATATTTCATAGGTCATCTTGAGCTTCGAGGAGAGACTCATCCCCTTGGCGAATCGCTCGTCCATAGGCAAGTAGCTCCTCAAAGGCAGGTTCATCTTTGAAAGACCCTATAATTTGTTGCAACCAATTCGTCGGTTGAGAAGCCACAATTTGCTTCTGCAACTGGGCGATCGCTGCTTCCACTGCTGCAAGCCGTTCCTCTAAAGAAGTGTTAGTTGCCATTTGAGTTTCCCTAATTAATCTTTCCTATCTAAAGCATATCTAAAGGATAGCGAGTATCGTGATGTGGTTTTGGTAGTTCATAAAAAAGCTTGGTAAGATTGTGTTCTCGACTTTTGCAAAATCTTAGCCTATGGCTGTGGATCTGGCAAGGTTGTCAGTTATTTTTAGCGATGACGGTCAAATTTTATTAAGTGGCGGTCTCGATCGCTACTTGGGTCGCGAGCGGGGACGTTCGCACTGATACGATCCAAATATATAATTATGATGGAACCGGAAACGATATAAATCCTAACCTAGTTAACACAAGAGGGCTTGTCTAATGGTTCAGACAAAAACTAAACTAACATTTGCAGATTTTCTAGAAAAGTACCCCGACGGATCTGGCATCTACGAACTTGTAAATGGAGAGATTGTCAAAGTGGAAGCAACCAGAGCTCATAAAAATGTGGCACGATTTCTAGTTAAGTCTTTCGACAGAGAAAGCGATCGCTTGGGACTTGACTATATCGTTGACAAAGATATAGTTTTCAGAACTGTAACAGCTTCAGGACAAGAGCAAGGCAGAAATCCTGATGTCGGCGTGGTTAAGGCATCTGTATGGAACAGCAATGTACGTGGCTACGGAGCCCTTACCGAACCTATCCAATTAGCAGTAGAAGTTACCTCAACTAACTGGGAAGACGACTATGTCGATAAGCTAGATGAGTATCAACGCCTCGGCATTTGTGAGTATTGGATTGTGGATTATTTAGCGATCGCTTCTAGGGCTTATCTAGGAAATCCCAAAATTCCCACAGTTTTCGTTTACTATTTGGAAAATGGCAGTTATGTAGTTCAACGTTTTACAGGTAATGAGCGAATAATCTCTAAAACTTTTCCCGAACTAGAAATCACTGTAGAGCAACTTGTACTCAGCAGCAAAATTCAAAACATTTAGAGAAACGAGATGAGATTACGCCGATAAATTTTATCTGGGAAAGAGTGTTTTTATGCCTCCCTTCCATTACTCTTTACTATTTTCACCATTCTCAAAAACAGGCAAGATGCCTGTTCCACAAATACTAGATTTTATTGTGGGGAGTAGGGGTTGGGCATTTTGCCCGCCCGTAAGTTACTCCCTACTTTTTGCTTTCCTGTTGCTATTTCCCTCGAAAACCTTCGCCCAAATCATCCCCGATAATTCCCTGGGCCCGGAAAGTTCGCGGACAGTTCCCGGTACTATCAACAATTTACCCTCAGATAGAATCACTGGCGGCGCAATTCGCGGCGTTAACCTATTTCACAGTTTGCGCGAATTTAACATCCGTGAAGGGCGGGGAGCTTATTTTGAAAATCCCAGCGGAATTGCCAACATCTTCACCCGCGTTACTGGTGGCAACCCTTCTAATATTTTAGGAACTCTGGGAGTTTTGGGCAACAGTAACTTATTTTTAATTAACCCAAAAGGGATTGTCTTCGGTCCGAATGCTCGGTTAGATTTGCGCGGTTCGTTTATTGGTTCAACGGCTGACAGTATTGTGTTTAATAACGGCTTTGAATTCAGCAGCACCAACCCGCAAACATCCCCGCTGTTAACCGTTAATATTCCCGTTGGTTTAAGATTTAGAGACAATCCCGGTGCAATTGTCAACCAATCGACGGCTTTAGGAAAAGTAAATCTTCCAGCCTCTGCTGTGCCAATCCCGATTGGCGATCGAGTGGGTTTAGCGGTAGACCCAGGTCAAACTTTAGCACTCATTGGCGGCGACATCCAACTCCAAGGCGGCAATTTAACCGCCAGCAGCGGACAAATTTTACTGGGTAGCACAGCCAGTCCCGGTTTAGTTAATTTTGCACTAACTCCTGCTGTCGATCGGCAGGGTAATTTAACTTTAAATTATGACAATATTCAGAACTTCGGCAATATTCAAATAGCCGATGGAACACTCATCAACACCAGTGGCATTGGTGGTGGCAGAGTTGAGTTAAAAGGTGGAAATGTCGCCCTCAGCGGTGCGCGGATTTATGCGCTGACACTGGGAAATATTGACGGTAGAGGTATCGATATCACCGCTCAAAAGTTGCGAGTGGAAAATGGCACGCAATTTTCTACTTTGACTTTAGGAGATGGTGCAGGAGGCAATATTAACTTCCGCGCTGCTGATTCGGTAGAAATGATCGGGCTGGGAGTTGAGGGCTATCAAGAGGTTGCAATTAAATATTTGGTATCGGGAACTACAGACCCGTTTGACCCGCTATTTGTGCTGTTTAATGCTAGTGCTGGTGCTGGTTCGGGGGGCAATATTACGATCGACACCGGCCGCCTGTTATTCAACAATGGGGTAGTAGGTAGCGGCATCACTTTTGGCGGTGGAAGGGGCGGAAATTTAATTATTCGCGCCAATACTTTTGAGATGGTGGGTTCTGGAATTAACAACGGGACGGCTAAAGAAAGTACCGGTGCTGGAGGAAGTATTAGTGTTGATGTCGCGAGATTAATTATGCGCGACGGTTCTCTTCTGGGTACGACGAGTTACAGCAGCGGCCCGTCGGGGAATATCAACATTAAAGCTGCCGAATCAGTAGAATTGTCTAACAGCGGCCCGACCACAGTTGTGTCAACCGGAATCAGCACGCTGAGTATCGCATCTAGCGGTAGGGCGGGGAATATTAACGTTGATACTAAGCGGTTGACTCTCTCTGGAGGTTCGGCATTTACAGTGGGAACGGGTGTTTTAGTGGGCAGGTTTTTGTTTTCTCAGGAGGGCGGGCCTGCTGGAAATTTAACAGTTAGGGCGACTGAATCAGTAGAAATTTCAGGTATTTCTCCACTTTTGAGCAGCGGAATTCAGAATGCGAGTGCGCTGACTTCTGGAACTTTGAGTTCTAGTCGGGGTGGGGATATTCGTATTGATACGCCAAGCTTAACCGTGCGGGATGGGGGAGTAGTTTCTACGAGTTCTTTGGGTGTAGGGGATGTGGGGAATATTACTGTTAATGCCGATCGCATTGAGGTCAGCGGCAGCGCCAACAACGGTCTGTTTGTCAGTACAATTGATGCTTCGGCGGGCAAGATATTTGGTACTAATCCCAATGCTACTGCAAATGCCGGTTCGTTGCATCTGAATGCGCGCGATCGACTAATTGTCAGAGATGGAGCTACAGTGACGGTGCAGGCTACAGGAACCGGACGCGCTGGTAATATTAATATTGTCGCAAATTCGATCGCTCTTGATAACAAAGCGAGTATTGACGGCACGACTGTATCGGGTACAGGAGCAAATATCAACCTGCAAGCGCGAGAGATCCAATTGCGCCGCAACAGCCGAATTACCACCGATGCAGGCAGTTCTGACGGCGGCAATATCAACATCAACAGCAACATTCTTCTCGCCCTCCCGCAAGAAAACAGCGACATCACAGCCAACGCCCGCACAGCAGGCGGCGGCCGCGTCAATATCGATGTCCCCAATGTCTTCGGTTTTACAGCAGCGAGTCGCGAACAAGTCAGAAGCAGGTTGGGGCTCAATGACGGCGAATTTGCAGCGTTGCAAGTAAGTCCTACATCTCTGCTTCCAAGCAGCGACATCGCCGCGATTTCCCAAAGTGGCGGCCCGGCTTTGCAAGGGGCGGTAACATTTAGTTCTGTTGGAGTGAATCCCGCTCGAGGTTTAGTGGAACTGCCGCAAAATGTGGTGAATCCGGCTGCGTTAATTGCTGCAAATCCCTGCATCCAAGGGGCCGATAACGAGTTTACCGTGACTGGCCGGGGGGGATTGCCGCCGAGTCCTCACGATGCCCTCAGCAGCAATTCTAGCGAGTTTAATTGGGTAGAACCAGCGGTAGGTGAAAGCCAGCAAGTAGAAGGTCAAACAGCATCCATAGAAATTGGATCGAAAGAAATTTTTCCCGCTCAAGGTTGGGTAATGGACGATCGAGGACAAGTAACGCTGTTAGCCTATAATTCTGGTGGTGCATCTCTTCGCAGTCCGAAACCGACGGGTGTTTGCGTACCTCAATAGGTAATCTTCAGGTTTTAGCTAACCCGTCGCTATTTTCCTGATACTAAATTAACAGGAATTAAAAGATGCCCCGCCAATCTTGCGCCCTATTGTTTGCATTTTTACTGCTGTGTCCTTTCGGTGCGATCGCCCAAATCATCCCCGATAATAGCTTGGGTGCAGAAAGTTCGCGCACAGTTGCCGACACGATTAATAACTTACCATCCGACAGAATAGAAGGCGGTGCAACTCGCGGAGTAAATTTATTTCACAGCTTGCGCGAATTTAACATCCGTGAAGGGCGGGGAGCATATTTTGCCAATCCCAGCGGAATTGCCAACATCTTCACTCGCGTTACTGGTGGCAACCCTTCTAATATTTTAGGTGTGTTGGGAGTCCAAGGAAATGCCAACTTATTTTTACTTAATCCCAAAGGGATTGTCTTCGGCCCCAATGCTCGGTTAGATTTGCGCGGCTCATTTATCGGTTCAACTGGTAGCGGAATTATTTTTGATAATGGCTTTGAATTTAGTGCAGCTAATTCTAATGCAGTGCCATTGTTAGCGATTAATATTCCTGTGGGTTTAAGATTTAGAGACAATCCCGGTACAATTGTCAACTCTTCCCAAACAATGGCTCCTAAATCAGCCTTACCGCCACTACCCATAGAAATTCCTGCTTTTGAAAAACTCGGTTTAGCAGTAGACCCCGGTCAAACGTTAGCATTAATTGGCGGTGACATTCAACTGCAACAAGGAAATCTAACAGCTTATACCGGACAAATTCTTCTGGGTAGTGTCAAGAGTCCAGGTTTAGTACAATTTGAACCAACAGCTTTAGGTCTGAATTTAGACTATCGCAATATTCAGAACTTCGGCAATATAGAAATGAACGGTACCTTTATAAATACCAGCGGATTAGGAGGTGGGAAAGTCGATATTCGAGGTGGAAATATTAATCTTAACGGTTCAGGAATTTATGGACTGACACTCGGAAATATTGATGGTAGAGGCATTAATATCAATTCCCAAAACTTGCGACTAGAGGGGGGGTCGCAAATTTTCGCCACCACACTGGGAGAGGGGAGAGGAAGCGATATTAACATCCGCGCTACTGACTCAGTAGAAATGATCGGGTTGGGAATTGAGGGCTATCAGCAGCTTACAGAAAATTTTCAGACATCTGGAACAGGCAACCCCTTTATTTCGCAAATCGTTCTGTTCACTAGCACTATTGGCAGTGGAGCAGCCGGAGATATTAACATTGAAGCCGGACGGCTGTTGCTGAGCAATGGGGTAGTGGCCGGTGCTCCCACCTTTGGTGCTGGGAATGGCGGGAATCTGAGTATCCGCGCCAACACTGTCGAACTCGTCAGTTCAACGCTCTATAACGGAACAACGAAAGAAAGCACCGGTCAAGGCGGAAACATCACTGTTGAAGCCCAACGGTTAATACTGCGCGATGGCGGTGCTTTTGCCAGCTTCAGCCTGAGTGATGGAGCATCGGGGGATATCGCAATTAAAGCGAGTGAATCTGTGGAATTATCGGGTAGTCTTCCTGTAGGCCTGGGGCAAACTCGGCTCGGCACGAATACTTTTGATGGGAATGGAAAAGGTGGGGATATTACGATCGACACTAAGCGGCTGAGTGTTTCTAATGGAGCCACAATTAGTTTAACAACGGGTGCTATTTTTGGCCAAGTTGTCTTTTCTTCAAGTGGGGGGACGGGAGGAAATTTAACTGCGAGAGCCTCCGAGTCTATAGAAGTGAGCGGCGAGTCAAGATTTTTGGAGAATGCGGGCTATGTAGCAAGTTCTTTTGTTACTCAAACTGCAAGTTCTGGTAGAGGTGGAGATATCCGCCTCTCAACACCTAAACTAACTGTGCAGAATGGCGGCGTTATTTCTGCGGCTTCTTTGGGTATAGCAGATGCAGGAGATATTACAATTAATGCCGATCGCTTACAAGTGCAAGGTATTGGGAGTAACAGCGGGTTGAGGAGTGGAATTGAGGCCTCGGTTGGTAGGGCGTTTAATGCTGTCAATTCCACTGCTAGCGGAAATGCAGGCTCGTTGAATTTGAATGCCGATCGATTGATTCTGCGGGATAGTGCTGTGGTTAACGTTCAATCTTCAGGAACAGGTAGGGCTGGCAATATTAACGTTGTAGCTAACTCAATTGCCCTGGATAATAAAAGCGTAATTGATGGCACGACAGTCTCTGGTACAGGGGCAAATATTAACCTGCAAGCGCAAGACATTCAGTTGCGGCGCGGCAGTAGAATCACCACGGATGCAGGTATTTCTGAGGGCGGTAATATCAGAATTAATAGCGATATTTTGGTAGCTTTACCGCGAGAGAATAGCGATATTACAGCTAATGCTCGCACAGCTAGGGGCGGACAAGTTACGGTCAATGTACCAAATATCTTTGGCTTTACAAGCCTTAACCGCGAACAAGCCAGGAGTAGTTTAGGACTGACTGATGCTGAATTTGCAGCTTTGCAAGTAAGTCCTACATCTTTAATTCCTACCAGCGATATTGCGGCAATTTCTCAAAGTAGCGGCCCGGCTTTGCAAGGTACTGTAACATTTAGTGATTCTGGGGTGAATCCCGCTCAAGGTTTAGTGGAACTGCCGCAAAATGTGGTGAATCCGGCTGCGTTAATTGCGACAAATCCCTGCATCAAAGGGGCCCAGAGCGAGTTTACCGCTACTGGGAAAGGAGGAGTGCCATCGAGTCCTAATGATGCCCTCAGCAGCGCGGCATCGCCGTTTCCGTGGGTGGAACCAGCGGTAGGTCAAAGTCAGCAAGTAGAAGGCCAAACAGCATCCATAGAAGTTCGACCAACAGAAATTATTCCCGCTCAAGCTTGGGTAATGGACGATCGAGGACAAGTAACGCTGTTAGCCTATAATTCTGGTGGTGCATCTCTTCGCAGTCCGAAACCGACGGGTGTTTGCGTACCTCAATAGGTAATCTTCAGGTTTTAGCTAACCCGTCGCTATTTTCCTCATACTAAATTAACAAGGCTTAAAAGATGCCTCGTCAATCTTCCGCTCTATTTTTGGCATTCTTACTGCTGTGTCCTTTCGGTGCGATCGCCCAAATCATCCCCGATAATTCCCTGGGCGCAGAAAGTTCGCGCACAGTTCCCGATACTATCAACAATTTACCCTCAGATAAAATCACTGGCGGTGCAACTCGCGGAGTCAATTTATTTCATAGTTTCCAAGAATTTAACGTAGGTGAAGGTAGAGGAGCATATTTTGCCAATCCTAACAGGATTGCGAATATTTTTACCCGCGTTACGGGCGGTAATCCTTCTAATATTTTAGGTGTGCTGGGAGTACAAGGTAATGCTAACTTGTTCTTACTCAATCCCAAAGGAATTGTCTTCGGTTCCAATGCGAGGTTAGATTTGCGCGGTTCATTTTTAGCAAGTTCTGCTGATAGCGTAGTTTTCGAGAAGGGCTATCAATTCAGCAGCAGCAATCCGCAATCGATCCCGCTGTTAAATGTCAATATACCTATCGGTTTAAACTTTCGAGAAAATCCGGGTAAAATCATTAACTCTTCAGCAGCGCCAGCATTAAATTTACCACAATTACCCGCTGGAATCCCCCCGATTTTCAATAACAGTGGCTTAGCAGTGCAGCCCGGACAAACTCTCGCCCTAGTGGGGGGAGATATTGAATTAAATCAGGGAACACTCACTGCATCTACCGGACAAATTTTGCTCGGTAGCGTCGCTAGTCCGGGGATGGTTGGATTGGGGGCAACGCCCTTTGGATTAAGTTTAAACTATGACAGTATTTCCAACTTTGGTAATATTGAAATGACCAACGGCTCAGTAATCAACACCAGTGGACTAGGTGGCGGGAAAGTCGAGATTCGAGGTGGAAATGTCAGCCTCAATAATGGAAGAATTTATGCACTGACTTTGGGAAATATCGACGGCAGGGGTATCGATATTAACGCCCAAAATTTTCGTGCCCAAGGTGGAACAACAATATCCACGCTGACAGCAGGAAATGGTGCGGGGGGCGCGATCGACATCCGCGCTACCGACTCCGTAGAAATGAGAGGAATTGGATTGGATAGCTATAGAGTGTTTGGTGGTAACTATGTGATATCTGGCTCCTTCGACCCTTTTGACCCACAAATTCTGCTGATAACTGGCACTAATAGCACGGGAGCCGCCGGAAACATCGCGATTGATACGGGAAAACTGCTGATAGACAATGGAACCGCATTTACTAGCACCACGTTAGGTGCTGGCAACGCCGGAAATATTACCATTCGTGCCGGGGTTCTCGATCTGGTCGGTTCAGGGATCAACAGCGGCACCCTTGCGGGGAGTACGGGTAGGGGAGGAAATATCACCTTTGAGGGAGAACGTTTAACAGTGCGCGATAATTCTGCTCTGCTCAGCCTCACCCGCGGTGAAGGAGGATCGGGGAATATCAACATTAAAGCTTCGGAATCAGTAGAAGTGCTGCGGACTCCGGCTGGAAGTCCCGTAGCAAGTTTAATTGGTTCAACTGCGAGCGGTGTGAATGGGCAAGCAGGAGACATTAATATCGACACCAAGCGGTTGATTATCTCCCAAGGAGGCGGAATTAGTTTATCTAGCGGAACAGTTGTGGGCAACCAACTGTTGAATACAACTGGGGGGCAAGGAGGTAATTTGACAGTTAGGGCCACTGAGTCAGTAACAGTCGAGGGTATTTCTGGAGTTTTGGCGAACGGGAGTCGGAATCCCAGTTTCATCTGCGCTGATGCCAATACTGCTAATCGGGGAGGGAGTATCAACATTTCTACACCTGTACTGACTCTCCGGGGTGGAGGAGTTATTAGCACTGCATCTTTAGGCCAAGGGGATGCAGGAAGTATCACAATTGATGCGGGTCGTGTAGAAGTTATTGGGAATGGGGGTCAAGGTGAATTTAACAGTCAAATTCAGACTTCGGTTGGGATTGCGTCTGACATTATAGATCCTAATGCTACGGCTAACGGAGGTTCCTTGAATCTAAATGTCGGGCAATTGATTCTTCGCAATGGGGGGACACTCAATCTGCAAACTTTGGGATCGGGACGGGCTGGTAACATTAACGTGAAAGCAGATTCAATTTCTCTTGACAACCAAAGCAGCATTGACGGTAGGACGGCATCCGGCCCCGGAGCAAATATTAACCTTGAAGCACGGGATGTTCAGTTGCGCCGAGGGAGCAGAATTACAACTGATGCAAGTATTTCTGATGGTGGCAATATCAACATTAAAAGCGATATTCTGGTGACTCTCCCCAAGGAAAATAGCGATATTACTGCTAATGCGCGATCGGCTGCCGGTGGTCGCGTTAATATTAATGTCCCCAATGTTTTTGGGTTTACATCAGTCACTCGCGAACAGGTTCGAGCGACTTTGGGATTAACAGATGCTCAATTTGCAGCTTTACAAGTAAGTCCAACTTCTCTAATTCCTACCAGCGATATTGCGGCGATTTCCCAAAGTAGCGGCCCGGCTTTGCAAGGTACTGTAACATTTAGTTCTTCTGGGGTGAATCCCGCTCAAGGTTTAGTGGAACTGCCGCAAAATGTGGTGAATCCGGCTGCGTTAATTGCTGCAAATCCCTGCATCCGAGGGGCCCAGAGCGAGTTTACCGCTACTGGGAAAGGAGGAGTGCCACTGAGTCCTAATGATGCCCTCAGCAGCAATTCTAGCCAGTTTAATTGGGTGGAACCAGCGGTAGGTCAAAGTCAGCAATTAGAAGACCTCATACCATCCCTAGAAATTCGGCAAAAAGAAATTATTCCCGCTCAAGGTTGGGTAATAGATGAGCAAGGAAAAGTAACGCTGGTAGCGTATAATTCAAGTAATGGTGCATCTATTCGCAGCCCGCAATCAACAGGTGTTTGCGTACCTCGATAGGTACTCTTCAGGTTTTAGCTAACCCGTCGCTATTTTCCTCATACTAAATTAGCAGGAATTAAAAGATGCCCCGCCAATATTCCGCCCTATTTTGTGCATTTTTACTGCTGTGTCCTTTCGGTGCGATCGCCCAAATCATCCCCGATAATTCCCTGGGCGCGGAAAGTTCGCGCACAGTTCCCGACACGATTAATAACTTACCATCGGACAGAATAGAAGGCGGTGCAACTCGCGGAGCCAATTTATTTCACAGTTTACGAGAATTTAACGTAGGTGAAGGACGGGGAGCATATTTTGCCAATCCTAACGGAATTGCGAATATTTTCACCCGCGTTACGGGTAGCAATTTTTCTAATATTTTAGGTGTGTTGGGAGTCCAAGGAAATGCCAACTTATTTTTACTTAACCCCAAAGGAATTGTCTTCGGCTCCAATGCGAGGTTAGATTTGCGCGGTTCATTTTTAGCAAGTTCTGCTGATAGCGTAGTTTTCGAGAAGGGCTATCAATTCAGCAGCAGCAATCCACAATCATTACCGCTGTTAAATGTCAATATACCGATCGGTTTAAACTTTCGAGAAAATCCGGGGAAAATTATTAACTCTTCAGCAGCACCAGCCTTAATTTTACCGAAATTACCCCCAGCAATCCCGCAGATTTTCAATAACACGGGCTTAGGAGTTGGGCCCGGACAAACTCTCGCCCTAGTGGGGGGAGAGCTTGAATTAAATCAGGGAACACTCACTGCATCTACCGGACAAATTTTGCTCGGTAGCGTCGCTAGTCCGGGGATGGTTGGATTGGGGGCAACGCCATTGGGATTAAGTTTAAACTATGACAAGATTGCCAACTTTGGTAATATTGAAATAACCAACGGCTCACGGCTCAATACCAGTGGAATAGGTGGTGGCAAAGTTGATATTCGAGGTGGAAATGTCAACCTCAATAATGGAAAAATTTATGCACTGACTTTGGGAAATATCGATGGTAGGGGTATCGATATTAACGCTCAACAGTTTCGGGCCCAAGGTGGATCGCAAATCTCCACGCTGACAGCAGGAAGTGGCGCCGGAGGCGCTGTCAATATCCGCGCTACCGACTCAGTAGAACTGAATGGAATTGGATTTGAGAGCTTTCAAAACTTTGTCAAAAATTATACAGCCTCTGGAGGAATCAACCCCTTTGACCCACAGATTCTGCTGGAAACTAGCACTGCTGGCATGGGAAATGCGGGAAACATCTTAATCGATACGGGACAACTGCTGATCGACAATGGAACCGTATCGGGTAGCGCTACGTTAGGTGCTGGCAACGCCGGAAATATGACCATCCGTGCCAGGGTTTTCGATCTGGTAGGTTCAGGGATCAACAGCGGCACACTCGCGGGGAGTACGGGTAGGGGAGGAAATATTACCTTTGAGGGAGAACGTTTTATCGTGCGCGATGGCAGTGCGCTCATCAGCACCACTCGCAGTGAAGCACCATCGGGGAATATCAACATTAAAGCGAATGAATCAGTAGAAGTGCTGCGGACTCCGGCTCGAAGTCCCGTAGCAACCTTGATTGGTACAACCGCAATCAGCATTAAGGGGAAAGCCGGAGACATTAATATCGACACGAAGCGGTTGAGGATCTCTGAAGGGGGCGGAATTAGTTTATCTAGCGGATCGGTTGTGGGCAACCAACCCTTGAATACAACTGGGGGGCCAGGAGGTAATTTAACAATTAAAGCTACTGAGTCAGTCACGCTAGAGGGTATTTCTGGAGTTTTGGCGAATGGGAGTCGGAATCCTAGTTTCATCTCCGCTGATACCAACTCTGCGGCTCGGGGAGGGAGTATGAACATTTCTACACCTTTAGTAATTCTGCGGGATGGAGGACTTATTTCTACTGCATCTTTAGGCAAAGGAGAAGCAGGAAGCCTCACGATCGATGCGGGACGTGTAGAGGTGATTGGTAATGGCGGTCAAGGTGAATTTAACAGTCAAATTCAGACTTCCGTTGGCATTGTCTCTCGCGTTAGAAATCCCAATGCTACGGCTAACGGAGGTTCCTTGAATCTCAATGTCGGGCAATTGATTCTTCGCAACGGGGGAACTCTAAATCTGCAAGCATTGGGTTCGGCACGGGCTGGTAACATTAACGTGAAAGCAGATGCAATTTCCCTTGACAATCAAAGCAGCATTGACGGTAGAACTGAATCCGGTGCCGGAGCAAATATTAACCTCGAAGCACGGGATGTCCAGTTGCGTCGAGCCAGCAGAATTACAACTGATGCCAGTATTTCTGAGGGTGGCAATATCAACATTAAAAGCGATATTCTGGTTGCTTTACCCAAGGAAAATAGCGATATTACGGCTAATGCGCGATCGGCTGCCGGTGGTCGCGTTAATATTAATGTCCCCAATGTTTTTGGGTTTACATCAGTCACTCGCGAACAGGTTCGAGCGACTTTGGGATTAACAGATGCTCAATTTGCAGCTTTACAAGTAAGTCCAACTTCTCTAATTCCTACCAGCGATATTGCGGCGATTTCCCAAAGTAGCGGCCCGGCTTTGCAAGGTACTGTAACATTTAGTTCTTCTGGGGTGAATCCCGCTCAAGGTTTAGTGGAACTGCCGCAAAATGTGGTGAATCCGGCTGCGTTAATTGCTGCAAATCCCTGCATCCGAGGGACCCAGAGCGAGTTTACCGCTACTGGGAAAGGAGGATTGCCATCGAGTCCTAATGATGCCCTCAGCAGCCCTCTATCGCCGTTGCCTTGGGTGGAAGAGGAAGGAAGAAGTAAGAAGGAAGAAAGGATTGAGTTCGAGGGTGGAGGTGGTTCGAGAGAAGAAAGTATTCGGCAAGAGGAAGTTGTTCCGGCGCAAGGTTGGGTGGTGAATCAGAAAGGGGAGGTGACTCTGGTTGGATACAATCCGGGTAATGCTGCTGACTCTCGCAATCCTCGATCGAGTTCTGGTTGTGTGCCGCGTTGAATTTAGGTTTTTTTTGACCGCAGATATATGCGGATTGACGCGGATCAACGCAGATAAAGAATAAGATGTATTTGGGTTAGTTAGTATGTGTGTCTGCAGTTGTAATTTTATTTTCTAAATATGAAGTTTACCCGATCGCTCCGACAAGTAATTCTGTTATTTGTGATTTCCTGTCTGCTATCCGTTGCGATTCCTCCCGGAGTTGCTCGGGTTAATCCACCACAAGCGGTGCAGCTTGTCCGACAAGCTCGAAGTTTGTACCGAGAGGAACGTTTTTCGGAAGCTGTACCGCTGTTGCAGCAAGCGGCGGCGCAGTTTGAGGCAAAAGGCGAAAATCTCGATCGCGCCACGGCTTTGAGCAATTTAGCTGCAACCTACGGGCAGTTGGGGTTTTGGGAAGAAGCAGAAAAAGCTGTGAATTCGAGTTTGTCGGTTGTGCGAACACAGGCAAAAACTTCGGAACAGCAGCGAATTTTGGCTGAAACTCTCAACATTCAAGGACAGTTGCAACTCGAACGGGGGCAGACTCAAGATGCGATAGATATTTGGAAGCAAGCTGCTAAAATTTTTGAGCAGATTGATAGTAAAAACCAACTTTTTCAAGTTCAAATTAATCAAAGTCGGGCTTGGGAAGCTCTCGGACTTTACCCCAGGGCTTGCAAAATTTTGTTAGCTTCTTTCAAGCTGGAAAACCAAACTTGCGAAATTTCGGCAGCGGGTTTGGAAACTTTGAAAAATCAACCAGTTTCTCTCGAACAAGTCCGGGCTATTCATGCTTTAGGGCGGGTGCTGCGGGTTTTGGGACAACTGGAACGATCGCAGGATGTGCTGTCGGCGGGACTGGAAGCAGCCCAAAAATTAGGTAGCCGACCAGAGGAGGCTGCAATTTATCTCAATTTGGGGAATACGGTACGGGCTCAAAGCAATAAACCGGGTTTGACACCCAAACAGCGGGCTGATTTGGAACGCTTGGCCCTAGAGTATTATGCTCGATCGATCCAGGCGATGCCGGAGCGATCTATCCTACAAATTCAAGCGAAGTTAAACCAATTGAGTCTTTTGGTCGATCGCCAAGATTGGTCTGATGCAGAAGCTTTGTGGCGTTCCATCGAACCTCAAGCCGCTCAATTTGGGTCGAACCGCGCCGGACTTTACGCTCAAATTAATCTAGCTCAAAGCTTGATGAAATTAGCTCAGTCGCCTGCGGAAACTTTGAGTTTAAGCGATATTGACACAATGCTCGATCGCTCTTTCGAACCAGCAAACAGTTTGGGCGACAAACGAATACAAGCTTATATCCTGGCAGCTAAAGGCAAACTATCGGAAGTCCAACAGCAGTATCAGAAAGCGGAAAATCTCACAATTCAGGCTTTGAGTTTAGCACCGGCGTTTCAATCTCCCGATATTGCTTACCAATTGTTTTGGCAACTTGGACGGATTCGGAAAGCTCGGGGAAATACAGAAGGGGCGATCGTTCAATATACTCAAGCTGTGAATGTACTGTCTTCTCTGCGGGGCGATTTGGTGACAGTGAATCCCGAAGTGCAATTTTCGTTTCGGGAAAGTGCAGAACCGGTTTATCGGGAATTAGTCGGGCTGCTTTTGCAAGAGGAATCTCCCAGTCAAGCTAAATTGAAACTGGCGCGCCAAACGGTGGAATCTTTGCAGTTGGCGGAATTGGACAACTTTTTTCGGGATGCTTGCGCTGATGCTAAACCAAAGTCGATCGAGGAAATCGATCCGACAGCGGCGGTGATTTATCCGATTATTTTGAGCGATCGTTTGGAGGTAATTTTGTCAATTCCCGGCAAACCCCTGCGCCGCTACGCTACCGTGAAGTCTCAAGCCGAGTTGGAAACTGCCTTCAGACAAGCCAAAAATACCATCAGGCCTGCTGCTTTCCCCCGCAACAGGAGGCAAGCGGTCGAACAGGTTTACGACTGGTTAATCCGCCCTGCGGAAGCGGATTTGACGGCTAGCGGGATTAAAACCTTGGTATTTGTGCTCGACGGTTATTTGCGAAATCTGCCGATGGCGGTACTGCACGACGGTGAAAAGTTTTTGGTAGAAAAATACAGTATTGCTTTGGCGCCGGGATTGCAATTGCTGGCACCGAAACCGCTGAACAAAGTCAAGTTAAGAGTGCTCACCGCTGCCCTCTCGGAAGCGCGTCAAGGCTTCTCGGCTTTGCCGGGGGTGACGCAGGAAGTTCAGCAAATTGCAGCCGAGATGCCGGCGAGTTCGCTGCTGAATCAAGATTTTGTCAGCGGGCGGTTGCACGATCGAATTAAAGCGGTGTCTTACCCGATCGTCCATTTGGCAACTCACGGTCAGTTTAGCTCGAATGCGGCGGATACTTTTATTGTGACTTGGGACGAGCGGGTAAATGTTAAGGAGTTCGATCGACTGCTGCGAGCCCGCACTGGGGAGAAACAACAGCCGATCGAACTTTTGGTTTTGAGTGCTTGCGAAACTGCTTCGGGCGACAACCGCGCGGCTTTGGGTTTGGCCGGGGCCGCAATTCGATCGGGTGCCCGCAGTACCGCCGCCACCCTTTGGCAAGTCAACGACGAATCTACAGCTATCTTTATGACTGAGTTTTACAAGCAACTGGCTTCTTCTAAAACCAGCAAAGCTGAAGCCCTCCGCAACGCTCAATTAACGCTGCTGAAAAACCAACAGTATCAGAATCCGTATTTCTGGGCACCTTTCGTGCTGGTGGGCAATTGGCAGTAATTATCGGGAATGGGGAATGGGGCATGGGGCATCGGGCATGGGGCATCGGGCATGGGGCATCGGGCATGGGGCATCGGGCATGGGGCATCGGGCATGGGGCATCGGGCATGGGGCATTGGGCATGGGGCATTGGGCATTGGGCATCGGGCATCGGGCATCGGGCATCGGGCATCGGGCATTGGGGATGGGGCATTGGGGATGGGGCATCGGGCATCGGGCATTGGGGATGGGGCATCGGGCAACTGTCAACTGTCAACTGTCAACTGTCAACTGTCAACTGTCAACTGACAACTGCCAACTGACAACTGCCTGAAATCCAGTTGGTTTTTTGTTAAAGTTTGTAAACTGTTAAGAGTTCGTTCTGCATCTGATATTTTTTCGAGGAGTCCCATGAAGCAACTTTTGATTGCTGAGCGCTTTTGCCTGATTGCCCACGTCTTCTCAATGGCTTTTGGATTGGCAGGGTTGCTGCTGATTTTACCCCGTCCCGAATTGGTGATGAGTTTGCCACCAACAGGGCAAACTCTATTTCAGTGGGGGATGGCTGGGGGTGGAGTAGTTTATATCATCTTCGGTGCAGCAGCAGTTGCTCTCTATTCCTTGCGGACATTGGGTTTGGGTGCAACTTTGGCTTTTTTAGTGCCTTCTGTGTTTTTGTCCTTGAGTAGCGAGTTGTTGGGAACGAGTACGGGTTTTCCTTTCGGTCACTACCACTATTTGAGCGGTTTGGGTTACAAAATTGCAGGGCTGGTTCCGTTTACAATTCCTATGTCGTGGTTTTATCTGGGACTGGTTTCATACATAATTGCTCGCGCTGGAGTAGCTGGGGGTAAAGGTGAACTCAATTGGGTGCGCCAAATAGGGGCGATCGCCCTTGGTGCTTTGCTGCTAACGGCTTGGGATTTTGTACTAGATCCGGCGATGAGTCAAACTTCTGTGCCTTTTTGGGAGTTTGAGGAAGTTGGGGCTTTCTTTGGGATGCCTTACCGCAATTTGGCTGGATGGATGGGTACGGGGGCGCTATTTATGTCCTCCGCAGCTTTCTTGTGGAGAAAAAAACCGATTAAATTAGAGCGATCGGAATTAGGTTTGCCCTTAATTGTTTATTTGGTAAACTTTGCTTTCGGAGCAATTATCACTGTAGTTTCCTTGGATTCTCGGTTCTGGTTCCCGACATCGCTAGCTGTGCTTCTGGGTGTAGTTCCGGCGATCGCGTTAAGCTGGATCGCTAAACCCGCAGCAATTAACGTAACTGAAACAATGCCGTCTTTGGAGACATCTGTGCTCGCGGCTGAAATTCCACCTCAGCCCGCGGGCCTTTTGCGAAAGTAAGTCGCGATCGAGCAACAGCGGCTGATTTAGCAAAAACTTACACTAATTTTTGAGCTAGTTTAAAAACCCGGTTTCTTGTAGAAACCGGGTTTTTCAGGGGCGATTTTATCCTTCCCAATTCCTGTAATACAGCATATTCGGTGGTTCATGAAGTAGAGTATCCGCCTTCCTTAATTGTGCGGTACGTGTTATGTAGGGTGCGTCGCTGCTCATGTTTAATGGAACTTGCAGATTGACTGGTGGCGACGCACCGATGCTTGCGACAAGATTGTGTGTACCGCATATACATGGAATATGCTGTATGTTTGAGGTCAAAATTTGATTAAATTTTTTAAATTGACACCAACCGTAATTCCCAATTCTTCAATTGAAAATCTAAAATCTAAAATCTAAAATCTAAAATCCCATGATCGCCCCTCACCTGTTTTCCCAACCGCTGACAAGTATCATCCCTGCCGCACTCTTGCTGCTGCAATTGCCCGCCGCAGCCATTCTCATGTCGCGTTTGATTAAAGGCCCATCGCGCATCGCGCCCCTGGAACCCGATTCGCCGACGCTGGATTTGTTAGGTTCTTGTACTGCGGTAGTACCGACTTTGAACGAAGCCGATCGCATTTCGCCTTGTTTGGAAGGATTAACCAGCCAAAGTTACGAACTCCGAGAAGCGATCGTCGTTGACAGCTATTCGGTAGACGGAACCGGAGATTTAGTCAAAGCAGCCGCACAAAAAGACCCCCGGTTTCGCTTGATTAACGACGATCCGCTGCCGGCGGGCTGGGTAGGGCGTCCGTGGGCGCTGAATGCGGGTTTTTTGGCAAGTTCCGAGAAGTGCGAGTGGATTTTGGGCATCGATGCGGATACTGTGCCGCATCCGGGTTTGATTGCGAGTTTGCTCAAAACGGCGAAAGCTGGAAATTACGATTTGATTTCGCTCTCGCCGCAGTTTATCCTCAAGTATCCGGGGGAGTTGTGGCTGCAACCTGCTTTGTTAATGACTTTGGTTTATCGGTTCGGGCCGACGGGGACTGGCGGGGATGTGCCGGAACGGGTGATGGCGAACGGTCAGTGTTTCTTGTGTAAGCGCGAGGTTTTGGTGGCATTGGGGGGCTATGAAGTGGCAAAAGGTTCTTTTTGCGATGATGTGACTTTGGCTCGCTATGCGGCTGCTAAGGGCTTTAAGGTGGGCTTTTTGGATGGGGCTAAGGTGTTGAAGGTGCGGATGTATGAGGGGGCGATCGAGACTTGGAACGAATGGGGTCGATCGCTCGATTTGAAAGATGCTGCTTCGGGCGGTCAAATTTGGGGCGATTTGTGGCTGTTGCTGGCGGTTCAAGGTTTGCCGGTGCCGATTGTGCTGTGCTATTTGCTGTTTGGTTCGCTGCCGCCGGTTGGTGTATTTCCGCACTTTTGGCTGTTGGGATTGAATGTATTTTTGGTTGCGGTGCGATCGGCTTTGTGTTTGGCGATCGCACCTTCCTACGATACAACTGGGGCATCGGGTAAATGGCTGTTTTGGCTGTCACCTTTAGCCGATCCGCTGGCGTTTTTGCGAATTCTCATTTCTGCTTTTAATCAGCCTACTCAGTGGCGCGGCCGTAAGTATGAATAATCGTTAAATTTTGGCTAGACCTTTTAAAATTCGTAGAAGTGCGATCGCCCTTTTGGATCGAATGGGCGATCGTACTTTTCTTGATTTCCTAAATCAACCGGAAATTAGCCGATGTAACCGAATTGGCATTCACTCCAATTATCACACCTAACTCCTCTCCTGTCAAGACATTTTTGATGAGAGTTCCCTGAGTATTTTGAGTTATTTCTAACTGACCAAAACTCAAACCTCCGCTTAATCCAATCAAGTCTTGACCGATTGTAAAATCAGCGATAATATCAAATCCTTGACCAGCTTTTAAGACAAAGATATCGTTACCGCTACCGCCAATCAAACTATCATTCCCCAAGTCTCCGTAAAGAATATCGTCGCCTTGACAACCAGTGAGAGTATCGTTGTCTTCGCCTCCGTAAAGAGTATCATTTCCTTCACATCCTCCCAGGATATCTGCTGATTCGTCACCACTGATGAAATCATTACTTTCACCGCCGCAGATGGTATCCGAACCCTGGTTTCCAAACAGGTAGTCATCACCTTGACTACCAAGCACTATGTCATTCCCTTTGCCTCCAAATAAGGTGTCATCATCCTTACCACCATCGATGAAGTCATCATTTCTATTAGCATAAATGATGTCATTACCTTCGCGGCTATTTATGGAGTCATTGCCTTTGCCTCCAAAGATTAAATCATTGCCCAAGTCGCCAAGAATAATGTCATTATTTTCATCTCCAAATAGGATGTCCTCGCCACTACCACCGCTGATAAAATCATTGCCTGTGTTGCCGTTGAGGATGTCGCTGCTGTCGCCACCATATAAGTTGTCATCCCCGGATTTGGCATCGAATATATTGCCGCTGTTGCTGCCGAGTAATTCATCGTTTTTGGCAGTGCCTATTTGAATTGTCGATACACCAAGTATGGTGTTTTCAACCGTATTCGGTTGGTTTAAATTGGGATAGGCAATGTCATCGCAGATGCAGTCATCGTTGGGGATGTTATTAGTTATGGGCGTTACCGATGGTGTTGGCGTCGGTGTCGGCGTTGGTGCGGGTGTCGGTGTTTCCGCAGGCGTTGGTGTGAGTATCGGTGTCGGTGTTGGCGTTACCAATGCTGCAGGAGTGGGTGTTGTTACCGGAGTGGGTGTTGTTACCGGAGTTGGTGTTGTTACCGGAGTTGGTGTGGTGACAGGAGTTGGTGTTGTTACCGGAGTTGGTGTGGTGACAGGAGTTGGTGTTGTTACCGGAGTTGGTGT
>JAUBST010000075.1:0-24959 GCA_036702215.1 Microcoleus sp. F6_B6
GGGCATCGGGCATCGGGCATCGGGCATCGGGCATCGGGCATCGGGCATCGGGCATCGGGCATCGGGCATCGGGCATTATTTATCTCGATCGCTCTAGGGTGTTTTCTTTCCCCGGATCTCCCGCCGGCGCCCCCCGCCTCCGGGGAGTAGGGGGTGGGACAAGAGTATTCTTGCGTCGCCCTTAAGATTTATTATGGGTTTAAATATTAAGTTGACACCAATAATCCCAATCCCAAATCTAAAATCTAAAATCTAAAATCTAAAATCGAATAATCCCAATCCCAAATCTAAAATCTAAAATCTAAAATCGAATAATCCCAATCCCAAATCTAAAATCTAAAATCCAAAATCGAATTATGGATATTGTTGAAAGCGTCAAAATGGCCGTCACAACTTTGATGGCAAACAAGCTTCGCAGCACCTTGACGATGTTAGGAATTATCATCGGCAATGCTTCGGTAATTTCTATGATCGGTATCGGCGAAGGAGCTCAAACATTTATCGAGGGACAAGTTAACTCTCTGGGTTCAAACTTGCTATTTATTATTCCCGGAAGTCCTGAAGCGCAAAGCCGCCCGGTGATTCCGCCCCAGACTTTAGTAGTGGAAGATGCAGAGGCGATCGCATCTCAAGTTCCTTCTGTCCAAGAAGTCGCTCCAACTCTCAATGACAGTCAACTCGTTACCTACCGCAACAAAAATGTCTCATCTTCCATTGTCGGAACTACCCCAGAATTTCTGACAGTCAGAAGCTTTGATGTTGGTCAAGGTCGTTTTTTAAGCAAATTAGATTTAGAAAGACAAGAAAATGTAGTAGCTTTAGGTTCAGAAGCAGCAGAACAATTGTTTGGCAATACACAGCCAGTTGGTCAATACATTCGCATCAAAAATTCGAGCTTTCAAGTGATTGGTGTCATGCAGGCGAAAGGCTCAAGTTTTGGCGACAATCAAGATATGAACGTTTATTTGCCGCTGACTACGATGGCAAATCGAATTGTGGGTCGCTCGTCTCCCTACGGTACAAAAGTAACGTTTATTTCGGTTGCCATCAAGGATGAAACTATGATGCAAGCGGCCCAATTTCAAATAGAAAATTTGCTGAGATTGCGTCATAAAATTACTAAGGAGGATGATTTTACTGTCCGCAACCAGAAAGATTTGATGAAGACGTTGGGCAGTATTACTGGTGCTTTGACTTTGATGTTGGCTTTCGTGGCAGCAATTTCGCTGTTTGTCGGCGGTATCGGGATTATGAATATCATGCTGGTTTCTGTTACCGAACGTACCAAAGAAATTGGATTGAGAAAGGCGATCGGAGCTTCTCAGCAAGATATCCTAATTCAGTTTATGATCGAGTCTGTGATTTTGTCAGCGGCAGGCGGGGCGATCGGTACTGGCTTCGGTATCGGCGGCGTGCTTTTAGTAGGTGCTTTTACTCCTCTGCAAGCTAGTGTTTCCCCAGTGGCGATCGCACTTGCAGTCGGTGTTTCCGGCAGTATCGGCTTATTTTTCGGCATCGTACCTGCAAAACAAGCTGCTAAATTAGACCCGATTGTGGCATTGAGAAGTGCTTAAGAAGTCATTAGTCATTAGTCATCAGTCATTGGTTATTTGTTGGTTTCAATTACCAATTTCCGATGCCCGATGCCCAATTCCAAATTCCAAATTCCCAAATTATGAATTTTATTGAAAGTGTAAAAATGGCCGGTCAAACGCTGCTAGCCAACAAAATTCGCAGCAGTTTAACAATGATCGGGATGATTGTCGGCAACGCCTCAGTAATTGCTATGATTGGAATTGGAGAAGGAGCTCAAAAATTTGTAGCAGGACAAGTTCAATCCCTGGGTACAAACGTATTAATCGTGAGGCCGGGAGTTCCCAACGCTAGGCGAAGTGCCATCTCAAGTACGCCTCAAACACTGATAGTAGAAGATGCAAAGGCGATCGCAACTCAAGTCCCCTCGGTTCAAGGCGTGTCAGCAGAACTTAACAGTTCCGAAATAGTTCGCTACAGCAACAAAAATGTTTCGGCTCTAATTTTTGGCACGATTCCAGAATTTCTAGAAGTCAGAAGCTTTGAAATGGCAAAAGGGCGGTTTTTGACCGAACTAGATGTTAAGGAAAGTAACCAAGTTGTGGTTCTAGGTTCAGAATTAGCGGAGAAACTTTTTGGCAATACAAATCCCTTGGGCGAACAGGTGCGTATCCAAAATGTCAGCCTCAAAGTAATTGGAGTATTGGCGCCCAAAGGGACATCTTTTGGTACGAATTACGATAACTCTGCCGCAGTGCCGATCGCCACAATGGCCAACCGCATTGTCGGGCGCAAATCTCCCTACGGTTTAGCTGTCACGTCGATATTTATTTCGATTAAAGATGAATTGCAAATGGACGCGGCGCAATTTCAGGTAGAAAACTTGCTGAGACTGCGGCACAAAGTTACCACCGAAGATGACTTTACAGTGAGAAATCAAAAAGATTTAATGGCAACAATGGGTGCGATTTCTGGGGCTCTGACTCTGATGTTAACTGCTGTTGCCAGCATTTCCCTTTTAGTCGGCGGCATTGGCATTATGAACATTATGCTTGTGTCCGTCAGCGAACGCACTCAGGAAATTGGGCTCAGAAAGGCGATCGGCGCATCCCAACAAGATATCTTGTTTCAATTTATTGTCGAAGCAGTAATTTTGTCGGCTGCCGGAGGGATAGTCGGTACTTGCGTAGGTGTCGGCGGTATCTTGCTTGTGGGTAATTTCACGCCCTTGCAAGCTGGTATTTCGCCTGTGGCGATCGCCCTTGCTGTCAGTGTATCCGGTGCAGTCGGCCTCTTCTTCGGCGTTGTCCCCGCCCGCCAAGCCGCCAAACTCGACCCGATCGCAGCTTTGAGGAGTGCTTGATCAATATCTATAGCCTTTCGAGCGTAATATGAGGTGCACGCTTTAGGAGCGGCCCGCGCAGGGCATGGGGCATGGGCATGGGCCCGCGCAGGGCATACCTCACCAAGATAGAGAACTGCTATACTTACTCCTTTACACAATCCGCTCCTTTGATGCTGATAAAACTGCTCTTGCTATCAAAATAAAAAAAAATAGTATTTTTGTAAAAAATTAACAAAGTTGTAGTATATGAGGCAGTTTTAATGACTGTATTTTTACGCACATTCAGAGCGCAAAACTTCATAAAAAGCCCGTTAAATATTAAAGACTCAATAAAAAAGTGTTGTGGTGTTTACTTCCCAACCAAAAAGTTTAACAATATAGCGATCCTAAATAAATAGTGTAATTGTTGTAGGGTTCTTCCCCCCCGTGGTTGCCCCGATCCGTGGGCATAGGGACTCTTAGAACTACCATAAATATTTGTACAACTGATGCTAGGATTGCTATATTACACTAGGGGTAAAAACACTTAAGCATCTACAGAGTTTACGAAACCTTTGCGATTTAATCAAAATATCCAATAAATAAACATGGCATCCCTGACCCCTAGTCCTAACTTTGACTATCTCGAAGGAACCATCCAACCAGACAGATTTAACGGATTGGATGGCAACGACATAATTTATGCCAACAGCGGAGATGACTATCTCGAAGGCGATGCAGGCAAAGACAAAATCTGCGGCGATCGAGGCAACGATACGATTGTTGGTGGTGCAGACGACGACATCCTCTGGGGGGGCAAAGGCAGCGACCTAATTAGTGGCGATTCCGGCAACGATATCATCTGTGCGGGCGCCGGTAGCGATACCGTGAGCGGCGGCACGGGCGATGATATATTTGCCATTGCTAAAGGCAGCGGCGGCCCAACTGTAGCGACAGCCGACTACATCGCCGACTTCGGCAACGGCAATGACAAAATTCGATTGCTAGACGGCCTGAGCTTTGAAGATTTAAACATCCAGCAAGGCACCGGCGCCAACAGCAACAGTACCGTAATTCAAGACAAACTCACGGGCGAGTATTTAGCAGTCTTGCCGGGAGTCAACAGCAGTACGATCGGCCGCGACCAATTCACAAATCAGCTATCGGGAAATCCTGTCATCGAGTGGAACGGAGTCATGCTGAATGCAGTGCGGACAGCCAGCAGCGCGCCTCCCCTCGCCTCCCGCAACATGGCAATGGTTCACGCAGCCATTCACGATGCTGTTAACTCGATCGGCAAAAAATACAGCCCTTACCGGGTCAACATAGATGCACCAGCAGGCACATCAGCAGAAGCTGCCACCGCCGCAGCCGCCCACCGCGTCTTAGTCAGCGTCTACCCAGCGCAAGCAGCCACATTCAACGAAGCATACGCATCGTCTTTAGCTAAAATTACCGAGGGCAAAGCCAAACAAGACGGGATTGCCCTCGGACAGCAAGTTGCCGACCAAATTATCAGTTCGCGGAGTACAGACGGCATCACGAAAGTAGTGCAGTACACCCCCAAAACCGACCCCGGTAGTTGGGTGCCGACTCCCCCCGCCCTTGCCGCCGCGCTGGCGCCACAGTGGGCAGAAGTTACTCCCTTTGCCATGACTGGCGGTTCTCAGTTCCGCCCGCCCGGCCCGCCCGCCCTGGACAGCGCCAAGTACGCAGAGGAAGTTAACTATGTCAAAGAAATCGGCAAAAGTGACAGCCTCACGCGCACCCCAGACCAAACAGCGATCGCCAAATTCTGGGCCAACGGCGCTGGGACGTTTACGCCTCCGGGTCACTGGAACCAAATCGCCGAAGAAACAGCGACTCTCACCGGTCAATCCTTAGAAGATACCGCCCGCTTGTTCGCCCTGCTGAATATTGCCCTCGCGGATGCAGCTATTACCTGCTGGGATGCTAAGTACCAATACAACTTGTGGCGGCCGGTGACAGCTATCCGCCAAGCAGACACAGACAACAATCCCAGCACGACAGCAGATGCCCAGTGGACTCCGCTGATAACTACTCCGCCGTTCCCTGAGTACACGTCGGGCCACAGTACCTTTAGCGGTGCAGCCGATGCCGTTATAAGTTCTGTATTTGGTTCGGATTACGGCTTTGCCGATCGGGGAGACAGGAGTGTCAACACTTTGCGAACCTACGAGAACTTCAGCGAAGCGGCCGACGAATCGGGCATGAGTCGCCTTTACGGAGGCATTCATTTCATGAGTGCTAATGTCAACGGTTTGAGTGCTGGTAGAAATCTGGGTAACTTTGTTGTCCAGAATTTCTTAAAGGCTTAGGAAAGCTTTTTTGTGGGGTGGGGGCGGGTTTACGAGATTGCTCAGATGTTGCACCATTTTCAATAATCTTTTTAGGAACAGGTAAGATGCCTGTGAAGCGAGAAATCAACTCTTTGTGGAACAGGCATCTTGCGTATTCCTAATTATTCCAGAAATTCGTTCCACAAAACTCAATTTTCTCGCTTCACCGGCTGGAGAGCCCGTTCCTAATTATTCCAGCAATTCTACAGTGCCGAGATACCCGTCTACTCGGACTTTTTGACCGTCTCGCAAGCGAGTTGTAGCTTCAGAAATATTCATAACTGCAGGAATTTTGTACTCGCGAGCGATAATTGCTCCGTGAGATAACTGGCCGCCAACTTCAGCGATAATTGCTGTTGCTCCTAATAGCAGCGGTGCCCAACCTGCATCGGTGTAAGGAACTACTGCGATCGCATTTTCTCCTAAATCTGTGCTCGCGGTGCGGCAAATCTTGACAAAGCCTTCGACACGACCGATACTTGCGGGAATTCCCTGGATGATATTAGTTTCCGATGTTGCGGAGTCGATCGACCTTTTCTGAGAATTTGGCAGCAAATTGCCGTAGACTACAGGGGGAATCGGGCGATCGCGATCGGCTTTTAACTGTTGGCGCCTTTGGCTAATTGTATCCTGAAAAGAAACACTCGCGCCGCTGCGAATCCACTGCTGAATCTCCCCAAATTCCAGATAAAAAATATCCCCGCTTTCCTGAAACACCTGCATTACCAATCCGCAAGCTTCAATCTCCAAAAAAGTCCAGCGCAGGTGAGCCAAAAACCGCGCGTAAATTTCGCTAATTTCGTTTTTGACGATCGCTCTTGCGTGACATTTATCTAGTCGCCACTTCTGCCCAAAAGTCAAGCCTAATTTCCGCTTTTCGACTAAATTAGTTTCGGCTTTTTGAGCCATAGTTATTAGCAGTTTTTGGTAAATTTCCGGCTGTTCTCGCCAAGTAGGAACAGCGATATCGGTTCCCACCTCGCTCAAATATCCGTAAGTATCAAGCCACTTTTCAAAGTCTGCTTGTAAAGCCGGAGTTTCCGCAAATATCTGTGCTAAATGTGCGACTGAAACAGTTTCGTCAGGCTGCGAAACAGCAGTTTGGCGCAATTTATGAGCCAACTGCTGTAAAGCTCGCACCGAAGCAATTTCAGGAGCGCTATCATTAGCGAGCCAGTCATCATCAACGCGAAAAATTGCCTTGCGAATAGCCAGCCCGATCGGTCCTAATATATTGTAGTAAGTAATCGGTTTCAGCCACTCCTGAATTTGCTCCGCTTTCTCCAACAATTCCGTTAAATATTGATGATCGGGCATTGGGCATCGGGCATCGGGCATTGGTAATTGGTAATTCTGCAAACTTTGCAGTGCCGGGAGGAAAATAGAAGTACGATCGCCCTTAAATTCTGCATTGAGCGCCCTCTCTCGCTGCACCAGACGCCACAAACCGGGCAAAGAAGGCAAAATCTTCCCCAAAGGTGGCTTGCCCATTTTTTGCCCTCTGAGCAAAAATTCCAAACCCTGCTCGGGCAATCCCATCATCCGAAAGATTTCGCCCAACAAAGTCGCATTAAAATACGCGTGAGAACCCAGCAAAGTTGCCGTTTCATTAAAGTTTAAGCCGAGCGCGCGATCGGCCAAAACCACCTTGAATATTTCTCCCCAAACCCCGCAAGTCAGCGGCCGGTTAATCGACCAAGTTAGGGGACGAATTGCACCGGGAATCACTTCGGCTGCAATAGTTCGCGTCCAGAATGGCTGCAAATTAGTAATCGGGCGACTTTGCAAAATCCAAACTTTTTCACCGTCCCAACTCCACTCAATATCCTGGGGAATTCCGTGAAAAAATGCTTCAATTGCTTGGGCTTGTTTTACCAACTCTGCTATAATAGATTGAGGAATTATTGAATTACTTTGAAGTTCAGTTAATTGTTTTTCTAATAATTCAGGTTTACTAAAATCAATTTCTAAGTGAACCGGAGTACATTGTCCGCCGACAACAGCCTCGGCTCCTCCCGGTAAAGCTTCTATAATTACCTGGGAACCACCATCTAAAGGATTGCGGCTGAACATGACTCCCGCAATTTGGCTGTCAATATAAGGCTGAATCAATACAGCCATTTGGGTATCGGGCAATTGTCGCTGTCGGCGGTAAGCCACAGCTTCGGAAGTCCAATAAGACTGGCGGCAGCGATTAATGCCGTCGAGTAATTCTGCTTCAGTGAAAACAGGGCCAATCGTTTGATATTGTCCGGCGGCAGAACTCGTATCGCCATCTTCTCCCGCAGCAGAAGAACGCACAATCATGCCATTTTGGATTTTGGATTTTAGATTTTCGATTAAAGAATTAGGAATTGACAATTCCTCACCCTTTTCTAGATGTCCGATGCCCGATGCCCGATGCCCGATGCCCGCTTCTTGTGATAATATCCAACCAGCAGGTACGTTAAAACCTGCGCGTTTCAGTTGAGACAATTTAGCAGATTTATCACCGCAAATTGCAGCATCTAACGAGTCATCAAGAGAAAATAATTGCTCTGATTTAGATAAAGCCATATCATCACCCTGACTGAAATTAATTGCTGCTAACAAAACAGCTAATCCTGCTGCTGCTAAAAATTCTGGCATAGATTGTCGCCACACCCAAACCCAAATTGGCGTGCACAGACACCCGCAACGGGAAGCAAAGAGTCTCGCCCGATCGCCCTCACCCCACCACCGCTGTGCCAAACCCCACACCAGCAGCCCCCAAGTGCCCGATGAAACAGCCACCGGCGGCGAAAATACCAAAAGACCCCAAACAGCGTTGGTCACGCCTCCACCTCGGGCGATCGCGTATCGGCCCGCAACTAGCGGAATTAACAGCGCGATCGCGATCGCAGGTGCATCCGGAAACCAAAATCGCCCCGCCAACACCGGCACAATACCCCTGGCAATTTCCGCCAACACCGCAGCAATTCCCGCTAATTTCCCCCCGTGAACGAAAGCGGCCGACACCCCCACATTCCCCGTGCCCAGCGCCCTCAAATCTCGGCGGGTAAAGACTCGCACCGCCCATCCCGTTAGCGGTAAAGCACCCAGGCTGAAACTAGCAGCCAACAGCAATGCTATTGTCCCCAACGGCATAAAATCAGCTCTCCTATTTTCAACCTCTCACCATTATGGCGACTATTCAGTCACTTTTTCTGTCTTCCGATATATCAACAAAACGGCATTAGCACTTAAGATAATGTAAAAGTAGAGTAGATAAGGATTTAGCTTAATGATAGATATCAGCTTGACCGCTCCTATGGGAGTTCTTGTTGCACCCATCAAGCGAGTAGCGATCGATCTGCTGATGCAGCAGCCAGTGCCGGAATCAAGTGTCAGCTTGAGCGCTCCAATAGCAGTTCTTGGTGTTGGCTTTGTTGCCGCAGTTACGATCGGGTCGATCGCCTGGTATAACTCCAAGCGTCCCCCCGGTTGGGAAGATAAAGAACGCCCTGATTTTGTACCAAAAGTTGATAAAGACGATTTGACTGCTGATGTTTCTGACTCCAAAGGTAAATAAAACAAAGTTTCTTTAGAGGCATAAAAGCAGGACTTGTACATTAATGAGAAAACTTGGTCATTGCCAGTTGTCATTGCCAGCCGCAGCGCTGCAATTTCAATGGTTCACCTTTTCATTTTTGGCTCAAGTCCTCTAATTTTCAAATCCCCAATCTAAAATCTAAAATATCGGTAAGGTGGGTCACAAGCATCCTACATATACAGGGCTTACGAAAAAATTAAGTATTTTTACACGATACATATAACGTAAGGTTAAGGTGCGCCACAAGCACCCTACACATACAGGACTAGAGAAGTTGTTCTGCATAAGTCTTGTGAATATTGTGTAGGGACTCTTCAGAAAAAGTCCCTACAAATTGGCTATTCCGCGCCAGTTATGCTTGCTGATTTTTGCAGCGGATTGAGTTGTAATCGAGCTTTCCTTGGCATCTTCAGCGCTATCTTTCAGGAAAGCAGAAGCATCCTTAACGGCTGCGCCTACTCTTTCTAAAATATTGGCATCGGGTTCGCTGTGTCCGTCTGGCGCTTCTAACAGAGTTTTATCTCCGCCGAGTTCTGGGTCAAACTTGTAAGTTTCCATCGGTGCAGAACCCGGATCGAGCAGCTTTGAGGAATTAGACTCAGCGGTAGTCGAGGCCAGAAGACGATCGCCCGCGATCGACAAATCAGCCCGATTCTTATCTGCTTTAGCAGGCTATTGATTGACTTTAGGGTCAGTAGACATTTGATAATTCGTATATCCATCACCACCGGCCTTGTGGGGGTTATTCATTCCTCCCATTTGAACGGGAGGATTCTCAGGCCGAGCACCTCTAACATCGCCAGCATTGCAAGCGGTGCTGGTAAACAGCAGCACACCTGCCATAAATACAGTCAAAAATTGACCGATACGCAGTCTTTTAAAAAAAGCAGTTACAGTGTTCACAAAACTTTTCCATTGTTTTACTACTACTTGTCAAGATTAAAAATAAACTCCCCATGCCTACCTCTAGCGGCAGTAATATTTTGGTGCGGGTTGGTATGGGATTTGTTATAACTTTAGAGGGATTTCATAAACTGCGGAGATTTTTCCAAAGCCAAGCATAATGGTAGGGCGCGCCAGTTCCAATAGTTGTTGAACATCAAGAGCTTTTTTGTATCTGACACACCCTAAAACCTGCTAATCAGGGAATTTTTCGACTTTCGCTTCAGCTTGCAAAGTCAGCAAACCAGCTTCCACATTTAACTGCTGAATTCGCAGCGACATTCCCTCAAGTTCAAAATTTCGCAAGTTTAAAACTTCACCAGCTTTGTCCGCCAAAGCTTGAGTTAACTCCGGCGAAAATTCCTTGTTTTCGGGATACTCGACATCCTGAAGAGAAATTGCCCAGCCGCCCGCTGCGATCTGAGGTTTTGATGTAAAATAAATCTTTTCAGTTGAGCCAGTTTCCCGCACCAATACCTCAGCATTTAAAGCGATTTTTCCGGTTAGCAATTGGCATTCAATAGTTTGAACGTCTATTGTCTGCTGTTGTCCCTCAACAGTAACTTTTAAGTTTTTCAGTTTCCTGCTGATGTATTCGGAATTAAAAGCGCGGTTGACATCGCTTTCGGTTAAAACTGCGCGCGCCCCACCGAAGGCAGGCCCGTTCAGTTCAATTTTGCCAAACATAGCGGTGAGGGGATTGACAGCAATATCGTTGACGTGAATTTGCAATTCTTCCACCCGCAAGTCTTGCTGCATTACCAATCCTTTGCCCTCAACGGCAACGGCCTCTACTTGTCCCTGGGCTAGCTGGCCGGGATCGGTGTTAACTGTGACAGACAAAGTTTCGGATTCGTCTAATTTGCTAGCAATAGCAATCTCGGCCACTTTGTCGATCGCCTGTTCCCCTAGACTTCTATTTTGTTGAAGCACGCTCTCAATTCCTAATAATCTTGTTCCTGAAATAGTAGTTAATACCTGATTGAGTTAGCGTCTTCCTCTTGGGAGGTTTCTCATATAAAAAAAACTCAGCCAAAGACAGAGGGTTTCTACAAAGTTGCTAAAATTAGTAAGCTGGTTGCTAGGCACACTCTACATTGACGATCGAGCATCCAGGATACCCGCCACGTGATTCATCTCGCGCAAGTCAGTCGATTGTAGATTTTAGATTTTAGATTTTAGATTTTATATTTACTTGCGCGAGATAAATCTGGGATCTTGAACAAGAGTCTAAAATTTTGATCTTTCCACGACAGGAGTACGTGGCACGCTATCCGTTGTTGGGGTGGGTCAATCGATTTTCGATTTTCGATTTTCGATTAAAGAATTGACTTGCGCTCTTATAAATGCGGGGGATGCAAGGATTTTCGATTTTCGATTAAAGAATTGATTCCACGGATAAATGACGTGGCGGGTACCACCTTTGAAATTCTCGGTCAATGCTTCGATTCTTTAATCTTTAATCTAAAATCTAAAATCTAAAATCGCGCAATCGATTGACTCGGTTGCGAAGCGGTGAAAAATCAAAAAGTCGGATTTTTGCCAAAAGTCTTTTCGAGAAGTTCGATCGCCCGCTACAATAAGTAAGAGCAGGCACCGCTTTTTGCAGTCAGGAACCTCAGCCTCAAGGCATGAGGCTTGTAAGAGATTCTTGCGAGCCGTCCTGACGGGCCTAAGACTTTCGAGGTCTACGTTTTTTGAGTCACGACACCCTGGGATGCGAAGCTAGTCCCCTGCCCTGTCATTTGCAGTTAAACAGTTTTAAGGTCACTGAAACAGTGCTGCAAGTTTAACAAGCTCTCAAAACATTGGCGAAGCTAACTTTACCCGCAAGGGAGTTTTGGAGAAGACCACATCTCCACGGAGGGGCAACCATACCCCTCCACCCCAATCCAATGTAAAGCCGTCCTAGAAGGACGGGGTTTCAGACCCATTTTTCTGATGAATTCAGAATCAACTCTCGCAAGACTACAAGCTACACTTCCCGACGGAAAACTGCCTTCTAGCTACGGGGTATACTTCAAAAACACCTTAGTAGCCCTGTGTCACGCCCTAGAAGACCACATTTTGCAAACTAGCGGCGGGGACGATATCGAACTCAAACCCCTAGTTTTGGTGACGTTTCAGCAGGGTAAATGGTATTTACAGGAAGCCGATCGCTACCTAGATATTGCTAATGCCTCTCGGCGCGTTGTCATCGGTGCAGTAGCCGACAGCGGTTTCGCTACCCACAAAACCGGGCAATTAGAAAATGTATCTTTAATAAATCTCGATGAGATCGACCCCTTAATCCAAGAATGGAATTTAATCATCCTCGCCCCGACATACAAAGCAATGGTGCTTTGTCGCGAACTTTCAGCCGAGGAATACTTGCCCGAGGGGAAACCTGAAGTAGATACAGAACGAAAGTTCTACGGTTTGTGGTCGTTTGACCAGTCTTTGGTGTCGGCTGCTGCTGAAATTTTTATAGAACAGACGCGATATTACAACTCTCCCCTGGCCGACAGTTTGCTGGAAATGTACCGCGAAATCCAGGCTACCATTGGCCCGCCCTTGGCAGACATTAGCGGCGTGGTATCGCGGATAGTCGCTTACCTGCAAAGTTCTCAGCAGCAAATGGTAGCAATTAACCGCCAAACCCGCGAGTTGTGGGAATTGGAAGGTCAAGCTTTGCGCGTCAGCCGCAATTTGAACGCTAACAAACTTCAAGCTTTTCTGCGGATGGCCCAGCGCGTGGACGAACGCGATACCTCAAATCCTACAGCGTCTTTGCAGGTGGCCGCTTTGTCGGAAACTTTGGGTCAACTGCTGGATTTGCCGGCTTTGCAGTTGCGGAGGCTGCGGCTGGCAGGATTGCTGTTTCGAGTCGGCTTAGTTTCGGCCCCGAATGAGGTGTTCGATCGCACTCCCGATACTTTCGACCCAGCAACTTTCTCCTTTTGGCGCGATCGCAGTTTCATCGGTTCCCAACTGCTGCAAGCAATGCCGGAACTAGCACCTGTGGCGGAAATTGTCAAGCACCAACTCGAATATTGGGACGGCAGCGGCAGGCCAGACGGTTTGCGAGCCGAAGCGATACCCATTGCTTCGCGGATTTTGGGGTTGGTCGCTTATTTTCAAGAATTGACTCAACCGCGCGGCGATCGTCCGGCTTTGAGTTTGAGCGAAGCTTTGGAACAGTGCCGGGAACAGTCTGGCACTCGCTTCGATCCGGCTTTGGTGGAAACTCTCAGCAACGTCGTCAGGCTGGCAGAAATGGGTTTGATGGAGTTACCGAACCGCCCGAGCCAACTGCCGAATGTATGGTTGGAGGATTTGGGCGATCGAACGACCGCAGCCGCTCCGGCATTATAAAATAACTGGACGGTTGACAGTTGACAGTTGACTGTTGACTGTTGACTGTTAACCAACAACTGACAACCAACAACTGACAACGGACTAATGACTAATGACCTCGAAGCCATACGAAAAGGCAAAATTTTGATGTTGGCGGGCACTGATTTAGCCGGCAAAGACTTAGCGGGAGCGGATCTCGCCGGTGCTGACTTGTCTCAAGCCAACTTGAGCGGAGCTCATCTCGCCGGCGCTAACTTGCAGCGGGCCGTATTGCGAGCCAACCTCCGAGGCGCTGACTTGAGCGGCGCTGACTTGCGAGGCGCAGATTTTCGCAATGCCGATTTGCGGGGAGCTACCTTCGCTAACGCTTTAGTCCGCGACGCAAGTTTTGGGGGTGCTTTTTTGACGGGGGCATACATCGGCAATTTGGATTTGAGCGGTGTCGATTTGCGCGGCGCCGATTTGCGGGGCGCTGCTTTGGCTCGGGCAATTTTGCAGTCCGCCGATTTGAGTCATGCCAATTTGTCCGGCGCAGATTTGTCGGGAGCTGACTTGGAAGAAGCTATCCTGAATGGAGCCGTACTGCGCGGCGCTAACCTGACGGGGGCTAATTTGCTTTGCGCCACGATCGAACAAACCCTTTGGGATGGAGCCCTGCTCGATCGCGCTTGTCTCCAAGGCACCCCCCTAAGCGTTTAAATTTCAACAATGTTGTTTTGAAGACAGACAAAAAAACAAGATATGCTTATAGAGTGAATAAGCACAAGCGATTTTTACATTTCTTAATAAAGGGTTATAATGGCGACTGTAGATGAGCAAACGAATAAATGGTAGCAGCTTTGTTTAGCAGTACATCCTTTCAAGGTCAAAGTGGCGATCGCCTTGTTAGTAAAGTAGCAGGAGCTGCGATCGCAGCCTTATTCAAGCGTTCTGAAAAGGCCGAAGCCAACATCCGAGTCGAACCCGTAGCCAAACTCTTGCAGGGAAGCATCGACGGTTTCGACTTCATTGGCAAAGGTATGTTGATGTACAACGGCCTCCGCATAGAAGTGATGGAACTCTACCTGCAAGCAGTCTCCATTGATTTTGGAGCAATTTTTGCAGGTCAAGTAAAATTGCGGCAGCCTACCCAGGCAAATATGCGAGTAGTCTTAACTCGATCGGATTTAACCACCTCATTCAATACACCTTTTGTAGTTGAAAAACTCCAGAAGCTGAAGTACCAAGAGCAATCTCTGCACTTTCAAAACACTGAAGTCAGCTTCGGAACCGACAAATCAATTCGGCTTCAGTCCGAAATTACCGTAGGCGATGCCAGCGAACCGGTCAAAATAGATATTACTGCTCAATTGCAAGTAGAAGACCGACGCAAAATCCAATTTGTCAGCGTTACTTACGGCGGTGACGGGCAAGCAGTAGACTTGGGTCAAGCTATAATTGCCCATGTAAATAACTTGCTAGACTTAGACAAATTTGCCTTAGAAGGCACTCAACTGCGAGTAGACCGCTGCCGAGTTCAGAACGACGAGCTGGTTTTCTACGGTTGGGCCGGTATCGAACAGTTCCCCAAAGGCAAGCGCTAAACCTCATCAGGCTGAGGTTTGCCAAGCCATCTAGTTCGGAAAAAGAGCATTTTTCAGTTAGCAAACAACCCGCACCGGCGGGTTTTGCTTTAGATTTGAGATAGGAGGAAACATCTAAGATCTCAAATTTCACATCTAAAGTCGATCGACGCAAAATCAGCACTGAGGTTGATTCGAGCGGGCCAATTATTTTGATACATTTAAAGAATAAATTCAACCACCCTCAAGAATAAATATGCTCGGATTTTATTTATTTTGTATCTACGTCGCTGTCTTGTCCGTGTTGGTTGGGCCGAGTCACCGCCGGTCTGAGAAATGGTGGGTAGAAATTGTCACCGAGTTGCCCCACTGTACCTACTATTTTGGTCCCTTCGACACCGACAAAGAAGCTTCCAGCCATACTCCAGGCTACATCGAAGACTTGGAAAGCGAGGGAGCTAAAAGGGTTAGTATCCGCATCAAACGGTGTCAGCCTTCGCATCTGACCATTTGCGAAGAAGAAGTCTCAGAAACTGTAGCGATTTAAGGATGTTGAGTTTTGAGTTAACTCAAACCTCAACAATAATATAAACACACTCTTCTTTTAGTCCTTACCTTGCGGACTTTGTATGTGTAGCAGAAACTTACAGCCACCCAGCTAAAACTTTTCTCCACCATAGTGCTGATTTTAGACAGCAGCTACTCTCAAAAATTACCTGCGTCAAATCAGCACTGAGGACGATCCGATCGCTCCCGTTGCGTTGATAAATTGAGAATAGTAAAAACTACTTAAGTATTCTCAGAGGTAAATATGTTTGAAATCTCTATGTTGGGTATGTTTTTCACAGCTTTTTGGCTGCTAGCTCAACCTGCTAGCAGCAATCGACGCGACGAATGGTGGGTAGAAGTTGATACAGATTCGCCAAAGCGTACCTATTACTTTGGGCCCTATAACAGCAGAGAGGAAGCTTCCGACAGATCGACCGGCTACATCCGAGACCTGGAGAAAAAAGGAGCTAAAAAAATTACCATCAACCTTAAACAAGGTAGCCAACCTACTCAGCTAAGAGCTAGTGAAGAGTCTTGAGAAGGTTGGAAAGTGCAAATCACGGGCGAAGAAAAGTTAACTTGTTAACAGGGTATTTTCAAATGAGCTCGCGCTTGCATACAGTAGGGACACAACAATGCTGTGTCCCGAATAAATAGCGAAGAAAAAATCTTATTTGCGTCCGAGAAATTCACGCTTATTCAAAGCACCATTTGATTGAGATTACTGCGAGGATTAAAAGTGCGATTTGCTTTTATTTTTTCATAGCATTCGCGTTCTACACTGCTAATTTCTTTCGGTGGCACGATCGCAATTTTTACTAACAAATCAGTCCGCTCGTCTTTCTTGGGTTTCGGCCATCCTTTGCCCCGCAACCGCAAAGACTGACCCGAACGAATCCCCGCTGGAACTTTCACAGTGATCGTACCTTCAGGCGCAGGCACTTCAATTGAAGCTCCCAACACCGCTTCGTCGGGAGTTATCGGGACTTCGCAGACTAAATTCTCTCCCTCAAACTGGAAGAAAGCGTGAGGCAAAACTTCTAATTTTAGGTACAAATCTCCCTGCTGCTTCGTGTACGGGTCAACTTGACCTTTGCCTTTGATCCGAATTTTGCTGCCGGTTTTCACTCCTGCGGGAATCGAAACTTCGCCCGTGGCGACTCGCTTAGAAGTTCCCCGAAATGCTTCCCCCAGAGTCAGGGAAATGGCTACCTCGGTGTCGAGAGAGCTTCCGGGGCTGCGGTTTTCGTACCCCGCAAAATCTTCAAATCCGCCAAAACCGGTGGGCCCGCCGCTACTGGTGCGGTAGTTGCTGTAATTCCACTTGGCGTTGCGGGTACTACCCGGACTGCTACCTGCACGGCCTAGCAAGGCATTGATAAATTCGTCAAAACTGCCGTACTGGCTGAAGTCAACGCCGCCAAAGTCTACAGTCGTACTGCCCCCGCCGGGCCATCCGCCTGGAGTGGTGGCAGCTTGCTTCCAGTATTGACCGTATTGATCGTATTTTTTGCGTTTTTCTGGGTCTGATAGCACTTCGTAAGCTTCGTTTACTTCTTTAAAACGAGCTTCGGCTTCTTTGTTGCCGGGGTTCATGTCCGGGTGGTATTTGCGGGCTAGTTTGCGGAAAGTTTTTTTAATTTCGTCTGAACTGGCAGTTTTGTTGAGTCCCAAAATAGCGTAATAGTCTTTAAAATCTGTTGCAGCCATTAAGCAATCCCCTCTTTATTACTTGTTGTTATTTGTTAGTTGTTAGTTGTTAGAAAGAATAAATCCCAAATTAGCCGCAGGATGGCGAATTAGTTTAATGCCAGGAGCCGAAGTGCCTGCGGCATCTCATTCAAATTATAGGTTATCAAAGGTTGGGACTCGATCGAGTTCGGTTGTTGCTTGGCGTTCGATCGCAATTTCCGCACTCCGCTGCTGTTTAAGATTTTATAGCATTCGGCTCTCTGGTGCCCCAGGGAGCCGGAGCAGCCGTTTCTAGAAATGCTTGTGGCATTCGACAGCAAAAACAATGCTTTCATCAATTAAGAACGTCCTTACCCTATATGCCGTTGCTATACCTGTGAGCTTTGAGACGGTGAAACTCCTGCGGCAAAAAGTTTTGGGGAGTTATGAGGCTTAGGGCTTTTGGGAGGTGGCACCCCGGTTTAGGTGAGGCGGGGAAAGCTGCTGCTGTGGCGGGCGCGAGACCGGGAGGCTTGACTGCTAGGGACGATCGATCTTTTTTGCTCTTTTTTCTGGGACGCAGTGCGATGGCTACGCCCCGGCTTACGCCTACGTATTTCTCGAAATCAGCTCGATCGCCCAATCCAAATCTTAGCAGGTTTTCATCAGCAAGTTCTGTCAAATCAGGTTTCTTAATTGTGACTGTATGATACCCTAAATTGCCCCGTTCTTGCACAAAATTTCTCTATATTTTTTATTCACCCCAGACCAGTGCTATAAAATTTTATTTTTACAACCTCTGAATAGATTTTAATCCAAGTAGTATAACATAATTTCTACCCTGTCTGTTAGCTACATCACACACTTTTATAAAACATTAAGATAGGATAGTAGAGCGATCGGCTTTTAACGCTACGAGGGTGCTAACATTATGAATTATTTGCTAAGTTGGCCTTGCGGCTGCTGCGACGATTGGAAAGATAGTTCCGAGAGTCCTGTTGTACTCAGAAACGGGCAGCGCATTTGTCAGTCGTGCTACCAGCGCAAATACAAAAATCAGAAGCTATTCGCCAGACGCAGGCGAGCGGACATATCTGTATCGCGGCAGACAGTAACAGAGACTGTCGCTTATTAATAATGCGCGAGCCTTTAAACAAAGCCAAGTATTTCGACAACCTCGCATCAGCGGTGGGAATTAATAATTTACAAAAAAAGAATGAATTTCGTCATCAGTCATCAGTCATCGGTCATTGGTGCTCTGTCACTAATTTACTTATTTATCATCCCTCACTTGCTCAGAGGTAACAGATGTTAAATTAAAAAACTCATGACTGACGACTAATGACTAATGACTAATAACTAAATGATAGTTCCATCAGGAATCGTGGCATTTTTCAGAACTACTACAATGCCGCTGCGGATGTAAAAACCTTGGTTTTCGCGGTTGGCTTCTTCCACTCGGTCTTTATTAATTATTTGAACATTGCGGCCGATGCGGGCATTTTTATCCACAATCGCGCGGCGAATTGTAGTATCTGCACCGATACCCAGGGCGACGCCACCGCTGTCCAAACTCGAATGCCGTTCGGCGTCGGGTTCGTAGAAGTCAGCACCCATTACCAGGGTGTCTTGAATCGTACATCCAGCTTCAATGCGCGATCGAACTCCCAACACAGAATGGTCGATCCGGCACTCTTTGAGAATGCAGCCTTCAGCAATAATCGATTCCGTCACATGAGTATCTAAAAGCTTAGTCGGCGGCAAAAAACGCGGGCGAGTATAAATCGGCGCATTTTCATCGTAGAAACTGAAAGGCGGCTTAGGCTGTTTTGTCAGAGCCAAGTTAGCCTCGTAAAAGGCCTCAATGGTTCCGATATCTTCCCAATAATCGTCAAACAAATAAGCTTGAACGTTGTGGTCTTTTGCATTATTCGGAATAATCTCTTTACCAAAATCAGTTTGGGTGGGAGATTCTTTCAGAAGTTTAATCAGAACTTCTTTTTTGAAGACGTAAATCCCCATCGAAGCAATGTAAGGACTTTCCTGAGCCTGCTGCGCTGTCAGTCCCAGTTTAGTAGTATCCACCTGCATTTGTTTGAGCGCATCGCCTTTGGGCTTTTCGCTGAAAGAAACAATGCGGCCGCTGTCGTCGATTTTCATCAAACCAAAATCTGAGGCCCGCTTCTCGTCCATAGGCAAAACCGAGAGGGTGATATCGGCGTTGGTTTCGCGGTGTCTCTGCACAAACTTCTGGTAGTCCATGCGGTAGAGGTGATCGCCCGAAAGAATCAAGTATTCATCAACGTCCCACTCTTCTAGCAGCCACAGATATTGGCGAACTGCGTCGGCTGTCCCTTGAAACCAGTTGGGGTTTTCCTGAGTTTGCTGGGCGGCGAGCACCTCGGCAAATCCGTCGGTGAAGCCGGAAAAGTTGTAGGTGCGAGCGATGTGACGGTTGAGGGATGCCGAGTTGAATTGCGTGAGGACGTAGATTTTGACTATTTCCGAGTTGATGCAGTTGCTGACAGGAATATCGATGAGGCGATATTTGCCTGCGAGGGGAACTGCGGGTTTGGCTCGCAGTTTGGTTAGGGGGTAAAGGCGGGTGCCTACACCGCCACCGAGGATGATGGCTAAAACTTTTTTCAAGGAACTTTCTCCCTAGGGTCGATTAACTCTCCAAGTACAGTGTCGGATGGTGAGGGCTTCTTGACAAGGGGGGGGAGCAAGGAAGTTTTGAGTTTTGACTGATGAGTTGAGTCGCTTACGCAGAAACCGGGTTGTTTAATCCAAATACTTCTTCAAAGCTTCAATAAAAGTTAAAAAACCCAGTTTATGAGAGTTGGAGTGCGTCCGGGACTGGAATTAGGAGTTGTGAGTTGTGAGTTAAAATACCCATCAATCACTAATCGATATTTAAAAAAGTTTTGAGTTGTGAGTTAAAAGACACCTCAATAAATAAGGGCAGTTTAAGGAAAGAATAAGGTTCGGGTTTTGGCTGTTAATAACAAGTTTTTTTGGGTAAATTCCCCGTTTTGGCAATTGTCGATCGGACTCATGGCGCTGTTGTTCTTTTTCAAGGCTGGTCGATCGCGCCGTGTCGCGCACAGAGGGCCCTTTGGGGATCGGGTTCTAGCTCGTTTTTTTTGGTGGCGTTCCTGTTGTGTGAGTTTGTCCGACTCCACAGCAGTCAAGAAGCGCCGCCCGCTGGGACGATAAATTTCTAGATAGAGTCAGTTTTCAATCTGAGATTGACTGCACATTTGTGTAAAATTTTACAATTTTGTCGATCGACAAAATTCGATAAAATATCTATTCTCTACCAAAAGCTAGATCCCCTAGAAACCTCTGCTGCTGTAGCGTAAGCCCTAAAAGCTAGAAAAAGTGTATGCAAATTCAAACGCCGGACTGGGTTAAACACGCGGTATTCTACCAAATATTCCCCGATCGCTTCGCCAAAAGCAAACAGCCCCGCAAACGCCTGCTGCAAAACTTCATGTGGGAAGAATGGCACGAGAGCCCCACCCTCCAAGGCTACAAAGGCGGGGACTTGTGGGGCGTGATGGAACAGCTAGACTACTTGCAAGACTTAGGCATTAACGCAATTTACTTCACCCCCATATTTCAGTCGGCCAGCAATCACCGCTACCATACCCACGACTACTATCAAGTCGATCCGATGTTGGGGGGCAATCCGGCTTTTAAAGAGCTTCTAGACGCCGCTCACGATCGCAACATCAAAATCGTCCTCGACGGCGTATTCAACCACGCCAGCCGCGGCTTTTTCTTCTTTCACGACATCCTCGAAAACGGCCCCCATTCTCCTTGGCTGGATTGGTTTAAAATTGAAGGCTGGCCGCTATCCGCATACGACGGCAATTTTCCTGCTAACTATGCCGGTTGGGACGGAAATCGAGCACTTCCTCAATTCAATCACGACAATCCAGAAGTGCGAGAATACATCATGGAAATCGCCGAATATTGGATTAAATTCGGCATCGACGGCTGGCGGCTGGACGTTCCTTTTGAAATTAAAAGCCCGGGATTTTGGCAGGAATTTCGCGATCGAGTCAAAGCAGTTAATCCCGAAGCTTACATTGTCGGCGAAGTCTGGGAAGATGCGAGAGAATGGCTCGACGGCAGTCAATTTGACGGAGTAATGAATTATCTTTTTGCTGCGCCGACTATTGCTTTTGCAGCGGGCGACAGGGTAGATTTAGCTCAAATTGAAGGCCGTTCTTACCATCCCTATCCGGCGCTTTTTGCTAAACAGTACGGCGAAAAAATTAAACACGTTTTGGAACTGTACCCGTGGCAGATACAGCTAACTCAACTTAATTTGTTGGCCAGTCACGATACAGCTAGGTTGCTGTCAATTGCTGGAGGCGATAAAGCTAGCGTCGAACTAGCTACTTTGCTGCTGTTAACTTTTCCCGGAGCTCCCAGCATTTACTACGGCGATGAAGTTGGTTTGCCCGGTGCTCTCGATCCCGATTCTCGCCGCGGTTTTCCCTTAGAATCTCACTGGGAACTTGATGTTTTAGATTATCACAAGCAGTTGATAGCTTTGCGGCACAAATACGCTGCCCTCCGTACAGGATCGTACCAAATTCTGTTTGCTGAGGGAACGGTTTACGTTTTTGCCCGAATTTTGGGGGATGAGGAAATAGTTGTTGCTGTCAATGTCGCGACAGAAGAAGCTAATATTAGCTTTGAGGCAGCTAGTTTGAAATCTCCTCACGAGAAATTGCTGTATGGAAAAGGCGAGTTTGTTTGGAAAGGTGAAGGGGAAACTCGCCTTTTAGAATTGATGCTGCCGGCGCGATCGGGATTGATTTTAGGTTCGGATAATTAGTTCAGCAATTACGCAAGTGTCACGATCCAATCGACTTGTAGGGTGCGTCAGACCGAGTTATGGACGCACGATCGATGGTTTGGGATCTGACGCACCTTACTAAGGAATGAGAATTAAATAACTTCCACAAGAACCATCAAAAATGTAAGTTATTTAATTCTCATTCCTAATTGTGACACTTGCGTAAGTTCTCTAGTTTAAAATGTAAGGTGTGCCCATAAGCACCTTACTAAATTTAGAGATGCCACAAGTTTTATTATGCTGCAACCATTGAGGGTACGAGCACCGAATCAATGATATGGATGACGCCATTGTCGGCAAGAATATCGGGAGTTAGAACTTTAGCATCATTAACTTTAATGCCCTCAGAAGTCTCAATTCCCACCACAGAACCTTCCACTGTTTCAGCAGAACTTAACTCCAGCAAATTCTCAGTTAGTACCTCGCCAAACAGAATGTGATAAGTCAGAATTTTTTTTATCTTTGGTACGTCTTCCAACCAAGAGGCAATAGTGTTCGCAGGAATTTTGGCAAATGCCTCGTCAGTTGGTGCTAAGACGGTGTAGGGGCCCGGACTTTGCAATAAATCTAACAAACCAGCCGCTTCAATAACAGTCACGAGTGTTTTGAAAGAGCCGGCATTGGTGGCAGTCTGGACAATATCAGCCATGATGTTTTTTGGGAGTGCAAATAGCAGAAAATAAATCTGGGGCGACGATCATTTTAGCAATTTACAAATAGCAGAAAATGAATCGGAGGGATGATGATTATTGTAGCCATTATAAGTTAGGTCGGTTGTCAGTCCAGATGGCTGGGCCCGATCGACCTTTTTGACTTATCCTAGGCTCGCATCCTCCCCCTTGCGGAAAAACTGCTTTAAAATCTCTCCGGGCTCTCTGTCCCAGGTGTCGATATGTTCGTAAATTAAGCCGTCTTTATCCAGTTTATAAGTAGAGTAGCCGTTAAAAAAAATCCGAGCTTTCCAGGGAACCCGCAGTGTGCCGCGAACAGTCCAATTTGCCACAATAGTATCAGGGGCTGTCTGACCTGCGTCGTGCAGGTCGAAGTAAATCTCGCTAAAGAATAGCTGCCCGTGAAATCGCAGAGTCCAAAAGATAATGCGATAGTTGATTTTTCCTTTAAATTTGTTAACAGGGTCTTGAAAATAAACATCTTTTGTGTAGATGTCGTAGGAGATGTCTTTCTCAAACAGCGTCGGGAGCTCCGCTTTCAGAGTGTCTACTGCTTGTTCTACCTGGATTTGATATTCGATCGCGCTCAAACTACCACCTTGTGACAGTATTAATTTATAACTTTAAATGAATAATCTCGATCGGCAGCGGGAGGAGAAAAAAATTGATACTTCATCCAGCTCTAATCTTACCTCTAATTATATTGTCGGCGCCGGCCTTTCTGCTGGCCCGGACTTGCGACATCGAAACCTTGGCACAGATTTGACAGAACACCCCCACTCCTCTGACATCCTCCCAGAAATCAACAGCGGTAAGCTGTTGATGGTAGATAGCCGTCGCCGGAACGGCCTAATTTTGATTAAACGTTTCCACGCGGAGTTTGCCGGGCCTGGGGCTGCCGTTGGGGGCGCTTTTGATGTAGACTCTCAGCAGGCGATTCCCGTGGGCGATTTTTGTTTGGTTTGCCCTCAATCTCCCGAAGAAATACAGAAAGCTTTTGGAATTCGGCGGCATTGGGTGCGGTTAACAGAACAGTTAACGGTAAAGCCGGCAGCTTTGGAACGCGCGCAAATGATTTTAACTCAGTTTGAACAATATTTTGATGGGGAAACAGTAGCACAAATTCCCGACGAAGCTTTGGCACTTTTAGTAGGCGTATTTCCCGAAACCATTCGCGCGGCGCGACAGATTGATAATTAAAAATGGCATGGTAATTTGCTTGGATTCCTACCATTTTTAAAGGGTTTTGTCAAGTCAAAATCGCAGCGATCCGCTCGACTGTTCGCTGATTTTCCTCCGGGCTACCCACCGTAATTCGCAAACCTCCTCCAGTATGCCTAATTAAAGTCCCTCGCTCTTTTAGCTGCTGCATGATTTGTTTGTGTTCTTGTTCGGCAGATTCGCCCTCGCCGGCTTTCACCCGCAGGTAAATGAAGTTAGCCGCACTCGGCCAAACTTGCAGTTTTTGATGCTGAGTTAGCGCTGCAATTAATTTGGCTCTTTCTGATAGAGTTTCGGGAATGGTTGCTAGCAATAACTGCCGCTGCGCTAGGGCTAACTCTGCTGCGGTTTGCGAGAAACTGGGAAGGTTGTAGGGGAGGCGGATTTTTTCTAAGGCGGCTGCGAGTTCGGGATGGGCGATCGCATATCCGACTCTCATTGATGCCAATCGAAAAGCTTTGGAAAATGTCCGCAAAATTATCCAATTCGGATGCTGTTGTAAATTTGCAGCTAACGTATTTTGGCTGAATTCAAAATAAGCTTCGTCAATTACTACTAATATTTCTGACGGCAAACTTGACAACCATTCTATTTCATCTGGTGTTAAACCATTGGCTGTGGGGGAATTGGGATGAACGACAAAGACGGCGCGCACGGGGGGATTTTGATTTTGGTCTATCGCCCTTGTAGCCGCCTCGATATCGATTTCAAAATTCTCCTCTTTCCGCTGAACACTCACAACGGGAATACCGAGGGTTTGGGCGATTATTCCATACATCGAAAAGGTGGGATTCGCTACCAAAATAGAGCCTTGCCCGCCCAAGCAAGTAGCTATTAAGAGCGATCGAATTAGTTCGTCGGAACCGTTGCCAACAGAAATATTGTCTGCTGTAATGGCGGTTTTTGGCAGTGTAACCCCCCCTAGCGGGGGGATTGTGATTGATTCATTAACGTATTGGGCGATCGCCTCTTTGAGTGCTGCGTGGCCTCCGTCGGGATAGCGATTTGTCTCAATTAACTGCTGGTAAGTCCAAGCTAGCTTTTTTTTTAATTCCTCTGGCAAGTCGTAGGGGCATTCGTTGGTATCGAGGCGATCGATCGCACTTTCCGAGTGCGCTGGTTCTCCTGACGCGCCGCCCGGATGGGGAGTGTATGCGGTAAGTTCGGCTAAGTCTTTTCGGATAAAGGGAAGCATGGTATATTTTACGACTTTTTATTTTAGAATAGAGCTTGTTCTATCTCGAAAGCAAGAGGAGAGGGGGAATTCAGGGTAAACGCATCTAAATTCAGTTGACAAAAATCCCGACTTGTGAATTCACTCACGAGCGAGAACAATCTTCTTA
>JAUBST010000076.1:0-7947 GCA_036702215.1 Microcoleus sp. F6_B6
GTCAAGGAACCGGATTGGGATTGTCTATAGCCCACCAAATTGTTGTGGAAAAACATGGAGGTACATTAGTGGTGAATTCTTGCTTGGGGCAGGGTTCGGAGTTTGTGATTTCTATTCCGGCGTGAGCAACTCGTAGTAGGGATTTAGCGCAATTAGTGCGATCGGCTGAAAATATAGCCTTTCTCAAGCGTGGTGAGGTATGATTGACAAATTATACAACCACAATAACGTATAGGGCCCTTTCGGCCCAACTACGTCCGCGAATCTTTTTGAGAAAGGCTATATCGGATTTAGTAAGAAGAAACATAGGGATATTCCGGGTTTCTAAATCCCCATACGTTGAGAAGTGAAATTGTGAGTTGTAAGCTGTGAAACGTAATTTTTTCTATTGGCGTCTAATATTGTCAGTCTTAATTTTACCCGTAGTGGCGATCGCCCCGTCTTTGCTCTGGAATCAACCCGGAAGAGCACAAGAAGGCGAGAGGGCTGGGTTGATTCATGCTTCGAGAGCCCGCCAGGGAATGAATTCCCTGGCTGATAGCGAAAGTCGGTTGAAACCGACTGAAATATTGACAGATAGTTCTCTTGAGAGAACTTCAGCTATGAGAGAGGGAATTCATTCCCTGTCGGAATATAAGTTTTTGGCTCAATCCCTACCGCCCTCTTCGATAATCAGACAAGGCCGCCAAGTATCTCTAAACGGCCGCATTCTCCCCTTAAGTTGGACTCAGCAGCCGGCAAACAGCACTTCTGCGGATTTCCGAACTTGGATTGCTGACGTTGGATTGATGCAAAGTGCGGGAGTGGATTTGCTCAACAGCGCCGACAGTGCCAAACAACCGGTGCAGTGGTTTTCGGTATCTTTAACCGACGCTCAAAGCTTAGCAGCGCGGGCAACCGGGCCCTATCGCTATTTAGATGTTACCGATTTTGCTAGACTTGCCGGCTGGCAGATATCTGCTGATGGAAATATTCTAAAAATTACTTCTCAAACTGCAAGTGTTACCGGAATTCGGCAAGCAGAAATAGAATCGGGCGATCGCATTGTTGTAGATATCGATCGCCCCGCCCCTTGGCAAGTTAGCTTTGTCGGTACACCGAGCCCGTCTCCGACACCCACACCGACAGATACCCCGGACGACCCCACAAAGCCCGCTCTCCCGCTGCAAATAACGCCCGCCGCGCCAAACCTCGAAACACCAGACGACCCGACCAAACCCGCTCTCCCGCTGCAAATAACGCCCGCAAAACCGATCGCCGGTCAAGAATGGTCGATCGCGATCGATGCCAAAGTCGATCGCAATGCGGTCGATCGCACTTTTGCAACCAGCCAACAATTGCTATCACTAAAAGTCGAACCTGCTGGCACTCAAACCAAAGTCAAAGTGACAATTCCTTTAGGTTGGCGGCCGCAAGTTTTTAGCTTGGGAAATCCCAATCGATTAGTTATCGACATTCGCCCCGATTCGTTAGTAGAAAAAAACATTCTTTGGGCACAGGGAGTCAGATGGCGGCAGCAGTATCAGAATTTAGGAACAGCTCGTTTTCCAGTAGTTTGGTTAGAAGTTAATCCGCGTCAAACAGGTGTAAAAATTCGACCGATTCTGAGCAATCCGCCGACAGATAAAGACACTGCACCTCTATTGCAAACAGCCGAAGTTTCTGGAACGGCGGTGGCAATTAATGCAGGATTTTTTAATCGAATTAATCGGTTAGCTTTAGGCGCAATTCGGCGGGACAATAAATGGCTTTCCGGGCCGATTTTGAACCGGGGGGCGATCGCCTGGAACGATCGGGGAGAATTTGCGATCGATCGTTTGACTTTGCAAGAAACTTTGATAACTCCGGCAAATCAATTTTTGCCTGTTTCTCATCTCAATAGTGCCTACGTGCAACCGGGAATCGGTCGCTACAATTCTGATTGGGGAACAACTTATACTCCGCTGTCTGGCAATGAAGTAATTGTGACAGTTGCGGGCGATAGAGTTGTCAGCCAATCCCCCGGAGGTGCGGCGGGAACAACAACTTTTCCGATTCCAGCTAACGGTTATATTTTGGCTTTGCGTTCCGATTTTTTCCCTGCATCTGAACTCTCCACCGGCACTGTATTGCGTTTGGAAACTAACACTTTTCCTGCTGATTTCAACCGTTTTCCGTACATTCTCGGCGGCGGGCCGGTGTTAGTTCAAAACAGTCAAGTTGTGCTGGATGCGAAGGCGGAAGGGTTTAGCGATGCTTACGTCAGACAGACAGCAATTAGAAGTGCGATCGGGCTAACTGCTGCGGGGAATTTGCTGATTGTAGCAGTCCACAATCGCGCGGGCGGCGCGGGACCAAATTTCGCAGAACTGGCGCAGATATTGCAGCAAATGGGTGCCGTGGAGGCTTTAAATTTGGATGGGGGAAGTTCGACGAGTTTGTATTTGGGAGGTAGTTTGCTCGATCGACCTCCGTCAACTGCTGCGAGAGTTCATAATGCGATCGGTATTTTCATTCAACCATAAACCGTCACCTTAAATTGTAGGGTACGTCAGCGTGCGTTATCTTATCAAAAATCGATAATCTCCGCACTGGCGCACCTTACCAACTCTTGTCCCTCCTTATTAAGCTTGCTTTATCAACATCTTTCTTCACAAAAGAGTTGACAAAAGTAACTACTTGTGTAGAAGCTATTGGATATCTCGCTTCCGATCAAATACGAATTCTTCTGCAAAGAGCGTTAATCGATGTCTTCCTCTTTCAATGAGTTTGCTCGATGGCGATCGGGATTTTTCCCGATCGCACATTTTGGACAAACAGAATAAATGGCACAACCACTTTTTAATACATAATGATAACGCTCAATCAACCAACGATAACTATACCATCTCACCAGCCACCACTCAATTACTGACGGCTCAGATGGCGGTTGTGATTCTCTGACTAAAACAACTTGCAGTTCTATCGGATTTAATTGTTCTTTTTTAGCACGATTTTGAGGGGGTTGGATAGTTAAATTCTGATACCAAATAGTCAAAATTGCCAGTCGAGATTGTCGAGTCGAATGCGTTTCAATTCCGCAGTCATTGTGACTTGTTGTTCCATCGATTCCATCTCTTCTTTAAAATGGTTCGATGAAGCCTCTAAACATCTGTTTTGAGTAAGCTGTTGTGCCTTTAAATAGGGTATAATAAAAATGCGGTAATGCCGTTTCCATACCCCCAAAATAATTCATCGCCGTGTTAGTAACAATATCTTCCGTCTTTAGCTGTGCGTTGTCTTTGAGAGATGCGCTTATGTCCTAAAATAGTAGAGATTATGACACACCGTTCACTATTTTTTAAATGGGGATGGAATAGTGTTATTCTCCCTTTTGCTTGTAGGTTTGTTTGGCCGCACTCGTCGGTACTGTTATAAACAGCGCAACCTCGGAAGTTGAACATGGCTCGCCGAATTGTTTTGTTTCCTGTGGCTTTGTTGTTTTCATTGACGTTGAGCAATGTTGTTTCCGATTCTCCTTTGTCATTTATGGCTGTATGTATTTGAATTTGCGGTTCTAGGCTTTTCCATTGACTGGCTGCTACTTGACCGGGGGGAATGTCGGCTGGATGGACTGCTACTTGTACGTTTTCTCCTACTTGTTTGAAGCTGGCTTGCCATGAAATTTTGTCGCGTTTGGCGTTGCTGCGGGCAAGTTCCATTGCCGAATAAGCTCGATCGAGCGATACCTTTAAACGGTGATTGTTAATAAACATTAGCCAAGAGGGGGCGACGATCGCACAAAATATTCCTATGATTAAAATAATTATCAATAGCTCAATCATTGTAAAACCTGCAGCAGGTGTAGTGGCTCTGCCTTTGAGCATTTTATTTATTGACACGTAGATGCACTCCCTGATATTTAGCTAACCCAAAAAACAGCTAGGACGAGCTATTTTTTATTGGGTATATTTTAACTTTGGGTTTGCCGAGTGTGTAGATCGGTATTTACTGAAAATTTATGCGACTTTAAAAAAACTGCGGGTAAGAAAACGGCAGTCAGGAAACGCTAGTGCGGTTTCCCTACAGCAATTTTGTCGATCGCCCGATCGCACCCGCGAAGATATGTAGGGAACATCTCAATGAAAGCAGCCAACCTAGGAATTGGATTTTTGAGGCAGGAGGCAGAAGAAAAAGCTCTCCTGAGTTTATGGCGTCAAATATAGCAATCAATACAGTGAGAGGGATGAATTTTCATTGAGACTATCTATTAGACTTGCCTGGAGTCAAGATGGAAAATTGTACTCAAATTGAGGGACAAATTTACTTTCGACGCTCGTATTTTAGCGTCAGGAATAGTTTGCTATCACTGCGAGAATTATACGGAAGAACTCCATCAGAATCGTGCACAGTTCTGGGCGATCGCGATCGGATATAACCATTGCCCGGTTAATTGTAGGGAAACGGCACTGCGGTGTCCTAATTTCGGGTAATATCAAATCTGTTAGCATCGAAATTATTCATCTATCTATTCTCGACTTCTGCGTAAATGGGCGTCAATCCCTTGTCCGGGGCGGTGAATACATTCTCTTTTTTTCACTGCAGATATCAGGGCTGTTTCATTCTCTTGTAGGGGCTGCCCCCCGTGGCAGCCCCCATGTCTCAAACGCCTGTGAAGTCGTCTCTAGGGGCAGGCATTCTTGGCGCTACAAGAGTCAAAATCGGGATTTTCGCGAGAATGAAACCGCCCTGCCCTGCTTGAGGGAGGGATTACTTGTTATCTTGAGGTTTATTTAAAGAATTAAGGTGATTGTTCATATCCTGCAAATCTCTTTTGAGAACCGGATACTGTGAAGGTGCTAATAGCGGATCTTTTTTATCGGTGACAGTTTTTGCTAGGGGCAAAACGCGGTAGTTTAATTTGTTGTTCAAGCTGTAGCGGTGCACCCAAGTAGGATGTGTTTTTACCTCGGTAATTTCTGTAGTTTTTTCTGGAAATTTTTTGCGAATATTTACTTGCAAAATCACTCCTAAGTCTGTATATTTTTTATTCTGACCGGAAATGAAGTTTCCCATTGAATAAATTGCTACAGCTTTGCGGGTTTTCCCATTTTTTGCGGGAAATTTAAAAATTTTGTAAGGTTGGACGACGTGGGGATGGCTGCCGAGAATTATGTCTGCACCAGCTTTTAATAGGTTTTCCACTAATTGTTTTTGTTGGGTGTTTGGCTGTCGCTGATATTCATTGCCAAAATGCAGGGAAATTGCGATAATATCTGCTCCTTGTTTGCGGGCTTTGGCAATGTCTTTGACTATCTTTTTTTCGTCGATTAGGGAAACTAAGTAATCTTTGCCTTTGGGTATGGGAATGCCGTTTGTGCCGTAGGTGTAGGCTAGCTTGGCTAATGAAATGTTGTTTTTGGTGCTGATTAAAGTGCGTGAAGCCTCGGCGGCTGATGTGGCTGTTCCTGTTGAGGCAATTTTACGATCGCGCAGATTGGCGATCGTCCTAATTACTCCTTTTTCTCCACGGTCTAAAGCATGATTGTTGGCAGTTGTCAAGATATTAAATCCGGCTTTTTTAGCAGCATCCGCTAATTGAGCCGGTGCGTTAAATAGCGGATATCCCGTATATCCGCCCGCATCTTCCCCCGCTAAAGGTGTTTCGAGATTTCCGATGACCCAATCGCCTGCTGACAGGATACTTTTAACTGGTGCGAAGAAATTGTCAAAATTGTATGTTTTCTTTTTTGCGTCGTAGCCCGATCGCGTTTGGGTACTGTGCATCATGATGTCGCCGACAGCAATTAGTTTTGCTTCTTCGATCTGAGACTTTGGTTGGGCGGGAACAGGGGCTGCAATTGGCGATGGCGTCCCGCCCCGCAAGCTACGACTTTCTGTCGGCTGTGTGTTGGTTTTTGGCGTTTGGATATTGCAGCCTGCGATCGAAAGCATGGCAATTACCGAGAGCAACCGACGAAAATCCATGATTTTTGAGAGTGATTTGTCGGCTTACATGGTATCATAAATAATTTAATTAATACTCAAACAATGAAAAAAAACTATCTCATTCTTGCCTTAATTGTTTTTGTAGCAATTACGGGTTTTGGGGTTTTAACTTACGCTCAAACTTCTGGCGATAGACCTTTTGAATTTGCCTTAATTGGCGATTTGCCCTACAGTGCCGAACAGGAAGCACAATTTCCGAATTTGATTGCAGATATCAATCGATCGCCCGCAGCGTTTGTAGTCCACGACGGCGACATTAAAAACGGTTCTAGTGTCTGCGATGATGCAACTTTTCTCAGTCGCAAGCAGTTATTTGATAATTTTGAAATTCCATTTATTCTAGTTTATGGTGACAATGAATGGACGGATTGCCACCGTTCAAAAAACGGCAGTTACGATCCAGTAGAAAGACTCGCTAAACTGCGGGAAATATTTAGCAACGGTAATCAAAGTTTGGGAAAGCGCACCTTAACTCTCACCCGTCAAAGCGAAAACCCGCAGTTTGCTAAATTCCGCGAAAATGTTCGCTGGATTTATCATGGCGTTGTGTTTTTCGCGATTAATATGCCGGGAAGCAACAACAATTTTGGCCGCACTCCCGAAGCTGATGCAGAATATGCCGATCGCAATTGGGCTAACTTAGCCTGGATCGAAGAATGTTTTGCGTTAGCCAAACGCAGCAACAGCAAAGGAATTGTGCTAGTTGCACAGGCAAATCCGGGATTTGAACTCGATCCGACGGACAAAAGAAGAAGCGGCTACAACGATTTTATCGCAACTCTGGAAACAGAAACAGCCAATTTCCCAGGGCAGGTTGTATTCGTCCACGGCGATACTCACTATTTCCGCATCGATAAACCTTTACCCTATTTTACTGATGAGACTCAACTACCGAGAATGAAAAATTTTACGAGAGTTGAAACTTTTGGTTCTCCCAACGTGCATTGGTTGCGGGCTTTTTACGACCCCAAAAATCCTAATTTGTTTGAATTTAAACAGCAGATTGTTCCGCAAAATTAGGCGATATAGCACAATTTTAATAAAAAAAATGCTTGCACTGAAGATAGGTAGAATTGAGGAATTTATTTATGACGATCGCAACTGGGCGCCTGACTCTTGAAGAATTTCTGAAACTGCCAGAAACCAAACCGGCTAGCGAATACATTGAGGGCGAGATTGTCCAAAAACCTATGCCGAAAACAAAGCACAGCCTATTGCAATCGAAAGCCTGCAACGAAATTAATCAGGTGACGGAAACTCCCAAGATAGCTTATGCGTTTCCAGAGTTGCGGTGTACGTTTGGCGGTCGATCGATTGTTCCAGATATTGCGGTACTGTTGTGGGAACAGATTCAATTTGATGAGAGTGGCGAACCGTTGGATGATGTGCTAATTGCACCGTATTGGGCGCTCGAAATTCTCTCGCCACAGCAAAGCTCAAACCGCGTCACTAGAAAAATTATTCACTGTCTGCAACATAATTGTCAGTTGGGGTGGCTAGTCGATCCAGACGATCGATCGATTTTAGCGTTTTTGCCCAACCAACAACCGCAATTCTGCGAAGGTAGCGATGTCCTTCCAGTGCCAGAAATGATTCCCCTGAATATCACCGCCGAACAGGTGTTTAGCTGGTTGAGAATGCAGCAATGAATCAGGGCGATCGTCTTTTTTTTACATCACATCCGGTTTGAAATCTACTTTTTTTTTAAAGTCTCGCGTTGCGCCGAGGCAAGGCAAGTGCAGTTGCGGTTTCAACCGCCGAACGTAGGGGCGGGTTTCACCGACAATAATTGTTAATAATCGACAATATAGTAAACCCGCCCCCACCCAACGGTAAATCCCCATATATGTTTTTCTATTGCGATCGAAATCAAGGTTTATGTAGGTTATTGGTGGGGTGGGGGCGGGTTTATCTAGATTGTTTGTACTGGTTATATATTGTCTGTAAAACCCGCCCCTACGAAATTTCCTATTTCCGCCA
>JAUBST010000076.1:7957-24809 GCA_036702215.1 Microcoleus sp. F6_B6
CGGGTTTATCTAGATTGTTTGTACTGGTTATATATTGTCTGTAAAACCCGCCCCTACGAAATTTCCTATTTCCGCCAGTAGGTTATTGGTGGGGTGGGGGCGGGTTTATCTAGATTGTTTGTACTGGTTATATATTGTCTGTAAAACCCGCCCCTACGAAATTTCCTATTTCCGCCACCGATCGAATTGGTCTTCGGAACACCCATTAATAAATTGATTGTTCACCCAACCGTCAAGGATGGTCAAAGTTTCATTAGGAGGATTTCCTGAAAATCTGGCCGCAATTTTCACCCAATTACCTTGTCTGCTGAGGGCCCTAACTCCGTCTCCCCTTTTGAGTTTAGCAACAACCGGGTACTTATTGCCCGGGCCTTTGCGAATGTTAACAGCGCCACCTTCACCTGTAATAAACGAGCATTGAGTTTGCTTTTTTAAAGCTTCGGCTTTTGCGGGAGAAAGACTTTGCTGCTTGCCGAAAACAGGAAAGCTGTAAAGTGAGAAGCTAAAACTTGCAACTACGGCTGCAATAAAAAAGGCTTTTGATTGAGTAAAAATTAGCATTATTTCATTTCCTTGGATTGACCGAACTGAAGTCCTGACTCTGATTTTTTTGAGACGGACTTCAGTCCTTACTACTAACTGTTATTGGACAGAGGCAAACCATTCGGTAACACCTTGGGCGATCGCCTCGGCTAACTTCTTCTGTTCTGTCGGATTCACAATCCATTCAAACTCTTCGGGATTGATCATAAATCCCAATTCCATTAAAACAGATGGAGCAACGGCAGGACGAGTCATGGCTAAGTTGTTCCAGAATACACCATAGCTCGGACGGTTCAACTTGGCAACTAAATAATTGTGCAAAAACATTGCCAAACTGTGCGCTTGCGGGTGAAACCAAAAAGCGCCGACGCCTTTAGTCTTAATGGCGTCGCCGTTATCTGGCAAAGCATTGTAGTGAATTGAAATTGCGATCGCAGGTTCTTCTTTTTGAATCATTTCCACCCTCGGCGGCAAATCCAAATCGACATCTTCTACCCGCGTCATTAACACATTCGCGCCCAGATTTACCAATTCCTCTCGCACCAATTTCGACACTGTTAAAGCTACTGTTTTTTCCCTAATTCCCACTGGACTCACAGCACCTCCATCCTCCGGCCCGCCGTGTCCAGGATCGATGAGAATCTTAATTCCCGATAAGGGTTTTGCTTGCGAATTGGGAACCGCGCTTGTATTCACCGGCGGGTGTTTTAAAGACAGCACTAAAGTTGTGCCGTCGTATCTCAATTTATAGCCCCACTGCTGGGCAGATTTGAGATTAAAAGTATATTGTACTTGCAGCGGCGAGATTTGTTGCCATTCCAAACGCGAAATTACCGGGTCATCCTGGACGCGAATAATATCAGTTTGAGCGGTAGTATTGTACAGCGTTAAAGTGAAGGTGCGTTCTCCTTCTTGCACGGTGACTGGGACGGGTGTTTCTAAGGGAAATAAGACCTCTGTCCAGCCGGAAACTTGACGCGAACTGGCGCTGCGAATAATCGATCGCACAGGCACTGTATCCTTGACAATTCGCACTTCCGCTGCTTTAATCCAAGCACCGTAATCGAGTCTGAGCCATTCTCCTTCGCGCCCGATAATTGTTGCTCGCGTTCCCTCGGGCAGAGGTGTCATCCTAGAAAAATCTGTACTCGCCCCGGTTCTGGCAACACCCGGATCTGCTGTTACTTCGGCTATTTCTAAGTCAGCCGGAGATAGAATAGAAATTTTGCCAGTACCCTGCTGGCTGATAGTTCGATCGTTCATTGTTAGCTCAAACGATGGCACGCCTAAATCAACTGTTTCTCCCTTAGATGAGAGGGCGTTCTCAGGGGTTTTACCGCAGCCTTGATACTGTTCGCTGCCGCCTTTTTTAATCGGGGAGTTTTCACCTAACAGTACAGATTTGTTGTCGGGTAGTTCGACTTGCGATCGCGCTTTTAAAGGAATAGTAACGCCGGCCAATTTTACCGCAACTCGAGCATTGGCAGGTGCGATCGCCCCAAAGCAAATATATTCCCCTGGCAAACTCGCCACATCGACTTTCGGCGTCAGGGAATCTTTAGCAAAAGCCAATCCTACAGGGACTTCCGGCTGATTCGACTCGCGCGTCACCTTAATTTTGACTTCCTGATTTTCGTAACGCAAGGTAAAGAGATTTTCGCCGAGTTGCAGGGGAAAAGTCGGGGCGAAATGCCCGGATGCGGTGCGCGAAATTTGGTTGCCATTTACCAACACTTGTCCCGGTGCGGGCGCTGTGCCGATTAAAAAGATGCGATCGGCTGTAGTTTTGTGGTTGGCGGGAGGATAAGCGACGAACAAAGGTTGAACGGCGACAGCTACAGAGGCGATCGCCACGATCAGCCCAAACACAACTAATCCTAAAAATTTTCTCATTCTAAACCGCAACTAATTGAGAGTCTGTTGATTATTTATACTAGAACTTGCCCTAAGAAACCGGATTTCAGAGGATTAGTCGTAAGTCTTATTTACTAGACAGATCCCATTTTATCAGGTTTGTAGTTGCAATTGAGCGAGCTGCCACATAAATTTCCGCGTCAAACCATTAAGTTTTAATTAATTCCGAGGTGGTTCTCCACAGTTGTTCCAAGCGATTCGCCGGCATCGTCAAATACAAAACATCCCCCGTACTCAGACAACAATTCAGCAAATCCCAGCCGTGAATAGTTTGACCCTTAGTTTCCGCATAAAGAGGCACAAAATCAGCAGACATAGCAGCATCTTGAATGCGCTGGCTGCAGAAAGGATGGTTTGGCGTAATCAATGTGGCCAAGCAAACCCATAGACTATCAGCAGTCATGCCGTTGCCCAAAATTCTGCCTCCTATCGCTGCCGCCGCGAAAGCAGGAGCCGCCAATTCCGTCGGGTTCAAAACTCCTTCAAACTCAAAAACTTGCTGCACCATCAAAGCAAAATGTGGGTCTTGATTGCGAACAATAACTGATAGTTTTGGTGCTAATCCTTTAGCGCTCAATGCAATTTCGACATTAGACATATCGCTGTTAGTTACCGCCAAAAGTGCTGCCGCTTGCTTAACATTAGCAGCTTCCAAAGTAGCGGGTAAACTGGCACTTCCCTGAATGACCGGAATTTTCATTGAGCGAGCCGTGTTCAGAAAGCGGCAGTTTGGATCTTGCTCGATCGCCACAATATCGTAACCGTTAGTGTGCAGTTCTTTAGCAATTTGGATACCTATTCCTCCGAGTCCGCAGATAATGTAATGATTGCGCTGCGGAACTCGCGCCACATCCCAATATTCGGTAAAGCGAGTTCCCAATACATAATCGTTGAGCAGCGCGTAGCAGATGCCGATGATTCCGGCTCCAACTAACATCATGACAACTGTAAATAGTTTAATGCTTTCGGGAGCTTGTTCGGCCACTTTTTCATAACCTCCGGCTCCAGTAATCATCCCTACTGAAAAATACAAAGAATCGACAATTGATATCTGCTCGTCAACACAAATATAGGTAGCAGTAGCAAGGGCAATCATTGACAGCAGCGTCAGTACAACAATTACTGCTGCTTGGCTGTGCTGCTGAAATCTGTGCAGGCTAGTTAATGTTTTGAGCAGTTTTTGAGTTAAAGTTTTTTGGGGGCTGTGGATAGTCGGCTGAGTGGCAACAATTAGCCGATCGCCCTGCTGACACTGCCGATCGCCAAGCACCGCCGATACTAAATCAGTTTTGTTAGCAGCGGGCAGATAATAAATCAACATTCGCGATCGATCGTCCCACAAATCGCTCAGTTTTCGATTTTTCCAAGGATGTGTGTCATCGATATATTCTTCGTGAATCGGCCAAGTGCGATCGAACAAACGCAAATGTCCGATCGCCTGATTTCCGAGAGCGGCAAAGGCAAAAACCGGAGCAGCCAATGATGAAACGCTCATGGAAGCGTGATCGGGCAAAGTGCGATCGAGTCTGTCGCCCAAGCTAGTATTGAACAATCTGTTGATAATGCGAATCCTCGGATTGAGAATCCTCGCCTGCATCAAAATTGCCAAATTCACAGCATCATCGTCTCCTGCAATTACTAAAGTGTGAGCGTTTTGAATGCCAGCCGCCAACAAGGTAGAAGCTGCTTGCAAATTACCGACAACCACATCAGAAGTTTCGCTGCGAATTGGGCGATCGCTAATACCAACCGCAATCGCTCCTTGCTGTCTCAACAAACAAAAAATCTTGTGTCCCGTGTGGCCCAACCCGCAAACAATGATTCGAGGTTTCATAAAAAGTTATTTGCCAGCCAATTTCGGAGCTGTCCTTTGTAATTTTACTTACCATTGTTGACTCTCCTGGCTTTGCAGAATGTAGCTAAAAACACTATCTAGGAAACTTGTGCCACAGTCTCGAAGTGTTGCAAACAAAGAAAGGGCTGTGCCGTGTTCATAAAGCCACGTTTCCAAGTGTTGAAATAAACACACCACACTGCCATGTACCTACAGACATGAGGTGCAACTAACCTGATTTAATATTTGAAAAATATCCGGGTGCGACAGCCAACCAGCGGAATTTGAATAGGTAGGGACACTGCCCTGTCCCTAAAACTATGACTTCCTAAATAAATTTAGCTGCCTTAGTGGCAGGAGTTATTATGAAATTGACTGCACCCTTATTAGCATCCGCTGTAGTTTTCGCCGGTACTGTCGCCTTGGCCAGCCAAGTGCAAGCAGCTTCAGCCAGCAACTCTTGGAATAGCACTAGAACAACATTTCAGTGCGTTACTTCCGGTCGGAATTTTGTCACAATTGCGCGGCGCGGAAATGTCACGACAGATCCAATGATTCTTTGGAAATCTACCGAGTTCGGCCGCGAATATACACCTTGGCAGCGCTGCCAAATTGTTTCTAATAGATTGACAAAAGCTGTTGCCGAGAATGGCGGAAGATTGAGCAACTTGCAGTTAACAACAGGAATTGTTAATAACTTGCCCGTAGTTTGTTACGTGAACGGACGGGGGCGCTGCAACTCTCAAAATCTGCTGTTCACCCTAGACAAGCGAAATGCTAAAAATCCCGGTGATGCTTTAACGAGATTGATTAATTTTGCCCAAGATGGCGGTGGGCCAGTTACAACGTTCAGAACAGGAACTCAATCATCTGCACCGCAGTTTGTTCCCTTTGGAGATATGGTCGATCGAGCTTTTAATTCTCCAAACAATAAACCGTCAGTTCCTGTAGCAAAACCGCAGGGCGATCGAGGTATTTAATAGCCGCGCCTCTAACTTGCACCTGAAATATTTCTACTCGTTACCAGGCTCTGCCCGGTAACGCAGATCCGGAGGCTCTGCCTCCTATTTTCATGGAAGCGCGAGGCAGAGCCTCTGGATATCGGTTCCCAGGCATAGCCTAGGAACCAGTTAATATTTAGACTAAAAAAACTACACTGTCACCCCTTCAATTTTCTCATCTGTTAACTCGTACAACTCTCGCAATTGCTGTAACTTATCCGCATCCGGCTGCCACAAACCACGCCCGTTAGCCTCCAACATTCTGCCGACAATATTGCGAAAAGCTTCAGGATTAGCCTCCCGCAACTTCTTTGCCATCTCTTCATCCAAAGCATAAGTATCAGCCGCCTGATCGTAAACCCAACTATCAGTAAAATCAGCCGTTCCGCCCCAACCAATTAACGCCGTCATCCGCTGCGAAATTTCATAAGCGCCGCCCGAACCTTGATTGACCATCGCGTTAGCCCACTTAGGATTTAGCAACTTAGTTCGATATTCCAAGCGCAGCAAATCTTCTAAATTGCGCGGCGTTGTATCCTGAGAAAAACTTTCTACAAAACTCGTGTTAACCTTTTTGCCGCGCTGCTTTTCTGCGGCTTTCTTTAAACCGCCAGTATTCGCATAATACTCTTGAATATCAGTCAAACCGTATTCAACCGAATCAATTTCTTGAATTATGCGATCGCACCCTTGCAACAACTGAGTCAAAACCTCCGGCCTCGCTTCCCCCTTATCCTTTCTCCCGTAACTAAAAACATTGCGACTTTCCCAAGTTTTCCCCAACTCATCCCCCGATTCCCAACTACCATCCACAACCCTATCGTTAACCAAAGAACCAAAATCCCCAGCCGGATTAGAAAACAACCTTGCCGCATAATTTTGCACACCTTTTGCCTGCAAAGTTAAAGCGTGTTTGCGAATAAAATTCTCCGATTCCGGTTCATCAGCCTCCGCCGCCCGCACGAACAAATCATCCAACAATTCAATAATATTCACAAAGCTATCTCGAAAAATCCCCGAAAGATTTCCCAAGACATCAATCCGAGGATGACCGACATCAACTAACGGTTTTAACTCATAGCGAACAATGCGGCCAGTACCTTCTTTAAGAGGTTCAGCCCCCACCAATTCTAGCAGAATTCCAATAGATTCACCGCGAGTCTTAATCGCATCCAAGCCCCACAGCATCACCGCCACAGTCTCAGGATAATTCCCCTGTTCCTCAACGTGCTTCTCAATAATTTTCCGAGCAATTTCGCGCCCCCTTTCATAAGCAGCAGGAGAAGGCATCCGATAAGGGTCTAAAGCATGAATATTCCGACCAGTTGGCAACACCCCAGCCCCATCCCGCAACAAATCCCCACCCGGTGCAGGCAGAATATATTCCCCATTCAAACCCCGCAAAAGATTAGTCAACTCATCCGTCGTTTGCAACAACAAATCCCTAACTAGCAAGCCCTCCTCAAAAACCTCACCAAACCCCTCTTCTGGCACAATCCTCTTGCCTGTGCTTGTTTGCGAAACAATTGCTTTCACCTGTTCCTGTGACAACCTATCCCCAAAATAAGCCTCAAGATAAGAGGTCATTTCCTCAGAATTAGGCGGTTCTCCGAGAACGTGCAAACCCGAAGAAAACAAGCGAGATTCCACCACCTGCAAATACTCGTAAAGCTTCACCAGATAGCGGTTAAAAGCATCAGCACTGAACATTCCCACCGTCTCAAAACTAAAAGCAATACCCAACTTGCGAGCATCCTCAAACGGACAATCAGCCTCCAAACCGCTATCTAAAATTTTATTGCAAATAGCCTCTTTCAGAACATAATTTTTTGCAGTATCTTCCCGATATTCCGCAATCAAATCCCGCAAAGCTATCAATTCCTTGTACAAGCCCGCGCGACCGTATGGTGGCACGTTGTGAGAAATTAAAACACCGTAACCGCGCCGTTTTGCTAACATCGATTCCGACGGATTGTTAGCGGCGTAGATATAAAGATTCGGCAAACTTCCCAACAGAATATCCGACCAAGAATAGCCAGTATTTCCCAAAGGAGATCCAGGCAACCATTCAACAGTGCCGTGCATTCCGAAGTGAACCACAGCATCAGCTTGCAAATCATTTTGCAGCCACTTGTAAAAAGCAGCGTATTGAGGGTGAGGCGTCAAATCGCGATCGAACATTAAGCGCATCGGATCGCCCGAAATTCCCAGCGGCGGCTGCAAACCTATCCAAACATTACCCAGTTGAGTACCACCAATGTGGAACTCATCGCCGTGTGTCTTAATGCCTGTACCAGTGAGAGATTTCCACTGTTTTTCGATGCGGCTTGTTAATAGATAGCCCAGCCATTTTTCTAAAGTTTTGACATTAACTGTATCTTTGGTGGTACGGGCATCTTGCCCGTCAAAAGTAGTTTCATCCGCCTCTTTCACCATGCGAATTAACTCCTCCCCGTCAGCCGGAATTTCTCCAACTGTATAACCTGCTGCTTGAAGTTTGTGCAGGAAATTTAGCAGCGATTTAGGTACATTTAATAAAGCAGCCGTACCCGCCGCCCCGTAACCGGGAGGAAACCCGTAGAGAATAATCGCAATTTTCCTTTCAGATGGGGGAGTTTGGCGTAGTTTCACCCAATTGTTAATTCTACTTGTCAGGCGTTTCGCGCGATCGGGCACCAGATAAATATCCTCACCCACCAAACCGCCCAGGGGAACAGGATCGATCGCGCCATCCAACTCAGGCAAAGCATACAATACCACACTTTGCAAACCTCCAATCCCCTGACGAGTCCAAGAATGGATATCCTGAATCAGTAGAGGTGCGGACACAAAATAAGGTACATTTTTAGCAGTTAAAATCCGCTTAGCAACTTCCACCTGACGCCCCGCCTCCATCGAACCAGCAGGCCCGCCAACCAAAGGAAAGCCAATCGTAGAAACAATCGCATCAACTTCCACAGCATCTTTAGAAAGCGAAAGAGTTTCAATATTGCCTTGTTTTCGCCGCGCAGTTTCATCAGCAGTCGTCATCCAATCCCGCACCGCCACATGGCCTTCAACGCCATTGATAAAAATCGGCAAAGGCACAATTCCCGCATCTTCAAAATAGCGAATCAATTGAGGAATATAAGGTTGTTTGGTGATAACGTGTTTGCGGTAAAGCAAGATGCCCACCACAGATTTTGTTGTATGGTGCGTCGCCAAGAGATTTTCGGGTTGATTCGCAGATTGTCGATCGCGACGCACCCTACTGTCTGTTGTAGGGTGCGTCGCCAAGACATTTTCGTCCTGATTTGCAGAGTTTTCATAGCGACGCACCCTACTGGTTTGATGACCGAGATACCAATCCAAATATTGCCGGGGCGATTCAAAATAACCGTTATAATCGGGATGCAATAAACCCATATTAGGAGTTTCCACAGGCGGCGGAATTTCTGCAACCTTCAGCCCCAAATACTTTTCGGCAATAATCCAAAACATTGACACAACATTATCCGCACCGCCCGCATTCCAGTAACCGTAAATAATCAGCCAGTTGCGTAAATCTTGCACTTTTTGCACTGGCACGTATTTCAACAACTTCGGCCCAACCTTCAAAAAACTGATATAACCAGCCAGCTTATCTTCTTCTCGCCCGTTGCTGAACTTATCCAGAATAAACTTAACAGGCTTCGGCATTCCCTTCGGCTTGTCACCAATTTTAAAAGCACCGATTTGAGTAAGACTCATCAATTCCAACGCCGACTCAAAAACCAGGCGAATCGGGATATGTTGCACCCTTTCTCGCAGCCACATTACCGCATCGTAATCAAACAGCAAACTCCCGAAAAACACATCAGCATTCAAGAGGGCGGCTGCTACAGCATCGGGTTCATCTGCGAGGGCGCGATCGCTAAAAACCCGCACTTCCAATCCTTGACACCCAGAAACCGCCAACTCGGCAGCTTTGCGGTACAAATCAGCATTAAAAGATTCAAAGCCTGCAATTAAGACAATGCGTTTCACAGCCAAACCTCGAAATATTTATTGATTGTAGCCTGTTTTAATTAGGTTATATTATATTAGATAGCATCCTCGGTGGGGCTGCGGCGGGTTTAGTAGATTTCTGGTGTTGTATTGCAGACCTTGGCGAACCCGCCCCTACATTACCAATTATCAATTATTAATTCCTAATTTCCGTCGCAACTCTCATAAAATCTAAAATCTAAAATCTAAAATCTAAAATGGTTCGAGTTCCTCCCGCAATAGTTATCTTAGGTCAAAACAGCCAGCCGATCGCCAAAAAAATCTCCGCCCATTTCCCCGGTTCCCAGATTTACGGTTTAATCGATCGCACTTCCAACACAGACATCAACTTTAGCAACTTCGGCGAAACATTGCGGGAACTATTTGCAACAGAAACCCCCATCATCGGCATCTGCGCCGCCGGAATAATCATCCGCACCCTCGCCCCGCTGCTGTCAGACAAACGCGCCGAACCGCCAGTTTTAGCCGTCGCAGAAGACGGAAGCGCCGTAGTACCGCTGCTGGGCGGTTTGCACGGCGTTAATGATTTGGCCAGAGAGATTGCAGCAGCCCTCGGCGTACAGCCTGCAATTACCACCACCGGAGATATCCGGTTTCGCACCGCCTTGCTGAGTCCTCCCCAAGGCTATTATTTGGCGAATCCAGAGGACGCGAAGACTTTTATTTCAAATTTGCTCGCGGGGGCACAAGTACGCCTAGAAGGGGCTGCAAGCTGGCTTTCCGAGAGCAATTTGCCGATCGCCCCCGATGCCCGATCGACCATCCGCGTCACCGAAAAAGCAGTTTTGCCTGCGCCAGATTGTTTGGTTTACCATCCGAAAATTGCGGCAGTTGCCCTCACAAATCTATCAAATATTGAGCCGGAAATAGCAGTTTCATTTGTCCAGCAAGTCTTGGAAAATGCCGGTTTAGCAGCAGCTTCTGTTGCTGGATTTTTCGCATTAAAAGAGGAGATGGGAAATCCGGCACTTGAAGCAGTTTCACAATATTTTAAAGTCCCAGTCCGTTTTTTCAATCAATGGGAACTTGTAGAATTAAACTCTATTGAATTCATCGAAAATCAGGCCGCACAAATGGCCCTGACAGCAGCCGGTGCAAACAGTCACTTAATCGAATGCGATCGCCCAAACGCACTGAATTGCGCGATCGCCCTGGCCGCCGAACCCCTAGATGCTAGCGCGATCGGAGTTGGCCGCGGCAAACTGGCGATCGTCGGTACCGGCCCGGGCGGCGCGCCCTGGATGTCCCCGGAAGTTAAGGAAATTCTGCGCGCAGCCACGGATTGGGTGGGTTACAAGTTCTATCTCGACTTAGCCGGAACTATGCGGGAAGGGCAAAAGCGGCACGATTCCGACAACCGCGAAGAGATCGCTCGCGCGCGTTTTGCCCTAGATTTAGCAGCATCGGGAAAATCTGTCGCCGTGGTTTCGTCGGGAGATCCGGGGATTTTTGCGATGGCGGCGGCGGTGTTTGAGGCGATCGAACTTACAGCCAAACCCGAATGGCAGGGCATCGATATTCGGGTGGCACCGGGCATTTCAGCCATGCAGGCGGCCGCTGCTGCGATCGGAGCACCCCTCGGACACGATTTTTGCGCGATTTCGCTTTCGGATATTCTCAAGCCCTGGGAGGTCATAGAACAGCGGATTTCCGCCGCTGCGATCGCAGATTTCGCGATCGCATTTTACAATCCCATCTCCAAACAGCGGAAGTGGCAATTGGAAAGGGCGATCGAGATTTTGTTGCAAAGTCGCGATCCTAAAACCCCCGTCGTACTGGGGCGAAACCTCGGCCGGCCCGGTCAATCTGTGCGCGTTTGCACCCTCGGCGAATTCCGGCCGCAAGACGCAGACATGAGAACTTTAGTGATTGTCGGTTCGAGTCAAACTCGGATTATTCCGCGCAAATATGGAGATGTTTGGGTTTACACGCCGCGCAGGTACGAAAAATAAGTAAAGCAGCAAAAACTTCGGAAATCAGCAATTGACTGACAGCTAATTGACTTTGACAAGGAGATATTTTGTTCTCGCTGGGCGGAGTCTAGGTTAACAAATGGCGGCAAATCACTCGATCTCGATCGGGCTGTTATTTCATCTCATAGTTTTCACGGAGATCGAGGACCGATCGCGTTTCATTACAGAAATCCTCGCTACTGAGGGCTATCGGCTTGCTGAAGCCGAGTTTTTCTTGGAGATATCGATCGAATTTAGATATCGATTCAACCGTACTAAGGATTTCAGCTTCATTTTTGGATCTCTGTAATTTACATCTCAGAAAACAAATATTTTTTATACAGCCACAATAAAATTGAGGGCGATCTAGCTCTGCTAAATTCCTTAATCTTGCAGTAATCTTACGGTTAAAAAAAAGAGCGCCTTCACCGGGATGAGTCTTCTCTATCTGTAGATATACTGAAAAAAGATTTTTTTTGATAACATACCATTAAACCAAGGTTAAGAAAACGGTTAAAAGAAGATGAAATTCCAAATTCCTTTAGCTCCTGGGGCTGTAACCCAATTTTTGCTTAGAGTGGTGACCTGTCTAGCCGTACTCTCTTTCTTAAGTCAGATGAGTCTGTACTACTTGCCGGAATACCCCTGGAGAGAGTATTTGGCAAAGGTGTTTAACGTTGATGCAGAACGGAACCTTCCAACCTTCTACTCATTTTTGGCCTTGCTGTTTAGTGCTCTGTTGCTGGGTGTCATCGCCTATGCAAAAAATTTGGATAGCGATCGCTACAAGAATCACTGGAAAATTTTATCCTTCATATTTATATATTTATCGTTAGACGAAGCTGGTCAATTGCACGAAAAGTTGATTGACCCGATGCGAAGCCTGCTAAATGCTTCAGGATTTCTTTACTTTACTTGGATTGTGCCGTTCGGTTTTCTGGTAGCGATATTTCTCTTATCTTACAGTAAGTTTGTCTTCCACCTTCCTGTTGCCACAAGAAAATTCTTTGTTGCAGCCTGCGCTCTTTACATTGGAGGAGCAATCGGGATAGAAATGATCGGGGGATACCTATTTTCTACCCTGGGAATGGAGAGTGTACCCTACCTGATAGTAGCGACCCTCGAAGAGTTTTTAGAAATGCTGGGTATCGTTGTATTTATCCACGGATTGATTTCATATATCAAGACATATTTAGGCGGCGTAAGTTGGAATTTTTACATACCAGGAAAAAACTCACAAGTTACAGATTATCAGAATATGGGCCTACCTGCCCTTAGCGAACCAGCAAACACAAATCCATTAAGGTGAATCAATTAAATAAAACCGGGTTTAATGAACGACGAAAATACTGCATTATAGGCTTTTAGCAGGATAAACAATCCGTTTTTTTCCTAATGATGCGTCCTCGACTGGAGGTTCTGCGATCTTCGGCGGACAAAACGACTGATATAGCAATCATCGCATCATTTGTGAATTTCTTACTCGATCCCCTCGATCGGGGGATGATTGGGATTGGATAAAAAGTTTACGACTCATGCAAGGATTACTATATATACATGGAATCTGCTCTAATTTACTTCTCAGTAAATATTTATTACCCAACCACAATAAAATCGAGGGCGATCGAACTATGCAAAATTTCTTAATCCTACGATAACTTTACGAATATAAAAAATAACCTCCACCCCGAAGAGTATTCGGGAGCATTTCATATTTGTAAAAACACTTCTTGTAGCTCCTTAGTTCTTCCTTTTTAGTTCTGCCTCTTTCCTTCTGGCTCCCGGCTCCCAACTCCAATTTCTAGTTGGGTTGCTTTCATTGAGATGCTCGCTAAATCTTCTCTATCTTTCTCTATCTTTAGGTAGATCGAATTGTTTTTATGTTTTGATAAGCTTGCCTTAAACTAAGCTTAATATAACGGTTAAGATAGCATGAAATTCCAAATTCCTTTAGCTCCTGGGGCTGTAACCCAACTTTTGATTCGAGTGGTGACCTGTCTAGCTGTACTCTCTTTCTTAAGTCAGATAAGTCTGTACTACTTGCCGCATTACCCGTCTAGAGACTTCTTTGCAAAAGCCTTCAACCTTGATGCCGAGAAGAATATTCCAACCTTCTACTCATGTTTGGCATTGCTGTTTAGTGCTCTGTTGCTGGGTGTCATCGCCTATGCGAAAAATTTGGATAGCGATCGCTACAAGAATCACTGGAAAATTTTATCCTTCATATTTTTATTCCTATCTTTAGATGAAGCTGGGAGTATACACGAAAAGTTGATTGACCCGATGCGAAGCCTGCTAAATGCTTCAGGAGTTTTTTACTTTACTTGGATTGTGCCGATCGGTTTTCTGGTAGCGATATTTCTCTTCTCCTATAGCAAGTTTGTGTTGCACCTTCCTGTTTCTACAAAAAAAATGTTTGTTGCAGCCTGCAGTATTTATCTTGTAGGAGCAATGGGGATGGAAATGATCGGGGGATACATAGCTTCCCAAATGGGAGAGTGGGGACTATCCTACATGATAGTAGTAAACATTGAAGAGTCATTAGAAATGCTGGGCATCGTTGTATTTATCCACGCCTTGATTTCATATATCAAGACATATTTAGGCGGGGTAAGTTGGAATGTTTATATACCAGGAAAAAACTCACAATTTACCAAGGATCAAAATATCGGCTTACCTGCCCTTAGCGAATCAGCCAGCACAAATCTCTTAGGGTGAATTACTTAAAACCGGGTTTAACGGACGACGAAAATACTGCTTTATAGCCTTTTAGCAGGATAAAAAACCCGGTTTTTTTGGTACTGATGCGTGATGAACCGGAGGTTCTTTGCTCTTCGGCTGACCAAACGACTAATATGTGGGGTGCTTGCTGCGCTAAAGACTAATTAAACGTGGAACAGCTTAGAGATGACATCCTCGCCTTTACCAGAAAATCGCTAAGAGCAAATTTTGCATTAGGATTTGACGGCAAATGACTTGTAAAACTTGCATCTTCTAATATATTAATTAGCCGATCGCGCTCTTGCTGATAAAATTCCATATCTGTATCTTCCAGCACAGATTTTTCCTCCCCAGCCAGCTTTCTCGCAATCAAATCTGGAATATACGGCAACTGGAACTTATCGTTAAGTTTCACCAAATTCGCCTCGACTTCGCCCGTTTGCATCAAGTGAATCCCAGCCAGCAACACCCGGTAAACGTACAGCAGCGGCTTAACCCGACGCGGGCTTTCTTTCTCAAACAATTTCCATTGAGTTTTAGCAAAACCGAGATAGTGGTGGCTGTGGTGCTTGGTAATGCAGTTCGAGGCAATAGCCTTTAATTCCTCGTGTTCCTTTGTGCTGTAAACTATCAGCGGCGAATACAGTTGTTCTAGCACGTAGCCGTTGCGCTTCAACAGCAACTCAAAAAATTTCTTGATGTCGTGAGTTACTAAATCGAGTTGCATTCCCTCCCGAACTTCCGAAACTTCGATTGTTTCTTCTCCAGAAATGAGTCCAATTACTTTCGGTAGCGGCAAAATGTGTACTCCCCGCAAGTCGAAGTCAGAATCTGCGGAAGGAAACCCGTATAAGTGCGAACCGCTGACAGTCGCAAACAGCAGCGGATAAGGTTGAACGGAGATAGTTTTAGCTAGATTAGAGATATATTCTGTCATTTTTTCAACATTTTATCAATGCTAATTTCAATTCCGGTTAAACAATCGCAAATACCTGTAGCGGCGGGTTTTACCAACCATATATAGCAGTTCTCAAGCGTGGTGAGTTATGGGGGCGAGTCCTATCCCTATGCCCTATGCCCTATGCCCGCCAGAGCACCTCATTTTACGATCGAAAGGCTATATGTCTCAAATTAACGATCTCGTAAACCCGCCCCTTTTAACCGATCGCACCTCTACGCGCTTCAATCAAAAACAGATTCGCTTTCTCGTAATTAGGACGTTCTGGTAACTTAGTTGCAGCAAAAGCGCGATCGAACTCACCGTGCAAACTCAACCGCCAGCGATTCACCTCATCCCAGGATACTTCTTGGTTGCGGATAGATAAAAGTTGCGATCGATAATCCTGCACCCGAACGGGTACAAACCCCTCCTTGAGGACAGTAATTCCTGACAGCAACAAGCGAATTAAGTGCATCGCGTGCTTCCAACGAATTTCCCCGGTATTGCGGAGGTCTTGCTCCATTTTTTTAAATTGAGACAAAACGTAGCTATTGTAAGTTTGATAAACCAATTGAGAAAGAAAGATTTCCCGAATTTCCAGCAATTCTTGTGCTACAGGAGAAACAGTTTCTACTAAAGGCGTGTACAAACATTCTAGCACATTTGGATTAGCTTTTAGTGCCAAAACTAGAAACTTTTGCAGTTCCCAATAGCATTCCTGATTTTCCTTGTTTTCCAATTGTTCTGGAATCCCGTAAAGCGACCAATGAAGTATTGCCGGCGGCAGGTAAATCCCGCGCCTGTCTGTATCGGATTGCTCGTTATCGAGACCGTAGGCTCTGGAACCAAGAATGCAGCGGTAAATTACAGAATCATAGAGGTTGTATTCTGCAAGAAAATCTCCTCCTGACTGCAATCCTTCGCTCTGAAACTGCTTGCGGATACTGAATTCGTGCCGCCGCAGACTAACTTGTGTTCCGTCTGGGAGTTTGACTAAATATGCGTGGGAATTGTCCGTAGGCGATTGAACGATGACACCTACTAATCCCGGTTTCCAAGATTGGTCGCCGGCGGGGTTTTTGACCTCAATTTTGGTGACAATTTGGGTTCCTGCGGGCAGGATTAAGTTGAAATTTTGAGGAATATTGGCATTTGCCATGAGGGAACCTCCTGCGCGGCACGAGCTACGATGTCATTGTAGCATATATAGTACAAAGGTAGTTTTGGGCGATCGATCGTTTGGGCATAGATTACATCAAATCTCGCAAATTAGTTACAATTACGACAGAAAGCCCAGTTTTTGTCTTAAAAAATTCGGCAGGTGCGATCGCAGCAACTTAGTGTTGATTTCAGGTGCTGCAAATTGTCGCGAAAGCCTTAAGTGTTAGAATCTTCTCGATCAGCCTAAAAAACGACCGCTACCAACGGTCGCCAATTTATTCTTCCACCAATATCGTCTGTTTATTTCTGCCAACCTGTACTAGGAAATTTATCGGTTCTCCGGGGTTTATGGTGAATACGGTATCAGGCACAACTTTTTGTAATTCTGTAATGCCTTCTCCATCAGGATATGCGGTTTGCCGATCACTATAGCGGTTCTCAAGCGTGGTGAGGTATGCCCACTCCAGGCCTATGCCCTATGCCCTATGCCCTATGCCCTATGCCCATGAGTACCTCATCTTTCGCTTGAAAGGCTATACAAACTCAGGAGAGCCATTTATCCCGCACCCAGATGTACAATCAGCGGTTATGGCTTTGAGAGGCATACTCACCGTCCCTGAATATTTCTATTCATTTGCGTTAAACGAATCGCACCTAATGAAGATAGTTTAGCATACTAGCTAATCAGGGTAAACGCATCTTAATTTCAACCTAAAACATGATAAGATCAAGTATTTAGCTAAATCAAGTGCGTAATTCA
>JAUBST010000077.1:0-21027 GCA_036702215.1 Microcoleus sp. F6_B6
GCCAGTAGGGAAGGTAACTTGGGGGGAGAAGGTGGGGGTGGCGGCTCCGGTGGCGGTGGTGTTGAGCAGGATGGAGGCGTTGCCACTGCCGTTCGCCGTTGCTAAGTCTGGTTTCCCGTCGCCGTTGATGTCGCCGATGCTGACTGAATTGGGGTTAGAGCCAGTAGGAAAGGTAACTTGGGGGGAGAAGGTGGGGGTGGCGGCTCCGGTGGCGGTGGTGTTGAGGAGGATGGAGGTAGTGTCGCTTAAGAAGTTCGCCGTTGCTAAGTCTGGTTTCCCGTCGCCGTTGATGTCGCCAATGCTGACTGAATTGGGGAAATCGCCAGTGGCGAAGGTAACTTGGGGGGAGAAGGTGGGGGTGGCGCCTCCGGTGGCGGTGGTGTTGAGCAGGATGGAGGTAGTGTCGCTGGTCTGGTTCACCACAGCTAAGTCTGGTTTCCCGTCGCCGTTGATGTCGCCAATCCTGACGGAGTCGGGGTTAGAGCCAGTAGGGAAGGTAACTTGGGGGGAGAAGCCTAGTATGCCGCTGTAGGTTTTGAGGCTGGTTTCTGTGAGAGCAAGTTTGGGCTTTTCGGGGGATGGGGGAATGAGTTGGGGGATATCCCAGTTACCGCCGAGTTCACTGTTGCCTGTAGGTTGGAAGTTGGCCGCGATGTTTGCGCCTGTCAGTTGGTGCAGTTGAGTCAGGAATTGGCTACCTGCGTCCCCGGCGGCTACGTTACATCCATATAAGATGATGCTGGCGTTGGCGCTGAAACTGTTTCGCCACTGTTGCAACTGTTGGCTGTAGTTTTCTATGTTGCTGCTGTTTAGTTCTGTTGTGCCTAAGTACAGGCTGCCGGCGCTACCGTGTGTGATGATGTGTAGGGCTTCGATGCCTGTATGCTGAGCTAGGAGTGTGGTGATTTGCTCTATGGCATCAGGCTGGCTTTCGAGGATGTAGGTTGCAGTGCCCGGTTTGATGCCAGAGGCGATGTGGTTGCTGTCGGGTACTGTGGGGTCAAGGATGACTATTTCCGTTGCTTGGTTGCTTTAGCAACCAAGCAACGGAAGAAAAAAATTTTTTTTGGGGTTAATTTTAACTAGAGTTTTCATCTGTTTTTGGTTCCAGTAGAATGCCTTGTTTTTGAGCTGCAAAGGCTCTGTAGCCAGATTTGAGTTAGGAGGCGGTAATTCTACCAAGTGGCAGATGACGCGCTAGATTTTTAACTACTAGAAATTTAGCAGGGTTCGAGTGTACTGTCAGTGGTTGAGCTTCTTCTTTACAAAACCTTTATATTTATGGGGCTATTTTAAAGAATTATAAAAAGTCGAAGTCGGGGTGACTTTATGAGAGTATTGATTTTAGGCAATTATTGTCGGTAAAACCCACCCCTTGTATATCTAAAGAGGTAGATGGGGATTTGACGTTTTGGTGGGGGCGGGTTTACGAGATTGTGCGTTTTAGGCAATTATTGTCGGTAAAACCCGCCCCTACGGAAATAAAGATTTTATAGATTTTATGAATAACGAACAAGCTACTTTCAATACAGCCTCCGAACACGAGATTTTTGGCGATCGCGATTTGCCATCTTGGTTAACCCAACAACAAATCAGCCTCGCCTGCACCACCTATCAAACCAGCAGGTTAATGTTAATTGGTGCTGTGCCAGAAACGAACAGAATCTCGGCTTTTTGGCGGATATTCGATCGCGCTATGGGGCTTTTCTGCACGCCGGAACGCCTTTATTTAAGTTCAAAATATCAACTCTGGCAATTAGATAATGTCTTAGAAGCCGGGAAATTATACCAAGGATACGATAAATTATATATACCAAGAATCGGCTATACTACAGGAGATATCGACATTCACGATATCGCAGTCGATAAAAATAATCAAATCATTTTTATTAGCACTTTGTTTAATTGTATCGCTACTTTGAGCGATCGCCACAGTTGCAAACCTCTCTGGAAACCACCCTTTATCTCACAATATATAAACGAAGACCGCTGTCACCTCAATGGTTTGGCAATGGTGGGTGGAGAACCGAAATATGTCACAGCGTCGAGTCAGTCGGATGTGGTGGATGGCTGGCGCGATCGCAGACACAACGGCGGTATAGTTATTGATATTGAATCTAATGATATTATCGTTACGGGATTGTCAATGCCTCACTCGCCCCGCTGGTATCAAGATAAATTGTGGTTGCTGAATTCGGGGAGAGGAGAATTCGGTTATGTGGATTTAGACACAGGGAAATTTCAGGCAATTACCTTTTGTCCGGGATATGTCCGAGGACTGGCCTTTTGGCAAAATTGGGCAATTGTTGGACTGTCGAAACCTAGGGGAGGTGACAACACTTTTAGCGGTTTAGAATTGGATGAGTTGTTAGCAGCCAAGGATGCTGAGGCTCGCTGCGGTATGATGGCGATCGATTTGACTACGGGGGCGATCGTTCACTGGTTGCGGTTTGAAGGAATTGTCACGGAACTTTATGATGTGCAGGTGATTCCGACAGTGCAAAAGCCGATGGCGTTGGGTTTTCAGACTGACGAAATTGCTCAGTTAATTACTTTGGAACTTTAACCGCAGATGGTGGCAGATGTACGCTGATGGACGCAGATAAATGTTTACAGGATTTACCCACGGGGTGTGAGAGAAAGTATTTATGCGGGATTTGATATTACTCAAAAATCGCCCCATCTAAGCTTGTTTTTCTTAATTCTGTTCTCGCTAAATTTGCACCTCTTAAATCAGCACCTGTTAAGCAAGTATTGCTTAAATCTGCATAACTCAAATCGGCACCTCTGAGATTAGCATCCGATAAACTGGCTCCTGATAAATTCGCCCTCACAAGTTGCGATTTACTCAAATTGCTGCCACTCAAATTTGCTGCTGGCATCTGTGCTGCCTTTAAGTTGGCTTTGCTTAAATTAGTGCCGCTGAGGTTAGCTAAATTCAATTTAGCATAACTCAGATCGATGTTTTCCAAGCAAAGTTCGCTCAATTGCGCGCATCGCAAGTTAGCATTAATAAAAAACCTGTCTCCCACCGCATAACGGCGCAGCAATTCGTCAACTTCCAGCCGCATTAAAACTGGTTCGCAAGTATTTTGGTAGCACCACGATGTCTCCAGCAAATTAGCGGCTGCTTCAATTGCTACCTTGTCGGAGTTAGGGAGCACCAAACTATTGCACCCATCCCACTCACCGTTGAGCATAAATGCCATGTCAGAAGCTGCTGCAATTGAGTCGCATAACAAAACGGTTTCTGGTTTGGGTTGCAGCCAGTTGATTAAACCGATCGAGCTCTTGTTTTTCACTGTTGATTCAGGGTTTGTGCGTCTTTCTTAATTATAGGTAAAAATATTGAAAACAGTATGCACAAATTCGCTGCGGCTTCAGAGAATGAATTAATTGTGTTTGGTGCAGCCAGACCAGGATACCGCGATGCAGAAATTGCTCGGTGGATTGATTTTATGCAGGGGCATAATATCAAGCAAGTTTGCTGCTTGCTCGCTCAGACGCAACTCATCCGCTACACTGATTTACTGGGAACATATCGGAACATCTTTGGGTGCGATCGAGTTTGCTGGGCGCCGATTGCAGACTTTGAATTGGTCGATCGCGATATTTTAATCGATCGCATATTGCCGTTCTTGGAATCTGCAAATAGCAAAGGCGAACGGGTGGTAGTTCACTGTTCTGGGGGAATCGGACGTACAGGACAGGTTTTGGCTGCTTGGTTGGTCAGCGCGCGGGGATTGTCTAACAAACAGGCGATCGCAGCAGTAAAAAAAACTGGCAGAAATCCCTATGAAGCAGCGATCGCAGCTTTTTTGAAAGGTCGAAACCCTTGGCTAGTCGTTGAAGAACTTAATGCTATCTTAGATGATTGTCGCCTTGCTGCCAGAAATGATATATAGCCGTTTTCAGAAAGATTCGCGGACGTAGTTGGGCCCCGGCCCTATACGCTATTGTGATTGTATAATCTGTCAATCATACCTCATCTTTTTGAGAAAGGCTATATAGCACGATAGCAACTATATATATAGCGGTTCGAGCGAAAGATAAGGTACGTAGTTGGGCTTTGGCCCTCTTAGTTTCAGTGGTTATATAAGCTGTCATTCATACCTCATCTTTTTGAGAACCGCTATATATAGCGGTTCGAGCGAAAGATTCGCTCGAACCGCTATAAGTCCTAAAAGATTTAAAAGACTCGGCTACCTGCGAGCTAAATCAGGCATCGCATAAATGGGTATTTTGCCTGTCACCGTTAGCCGATCCGCTGGCGTTTTTGCGAATATTACAGAACAAATAACCCACTTACAGCAGCGCCAAGTCCTTGAAGCAACGGCGCGTCAACTCGATTCTTGCAGGTGCGTCATTATTGTTGCGGATGTCAATGTTTGTAGCAAAAAAGTAAACATTTTTATCCTTTTCTAAATAACCTACATACCAGCCAAGTTGAGGCTTGGTTTGTTCTCCAAAGCTTGCCCAGCCTGTTTTTGCCCTAATTGTGTAATCGGGAGTTTGTTCGACAATTATGATGTCTTTCACCAGAGATAGCGATCGCTCAGAAAAGGGTAAGTCGTTTTTGTATAGACGGCGGAGAAATTGAATTTGCTCGTTGGGTGTGATTCGCAAATCTCCCTCTAACCAGAATTTGTCAATATCGTCTTTGTTACCGATTTTTTGGTTGCCGTAACCGGCTTTAGCTACCCATTTTTGCATTTGCTCGTGTCCGACTCGGCGGGCGAGAACTTGGTAAAACCAAACGGCGGAAAGTTTTATGGCTTCTCTCATATTCAAGTCTCGATTCCATGCGGGAATTTGCCTTTGAATTCCATCCCAAGTTAGAACGGCAATCTCATCTGAAATCGCCCCTGTTTCTAAGGAAATCAGAGAGTTGAGAATCTTAAATGTAGATGCAGGTAAAAAAGCTGTGGCGTTACGCTGCGGGTTGTGTTGATAAAGCCGATCGCTATTCAAATCGTAAATTGCGATCGACCCTTCAACTCCTAATTCTTGAAAGTGCCGTCCAAAATTCATTGTCTGAGCAACATCTCCTCCGCTTCGTGGAGATTCTTGCACGGGAGGTGGCACGGTTAAGGCTGATTGCGGTGGCTGAACTAAAACAAAAGTAATGCAGCCTAATACAATTAAAACAACAGCGATCGCACGAGATATTCGGTTCATAAACTTCAATAAGTTAGCCCAATCACAGGCAGTAAGGTAACAGGGGCGATCGACTTGTAAGCTGCGTCTGACTTATCCTGTCTGCGAAACAATTAGGATTTGCCCCTGACGCACCCTACTATCATTGGTGACAAGTTAAGACTTAATTGCATTTATCAATCAGTAATATTACTCAAAAAAACTGCTTTTTTAGGAGTGGACAATTCACGATTTGAGAGGGAGTAGGTATATAGCCTTTCGAGCGTAACATGAGGTACACGCTTTAGGAGCGGCCCGCGCAGGCCTGGAGTGGGCATAGGCCTGGAGTGGGCATAGGGCATAGGCCTGGAGTGGGCATAGGGCATGGGGCATAGGCCTGGAGCGGCCTGGAGTGGGCATCAGTTGCGAGCGGTGTGTACCTCATTTTATTGAGAACCGCTATAAATATCACCCTCAGCACGATCGCACGATCGCCCAAATCTCAGTTTTGGGCCCAAAATCCGAGTAAATGTTGAGCATAATTGCTGATTGACAAATGCTTTTTTAGCTTAACTTGTTAGCAATGGCGTTAGACTAGCTTGTAACAATTCGGCTGCCTATCTTTTTTGAGCATCAGTGGGCAAAATCTTTACTCCATAAAAATTTCAGGCGGGTTCTCACCCTCCCAGGGCGATCGCAAAAGTCGTTATTGCAGTTAGAAGAAAATGCTGGAACTTTGGAAAAACCTTTTTGCTATAGCACCGTTTATCCCTCACGGACATTGCTATCTCTGGAAGCCGGGATTGGTGAGTCTTCATATCGCTTCCGACTCGCTGATTGCCCTGGCTTATTATTCAATTCCCATCACGCTGCTCTATTTTGTTCGCAAGCGACAAGATTTGCCCTACCCTTGGATATTTCTGCTATTTAGCACCTTTATCATCGCTTGCGGCACTACTCACCTGATGGATATTTGGACGCTTTGGCATCCCACCTATTGGCTGAGTGGTTGCCTTAAAGCCATTACCGCGTTCGTTTCAGTGGTAACAGCTATAGAGCTAGTGCCCTTAATACCAAAAGTATTGGCGCTTCCGAGTCCGGCACTGCTAGAAGCAGCAAACCGAGAACTAGAGCAGGAAATTAGAGAGCGTACAAAGATAGAAGCAGCGCTTCAAGGGCGAGAGCAATCCTTGCGCCAAATCTATGATTCCGTCTCGGAAGTTATTTGGGTAGTTGAGCAATTAGAAGATGGTGAATTTCAAACGGTCAGCATCAATCGAGCCATTGAGACTTTCGGGCTTTCGGCTGAAGGTTGGGTTGGTAAACGATTGGATGAACTTTGGGATTCCGAGACAGCCGCTACCATCCGGACACGCTATTGCGAGTGCTTGCAGCAAGACAAAAGCATTTCCTATGAAGAGAGCCTGCCTTTTGGAGGGCAAATTCGCTGGTTTCTCACCACCCTAACGCCTTTATCAGATCCCGATTCGCGGACTCGCTTACTCGGCGCGAGCATGGATATCACCGATCGCTATCGCGCAGAAGAAGCACTGCGAGCCTCTCAAGCCCGCCTTTCTGGGGTTCTAGACATTGCCGACGAAGCCATCATCTCGGTAGATTCCAGCCAACGCATTACCCTATACAATCAAGGAGCGGAACGGATTTTTGGCTACACTTCCGAGGAAATGCTCGGTCAGACTCTCGATCGACTTTTGCCAGAACGCTTTGCGGCAAGTCATCGCCAGCACGTAGATCGATTTGCCCAATCTGCCCAAACAGCAAGGAAGATGGGCAAGCGCGGCGAGATTGTCGGTCGCCGTAAAGATGGCACGGAATTTCCGGCTGAAGCCTCGATTTCTCAATTGGAGTTGGCAGGAGAAAAAGTTTTTACCGTCTTTCTGCGCGACATTAGCGATCGCAAAAAGGCAGAAACAGCCTTAAAAGAAAGTGAAGCCCGCTTCCAAGCATTTATGAATGCTAGCCCCACTGCTGCTTGGATGACGGATCGAGATGGGTTACTGCTCTACTTCAACCAAACCTATTCCCGTATGTTCGATTTGCCATACGATTTAGCTGGCAAAATAAACCTTGCATCCATCTATCCACCAGAGTTCGCTCAAGACTATCTAAAAAATATTCGCAAAGTTTTAGACACCAATCAAACGCTCGAAGCAATTGAGCTAGCTCCCCTGGAAGATGGCAGTATCGGCGAGTTTTTGGTCTACAAGTTTCCGCTGACCAGTTCATCGGGAGAAGTTTTGGTGGGTGGGGTAGCGATCGATATTACCGATCGCAAAAAAGCAGAGGCAGCCCTGCAACAGCGAGAACAAGAATTCCGCGCTCTGGTAGAAAATGCGCCCGACATTATCATGCGATTGGATCGGGAATGTCGCTATCTCTATATCAACCCCACAGTTGAACGACAATCTGGCATTACTGCTGCTACCTTTATCGGTAAAACTATTAACGAATTGGGTACGTCCGAAGGGTTAGTTAATCTTTGGCGCACAACCATTGAGCAAGTATTTGAAACAGGTCGCGAACAAAACATTGAATATGAAATTCCATCAATTGCAGGGCTAAGTTATTATGCTTCTCGCGTGGTGCCTGAGTTTGGCAGCGATGGCTCGGTGCAATCGGTTTTGGCAGTCGCTCGCGATATCAGCGATCGCAAAGTTGCAGAAGCAGCTCTAGAAAAGGCTCGCGACGAGTTAGAGATTAGAGTAAAACAACGCACTGCCTTACTAGCTACAGCGAATAAGGAATTGCGCGAGGAAATTAGCGATCGCAAACAAGCACAAGCTGCCCTGCAAACATCGGAAAGCAGACTCAAAGAATTGCTCGACAATACAGCCGCCTTTATTTCCTCCGCCCGCATCCATCCCGATAGAGTCTGGGAATACAACTACTATTCTCCGAATGGAGAAGCGCTTTTTGGCTACAAAGGAGAAGAATTTGCTGCCGATCCGAGCCTGTGGTTTTCTCGAATTCCTGCCGAAGATATGGAGGCGATCGTTCTGCCAGCAATGGAAGATTTGTATGCCGGACACCAGATAACTATCGAGTATCGATTCCACCATAAAAATGGTAATGTGCGGTGGTTATCTAACACTTTGCTTGCCAAAAAAATCAAATCTGAAAATGTCTGGTTCGCTACGGGAATTGTTATCGATATCACCGAACGCAAACAAGCAGAACAAGCATTGCAGGAAAGCGAACAGCGCTTTGCGACATTGGCGAAAACCGCCCCCGTCGGCATATACCGTAACGATATTCAAGGCTATTGCGTGTACGGCAACGAACGCTGTTTAGAAATGGCCGGACTTTCTTTAGAAGAATTAATAGATGAGGGTTGGGCAACAGTGCTACATCCAGACGATCGCGATCGCGTTATTGCTGCTTGGTATAGCTTCGTACAACAAGGCATTCCCTATGACTGCGAATTCCGCTTGCAGCGACGTGATGGCAGCATTATTTGGGTGTGGACACAAGCGATCGCGGAAACAAATCTTGATGGCAACACCATCGGTTACATCGGCACCATTACCGATATTACTGAGCGCAAACAATCAGAACAACTGTTAAGAGAGTACAACCAAAATTTAGAAAATCAGGTGCAACAACGCACGGTTGCACTGACGCAAATCAATGCTCAATTAGAGCATGAAATTGAGGAGCGCCAGCAAATAGAAGACCAATTACGAGGCAGCGAAGCTAAACTATCAGCCATTCTCGAAAATGCAGGTGCCTGTATTTATATCAAAGATTTGAATGGCACCTACACCTATGTCAATCGCTTAACTGAGGAATTTTTTGGGTGTAGCGCATCTGAAATTATCGGAGCGAACGATTGCAAATTTTTTGCTGAAGAATTTGTTCTTGCTTACAAAGAAACTTGCGATCGCGTAACAAACAGCGGTGTCGTCCATCGCTTTGAAGAAGTTGGAATCGATAGTAATGGAGAGCTTCATTACGTTTTATCGACCAAAGTTCCTCTCAAAAATTCTGACGGCGATGTTTATGCCATGTGCGGTATTTCTACAGATATTACCGAACTTAAGAAGACAGAAACCGCGCTCAGGCAAAGCGAAGAACGAATGCAGGCGCTTTTGAGTGCGATCCCCGATTTGATGTTCAGGCATCGAGTAGATGGCACTTATTTAGATGTTGCAGGAAATGACAGATCCTTGCTGGTGCCGCGCGAAGCGCTAATTGGTACAAAGCTACAAGACTCCCCCATCCCCGAACAAACTAAAGCTGACTTGCTGGAACGTTTCCAAGCCGTAGCGACAACCGGAACGCTACAAATTTACGAACACGACCTCGACAAACCGGATGGTATCCACAGTTACGAGACGCGCATTGTCAAAAGCGGTACCGATGAGGTTGTGTGTCTGGTGCGAGACATCACCGAACGCAAGCGATCGCAAGCCGCGCTCCAAGAGAGCGAAGAACGGTACCGTACTGTAATAGCAGCGATGGCAGAGGGGATTGTCTTGCAAGATGCGGACGGTGCGATCCGTACTTGTAACGCCAGTGCCAAACGCATTTTGGGTTTGTCTCGCAAGCAAATGATGGGGCGGACTTCTCTCGATCCTGCTTGGCGAGAGGTTCGCGAAGACGGTTCGCCATTTCCCGCAGAGGAACACCCGGCAATGGTAACGCTGCGAACGGGCAAAGCTTGCTCTAACGTGGTGATGGGAGTCCACAAACCAGATGGTAGTTTTACTTGGATCTCCATTAATTCCCAACCTCTGTGTCGAACGGGCGAACCTCTTCCCCATGCAGTTGTTTGCTCGTTTGCTGATATTACCGAACGCAAACAGGCAGAAGAGGCACTGCGGCAAAGCGAAGCGCGTTATCTGGCGATTCTCGAAGATCAAACGGAACTCATCGGTCGCGCCTTGCCTGATGGAACCTTGACCTTTGTTAACGAAGCTTTCTGCCGATTTTACGGGATGACGCGGGAAGAACTTATCGGTCAACGCTACGAACCCAACGTATTTGAGGAAGATCGCGAGCTTGTAGCAAGACTTATCAAGACTCTCAGCGTAGATAATCCGCTTGTAATTATTGAAAATCGGGTGATTGCTAAAGGACAGGAGGTGCGTTGGACGCAGTGGGTCAACCGAGGAATATTCGACAAAGATGGTCAGCTTTTAGAGTTTCAAGGGGTCGGACGAGATATTACCGATCGCAAACTTGCTGAAGAAAACCTGCGACGATACGAAAAGATTGTTGCTGCTACCACTGATGCAATTTGTTTAGTCGATCGCAACTACACCTATCAAGTTGTCAATCAAGCATACTTGAATTGGCATCACCGCGATCGGGAACAGATACTCGGACATACTGTTAGTGAAGTTTTGGATGAAGACCTGTTTGAAACTCAAATCAAACCAAGAGTAGCTCGATGTTTCAATGGGGAAACCGTTCAATACGAACTATGGGTTAAATATCCCAACAACGACGAGAAATTCCTCAGCGCTACCTACGCTCCTTATTTAGAAACAGATGGCACTATTTCAGGGGTGGTGGCGAGTCTGCGTAACCTCACCGAACTAAAACGAATGGAATTAGCGTTGCAGCAAAGCGAATCTACCCTGCGAGCTTTCTTCAACAGCAGCGTCATGATGATGGGCATTGTAGAGCTGTATGAAGATGACTTTTTGCATCTGTCTGCTAACCCAGCAACCGCGCAATTTTTCGGCACCACTCCAGAGGCTATGCAGAATCATTTCGTTGGCAAATCTGGAATGCCGCGATCGCTCCTGCAACTTTGGCTGGGCCGTTACTGGGAAGCTGTAGAAACTCAAGCTCCAGTCCGATTTGAATACGCTCACGAAACTCCTACAGGTCATAAATGGCTATCTGCCAGCGTTTGCCCGATTACCATTGGCTCTAACGGTCGTCCGAGACTGTCGTGCATTGTCGAAGATATAAGCGATCGCAAACAGGCAGAAGAAGCGCTGCAGCACAGCGAATCGACGCTTCGCAGCTTCTTCGACAGCGGCTCGATGCTGATGGGTATTGTCGAGCTGTATGAGGACGATATTCTGCATCTTTCCGATAACCTAGCATCAGCGCGGTTCTTCGGTACTACCCCAGAACAGACGAAAAATCGGTTTGCAAGCGAGATGGGAGTGCCACCAGCACACCGACAGCAGTGGATCGATCGGTATCGAGAAGCTTTACAGACTCAAGGTGTCGTGCGCTTTGAATATCCTCACGAAACTCCAACTGAACAAAAATGGCTCTCTACCAGCGTTTGCCCGATCGGAATTGGCCCCAACGGTCGTCCGAGATTGTCGTACATTGTCGAAGATATCAGCGATCGCAAACGCGCACAAGAAGCGCTGCGCCTCAGCGAAGCTCGACTGCAACACCTGACTGCCAGCATTCCGGGAACCCTTTACTCCTATGGATACTATCCTGATGGTTCGGCCAAGTTTGAATATATCAGTCTCGGTTGTCGAGATATGTTTGAAGTTGAGCCGGAGCAGGCACTAGAAGATCAAAGTGTCCTGTTGAATCAGTTTTCTTCTGAAGACGAACCCCAGCATCAAGAGGCAGTTGCTCGCGCCATTCAAAACGTGCAACCTCTCACTTCTGAATGGCGCAATATAACTCCTTCTGGAAAACAAAGATGGCTGCGCGCCCAAGCTCAACCTGAATGCCGCGAAGATGGTTCTAAAGTTTGGCATGGGGTGATATTAGATATTACCGATCGCAAACTTTCAGAAGAAAAGCTCAAACAGGCAGAGTATAAATATCGCACCTTAATCGAACAAATTCCGGGTATCGTTTATATCTCTCCGCTTAAGGCAACAACCGAGGAAGCTTACATCAGCCCGCAACTGCAACAATTGCTGGAAGTTCCTCCAGAAGAGTGGACTGCTGGCTTCTTTAATAGCTGGGCGGATTACGTACACCCAGAAGATCGCGATCGCATTTGGCAGGCTGTAAGCACTACGATTTCTACGGGAGAACCATTGAGAGTCGAATATCGCATGATAACTCGCAGTGGCAGAACGATTTGGGTCAGAGATCGAGCCAATCTCGTCCTTGCCGCGAACGGAAAGACTCAAGTGCTTCAAGGTTTAGCCTTCGATATTAGCGATCGCAAGCAAATGGAGCAAGCGCTGCAAGAAAGCAACGAACGTTTTCAGCTAGCAGCATCAGCAGTAAAAGGATTTATTTACGACTGGGATTTCCAACAAAATACTATTTTGCGAACGCAAGGACTTTTTGATGCCGTTGGATACCGTCCTGAAGAAGCTGAAGCTAAGTTGGAGTGGTGGAACGAGCACGTTCACCCAGAAGATTTACCGAACGTTTCTGGGCAGCTAGCCGAAGCATTTAGCAATCCCACTCAAATTTATTACGCGATCGAATACCGACTTCGCCATCGCAACGGTCATTACGTTTACCTGTCAGATTATGGCGCGATCGCGCGAGATGCCAACGGACGAGCAATTCGAGCCGTCGGTCACGCCATAGATGTGAGCGATCGCAGAAAGGCAGAAGCAGCCTTGCAAAAAGCCCTCCAAGCCGCCCAAGCCGCATCCGTCGCCAAAAGCCGCTTTTTGTCCAACATGAGCCACGAACTGCGTACTCCTCTCAACGCCATTCTCGGTTTTAGCCAGGTGATGGTTCGCAGTAATTCGCTTTCCTCCGAGCACAAAGAACAGCTAAAAATCATCAATCACAGTGGCGAACATTTGCTCAATTTAATCAACGATATTTTGTCAATGGCCAAAATAGAAGCGGGTCAGACAACACTCAACGAAAATCGCTTTGACCTGTATCAGCTACTTGACGATTTAGAACAGATGCTCAAACTCAAAGCGATTTCCAAAGGCTTGCACCTAATCTTTGAAAAAGCTTCCGATCTTCCCCAATACGTACAAACCGATGAAAATAAATTGCGTCAGATTTTAATTAATCTGCTCGGAAATTCAATTAAATTCACTGCGTCCGGCCAGGTGGTATTGCGAGTGAAAAAAGGTCGGTTATCGAAAAAAGCTCCCTCCCTAGATATCGTACCCAAAACTCATTTGTTGTTTGAAGTTGAAGATACGGGTTCCGGCATTGGTTCCAATGAAATTGAAACTTTATTTGACCCCTTCGTCCAAACTGAATCGGGTCGCAAATCGATGCAAGGAACGGGGTTAGGCTTACCTATCAGCCAACAATTCGTAGAGATGATGGGAGGAGAGATTGCGGCCAGCAGTCAACTCGGTCAGGGAACAATTTTCACATTCGATATCGTCGCGATCGAAGTTGCTGAACCTGATGAGAAGAGTTTATTAATTACCCAGGAAGTTATTGGATTAGAGCCAAATCAACCTGTGTACCGCATTCTAGTTGTTGAGGATGTCGAAGAGAACCGTCAGTTGCTCTTAAAAATACTCGAACCGTTAGGATTTGAAGTGCGAGAAGCGGTTAACGGTCAAGAAGCGATCGCTTTGTGGTCAACATGGAAACCGCACCTAATCTTTATGGATATGCGAATGCCCGTCATGGACGGCTACGAAGCAACTAGAGAAATAAAAGCTTTGGAACAGCAAAGTGCACTAGCTGGAGAGAATATCAACTTACCTGCCAACTCATCACGTACTAACGCAACAAAAATTATTGCTTTAACTGCTAGTGCTTTTGAAGAAGATCGAGCCAAGATTATGACAGCAGGCTGCGATGACTTTATACATAAGCCTTTCCGAGAGTCGATGCTATTTGACAAGATGGCTCAACACTTAGGAGTCCGTTATGTTTATCAAGAGGATTTGTCGCATAGCTCATCCCAGCCAGCAACACCGAGAAGCTTAACACCAGAGGATCTAAACGTCATGCCTTCTGAGTGGATAGCACAGTTTCGACAAGAGGTGCTTTGTGCCAACGACGAGTTAATATTGCAGCTAATCGACCAAATTCCCGAAAGCGAGGCAAGTTTAGCACACACCCTGAGAGATTTGGTTAATAACTTTCGCTTAGATATACTCTTTGATTTAATCCGAGCATCTAGTAATGAATAGCCATCAAGTACCCGCTTTCTTTGGGGACATCCTCGTCGTTGACGATCATCCAGACAACCTCCGAGTTTTGTCCGCTATCCTTGCCGAGTCTGGATATCACGTCCGAAGGGCAATTAACGGTCAGCTAGCTTTAAAAGTTGCCCAAAATGCTCCCCCCGCTCTGATTTTACTTGACATCTTGATGCCAGCAATGGATGGCTATGAAGTTTGCTCCTTGCTCAAAGCTCACTCACAAACAGCGCAGATTCCAGTAATTTTTATCAGCGCTCTTGATGATGTATTTGATAAAGTAAAAGCCTTTGAGGTTGGCGGGGTAGATTATATTATTAAACCCTTTCAGGCAGCAGAAGTTTTAGCTCGCGTTAAAAACCAACTAATTATCCGCAATCTGTATCTCCAACTTCAGAAGCAAGCCCAGAAAATCGCCGAGCAAAATGCCTTTCTACAACAGGAAATTAAAGCTCGCCAACGAGCTGAATCTGCTTTAGTTGAAGCTAATATTGAGCTACAGCGTCTCGCCTCTTTAGATAGCTTAACAGGAGTTGCTAATCGCCGTCTTTTCAATGAATCTCTCAATAAAGAGTGGCAACAAATGGCACGAGAGCAATTACCCCTATCTTTGATTTTAGGCGATATTGATTATTTCAAAAAATATAATGATGCTTACGGTCATTTAGCAGGGGATTCCTGTCTGCAGCAAGTGGCTCAAGCGATTAGCCGTGCTATTAAACGTCCGGCAGATTTATTGGCTCGTTACGGAGGTGAAGAATTTGTCGTAATGCTACCTAATACAGAAGCTGAAGGAGCCTTACAAGTTGCTGAAACTATGCGACATGAAGTGCTAAATCTTAAAATTGCTCACGCTCAATCTGCTGTTAATAAATACGTCACCTTGAGTCTGGGCATTTTCAGTGTAGTTCCACAGCACACCTCTGACCCATCAATCTTGATTGCTGGGGCTGATAAAGCATTATATGAAGCTAAAGAGCAGGGGAGAAACCGCTCAATTGTGAAAACTTTTTAATCATGAGGCTTTGAGTTCAACTCAACTTGCTTCCCAGATAAATTGATTTAGGTGTTTATCCCCATACTCCCCAGATTTTTACCCCATTGAACTAATGAGTAAATCTAAAATCTAAAATCTAAAATCTAAAATCGACTTGACGATCGCACCATTGTATCGAGCAAGTGTTCGATCGCACCCGGTAGATTCTGGCAAAAACCAGTGTGTACGCGCGATGTCTGAACGATCGTGCTGCGGGGTGCTACGAGCCAGTGAAAGCGCTCTCTGTGGGGAAGTTGACCGATCGCGCCAGATTCCTTGCCGCCCGCACAAATGATGGGAATGACTGCTAGGTGATTGCGAATCATTTCCAGATCCAACGTTGAGTCGATCGCCATCAAGCGCTGTTCATCAATTTCGATACGGGCTTCGAGGAATTTTTTCGTACCGCAGGAAACGATCGCCCCGACGTTGATAAACTCCTCGCGCTCGACTTTGGGAACGACGCGGATAATGGCATAATCATAAAGAAATCGATCGGGCACTAATCGCTTCCTCCAAAAAAATATGTGGTGATTCTAGCCGATTTAGCAGGTACTCGATATAAGCATCCCGATGTTGGTTGCGATCGCTGAAAGGAGAATCTCCCACCAGCCAAGTATCAGGAATTAGTTTAACAATGTTGCGAATGATGTCCGGCGTTAGCGTTTGAGTCATCTTTGAATTTGCCGCTTCCAACGTGCTCGCAAAACGCAGCAGAACGTGGTCTTTGATTGCGGGAAAACGATCGCGGCTGCGCGAGAGATAATCTTTCCAGGTGTGGTGGAAGTAGAGGGCTGCACCGTGATCGATCAGCCAAAGCCGGCGGTGCCATACCAGCATATTTGCATTGCGCGGCGTGCGATCGATGTTGGTCACAAAAGCATCGAACCAGACGATTTCTGAGGCCAAATCCGCCTCTGATTTCCCCGCTATCGGGTCAAAAGTGATCGAGCCCGGGAGATAGTCGAGGGCGAGGTTGAGGCCAGCACTGGCTCGGATCAAATCTTGAATTTCCGGGTCAGGCTCAGTCCGAGCCAGTTCGGGATCGAGTTCAACAAAGACGAGTTCGGGGACTGGGAGTCCGGAGGCGCGAGCAATTTCTCCCGCCACTAGCTCGGCGATCAGAGATTTGGCTCCCTGGCCCGCACCGCGAAATTTGAGCACGTACATACCATCATCATCTGCTTCGACGATCGCCGGTAGCGAGCCGCCCTCGCGCAAGGGAGTGACATACCTGGTAGCAATGACTGTTCGCAAGTTGATACTCATGCTATTTTGGATTTTCGATTTGAGATTTTCGATGGGAAATCACTGCTTTTATGAGAGTTTCGATCGCGAGTTTACAGTTGGATTCTTGATTTTAACTGAGACTGATGTTAAGTAGTTTGTTTGCTAAACTGATGACCAAAAGGACACAACTAATGTTGTGTCCCTGCGGAATTTTGCCAAATCTTGCTTTGAGACAGTCATTAGTCATCAGTCATTAATCAACTAATAACTCATGACTAACCACTAATCAGTTGTACTAACGTGGTCGATTCTCTCTAATTGCCAGAGAATTTGGTTGCCTTCGCGGCGCACCCGCGAAACTACCCAATTTCGCCACACCCAATTGTCTCCGCGACTGGTGACAGCGCTGGCATTTACATCCATCAAATCAGCCAGTTCAGAACTGGTAATCAAGTAGCCTTTCGTCGCAACCTCGTCGGCGATGTGCAACGTTTCGATCAGATTGCGGAGGTCCTGAACCCTCACCTCGCGGGGCAAGTTCTCCAGGGTATCGGCAGTTGAATCCATCATGGTAGAGTTGGAGATCGGAAGGTCAGAAGTTATGACATAGGATTCTATCGTTTTGTTACCAGTTGTGTCCGTTTCTTCCCAAACAATTGTGTTGTCAAAGTGTAGGGGCGGTGCCCCCGTGCCCGCCCCAGCCTCGTCTCCCGTTGGTTTGTGCTGTTGCAGTTCGGGAGTGAGATTGTGCGAGAAGCTGCGGGCGATTTCATCGCATCTGTCATTGTAGAAGTTGCCGGAGTGGCCGCGGACGTGTTCCCACTTGATTTGCCGGGAATTCAGCTTGTCTAGCAGATGCCAGAGGTCTTGGTTGACAACATCTTTGCCCGTTGAGGTTTTCCAGCCTTTATTTTTCCAGCCTTGAATCCATTTGGTGATGCCGTTTTTAACGTATTCGCTGTCAGTGTAAACGGTGACTGGTTCGGTTTGACCGGAATGGGCAAAAAATTCCAGCGCAGCGACTGCCGCCTGCATTTCCATGCGGTTGTTAGTGGTTTGGGGGTCTCCACCCCCGAGTTCGTGACAGTTGCCGTCGGCGAAACAAACTACTGCACCCCAGCCGCCTGGGCCCGGGTTGCCAGAACAAGCGCCGTCTGTGTAGAGGCTTTTGATTTTGGGAGTTGTCATGAGCGAATTAATTTGTTATTTAGAGGTAAGTTGTTTGCAAGTGCCATAATTAAGGCAACTGCGATAGTTTTACTTGCTGCTATGAAAAATGCCAACTTAAAGATTAAAAAGGTTGCGCTATTTATTTGTCCGTTTTCTTTGTTAATTTTTAATACTTTCGCGCAAGCACAGCCCATAATCCCTGCTGCTGACGGTACGGGTACTGTTGTCACTCCCAGCGGCAACCGCTATGATATCAACGGCGGCAGTTTGTCGGGAGACGGCGCGAATCTTTTTCACAGTTTTGGGCAGTTTGGCTTGAATGAAGGTCAAATTGCTAATTTTCTGACTAATTCGGCTATTCAGAATATATTAGCTCGAATTGCTGGCGGGGACGCTTCGCTAATTAACGGTTTAATTACTGTCACGGGCGGCAATTCTAATCTGTTTCTAATTAATCCTGCGGGGATTGTGTTTGGCCCGAACGCGAGTTTGAATGTGCCGGCGGCTTTTACTGCAACTACTGCTACTGGCGTCGGTTTTGGTTCAAATTGGTTTAATGCTGCGGGTACCAATAATTTTAGCGCCTTGGTGGGTACGCCAAATGGTTTTTATTTTAGTGCGGGCGTACCGGGAAGTATTGTTAATGCTGGCAATTTAGCGGTGACTCCGGGGCAAAATTTGGCTTTGCTGGGCGGTACGGTTGTTAGTACCGGGCAGTTGTCGGCTGCGGGCGGGCAAATTACTGTTGCTGCTGTTGGGGGCGATCGTGTTTTACGCATTAGTCAACCGGGGCATTTGTTGAGTTTGGAAATAGCAACGGGCGGAAATTTTGGCAATTTTCAACAGACTTTGAATCCTGTTTCTTTGCCGCAGTTGCTGACAGGTACTGGGCAAAATCAGGCTGCGGGTGTTGCAGTTGCTGATGACGGTTCTGTGCGGCTTGTGGGTTCGGGTTTGCAGGTGAATTCTGGGGATGTGGCGATTGCTGCTAATGTGTCTGGGCTGCCGCAGTTGAATGCGGGAATTGCGAATTTATGGGCTGCGGAAAATCTCACGTTAGCGGGCGCTAGGCTGCAAACTACGGGGGATTTGAGTTTGCTGGGTCGGGATGCGGTGCGGGTCAGGGACAGCGCCCAGAATCCTTTTTTGGCGCAGGCTGGGGGGAATTTATACATTCAGGCCGATCGCACTATTGATATTCTCACTCAAAATGCGATCGGCGGCTTGTCTCTTCCCCCGCAATTCCAAAGCGGCGGCAATTTGAGTTTGGTTAGCAACGGCGTTATTTCGGGGGATTCTCACTTTGTTTCCGGTGGCAATTTTTCGATTCGCAATTTGTCGGGAATGCCGGGAAACTTTGTCAGTTTATTTGACCCGATTATCAGTTCGGAAGGAGATGTTTTCTTTGGAGATTATACCGGAGTTTCGCTGAAAGTCGAAGCGAGGGGGAGCATTTTTGCCGAGGAGATTACAATTACCGGCCCCGATATTGCATTGGGTAGGGAAAATGTGAGCGGCGATCCAGATATTGCTATTTTAACCAGCAGTCCGGCCTTAATTCTGCGGGCGGGAGTGCAAAATTTGGCAAATTCTCCTAATGTTCCTAATTCTCCTGCCGATACTCCGGGTGATAACCAACAACCTAATCCTTTAGGTGACGATGCAATATTTACCCCTCCGTCTCTTTTGTCGAATAATTTGATTTCTGTTGAAAATATTTCTGCCGGCGGGCAGGTGATTTTGTCAGCGCCGGGAAGTATCGCAACTAGAGATATTAATGGCGGTCAAATTAGTCTCGAAAGCACGGAAGGGGCAGTGGTAGTTGGGGGCAGATTAACGTCTAGTTCGACAATTAATATTCAAGCTAATGACAATATTATATTGACAAGTGACGTTTCCCGTGCTGATATCAACGGCAGTATTAGTCTGAATACTGTTCGAGGCAATATAGTAACAGGGTCGATCGATACTGGGACTTCCGGGGCGATCGCACTCAGAGCTTTTGGCAATGTGAATTTTGGGACTTTGCAGGGATCTAATGTTGATATTATCAGTAACTCCGGGGCAGTGGGAGTGTTGACCGATCCCAATACCTTTGTTCCTAATACTGCACCAGTCAATATCACAGCAACTGAGAATATCAATTTGACAGCTTTTAGGGACTTAACGGTTGGCAATCTCACCGCTGCGACTGTCAGTGCTAGCAGCAATGGAGGTGTTAATACGGGTGCGATCGCTACTACCGGAGATGTCAGAATTGTAGCCGGACAGCTAATCAACACAGGGGCAATAACTGTTAATCCTGCCGCCGCAAATCCAGTTAATCCCATAATTCCCACAGTCAATCTGGATTCCCAAACTAATATTAATGTTGCATCGATCGACGCTGGCACTGGCACTATTGCTTTGAGAGCATCCAGCGACTTGCAGGCAGGGAGTTTGCAAGGGGGAGCAGTTGCCGTCAATAGCGATGGGGGAAATATTGCGATCGGCAATACTACATCTATTGGGAATATTAATATAATAGGTTCTGGCAATGTAAGTTCAGGGGATTTGCTGGGAACAAGAGTTAATGTAAATAGCACTTCTGGAAATATCGATCTTGGACGCCCTACAGCAACAGAAAATACTGTCAATTTGACAGCTTCTGGCAATGTAAATTCAGGAGATTTGCGGGGAGTTGGAGTTAATGTCAATAGCAATTCTGGAAGTATTAATATTATTGGCAATACGGACGCCACAACAGGAAATGTCAATTTGACAGCTTCTTCGGGCAATGTAAATGCACGAGACTTGCAGGGAGTTGCAGTTGATGTGACTAGCACCAGGGGAACTGTCAGCACTGGCAATATAAGTGCTGCCGAAAGTGTGGGAATTTTAGCGGGGAACGAAATCGCAATTGGGCGAATAAATGTTAATCCTGTTGTTAGTGCCGATCGCACTTCTACAGTAAATCTTAACGCTCAAAATAATATCAGTGTTGCATCGATCGATGCTGCGGGCGGTAATGTTGAGATCGCAACTCCGGGTTTAGTTCGAGTGACGGGTAGTTTTGACCGAAACGGCACTCCTGTTAGCATCTCGACTCTTGGCGACACTCAACCCGGTACAGTTACGATCCGCCACGGCGGCGGCGATGTCAATCCGCCGACGCCTTTTTCGGTGGGAGATGCGACGACTAACGGTACTGCTGGGGCGATCGCCAGCAATGCTGTGGGTACGATCGCTCGGGGGCAATCTTTTATCAATTCTTACACTCAAGGCAATAGTGCGATCGTCACTACCAACCAACCCACCAATCCCGACAATCCGAATAATCCCCTCAATCCCGACAATCCGAATAATCCCCTCAATCCCGACAATCCGAATAATCCCCTCAATCCCGACAATCCGAATAATCCCCTCAATCCC
>JAUBST010000077.1:21037-24177 GCA_036702215.1 Microcoleus sp. F6_B6
ATCCGAATAATCCCCTCAATCCCGACAATCCGAATAATCCCCTCAATCCCGACAATCCGAATAATCCCCTCAATCCCAACGCGCCCCCAATATCACCAAGGGATAGATTTCCATTAGATCGAGGGCGATTGCTTTTCCCCGATCGCAACCAACCCTTCAGCCGCCAACAGCGACAGAACCAAAATAGAATATCGCGAGATATAGGAAAACCCGGAGACAGGATGCCGCCCGAAAGAATGCAATTTCCCAGAGGAGTCAGAAATTTCATCGATTCAAAAATCAGAGATTCTGTTATTCAGTCAGCATTTCGCGGCGACATCGGCAGGAATTTGGAGGCCGGCAAAATATCGGCAGCTTTGTCTCTGCTGGATCGATCTTTCAGCCAAGAATTCGGGGAATATTTAGGTATCAACATCAACAACGAGTTGGTATCCCCAGAGGAAATTAGAAAAAAGTTAGGATCGGTGGCCGCAGAAACGGGCACGAAACCCAGCTTAATTTATCTGTTCTCGCAGCCCGAAGAATTAAATTTAATGCTGATCACTTCTTGCGGTGAAGTTGTTCACAAAAGCGTGCCGGCCGCGAACCGGCAAGAACTGCTGAAAGTTGTAAATGAGTTCAGGGGTGAGATTACCAAACCGGGAGTGCGGGCTACTACGAGTTATCTACCGTCTTCCCAACAGCTTTATAAGTGGATGATTGCGCCTTTAGAGGACAGTTTGAAAAAGTGCGAAACCGATACTATTTCCTTTGTTGTCGATCGGGGTTTGAGAGGTATGCCCTTTGCTGCTTTGCACGACGGACAGCAATTTTTGGTGGAAAAGTACAATCTCAGCCTGATGCCCAGCATTAACTTAACAGATACTCGCTACGTAGATATCAGAAATTCTCAAGTTTTAGCAATGGGCGCCTCGGAATTTTCCGAGTTGAATCCTTTACCTGCGGTTCCTGCTGAAATAGCCGCTATTTCTAGAGAGTGGCCGGGAGTCAGTTTTCTGAATGAGGGTTTCACTTTAGATAATTTGAAGCGACAGCATCAAAGCCGGCCTTTTGGCATTATTCACTTAGCTACTCACGGCGAATTTCGACCTGGAGTACCGAATAATTCTTTTATTCAGTTGTGGAATAGTCGGCTGCGACTGGATCAATTGCGGGATTTGAGATTGAACGATCCGCAGGTGAATATGTTAGTTTTAAGCGCTTGTCGGACTGCGGTGGGAGATGCACAGGCGGAGTTGGGTTTCGGCGGTTTGGCGCTGCAAGCGGGGGTGCAAACGGCTTTGGGGAGTTTGTGGTACGTGAGTGATGAAGGTACTTTGGGATTGATGAGTGAGTTTTACCAACAGTTGAAGACGGCGCGAATTAAGGGGGCGGCCCTGCGACAAGCGCAAATTGCGATGTTGCGGGGGGATGTGCGTTTGGAGGGCGGCCGATTGCGGGGTTTGAGTCGGGGTGAAGGGGTGGAGTTACCGGCTTCGCTGCAAGGGTTTGCGGATTTAAAGTTGTCGCATCCTTATTATTGGTCGGCTTTTGTGATGATTGGGAGTCCTTGGTGATTGGTGATTGGTGATTAGTGATTAGTGATTAGTGATTTGTCATTGGTTGGATATCAATGATTTTTTAGAAGGTCAGGAATATGTAGAACGGGAGGTTTCTCCCCACTTCCCTTTTTTGTCGCCCTCTGAGATTATGGGATTTTTGGAAACGCAAAAAGATGTGGGGGAAACATCGATGATTCGAGGGTTTAGGCAGTGGGTGAGGAGTCAAATTCAGTGATATCCCAAGCTTCCCGTTCTTCAACTTCTTCTTGCCAAGCTTCTGGGCGATCGCGTAAGGCAAGATAAGCTTGGTTGGCTGCTGCTAAAAACTGTTGTCTTCGGTATTGTTCGATCGCTTGTTCGAGAACTGTTTCGATTGGTTTTCCTGAGAGTGCAGAGATTTCTGCGAGGGTTTTATAAGATGTATTGCTAATTGTAACTGTAGAAGTTTGATCCATATTACTTTTTTAATTACCTCGACGTTACGCAGCTATTATAGCTTAAAAGCTTGCGATCGCACAGGCGGGACGCCCGTGCCACGAAAAAAAAACGCCTATATATCACAGTTAATCGACATCTAAATGCAGTTTGAGAGCAGCATTTACCAACTGCATGATTTCCTCACTCAAACTTCCCACTGCATCGCTGCTAATTCGCTGTTTAGAAATTGTCCGTACTTGCTGTGCTTGTACTTTAGAAGGTTTGGATAAACCGCTATCCTCTGGATTTAGCAACACCTCGTGCATGGTAGACGCGGGTTACATTAGAGGTAATTGGTAGAATTGTAACTGTATTGGCGGCACGGTTATTAGCGTCATTGCTCACCACCAATACGGGACGGCGTTTATCTATCTCAGAACCAACGGTAGGACTGAGATTAGCGTAGTAAATTTCACCACGTTTCATCTGTCAATCCATCGGCAACTGTTAGCTCCCAAGCGGGGTCTATTTCACTGGATGCTTGTCGGTAAGCAGATTCTAGTTCTTGATTCCGCAGCAATTCCAAAGCTACTTCAATTACTTGGGATGGCGATTGGCATCCTTTAGCAATTTTGTAGCTTTCAATAAACTGTAGTAGCGATTGTGATAGGGAAATTGATATTTTTTCAGCTTGCATTATCTTAGCAATTGGTAATTACAAAGATTTTTACTCAATTATAGCACAAGTAGTAAATTTTCGTCTCAAATCCTGTAATCAGAAAAAAGGGTGTAAGCATTTAGCGCTACACCCTGTCACAGGTTTCTAATCTTGCCGAAGATACTATTTGCTACGCAAAAGGAAGTTAAACAAAATTAAAGTCGCGACGGGAAGACGTGACATTAAAGCTCAGGTGAGGCACGTTTTTGACAACACCTAGCGTATCTCCGCCCGTAGTTTGTATCAGCGTATCATTGCCCTGACGGGTGAGGCGATACTGACTGGCATTACCGCGCAACTGAATATAGTCATCGCGGAAGTTGCAGTCATTGCCTCAAGGAATCATCTTAAACATTTCCCGCCAATGGTAATCTGGATTAATTAGGACGTAAGGATTCAGGTAAAAAAAAGTGAGAGTGAGAGCCAAAAAATATGGTAATGTAGTCAGATGAGGGAAAAATCAG
>JAUBST010000078.1:0-22270 GCA_036702215.1 Microcoleus sp. F6_B6
CTGATTTTTCCCTCATCTGACTACATTACCATATTTTTTGGCTCTCACTCTCACTTTTTTTTACCTGAATCCTTACTAAAATTCATATAGTTTTTGCCATAAATACACTGCCCATTGTCTTTTAGTCTCGCGTTGCGCGGACTGATCGTGAGGGGGGCGGGTTTACTATATACTTAGTTTTAAACATAGATGGTTGGTAAAACCCGCCCCTACGTCGCGCAAATTGTACAGCGCAAATTATACAAGGACGAATCAACCCGATTTGATATCATTAGTAATATCCAGAAATAATATTATATTTGTGCACTAAAATGTCAGTCACTACTCATCAATTAATTCAGTGGAAACAACAAGGGCGACCAATTGTTGCGCTGACAGCTTATGATTATGCGATCGCCCAACTCATCGATCGAGCAGGGGTAGATATCATCCTAGTCGGCGATTCCCTCGCCATGACAGTCTTAGGCTACGAGACAACGCTGCCGCTAACCCTCGATGAAATGCTGCACCACGCTAAAGCGGTGCGCCGCGGAGTTAAACAAGGATTAATTGTGGTCGATTTGCCGTTTTTGACTTACCAAGAAAGTCCCCAGCAAGCCATGCACTCGGCGGGGAGAGCTTTGAAAGAAACCGGCGCTCAAGCGGTAAAATTAGAAGGTGGATATCCAGCAATGGCCGCCACAGTTTCGCAGCTAACATCCGCCGGAATTCCGGTGATGGGACACGTCGGTTTAACTCCGCAGTCGGTACACCAACTCGGCTACAAAAAACAAGGAAAAACGACCCAAGCAGCCGATCGCATCATAGCAGAGTCGATCGCACTTCAAGAAGCCGGTGCCTTTGCGATCGTCTTAGAACACATTCCCGCAGACTTAGCCGCTCAAATTACCCAAAAACTAACTATTCCCACCATTGGTATCGGCGCCGGGCCGCACTGCGACGGTCAAGTTTTAGTTACTTCCGATTTGTTGGGACTTTCGGAAAAACAGCCGCCTTTTGCGAAAGCTTACGCCAATTTGCGAGAAACAATTACCCAAGCTGTGAAAGATTATTCCCTTGAAGTTAGAGACGGCAAATTTCCCGAATAGGCTCCTAGTGAGGACTTGAGTCCTTAAAAATGAGAAGTAAAATCCTCACTGCAAACCTAATTTACACTTTCGGCTGACCCTGTTCCTCTTTATCCTTCTCAACAGATTCATCCTCAGATTGACCAACCCCTTCCTTAAAACTCCGCAGCGTTTTTCCCAAAGCATTTCCTAACTCAGGAATCTTCTTGGGGCCGAAAATTAGGATGGCCACCACCGCAATAATGCCCATTTCGGGCAATCCCAGACCAAACATACACCCATCTCCTGTAAAACTTGCTCGATCGTAAGTCAATCTACTGATATTGTTAAAGTATCTACCTTTTTTCCTGCATCCTGCAACAGTAGAATCAAGTTTTATTAAGCTATCCCCCGATAAATTAGGAATGTTAGAAATATCCCAGCCTTCCCTCCGCGAACAACAGCACTACCTCATCCGCAATTTAGCAAACCGGATGGAAGCAGTATGGCACCGCTATCTCGACCTCGAACCCTACCACCTGCCCGCTGAGTTGGGATATATAGAAGGGCGCTTGGAAGGAGAAAAACTGATCGTGGAAAACCGCTGCTATCAAACGCCCCAGTTCCGCAAAATACACCTCGAACTTGCTAAAGTCGGGCCGGTACTTGACATTCTGCACTGCGTGATGTTTCCCAGACCGAATTATGCTTTGCCGATGTTCGGTACAGACATAGTAGCAGGCAAAGGTCAAGTTAGCGCCGCGATCGCAGACCTTTCTCCCCTCAATCGAGATCGAACTTTGTCGGAAACCTACCGAACTCAACTGAAAACTTTGCCTGTCAACCAATTTTCTTGTCCCCGCCAAATTCCAGAATGGGGGGATATTTTCTCAGAATTTTGTCTGTTTGTGCGGCCAGAGTCGATGGAAGAAGAAAACAGATTTTTGGACATAGTTGAATCCTACGTGGAAATTCACTGCCAACAGGCAGTCGCCTCCGAACCAGTCTCTGCTGCCGAAGAATCGAAAATTCTCGACGCTCATATTTACTACTGCACCCAGCAGCAGCAAAACGACAAAACCCGCCGCGTACTCGAAAAAGCTTTCGGTCAAGATTGGGCAGAACATTACATGACCCAGGTGCTTTTTGATTTCCCTAAATAGCTGAAATTGGTTTACAATACTTCATAGTGGGTGGAAAAAACTTAATCAGGAAATCACCTACTTTATAAGTAATGGGAAAGGAATCACGGGTTAAGGATAAATCATTTTTAAAACCCCCAGGGCGAGGAGTCATCGGTTTAGCGATCGCCGCTACAGTGATAACCACAGGAGTAGGTTTTTGGCAAGTATCTCAAATTAGAAAAGCCGAAGAGTTAAAGGCGGCGGCTGCAACGGCTGCTGCAACTACCGTATCCACCCGCACCAGCGTCACAGCTTTGGGTAGGTTGACTCCGCAGGGGGAGGTGATCAAATTGTCGGCCCCTTCGGCGTCGGAGGGAGCAAGAATTGAACAGTTGCAGGTAGAAGAGGGCGATCGAGTCAGTCAAGGACAAATCATAGCAGTTCTCGATACGCGCGATCGGCTCCAAGCAATCCTTCAACAAGCCGATAAAGAAGTCAAAGTCAAACAAGCAGAATTAGCGAAAATTCAAGCAGGCGCCAAAACCGGCCAAATCGGCGCTGGGAAAGCCGAAGTGGCCAAGTTTGAAGCACAACTCCAAAGAGAAACCGAAGCCGAACAAGCTAACATCGCCCGCTTAGAAGCTCAACTGCGAAGAGAAACCGAAGCCGAACAAGCTAACGTCGCCAAATTTGAGGCCGGGCTGCAAAGAGAAACCGAAGCCGAACAAGCTAATCTTGCAAAATTTGAGGCACAACTAGAAAGAGAAACAGAGGTGCAGCAAGCCAAATTGGCTAGGCTAGAAGCTCAATTGCGCGGCGAAATTGCCTCTCAAAACGCTACAGTCGATCGGCTAAAAGCCGAATTAACCAACGCCGAAGCCGAGGAAAAACGCAATAAAGAACTTTCAGAAACAGGCGCAATTTCTGCTTCGGCATACGACACCAAACGTTTAGCAGTAGAGACGGCTCGCCAGAGAGTCAAAGAAGCTCAAGCTGTATTAGAAAAAACAGTGCAAACACTGCAAGAGCAAATAGTCGAAACTCAAGCCACACTAAAACAAACAGTAGAAACAGGCAAGCAGGAAATCAATCAATCCCGAGCCAATCTCCGACGCAAGTTAGAAACAGGCAGGCAGGAAATTAACCAAGCCAGAGCAACCTTAAATCAAAAAATTGAAACAGGACGAGAACAAATCAATCAAGCAGAAGCAATACTCAAACAAAAAGCAGAAACTGGCCAAGAACAAATCAATCAAGCCAAAGCAAATCTAGACCAAATTGCCGAAGTACGTCCCGAAGACGTGCAAGCCGCCCAAGCAGCCGTAGAAAGTGCGATCGCCACAAAACAAAAAGCTCAAGTAGACTTAAACTTAAGCTACGTCAAAGCACCCGTATCCGGCTACATCCTCAAAGTTCACAGCCGACAAGGAGAAGGTGTCAACACTCAAGATGGCATCGTAGAAATAGGCGGCACCGACCAAATGTACGCCGTAGCAGAAGTTTACGAAACCGACATCGCCAAAGTGCGAAACGGCCAGCGCGCAACAGTCACCAGCCCCGTATTTGCAGGCACTTTGGAAGGAACAGTCGCTCGCGTCGGCAAAAAAATCGGCAAAAAAGATGTCCTCAATACAGACCCCGCCGCCGACACCGATGCTAGAGTGGTCGAAGTGAGAATTCGCCTCGAACCCGAATCGAGCAAGAAAGTTGCAGCCCTAACAAACTTACAGGTTGAAGTTAAAATAAATATCTAAATTTTACCTTGACAGAACTTACGCATGGGGACTCAAGCAACCGTTTTTTTTACCGAGATTAAGGGTTTGAATCAAATATAAGGGTAAAAAACCCGGTTTCTCAACACCCGTGCTTAAACCCTAAAATTATTTACTCCAAATCCCAATCTAAAATCTAAAATCTAAAATCTAAAATCTAAAATAAAATCTTATGAGCAAAATACCTCTTGCTTGGGCACAGTTAACCCGCGAAAAAATGCGCTTAGCCATCGCACTAGCCGGCATTGGCTTCGCCGACTTGCTAATGTTTATGCAGTTCGGGTTTAGAGACGCGCTATTTGAAAGCTCCATCACCTTTCACGCTAAATTAAAAGGGGATATTTTTATCACCAGCACTCAGTCAACGGCTTTAATAGCCATGAAAAGTTTTCCCCAGCGTCGCTTGTATCAAGCTTTGAGTTTTGACGGCGTTACAGCAATCAGCCCGGTATATTTAGGCTTTGGATTGTGGAAAAACCCCGACCCCAACCAGCGCAATACCCGCCAATTGATGGTAATCGGTTTTGACCCCGCTTATCCCATCTTTGATATGCCTGAAATCCAAAATAATTTGGACAAAATCAAAATTTCGGATGTGGTTTTATTTGACCAAGCTTCTCGCCCAGAGTTTGGGCCGGTAGTGGAATATTTCAAGCAGGCAAAATCTGTGGAAACTGAAGTAGATAATCGCCGCGTTAGGGTAGATGGTTTATTTACTTTAGGGGCATCTTTCGGTGCCGACGGAAATCTTGTCACCAGCGATTTGAACTTTCTGCGGATTTTTTCGACGCGGAGAACAAGAGGTTTAATCGATATAGGTATAGTTCACTTGCAGCCGGGAACAGATGTTAAGGCTGTTATTGATAAAATGAGGGCAACTTTGCCGAAAGATGTGACAGTTTCTTCTAAAGAAGAGTTTGTAAATTTTGAGAGAAAGTATTGGGAAGAAAGCACGGCGATCGGATTTGTTTTCACTCTCGGCGCGGCAATGGGATTTATCGTCGGGATAGTGATTGTTTATCAAATTCTTTATACTGATGTTACCGATCACTTACCAGAATACGCTACGCTCAAGGCGATGGGATATAAGGATATTTACTTTTTGGGCGTGGTGTTTCAAGAGGCTTTAATTTTGGCAATTCTTGGCTATTTGCCGGGGTTTGGGATTTCTGTGGTGCTGTACAATTTAGGGAGAAGTGCTACGAGTTTGCCGATGTACATGACTTTGATGAAAGCTGGAACTGTTTTTGCAATGACAGTTGTCATGTGTTGTGTGTCCGGGGCGATCGCAGTTAGGAAGTTGCAGGCGGCTGACCCTGCGGATATTTTTTAAGGAAGAAGGAAGAAGGAAGAAGGAAGAAGTTCGGCAACGGATTCGCTTTCTGAGGATGTAACGGATGTCACGAAGAATGAATTACCAAGTACAAATTACCCATGAATACTTTACCAGTTGTCTCAATTAAAAATCTCAATCATTCCTTCGGCGAAGGACAACTTCGCAAACAGACCTTATTTGACATCAACCTAGAAATTTATCCGGGCGAAATCGTGCTGATGACAGGACCTTCCGGGTCTGGGAAAACAACATTGTTAACCTTAATTGGAGCTTTGCGATCGGTCCAAGAAGGTAGTCTTAAAATTCTCGGCCAAGAATTGCGGGGAACGCCGAAAAATAAATTAGTTAAAGTCCGCCGCGATATCGGCTATATTTTCCAAGCTCACAATTTGCTCAAATGCTTGAGTGCTAGGCAAAATGTGCAAATGTCTTTAGAACTGCACAGTCATCTTTCTCCCCAAGAAACTAATGATAAAATAGAGGAAATGCTGCAAGCTGTAGGCTTGGGAGAAAGAATAGATTATTACCCCGACAGTCTTTCTGGCGGGCAGAAACAAAGAGTTGCGATCGCCCGGGCATTAGTCAGCCAGCCGAAATTAGTCTTAGCAGACGAACCCACAGCAGCGCTAGACAGTAAATCAGGTCGAGATGTGGTAGAAATTATGCGAGGTTTGGCAAAAGAACAGCACTGCACTATTTTGCTTGTCACCCACGACAACCGCATTTTAGACATAGCCGATCGCATTATTCACATGGAAGACGGCTACCTCGCACAAGACACATCAACAACGGTGGCAACAGGCGTTCTTTCGGGAAAATAAACTTAATTCACATCAACTTATTTCCGAGCACCGGGACGCTTTCCTCCTGCCTTAGCAGGAGTTTTTGTCCCACTTTTGGCTGGACTTTTAGAACTACTTTTGCCACTTTTTTGACCCTTAGCTGCTGCCAATTGGCTCTCAGTAGCATTTACAGGTCTGCCTGCAGGCGTTCTCGTAGTCCTAAAGGTAACATTCACCCCTTCATTCGACTGTTCCAGCACCAACATCGGCGTCGGCTTGGCTTTTTGATCCCATTCAATGTGAACGATGCGACCTTGAATTGTCGGCTGCCAACTGTCGTGATCGTCTGAAGGACTTAGATAAGTTTCCAAACAGTCAATAATTTGATTAATTGTCGCCGATGTTGCCTGAGTCGGCAGTTTCATCAGTTTAATTTGAATCCGAAACAGCACTCGTTTTTCTATTTTTACTGCGGGATCGCCAGTTTCGTATTCGATATCAAACATCGAATCTACTTGCCTGCCGCTGCCGGCATTCCCGTTTTTCTCTCCCACCGCACTCTGCGTCGGACGTAGGGCAATACTAATTTTGTCTTTGACTTTTTGCTTGATCTGGTTCACAATGCCAAAGTGAAAAACTTCTTCCGCCATCCGCATTCTCAGGTAGTCTAAATTAAAGTCTCGGGAGTGGATAAGGTCGGGATTCTTTTCCATTTTTGAGATTGTTTCCAGAGCCATTTTGTATTTTTTCTGGAGTTCTCGATTTCTAAACTCCTCAAATTTAAGCTTTTTGCTCAAATCGTCGAGTTTGATCTTGGTAAACACCGCTAAACCGATAAGCAATAACAACAGTAATCCCGACCCTCCCATTAAGAGTTGGTCTGAGGACACATCTCCGGGTTTAGCCTGTTTAGGTTTGGGAGAGGCTACTGCCAACCTTGGTTCTACAAGGATTATTTGGGTTGACATGGGCTTTTAAAGGGTAAATTTTGACGCTATATTTATACAGGACTCCAGAGTAGAGCTGGTAGTGCAACTGGAGCAACCAACATTGACATCATTCCACCATCATCTTGGTACAACTGGATTTCTGCAACTGGAACACGCACCCTCTAATTAATACTTTATCTTTAACTGCAAGCAGGTTTCCGAAATATCGGAAAATCCCGTGCTGGCACTCGCCAATAGAAATGGTGAATTGTCTGTAATATATTATACCAATCCAGCTAAATAAAATGTTTGTTCGGCGGTCTCCGTTTCTAGAAAAATAAAAAGAAATACACATAAATTAATAGTAACTCTGGGAGCCAGCAGCGGAAAACATCAAGCAGAACAGCCGAGCCCGGACGATCGAGGGGCGGACGTTGGGAGGGTGTTCGTGGCTGCAGTTCGATGGCTGCAGCCGTGCCAGCCCAGCGAGTGGCTGGCTGTGAAAGTCGAGCTGTGGTGCGATCGAACAACGTCTCCTTAGCTAAGATTACAGCTAATACCACCCATATTCGATCGTGACCTACGAACCCCTGCACCACAAATATCGCCCTCAGACATTTGCCGAATTAGTCGGTCAAGAGGCGATCGCCCAAACCCTCACCAGCGCCATCCTGCAAGAGCGCATAGCACCAGCATATCTATTCACCGGCCCCAGAGGCACCGGTAAAACCTCCAGTGCCAGAATTTTCGCCAAATCCCTCAACTGTATTTCTACGGTTGCCCCCACCCCGACACCCTGCGGCAAATGCAACGTTTGCCAAGAAATTGCCCGAGGTTCCACACTAGATGTCATCGAAATTGACGCCGCCAGCAACACGGGAGTAGATAACATTCGGGATTTAATCGAACGAGCTCAATTTGCCCCCGTACAGTGCCGCTATAAAGTATATGTAATCGACGAGTGTTTGAGCGGGGATTCTCAGGTAAAAACTAGCGAAGGTCTGATGCGGATCGACAATCCCAACATCAAAGGAAAACAAGTTCTCAGCTATAACGAAACTTCTGAAGTTTGGGAATTTAAAAAAGTTTTGAGGTGGTTCGACCGAGGGGAAAAACAAACACTGGTGATTAAAACCGCCAACCGAGAAATCAGATGTACTGGCAATCATCCAATCAGGACAGAACAGGGATGGATACAAGCAAAAGACGTAAAAGAAGGAGTGAAGATACTATCCCCTGTGAATGTGGGTGCGGCACCGTCATTCACAAAATTGGAACAGATGGACGCTTGCGGAGATTTGCCAGAGGACATCAATTTTACGGGAATATCTACGGACAAAAATTCTACGACTTGGCCTCTATTCTCGAACAGGCTCAAGCCATCCAGCCTCTCTGTGCGTGTGGCTGTGGAGAAAAACTCGAAATACCAGACTTTTTACAAAAAAAAGGCAAAGGGATTAAGAGTATTCAGTCTTATTGGCAGCGACATCCATATAAAAAAAGACATGGACTTTGGGATGCAAGAACGGAAAAGTTCTTGGCCAATGCCGAAGTTTTGCAACCAGAAACACTCGGACTCATCTACGGAACATTACTTGGAGACGGTTTTATCACCTACCCAAATAAATATAGCCGATTTCCAAGATTGGGCTGGACACACGGAGAAAAGCAGCGGGAATGGTTGGAATACAAAGCTTCTTGCCTTTCGACACTGCGACCAAAGTTACGAGTTACACCTAACCGAGGATACGGAAATATATCAGTCTGTTGCAACACAGTCTGCCATCCCCAACTTAGAGATGTCTTTGACGCTGTTAAACCCAACGGAAACGGAAAATACGTCACAATGGATTGGCTCGATCGCGTCACTCCAGAAGGACTTGCTTGGTGGTACATGGATGATGGCTCGCTCAGCATTTCCCCAGAAGGAAGTCCAAGCATCCAAATTCATACAGAAGGATATTCTAGGACAGAAAATCAACTCTTTGCCAATTGGCTTACAGGTTTGGGATACCCAACAACAACTAAATTTTACACAAGGTCTAACACCTGTAAAACCTACGACTACATACACATGGGTGCTGAAACCAGTAGAAAATGGGTATCAGACTTTAAAAAGTATTCAATCCCTTCAATGGATTACAAGTTTGGAGACAGTCGAATCTGTAAAAGTCGCTGGGGTCGAGAGAGTTTATGATATTGAAGTAGAAGACAACCACAATTTTGTCGCTAACGGTCTTCTGGTTCATAATTGCCATATGCTAAGCACCCAGGCATTCAACTCTCTACTCAAAACCCTAGAAGAACCGCCCGATCGCGTTGTATTCGTCCTCGCCACAACCGACCCGCAAAGAGTATTACCAACCATTATTTCTCGCTGTCAAAAATTCGACTTCCGGCGCATCCCCCTCGAAGCAATGATTGCTCACTTGCACAAAATTGCCAAATTAGAAAATATCAATATTGCCAGCGATGCAGTACAAATGGTTGCTCAAATCGCCCAAGGAGGTCTGCGGGATGCCGAAAGTTTGCTCGACCAACTGAGCTTATTTCAGGGTGAAGTAACAGTCGAAAAAGTTTGGGATTTAGTCGGCGCGGTTCCCGAAAATGACTTAATGGATTTGCTGCAAGCTATTGATACAGATAACGCTACAGCACTAATAGACATGACCCGCCACCTCATGGATCGCGGTCGGGAACCGCTAATCGTGCTGCAAAGTCTCGCCAGCTTTTACCGAGATTTGCTAATAGCCAAAACTGCACCGAAACGGTCAGATTTAGTAGCTTTAACATCGGCAACTTGGGAAAAACTGGGGGATTTTGCCCGGAATTGGGATGCGGAGTTGATTTTGGCAGGTCAGAAACATTTGCAAACCCACGAAGTGCAAATTAAAAATACCACTCAGCCGCGTTTGTGGCTGGAAGTAACGCTATTGGGATTGTTGCCCTCAGCAATTAGAACTCACCAGCAACCGGCAGCCGAACCAACTAAAAATATTACTTCATCACAAATTCACCCCCCCCAACCCCCCCTTGCTAAGGGGGGGAGCCAGACATCTAATATAGAACAACCTCCGGCTGCCAAACCTCAAAATCCTCCGCCGACTTCGCCGCCTGTGGCTAATCGAGCAGAAAGCACACCTCCTGCAGCGATTCCCGCACCTGTACCAACTGCTGAAACGAATCAAACAAATTATTCACCGGCTAATTCAGGCGATGAAATCGATTTAAATCGAGTGTGGGAACAGATACTTGACCGCGTGCGACCGTTCAGCACTCAAGTCCTGCTTCGGCAACAGGGAAATCTAGTAATTTTTACCAATGATACTGCTTATGTTAAGATTAGTTCGCAACCGTTGCTCAATATAGTTAAAAACAAAGTAGCTAATATTGAAGAAGCTTTTTTGCAAGTTTTTAACCGTCGAGTAAAAGTAACGGTGGGCGTGACAAATCCCGCTGAAACTAATAGTTCCCGCGCCAAGGATTTGCCAACTTCTAACGGGCGTGTAGCCGAAAATCCCAGGAATTATCATCCTGCGGATGATGCCGGCCAACAGGTGCAGAACTCGGCGGGTTCTGAGATTACAGATGATTTTTTGGGGAATGGTGGAGAAGAACCAAAACACCCGCCAGCGCCTGAAAATAACGCCGTTAATGTGCCGGCAATTTCCGAAGGGCGATCGCCCGCAAACGTTTCTACAAACTCTCAAAATGACTTTAACGCTCAGGCTGTAGCGGTGCGTGATGACGCTCAATATGTCGCGAATACGGCTAGGAAGTTGGCTGATATGTTTGACGGGGAAGTAGTCGATTTGTCGGATGACTTGGAGATTTGGGAGGCGGAAACTTTTAGATTGGAATCTGAACCGGATTTTTCCGAGTTATCTTCTGAGTTAGGTGAGGATGATTTTATAGATTGGTAAGTCGATCGCTAAAAAACAACCGAGAAACCCGGTTTTTGTAGTAGGGGCGCTGCTAAGAGCGGCCGCCCTTCCAGGTTTCTTAATACTCTAAAAGTTTTAGGTTGAATTAGAGTCACCTAGTGATTGTGAATATCTACTTTTAAGCTGACTCTGGCTTGGGCAGCGAAGACGGAAGTACCAACAACTCAGCCGTCGATCGCTTCTCGACCATTTCCTTAGTAATCGTACACCGGGCGACATCCTTGCGCGACGGCAACTCGTACATCACATCCAACATCAATTCTTCGACAATTCCCCGCAGCGCCCGCGCTCCAGTTTTGCGGCGGTATGCCTCCTGGGCGATCGCCCGAATCGCATCCGGCTTAAACTCCAACTGCACGTTATCCATCTTCAGCAGCTTTTGATACTGCTTAACCAAAGCATTTCGGGGCTCAGTCAAAATCGCCATCAGCGTTTCCTCGTCCAGCGGCTCCAACACCGCCGCCACCGGCACCCGCCCAATAAACTCAGGAATCATCCCAAACTTCACCAAATCGTCCGGTTCCAGTTGCTTGAGCACGTCGGCGGCCCGCTTTTCCTTCGGCACAGCTTCTCCGGGCTGAATAAAACCCATTGACTTTTTACCCGTTCTCTGCTCTATCACTTTCTCAAGACCGACAAAAGCGCCGCCGCAGATAAACATGATATTGCTGGTATCAATTTGGATGCAGTCTTGGTAGGGATGCTTGCGGCCGCCTTGGGGAGGTACATTGGCGATCGTCCCCTCCAGCATTTTCAAAAGCGCCTGCTGCACGCCTTCACCCGACACATCCCGCGTAATCGAAGGATTTTCGCTTTTGCGGGCAATTTTGTCAATTTCATCAATATAAATAATTCCGCGCTGCGCCTCTTCCACGTCCATATCTGCCACTTGCAGCAGCCGCAGCAAAATATTTTCCACATCTTCCCCGACATAGCCCGCTTCCGTCAGCGTCGTCGCGTCAGCCACCGCAAACGGCACGTCTAGCATATCCGCCAACGTCTGAGCCAGCAGAGTTTTTCCGCAGCCCGTCGGCCCGATTAACAATATATTCGATTTTTGCAGTTCTACTTCTTCCGGCGGGTGCTTGCCGCTATTTTTTGCCTGGATAAAGCTGAGGCGCTTGTAGTGGTTGTAAACTGCCACCGAGAGCACCTTTTTCGCCTCATCTTGCCCGATCGCGTTTTCGTCGAGGTAATTTTTAATTTCCCTCGGCTTCGGAATTTGGCTCATCAACATACTTTTGCCCGAAGTACCGCGGCGCTTTTGCGTCGTTTCCGGCTTCGGGGCCACCGCCGCTGCGGGTACTGCACTCGAATCAAACAACTCCTCATCTAAAATTTCATTGCACAAGTCAACGCATTCGTCGCAGATATACACCCCGGGCCCTGCGATCAACTTGCGTACTTGCTCTTGAGACTTGCCACAAAACGAACATTTTAGATGGGAGTCGTACTTAGACATAACAGCCTCTTAATTCAGTGCAGTGACATTCTCTCCCGCTGCCGGAAGGTTTTCCCTTTCGATAACTCGATCGACCAAACCGTAATTTTTGGCTTCTTCGGCTGACATAAAAAAGTCGCGCTCTGTATCAGCCTCTAATTTCTCGATCGGTTGACCTGTGTGGTGCGCTAGCAGTTGATTCAGCTTACGCTTATGATAAAGGATTTCTTTGGCTTGAATCTCAATATCAACTGCTTGACCTTGAGCACCTCCAAGTGGCTGGTGAATCATAATTCGGGAACTCGGAAGAGACATCCGCTTACCGCGGGCTCCTGCTGTCAGCAGAAATGCGCCCATACTCGCAGCCAAACCGTAACAAATCGTCACCACATCCGGGCGGATTTGCTGCATTGTGTCATAAATTGCCATGCCGGCCGTCACCGAGCCGCCGGGGGAATTTATGTACATTTGGACATCTTTTTCTGGGTCTTCGGCATCCAGATACAATAGCTGAGCCACTATCGAGTCAGCAACTTCGTCGGTTACGGGAGTTCCTAAAAACACAATTCGCTCCCGCAGCAAGCGCGAGTAAATGTCAAAAGCCCGCTCGCCCATCCCCGACTGTTCTAGTACCATCGGCACTACATTGCTGGGGCTGGAACTGACATCAAAATCGTTATAGCTTGTAATTAGGTAATTGGAAGATTGAGATACAACCATAAGACACCAGTCAAGGATTCTAGACAATTTGCTGCTGCTGATGAAAGCTTCAAATTAAGCCGCCAGCTTTTAACTATTATGCCTCTTCTGAACGGATATCGGGGGAATGGGGAGTTTTGAGTTTTGAAATTGCTTTCTGCGCTGGGCGCAACGCTGGAGTGACTCGCAAGGATCGCGGGGTGAATGAGTTAAAATACTCACTTGTCAATCATCGCTGCTTCTAGCGGACACCCCGAGCTTTTAGTAAGGAGCGGGCGCACCCGCAGCTTGTAGTTAAGGCTCGGGTGCGCCGTTAAAATCACGGTCAATTTCATGTCCCCAATTAGGACATTTGAACGCATTAAGTTCTATTCTTCGCCTACGACTTCCACTTCAACGCTCGTGGCTGCTTCTGCTGAATCTTCAGCGCCCGATTCTTCTGATGCTTCTGCTGCGGGAGTCAGAGATCCTTCAGGTACGAGTTCGATAGTTCCTTTTTCTTCCAACCATTTCAGGGTTTTTTGTTTGAGCAAGTCTTCTGCTACAAATTCCTGCAACCTTTGGGGGTCAAAATCTCCTTTGGGAAACTGCTTTCTGATTTTTGCTACTTCTGCTGCTACTTCTGCTGGTTCAACAGATAAGGATTCCAGCTTGGCTACTTCTGCCAGAGCTAAATTCTGCTTGAGGCGCTCAACTGCTTCCGGGCGGGAGCGTTCCCGCATCGGGCCCATATTTTCTTCCGTAAACAGTTGGTTGATATCTATGCCGTAATTTTTCAATTGGACGGCTTGTTGGTTCAGCAAATAATCGATTTCGCGATCGACCATTGTTTCGGGAATTTCGACTTCTATTAGCTGCGCGAGTGCTGCTGATATAGCTTTTTCCTTATTAGCTGATGTCTTGTTTTCTTGGTCGGCTTTAAACCTAGTTTCCAGCGATTCGCGCAGTTCTGCTAAAGTTTCAAACTCGCTTACTTCTTGGGCGAAGTCGTCGTCCAACTCCGGCAATTCTTTTTCCTTAAGTTCTTTGAGAGTAATCGTAAAGACTGCCGGTTTTCCTGCTAGTTCTTCACTGCTATACTCATCTGGGAACTGCACGGAAACTTCTCTAGTTTCTCCCGGATTCATCCCGATCATCCCTTGAATAAAGCCCGGTACAAACTGATTTTCCGATAATTCTACTTGGAAGTCTTCTGCTTGACCGCCGGGAATTTCTGCGGGAGTTTCGCCTTCAGGGGCTTCGGCAAATCTACCGGAGAAATCAACCAAAGCCATGTCTCCCAACTGAGCCGGCCGGCCTTCTACGGGGATTAAAGCAGCTTTGTCCGATCGATATTTTGCCAGTACCTCATCTACCTGAGCCTCATCATACTTAGCTTCTTCTGCTTGAAGCTGCAAACCTGTGTACTGACCCATTTTCACTTCGGGTTGTACGTCAACCTTCGCCGAAAAAATCAGAGGCTGTTCAGGATCGAACTTCTCTAGTAATTCTTCAAACTCGGTGCGAAGTTCAAAACTGCCAATAGCGGCAATTTTTTCTTGTTCGAGGGCTTTTTGCAGGGAATCATTAATCAAATTTTCCAAAGCCGTCGCCTTCAAACGAGTCTGGCCTAGGCGCTGCAGCAAAACTTGACGGGGAACTTTGCCTTTGCGGAACCCAGGAATATTAACCTCGCGAGCAAATTGTTTAATTACTTGCTCGTAAGCTTGTTTTGACTTTTCTGACGGTACTTCGATTTCCAGACCAATTTGGCTAGCTGGAAGTTTTTCCTGGGTTACTTTCATCGGCTTTTTTGATATTTAACAATAGTGTAATAAAATACATACAAATCTGACTTTGCCTGCATTTTAATTTTGTACGCTTTGACTCGTAACGGCACAACTACAACACCTTTACCGGATGAGACTGTAAGTCGTTGCCGGCTACTTTTTTGGCTCTTGCCAAATAGTTTTGGTTTGAGAATACTAGCTTTTGCTGCTAGGAATGTGGAGGTTAAGTCCACTAATTGCCGATGCACCATAGCACATATCGCCCTGTGATGTCAATCTGGCCGGCCTCTGCGGGTACTTAAAGTCAATGGATGCGCCTGCGAAAATGCAGATATATTGCAAAACTTAACCGGATGCGGATTGGGTGCGGGCGATCGCGAGGGCAACGCTTACGGCAAAAGATGCTAAACTGGCATTGGACTCGATCGCACGGATCGATCGGGAAGTTCGATCGCCCTTTTAGGTTAACTGCACCGTGGCCATCCTCTCATGCTCCTGATGTCGCATAACATTAATTAAGTTTGATATTGAGAATTGCAGTTATTTAAATTTTTGATTTCGATCGTTTAGACTTTAATTTGTGGAGGAAACTAATTTGTCTCAATCCTATCGAGTTGCCATTTTAGGAGCCACCGGCGCAGTCGGGGCAGAGTTGCTAGAACTATTGCACAGCCGGAGTTTTCCGATTTCTAACTTGAAGCTGCTGGCTTCGGAACGTTCAGCAGGCACTACCTTGCCTTTTGGCGGCGAGATGCTGCCGGTCGAAGCAGTGTCGGCGCGATCGTTTGATAATGTAGATCTGGTGCTCGCCTCAGCAGGCGGCTCTACTTCTAAATTATGGGCTCCGCAAGCGGTGGCAGCCGGAGCAGTGGTCATTGACAATTCTAGCGCTTTCCGCATGGATGCGACCGTACCGCTAGTGGTTCCCGAAGTAAATCCCCAAGCGGCCGCAGCTCACCGAGGTATAATTGCTAATCCCAACTGCACGACGATTTTGATGGCAGTTGCCGTTTGGCCGCTGCACAAAGTTAAGCCGGTACAGCGCATCGTTGTAGCGACTTACCAGTCTGCCAGCGGGGCGGGGGCGAGGGCAATGGAGGAAATGAAAGCTCAAGCAAGAGCAATTTTGCAGGGGGAAACTCCCAAAACAGATATATTTCCCTACCCCTTAGCATTTAATTTGTTTCCGCACAACACCCCGATTAACGATTTGGGGTATTGTGAAGAAGAGATGAAAATGGTAAACGAAACTCGGAAGATATTTGGTACGGACGAGATTAAAATTACGGCAACTTGCGTGCGGGTTCCCGTACTCCGCGCTCATTCGGAAGCGATTAATCTAGAGTTTGCAGAGCCTTTTAGCCCGATCGAGGCCAGGGAAATCTTAAAGCAGGCAAGCGGGGTTAAGCTGGTAGAAGACTGGCAAGCTAATTATTTCCCGATGCCTGCAGAAGCCAGCGGTAAGGATGAGGTGTTAGTCGGCAGGATTCGCCAAGATATTTCTCACCCCTGCGGGTTGGAAATGTGGCTGTCGGGCGATCAAATCCGCAAAGGGGCTGCTTTAAATGCGGTGCAGATAGCTGAGTTGCTGGTCCAAAAAAATTTGTTGCGAACCCAAGCGGCGGTGGCTTCTAATTAGCGGAAATTCTGGCAATTGGGAAATTGAAATTGGGGATTTTAGATAAACCTTTCATCTGAAATCAAAAATTTAAAATCAAAAATCAACAGTCTAAAATCGGAGAAAGTGTGGTAAAGTTTGGACGGGTTCTGACTGCAATGATTACGCCGTTTAAGGAAGACGGCAGCGTTAACTATGCGGTAGCAGAACAATTGGCAGTTCATTTAGCCGATCGCGGTACTGATAGCTTGGTAGTGTGCGGCACAACGGGCGAGTCTCCCACTATGACCTGGGATGAAGAGTACGAATTATTTCAGGTAGTACAAAAGGCGGTAGCCGGTAAGGCGTTGGTAATCGCAGGAGCCGGATCTAATTCTACTTCAGAAGCAGTCGCAGCTACGAAAAAAGCAGCTAAACTAGGGTTAGACGGTTGTTTGCAGGTGGTTCCTTATTACAACAAACCGCCGCAAGAAGGTTTGTACAATCATTTTCGGGCGATCGCGCAATCTGCTCCAGAATTGCCTATAATGTTATATAACATCCCCGGTCGCACTGGTCAAAATATGTTGCCGGAGACGGTGGCTAGATTGGCCGAAATCCCCAACATTGTGGCCGTAAAAGAAGCAAGTGGCAACTTGGATCAAGCAAGTCAAATTCGGTGCTTGACATCCCCTGAATTTGCCATTTATTCTGGAGATGATTCCCTAACTTTGCCAATGTTGGCGGTAGGAGGATCTGGTGTAGTTAGCGTAGCCAGCCATCTGGTAGGAGAGCAACTGCAACAGATGATAAAAGCTTTCGAGGCCGGTCAAGTTCAAGTCGCTACCCAGATTCACTTGCAACTTTTTGACCTGTTTAAAGCTCTTTTTATCACCACAAATCCCATTCCCGTCAAGACAGCTCTCAAACTTCAAGGCTGGGATGTAGGCTCCACCCGTGCGCCCCTGTGCGATCCGCCCGTTGAGGTAACTCAAAAGTTAAAGGACGTACTGAGTCAGCTAGCAGCAGTATCAGCTATCTAGACAGGCGAGAACGAGTTTTCAGACAACTGAATATTGGTTGTTATCAGTCATTAGTTCTGAGTCATCAGTCATTAGTAATTAAGTGTTAGTAAGCAGCTAACAATGAAGGATTAAAGACTGAAGATAGAAGAATGAAGGCCCAAAACAACTGACAGTACGGGATAGTAAAACCCGCCAGGGATTTTTCCATAAATATTTGGAAAAATATCGCGCTACCAACGAACAGTAGACGCAAGACGAAAGACGAAAGACCACAGACCACAGACCAATAACAAAAATAACTAACAAAGGATACGCATGATCAAAAATACAACTGCATCTGCTCTAAAAGTTATTCCCCTCGGCGGGCTGCACGAAATCGGTAAAAACACTTGCGTGTTCGAGTACGGCGACGAAATTATTCTTTTAGATGCCGGTTTAGCGTTCCCGACAGATGGCATGCACGGGGTAAATATTGTCCTTCCAGACATGACTTACCTGCGGGAAAACAGCCACAAAATTAAAGGCATGATCGTGACCCACGGTCACGAAGACCACATAGGCGGCATCCCCTATCACCTCAAACAATTTGAAATTCCGGTGATTTACGGGCCGCGTTTGGCGATGGCTTTGCTAGCCGGAAAATTGGAAGAAGCGGGAGTGTCTCACCGCACAGAATTGAGGACAGTTAGACCCCGCGACACGGTAAGAATTGGCAAGAATTTCTTAGTCGAATACATTCGCAACACTCACTCGATGGCCGACAGTTTCACGGTGGCAATTCACACTCCAGTGGGAATTTTGATCCACACCGGCGACTTTAAAATTGACCACACTCCTGTGGACGGCGAACATTTTGATTTGCAAAAGCTGGCGGAGTACGGCGAAAAAGGCGTATTGTGTTTGATCAGCGATTCTACTAACTCGGAAGTTCCCGGTTTTACGGCTTCAGAACGTTCTGTTGCCCCGAACTTAGACAGAATCATCGCTCAAGCAACGGGACGGGTAATGGTGACGACTTTTGCGTCTTCCGTACACCGATTGCAAATAGTTTTAGAATTGGCTAAGAAAAACAATCGGTATGTAGGAGTAGTTGGTCGATCGATGCTTAACGTCATCGCTCACTGCCGCAATCTCGGCTACATCAAATGCGAAGATAGTATTTTCAAACCGCTGAAAGAAATCCGCAATTTACCCGATGACAAGGTTCTGATTTTAACCACAGGTTCCCAAGGCGAACCGATGGCGGCGATGACTCGCATTGCTAACGGCGAACATCACGAACTGAAGATCAGAAAAGGCGATACAGTCATTTTCTCGGCTAATCCGATTCCCGGAAATACGATCGCAGTGGTAAACACGATCGATAAACTGATGATGCTGGGAGCACACGTGGTTTACGGCCGCGACAAAGGCATTCACGTTTCCGGCCACGGCTGTCAGGAAGACCAAAAGTTAATGATTAACATGACTCGTCCCAAGTTCTTCTTGCCAGTGCACGGGGAACACCGGATGCTGATCCAGCACTCCAAGACGGCTCAAAGCATGGGCATTCCCGCTAGTAATATGGTGATTATTGACAACGGCGATGTCGTAGAATTAACGGAAAATTCGATCCGAGTTGCTGGTCAAGTGCCTTCAGGAATTGAATTAGTAGATGCTTCTCGATCGGGCGTTGTCAAAGCGAACGTACTCAAGGAACGCCAGCAGTTGGCCGGAGATGGCGTTGTAACAGTAGCGGCAGCTTTGAATTGGGAAGGCAAATTAGTTGCCAAACCAGAAGTTCACTTGAAAGGTGTAGTGACATCAGCCGATCGCGCGGAGGTGATCAAACTAATCACTCAAACCATTGAAACAGTTTTGAGCGATCGCTGGTCAGAATTTGTTAAACCCGCCACTGCTGACTCGCAAGTTGATGTTGACTGGGTAGGAGTGCAAACGCAAATAGAAAAGGCTATAGGGCGAGTGATGCGCCGGGAACTTCAAAGCAATCCGCTGCTGGTATTTCTGATGCAGATTCCTGAAGAAGCAGTGCGATCGGAAAAAGCAGCAGTATCTCCGGGTTCCCTGGAAGCACCTAAGCTATTATCATCCCCATCATCCCCATCATCGCCATCATCCCCATCATCCCCATCCTTGCCATCTCCTGCGAATCAGGTGACGGGCCGGCGCCGTCCCCGCACTGCTGCAAGGGCAGCTTCTTAGGGCGATAATTCTCGGACGCACTGCGAACAAAGAAATAAGTTTTAGGCTTGCAGTTGCGCTGGGATACCCAAGCGCAACTACGAACCTAGATTTAATTTCATCAGTAGCCCCACCTCAAAAAATGTCAGTATAAAGCGACGTAACTCCCGATCGGAATTCCGGTTCTATTGGAATGATTAAACCGCAGAGGGCGCAGAGGATGCAGAGAAACGGAAGAGACAGATGAATCATTCCGATGTCAACGCATTTGATATGAGATATACCTTGCTAAGACATTTAAACTTGTCAAGATTGAAGAGTTGCGACTCGATGTATTTCAGGAAGCAGCTACTTACCAAATCCGGGATTTGTAGGATTTTCTCGGTTAGCGAAGGAGTAGTTTTTAAACCCTAAATAAACGCAAGTGAACGCAGATAGTTATTTAAATCTATCTGCGTTCACTTGCGTTTATTTTAAAATTAATCAGCCACCGGCAACAGCGGGAACAATGCTGACTTCATCGCCATCTTGGAGGGCTGTTTTTGAGCCATCCAAAAAGCGGATGTCTTCGCTGTTGACGTAGAAGTTGAGAAATCTGCGGGGTTCTCCCTTTTCGTCGCACAGGCTTTTTTTGATGCCGGGACAATTTGTTTCCAGCGATTCAATTAGTTCGGAAATGTTATCGCCGGCGCATTCGATGGTGGCTTGATTGTTGGTAAATTTTTGCAGGGGAGTGGGAATTAAAACTTTGACAGTCATTTTTTTAGTCCTCAGTCAGTAGTCCTTAGTCAGTAGTCAGTAGTCAGTAGTCAGTAGTCAGTAGTCAGTAGCTTAATAACTAATAACTGATGACTGATGACTGATGACTCTTAATCAGTAGTCCTCGGTCAGTAGTCAACAGCTTAATAACTAATAACTAATGACTGATGACTGAGGACTAATGACTATTTATTAAACCGAAACTTGTTGCCATTCTAAGCGTTCGAGCGTGCGGGCGCGTTCTAGGGCGCGCTCGAACGCTTCTAGTTTCGGTTCGAGGGTGATGGGTTCGCCGATGTAGCCTTGAACTGCTTCTTGCGTTTTCAAACCGTTGCCGGTGATGTAAGCGACGGTGGTTTCATCGGGATTGATTTTACCTGCTTCTACAAGTTTCTTCAAGACTGCGATGGTCGTGCCGCCTGCGGTTTCGGTGAAGATGCCTTCGGTTTCTGCTAGCAGTTTCATGCCTTCGATGATTTCGGTGTCGCTGACGGATTCAATGTTGCCGTTGGTTTTGCGGGCGATTTCCAAGGCGTACATACCGTCGGCTGGATTGCCGATCGCGATCGACTTAGCAATGGTATTCGGTTTCACGGGTTTGACGAAATCGCGGTCTTCGCGGAATGCTTGGGCGATGGGGGAACAGCCGTCAGCTTGGGCGCCGCTGAACCGGACTTTCTTTTCGTCCACTAAACCGACTTCGATGAATTCATTAAAGCCTTTGTAAATCTTTGTGAACAAAGAGCCGGATGCGAGGGGGGCGACGATGTGATCGGGCAATTGCCAGCCTAGCTGTTCGGCAACTTCGTAGCCCAGGGTTTTCGAGCCTTCGGAATAGTAGGGACGCAAGTTGATATTGACAAATCCCCAGCCATGTGTATTGGCGACTTCGCAACAGAGGCGGTTAACTTGGTCGTAGTTGCCGTGAACTGCCATGACAGTTGGATTGTAAATCAGAGTGCCGAGGACTTTGCCGGCTTCTAAGTCGGAGGGGATGAAGACTACGCAGTCGAGTCCGGCGTGGGCGGCGATCGCAGCGGTGGAGTTAGCTAAATTGCCGGTGCTGGCGCAGGATACAGTTGTGAAACCCAATTCTCTGGCTCTGCTGAGGGCGACTGACACCACTCTGTCTTTAAAGCTGAGAGTGGGCATATTGACGGCATCGTTTTTAATATAAAGATTTTTTAGACCGAGGCGGCGCGCCAAGCGGTGGGATTTTAATAGAGGAGTCATGCCGGTGCCGACATCGATGACGTTATCTGTAGCGACTGGTAAAAATGCGCGGTAGCGCCAGATCGAGTTGGGGCCGGCTTGGATGGTTTGGCGAGTGACGGTGCGGCGGATGGCGTCGTAGTCGTACTTGACTTCAAGCGGGCCAAAACAGCAATCGCAGACGTGCTTGGCTTGGAGTTCGTACTCTTCGCCGCATTCTTTACATTTGAGGGCTGTGAAGGTTGCTGCTGTGGATTGGGTTCTGGTCGCCTGGGTCATAGCTAAACTCTCTAGTTTTGCAATGTTTTCTAATTCTTGTGCAAGATTAGCACGGTCAATTTACCCCGTCAACCATACCCGATTTTTTTAGTCGGGATTGATTGTTCAGTTAAACAGCGGTGTATTTAACTTGGATATTTGGGCGGGCGGAACGCGCACCCCACAAGGATTTGGCTTGTTTTCGGAGTCGGGATCTTAATCCAGATTGTCAGGCCCGCACGCGAGCCCGATCGATCTCGATGATGATTTGCCGACGGAATTGTTACAAAACTTAACAATAGTCAGCAGTCATTATTTACCCATGCCCCATGCCCCATGCCCCATGCCCCATGCCCCATGCCCCATGCCCCATGCCCCATGCCCCATGCCCCATGC
>JAUBST010000079.1:0-21100 GCA_036702215.1 Microcoleus sp. F6_B6
TGATTTTTCCCTCATCTGACTACATTACCATATTTTTTGGCTCTCACTCTCACTTTTTTTTACCTGAATCCTTACGTTATTAGTTATTAGTTGGCAGTTGGCAGTTGGCAGTTGGCAGTATCAATAACAGTCATCATGCCCAATGCCCGATGCCCGATGCCCCATCCCCAATTCCCAATTCCCCATGCTCAATTACCAATTACTAATTACCTAATTTCCAATAATTTAGCCACGGCATTAACAACAATTTGAGCAGAACCGGCGAAAAAAGGTCGATCGATAGTTGCTAACGTATCGCTAGATTGGTGATAGTGGGGCGATCGCAAATTTGCAGTATCCGTCACCAATACAGCACCAATTCCTTTATACCAGAAGGGGGCGTGGTCGCTCCGCAAAACATCGGGAGTCAGCAACCCTTTCAGGGGAACCGGCAGCGCCACCACCGGGGGCAAATCGGCTTTTCCAGACTCCGCAAAACTTTTCAACAGCAGCGGATGTTCCGCATCTCCAATCACAGCGATAAACTCGCCTTTGTCGGGAGAAGTTACCCCCGATGCTTCCAGAAAAGGTTGCGCTGTCAATCCTTCGGGATATTGCTGGCATCCGGGCGTGCGGCAGGCATAACCTACCATATCCAGGACGATCGCACCCTGCAAATTTTTTAACCGCGCCTCGCTACCGGTGAATGCTAAACTGCCTAAAAGTCCGAGTTCTTCCCTGTCGAAAAAAGCTACTTGCAGTGTCCGAGGTGTGGGGCGAGAACCCAGCAATCTTGCTACTTCTAAAACTACTGCAACTCCCGTCGCATTGTCGTCAGCGCCCGGGGAGTTGGGTACAGTATCGTAGTGGGCTGCGACTAAAATTGCCCCGGCGTTTGAGTCAGTACCTTTTCTTTCGGCGAAAACGTTGATTCCGCGATCGAACGACTGCAAATCAGGGGAAAATCCTAATGTTTGCAGTTGTTGAGAAATGTAGTCTCTAGTAAAAGAGCGAGATCGTTCTCCATCACGTTCTCCTGCTAAAGTTTCGACGTGTTTCCACAACCGGGACTGGTCAATTTGGGGCCGATCGACTGCATCTTTTTCAGCAGGAAGCGGTAAGGGAGAAGGGTTTTGGGAAGTGTGGATATTGCGATCGATCGAAACTTCGGGTACAGGCGACAACCGCTGCCACGAGTCAGAACCCCAACCTGCAGCCGTCACCGCAACCAGAATAAATAGCGCTATCCAAATCAATTGTTTCATCAGTAAGTCTATTTGAGATTTTAGACAGAGCTTACGCACTCTTCGCCCTCATCAACCGGGTTTTTAGCAGAAGAGAGGGCTGCAACAAAGTCTTTTCGTATAACCCGGTTGATGCGTCCAGAACTGTTATATTTGAGATTTTATATTGGCACCAGAGTTAAAAATAAACCTGTTTCAAAAAATGAAACTCAAAAGTCTTAAAAATAACTGCGCCAGAGGCTGTTTTGTATTTTTTTATCTAAAAAATCAGGTAACAGCCTTGGGATGTTGCCGTCGAATCAGTGGTGCTTATTGCAGCGTTCGACGGCGACATTCAAATCACTAATTTACTTTAAAATTTACGACTCATAACTACTTTTTTTCCCACTCAATCTCCTTATTCTCCAAGATTAACCCGCTGCTGCTGGGAACAGCATAAGGAATAGTAGTTGCAGAAAATTGGACTATTTGAGTTGGTTGTTGAAACCACTCGGAATAACTCGGATTTAGTTGGTCGTACAGTGCTTTCAAAGCTTGGATTTCTACCTCTAGCTGCGCTGCTGCTTGATTTATTCTGCGAGCTTGTGCTTGCAAGCGCTTTTCCCCGGTTTGAACTTTGTTTTCTACTTCTTGCCAATACTCTCCGGCCACCAATTTGTCTAGTTCACCTTGCTTGTAGTTGAGTAAAGCCTGTTTTTGTTGCAGTTGCTTTTCAATATTTTTAGTCTCTCGGTCAATTTCCTGGATTTGCTGCAACCACTGCTCCCCAAAAGCAGCAGTTTGCTGGTGGAACTCGGCAATGGCTTCAGGAGTATTATTTTTGGGAAAACTGACTGCCACTCGGCACTCTGAGCGCTGTACGCCAAGTTTTTCCAGCGACTCTTGCAGGGCGGTAACTTCTGCTTCCAGCGCGCGGACTTCTTTTTGGAGTTCTGGGATGGTCTGACTCATGGGTTCAATTAGTGGACCTCTGCATCGATTTTAAGCTAATTGTTTATTTTTCTAACAAATCCCGGTCGCCTCTTGGCGGGAATTATCTAATTTTAGCGCGCTTCCACCCGGTGTCTAGGCAGAATGGCGGATAATTTGTGGCACAATGGCTGATGACACATTTTAAATTAAGCATAAAATTGTAATTAGTTATCAAGCTAAGTTATTAGCTGGATCGAATTTAATTGACAACTCCACATAAATTAAGGCGGGATGGCTTTTCCTATCGCAGAGCAAGTTGTGCTGTATTTTTTAACATTTAGAATGCAAAAAAATGACTTGTTTTAACTTACTATTAACTCGCTAAAATGCAAATAATTCTTCAATTAATGTTGGGATATTTTGCGGTTGCTATTTTTGCTGTGGAATGTTGCACTCATCCAAAAATATTACCGACAAGTCTAGGAGATGGGCCTGCCATTCGCCCTGTAGAATGGATTTTGGTTCGGTCTCAGAAACATAGTTATTTGCGATCGGCATCTCGTTACCTTACTTCTGCAAGCGCCACATTATTTTTGGATAAATTGTCCAAAACAGAGCCAGTAAAATTACATATAGCGGATCGAGCTCTCATATGAGGTACGTAGTTGGGCTTTAGCCCTCTTAGTTATTGTTGTTATATAGTCTATAAATCTTTTGAGAAAGGCTATACTTACAATTATAGACAATCTCAGGAAACTCCTATAGAAAAACTTACTTTTAGGTTAAAAATCATCTGTTATTATCTGGTTTTTCTTTGTTTAGTAATCTTATTATTGCTCGGGGAGAAGACAGTAAATAGCCGATCCAAGAAGACGATGATGTTAATCAAGCCGAAGTCTGCAACAGAGAATGACAAGTTACCAAAAGGAGAAAAAGTGTTGTACCCAAAAAAACAACAGGATATCTGGCATACTATTGCCCAAATGACCCAAGATTTGCAGCAAACTGCCGAATATGTCCTGGATATTTGCGAGGAAATCAACGTCTCGATAATTGCGACCACCCCCGGCGGTCATATCCTGTCGTTAAACCAAGCTACCTGTCAACTTCTGGGGTATTCTAAAAAAGAGTTGTTAGGCAAACCAATAGCCGGACTTTTTAAGAAAACTGAATTACCTGCACCCGAGTTAGAGTTACCAAGTTTAACAGAAGAAGGTTCTGTCCGCAATGTCGAAAAAGTTTACCTTTCTAAACACGGAAAAAAAATAATTGTACTGCTTTCTATTTCAATTATTTGCGACGGTCAAGGCAAGGTCATCGGCAAGTTATATATAGCACAAGATATTACCGATCGCAAGCGGGTTGAAAGAAATTTGCGGCGCAGTGAAAAAAAGTTTCGCCAACTGATAGAAACTGTGAATGCTGTGGCATTTATCTATCACCGCAGACAGTTCCGCTATGTCAATGCTCAGACAGAAGCTCTGACAGGATATACTCGTGAAGAATTATTAGCATTGGATTTATACGACTTATTTCATCCAGATTTTCTAGAAATAGTTAAAAGCTGGGGTAAATCCAGCCACGCGCGCTCAACAGCAGGCTCTAAACATGAATTAATAATAGTTACAAAAACCGGAAAAATGCGGTGGATTGAAGCAACGGTAGATATTATAAAATTTGAAAAAAAAGCCTCAATATTAATCACTGCTTTTGACATCAGCGATCGCAAATTAGCAGAGTTAGAAATAGAAACATCTCTTTCGTTGCTTCAAGCAACCATTGAATCTACTGCCGACGGTATTCTGGCGGTTGACAGTGGAGGCACTGTGCTCACCTTTAACCGCAAGTTTGCCGAAATGTGGCAGTTGCCGGATTTCCTGCTGGATTCGAGAGATAACAACCAAATTTTGGAGTTTGGAATCAAGCAGTTAAAATACCCAGAAATCTTTCTCAACCGCACTAAAGAATTGTCCGATCGCCCGGCCGCAGAAAGTTACGAGATCGTCGAGTTTACAGATGGCAGAATTTTCGAGCGCTACTCGCTGCCCCAGCGCACGGGAGGCAAAATTACTGGTCGAGTATTCAGCTTTCGGGATGTAACGGAACGGGTGCAATCCGAAGAAAAACTCCGCAAAAGCGAAGAACGCTTTCACCTGTTGACGCGGGCTACAAATGATGCAGTATGGGATTTTGATTTGTTAAAAAATGAGTATTGGTTGAGCGAAGAATTTGAAAAAGTTTTTGGATACAAACTCAACGAAACTCAGACGATAGAATTAGAATCTTGGTGGCTAAATATTCATCCCGAAGAACGGGAAAGAGTGATGTCCAGCTTCTACAAAACAATGAGCTCAGACGCTCAATGTTGGTCGGAAGAATACAGCTTTCACCGTGCAGACGGGGGATATGTTTTTGTGCTCGATCGCGGCTATATCATCCGCAATGAAAGTGGCAAAGCAGTAAGGGCGATCGGCACGATCATGGACATTACTCAGCGCAAGCAAGCTGAAGAAATTATTCGCTATCAAGCTGTTTATGACCAACTCACCGGTTTACCGAACCGAATACTTTTTAACGAGCGGCTGCTGGCGTCCTTAAAACATGCTAAACAAACAAAAAAAATGCTAGCTGTGATGTTTTTAGACTTGGACAGGTTCAAAAAGATTAATGATACATTAGGTCACGCTGCGGGCGATCGCCTGTTAGAAGGTTTTGCCGGACGCATCAGCGACAGTTTGCGATCGACTGACACGGTTGCCCGCTGGGGAGGCGACGAATTTACCATACTCCTTCCCGACATCAATTGCTTAGAAGATGCAGTTAAAACAGCTCAAAGAATACTCAACACTTTAAAGCCAGCATTTAAACTAGAAGGACAACCCTTTCATGTTAGCAGCAGCATCGGCATTGCCCTTTATCCCGATGATGGTGAAGATGCCGAAACTTTAGTCAAAAATGCCGATGCCGCCTTGTACCGGGCTAAAGAAATGGGAAGAAATAACTATCAGTTATATACTTCAACAATTAATCCCCAAGGCAGCCAGTTACTAACTATAGAACACAGACTGCATGAGGCTTTAGAACAGGGAGAATTTGAGGTTTTCTACCAGCCAAAAGTCAACATCAATACTTGGAAAATTCAGGGTATGGAAGCGCTGCTGCGCTGGCAACATCCACAATTAGGTTTAGTTACTCCCGCTACATTTATTCCGATCGCCGAAGAGAACGGACTCATTTTAACTATTGGGGAATGGGTGCTGCAAACAGCCTGCACTCAAAATAAAGCTTGGCAGGATGCTTTGCAGCCAGATTTGCGAGTAGCAGTCAACGTCTCGGCTCGGCAGTTCCAGCAATTTAATTTATTAGAAATGGTAGCGAACTGCTTGGAAAAAAGCGGTTTAGCACCGAAGTATTTAGAGTTAGAAATTACCGAGACTACAGCCATGCAAGATGTGGATTATACCACAAAAATTCTCAGGGAGTTGCAGAATATGGGAGTGCAAATTGCGCTGGACGATTTCGGCACGGGTTATTGTTCTCTAAACTATCTCAAAAAGTTTCCCTTGAATATCTTAAAAATAGACAGGTCGTTTGTCAGCGGATTGACGACCGATCCCTGCGAACTGGCGATCGCCAACGCTGTAGCGACACTGGGGCGAGATTTGAACTTGAGCGTGGTAGCCGAAGGAGTAGAAACTAAAGAGCAGTTGGAGTGTTTGCGATCGCTCCACTGTCAAGAAATTCAAGGTCATTATTTTAGCCCTGCACTATCAGCCAATGATGCTGGGAAGCTATTCCTAAATTCTCAGTTGCAACAAGTGAAAATTGCTTGAGACGGATCGGTGAGGGCGATCGGGCTTTAAGATTATTTAAAAGAATTCTCAATAATTATAATTCCTCACTGCCAATTTCCCCTATAGGACTTACGCAAAGAAACCGGGTTTTTTTTCAAAATCGTTGGTTCCTTACGAGATATCACGCAAGAAACCCGGTTTCTTGCCGGGCGCGTGCGTAAGTCCTGCCCTAAAATCCTGCGCTATAGTTAAAGTAGAATCTTTCCCTCAGAATGCCTATGCTTAGGAAAAGTTTGGCTGGTCTTGGCGCACTGATCGTTCTAGGAAGTAGCACTATCTCTGCAACTGCCGCCCAATTCCCGGTCGTGCAGTCGGCAGCATTAGGAACGAGTCGCAGTCTCCCGTGGTCGAAGCCTGTGACCGTGACCGACCCGTTTGAAGGAACCTTTGTTGCGGTATTTGACCGGAACTTCTTCTACAAAGAGATTTTTAATACCAATGCCAGAGTGGAAGTCCAGAGCCTCTGGAGTCGTCAGTCAATTCGCTTTCTCCTGACTGCCAGCGATCGCGACTGTCTGAGAGGACTCAGTTACTTCGACAGATTGTCAGGGTCAACCTGTTCGGAGGTAATTGGTTCAAAGAACATTATTGAACTCTTCGTCAAGATTGGCGAACAGGTTTTCCGAGTTTCGGGTCAAAATAGCACATTTGTAGTGAGTGACGAGCTAGCGCGTGCCCTGCAGAATGCGCCCGATGGCAATGCGAGTATCCGACTGGTCACTGAAAGTGGCTCAACGGTAGACAGTGAAATTGGCAAAGAAACGGTAAAAGCCTGGAGAACAGTTTATACCAACCCTGTTTCTTTTCGCTCAACGAATTAAAGTCGATCGACGATCGATGAGAAGAATTTTTATATTCGAGCGCTCGGACACGATCTCAAGCAGCGATGCGCCAGCGTTGTAGTCCACAGCAAGAGTAAAAAACCCGGTTTTTTACAACAATCTCTCGTTGCGGTCGGCAGAAAAAGTAAAAAAGCCGGTTTATTTGGGCAGGTTTAAGCTGTATTTTCTTGTGTTTGTTTTTCTAACAAATCCTCAGCTTTCCCTCTTGCTTTCTGCCAACGTCGGCGTTTCCACATTGCTAAACCAGTAATTAATAAAACCGCCGGCATTAATCCAATGAAAATATAGAGAATGCGAGTGAAAATTCCCCCAAAAGTGCCGTAGTGCAAATTAACAACTACCAACAGCACCTTAAACACGGGATTGGGTGAGAGCACTTTCTCTGCTTTCAAAATTTTTCCTGTAAACCGATCGACCTCCACTGTACTGAAGTCAAAACGTCCCGTTTTTTGTTCGGGAAAACTTTTAGTAATGACAAGTTTATTTCCTAAATCTTCAGGAAACTGGACGTAGGAAATCTTGCCGCCGGGAAGAGCTGCATCGGCTTTGGGCAGTAATTTGCTAAGTGCAATTGGAGTTCGATCGGGAACTGGTTTTGCTGCCGGAACATCGCCTCCACCTCCACCTCCAGCTAATAAAAACTGCGCCGCAATAATTGCCGATCCAGTAACAGCAAGGATGCTGAGTAGAATTGTTGTGAGGATGCCCCCGACATTATGCAGGTCGTAATTCAATAGCGGTGCAGGTGCCCTCCAACGAATTTTGAAGCCGATTTTTAAGTTTCGCCAACCAGTCCAAAGTAAAGTTCCTGTGAGAGTAGTCAGCAATAGCAAGATACCTACAAAACCCATTGCCATGTGACCGGGAGTTTTCAGCAATAGAGTATAGTGTAAGGTATGCAGAAAATTGATAAGCGAGCGCTCCACAATTCTCGAACCCAATACCTTTGCTGTATAAGGATTCACGAAGACTTCCAGGTGATTTTTGTCGGGTAAAAGCCCGGAAAAGCTATAGGTAGCGTCGCGTGTTTTGGGAAAGCGAATAAAGGACGATCGCAGGTTTGGATAGGCTTGCCCGACAGCATCAAAAATCCGGTCGATCGATGCTTTTTTGGGTTGGGGAGTTACCTGCATCAACTTTTGATTTAATGCTCGATCTGCCTCTTCACGAAACACGATCGCGCTACCAGTCAAACCGCTTATCACAAAGATTAATCCCAGAAATATGCCAATGATGCTGTGAATGTTGAGAACCCACTTACGAATTTTCATTGTTTTTAACCTCACTCTCCTTTGCCGCACTTCATTTTTCCACCGCCGCAATAAGTTGCAAACCAAGGATTGAATTTAGTAGCATCTTCTGGATCGTTGGTCATGTTCACCAGGGTGGAAAAGCTAGAGGGCTGGCTGGTATATCGAAAGTGCATGTGTATTGGTTCGCCACTTGATTCGCCGTGCGGTGGGATGAAGCTGAGATACTGAAATCTCTTGCAGCCCGGATCTTGATTTTCTTGTTTCGCTAACTCAAATAAATCCCAAGCTACCTTGTACTCTGCATAATACTTGCCATCGGCCATTGCACCCATGTAGACGTACTGGCAGTTGCGCGCGATCGGCTGTTTGCCGGCTGTATCTTTATAGAAGCTGAACTTCTCCATTTTTTCAACATCAATCCGTTTGGGATTGCGCGGATCTTTGACAGAGTTCTGGTGTTCGGCGTTGAGATTAAACGTGCCATTAAATCCTAAATAAGGGACTTTGTAGGCGTTGAGGGAGAGAATTTGAGTTGCTACAGGTGATGGAGGCGCGCTTTTTTGGGGCGCTTGGGCGATCGTCTTTTCAGAGGTACTAGAAGCGTTTGTCGGGGCGGCCCGATCGGCCGGTTTATTCGCTTCTGGTAGATCTGATGCGGCTTGACAAGCGATCGCCACTAGCGCAGTTAAAGCTAGAATTGCCTTGAGTTGAAATCGTTTCATGGGTATCTCCTGGTAGAAAATTGTAGAAAAATTTAGAGCGCGATCGAGTCGCTGCAAACTCGCAAAATTACTCTCAAAACTGTATGGAAAATGAAGCAATTACTGTCAGTGGTTCACCAAGCTGATTGCTGGACGAGCGGCTATTTCGGACAGATTCAATGTAGTCGATATCGAACAAATTTTTGATGTTGATAGCAGCTCGCCAATTATCCCGCTGATAAAAAACAGCAGCATTGGGAACGAAATAACTACTTGCTTGAAAGCTGTTAGCTAAATCCCCTTGTCTTTCGCCAACAAAGTTGAACCCAACACCAAAACCTAAACCCTGCAAATCGCCGCTTTGAATTTCATAAGTTGTCCACAAACTAGCGCTGTGTTCGGGAACATTAAACAATCTGTTGCCAACCAGAGATCGGTCTGTATCTGCTGTAACTTCCGCGTCAGTGTAGGCGTAAGCGGCAATCACATTCCAACCGGGCAAAATTTGTCCGGCTACGTCTAATTCAACTCCTCGACTCCGCTGTTCCCCAGAGGCAATTGAAAACAAAGGATTATTCGGATCGGCTACAGCAACGTTTTGTTTGGTAATGTCAAAGTATGCCAAAGTAGCAAGTAGCCTTCTGTCGAGCAACTCAGCTTTGACACCGACTTCGTACCCCGATCCTGTTTCGGGTTCGATGAGACCGCCCCCGGCTGTTGTTGCCGAACCCGGATTGAAAGATCGCGAATAGCTGGCATAAAGAGAAAGTTCTGGGATGGGTTGATAAACAATCCCTACACGGGGGGTAAAATCATCGTAATTTTGAGTTGTTTCGCTCGCATCTGGGTTGGAAGTACCCGGAATTACTCGGTTTTTTTGCTCTGCGGTGTCATAGCGAAGCCCTGCTAGCAGCTTTAAATTCTCGAAAATTGAAATTTGATCTTGCACGTAGAATCCATATCGGCTTGTCTCTACATCATTCCCACCAAAGCCAGCTAGTGTACCCTCGTCTGGTTTGGGAACTTGACCGTAAACCGGATTGAAAATATCGAGGGGAATTGCTGTTTCAAAATCCCCTACTGAGAAAATTCTTTCATCGTTGTAACTGATGTCTGCACCGAAAATGAGAGTGTGGTCGACTGAACCTGTAGCAAATTCGCCAACGAAGTTTGTTTGGAGGGCGTAGTTTTTATTTTGCCCCTCTTGAGAAGCCCAGAAGCGAGTAACGGTGCCAGTTTCTTCATCAAAGTCAAATGGAAGAGCGAGTACGTTGTAATCGTAGTTGTAGGATGAATAGCGAAACGCATTCCGCAACTTCCAGTTCTCGCTGAAACGGTGCTCGAAATTGTAGGCAACATCGAAGTATTGGGTTCCTATCATCTCATCACGTTCGCCGCTAATACGATCGCGCGGAACGTCAACAATCCGATTGCCAAGAACAGGCAGTCCATCATCAGGATCTAGCTTATCATCGATGTATTCCAGGGAAACTGTCAAGTCGCTGCGATCGCCAATTCTCCAGGTAAGTGTTGGCCCAATAAACAAGCGCTCGTCGTTTTGTTCGTAGCCTCGAAAATTCTCAGTTGTTTGGTACAATCCGTTCAGGCGGTAAAGCAGGTTGCCATCTGAGGTTAAGGGGCCGGAAATGTCAAAGCGGGGGCTGACAAAATTCCTGCTTCCGAGTTGCAGTTCAGCTTCGTAGAAAGGTTCTGACAGCGGTTGTTTGGATACTAAGTTAATTAAACCCCCCGGTTGAATTTCCCCATACAATATTGAAGCCGGCCCTTTAAGAACTTCAACGCGATCGAGGTTGGCGACTTCTGGAATAGTTTGAAAAGAACCATACTGCCTAAACCCATCTCGCAAGATAGGAGCATTGTTAAAACCTCGAAGGCCGAAAGTGCTGCCTCGGCCTGTAGAGCTTCCGCCGTATGTGACACCGCTAACGTTGCGCAATGCTTCTTCGATTCGCACGACTTGTTGATCTTCTATCACGTCTTGGGGGATAATTTGAATTGACTGAGGAATATCGCGAATTGGCGTGTCGGTTCTCGTCGCAGTGGAAGCATCGGGGATGACATAGGGAGTTTGCTGACGGGCGGTGACTGTGATATTAATATCTTCTTGGGGACTGGGTGTCACGCCTAAAACTAAACCGCGATCACTGTTTACTACCTCTGATGTCGGTGCTGCTTTTATGCCAGTTACACTCACTTGAATCCGATTGCCTTCCAACTGAGTTACTGTTACGGATGCAATTCCTCGATCGGCACTAGAAGCTTGAAATCCCGCACCTGAAGGTAAAGCTAATTGGGCATTTTCTATGTCGGCGATCGCGCTTTTACCCTCGATTCTGGTTTGGGCTTGCAATAATTGTCCGGTGGGTGTTTCTAGTATTACTTCTAAACCGCTGGCTGTTGCGTTGAGTCGGACGCCGGTTACTTGTACGACTGATTGAGAGATTTGCACTCTCGAAGAAAAGGTAAAACTTGGTTGCTGGCGCTGCAATAATTCTTCAGCACTGGTGCTGGGTTGTTCTATTTCGCCGACTTTTGGTATTTCGGCTGTTGCCACTTTTGATTGAGAGATTTGCACTCTCGAAGAAAAGGTAAAACTTGGTTGCTGGCGCTGCAATAATTCTTCAGCACTGGTGCTGGGTTGTTCTATTTCGCCGACTTTTGGTATTTCGGCTGTTGCCACTTTTGGCTGTTCTTCTATCGGTTCAATATTAGGAATAGGATGCGGGCGATCGCGATCGGATTCTAAAGCAACAGTCAAGTCAGAATGGGGTTTTTGCTCCTTGTTTTCTGTATTGTGCTTGACTTCTAACTCCGAGCTTTCAATTTTCTGTTGTGGCGTTTCCTCTATCAGTTCTACAGCAGCAGTTCGGTTAACTTTCACCTCGATCGCTTGAGTGATTTGCGCGACTTCCGGGTGGAGACGGATGCCCTCTGGTTCTGATGCCCATCCAACTTGCCCGTTTAGCAGCGTCACTGCCAGCGCAATACCGCCACTTGTTATACATTGCCATCTATTCACGCCTCAATCCTCACACACTCATTTGTACTTATTGCAAATAGTTCCTAATTGCAATAAAGCTTAGTGTAGAGAATCGCCAACGAGCCGCGCTACCAAAAAACGGCATCCCGATCCGAAAACGGACTTTACCCACTTGAAATCTTTTTTTTTCCCAGCAAACATTCACTGGGCGCAATCCCAAACTGGCGTTTAAAAGCGGACGCAAAGTGCCCCATGTTGGTATAGCCCAGTCGGTTTGCTACCTCTGAAACCGACGTATAGTTTGAACGAAGTAGCTGCTGGGCCCGCTCCATCCGTTTTTGGGTCAGAAAATCGATGACAGTAGTCCCAAACAGTTCCTGAAAGCCACGTCTGAGGGTGCGATCGCTGACTCCTACCTGCTGTGCCAGTTCCCACAACGACGGCGGGTTCTCAATTCGTGACAGCAAGATATCTCTGGCATAGTGGATCTGGGCGATCGTACTTGCTTTTAATTTGGGCAACTTGCGCGTTCCCCGTTCCATCAAAACAGGCGCTAATTGCAGTGCCATCAATTCCTGTATCTTTCCCTGCAAAAAAATTCGCTTCAATATACCCTGCATGGCACAATTGACAATTTGTTGCGCTACACCCAGGATCGCCGCATTCGTTTCTGGATAGATTAAGGTTTGCCAGTCATTACCCTTGACTAAAAAGCTGAGTTCCGAAGTAAGGTTTCCATCCTCAGAGGGGAATAAAGTTCTCAACATATCTGGTGACATTTCAATATCAACGCTGACTATTCGTTGAGATTTTGGCATCTGAAAAGTCATTTGTCGCTGTACGCCGCTACCAGAAATCAGCGAGTGCTTTCCCCCCCACTGATGTCCGGGGCTATCTCTAATAAATCCCGACAGGCAAACAGCAAATTGCACCGGATGCTCCCATTCTGGTTGTTTGAACTGCACCTCATCGTGAGGATCGAAGTCCAAAATCGTCAGCAAAAGTTCGGGATGGATGTCAATCCGCCGCATATAGCCCCTACCCAGTTGCGGGGGCATTTCATAAATCATCTCAATAGGTTCCCGCGACAATATCTGTTGGCTGTTTTGTATGGTTTCGTTCCACAGTTCGCCAGCCTCTGCCTCTGTCAGGATAATGGTCATAGGAGGTATGATAAAATTTCATTCAACTGTTGACTGTATTTTTTGAGCCGATCGATCGTCCGTAAAAACGATTCACAATTTAACCTCTTAAGATTGTTTTGTTTGTTGGCTTTTTTTGCTTTTTGCCCCATAGGTTTTGCTCCACCAGATCGGGAAGCCCGTTACAAATAAACCTATAGGTGCCAGCCCGATCGCTCTATTTCGCGATCGCGTCGCTAATCCTCCATAACTACCAATGTGTAAAATGTACTGAGATCTCAAAATGCGGGTAGCAATAGAACCTTGTTTCTGGTTATCTACGTGTAAAACTTTCCCTGTATATTGGTCGAGGGAGAGAAAGGGGTCTTTGTTGAAAGCATTTTCTAAAGGAAATTGCATCCAAACCCCAAATGTTGCTTCAGGTTCTTTAGCAGGGTAAAACTTAAAAATTTTTGCCCCAGGTAACGCTGTTTCAGCTTTCACCAGAATGTCATCTAATTTCATCGAACGGATTCCCGGTACAACTTTAGAAACAAATTCTGGGGTCGCAGGAGTACGAGTCAGCCAATTAACTGCTGCTTCAAAAGGAGTCCAAAAAATCATTACCGCTCCAGTAAAAGCAATGAGACTGAGGAATACAACAGATAAAATTCCCCCCAGCTTATGCAGGTCGTAACTAATCAGTTGCCAGGGCGATCGCCAGCGAATTGTTAAGTGGTTTTTGAGCTTTCTAAACTTCGGAACCAGCAACAAACCCGTCATTCCCAACAGTAACAACAGTAGGCCGCAAACGCCAACTATTTGCTTTCCTAGATCGCCCGCAAAAAGGTGAACGTGCCACTCTAACAACAAGCCTTGTAGCGATTGTTTCATGGGTTGGGAACCGACAATCTTACCGTTGTAAGGATTGAGGTAAACGTTGGTATATTCATCCTTTGCTGGCTGTGGCGTTGAGTCGGACGGCGGTTACTTGTACGATCGATTGAGAGATTTGTACAGTATTGGACAAACCTCTAAAACTTGCTAGAGACGGACGCAATAGCCCCTCGGCACTGGTTCTGGGTTGTTCTATGTCGCCGACTTTAGGAATCTCTGTTGTCGGCGTTGAGGGTGGCGCTGCTACTGCAGAATTGGCGAACGAGGTATTGCGATCGTCCTTATCAGAAATATTTTGCGTTAACTCTTCCTGGGGTTGCTGGAAGTTATTATCAGAAATATTTTGCACCAACTCTCGATTGGATGGGCGATCTTTGCCTGCGAGAGTTTGTTCTGTTTCCAGATTCTCTCCTGTAATTAATGAGTTCGCCTCAACGGTAGTTTCTGGCTTTCCCTCTACAACGCTATCGGGCTGGTGTTGAGGCAATTTTTCTGATTCGCTGTTGTGCTCGATCGGCACAGTTGTAACGCTTCTCGATCGATCTGATTCAATTAAGTCTCCGACAGCAGTCTCAGCCGCCACAGACGGCGCAACACCAATACTCAGCAGTGCAACGCACCCCAACGGTACATAAAGTTTGATATTCACACCACACACCGATAATATTTTTGGCCTGCTACGCAATTAGTAAGGGCCGCGGTCAACAAGCCCGCAGTTTATTGCTAATAATTCGCAGTAACTTTGTCAAAAATAAATAACTCTGCTACCAATGTCAAGTAAATCTGCAACTTTTTTTTGATACAGCCTATTCCAGGTTTATGAAGTGTAGTAGGGACACGGCCGGGCCCGTGTCCCTAGGATGAGCCAACGATAGGCGGGTCTACTTCATAAACCTGGAATCTGCTGCAAGTAGCGAGGACTTGAGCTATAAGCTTCGGACTTAAGTCTTGGAGCGGAGTTTCGGCTTAAGTTGACATCTCGTCGTCGGCTCGATCCAATCAAGAATTAATGTTAATAAGCTCTGGCGACAGAAGCGAGAAAAACTTTTTGAGGAGGAACATCGATCGGGCGATCGAACCCCGCTAGACCTGACTCGCCGGGAAGTCCCGACCTAACATTCCTATAGGTGGGGACTTCCCGGCGGTTTTGTTAAAACTTAAAATAGTGTGCAGAATGACGGACTTGTGCCAAAAGACAGAGGAAAATATCGCTACCCCAACATGAAGGCTTTGTCTATGCAGCCAATTCGCACTTTTAACGTTTCCCCGTCGCTACCGACAATTCTCGAACCCCTGCGCAAGCTTGCCTACAACTTGCACTGGGACTGGAACGTCGATACCAAAGACCTCTTCCGCCGCCTCGATCGAGACCTGTGGGACTCCAGCAACCAAAACCCGGTGCTGATGCTCGGAACCATATCTCAAGAGCGACTGCAAGAAATGGCAGAAGACGAAGGCTTCATTGCCCAAATGAACCGAGCAGCCCAGCAGTTAGACGATTATCTCAAAAATCGCGCCTGGTACCGCAAACAGCGCGGCACCGAGCAGCAAGAATGCTACGCTTACTTTTCGATGGAATTCGGCTTAGTTAAAGCCCTGCCGATCTATTCGGGCGGTTTGGGCGTGCTCGCAGGCGACCACCTCAAATCAGCTAGCGATTTGGGCTTGCCCTTAGTCGGTGTCGGCCTGCTATACCAAGAAGGTTATTTTTCGCAGTATCTCAACGCCGACGGCTGGCAGCAAGAACGCTATCCGCTCAATGATTTCTACAATATGCCGCTGCACCCAGAACGCAATCCCGACGGTTCGGAATTGCGGATTGAGGTGGACTATCCCGGCCGCAAGGTGTATGCCCGGATTTGGCGGGTACAAGTGGGAACGGTTCCTTTGTACCTGATGGATACAAATATTGAACCTAACAGCCGCTACGACCAAGATATTACCGACCAACTGTACGGCGGTGATAAAACTCTGCGGATGCACCAAGAAATCATGCTGGGCATCGGCGGCGTGAAAATGCTCAAGGCATTAGGCTTGACAGTTACGGCTTATCACATGAATGAAGGCCACGCAGCTTTCATGGCTTTGGAACGGATTCGGATGCTGATGGAGGAATATCACCTGAGTTTCGTAGAAGCAGAACAGGTGGTGGTTTCGAGCAGTATGTTTACGACTCACACGCCGGTGCCTGCTGGGTTTGACTTGTTCGAGCCGGATATGGTGATGCACTATCTGAGTCAGTATGCCAAGATGTTTGGCTTGTCGCAAGATGAGTTTTTGGGATTGGGCCGGGAGAATACGGGCGATTTGTCCGCACCTCTGAATATGGCAATCTTGGCAATTAAAATGTCGAGTTTTGTCAACGGGGTGGCGGCTTTGCACGGTGTGGTGTCGCGCCCGATGTTTCAGGGTTTGTGGCCGGGTTTGCCGCAGGAAGAAGTACCGATTACTTCGATTACCAACGGGGTGCACGCTCGCAGTTGTGTGGCGAAGTCTACTCAGGAGTTGTACGATCGATACCTCGGCCCGGAGTGGGAAATGACTCGCCGGGACGATCGACTCTGGGACCGGATGTCATCAATTCCTGATGAGGAACTGTGGCGCAATCACGAACGCTGCCGCTCCGAGTTGGTGGTGTTCGCACGGGAGTGGCTGCAAAAGACTTTGCGCGAGCGCGGTGCGGCCCAAACGGAAATCGAACACGCGCGGGAGGCTCTCGATCCGAAGGTGCTGACGATCGGGTTTGCACGCCGTTTTGCTACTTACAAGCGGGCGACGTTGTTTTTGCGCGATGTCGATCGAATTATGCGGATCATGCGGGACAAAAACCGCCCCGTGCAGTTTGTGATTGCTGGGAAGGCTCACCCGATGGATATTCCGGGTAAGGAATTGATTCGGGATATCGTTCACTTCATCCGCGAACACGAAACGATGAGCTCGATGGTGTTTTTGCCGAACTACGACATTAACGTCGCTCGGATGATGGTGTCTGGCTGCGATGTGTGGCTGAATACGCCGCGCCGCCCCCGCGAGGCTTCGGGTACTTCGGGGATGAAAGCTTCGATGAACGGTTTGCCGAATCTCAGCATCCTCGACGGATGGTGGGATGAGGCTGATTACGTTCGTACCGGTTGGCCGATCGGACACGGGGAGTTTTACGAAGATACTAAGTATCAGGATGAGGTCGAGGCGAATGCTTTGTACGACTTGATGGAAAAGGAAGTTGTACCGCTGTTTTACAACCGGGATGCTGATGGCATTCCCCGCGGTTGGACTGCGAAAATGAAGGATTCAATTCGCTTGAACTGTCCTTTCTTCAATACGGCTCGGATGGTCAAAGATTACGCGCGGCGGGCATATTTCCCGGTGAGCGATCGCTACCACACCATGACTTCGGATAATTGCGCTCCCGCCAAGGAGTTGTCTCACTGGAAGAAGCACGTTCTCGCCAAGTGGAAGGATATTAAGATTGAGGCTGTTGATATTTCCCAGGATAAGGAAGTTAAGGTCAATCAGTCGATCGCTGTTAAATCTCGGATTAATCTGATGGGATTGACCCCTGCGGACGTGCAAGTCGAACTTTATCAAGGTTCGGTTGATGCTAACGGAGATATTGTCGGTGGCGTGCCGGTGGTAATGGAGTATTTGGGAGAAGATTCTCAGAATGCTAGCCTTTATACGGCTGACATTACTTATACTTCTAGCGGTTTGCAAGGTTTGTCGTTGCGGGTTTTGCCGAAGCACGACAATCTCAGCAGTCCTTATGAAGCTGGCGTGATCCTCTGGGCACATTAAAGGAAGGAAGAAGGTAGAAGGAAGAGGGAAGAAGGGCGCGACACGGATTGGGACACGGATAAACAAATGAATTTAACTGTGTTTCCCAATTCTCCCCCTCTCCCCCTCTCCCTCTCTCGGACTGTTTATGGAAGTTGGGGATTGATTGTGTAGCCGATCGTGCGATCGCCCAATACCACATTCCGCTCTATTCCCCAGTACCACCCGTGAGCGCGTATATAACCCACATTCGGCACCCACAACTGTCACAATCGGAAATTACGGAGATAAAAAAGTAAAGCTTGCATCAAAATAGACATCTTCCTTCAAAAAAGAGAATCCAGCAGCTAAGAATCATCAAAACCTCTTCTCAACAACGAGCAATAAGCAGGAAAGGCAGATAGATTGGCGTTAGATAATTGACACTCTCAGGTCTAAAGACACTGAGATTCAGCAGACAAAGCAGCTTTAGATAATACCCAAAGCCTTACTCTCGCTACGGTCGTCAAACACCGTCTACCCAGTTGGTCAAGGTTTACACCCAACTTACTGGCTACTTTTCTTAAAATATTGGCTGCACCGTTCAGGTCTGCATTAACAATAGTTCCGTCGGCAGAGCGGTACAAGCCGCGTTTGATTCGCTTTCCAGATGCTTTCCACCCAGGCGGTTTTTCGCCGTATCTGGGTAGGGAGTCTCCATCAAGAAAACTCGATTGCGAAGTATACGCCTCTTCAGTTTCGGTGAACTGAATGCCGTGTAAATCGCATAATTGTTTTAATCGGTCTTTCAATTTACCTAAAGGCATTTGAACAAACTTTTGGTTATTCAAATTACCCATGTCAGCATTAGATTTAAAACCCGGATTCCACCCAATTACTAGATTGCCAATTCCGTGTTTTAAGCAGCGGTCAATAATTAACTTGGCCACTTTGTTAATACCATCGCGCATTTGGTGATTGCGTTTTCTGGTTATGCGGTCTAACCAATTATCCCAATATCCTGTGGGTTTCCCTTCCTTCCTAGTTGCTACTTTTTTGTTCCATAATTGATTCATCGCCTTCATAGCGCGAGAATCAATTAAGAAAGAATTTCCTAGCGTATCAACACAAGCAGCTAAATTATTGGCCGTTCCCAAGTCTATTGACAGCGCTTGGCTGCGATCTAAATTGTGTTGCCGTAGTTCTACTTCGTAAGATATCTCTAGGTAAAAAGCACCATTTTTGGGGAGAATTGTAAACTCTTTAACTTTTGAGTAATCGAGGTTTGATGGCATCGGTACAAAGAATTCAGAAATCCCGAACCAACGCCGTATGGTCAAACCCAAGGAAAATCGCAACTGATTGCCAACAAGTGCTGGCTTCAATCCTCCCGAATTTGGGTAAGCCACTTTAAACAGTTTAGCTCCCTTTAAGTAGCAGGGTGGTTTGGGTCTAAAGTGTAGTTTACCTTGGAGATAGAGATTTCTTAACTCTTTGAAACTTTTAAACGCCTCCATGACCGACATCAACGTTTGTTGCATGGGTGTTGAGGGCAACGATTTGGCAACCATTGACTTTGAAATTGACGGTTCAAAACATAAGTCAAATTTACCAGCCAACAGTTTTCCCGTTTTGAAAAACTTCTGACGAGCCAAATAAACTCCGCTATTGTAGAGTTTTCCGGATTGCTGGCAAAGATATTCTAATATTGCCTTAACTTCCTTGTTAGGGGAGAGCAATACCTGCTGTACTCCCATTGCTTTTTTGACTTTAGCCACCTCTTTTTCCTATATTTTTGTTGATTTGTTCAGTTTAACCAATTATAGTAGACAGGTCTAGCTATAAAAACAAAACTTTATGTTGCCCTTACCTGAGTATCAAACCCACAATCACGTCAAGTTCCTACTCAACTACCACTTCGTGTTTATCCCCAAGCGTCGCAAGAAAGTTTTGACGGGCAAGGTAGCGACTAGGCTTAGAGAAATATTTTTAGCCCTTTCAACTGAGAAAGGTTGGGATATCCTAGCCTTAGAAGTCGCACCAGATCACGTACACTTGTTCGTAGCCGTTAAGCCAACGGATACTCCTGCGCTGGTAGTTAAGTTATTTAAGGGACGCTCTAGCCATCACTTAAGGGTTGAGTTCCCAGAACTAAAAAAACTGCCGTCTTTGTGGACGAGCAGTTATTTTGTTAGTACAGCGGGTAACATTAGTAGCGAGGTTGTGAAAAAATACATAGAAGACCCGCACCATTCGGCCAATTGAATAGAAAGAACACGGGGACTGAAGTCCCCGCGTCGCTTCCCTCTCAGGACTAAAGTCTCGCTCGTTTCCCGCTTTCCGTACTACCTTTATGAATTAATATATTAAATACATCAGCAATACATTAGGTTAATAAATTGCTGCGTTCAAATGAGATTTTTGGCATAGTAACAGAGCGCTATAATCAAAGCGAACAGCGCGTTATCATAGTTATAAGCAATGATTTGGCTAATTTAGATAAGGCTTTAATTGCATCAGCTTCACCGGCAAATTTCTCTGACGGTAACTTGTTGATTTCTTTGACAGCATTTTCAGCAGCTTTTCCAACTTTTTGAGATAGTTTACGCAAGTCTGATTCCTTTCTAGCTGCGCTCTCTACCAGCAACCATCTTTGCTCTATCCCAGCATAAGTTATGATTATTTGAGCCCATTTATATCCTGGTAATTTACTAGCAGTCAACTCAGATTCTGGTAATATTGATATTAATAATGTTTGGGCTGATTTTATACTTAAAGGTACTCGACATAACCACCGCAACTGCGACATTAATTTCAGGTTTGATTCCTTATATAAAGCACAGTCTGCTACCAGGCTATCAACTTCTAGTTGTTTCCGATCGTCCACTGCGATTTGACCAAAACAGGACGAATCAGCTTGATTTCCCTATGCTAATTTTAAAAAAATTGGATATCTCCATCGCCTGAACATATTAGTTCAATGATAAATTGTTTGAAATCAGGCTTGTGGTCGCGGGAACAACCATAGGAGAGCTTAATTTCTTGGGTTGATTTGATTGCTAATTATTCTAAATCTTGGGTATTGACTGCTTGTTGACGCTCAAATATTACTGGTTGTAAGCTGGAATTGTATTCTCCATGTACGTGCATTGATGATGAATCTAGGTGTGATGATGACAGGGATACATTAATTTTTTTGGCAGCTTTTAAAGCAAGTTTTAAAAATATTGTATCCAGTCCTTTGATAAATAGTTTATCCATCGCTCTTCCCAATTTATCATCATTCAGATATTCTGGTTTGACTCCCGCCCCGATTAAATGTTCACATCCAATGTTTTCATAATATTTGGGAAACCTATATAAAGGTTGAGATCCAAATCCTAGTCCGTTCAAAATCATCGCTTTGACAAAATGACCTGAACTAAATTTTTCTCCTTTTTGTGATGGGATTAATTCATTGATTATTTGTATCGGCTCAATAAGTAGGGGTAGCAGTTAATCTAGCTGCCAAGAAAAGCCCAAGGGATAAAGAGAAGATTTTTC
>JAUBST010000080.1:0-19557 GCA_036702215.1 Microcoleus sp. F6_B6
ATGCTATATCTGCCCATTTTTGTAACTTTTTCATGCCTTCTCTTATTCCTAGATCGCAGACCTGAATCCTTACGTTTTTCTTTTCTTCCCTTCTAAAAGGATTGGTGCTTCTTCTGCAATATAAACTTTAATTTTTTCAGCCGATATCAGTTCCACTTCGCGATAACCTTCTTCTTCAGCAATTCGCTTCAGATGAGGTCGATCGCGGTTAAGCATAATCAAAGTATTTAGTTCTTTAATAATGTAATCGCTATGGGTAGTTGTAAACACTTTAATGCCTAGATTTACCAGTCTGGCAAATAGCCGTGCGATGCGGCGCTGATTTTCAGGATGTAGATTCAATTCGGGTTCATCTACCATCAATAAATCGCCAATCTGAGCCTCATGTTTCAGGTAAAAACCGATGTCTAATAGAGAACGCACAGCACTAGAACTTTGATCCATAGAAAGCTTAACCCGTTTACCCTTCGGCACATAATAAAGCTGGTCACTACGGTTAACAGTGTACTCACCACCGAGGATGTCAGCAAAATCTGTCAATACATCGGGATGGTTTTCAGCAATGAAACTGGTTTTTTTAACAATGCTTTCAAGTTTTCTGATAAAATCTACATTTGTCTCTATCGGCAGAGCATAATTCGGATCAACCTTTAAGAAAAGGTTCATTGGATTGATATTATTGTTGGCTTGACCCATTTCGTCAAGCAAGCGATTACGGGCAAAATTCAACTCTTTGCGAAAAATAGCTGTACCAGTTCGTTCTGCACTAGCGATAAAAGGACGAGGAATAATTTCATGAAAAATAACGTCTTTTAGTGCATCAGTAATGATACGCTTAATTATATGCTTGGGAAATTTTACCTTGGCTTTTTCAACGATCAGAGCGATAACTAATTCTGTACTTTCTTCAATTTTGAGCATCGAGAATATTTCGTCATTTGCCGATCCTATTGTTCTCTCAAATCGGTAGGCAAAACTAATATTTTTTATATCTATACTTACCTGAAACTCTGTGTATTTAAATTGTTCAGCCGGTGCTGCAAAAATCTCAGGCAATCGCTGTGTATAATCATGACAACCTTTAGCAACAATCTGCTTAACCTGCTTGATATATTCTTGTAGATCCAGGCGAATTACTCCCTCATTAAGAAGTTGCTCAATTTTATCGTCTTTGATTTCGATCAAAAATATCTGTTTCCAAGTAAACAAAAAGCCAAATAATGCATAAGTAGCGTAGGTTTTACCGGTATTATTGCCACCACAAATAATTGTTAGGTCGCCAAGCGTGAATTCGGCTTGCTTCAAAACACCAAGATTTTTGACTTTTACTTTCATAAATTTTTAGCTAAAATGACAACTTACGATTTTATTTTACAGTATTAGAAGCATTAATTATACCGAAACTTTCCCCACCGTCAACTCCTGCTGCTTAACAGGAATACAAATCTCAAACTCCGTCCCTTTTTCGGGCGTTGAAAAACACCTAAGCGTCCCACCATGTTTTTCAGTAATAATCTGATAACTAATCGCCATTCCCATTCCGGTTCCCTTCCCTACAGGCTTTGTTGTAAAAAATGGATTGAATATCTGTGTTTGAATTGATTCGGGAATTCCATTGCCATTATCGGCGATCGCAATTTTAACCCATTGCGAATCTACCACCGAGGTACTAATTGTAATACAACAGGGCTTGTTCTCGATCGAGCAAGCTACCTGTTGAGTATTTATTTCTTCGAGTGCATCAATAGCGTTTGCCAAAATATTCATAAATACTTGGTTAAGTTGTCCGGCATAACACTCAACTAGCGGTAAATCGCCATAGTCTCGAATGACTTTAATTTCTGGATGTTCTGGCCTCGCTTGGAGACGATGTTGCAAAATTAACAGGGTGCTATCAATTCCTTGATGGATATCAACTTCTTTAAATTCTGACTCATCCATCCGGGAAAAATTGCGGAGTGACAGCACAATCTGGCGAATGCGATCGGTTCCAATTCTCATTGAGTTCAGAATTTTAGGTAAATCATCTTGCAAAAAATCCAGGTCAATATTTTCTGCTTCTTTCTCTATTTCGCTAATCGCGTTTGGATAATGTTTTTGATAGAGGTGTACCAAATTTAATAGACTTTCAGCATAATATTGTACGTGAATTAGATTGCCATGAATGAAGCAGACAGGATTGTTGATTTCATGGGCTACTCCTGCAACTAATTGCCCCAAGGATGAGATTTTTTCTGTCTGAATCAGTTTGGTTTGCGTTCGTTTTAAATTCTCAAGCGCCTGTTCGAGCTGCTGAGATTTGTCTCGTTCTCTGGCTTCGCTCTCGCGTAATGTGACTTCTATTTGTTTCCGTTGAGCTATTTCGGCGGTGAGTTGGTCGTGGATTTCTAATTGTCGGAATACTTCCTCAAATGTGATTGCCAAAAAATGAATTTCGTTAGCTGGAATTGTTTTTGGCATGGGAAAGATGCCAGTTTTTTTACTTTGAGAAACTGCTTCGTTTAAGTCCCGCAAGGGTTGCAATACATTCTTCTGAAGGAGTATCCCCATGATTAACAAAATTGTGATGATGCCAACTAGCAATGACAAAGTTGAGGTAATGAAAGTTCTGTCGGCTGCTTGCTTCATTTGGTTGAGATCGAGTAGCGCGATCGCTACTCCTCGCCGTTGAGATGCGCCAAACAAGGTACTGCTAAAAGGCAGAATTTGGGCGATCGCAGGCTGGTTGTCCACGACGATATCTTGGCTGACTTCAATGCCTGCGGTTGCCGCCCGATCGATCGCGATCGCGAGTTGTGGATAGATCGAAGTGTATGGCCCATTAGTCGTATTCTGAGGACTGCGGGCGATCGCCATTCCAGATGGATCGACAATCGCAATTTCCAGCACACCGGGCATCGTGGCAAAATTTTGCACAACCCGTCGCAGAATGCTTTTATTCTTTGACTCTAGTAAGCCTTCTGTAGAAAACTCCAGGGATTGTGTAATTGATTGAGCCCGGTTATGAACTTGCGTTTGTAAGTCAGACTGCATCAGCCGATAGTTAAGGCCCAGAGTTGCCAGTCCAACTGTGGTAATCGACAACCCAACGCTAACCAGCAAGCGCTGCGACAAGCTATGGGGATGCAGGAATTTCCTCATAATTTCCATTCATTGATTGCTGTAGTTACGAGCTCAGTGTTAATCTCCACATCCTGACGCGGTATCCGTCCGGCACGGGGGTCAGATTTTAATAGTTCAGCCATTTGAGCGATCGCCTCTGGTAAGCGACCAGACTTAAACATCTGTTGTTGCATAGCAATGTCACCCTTTTTCAGACCAGCGTAATCTTTAGCAAAAGCCTCACTCTTCTGTCCCAGGCTTTTTCCAACCTTTTGAAATACGACCTTCGGCTTTGTTTCCACTGCACTCATAATATCAAACCAAGCCATAATAAATTGCTTAAGCTCAGCTTTTTTCGTGCTGGCAATAGTCGATCTAGAAGCTAAAGTATCAATGATTAAACTATCAATTTTCTGAGTAGTATAAATGATATTACCCTTAATATTTTGAGCCGTTTGCCCTAGCAACGGTTGCCAGATCACGGCGGCATCTAAACGTTTTTTCTGCATCAAATCAACCGCTATCTCGTTGGAAACATCCTCAATATTGACCTCTTTGGGTTTAATCTGGTGCAACTTGAGAGCTTCTAATAAAATCAGATGATTTACTGTTCCAAGTTTCGATCCCACTCTTTTACCGCGAAGGTTTACCACTGACTTGATTGCAGGTTGAGCCACAATACCATCAGCCCCATGAGAAATATTTGTTACCATCAGCACCACAGGCTTATCATTCCCCGAATCAGACTGGATCACATCCCACAAAGAGGTAAAATTAGCATCCAAATTACCGCGCAGCATGGCGCGAGTTGAATCTTGATTATTCTCAAATCGAATGAATTGCACATCTAATCCGCGCTGTTTGAATAATCCCGCTTCCTGAGCATAAAGTGCAATATCAAATCCTGCCCAACTAAGGATTCCCACTCGCAAGGGAGCAAGTTGCTGTGATGCCAGGTTACAGGCATTCACAATCAGGCTAACCGCCAGTGTCAAAACGCAGAGGACACCGAGCGATCGCCATTTCGTTAAAGTCAACCAACACCTACGCAATAATTGTCTAGTCCCAGTCTGAGCTTTGCCAGTCATCTATGCAGCCTCAACGCTGTTGTTCGTCGATGATAGCAAGAACTTTTCGGGATGTCATTCCCTGAAAAAATGCCCACAACAAATGTAAAAGAGAACTATTCTCTTCGCTTATAATTCATTACCAAATCCAACCAAAATCAAGAAATCGCCGCTGATTCCTGCACATAAGAATTCACGAATTCATCTGCCGGTCAATGTGGTTATAACTTCTACACAACGCCGATCTTGCGATGCGAATCGCTTCCGGGAGTTGAGGGGTTCGTTGCTGTGGCGGTTCCTGGGCCGCTGCAATCCACGGTTCATTCACATGGGAATATTCCGTCCAAGATGGGTAACGATATCAGCCGGATGAGAATGCTTCCGGGCCTCAACGAATTTCCCCAAACCCCTTTTTTCAACTTAATTTGGGGGTTGTATTGTTATGTTTTTTGCCTGTAAGATCCCGATCGCATCAAAACTTGCGATCGCGCGATCGCCCTTGACAAAAATCGCACTTTTGGCATAACAATAAGGATAGAAACCCGCGAGTGCGATCGTACAGAATTGAAGATCGATCGATCTACTGGTATTTTTAATGTATTGGGTATGGAGTATTGCGATCGCTCTTCGGCGCGACTCGGTTCTGGGGCTTCCAGAAAACTTTGCAACCTCACACTTGGTTTTTGTCAGTCCACTTCACGAGATTTTTCGGCGGCTGTTGATAACTACACTTCTAGCGAGGGTGGTGTTCGCCTAGCATACCAGGCATGAATGAGCAGGGTTTGTAAGAACAAGACAGGTGTATCAAAGCCGCTCGATGCAATTATTGATTCGACTTCAAGTGGCGGTAGCACAGCAATATCTCGACCCAAAGAAGCACGAAACTTTTCAACTTCCTCAGCAGGCACTTCGGAATACTTCAGCATTCGCGGCCAAATCTCAACAAGGCTTTGGTAAGCTGAAGCGGACATATCGGAAGCCAGATCCGCACTGACCAAATATCCGTTAGGGCAGACTCGTGAAGCAATTTGACTGAAAAAGTTGCGCCGCTGATCTTGTTGCATAAAGAAGTGAGAAACCAGAAGGCAAGTCGCGGCATCGAAAGAGTGCGATGCGGGCAGTGAATCGAGATAACCTTCGTGAAAAGTGCAACGTGACGCGATACCGCACTCTTCGGCGCGCTGGCGACAGATGTCAAGCATCGGTGCTGCAGGCTCTACCGCCGTAAACTGCCACTGGGGAAATGTTTCGGCGAGATAAATCAATTCCAAGCCGGTTCCTGCGCCGACACAGAGAATCCGTGCATCTGCAGGAAGTTCGGAAAGTATCAGGCCGATCAGTAAATGAAGTGCGTCGCGCATCGGAGCCAATTTAGCGAATCTTTTGTCGTAGGAAGAAGCGCGTTCTCGATCGAAAACAATAGATGACTCTTGATTTTGCATTCTGGAAAGCGAATAAGCTTGCAATCTGTATTTTAATAGCTATCTGAATTGGATTTTAGCGCATCGCTTCAAAACTTACGGGGTTCGGGCAAAACAAAAGTAATAAGAATCCTAAAAGCTCGCTCGATAAAAAAATATAGAAAATCCCAAAACCTCCATTATTAAACAGCTTTTGGGGTTTTCTTCCTCGCATCCGGTTCAACTTACAACTTGCAAGGGTGCGATCGCCCTTGACAAATATCGCACTCTCCGTATAACAATAAGGATAGAAACCCGCAAGTGCGATCATACCGAATTGAAGAGCGAGCGACCGCAAATAATGGCGAATCACAGCACGAGCAGGTTCCGTAGCATAAGTCAGAGCCAACCGGGTTGTTATGTGGCTGGCAAACTTCCGATACTTGATAGCTTACCAAGATAAATTTCCTTGTAAACTATTTTTCTGAGCCTTCATCTTTAGAAGAGCAACTAATGTAGCAATCTCCTCAGCAATGATTTCAGGCATCCCAACATGAGGAATTTTAAAATTTGGGAGCCTGACAGTTGCCCGCTCATCTTCAAGTGTTGGATCAGAAGATTTCACATGAGTTGTAACGATTGTCCAGACAGCTTCTTGAACTCGTTTAATCCTTTCTTGATGACTAATATTTTCCTCAATAGCAGGTGAATATTCCCATTCGGAATGATAATTGCACGCTGACAACTCATATTGAAGATATGCTATTTTCTCCTGTACGGGATTATGTTTAAGCTCAGCTTCAATTTCTCTACCCAATATCCAGTCTTGTACAAGATCATGGTGTTCTGAGTCCGATAAGCTGTTATATTCTTCTTCCGAGATTCCAAGTTCTTGTGCTGGGTTCCGTTCTAGATTGTCCTTCATTTTATCAAATTCTTGATGTGCGATAACTTTTCCTATTAGCGCATCTACAGTCGTTAATTTTGCCTCTTCATGCAAATCGTTAAACTGCTTAGAATTAACAACAATATAGGGCGCGTAGCTTCCATGAGCAACTCTCAACTTTAGTTCCATCCACGGCTTTCTGTACTCAGGAACCCCGTCTTTTCTCTGAACGTGATAATGTACACCTGTATTAAATCCTTCTCCCATACCATCAAATTCAATACATAGAATTGGTTCGTCTTGTTGATTGCAAACTGTATAGTCTATTGATGTTTTTTTTAGAATGTTCTTATCTTTTTCAGAAATTATCAATAATTTAACAGATGATGACTTTATACTCTCTTGGTATCCCAAAACTCCCAGAGACACCTGAGACATATAATCCTCTAAATCAACAATACTTTTTGTATCAAAAACATTTAAATATGGGAGATTGTGCCAAATATTATATTTGTCTCCCCAAGTTCTTGCTAATTTATCATAATAGTTACGTTCAGCTTTACTCGCAAAAACCGATTTTTTAATAGCCATAAAATTTTCAAAAATTTACCAAGAAATAATTTTACACAGGAATTTAGGGTATTGCTTTACAGACAACCTTGAGGGTACTCATCCTGGTGTACAAACAGATAATATTACGGATATGTGCCTACCAGGAAATGAAAGTATGTAACTTATAGCTGTATTGCTGTTGTGGTAAAATACCCTATATAACATAAAGAATACCGCAAATCGCGGATGTATGTCAAGCTCTTCTTACTTCCCCTCTGAATCTTCTTTTGTTAATATCGATATATAAGAAAACCCCCAAACCAGATTTTAGAATGGTTTGGGGGTTTCCTTTTTAAATCCAGTTTAAATCACAACTTACTCGGCTCGATCGCCGGAGCACGCAGAGACAGAGTTTTATCCGCAGCAGCCTTAGCCACTAGCGACGGCACAGAATCGCGCAACTTTGCAGTCAACTGTATCGTAGTTGCATCGTAAACCTGAGTCAGCATCTTCGGATACAAACCGATACCGATAATCGGCACCAACAGCGAAGCAATGATAAACACTTCTCGCGGTTCCGCATCCACCAATTCTTCGTGCTCGGACAATTCCTTATTCTCAGGGCCGTAGAAGATTTCACGCAGCATCGACAGCAGGTAAATCGGAGTCAAAATCACCCCGACAGCAGCTAGAAATACCACACAAACCTTAAACACCGGATTGTAAGCATCGCTGGTTGCAAAACCTACAAACACCATCAATTCTGCTACAAAACCGCTCATTCCCGGCAAAGCCAAAGAAGCCATAGAACAAGCAGTCCACATCGCGAAAACCTTACGCATTTTCTTCCCGACACCGCCCATTTCGTCCAGCATGAGCGTGTGAGTGCGATCGTAAGTGCATCCTACCATGAAGAACAAACTCGCCCCGATTAAACCGTGGGAAACCATTTGCAGCATTGCACCGCTAATTCCCAAATCGGTAAACGAAGCTATCCCAATCAGCACAAACCCCATGTGCGAAATTGAAGAATAAGCAATTTTCCGCTTCAAATTGCGCTGAGCAAAAGAAGTTAAGGCGGCGTAAACAATGTTTACCACACCCAAAATTACCAAGATGGGTGCGAAGACAGCGTGAGCATCCGGGAGCATTCCCGCATTCATTCTGAGCAAAGCGTAGCCGCCCATTTTCAGGAGAATTCCTGCTAGCAACATGTGGGCGGGTGCGGTTGCTTCGCCGTGAGCGTCAGGGAGCCAAGTGTGCAGTGGAAAAATTGGCAGCTTGACGCCGTAAGCTATTAAGAAACCTGTGTACAGTATCAATTGTATATTGGTGCTGTAATCTTTAGCTGCGATCGCCCGCATATCGAAAGTCACAGTATCGCCGTAAAACGCCATCGTCAGCCCGCCCAGCAAAATAAACAGCGAACCGCCTGCGGTGTATAAGATAAACTTAGTTGCTGCGTAGAGGCGCTTCTTGCCGCCCCAGATTGACAAAATCAGGTAAATCGGGACTAATTCCAGTTCCCAAACCAGGAAAAACAGCAGCATATCCTGCACGGCAAAAACTGCGATTTGGCCGCCGTACATTACCAACATCAAAAAGTAAAAAAGCTTCGGTTTAAATGTGACCGGCCAAGCTGCTAAAGTAGCCAGCGTAGTAATAAAACCTGTCAGCAAAATCAGGGGCATCGATAAACCGTCAGCACCCACCGACCACTTCAAATCGAGTTGCTGCACCCAAGTATAGCTTTCTACCAGTTGCAAATCTGGATTGCTGAAGTCGTAATGAGTGTAAAAAGCGTAAACAAGTAGGGCAAAATCGATCAAACCCACAATTAGGGCATACCACCGCACCGTCTTGCCATCCTTATCGGGAATTAAAGGAATCAGCAAGGACGCAGCAACGGGAAACAGAATTGTTGTTGTTAACCAGGGAAAGTTAGCTGTATCCATTGCGTTTTAAAATGATCCGTCAGTTATTAGGTTTAAACACCTTTTTGCAATTTTAGCCTAAATTTTATACTTTCTTTATACGGAACAAATTTTTTTGCTATTATTTGGACAAATTATGCGATCGCAACAGTTAAGTTCAATCAAAGATTTATTTCTATTTGCTAATTGTCTAGGGTGAGTTATTGAGCTAATACCATTTCTTAAAATATCTCCTCGTGGGGATACGGCAATGCCTAAAGCGTGTAAAACTGATCCCAACATCTGCAAGTCCGCCAGTCAGCCAGAGGTTGAAACCCCTGGCGTCTGGCGAAAGTCCTCTTGCATAGGACTAATAGATATCTCCAAAAAAGCCAGTATTCAACAGGCTTTCCGGCCTGTTCCACAATCAGAGGTTTAAGGAGTTCTTCAGTCCTCATAGCGAGGACTTTAGCTTTGAGACAGGGAATTCATTCCCTGTCGGACTATGGGTTTTACCTGTTTGTTGACATTAAAAGACACTCCCGTTTCCCTACAGATTTAACCGACTCCAGAAACGATCGCAAAACCCAGAACTGCGACAAACACAATCAGCGCATAAAACTGAGCGCGACCGCTTTCAAAGTATTTCAAACCTTCGCCGCTAATCAGCGTGACTAAACCAGTCAAGTTGACGACACCATCGACGACTCGCAAATCAACTTCCATGACTTGGCGCGCCAAACGGCGGCTGCCTTTGACGAAAAGAAATTCGTTGATATCGTCGAGATACCACTTGTTGAGGGAGAACTCGTAAAGCGGTTTGATTTTTTGGGCGATCGCACTTGCGTCAATTTTACGGCTCAAATACATCAGAGAAGCCAAAGTAATGCCCAGCAAAGCAATACCTACAGAGCTTCCGCCCATGATTAGAAATTCCGTCAAATTGAACTCAGCAGCGTGTTCCAAAACTTCTTCGAGAGACTCGCCTGGAGCGCGAACAAACTGCTCGAAATAATTGGCAAACGGCGTACCGAGAAAACCGATAAACACAGAAGGTACTGCCAGCAACACTAACGGCAGAGCCATTGTCAGAGGAGATTCGTGAGGCAAATGGTCGTGTTCGCCGTGACTGTCGCCAGTTGATGCCAATTCCTTAACGTTCATCGCTCCCGGGCCAAAAACCACACCGGGTTGCAGCAGTTGCCGCTTGATGGCGCTGTCATTGCCCCGGAATTCGCCCTCAAAGGTGCTGAAATACATCCGGAACATATAAAACGCGGTCATCCCGGCCGTCAGCCAGCTAACAGCCCACAAAGCGGGATTTGCTGCGAAGGCGCTGGCGAGGATTTCGTCTTTTGACCAAAAACCAGCAAACGGCGGAATTCCGCAGATTGCCAAATTTCCGATTAAAAAGCAACTAGCGGTAATCGGCATATATTTCCGCAAACCGCCCATGACTCGCATATCTTGAGCGAGTGCGGGGTTGTGGCCTACAACTGCTTCCATCCCGTGAATCACTGAACCAGAACACAGGAACAGCATCGCTTTGAAATAAGCGTGAGTCATCAAGTGGAAAAGTCCGGCACTGTAAGCGCCGACGCCCATTGCCATCACCATGTAGCCGAGTTGGGAGATGGTGGAGTAGGCGAGGCCTTTTTTGATGTCATTTTGGGTAATCGCGATCGAAGCACCCAGAAATGCCGTAAAACAGCCGGTACAGGCGATCAAATTCATGACTGCGGGCAGCCCTTCAAACACCGGGTACATCCGAGCGATCAGGAAGACGCCTGCTGCTACCATCGTCGCGGCGTGGATCAGGGCCGAAATAGGTGTCGGGCCTTCCATTGCGTCTGGCAGCCAAACGTGGAGGGGGAATTGAGCGGATTTGGCGGCCGGTCCCAAAAATATGAGGACGCCGAAGATTGTCGCCAGAGTTGCCGAAAGAGCACCGGATTCGACTAAGGAGTGCAGGCGTTCGCCCATCACCTCAAATTCAAAGCTGCCGGTGGCCCAGTAAATGCCGAGGATGCCCAGCAGCAGGCCGAAGTCGCCGACGCGGTTGGTGACAAAAGCTTTTTGGCAGGCGTCTGCTGCTGGTTTGCGATCGTACCAAAATCCGACTAGCAGGTACGAACACATACCTACGAGTTCCCAAAAAATGTAAATCTGAACGATGTTCGGGCTAATTACCAAACCCAACATCGAGGCGCTGAAGATGCTCAGGTAGGCGTAAAAGCGCACGTACCCGTCATCGTGAGCCATGTAGCCGTCGGTGTAAATCATCACCAAAAAGGCGACCGTGGTGACGATCGCCAGCATTACCGCCGTCAGCGGGTCGATAATATAGCCCATATTCAGCGAGAAGTCGCCTGCAGAAGCCCACTGAATAGTGCGGGTGTAGGGTGCGTGGCCCTGTAGTTGACTCCACAGCAATGCGAAAGAGAGTACCATTGACCCTCCGAGGGCGGAGACGATGAAGATCGCATTCGCTTGTCGGAGTTTGTTGGTTGCCTGGTTAAAGGTGATTAAGCCTAGACCTACTAGCATTGCGCCTGCCAGCGGCAGGACTGGAATCAGCCAAGCGTATTGATAAAGCAGTTCCATGACTGATAGGTAGTTTAAAGTTTCTACTAGATATTGCCAAAACTGTAAACAATTGTGACACACGCCTGCGCGACTGGGCAGAAATACTTGTTGTAATTCTCAAGCATTGTCGATCGACAATGCTTGAGACCTACTGCATATTTTCCCGATCGAGCCGATCGATCTAGTTCCCCTTAAATTTCTACCAAAATATAGATTGACAAATCCAGACTGTCTTGGACGGACAGGAATCAAGAAACCGGGTTTTTTAACCTATACTCTCGCGCTGCACCTATATTTTTGTAAAAAACTGTTTCTGCGTTCACGACTGCGACATTTGGCGCTGGTGGTGGCCGATCGACAAATCAGGAACTGCTTCTGCTTTCTACCTAAAAGCCGAATAACTTGCAGCCGTTACCTGTTGGCTACTTCCTGAAGTTGCAGCCGTGGAGATGGGGAAGCTACCTGAGCCGCCAGCATCCAGGAATCCAGAGTCCGCCGGAGTTCCTCGCGTCCTTGGTAGTCTTCAAATCTAAATCGAACTTTATCGCCCTCAAACAAAATCAGCGTGGGCAGACTTGTCAGCCGATAAGTGTGAGCCAATTTGAAACATTGATCGGCATTCACCCCAACCAGCTTGACTTTTTCTGCCCACTGTGCCTCAAAAGTCTTAAGCGTCGGGTCGATCGCGCGGCACAAACCGCACCAAGGAGCCGAAAAGTGAACTAAAACGGGGGTAGAGGCTTGAAACACCTCTTGTGCAAAAGTGCGTTCGCTAACCGACAACACCATGATCCCTCAAAATTTAATAATTTTTTTTCTATCCTAGGGATCATGCTACCAGTATATGTTCTTAGTGACACGCATCAAAAAAGGATGAATTTCCCAAAGCAGGCCCGTAAAAATGACTACACCTACGTAGGAAGGTCGCAAAAACTCAAGCAAATCAAGGGTTTGACGCTTTTGTAGGATTGCCGAAAATGGAATTATTGAGGTTCGAGATTTGATGGTTTCAAAGGATTCTCCAAAACGAGCCTGAAGTCGCCTGTCGCCGTGCCACACTCCGAACAGGTGGTGAAGTACCAAACCGATGGAAGTGACGAGGGTAAAGCTAGTGCCAATCCACAGGGTGTGGGCCACGCACCAAATCACTTGTCCCACCATTTGGGGGTGACGGGTGATGCGAATGATGCCAGTTTCGTAGAGGTGAACTTGGGGCTTTTGGACGGCGGCAATTTCTAGGAGGTTGAAAGTTGCTGGGTACAGAAACAGGAAGGAAATTGCCGAAAGTATCCAAACTGCGGGTTTAACTCCGGGTACTCCCTGTACTTGCCAAAGCTGCAGGCCGTCGTAGCGGTGGTTGAAAAAGTAGACAATCAGAATGACGGCTAGCGGCAAACTGACAAGGGCAAACAAAACGCGGTAAAGTCTCGGCCCGATCAGCTTTTCACCTTTTGGCCGGAGGGCTGCTAAACCGCTGTGGGCGATCGCAAAAACCAGTAACAGGCCCAGAATAACTAAGTGGGAGTCGAGCGCCAAGTCGATCGTCATTGCAAATATTAAGAAAAGTTATTGATTCAAGGCCAATTTGTGTCACAAAGTATCTATGGGAGCATTCAGCGGTTATGAGTCAGTTAACTGTTCACTGTTCGCTGTTGACTGTTGACTGTTCGCTGTTGACTGTTCGCTGTTGACTGTTCGCTGTTTGCTGTTCGCTGCCTGCAGTCAACCGTCAACAGTCAACTGACAACTGACAACTGACAATTAGATATATGTCTGACCTTCCTTTCACTTTAGACCAGTTACGCATTCTCAAGGCGATCGCCTCTGAAGGAAGCTTCAAACGCGCCGCGGACAGCCTCTACGTATCCCAGCCAGCAGTTAGCTTGCAGGTGCAAAACTTAGAGAGACAGTTGGACGTGCCGCTGTTTGACCGGGGGGGGCGGCGGGCGCAACTTACCGAAGCCGGACACCTGCTGCTGAGTTACGGCGAGAAAATTTTATCGCTTTGCCAGGAAACTTGTCGAGCTCTGGAAGACTTGCAAAATCTCCAAGGCGGTACCTTGATCGTCGGCGCTTCTCAAACAACCGGGACGTATTTGCTGCCCCGGATGATCGGGATGTTTCGGCAAAAGTACCCGGATGTAGCAGTACAGCTTCACGTTCACTCGACCCGCCGCACGGCGTGGAGTGTGGCCAACGGGCAAATCGATTTGGCAATTGTTGGCGGAGAAATTCCTACCGAACTTGTAGAAGCTTTAGAAATTGTTCCTTACGCTGAGGACGAACTGGCTCTGATTCTCCCTCCATCTCACCCGATGGTACAACAAGAAACTATCCAAAAAGAAGACCTTTACAAATTGCAGTTTATATCCCTCGATTCGCAGTCTACTATCCGCAAAGTAATCGATCAGGTACTGACTCGCTGCGGCATTGACACGCGCCGCTTGAAAATCGAGATGGAACTAAATTCGATCGAAGCAATTAAAAATGCCGTTCAGTCGGGGCTGGGAGCTGCTTTTGTCTCGGTTTCGGCGATCGAAAAAGAGTTGCTCATGGGCGTCTTGCACAAATCTCAAATGGATGAAGTTGTGGTAACTCGGATTTTGTCGCTAATTTACAACCCCAACCGCTACCGTTCAAAAGCAGCAGAGGCTTTCAGCAATGAAATTTTGCCCCAGTTTGCTACTTATTCGACCCTCCAGGAGAAGAAAGAACCCCCCGCGCTCGATTTGGGATTCATAGAAATAGCAACTCCCAACTCGGCAGGAAGTTAATCTCTTAGGTCGCTGGCAGTTAGCAGTTCGCGGTTAGTTGAGAAATTGGAATCTGATTTAACAATCGCTTTTTCTTCCCTCTTTCCTCTTCCTTCTTCCCTCTTCCTTCTTCTCTCTTCCTTCTTCTTAGCAAAAAAAAAATGGAAGTTTACTGCACCCGACCGGGCTGCCCGCGTCCTCAAAACTATTTTCCCGACCTCGATGACAGTTCGCTGCTCAAAACCGTGCAGCAAAAGTTTTGCACGACTTGCGGAATGCCCCTGATTTTGAGCGGGCGCTATTTGCCCGTGAGGTTGTTGGGTCAAGGCGGTTTTGGGGCGGCATTTTTGGCCAGAGACCGCTATACTCCCGCGATGCGGCAGTGCGTTGCTAAACTTTTGCAGCCGTCGGTAAGTCTGACTCCGGCACAGCTAAAAATCGCTCAAACTCTGTTTGAACGGGAAGCGGCGGTGCTGGAAGAACTGGGAAACGAACATTCCCAAATTCCAAGTTTGCTGGCTTTTTTTGAGCTGACTGTTACGAGTTTGCAGCCGGGAAAAAACGATCAGTTTTTCTATCTGGTTCAAGAATTTATTGACGGTAAAAATTTGGAGGATGAACTAACTGTTAAAGGCAGGTTTTCGGAAGCGGAAACGGTGGAGGTACTGCGGGAAATTTTGAAGGTTCTAGACTTTGTGCACTCTCGCGGTTCGATTCACCGGGATATTAAACCTGCTAATATTATGCGGGGTAAAAACGGTCGGCTTTATTTATTAGATTTTGGGGCGGTTAAACAAGTAACACAAAGTGTTGGGAGTGCAAAAGCTTCGACTGGTATTTATTCTTTGGGTTACGCTCCGCCAGAACAAATGAGCGGGCAAGAAGTTTATCCGGCAACGGATTTGTATGCTTTGGGTGTGACTTGTATTACTTTGCTGAGCGGTTTGCAGCCGGCGGAGCTTTTTGATAGTTACAGAAACGAGTGGAATTGGCATTCGCGGGTGCAGGTAAGTTCGCGTTTGGCTCACGTTCTCGATCGAATGTTATTATCAGCTCCCAGCCAGCGGTTTCAATCTGCCAGTGAGGTGGCAGCGGCTCTGATGTCTCGGCCTCAACAACATTCTCAACCACCTACAGTCGCGGTGGCGCCACCTCCGATACCTCTTCAACCGACTCTGCCGCCTCCTGTACGGGTTTCTGCAACACCTCCAGGAGGGCTGCAACCTCCGCCGAGAGCGACTTTTTCGATTTGGGAGGTTTTGTCGGGGGCGGCGTTTACGGGTTTTGAGGGAGGGGTGCTGGCGATCGCCCTGACGAGTTTGCTGCCCTCTCCTGGCTTGAGTATCGGATTGTTGGGGACGATCGTGGCGGGTTTGATTTACGGCCAGTACCGCAGGGCGATCGAGCAAACTGAGATGTTGATTATTGGTGCAGGTACTGTGGCTTTGCTGTGGTTTTTCCCGGCTTTACAGACGGCGGCAGTGGCAATTTATCCGAATTCTCCGATCGCTGGCGTGTTGTTTGCGGGATGGTTGGGTGCTTTGGGTGCGATCGCTGGAACAGCTATTTTTCGCTTGATTTATAAGCTACTTTCAAACGTTTTTTAATGTAATAGTCATCGCAAGAATTGCCTGTTTTGAACAGGCAAGAAGATGCCTGTTCCACAATAATTATGGGAGATGTCTAATTTAAAATGCAGACTCAGCATTCTATCTACTCTAATTGGGTGATTGCTTGGGGCCCAGAAGCCCGATCGCACTCTGCAACTTGGGAAACTTCAGGTTTTGCCATAATCGGAGCGGAACCCACCTTCAGCCCCAATCAGCGATTTGTGCTGGTAGGTGACTGCTGCTTCGATCGCACTCCCATGCTCAAACAACAGATTGATAGCGAGGGATTGACTGATTTGGCGATCGTGGGGCGGCTATGGGAACAGTACGGTACTAAAACACTGAGCTTGCTGGAAGGACAATTTGCCGTAGCAGTGTGGGATCGAGAGGAGAAAACCTTGTGTCTGGGGCGCGATCGCGTGGGAGCCAAAACCCTCTATTACACCCGTACAGGCACGACTCGCTGGATCGCGCCTCGACTGCGATCGCTCAATCCCTATCACGATCGAGAACTTGATTTAGTTGCTTTGCGCGACTACTTGTGCTGTGCGTTTGTACCCGGAGCACAAACGCTGTGGGAAGCGGTGCGAGAGTTGCGGCCCGGTAGCTACCTGTACTTACCGGATGTTGAAGCGCAGAGATACTGGCAGCCGCAGGAGCAAATTACTAACGCCGATCGCCCTTTGGAATGGCACAGTCAACAAGTGCGATCGCTTTTGGAACAACTGGTGCAGGAAGCGCTACCAGCGGGAGAACCAGTCTCAGCATACCTTTCGGGCGGTATTGATTCAAGTTGCGTCGCGGCGATCGCAGCGCGACTGCACGATCGTCCGGTACATACTTTTTCGATGCACTTTGGCCATCAATATCCCAGCGAGATTGAATTTGCCAACCTCGTCGCAGCACATTGTGGCACTGAGCACCACGTTTTGGAAGTTTCGCCGCAGCAAATTTGGGAGTTGCTACCGGAAACGCTGGCGGCAATGGACGATCCGGTGGGGGAAGGTTTGACGGTGCCAAATTTGCTGCTGGGGCGATCGGCAAAGCAATTCGCAGACGTGGTACTCAATGGCGAAGGCGGCGATCCGTGCTTTGGCGGGCCGAAAAATAAGCCGATGTTACTCAACAGTTTGTACGGTTCGATTCAGGGTAAACCAGATCCGATCGCAGCTTATTTGACTTCGTTTCAAAAATGCTATGTGGATTTGCCGCGTTTGCTGAAGCCGGAGGTTTGGGAAAAGGTGAAGAATGCGCCTTCCGTCTTTGCTGAGGAATTGCAGCAGACAGAAACGACGTTTTTGAATCGGCTGATGCGGCTCAACATAGAGTTTAAAGGAGCCGATTACATTTTGACCAAGGTGAATAATCTCACGGCTGCGGCGGGACTAAAAGCTCGATCGCCCCTATTCGATGCGCGGATGGTGGCGCTGAGTTTGCAAATTCCCCCAGAATATAAGCTTTCGGGCGCGCAGGAAAAAGCGGTTCTCAAGGCTGCTGTGGCGGATTTGCTGCCCGATGTCATTGTCAACCGTCCGAAAAGCGGGATGGTGATGTCGATGCAGCAGTGGTTTTTGAGGGATTGGCAGCGGCAAGCGCGATCGTTGCTGCTGAATCGTCATGCGGCGATCGGGCATTACCTCGATCGAACACTAATCCGCGAGTGGCTAAACTATCGTGGGGAAGTTTTTCCCCGCTATGGGCTGAAGCTGTGGCTGCTGGTGACGCTGGAAATTTGGTTACAAGTGAATCGCCGTTAGTTATCCAAAATTAGGATACGGCGCCGTGCCTTTCGTCGTGTCAACTTCAGCACTTGACGCCCAAATTTATAGCTCGACAGCGGCATTTTTCCTATGCGGTTTTCGCTCTTGTTTATAGAACCCATTTGAGATCTTTTTCCGATCGCCCACGACTGGCGAGCGGCTCAGCTACTGGCGAGCGGCTCAGCTACTGGCGAGCGGCTCAGCTACTGGCGAGCGGCATTCAATTGCGCCATGTTTGAGGATCAACCAAAACTGGGAAGGGTTGTTGGTTGTCCCTAATTACTGAATTAATGTAAAATTACCCTCAAAACCTGAGGGGGTGACAACCCCGTCGAAACCCTTACCAGTTTGGGCTTGAGACCACTTGATCTGAAAAAACTTGGAGGCTTATTGACATCCTTGTTGACACTGTTTCTTGGGAAAAACGGCCGGGGAGCCAGTGACTTCGTAAAACCTGATGTATTAATGAGCCGTTTTTTCCCAACATCTTTGAGAAGCGTAAAGCCTCAAATCTCTGCTACGCAAAGCTTTGAGAGAGGTTGTCACCCCCTCAGCTTCTTGACACCTCCTGACAATCCATCAGTAAAAATACCGAAATAATTGATTTACGACTGCAAAACATCCGTAAAAGCTACATTGTTTTGAAAAATATAATCCCTTAGCTTTTTGATAAGCGACTTAAAAAACTGCACCTAAAACTGTGGCTCTCGCCCTTTGAGCGGTAAAGATAGCGAAGCTGCACCGAAAAGAACCCCAAAATGAGGTTAGGCAATATGGCATCTAAAAAATCAACTAAGAGCAAAACCGTTGAAGTAGATAGTATCCGTTTTGAAACTTTAGTGTCAGAGCGCGAATTAATGATTCCGACTAAACACGGTGACACAACTCCCGTGCAATTCGGCATTCGCATTACGAATCTTGCGGAAATTCCCTATCGCTTTCTCTTCTCTGGCTTTGGCTTGATACCAGAACTTCAAGATGCTAAGGGGACAGTAATAGAACGGTCTTACGGCATAAATGCAACTAAAGGTTTGCAAGAAGATGATTTTCTATTGGCGATGCCCAACGAGAGTTTGACTTTCTTTATGGAAAGCGAACTGTATTGCTATCAAGACAAGCTTGAACTCAGAGGGGATGAAAGGTCTGGCGGTGTTTGGACTTTTCGCGCCCTCAATCCTGGTAGATATCAAGTGCGGTTCACTTATGAAAATCAAAACGCCATGAGAAAAATCTTTTATGGAGGAACTGTGGAAGGACTGTGGACGGGAAAGGCATCTACACCTTGGGAGGAGTTCCGCCTAGTCTATTGATGAATTGAAATCACATCGCAATTACTGTCTAGATTTTGTTTTGCGCCAAAACTCTTATTTCTTGGGAACCTAATACATAAAGGAGTTACAAAATGCCATCGCGACAATATTCTCTACTTGGGTTGGCTACCACCTTGGTAGTAACGCTTACCGGACAATCCGCTATTGCTTTTACGATCAATTTTTCTTCAAATGGGAGATTTGATGCCTTTATTTACTACGATGAATATGGTTATGAGGGCGAAGCATATTTAGATATCCCACAAGAGAGCGAAAGGGGTGGAACAAGTGAGCTTTGGCAATTGCTAAACGATTTTTCTAATAGCTATCCAGGACGTTGGGAATTTCGACGTGCCGAGAACGACTTACGAGGTAGCTTCGAGCTCCTGAACTATTACATCTGTGGGCCACAAACTACAGATTGTGGAAAAGAAATAGGTATTCCTTCATCAGGAGGTGTTGGGGCTATGCTTGATTTACGTTACTATCCAATTCTATTACCACTACCACCTGGCGATCCCGTACCCGACCCTACGGGTATTACAGGGTAAACGCATCTTAATTTCAACCTAAAACATGATAAGATCAAGTATTTAGCTAAATCAAGTGCGTAATTCA
>JAUBST010000081.1:0-15411 GCA_036702215.1 Microcoleus sp. F6_B6
CTGATTTTTCCCTCATCTGACTACATTACCATATTTTTTGGCTCTCACTCTCACTTTTTTTTACCTGAATCCTTACCGCCAAACTTCATCCCAAGGCCCGCCCCCAACCTCCAAACCCGATAAAGAACTTTGAGCCTCCAAGATAATTCTAGAACGCTGCTTGCCATTTTTTTCAACATTTCCCCCCAACAACTCTCGCAGTTGCAAGCGCAATTCGCCGTGCGTAGTATCCCGGCAGCAAAAAGCCATGCCTTTTTCTGTAGGAGTTCGCACATAAGTACCAAGACTGTTTGTAGTGCCAATCAACTCAACTTCAAATTGGCTGTTTCTAGCCTGCATTTTCCAGCTTCCCCAAGGTTCAATATTCCAGCTAACTTGCGAATTCCAAGGTACAAATTCGTAAAATTTGCCTCGGTAATGCAGACAAATCATTGCTACCGATTCCATCCACCACAGCACGCCCCGCTTGCCGCCGCCAGCAGTTAAAGCTAAATCATTTTCGCCTTGAAAACAATTGCAATTAACCCAAAACCACTTTTGCGGAAAAGCACCGCCCCAGTTTTTTTCGCTGTAAGCGGGAGCATCTTTAAATTCGTACCGTTCGCCGTTCCAATCGATCCAGCCCGTGGCTAAACCGTGAGCCATTAAAATTTGCCATCCAGGCTCAAAGACGGGCAGAAAAGATAGCATTCCCGCCGTCGATTTCTGGATTTCTTCAGAGTTTCCCCAGCCGTAAATAGGTTGAATTTCGTACTGCCAAAAACAGCGACTGCCGCTTCCCGGATCGTGCAGATAACCTTGATTCAAAGTACCAGTAGCTTGATAGCCTTCTTCGACGCGCCTGTCGAATACTTGCGGCTCTAAATATTGCGGTTTAATTTGTAAATCTGTTTTGCCCCAATGTCCGAAACCCAAGCTTTCTCGGTGCGCCCAAAACTTATTTACATCGGGAAAGGTGCGGCACAAATAGCTATCTTCCGGGCCGAGAATTTGAGCTGCACCGCCGCTGTAAGGTTGACCGCCTCTGGGGTCTTCTATTGAATACATGAATGCAAAGGATTGTCCGTGAATCGGTAATGTTATTCGGTAGTACCAGCCTTCAAAAAAGCGGCGGGAACTGCCGTCCCAGTGGTAGCCGCTGTGGGGAGTTTCAATAGTTTTGAATTTTGAGAGTGAATTTGACATAGAATTACCAATAGCAGAAAGAAGAGTCAGTAAGTAATTGGACAGAATTAATTACACAGTGATTCTTTGCTAATTTTTTACTAGACAAGGCTTGTAGCCCATAGTTTTGTGTAATTAATTGTGTCCTACTACTTAGTCAGCAGTCATTAGTCAGTAGTCATTAGTCAGTAGTCATTAGTTAACGGTTAACAGTCAACAGTCAACAGTCAACGGTTAACAATGCCCAATGCCCAATGCCCAATGCCCAATGCCCAATGCCCAATGCCCAATGCCCAATTCCTAATGACTAATATGATAGGTTATTAATTATGTCTTTAGCACTTTGGCGATCGCCCTTAGCTCGCGCCCTCCACCGCAACCGCAGTCTCGCTTTTGCCCGCTACTTGCAACTAGCAACTGTGCGCGCCACCGGCCGTCCGGCCAACCGCACTGTGGTGTTTCGAGGCTTTTTAGGAGATACTAATCAGTTGAAATTTATTACAGATATTCGCAGTGAAAAGGCTGAGGAAATTAACCTCTATCCTTGGGGGGAAATTTGCTGGTATTTTCCTAAAACTCGCGAACAATTTCGGATTGCTGGAAAGCTAGTTTTGGTAGGGGCTGATTATCCAGAGGCCCAGTTGTGCTCGTCGCGGTGCACAGCTTGGCAGGAGCTTTCTGAGGCGGCTAGAGCACAGTTTGCTTGGCCGCATCCGGGGGATGACAAAGCCGAGGCTAGTGCTTTTGATTCTGCTTCCCCAAATGCGATCGAACCGCTGCCTAATTTTTGCTTGCTGTTGTTGGAACCGGAAACGGTGGATTTTTTGGAGTTGCGGGGGGAACCGCAAAATCGATCGCTTTATCGGCGCGACGGGGAGGGAAATTGGTCTGTGCGCGAGGTCAATCCTTGAAAAAGAAGTCAGTAGTCAGTAGTCATTAGTTATTGGTTCTTAGTTATTGGTTATTTGTTGTCATTTCCCATGCCCAATGCCCAATGCCCAATGCCCAATTCCCTATGCCCTGTTTGGTCAATGCCCAATGCCCAATGCCCTATGCCCAATTCAAATTTTAGATGCCGCTGCCGTCGAAAAATTCTTGAATTGCTTTATCTTTTAACTTGCAGCTAGGGGTTGTACCTAGCTGTGTTTTTTCGGCTAAGGCTACATTGCTGGCTTGGTTTAAAGCTTCTGATACTGAGTGGAAATTGCGGGAATTGGGAACAGAATTTAAGGAGACAGATGCTTGAGGAAGCAAACTTTTTACTTGCTGTTCGAGGGACTCGATGCGATCGAGCAAAGAGCGAATTACCGCAGCTTCCGAATCCGGCAAACTGCCGTGTTCTAGGGGATTGACGCGCACTCCCGATCGATAGACGATGCGGCCGGGAATCCCTACCACCGTACAGTCAGATGGTACGTCGCGGAGCACGACGGAACCTGCGCCGATACGAACGTTGTTGCCAATTAGCAGATTGCCGAGTACCTTGGCGCCGGCACCGACAACTACATTTTCGCCGACGGTAGGGTGACGCTTGCCGCTTTCCTTGCCTGTTCCGCCAAGGGTGACGCCTTGGTAAATTAGGGCAAAATCGCCGATTATCGCTGTTTCGCCGATCACAACCCCCATACCGTGGTCGATGAAGACGCTTTTGCCGATCGTTGCCCCCGGGTGAATTTCAATTCCGGTCAAAAAACGAGCAATGTGCGAAATCAAGCGGGGGATGAAGGGAAGCCCCAGCACGTAAAGCCAGTGTGCGAGGCGGTGCAGCACTAGGGCCTGAAGACCGGGGTAGCAAAACAAAACTTCCAGCCAGTTGCGAGCGGCAGGGTCGCGATCGAAAATTATACTGAAGTCAGCTCTAAGAGTCTTTAGCACTTTCGGAGTTACCTATATTGGTTAAACACGCCACTTTCGATTTTACATTTTAGTGGATGGGGGAAGTGAGCGGTCGATCGGGAGATTGGGTAGTGGGAGATTAATAGATTGGGGCATGGGGCATGGGGCATGGGCATTGGCATGGGGCATTGGCCCGCGCAGGGCATTGGAACTGACAACAAATAACCAATAACCAACTGCCAACTGTCAACTGTCAACTGACAACTGACAACTGACTATTCCTGTACGGAGATTGTATAGTTAGACTTGACTCCGGGTTCGACAGTACCTACCCAAATCCTGTAAGAGCCTGCTTGCCAGTCTGAATCAAGTATGCCAGCATCTTTATTCTGACCTATATCGTCTCCGCAGCGCACCGCTTTACCGGGGCCTTTTACGAGTAAGGTCGTGTCCTTGCCTCCGCTGTTGACTTGGAGTGTGAGTTTTGAAAAGTTTTGCTGCAAGACTATGATGTGGTCGGGAGTTGGGGTGGCAAAACCCAAACATTTGTTTTTGTGGCGATCGGCGTTGGCTATGGCAGATAGAGAGTACGATCCGCCTGTGGAACCTCTCAAAACTGCTGTTGGGGCTGCAAAACCTCGCGATAAAGTTAAAGTGCCGAAATTGGCTGTTTCTGCTAAAACTGGTAGGGCGGCAATCGCGGCGATCGCAGCCAAGAACGCACCGTTTTTGAAATTGGCTAGCTGATTAAACAACATGGCAATACTCCTGGCGTCACAAATTAAAATCACAACTCAGAATTTACCCATCGCAGCCCCTAGAATACAAACTGTGGAGGAAGAATAATTTTTTTTAAATTTGTTCAAAACCTCCTGGCTTCTCTTCCTTATGTCTATCAGGACAATCCCTGTAAGATCGCTCTCGCTTGTGCCACTCGGATTTCTGCCACAGGCGACCGACCCATATCCGAAATTGTACGGTGTCAAGATGATAAATTTGATACTCCTAGCCTTGCTGTTGGCGATCGGTTCCCTATTGACACAGGTCTTGGTATTGTTACCTATAGGTCTATCCGGCTGGCTCCACCTCCCTAATTGGCTGAGCCTGGTCACGATCGTGCTGGCTATTTCTTGGTGCTTGGAGGATTAGTTAAGAGTCATGAGTTATTAGCGATCGGTCAAAAGTTAACGATCGATTATTCCGTTTCTGCCAATGGTAAAAGCCCGATCCTCTGGGGTTTGATGATGTATACTTCACAATTGACAATTCAAGAATCTAAAATCTAGGATTTGACATCTACCTATAGAATGATGCAACGACAAGTTTATTCGATATCAGGATTTCACTCTTCTGACAAAACCAAAACGCTGGCGGAAACTCCTAAGAAACAGGAGCGTCCGATACACCGGGCGATCGTGTTCATGCTGGTGGCAACAGGTTTGCTGGGCCTGCACGCTAGTCGGCTGGTGGAATTGCAACTGGTACAAGGGAAGCAAAACCGGGAACGAGCCGAAAACAATCGCGTTCGCCTAGTGCCAATGCCAGCCAATCGCGGACACATTATCGATCGCCAAGGCAAGCTGCTAGCAGGAAACAATTTAGCTCGATCGGTATATTTGTGGCCGAAAGAACAAACGATGGAAGAGTGGAAAGCGACAGCAGAAAAGTTGAGTCCGTTGCTGAAAATCCCGGTCAAAGAAATTTTAAAAAAATTAAAAGAGGTCGATCCTCAATCCTACAGACCGGTGCGGCTCAAGCAAGCTATGCCGCCAGAGGTGTTTGTGCCGCTAGCAGAACAGGTGGGACAAATGCGGGGAGTGGAAGTGCGACCAGAAGCGAACCGCTACTATCCCGAAGGCAGTTTGGCGGCTCACGTGATCGGATATATTGGCGAAGCTACCGCAGCAGACTTAAAAGCTCACCCGGAATATCCGATGGGGATGATAGTCGGTCAAATGGGCATAGAAGCGAGTTCTAACAAGCAGATTGCGGGAGTTTGGGGCGATCGGCTGATCGAGGTAAACGCCCAAAATCAAGAATTGCGGCTGATGGGAGAAACACCGCCCAAACCCGGTGAGGCGGTGCAGCTAACCATAGACTTGTCCATGCAAAAAGCAGCCGAAAAAGCCTTGGGAAACCGCCGGGGAGCAGTAGTGGCGCTGGATGTCAAAACCGGGGCGGTATTAGTAATGGCCAGCCACCCGACTTTTGACCCCAATCTGTTTACGCGAAAAATCACTAAGGACGAGTGGGAAACTCTTCAAGACCCAGAAAATCCATTTTTGAACCGGGCCATGCAAGGCTATCCCCCCGGCAGCACCTTTAAAATTGTGACTTCCGTCGCGGGCATGGAGTCGGGCAAATTTTCGCCGGACTCAATTCTGGGTACTTCGTCTTACATTACGGTGGGGGGAATTGATTTTAACGAACACAGCGGCGGTTACGGCTACATCGGCTTTCGGGAGGCCTTGGCTTTCAGCAGCAATACATTTTTTTATCAAGTGGGGATTAGTACCGGGCCGGAGCAAATTTCTAAGTGGGGACACCGCTTGGGAATTGGCAAGGATACGGATTTGAATCTTTTGGGGCTAGGCGGTGGCGATTACGGTCAAATCCCGACGCCGGAGGAGAAGGAGAAAATTTATAAAGAACCTTGGTATGCGGGTGATACGGTAACGATGTCGATCGGTCAGGGGTTGGTGCTGGTGACTCCTTTAGAGGCGGCGGTGATGGTGAGTTCGATCGCCAATGGGGGCAATCGGGTGAAGCCTCATCTTTTGACTTCCATGACTGGCAAACCCGAGACGAAACCGGTGCATACGGGGATGAAGCCTTCGACGATTAAGGTGGTTAAGGAAGGACTGATCGCGGTGGTTGCCGAGGGTACTGGACAGGGATTGAATGACGGTTCGATTCCGCTGACGGCGGGCAAAACAGGGACTTCGGAGGTGATCGGACAGCAGGATCACTCTTTGTATGTGGCCTTCGGGCCCGCCCAGAAGCCGGAAATTGCGATCGCTGTGGTTGTGGAAAATGGCGGTTATGGTTCTGTTGCCGCTGCCCCGATCGCCAAAGAGGTGTTTCAAGCTTATTTTGGGCAACCGAAAAAGGTGAAGGAGTCTGTAGTTATTAGTCCTTAGTTATTGGGAATGGGGAATTGGGAATGGGGAATTGGGAATGGGGAATTGGGAATGGGGCATAGGGAATGGGGCATAGGGAATGGGGCATAGGGAATGGGGCATAGGGAATGGGGCATAGGGAATGGGGCATAGTTTCTTCCTTCTTCCGACGGACATCGGACTGACATCCGTTACATCCGTTACATCCGTTACATCCGTGGAGCGAATCCGTTGCCGAACTTCCTTCTTCCTTCTAACTAATTCAGCCGCATAAATATAGTAGCTTTGCGAATTCCTGTTATTTCTCCCGTACTGGTGACAGTGAGCGATCGCAAGTGGTCGAACAACGGTCTTGCCGAAAGTTGAATTAACCTCAACAGCGGGATTTGTTTTTCCCAAATTGCCCTGCTGGAGGGCCAGTCTAAATAAAAATAGCCGTCGTTAGACGGCGGTAGCGGTTCAATGCTGGTTTGAAAATCTCGATCGGCAACTAAAGAGCCTGTTTCTGCTGCTTCTAGTGCTGCGTCCATTGCTTCTACTGAAGTGGTGAAAATTTCGTATTTGCCGACGGTGGCTCGAACTCCTTTTGCCTCGGTTTCGATCGCACTTTTTCTATTATTTTCTTTACCATAATTCTGGTTAGTTGTCAACTGCGTCCAAGCGGTAATTTTCTGGTTTCTGAGAGTGAAGCTGCCGATGCTGTATTCTTTGCTGCGGGCAATTTCATCGAGTTTGTCGATCGCCTTTTGGGAATCAGCAGATTTTTCGGCGGCAAAAATCCAGTCAGCACTATTTGACGAATTCGGAAGCACGGCTAAAGCGTATTCTCCTTGTACCCAGTCAAATATATCCTGCGGCAGGTTGACGCCCCAAAGTTGCTGAATATCTGCCAGAGTGCGATCGACTAAATTTGAGACTTCTGCATTAGCTGACACCGCCGATGACAAATCAGACCAAAAATTCCTTAAATCGGTGCTGGCGACGGCGAAAGGACTGGCTGACGGAATGTATTGCAAGGCTTGCACAGGTTCGGAGAGTGTTGGAGAAGCTGTGTTTTCTCGCGATGTCACTAAAGCAGTTTGAGCCAGCAATCCCCGTCGGTTGACTCCGACAGCAACTGCGAGGGAATTAAGAGAAACTTGGGGATTTGGCTCGGTTGCTGACTGCGGGAGATTGACAAATGCTAAAGCAATTCTACCTTGAGTTAGCTGCTGTAAAGCTTTTTGATATTCCGGGGTATTGTTGAGATTTAGGTTTGCTGTTTCAACGTTATTAATTGCCTCTCGAATCACATTCGGACTGTTGGCAAATAAAACAAAATTTTGGTTGTTTCCAGAATTTAGATTGCCGCCGATGGCTGCGGTTGCGAAGCTGGATGGTAATTTTGAATTAGGCAGAGAAAACGGGTTAAAAGGTGAAAGCAAAGCAATTTTTTTCTTAGCTGTTGGTGCTTGTTTATAATTAATTTTCACGCCTTTATATAGTTCCGAATGAACTGTTTTATCGGCACGAGATTGTTTGCGCCAGTAGGAGTCAAGAAATTGTTGGCTGCGATCGGCATTTTGGGAGGAAACGGCCAGCAAAAACCCGGTTTGTTTGCCGTTGCTGCTGTCGCCGTCAAAATCTGGCGTTGTGACGGCGAGGGTAATTTCGTCACCTATCCAAGGTTGGATATCTCGACTGTAATCCAGGTCTGTACTGGCGAGGAAACTTTTTTTGATTTGCTCAAATTCTGCGTGCGATCGACTTCTTTCTTCGGGAGTGGCAAAAACTTGCCGCAATGCTTCGAGGCGATCGGGATTTACCAGCATTGATGCTAACAAAGGTGCTTGTTTCGAGACAAACACAGCCGCAGCCGGAGTAGTTGTCGGCCCGCCGTTGAGTAAATTCAGGGGAGTTTGAGTTGTCAGCCAGTAAAAACCACCGGCACTCAAGCCTAAGAGTGCCAAGACGCCAGCAATGAGGAAAGAAAAGAACGATCGCAGCTTCATACAACAAGGACTAATGACCACAGTCTATTATTAACTACAGTAGCGCATGACCGTAGCTGTCGGCAGATACTTTTTGTTCAGTTCGCAAAACAAAAAGATAAACTAAAATATACTCAAGCTTTAAAACCCAAGTAAAATGCTAACAATATCAACGCCCCCCGAACAGCGAGTTTTACTCCCCAATATCAGTTGGCAGTTATATGAAAGCCTGCTAGGGGAACTGGGCAACAAACGTTCCACCAGAATTGCTTATCATCAAGGTCAATTAGAAATTATGGTACCGCTACCGGAACATGAAAATCGCAACAGGCTGATCGATCGCTTAATTGTAACTCTCATAGAAGAACTCAATCTGGAGTACAACCCCTTTGGATCGATGACGATTAAAAAACGCAAAAAAGCAGCGGGAAAAGAACCAGATTCATGCTATTATATCCAGAATGAAGCACTGGTCAGAGGGAGAACAGAATTAGACTTTGCTCAAGATCCGCCGCCCGATTTAGCACTGGAAATTGATATTACCAGCAGTTCCTTAAATCAATTCGATTTATATGCAGATTTAGGCGTACCAGAAATTTGGCGGTACGACGGACGAAGCATCAAGTTTTATCAATTGCAAAATGGCGAATATACCGAGTGCAATTATTCCCGGGCTTTCCCGATGCTACCGACGGCAAAAGTTGACGAATTTATCGATCGCACTCAAACTACAGGCGCAACCGCAGCCGTGCGAGAATTGCGGGAATGGGTCAATCGATTTTAGATTTTAGATTTTAGATTTTAGATTTTAGATTTTAGATTTTAGATTTTAGAATTGAAGCATTCACCCCACGAATAAATTCGGGGGGCAAGTTTCGTCGGATACAGGTTTTTTATTTTTCCGCGGATGAATCCGGGGGCTTGTATCCTGGATGCTTTCGGTAAAAAATCAAAAAAATCAGTAATTGTGCAATCTACCACGGCACTCCTCGCGCATCGGAAAAATCTGCATCTAGAACCGCCCCCGGATCGAATACAGCATCAGTTAAATCAGCTTTTCTAAACGACGTTACCGACAATTTTTCTATTTCTTCAACAGCGATAAAAAAGCCGATCGCAGTTAACCCAAGAATTACCCCAGAAACCAAAAATAAGACAATTCCCCTGATAGTATCTCCGCCAAAAAATGTCACAATACCGCTAGCCCCGATCGCAGCAGCAGCCCCAGCCACAGCCCCCGCCACAATTCCCGCCTCGCCCCGAGTCGCAGCAATCGCCGTCGCAGCCGTTCCGGCCACCGCCGCAGCCCCCGCATCCGCCCCGGCAATCAGTCCAGTCAAAGCCCCAGCCGCCGTCACTGTCACCGCTGTCACCCCAGCCCTAGCAATCAAATTTCTCACCCGCCTGCGGCTTTGTCCGGTTCTGACACCCTGAAAATTTGCCCCCCTCAAAATCGCCCCGGTGAAATTGCAGCCTCGAATGTCGCAACCGCTGAAATTCGCCCCTGACAAGTCAAGCCCTTTAAAAGAACGGTTCCGCAAGTTTTGGTTGGCAAAATTGAGATTTCGAGGTAAAGTCATTCGATTTTAGATTTTAGATTTTAGATTTTAGATTTTAAATTAGCAAACCAAAAGCTTGGGATTTGAGATTTTAGATTATAGATTGTAGATTAACCAAGCACAGGGCATTTAGAATTAAGCCTGTGGTTTATAACGAGTTTCCATGTCTCCCATCTCCGAATCCCCATTTTCCCCCGAACAAATTGCCGGTGAAAGACTCACACCTGAAGAATATGAAGAAATCGTTCAGCGTCTGGGCCGCCATCCTAATAAAGCTGAATTGGGAATGTTCGGCGTTATGTGGAGCGAACACTGCTGTTACAAAAATTCGCGGCCGCTATTAAAACAGTTTCCCACAGAGGGCGATCGAATTCTCGTCGGCCCCGGAGAAAATGCCGGCGTCGTAGACTTGGGAGAAGGCTTGCAACTCGCCTTCAAAATTGAATCGCACAACCACCCGTCAGCAGTCGAACCCTTCCAAGGTGCAGCAACCGGTGTCGGCGGAATTCTCCGCGATATCTTCACAATGGGTGCACGCCCGATCGCACTTTTAAATTCCCTGCGTTTTGGCAATTTAGACGACGCTAAAACTCAGAGATTGTTTAAAGGAGTAGTATCGGGAATTTCCCATTACGGAAATTGCATCGGCGTGCCCACAGTTGGCGGCGAAGTTTACTTCGATCCTGCTTATTCCGGCAACCCATTAGTTAACGTCATGGCCTTGGGTTTAATGGAAACTCAAGAAATCGTAAAATCCGGGGCATCCGGCATCGGAAATCCCGTGCTTTATGTCGGTTCAACTACCGGCCGAGATGGCATGGGAGGAGCAAGTTTTGCCAGTGCAGAATTGACCGACAAATCAATGGACGATCGCCCCGCCGTCCAAGTAGGAGATCCATTTTTAGAAAAATCATTAATTGAAGCTTGTTTAGAAGCATTCAAAACCGGTGCAGTCGTCGCCGCCCAAGACATGGGCGCAGCCGGAATCACCTGTTCCACATCAGAAATGGCAGCCAAAGGCGGGGTCGGCATTGAATTCGATTTAGACAAAGTTCCCGTTCGAGAAAGCGGCATGGTTCCCTACGAATACCTGCTTTCAGAATCCCAAGAACGGATGTTGTTTGTTGCCCAAAAAGGACGCGAACAGGAATTAATCGATATTTTCCACCGCTGGGGATTGCACGCGGTAGTAGCGGGGACAGTGATCGAACAGCCGATCGTCCGAATTCTATTTAAAGGCGAAATCGCTGCCGAAATTACCGCGACTGCTTTGGCAGACAACACGCCAATTTATCACCGAGAACTGTTGACAGAACCGCCAGAATATGCTAAAAAAGCATGGGAATGGACGGCGGATTCCCTGCCACAATCCACAGTTAAAGGTATCGAAATTAACGGCAATTTCCAGACTTGGAATCAGATTTTGCTGACGCTTTTAGATACTCCCACCATCGCTTCTAAACGCTGGGTTTATCGCCAATACGACCATCAAGTGCAAAACAATACTGTTGTTTTACCGGGAGGTGCTGATGCTGCCGTTGTCAGATTGCGCCCGCTAGAACCCTGCCAATCTTCCCTTGCTGAAGGGGTAGAAGTACACCCCCTTGCTAAGGGGGATCTACTGAGAGAAAATGCTGTTTCTCTAGCTTCCGAAATCAAACAGGAAGAAGAGGTAATTCCTCTATTTACAAAAGCACAAGGTAGGGAAACTCCAAAAGTTTCTCCCCCCCTCAGCAAGAAGCAAGCGCCCCTGGGGATGATTCCTGGAGTTGCTGCAACGGTTGATTGCAATTCTCGTTATGTTTATCTCGATCCTTATGAAGGTGCAAAAGCAGTCGTAGCGGAAGCAGCGAGAAATTTAAGCTGTGTGGGTGCTGAACCTCTCGCAGTTACTGATAATTTGAATTTTGGCAGTCCCGAAAAGCCGATCGGATATTGGCAGTTAGCGTCAGCTTGTCGCGGCATTGCTGATGCTTGTCGGGAGTTGGGAACGCCTGTTACTGGCGGCAATGTTTCTCTTTACAATGAAACGGTCGATGCTGAGGGAAATCCTCAACCAATTTATCCGACTCCGGTAATCGGAATGGTGGGGTTAATTCCCGATTTGAAGAAGATTTGCGGCCAAGCTTGGCTAAAGAAAGGTGATTTAATTTATGTGCTGGGAATGGGAGATGCAAAGGAAGCAGAAAAGTCTCAAGATTCTGAACTTACCTTTTTTCAATTTGCCAATTCTGAACTCAAAATAGAAAATCCAAAACTTCCTGCTTCTCCTACTTTGGGAGGTTCGGAATATTTAGCGGCAATTCACGGGATTGTCGCTGGGAAACCGCCAAGAATAGATTTTGAGTTAGAAAGAAAAGTGCAATCGGTTTGTCGCGATGGAATTCGGCAAGGTTGGGTAGGTTCTGCCCATGATTGTGCGGAAGGTGGAATTGCGATCGCCCTCGCGGAATGCTGTATCTCTGCTAAAATGGGTGCGGAAATTCATCTCAGTTGCAATTCGACAAATGTCGGTCGCTGGGATGAAATTTTGTTTGGTGAAATGGGCAACTGCATTGTTGTTTCAGTCGCCCCTAAAAATCAGGTGGTTTGGGAAGCTTACCTGCAAGAACATTTGACTAAAATGTGGCATAAAATCGGTTTAGTTGGCGGGGCTGAAGCACCTTTGCGAGTTTTTAGTGCTGACAATCAACCGTTACTTGAGGTTGCGATGAGTGAGATGGGCGATCGGTTCTATAATGCGATCGAGCGTCGGATTGCATCTGTGTGAGAACGTGAAGTTTCGCTCCCCCTAAATCCCCCGTAAAAAGGGGGAGTTTGAATAATCTTGTCCCCCCCTTAAGAAGGGGGGCTAGGGGGGATCTCCGGGTTTAAAAACACGCCCAAAAACCCCGATTTCTTACAATATTCGCGATTTTGGCAAAAACTTATTACAGAAGTCAGGGTTTTTGCACACTATACAATATAAACAATATCATTCCTAAAACAAATGATTTGCTGTATCAATCCCGACTGTCAAAAACCTGAAAACCCCGACGGACAAAGATATTGCATCAGTTGCGGCCTGGAACTCGTACCCCTCCTGCGACATCGTTTCCGCACGATCGAACTCCTCGGTCAAGGTGGCTTCGGCAGAACTTATTTAGCAGAAGATATCGATCGACTAAATCAACGCTGTGTCGTTAAACAATTAGCACCAAATGTCCAGGGAACTTGGGCGATTAACAAAGCGGTAGAATTATTTCAGCAAGAAGCCAGACAACTGCAACAGCTAGGACAACATCCCCAAATTCCATCCCTTGATGCCTATTTTGAAGACAACAAATATTTGTATCTCGTACAGCAGTTTGTCGATGGGGATAATTTGTTGACGCTTTGCCAAAATCAGGGAATTTGGCAAGAAAGCCAAGTTAAGCAACTATTACTCGAACTTCTACCTGTTCTCAAGTTTATACACGAACAAAAAATTATTCACCGAGATATTAAGCCAGAGAATATTATGCGCCGTCGCAGCGACGCTGTATTAATGCTGATTGATTTTGGAGTTTCCAAACAGTTGTCGGTAACAGTGATGTCGCGACAGGGAACGCAAATTGGTTCGCACGGTTATGCACCGCTTGAACAAATGCAAGGGGGTGAAGCTTATCCAGCCAGCGATTTGTTTAGCTTGGGGGCGACTGCTTTTCATCTACTGACGGGGGTACATCCTTATGGTTTGTGGACGGAACACGGTTATAGCTGGACTGCAAATTGGCAGCAACATTTGAAGAGTCCCATAGACAAGGAATTGGAATTGATTTTATCTAAGTTGTTGGCAAAAGATATCCAGCAGCGCTATCAATCAGCGGAGGAAGTTTTAAGAGATTTTCAACGTCAGTCAACACAATCTCCCGCACCGATACTAAATCCCACAATTGCTGTGATTCCACAAAACTCTTTGCCGTTACAGACTAACACAACAAGGCGAGGTTTCTTGCAATTAGCGGGTTTTGCTGGGGGAGGATTTGCATTAGCTGTGATCGGTCAAAGTTTGTTGAACAACAAATCTTCTTCATCTTCACCAAATCTTCCACCTTCATCCAACAAGGAACCGCCATCTCCTCAATCATCAGCTCAAAAATCCTCTCCAAAAACTACAGCCAAAAGTTCATCGCCGAAACCATCTCCACAATCTGTAGCAGAAAGTCCATCGCCAAAACCATCTCCAAAACCTCAGCAATCTTCCAATGCTTTAAAAAGCTTTACTTTTGAAACAGTGACAGTCAACTCAGCAGGGCAAATTCTCAACCGCCGTCCAGGAAAAGCACAGGCTTTTATAGAAAATATTGGTAATGGTATTACTCTAGACATGGTAGCAGTTCCTGGCGGCAGTTTCGTGATGGGTTCGCCCGATACGGAAGCCGGACGAAGTAGCTATGAAGGGCCGCAGCGTACCGTGAATATTCCTGCTTTTTTTATCGGTAAATATGAGATCACTCAAGAACAATACCAAGCGGTGATGGAAAATAACCCTTCTGAGTTTAAAGGTGCGAAACTTCCTGTCGAAAAAGTAAGCTGGAATGATGCTGTGGAATTCTGCAAGCGGCTTTCTCAAAAAACAGGCAAGACTTATCGCTTACCTTCACAAGCGGAATGGGAATATGCTTGTCGCGCCGGCACTAAAACACCTTTCTATTTTGGTGAAACAATTACGCCGGATTTAGTTAATTATAATGGCAATAATCCCTACGCTTCGGCAGCGAAGGGGCTTTACCGCAAACAAACAACTGATGTCGGGAATTTTTCACCCAATGCTTTTGGACTTTACGATATGCACGGAAATGTGTGGGAATGGTGCAGTCATCCCGACAACTATCGAAGCGATCGCCCGGTGCGGTGTGGCGGTTCCTGGAACGACGCTGCGGTGAATTGTCGCAGTGCCTATCGTCTTAGCAATTCGCCGGGCGATCGTTTCTCGGACATCGGTTTTCGCGTTGCTATGGTTTCCGCATAGTCTCCGGTTTTCGGTTGTGCGCTGTAGTCTCCCGCGAGGACTCTTATTTTAAGACTCGGCGGTTTCAACCTGGTTTATCAGAGAATTGGGTCTAAAACCCCGTCCTTCGCTTGACGGCTTTAATTCTAAAGTTTTAATGACTCACTAAACATCCTATGCTAAATCGTATAGTATAAGGTAGGAGGTAAAACCATGCTAGTCTTTGAGTTTAAAGCCTACGGAAAATCAAACCAGTTCAAAGCAGTAGATGAAGCAATTCGTACCGCAAAGTTTGTCCGCAATAGCTGTTTGCGCTATTGGATGGATAACAAAAAAGTGGATAAATACGATTTGAACAAATATTGCGCTGTACTGGCTCGCGATTTTTCGTTTGCCGACGAACTCAACTCAATGGCTCGACAAGCTAGCGCCGAACGAGCGTGGTCTGCTATCTCCAGATTTTACGATAACTGCAAAAAGGGTGTTCCTGGCAAAAAAGGGTATCCGCAGTTTCAAAAAGGTTGCCGGTCGGTTGAGTATAAATCAACTGGATGGAAACTTGCCGACGATCTCAAATCAATCAACTTTACAGACAAAAAAGGGATTGGACGGTTAAAACTAAAAGGTACACGCGACTTGCACTTCTACCAAATCAACCAAATAAAACGGGTGAGATTGGTGAAACGTGCTGATGGCGTGTACGTCCAATTCTGCGGTGCGTTTCGTTCTGAAGAAACCCAGAAATGGGGGGAATTCAGGCTCTAGCAAGGTAATCCAATATGGATTGAGGT
>JAUBST010000082.1:0-15368 GCA_036702215.1 Microcoleus sp. F6_B6
CCCATGCCCCATGCCCCATGCCCCATGCCCCATGCCCCATGCCCCATGCCCCATGCCCCATGCCCCATGCCCCATGCTTCATGCCCCTACCCGCCGCTGACGGGAGGGATGAGGACAACTTCGTCGCCGTCTTGGAGGATGGTGTCGGGGGAAACGAATTCCATGTTGACGCCGAAGCGGGTGCGATCGCGCCATTGTTCTAATTGAGGATATTGGGCGATCGAGCTTTCGAGCACTTGAGACACTGGGGTTTCGGGAGGAAGTTCTAATGTAAGTTCCGAAACGCCGTAGGCTTCACCGAAGGCGGCGAACAGTTTAACGGTGACGGTAATCGAAGAGTTAGACACGGCTGTTGAGTGCGATCGACGGTTTGGCAATTATCAACTACACCATACAATTAATTAGGAATTAGGCGCGCCGAGGCTTAGAATTGAAAGCGGCAACCTCTAGTTAAGTTTTACCCCATCGGGTAAAGATGATAGTTGATTGCAGCAAAAACTCTTAACAGGATTGTATGCCGATCGCTCTCACCAACCAGGCGTTAGAAGCAGTTTGCATCCACTTAGATGCAGCTAGCTAAGGTCTAGTTAGCTGCGGTTGAGGCTAATGCGAGAATAATTTTTGAGGATGCGGTATAGATACTTTACGGTAATTGTGGGAGAGTACAAAAAGCTCGCACTACATTTAGCAAGCAACAACGCAGACAATGCCCTCCCAACCCGCTTCTCCTGACTAAAAATCAGGTTATCTAGTGCGGCTTGGGATGGTCAAACCTTTGTCATGCTTAGGAAGCTAGCAGTTCTATCTAAGAAGAATACTGAAGTTAACGCGATAGAGATATATGGCAAATAACGATTTTAAAGTGCTTCAGATTATTGAAGCTAAAGGCTGGTATGCCTTTGGGAGTACGAAGCAAAGCCAGCACGTTGAGAGATGGGTAAGACCTGTAGTGTGTTGGGTTTTAATAGAAGATAAAAAAAAGCGACGGGTTGTGACAGCTACCGCTAGCTATCAGATCCAGATTGACGACAAAGAAGTCGAGTTTTTTGCCCACGAAAGCGAAATTCAAGATTTGGAGAGTCTCCCGAAGTCTGTCTCGGTATCGGAATTTCTGAAAACAGAAGATTGAGAGAAGGGCAGAAGGAGATAATTTAACAAGTTATTAATTATTCCTTAGTAATTCCTTAAACTTGCTGTCGCATTCTATTGGAATTAGAAGCAGAAGCTCTAAATTGGGGAGAGGGGCAGATGGGGACAGGGGGAGAATTTATATTTTTGCCTTGCCTTCTGCATCTTGTACCCAATGCCTGAAGTAGCCCAAAAAATAAAGAGGCCGGAAGATTGCAGGCAATGCCAACACGCTTCCGACCTTGCTGAATAACAGGGTATGCATATGTTTTTAAAGTATGGCAGGGAGGCTTTTGAAATATCAAGAGGACTATTGCAATCACCCACTTTTGCTTTCAGGCTGTGTTTGCAAAGCTCCTACTATTTTAGAGTTAAAATTTGAAAATTGAGAGGGGGGAGGGTTACAGGTTAAGGATTCTAGCTATTTATCTGTAGCGGGTGCTACAAAAAATGGTGGCAGCGGACGATCGCACCTTCTCCCTAAATTGTCTGCACTCAAAGCTGAAAGTTCGATCGCCCGCTGCACCGCTGCGACTTCAAACCCCACTAGCAACAGGTTCACGCTTCTGCTGCGACATCCGCCGCCCCAGCAGGGCCATCCGCACGCCGCCTGCTGGCCCTAAAGTCACCCCTCGGCGTTTGGCCTGTACGGGCTTTTTCTCGGCCAATACTAGGTCAAAATTCCGCAAAATGGTTGCCAGCACCAGTTTCATCTCCAACTGCGCCAGCGCCAAGCCGATGCAGCGGCGGCTGCCGCCTCCAAAGGGCAAATACTCGTAAGGCGAGAATTGCCTCTCCAAAAACCGTTCCGGTTTAAATTGCAGCGGTTCTGGATACAAATCCTCCCGTCTGTGGGTCAAATAAATCGAGCCGATGACAACCGTGCCCGGTTCGAGTGGATGTCCCATCAGTTCGACGGGCGCGAGAACTTCTCGCGGAAACGTCAGCATTCCCACCGGGTAAATTCGCAGCGTCTCCTGACAAACTGCACTCAGGTAAGGTAAGCGGAAAATAGTCATGGGGTCAGGATTTTCCCCCAAACTGTCCAATTCTTGCAGCAACTTCTGGCGCACCGGGGGCAAGTGGTGAATCCAGTAAAACGCCCAAGCTAGCGCCGTTGCTGTGGTTTCGTGACCTGCAAACAGCAGCGTCATCAACTCGTCGCGCAATTCTTCATCGGTCATTGGTTGCCCGTTTTCGTCGCGCGCGGCCATCATTAAGCTGAGAATGTCGGTGCGGTTGGCGTCTGGTTGCAGTCTGCGTTCTTCAATTTCGGCATAGATTAGTTCGTCAACTTTCCGCTGCCGCTGTTTCATGCGTCCCCAAGGACTCCAAGAGCCCCAATCTTGCTGCATCCAGCCGAAAAACAGTATGCTCGATCGCAGTGGAGAGCTGGTCATATCGACGACTGAGGCAAGTAGTGGCCTGAGTGCTTGTAACCGCGGCCCGTCATCGAGCCCGAAGACAGCCTGCAAGATTACCCGCATGGTGACGGACTGCATCGCGCTGCGAGCCACAAAAGGTCGATCGACCGACCATTTACTGGCAACATCTTGAGCGATATCGCAAATTAGTTGGCCGTAATTCCGCATCCGTTCCCCGTGAAAAGGTGGCATCAATAATTGGCGCTCGCGTTTGTGCCTTTCTCCTGAGAGGATAATCATGGATCGTTCTCCCACGATCGGTTTGAGAATACTATTCAGCCTGCCTGGAGCGTGAAACGCGTTGCTGTTGAGCATCTCCTGGACAGCTTGCGGGTGGTGGATCATCACCAATGGTTTCCCGTTGTTCACTTGAGCTGTGAAAATGTCGCCGTATTGTTTGGCACATTTATCCATGAATGTCAGCGGATCGCCGATCCATTGAATTAGCTGCACCAAGGGTGGAGCTTTGGGGCCGTTAGGTAGTGTCATAGGAATTACCTGGGTATTGGTCACAGGAGTTAGCAGTATCAACAAATCTCAAAGGGTATGAAGGTTTGTTCAATCTCTCCCAACCCTTGTTTTTAAGGGGAGAATTGCGTAAGTCCCATCTCCAATAATTTTAATAGCTTATTCTCGAACGGTGTTCAAAATATCCTCTCCAAGCTCTGTAAAACGAACAGTTTTGACTTGCCAAGGAGCATAACTGGTTAAAGTTTGGCGCACGCCCCCGAACAAACCTAACATCTGACAACTGGACAGATTTTGCAATTTCTGCCGCGAACTTCCCGATGCACGCAGATCCACGGTAGCTATTCCGAGGTCGCGATCGATCTTGAGGCGATAACCAGCCAAACCAAGACTATCGAAAATCTGCTGCTTTAACACTTCATTAACCGCCGATGACATTAACTGGTTCTCTGGGCCTGTAACTGTTTCCGGCTTCAGAGTTTGACACAAATTATCTACCTTATAAACCGTAACGGTGGCAGTATTTTCTGAGAGGGCAGCACTGCCTAAAACTGAGGTAACAGAGTTAGAAGGCTGCCTTAATTGACTCGATCGAGCCTCAATTTGATTTCCCGTTAGCTGTAGGTGTTGGAACTGACGGGCGCTTGATGAGAGTTGCCTCTGGTTTGCGGTTGAGGTAGCTGCATCTGAGCTAGAACAACTGCTACCGCCCGTCAAAATTAACCAAACGCCTAAATATCCTAACTGTTTGCAGATACGGTTCATAGTTTTTAATACTCCACTAAACGTCAGTGTATGGAGGGTGAACTTTGGTGGTAGAAAGCACTTAGACCCTGATTACACTCACTTAGAAGTATTTCCCGCAGTACGGAGATGAAAACAAGTTAAGAGTTCTTGTTAATACCTGGATTTTAGTGTTAGATCAGGTAAGAGGGGTTTGACCCTTCAAGGAAGTAACCCAGCAGCGTACCTGTCTCAGCAGATCGAGCTCGCGACACAGCTCGTAAGTGATATCAAATACCTTGTCAGTGGTGTGATGTACCGTTGCAACTCGACCTATTCCAAGGTCTGAGGTGAAAAGCCTCTTTCCGGTTGGTAACAGCCTGAGTTTGATTAGTAGTAATGAGGACAGAATTCAGACTGGCGCGCGCATTTTAAGGTCGGCTTCGGAGCGCTTTTTTAACAGCGCCGAAATCGCGGTTAGAGGGAACGTGCAAGTCGCGAACAATATCAAAACTTACGGATCGAGAGCAAAAAAACCGGGTTTTTTAACCAGGCATAAGGGCTGCAACGAAGTGTTTTCGTAAAAAAACTGGTTTCAGGTCAAGTCGCGAATCACATAATTCCTCAGTCAGCGGATCTGTAACGAACAGGCGTGTCAAGGGTGTTATCGCAGCATTCGGTGATTTTTGTGCCGAATCTCATAAAACACAGTGAAAAAATCATGAAACAGCAATTATGGACAAAAGTTTTGGTGGCAACAGCGATCGCCCTCAGCGGTCTGACGGTTGCTTCTGAACCGAGTTACAGTCGCCGAGGACCGGCGGAAAGTGGATTTTGGTGCAATATCTCGACCGGTGTGCCGGTGACGGTGTACAAAAACCCTAAAGGTGCTGTAGAGCCTTGGATTGAGTGGACTTCCGATTATTTCTCCGGTTCTGGCTACGATCCGGCAACTCGGTGTCAATTAGTGAGTCAACGCCTCGAAACCTATCGCCGCCAACGGGTGCTCAAGTATATTACTGCGGGTCAGATGAACGGCCAGAACGTCATCTGCACGGCGAATCAAGTCAATGGGCTGTGTCAAAATTTGATTTATACTCTCAGACCCGGCCAAGACCCGATCGGCTCTTTGTATAATTTGTTGGCTTGGCGGCAAGGATATGTCGGGATGCCGTCTTTTGATGAAACCAGTAAAATTCCTTACATTGATGTGAGCGAAAAGCTAGGGGAAAACATGGATGATGAGGCGCAACAGTCCTCTTTTTCCCCGCCGTCGGGACAGCCTTAAAGATGGGCAAATTTTCCATCCCGTTACCAATTCCAAGGGTTGAGGTGGAAAATTTGGCGGGTCAAACAGCGGTACGCATCCCGACGAGAATATCTTCTGCTTCTGGGACGATCGTCCGGCAGGAGGGGCAAACCTATACGGTGCTGACGATCGTGGCACGTTGTGGCTTTCAACAGGGGCGATCGCGCAATTCTCACCGACGACGGCCTCCTCCACCCACCGCTGGGAGTTCCGAGGCTGCTGGGCGATAGCGATCTGGCGACCGTTCTGTTTCGCGGCGCGATCGAGTATTAAATAGCACTATTAAGCAGCCAGCCGGGAGCGGTGTCCGAGCCCGTGCTGGCAGCCAGCTTCCAGGTGGTGAGGTAGGGGCTTCGGCGGTGACGCGCGGCTTCGTTTCGGTGCCGCTGCCCAAATCTTTGCCTCAAGGTTATAGCTTGGGCTATACAAATGAGGTTAAAATCGGCATGACTGGCGGCCCGATTTTTAATGCCAAAGGTTTCTTAGTTAAGATTAACGGTAGGGGCAAGTATCGAGATCCAAACTTTGGCGTCTATGCTTTGGAAGATGGAAGTGAACAAACAGCGGAATTATTGAAGAAAATGGTTAAATCCAGTTGGGGAATTCCGATCGGTATATATTTGCAGTTCGCCTCGTCTTATCAAGAAATTGGGTTTAAAACCCCGTCCTTCTAGGACGGCTTTAATCTTTACAATTCATTCGCAAATCAGCGAAGATTTCTTGTTACCGTGGTATACTGCAATAGTCAAGGTTAAACTCCTTTGCGATCGTGAAACAGGACATGAGACACACTTTTACGCATAAACTGGGGGACAAAGTGTGGCGAAAACACTATAAACAGCCGAAACCGAAAATGTAGGTTTCAATCCAGCAAACACAACTTTTCTACGCTCGAATCGTTAAGTAGGGTAGGGCATACCCGAACTCTAGGCTTGTATCCTAGTACGCTTTTGGAGATAAACCCGCTGGGGTTGTTGTGAGTTAGGCTTGTTAATTGGTGGTATACCACGGTTAAACAGTTTGAGTAATGCCGCAAGGACATAACGCTTTAAGGTATGTCGCAGAATTAAGAATCCTCGCACCTTCAGGTCGGGGAGTGTCAACTAGGGAGTTATCGATGAATGTGTGGAGTTTGCGGTTTGACGCGCTGAAAATCATCTTGACAGGTGTATTAACAGTGACGGCGGTTGTCAGCCAACAATATGCTGCCTGTGCTAAAACACCCGAAGAAATTGCCCAGCTAGCGACCTTGACAACTGTGGAAGTCAACAATACGCTGGGTTTTTTTGCTAGCGGATCGGGAGTAATTATTGCCAAACAGGGTAATATTTACACTGTTCTGACAGCTAATCATGTGGTGGCAAGCCTCGCTCAAAAATACAGCATTCGCACTCATTTGGAGAAGGATTATGCTGCGATTAGAATACAGCGCCTACCGAAAAATGACCGGGATATAGACTTGGCTTTGATACAGTTTCAGAGCCGAGAACAATATCCAGTAGCACCAATAGGCGAGTCAGAACGTGCTGTTGTCGGTTCTGCTATTTACGTTTCTGGCTATCCGCTGCCAATTTCGGGATTTGAACGAAAACTTGAGTTTACTGCTGGTATCATCTCTTCTCGCTTGGGCAGCGCCTCATCAGGGTACCGTCTGCGCTACCAAGCTGTAACCAGGCGCGGGATGAGCGGCGGGCCTGTATTTGATGCTGATGGCAGGGTGGTAGGAATTCACGGTCAGGGGGATACTGTTGGCACAATTAGGAGCCAGTGGAACGGTCAGATTGAAGAGATAAAAACGGGGTTGAACGCGGCAATCCCGATCGATGCTTTTAGGGAGTTGCTTTCACAAAACAAGCGTAACGGCTTTGATATTCTCAGCAATCTTTCTATCAGCAGCGCCTCCGATCAAAACCAACCGAATCAGGTTTATGGAGGATTTGTGTGCGATACCTCAACGGGCGAGCCGGTGACTGTATATCAAAATCCGCAAGGGTTCCGGGAGCCTTGGATTCGCTGGAATTCTAATTTCTTTTCTAGTTCTGGCTACGATCCTCTAACTCGCTGCCAACAAGTGACTCAGCGCCTTGAGAATTATAACCGAAATAAACAGCTAAATTATGTGACTGTGGGTATTGTAAATAACCAGAAAGCGATTTGCACGAGTAGCCGCGTTAATGGGCCTTGCGAAGGTTTGATTTACACGCTGCGCCGCGATCAAGATCCGACTCCTGCACTGAGCAGTTTTTTTGTTTGGCTGCGAAATCAAAAGGCTGTGCCTTCTCTTTCTGAAAGCGGTACTGTGCTTTATATAGATGTGCGGGAACGGCTGGAACAATTTTAGATTGGCGATTTGAGATTTGAGAGGGATTAGTAATGGTTCAGTTGACAGTTGACAGTTGACAGTTGACAGTTGACAGTTGACAGTTGACCTCTACCTGGAAGGGAGAGGATTGGAGTAATGAATAGTCTTCTTTTAATTTTTCCCGCTCATGCTTGCGGTTTTAAACCAGTTCTTTCTGGTAAACATAGAACCCCGACTTATTAAAAAAGTCGGGGTTCTCAAATAACTACTTATTAGCTTAAAAATTGAGATATTTTACTTATTTATCACTGACATAATAGAACTCATGATTTTTTGGAACACGAAAGCTATAAAATTACTCTTACATTAATCCACTTCAAATTTTTCAGGTATCAAGCATGACAGCAACTACCCCGCAGGCAACGTCAACAACGCCCGCTTTTTGCGAAGGCATTCAATATTTTTCTGAAACAGTCCCTGGTTTTGATACTTATGGGAAAACACCTGCGATCGCCGATGGGAGCAAGTCGATCGCCGATCCTGCCGATTCTGCAGCCGTCTTTCAAACCATGCTCGCAGCAGACGCCCTGCGCTACCTGACGCTGCAAGTCACCGCCAGCAAGGCATCGGGACATCCGGGGGGTTTTGCCAGCCAAGCTGAGGCTTATGCCGCTTTGGTGATGCTGGGACACAAGAACATTGTCACCGAAGTCGGCCATCACGCGCCGGGATTTTACAGTGCCATGTTTCTCGATCGATCTTTGGAGGATATGGGAATTGTTAACGTGCAGCAAATGCGCGATAAATTCCGAGAAAAAGACGGTTTGTTAGGACATCTTTCCGGTTTCATTCCCGGCCTTTTAGCACCGGCCGGCCCCCTCGGACAAGGGCAGCATTTCGCAATGGCTGGAGCGCTTTTGCACCGCGAAAAACTGTTTGCTTTCACATTGGGCGACGGCGGCATGGGCGAACCCTATCCGATGAGCAGCATGGCGCATTTCCACACAGCTTATCCCAGCGTTACTAACTTTTTGCCTGTGTTGGTTTGGAACGGATATTCTCAGGAACATCACAGCATGGTTTCGACTAAAACTAATGCTGAAATGATTGCTTATTGGCAAGGCAACGGTTTTGAAGAAGTTATCTTAGTTGATGCTAAGGAATTTGACGATAAAAATCAACCGGAAGATTATGTGGACAGCACTGCTTTTTCGCTCGAACAGCGCATGGCATTTACCAAAGCTGTTTTAGAAGGAGTTGACAAAGCGGCAAAATCTGCTCTCGGCGGCAAATTAACTGCGTTTATTATCAAACAGTTGAAAGGTGCCGGCGTCCACGCGCGCGGAGCAAAATCTCACAACCTTTATCCGAAAGATACGCTGGATGCTCCGCACATTATCAGTGCTTTAAAAGAGCGCGCTTTGACTGCTGCTGCTTGGGAGTTGGTGCGGACAAATGCTGAACGTGCGGGCGGCGGGCCGGCGGCAAAAACAGTTGTTACGGAGTTTACATTGCCGCTGCCAGATTTGGGCGAATTGCCTTTAGAAGAATTTGCAGTTGGGGGAGAACCGAAGATTTCGACAACTGCAATGGGGCGTTTGGTAGGGAAAGTCGGCGAGCGCGATCGTACTTTTACTGTCACTAATGCTGACGGCAACGAAGCATCGGCAATTGCCAATATCAACCAAGCTCTCAAAATTATTCACCCGACGACAGATGACCTGTACAATCAATCGCCAAACGGCCAAGTTTACGAACCTTTGAGCGAAGATGCTTGCGCCGGTTTAGCCGTAGGTTTATCGCTATTTGGAGCGCGGAGTTTGTGGTGTTCCTACGAATCTTTTGCCATCAACGGTTTACCAATTTGGCAAACTGTAACCCAAGCAATGGCAGAATTGCGCCGTCCAACTCCGGCAACTGTCACCTTATTTACAGCGGGCGCATTAGAACAAGGCCGCAACGGTTGGACGCACCAACGCCCGGAAATTGAGGCTTATTTTGCAGCGATGATGCGGAACGGAAATGTGTTTCCTTTGTTTCCACCGGATGCTAACAGCATTCAAGCTTGTTACGAGTGGGCTTTGACTGCTAAAAATAAGGGAGTTGTGATTACTGCAAGCAAGTCGCCACTACCAATTCGCACTACTGTTGAACAGACTCGGCAAGGTTTGCAAGACGGTGCAATAGTGCTGCACGAAGTCGATTCCCCGCAAGCTCCCCACAATCAAGGGGGGAGCAAGAAAGTTGTGTTTGCAGTTGTCGGCGACATGACGTTAATGCCAGTGTTTGAAGCGGCGGCATTTTTGGAAACAGAAGGGATTGGAGTGCGGATTGTTTCTGTTGTGAATCCCCGGCGTTTGTACCGCCCGACAGATGTTGCTTGGGATACTTGTTCGGAAGCTGACGGCGGCTTTTTGAGCGATGATAAATTTGCCGAAATCTTTGGCGGAGATGCCTTAGTTGGCGTGACAGGCGGTGCTTCTGGGATGCTGGAACCGATTATGTTGCGGAGCAATTGCCCGCGAGATACTTTCGCTTGGAAGCGGGGGGAAACTACTGCTAGTGCTGGTCAATTAATGGCGTTTAACGGGTTGACTGCTGAGGCGTTGACTAAAAGGGCGCTCGAGCTAGTTCATTAAGTTACAATGTGAGAGAATGCCCCTGCCTGGTTTTGGTTAGCTAGGTAGGGGCTAGTAATATTTAAAATAAAATGGTGATACCTGTGACTGCACAACTTTTAGAAGAAATAGGTACGCTTGCGGAACAGCGATTGATTCTCCCCGGTTATTATAGTTGGGAGCAATTTGAGGCGATCGAATCTTTGATGACCGACTGTCCGGGTTTGCGGATAACTTATCTCGATCGGTGGATCGAGTTTATGACACTGGGCGAAGAACATGAAAGCTTTAAAAAAGCGCTCGCTATATTACTGGAAGCATACTTTTTTGAACTCGGAATTGAATTCTTTCCTGTAGGGAGTGCAACTCGCAGAGACAGGGCAAGAAATGTCTCATTTGAACCTGACGAGTCTTATTATATAGGTTCAAGAAAAGAGCATCCCGATTTAGCCGTGGAAGTAACGATTACTAGCGGGAGTACAAATAAACTATCTAAATATCTGCGAATTGGCATTCCAGAAGTCTGGTTTTGGGAAAATAATCAGTTGGCTGTCTATCGGCTGCGGGAGGATGATTACGAGCAAGTTTCAAGAAGTGAGTTTTTGCCGGAATTGGATTTAGAATTGCTGGTGCGCTGCGTTTTAATGCCTTCAAGGATTGAGGCCAGGACGGAGTTTCTTAATGGGGTTCGGCAAGTGGGCTGAATGCTGAGGAGTTGGTAAAAAGTGCGATCGTCTACGAGAGTTTCGCTAACGACTTGATTGGTTAAGCTAAAATGTGACTGACAAGCATTGGCTCTCACAAGCAACCTTTGCGCGATCGGCTACAAGGTTTTTTTAGACTGGTATGTGTAAAGTTACTAAGCTCAGAAATATGAAACTTTATAGCTTTTATATTAAATTTTTTAGAATCGGAATTATTTCTATCTCTCTTCTCTTCATCGGCGTGAATCAGCGTCAATCCATTGTCATCTGCGGTTAATAAATTATCTTTTTTAAACCGCAGATGAGGGCAGATAAACGCAGATAAACGCAGATGAATTATCTCAATTCCGGTTGCACCGTCCGTGATTTTTGACTGTTGACTAGATTTGACGCTCGACGATGCTACCGGAATTGATATGATACGATTCTAGAGCTATACGTGCAGCTTTAACCTAATGCTGAGAGTAGAATTTCTTCTGAAGTTTTTCCTGGTTGGCTGTTAGATAAGTTTGTGTGGTTAGCTTGGAATTTAGCAAGAGTGCTAGAGGTTGGGCTGCGACGAGACATCAATATTGTGTGAAATATGTGTCTTAATCCTATTGATTTTTTTCCCCGCACGCCATCAGCCAAAAACTCATCATCGATCGATCGCCCGCAGCGACAAACTCATCCCGCGACACCAGATAACTGGCTATTTCCGACTCTGAAATCAACCCCTGTTTGACCATCTGCAAAATGGGGCCGGAGTCAAGCAAAGGTTGAAACGCCTCAATTCCGATGATATCGCTGTGGCTGACAACCGCTTCTAAATCAACGCTAACAAACCCAGCTTCTTTGAGAATGCGGCACAGATTTCGCCCGATCGACAAATTGCCACCCCGAGATGCCATTACCTGTTTCCATTTCTCCCTAACAATCTCGACTGACATGGGTGGATTTGTCAGCCAAAACATATCCGCGTCGCTATCGATAATCACCAGTTTGCCACCCGGTTTCAAGATGCGGAATATTTCTCTAGCTGCTGCGACGGGATCTGGGAGGTGAACGAACAGCAAACGGGCGATCGCAAAATCGAAACTGTCAGCCGCCAAACCAGTATCCGCAACCGATGCTTGGATGCGATTTACTCGATCGCCCCTTTTGTCCTGCAAATATCCTACTGCTTTTTCGTGCAGTACCGGGTCAATTTCTACCGCTGTTACCGAACTGTTTGGCAGCAATTCTAACAGTTTTTCGGTGAAAAATCCCGGCCCGCTACCCGCTTCCAAAACATTCATCCCGTCGGCTAAACCGAACCACTTTAAAGTGCGCGCTTCCTTTTCCCAACTGAGGAGAACTTGAGCTTTTAACCGCTGGATTTCTTCCTCAAGTTCTAAATTGTACGTACTGGCTTGATACGAACCTTCTGCTGGCATGAAATTATCCTTCTTCTTGCTCGGATACCAGGATTATAAGAGAAATACAATCAAATCTCCGATCGAGTTATCTGTGCGTAATATCGTTTCCGGTGGCATCGGAATGATTTAACCGCAGAGGGAGAAAGAAAAGGGAGAGATATCGATAATTCCGATGCAGTGCGGATTTGGCAACACAATCAAAAGAATTGCGCTTTAGCGCAATTCTTTTTGCTGACCTCCACAACCACAATTGGCGGACAGATGCAGGACGGAAGCCCGGTAATTCCTCTATTGTAAGAAGATGACGGATTACCTAAACTAAAAACGCTGAGTTTCCCGCATCCCTTACTATTTTTATGAACTATGCCCCATACTCTAGCTCAACCTGAAAAACGAACCTTTTTGATCGTGGATGACCATGCGATGGTGCTAGGCGGCACGCTTAACATTCTGAAGCAAGAATACCCAAAAGCAGAGATTCTGACGGCTCCGACGGCTCAGGCAGCCCTCGAGCAAATAGCGCAGACGACGCCGGATTTGGTGATTGTGGATCTGGTGATGCCAGAGACGATCGGCGAAACCGCTCAAGCAAATTCAGGGCTTCAACTCCTCAAAACCTTGATGGAGAAGTATCCGAGCCTGAATATTGTGGTGCAGAGTGCTCATGTTCGGACTTTAGTTTGGCTGAAACCGTCGATCGACAATCATGAGGGCGGATTTACGGTTGTCGATAAGAGTCAGCCGATGAAAGACTTGCTGGCAATGGTCGATTGGGCGCTGCACGAGCGGATTTATACACCCAGAGAGATCCGCAACGGGCTGCAACTCAAACCCGCCTGGATGCAGGTGTTGCAATTTGCTTTTCACGAGAGTTTACAGGATACTGCGATCGCCAAACGGATGAATGTTTCTGAACGCACCGTGCAGTATTACTGGACTAAGATTCGAGATGTGCTAGAGGTGTATCCTGATGATGATAAGAATCTGCGGATTCAAACGGAAGTGCGAGCTAGAGAAGAAGGATTGATCGATTAGTGAAGCGCGATCGAACACAAGCAGTGAGAGCGGATGTCACGACTTGGGGACGAGGAGCGCTTCCAGGGGTGATGGTGATTGTCGCTGTGACGATCGCTCGATTCACAGGTGCGCTTCAGTTTTTGGAGTTGGTGACGTTCGATCGATTTCTGCGGCTGCGTCCCCCGGAGCCAATGGATGAAAGGATTGTAATTGTTGGTATCACCGAGGAAGATATTCAACGCGCCAGAACTTATCCGATTCCCGATCGCGACATTGCCGATTTACTCAAACGGTTGCAGACTTATCAACCGATCGCGATCGGACTGGATATTGTTCGCGATTTTCCGGTTGAACCGGGTAATGCTGAACTGACAGCGGTGTTTCGCAGCAGCAAGAATGCGATCGGAGTGGAGATTGCCCTGCCCGATCGCAGTGGCTTTACCGTCATACCTCCGCCCGCGCTACCACCCGAACAGGTTGGCTTTGCAGATTTCGTACTCGATGCGGATGGCTACCAGCGCCGCAGTTTATTGGGTACTAACAACGATCGACAGGAATACCGTTTTTCCTTCGCGCTCCGGCTGGCAGAACTCTATTTAGCAACCCGAGGAATTAAGCTAGGTAATGGAATTCGCGATCGGGAGGCGATGCGCTTTGGCAGCATTGAATTTACCAGAGTGCAGTCAAACTCTGGCGGATATGTGGGGGCGGATGCAGGTGGCAACCAAATTTTACTGAATGTTCGCAGCGGGACAATGCCATTTCGCGTGCTTTCCCTGGAGCAAATCAAGGCAGGACAAGTAGATCCGAACTGGATTCGAGGCAAAATTGTGCTGATTGGGATGATGTCTTTTAGCGCGAAGGATTTGGCAAGTTCGGGTGCGATCGCAGGCATCAATCCCGGACGGATTTACGGAGTCGAAATGCAAGCCCACGAAACCAGCCAGATGATTAGCGCGGTGCTCGATCGGCGAGCGTTGCTTCAGGTTTGGGGGGAGGGCTGGGAAACGCTCTGGATTGCGGTCTGGGGAGTCTTGGGGATGAGTTTGGGACGATTTCTGCGATCGCCCTGGAAAATTTTGATCGGGCTCTTAGTCGCCAGCATTAGCCCGATCGGGATATGTTACGGGTTAATTTTGTTGGGGTGGTGGGTGCCGATCGTACCTGTGTTGTTGGTACTGGTGTTGAATGGGGCTGGATTGATGGCAGCGTTATTTTATCGCCACGAACAGGAACTCCGATTGCGGTTGGAGGAACGTCAATTTGCGATCGAGGAGACGTTTAATGCCATTCACAGCGGCCCGTTACAAACATTGGTGGGGATTTTGAGAACCGCTCAGGGAGAAGCCACACCGCCGCCATTTTTACCGGAGTTGCAACGCCTGAATCAAGAATTGCGGGCAGTTTACGGATCGGTGCAGCGAGACGCGATCGCAGATGAACCGCATCTTCGCATGGGAAGCGCGATCGAATTGGCCCTGCAGGCCCCGCTGCATGAATTGCTCTACAAGGTCTATTCCAACACGCTAGAACAAGAACTGCCCTACCTCCAAACGATCGGAGTCAAAATTGTGCAGTTCGATGCCTTGAACACCTCGCATCTGCGGTTGGAACACAAGCGAGGACTGTGCCGCTTTCTGGAAGAAGCGCTCTGCAATGTGGGGAAACACGCGATCGAAGCGACTCGCTTGACCGTAATTTGCACTCAAGAAGGCGATCGGCAGGTGATTCGGGTGGCGGATAATGGCAGGGAGAACCCGTCTGACGCAGAAGCGCTGAGTTCCGGTGAAACGAACTGGGACAGGGAGACAACTCAATATCTAAACTCTCAACTCCAACCTTCAGGATTAGGAACGCAATTGGCAAACAATTTAGCCAAACAATTAGGGGGAACATTTGGGCGCTACCCAAATGTACCGAGGGGGACAGTGTGCGAGTTAACTTGGTCAGCCAAACGGCGCTGGTTCTGGTAATTGGTTCCTCAGAGTTAGCATCCGAATTATTCATCTCTCTCTTCTCTTCCTCTGTGTTCTCTGCGTTAAGAGCGGTTAAATCATTCCGATCCAACTGGAATTGATATCACACTTGCTATATCTTTGCGCTTTCCCGCAAAGGAAGCTTGTGGGTAGTCCTCTATTGTGTTTGTGTATTGTTGATTACTGTAGAAATAATTACAGAGGGAATTGCGATGATGACCGAAGAACGAGACGCAAGCCCCTGGCTTCAGACACGGGGATAAGTCGGCAGCGGTTTCAACCGCCTTCATTATTTAACAAAT
>JAUBST010000083.1:0-14664 GCA_036702215.1 Microcoleus sp. F6_B6
GCCGGATGCAGTGAAAGCTGCACGTCCGCGTTCTGAAGGAGAGGTGTCCTGTGGTAACACAGGCATCGACTCTAATTAACTGAGAGGGGCGGGGAATAATATCCCCCCTCGACTCAATCTGTTTCCCGATGTCAAGGTGGTGCTGAACGATTTGTATGAAATGGAAGCAAAAGTGTTGAGTGATGTTGAGGTGGATGTTCTCAGACAAATTCAAGAGCAATCAGATTCCGCTGCCAATTAATCGGTCTACAGCATTCGCACGGGCTTTGCAAACCTATCCCATTAATTGAGTTAAGGGATGCGAGCAGAGTGTCCCACCAAATCCATAAAATCTGTCCTTGCTCGCTAGAAGCGATTGGGGCATAATGTAGGGTCTGGCCCCTTGTTCTACCCCGCTCACTTTAAAGAAAATTTAGAATAATCAGGGGAACCAATTCAATGGCAAAAAAAGCAAAAAAGCTCTGGCTTTCTTCTTCTCCCAAACAGTCTAAACCTACAGTGCCTGATACTGAGAAACAATTAATCGAACAAAAATGTAATGAGTTAATTGAGACAGAATTCAAGCCCAAATATATTGAGTCTCCCCCCACAGACCATGATTTCAACTATAGAACGGATATCTTTGGCAAGTGGTATCGCAACTATTTTTACTTCTGCTCAACTTATAATTGTCCGAGTCCGAGGGCGATTTCCCCGTCTTTTGAGTCTCGCTCCGCCCGCCTAGAATATGTTGGGCCAGATTGTTTTAATGTCGCCTACATGAGACATACGGGACAATGGTGGGAAATTCTGCACGGTTTGTCTTTAGAAGAATGTTTATCGGAAATTAGAAACAATTCCCTGTTACATCCTTAATTGTTGCTCTAATTGGCAATCGTTCTTTTAATTATCGAATTGGCTCTCCTGACGTTCGTATTTTGTGTTTCCCGATGTCAAGGCTGTGTTGAACGATTTGTACGCAATGGAACCCAAAGGGCTGTCTGCTGTTGAGTTAGATGCAATTAACGGAGCGAGTGCGAACAACACGGATGGCTGAATTCCGCAGTTTGCTATAAGTCAAGTTACTCGCTCAGTTAACAGCCGTTTTGTGCAAATGTCGGCTCAATAACCTACTGAAAATGATGAAAGCAGACACCATCGAAATTGTTGGTTTTCACGCGCATATTTACTTTGACAGTGATAGCCGCGATGCCGCGGAGCGCGTGCGCGAAGGATTGGCTCAGTTTGAAGTGCAGCTTGGGCGCTGACATGACAAACCCATTGGCCCCCACCCCCAAGCGATGTATCAAGTTGCGTTTTTACCCTCGCAGTTTGGCAAAGTCGTTCCCTGGTTGATGCTCCACCGCGAGGAACTAAATATTCTCGTCCATCCCGAAACAGGAGATGATGTGGCAGACCACACTCTACATTCTTTGTGGCTGGGAGAAAAACTAGAACTGAATGTCGAAGTCCTGCGACCTAAAACAGCCAGCACTAGCGGGTGAGCTCGCACGCTAGCAGATTTCGCTCGGCAAGCTTATCATGGCGTTACCACAGCATTTTCGGTTTCTAGGAATAGCTTTGTACGGTTTTCTTCACTGCCAATTAATTCTGATTCTTTCGCACTTATTCGGGCAAATACGACCAACAGAGTAGGGTTCTCCTGACTGTTCCTCCTGCTTATAAAACGGCATCATAATAACTGTAAGCAAGGAGCTTCAACCCAAACTTTCGTTATAAAGTCTTACCAATCTTTGAGGTGACACATTATGTTGATGCGCTACTGGCAACCCTTCACAGAAATTGAAACCATCCGCGAGCAACTCGATAAAGTTTTTGACCAACGGGCAGCAACGAGAGATAACTCAGAAGCCGCTTGGATGCCCGCTCTAGAATTTGCTGATGCTGGGGACAACTTCGTATTAAAAGCGCAACTGCCTGGAATTGACCCCAAAGACATTGACGTTCAAGTCACCCGCGAAGCAATTTCTATTTCTGGCGAACGCCGCTACGAAAACACATACGAAAAACCCCGCTACGTCCGCTCTGAATTCCGCTACGGCAAATTCCACCGGACGCTTCCCTTGCCCGCACACATTCAAAACGACTCTGTGCAAGCTGAATACAAAGATGGCATTCTAACGCTAACCCTGCCCAAAGTAACGGAAGCCCGCAATAAAGTCGTCAAGATTAATTTGGCCGAAATTGCTGGAACTCCCGCGACTCCCGCTTGGGAACAGGGTAACCAATAAAGATCGGCTGTGCTTAATCGAGTGAGGCAAACTTTCCTTTCATTGAGCCTGATTGGATTTATCTAACAACAACGGAACTGGAAAAACTCATACCGGGAGCGACCATTGCTCTCGGTATTTTTTATTGGGGGAAGCCGAGCGAAAAGCTACCTACAAATGCCGTGAGTCCGCAGTGATTTGAGTAATGCTTACGAGGCACCTGAGCTTAATCCTATCGAACGCTTGCGGGAACACATCAAGTACAAATTAGCTTGGGAACAGTGCACAACTTTAGATGAATTAAGGCGAAAGTTAAAACAGGTTCAAGGGTTCCCTCTCACCAGCAGTGCTTGCTTCTATTTGTGGATGAGATTATATCATTTCTGCTTTATTAAGTGCAACTTCATAGAGAATTGGTATTAGTCTCAAACCCAAGGGAAGCTAGCAACTCATTCCATCGCTCCACAGGCAAGCTGCCCCCAGATGCACTATCATGTCCGTGACCGTAGCTTCCTTCTCCGGGTGACAACTCCACACTGTTCAAAAAATCCAACACATTGATTCCCGACGCAGTTCTTACGCTGAAGTTGACTCGCCCAGGAATATACCCCTCATTCGCAACCATGACGATATACTTGGGCAATCGAGTGCGCCAGCTTTGGGCAATCAGTGGGTGGATTTGACAAGCCGAGTTGATACGCACTAAAGCGACATTTCCAGAAAAGACAGGTGCAGCTTTCTTGGCTTGTTCCATCGCTGCTTGTACCTCTTTCCGGGCTTCCCTTAATTGTTCGACTTCCTGTGTGTTGGAGTTAACGAGCGACCGCGGACTATCATGAGTCAGCAATGCCGTTACTGCTACTTCTGGATTGTACTGGGAAGCCCGCCGCGCTGCGTTAACCAGAGCAGATGCTTCTTTTAAATACTTGGCAGTGTACCGACTTTTAGCCACTGCCAGCATCTCAAAAGGAGCTTTTTCACCTAAATCGCTAACTGTACCAATCGCAGCAATCCAGTCTAAATCGGATACATCTGTTAGTGACGAACACAACTCCCAAACTAGCAGTGATGTATTAGGGATGGCTTCCCAAGTGTAGGCACTAATTAGAGTATCACCAGGCGGAACTCCTTCAGGACGGTGGTGATCGATAAAGCAGGTGGGAACGCCAGCAATCACGGGTTCCGATTGACTGCCCAAATCGAGAATGAATAAACTATCGGGTGCAGCAGCAATGACTCGTTCTCGGTTTGCAGGTGTCCAAGCATTACGTTGACGATCTGGTGTAACCAGCTTTACTTTATCAAACCCAGCGCGTGACAGCGCCAACTGCAAGACAACACCTGCTGTCACCCCATCAGCATCCGAATCGTGCAGCACCACGACAGACTTATCCGGTTGGATGCGTGCGACAAAAGCCTTAAACGTATCGCGCGCTGCTTCTAGGGTTGGTGTCTGGTTGATAGTGTTTTGCAATTCAACACCATCAGATACCTGATTGCTTTCCTGGCTAAGGGAGGTGGAGGCTTTCTCCAATGGTGCTGCAGAATCAACAAATGCTTCGGAATCCTTTGTCGCTGGTTCAGAAGACAGCGTTGCAGCCAAACGGCACACTGTTTCCAGCGTATCAATTTCTTCTGGAGGTTTATCATTTCGCACGCGCACAATGCGAGGAAACCGCAGTGCATAACCACTATTGTGTCGCGAAGATGCTTGCACGCGGTCAAACGTCACTTCCAGGACAATGCGCGGTTCCACGATACACACCTTACCATGCGCCAATTCTTGTAAGGTATGGGCGCGAAACCAATCGGAAAGTTCAGCCACTTGGGCATCCGTTAATCCTGAATAGGCTTTACCGATATTTAACAGCGTTGGCTCGGTTTCGCTCTGGCGGACGGCAAAGGTATAGTCTGAGAGGAAACGATGCCGTTTGCCATTTCCCACCTCGGCGGCTGTGACAACAACATCCAACGTTGCCATTGCGCGTTTAATTTTCAACCAATCGCGTCCCCTTCTACCGGGTTTGTAGGTTGAATTCAAATCTTTTACCATCAAGCCTTCATTTCCTCTTGCCCTCGCAGCGGTAAATTCTGCATCTAAGGTAGAAATATCGCTGACTTGTTGGGAAAGTCCGCAGCGCACTCTTATTGTATCGAGGTGAAGTGATTCAAGAAGACTTCGCCGTTTGGCAAAGGGTTCGTTAATCAGCACGCGCCCGAAAGCATACAACACATCGTAAGCAATGAAAGCGACAGGAACAGCGGCAAGTAATTCGCCTGAAACATTTTTGCGTCCCAGTCGCTTTTGTAGTTCTTGAAAGGGGAGGATGCGTTCTCCTTGAATGGGAACAATTTCCCCATCTAAAATTAAATCGGTTGCTTCGTCGCTATCTTGTGAATCTAAGTTGATAGCAGCAAGCGGTTCGATTAAATCGGGAAAACTGGCGGTAATTTCATCGAGTGTCCGGGAGAAAATAGCAACACGCTTACTGTTGCTAACTGTGCCGTGGAGAATGGAGTTGTCTTCGGATGAAGAAGGTGCAATGTGAATTTGGGCGCGAATCCCATCATATTTGTCTTCAACAGCGAATCCATCAGGCATTTGTTTAGTTACTTCCGTTAAATCGTCGGCGGAAGTTGCCAACATAAATTTAATCGGGTGAAATAGCTGCATTTTGGCTTCGTCAATTCTTCCCAGCCTTGCTAGTAAGGCAGTTTCGCCAATATCTCCGACGAGCATATTGACCCACTGTACTTTGGAGATATTGGTTTGAAAAAGACGAGCGATCGCATCTTCAACGGCACCTTCTTTGAGTCCAATCCGCAAATCGCCTGCTAACAGCTTGACGATATATTTGGCTTCTAGAGGTGTTGCCATTTTCAACAACTCTATAACTAGCTCAGTTTTGCGTTTGGTTCCTGTTGTCGCTGCTAAGAGTTCGAGTTGGTTGGATAAGGAAGAAAGGGTGAGAATGGGTTGATGGTGTGAACGTTGAGGATTGTTGGTGAACGCTTCCTCCGTTAGGTCACCGGGGTCGCCAAGTTGGACTAACCGTTCTTGAAGGGCTAATTTTTCTTGTTGGCTTACGGCGGCGATCGCTGTTAGCAAAGCGGCTCCACCTATATTAATAGTACGCTGGTCTCGTAAGGGAAATATATAACCAGAAAAATATCGTGCAGCCAGCACTAAGTCATTATCCGAGAGTGAGGTGAAATAGCTACCTAGTAAGGAGGCTTTTGTCAAGCGCTTTGTTGTTGCCCCAACGTTCTCGGCTACGGAAACAAAATCAATCAAGGCTCCAGGATTTAATTCTGAATTTGGATTAAAGTTGGTTTCACTCTCGACTCTTGGGCGTGTCAATTTAGGGTTTTTAGTCATGCCTGAACCTCGATAATTTTCTTCCCTGTGGCAACAGCTTTTCGCTTGCTTTTTGATTTTTTCAGTTCTACGTTTGTCCTCTGGCAGGTAGGGCAAAAGTATATAATTCGGGTTTTCTCTCCTTCTTCATCCGCTCTAGTAACTTGACGAAGTTGGCGGATTGTGCTGCCACATACTAAACAAGGCAGGTTGGTGCGGCGAAAAACGTAGTGTCTTGTGCCGTACTCGCTTCCAGGTGTGTAGACGAGGGAGGGGTTATTAATAAGATGTGTACGCGCTTCATCGGAGACGGTGAAGCCGCCTGTCGTGTAAGCGCGTTGAGCCATTAAGGGAATTGAATGAATTAGGTGTTCTAGTTCCGAGGCGGTCAAATCGGCAATTTTTCGCCACGGATCGAGGCGACAATCAAATAGTATTTCGGCTCTCAGGTAGTTACTAATTCCGGCGACAATTTGTCGATCGAGCAAGACAGCACCGATGGTACGCCGGCTATTTTCGGATGTCAGCAGCTTTTGAAGGAACACAGGTGCATCGAAGGGCTTTTCCTCTGGATAGGGTAGGATATCTGTACCGAGAGTGCGTAAGTTTTCGACGATTTCAAAGGGATTGCCCGCGTCTAAATCGAAGATTGGTGCAGAATAGAGAATGGCGCAGGCATCGGGTACGACAATACGCGAGCGATCGCGGCGATCTATTTCTTGGGGTGGATTGTCTAAAACTGCCCAACTTCCCCACATCATTAGGTGGGAATGGAAGTAGTAACCGCCTTCGGTTAAGCCGACTGGGTGCTTGCCGTGTGAGAGGACTCGTTCGATACGCCTGTTGAGTAAAACACCTGGATGCTCTTTTTCCCAAGATGAAGCTGTCTTTGTCCGTGCCTTGAGTGACACGATGGGTGTGCCCCCAAGTGCCTGATTCAAGGCATCGGCAAACCGTCTGACTTCTGATCCTTCTGGCATGACTGGTGAGCGTAGGTTACTGTTTTTACTTTAAGGATGTAGCTCCTGAGTCAACATCCTTCCTCATATAGAGGCTAGAAGGCGACTCTCTACGGGATAGCTATGCTGAATTATGTCCCGTGAGGGCTAACACGCTCGCTTTGGTCGTGCCCATAGCATCGGAAGGTAAGTTCTCCAATGCTCTCAAAAGGTAGCTTACAGCATCTCCCTATTAACTAAACAAATTGAAGGAAGAAAAAGAGTGATACCCAAAATTGAAGAAATTCAAAACGAAAGTGATGTTGAGCAAAAATTAATTTATCCGATTCTTGTGGCTCCCAAACCGCACGGACTTGGCTTATCTTCTTCACATATTAGAACCAAACCGAATATTAAGGCTTTCCAGATTGAAAAACGTCACAAGAAAAAACTCTACTATCCTGACTATGTAATTGTTGTGTCAGGATTGCCTATGGTTATCATCGAAGCAAAACCTCCATCTGATGATTTGGATGAGGCTTATCGTGAGGCTAGATTGTATGCCACAGAAATAAATGCTATGTTTCCTCATTGCTTAAATCCTGCCACAATAATTATTTGCTCCAACGGTAAAAAATTTATGGTTGGTTATTGGGATAATGATAATTCTATTTATGACTTTTCCTTAGAGGATTTAGAGCCTAGTAATTCTAATTTTTCTGCATTTATTGAAAAATTTAGTTTTGACAAACTCCAGAATTTAGCAAATGAATTGCTTAAAAAAATAACAATTAGACCTTTTTATAAGCCTACTAAACTTTTAGGAGGACAATCAGTTCGGAATGAAGAAATTGGAAGTAATAGTTTTGGCAATGCTCTAGCACTAGAGTATCGACATTTATTTAATCCAACAAGTCAAGATGAGCGTACATACATTGTTAAAAATGCTTATATTCCTTCTTCACGTCGAGAAAGATACATTGAGCCTATTGATAAGATTGTTCGTGCGGCTGCATCTCCTGCTCAGTCAGATGCCAAAATTATTCAGGACACAGGCAAGCCTAAAGTTTTGATTGATGCTCTTAAAAAAGGTCACTCTATTGAACATCAAGTACTTTTATTAGTAGGTAGTGTTGGGTCTGGAAAGTCAACTTTTGTAGATTACTTAAGAGAAGTAGCATTACCCAAAGACTTAATAAGCACCACAACTTGGATTAATATAAATATGAATAATGCACCTCTAGATCCAGCTAGTATTTATGATTGGATTTGTGAGGAAATTATATCTGAATTGCAATATCTTCACAAACATACTGATTTTGATGAATTAGAAAATATAGAAAAAATATATTCAGTGGAAATTGGGCGGCTTAAGAAGGGTGTGTTGAAACTCTTAAAGAAAGATAGTGCTGATTATAACTCTAAAATTGCCGAGGAAATTTTACAGTTACAGAGAAATAAAAAGGCCACGGCAAAAGCTTATATCCGTCACCTTTGTGCTGAACAAGGTAAGTTAGCTATTATTGTTCTTGATAATTGTGATAAAAGGGTTCGCGACGAGCAACTACTTATGTTTCAGGCGGCGCAATGGATACAGCGTGAATTTCGTTGCCTAATATTTTTACCCCTTAGAGATATTACTTATGACAATCACCGGAATGAGCCTCCTTTAGATACGGCTTTAAAGGATCTAGTTTTTCGTATTGAACCTCCTCTCTTTCAAAATGTACTAAGCAAACGGATTGCACTTGCATTGAAAGAAATGCAACAAAAGTCTAATGAAAGAAGTATTAGCTATAATCTTCCTAATGGAATGACGGTAAGCTATCCTGCAACTGAGCTGGCCTGTTACTTAAATTCTATACTTAAATCAATATTTGAGTATGATAAGCATTTGAGACGAATGATTGTCGGTTTAGCTGGACGTGATTTACGTAAAGCTATGGAAATTTTTATAGAATTTTGCACAAGTGGACATATAGGTGAGGATGAAATACTGAAAATACGACAGTCTGAAGGTAAATATGCAATCCCATATCATGTTGTAGCTCGGGTTCTGCTGAGAATGAATCGTAGGTTTTACAGTAGCGATATGTCATATGTTAAAAATCTGTTCCATTGTGAACCGGAAGATTCAACCCCTACCTATTTTGTTAGAATTGCGGTTCTTAGATGGCTTTCTCAAAAGTTTAAAGTTTTGGGACCTACTCGTTTGTCTGGATACCATCCTGTCAAAAGCTTAAAATCAGATTTGTTTTTAATTGGTTTCAGTAATGAGACTGTTTCTCGTGAGTTGATGTATCTATTGCAAGCTCGTTGCATTATTGCTGAACATCTTCGAGTAGACTGTCTAGATGATGAAGACCTTATATGTTTAGCGCCTGCTGGCTCTGTACATCTTGAGTTAGTAAATAATACTGATTATTTGGCTGCGGTATCAGAAGATACATGGTTTAATGACGAGGGTTTAGCCAGAGAGGTCGCTGAGCGTATATCAGATAAAAAAAATCATTATAATTTAAATATTACCTTAAAAAACGCTAATTCATTAGTTGATTTTTTAGATAAAAAACTTCAAGATCCTTTCCCTTCACCAGAATCTTTTTTAGAATTTCCAGATTGGAAAAATTTGGTTTCTATTCAGAAATCCTATGAGACTGTCAAGAGCAAGATTGAAGATAGAAAAGCTAGAAATCAATGGTTTAATTCTATGGCACAAATTAATGTAGGAGACATATTAGAAGGAATTGTTAACGGTAAAGCTAATTACGGGATTTTCGTTAAGCTTGTAAATAATGTTATTGGACTAGCTCATATATCTAATATTGGCTCTCATACTTTAAGTGATTTCAAACAAGGGGACAAGATAAAAGTTCGTATTAAAGACATAAATGAAACGGAGGAGAAAGTAAGTTTAGCTGTTGATTAAACCTACAAACTGGTAGGGTAGCCAAAATTCCTGCTTGCCACATCCCAACTTGGAAGATACCTTATATTCCCGACAAATCATTGATTGTCTAGAGCGATCGCGTCATCCTCATCGAAGTCCACTCCCTCAAAGCTGAGGTAGCACTCTTAAGCGATCGCATGATTGCGCTGCTTCGCGCAATCGCTTCATCCTCTTCCCAATAAGTCCTCACCTAATAAAGGGTTTTTTCTCACGGAAGGTGCGCCTGCCCCCGTGAAAAACTGCCAGACTTAGAATAGCATCAATTTCTGATGTTCCCTGTGAAGCTAGAGAACTTACTGTTACCCGTAGGAATCCTGGCAGTAGTTGCGATCGCCAGATACGCTCAAGGTATAGTAACAAACGAAATCGCTGCGGTAACCAACGGAATTAGCGATCCACCGTAAAAGGGTATTTACAGTGTGGCAGAATGATTGGTGTTGTTGGGTTTTGCAGGCTCCAATCTAACTTATAGGACTTGCGAATCGCTAACGTAAGCGACATAACCTTGACCATCACCTGCCGCAGGCAACCTCCTATTCCCAACAGACAACCTCTCGGCGGTCAGGTGCAGGGGCGTTGTTAGGCAAATTGCACCTAGATGTAACGATAGAGCGTCACAATTGATTTCAGAAAACAGATCCTCATCTGTAAACAAGTTGAGAGTGGATTATTCTGCCGTTTCTTCCGCTGATTTGCGGGTGAAAATATAGACTGATGGCTCAAACGAGTCCAATTGTAGGGCGTGCTTTAAAAGTCAGTTAAAGCCCCATTCTTGTGGATAAAAAATAAGAGATTTAGGGGTTTAAAGCAGACCATAGTGTAGTTAAATCTTGCGATTCATAGGCCTACTCACACCTTCCCGATTACCTCGTGACAGATGCGTAAGCCCGTCAGTTGAGTCAGAGGGAGCTGTCGTTACACCGTCGCGGGTGTCTCAGCATCATGTGAGCTTTGTGGAAAGTGACCGCGTTCAACCAGAGCGCGTACAGGCTCACTCTTGGGCTATTGGTAACTAACTGTTTCAAATCACAAATCCATTGTTTCAAATCATAACGTTGATTATATTTCTCTTACATTATTTGCTCATCGATTATCCCAGTAATTACCATAATGCTATTTGTTGGCAATACCCGCAGTACATCAAAAAACCTACCCACACACCTCGATAGGAAAATACTATGAGCAACGGAAGTGGATGCCCATTTACGGGCGGCGGTCAGAAATCTCAGCCCCGTCATATGCCGTCAAACCGAGACTGGTGGCCACATTATTTGAATCTGAGCATCCTCCACCAGCACACACCCCAGGCCAATCCTATGGGTGAGGAATTCAACTACGCTGAGGAGTTCAAGAGTCTTGACTTAGCAGCCCTGAGGGCAGATATCTACGAGCTGATGACCACCTCCCAGGACTGGTGGCCAGCCGACTACGGTCATTATGGGCCGCTCTTCATCCGCATGGCTTGGCACAGCGCAGGCACGTATCGTATTGGCGACGGTCGCGGCGGCGCGGGTTCGGGTAGCCAGCGGTTCGAGCCGCTCAACAGTTGGCCAGACAATGCCAACCTCGACAAGGCGCGCATGTTGCTTTGGCCGATCAAGCAGAAATACGGCCTGAAAATCTCGTGGGCCGACCTGATGATCTTCGCTGGCAACTGCGCGCTTGAGTCGATGGGTTTCAAGACGTTGGGTTTTGCCGGTGGGCGCGTGGATGTCTGGCAGCCAGAGGAAGACATCTACTGGGGTTCTGAGAAAGCCTGGCTCGGCAATGAGCGTTACGAAGGCGATCGGGTGCTCCTGAATCCCCTCGCCGCCGTTCAGATGGGACTGATCTACGTGAACCCGGAAGGGCCAGACGGCGAGCCCGATCCGATCGGCTCAGGGCGCGATATTCGCGAGACATTTGGTCGGATGGCGATGAACGACGAGGAGACAGTCGCGCTCACCGCCGGTGGGCACACGTTTGGCAAATGTCACGGTGCGGGCGAGGCGACGCACGTAGGTGCCGATCCAGGGGGTGCCACCATCATCGATCAGGGCCTCGGCTGGAAGAACGCCTTCAACACGGGTGTCGGCGCCGATGCGATCACCAGCGGTATCGAAGGCGCCTGGACTCCCACGCCGACGCAGTGGGACAACAGCTATCTCGAAACCCTGTTCAAATATGACTGGGAGCTGACGAAAAGCCCCGCTGGCGCGTGGCAGTGGAAGCCCAAGGGCGACGCTGGTGCGGGTACGGTACCCGACGCGCACGATCCGTCGAAACGGCACGCCCCCATGATGACCACAGCGGACATGGCGATGAAGATGGATCCCATCTACAACCAGATTGCGCGACGTTACCACGACAACTCGGATGAGTTTGCCGAGGCGTTTGCCAAGGCGTGGTTCAAGCTGACGCACCGCCACATGGGTCCCCGCTCGCGCTATCTGGGCCCGGAGGTTCCCCAGGAAGAGTTTCTATGGCAAGATCCCATTCCCGCAGTCGATCATGAATTGATTGATGAGCAGGACATCGCTGCCCTCAAGGGCAAGATTCTTGCTTCGGGACTGTCTGTCTCCCAACTCGTTTCGACTGCTTGGGCGTCGGCGTCAACGTTCCGCTGCTCCGACATGCGCGGTGGAGCGAACGGGGGGCGCATTCGTCTCGCGCCGCAGAAGGATTGGGAAGTCAACCAGCCAGAACATTTGGCAACAGTGCTGCAAACCCTGGAGGGAATTCAACAGGAGTTCAACAGCTCGCAGTCTGGCGGCAAGCGGGTTTCGCTCGCTGACGGGATCGTTCTGGGCGGATGCGCGGGCATTGAGCAAGCGGCGAAAAATGCCGGTCACGACGTGACGGTTCCCTTCAAGCCGGGACGCACGGATGCGCTGCAAGAGAAAACGGATGTCGAGTCCTTCGCCGTGCTTGAGCCAATTGCAGACGGGTTCCGCAACTACACTAGCGGCAAACATAGCGAATCGCTCGAAGAGCTACTGGTCGATCGGGCGCAGTTGCTGAGTCTGTCTGCCCCTCAGATGACGGCTCTCGTGGGCGGCCTGCGCGTCCTGGGTGCAAACTTTGGAGGCTCTAAACACGGCGTCTTCACCGATCGGCCAGAGACGTTGACCAATGACTTCTTCGTGAACCTGCTCGACCTGGGTACGACGTGGAAGGCGACTTCTGAAGATGAGTATGAGTTCGAGGGGAGCGATCGCAAAACAGGCGACCTGAAGTGGACTGCTACCCGTGTTGACCTGATCTTCGGCTCAAACTCTCAGCTCCGCGCCCTGGCGGAAGTCTATGGATGTGTGGACTCGCAGCAGAAGTTTGTCAATGACTTTGTGGCGGCGTGGGACAAGGTGATGAACCTCGATCGCTATGACCTTCGCGCAGTCTTAGCGAAAACCTCTGCGAGGAGTTTCTAGGCGTAACTTCAACCAATTATCCGCGATCTCAGATCGAGGCTACGTTAAACCGCGGCAATCCTAAATGCCGGTAGAAGCTAGAGACAAAAATGAGAGCGGCGTTTCAACTTGTCTTGAAACACCGCTCTCAGGTTTAGGCCCTGATGCCAAAGCTGTTTAGAAACATGAACGCGATATTAGTCACGTTGTAAGATGTGCCAATGGTATCGGGGTAGTAGTAAATATGTAGTGATTGAATATTTATTGCCTCAAAGTCGAGTTGTAATGATGGACAAAATACCAAATAGCACCAATATGGTTTTCTAACTTTTTAGAAAATGAGAAAGTCTTTCTTACGAGATGTGACATTAGGTTAATGCTGGATAAGATCGATATAGGAGATAATATTCAGCAAAAGTGACATATAACCCCCAATAACCCGGACTTTACCTGCTTTCGTTTCTGTTTAATCCCTTAAAATTAGGGTGTTATCCAGCAAATACGACGGATAATCCACCCCCCGGTAAAGGTATTATCCAGCACATCTGTTGAATACTGAAGTTTCTACTGTCCCGGCTTAAACGGGTAGCCACGATGCTAATTAGACAAGCAAAAACAGCCCTAAGTTCCCTAGGTTATGAACTAGATTGCCGTGAGGAGGCTTTTGGTTATCTAAGGGATTCCTCCGATGTACTCGGACAGGCAGAGCAATTGCGACGGAGGATGCAACAAGACGGTTACTTATACTTAAAAGCCTTTCTTAACTCTGAAGAGGTTTGGCAAGCTCGTCAGGAAATTGCAGCTTCTTTAGCTGCTGAGGGAAGCTTGGAACTTGACAGTCCTGTTCTAGATTGCATCGCTAAACCGGGATTAAGCATGAATTTCCGTCCCGATTTAGCAAGCAGGAGTTCAACACTGAAAACACTGCTTTATTCGGGACGGATGATGGAATTTTTTGGAATGTTTTTAGGCGGTCAAGTCCGGCATTACGATTACACATGGCTTAGAGCCGTCGCCCCAGGAAGAGGAACTTACGCTCATTGTGACATTGTGTATATGGGACGGGGAACTGACAAGCTTTACACGGCTTGGACTCCATTAGGCGATATTCCTTGGGAATCAGGCGGGTTAATGATTTTGGAAAATTCTCATCATCTAGAGACTATTAAAAATACCTATGGATGTAAAGATGTCGATCGCTATTGTACCAACAGAAAAACGGCCCCTTTGTATGCCTCCAATCAAAAATCGTGGGATGGAGCCTTATCCAAAAACCCGGTTTCTTTGCGCTGTAAATACGGAGGACGTTGGTTGAGTTCCGAATTCGAGGCTGGAGATGTTCTGATTTTTGGTATGTTTACCATTCATGCCAGTTTGGATAACCATTCTCCTTCTATTCGACTCTCCTCGGACAGCCGTTATCAATTGGCATCGGAACCAGTGGATGAAAGGTGGGTTGGCAGTAACCCTATTGGTCACTCTACTGCAGCTAAGCAAGGTCAGATTTGCTAGAAGAAGACTTTAGTATAAGCCCACCGTTGAAGATTTTCGCTTATTGGCAGTATTCCTGTGGGATAATCAAGACAGTGTTGAAGTTGATTAGCTGCTGATAATTTTGAATTGAATTTACTTAACAGAGCGATCGCCCTATTTTGAAAAGATAAGCTTTTACCGCTATGCCTAAACCAAAGAGGTATCCCGCCAATTGGCAAGAGATTGCGTTATCCGTGAAAGAAAGTGCGCTCTGGCGCTGTGCTAAGTGCAACCAACAATGCCTCCGACCCGGCAAACAAAGCGGCTTAACCAAATCTGAACGGTGTGC
>JAUBST010000084.1:0-14338 GCA_036702215.1 Microcoleus sp. F6_B6
TGCTATATCTGCCCATTTTTGTAACTTTTTCATGCCTTCTCTTATTCCTAGATCGCAGACCTGAATCCTTACGATTTAGCTTCCTTGGCAAACCCAAAAGCTTGCAGCAAAAATTGCCACCTACACTCGCGATGTTTGAGATATTTTGCCATTTCTTCCGCTGCGGTAAAATTTAATTTTTCAGCTTTTTGCTGGGGAGATTTATTAATCGCATAATTAAAAGGATCTTGCCATGTTAATTGTCCGCTGCTGTGCAAGATCGAAAGGGCGATCGCACTTTCGGGAAATTCGCGGGAAACTGCTTCTATATCGCCTTTAACTGGCAGTTTCTTGGCTAATTGCTGAGCTTCTCGGTATTGCGCTCGCAATTTATCTTGAAAAAATTGTGCTCTTTGTTTATCTTCAGGATAAAGCAAACCCGTCGGTTCGCTAATCAATGTCAGGGCGATCGCCGATTTGCCGTCGCGTCCGCCTCTACCAATTTCCTGAATGTATTCCGATAATAGCAAAGGTGCTTGAAAGTGAACAACCCACCGGACATCTGGCTTGTTAATTCCCATCCCGAATGCTGAGGTACAAGTCACAAATTTAAGGTCATTGTTCAGCCAAGCTGTTTCTATTTTTCGTCGTGATTCTGGACTCAAACCTGCATGATATGCTGCTGTTTCATAACCTGCTGCTTCCAACAAATCCGCCAAGTTTTCGCTATCTTTCCTGGTGCGGACATAGACTAAACCTGCTTGTTTTGGTCGCTGTTTAATAAAATTTAATAACTGCTGCTTGCGTCCCCTCGGCGTCCAGACTGTTTGCACTTGCAGGTGCAGGTTAGAACGGTAGGGACTTAGCAGAAATGCTTCGGGTTTTTGCAGTTGCAAGACATTTTTGATTGTTTGCTGTGCTTCCGGGTTGGCGGTAGCGGTGAAAGCTGCGATCGCAATTTTACTGTTTGCCGGTTTAGCTTTCAACAAAGCAGATCGCACTGTTCCCAAACGGCGGTAAGCTGGTCGGAATGTATCGCCCCACTGTACTAAACAGTGAGCTTCATCTAATATTAAACCGTTGATTTGGATGTGCGGCTGACTGAGAATTTCCCAAACAGGTTTGCTGAGTAATGTTTCGGGAGACAGGTACAGCAATCTTAATTTGTTTTGTTGCAGCGACTGCATAGTTTGTCGGCGCTGCGCTGTTGGCAATTGACTGTGGATGAGGGAAGCGGGCAGATTGCGATCGCGCAATTCTTGTACTTGATTTTCCATCAGTGCGACTAACGGCGAAACTACCAACGTTAAGCCTGTTTGTAACAAAGCTGGCAGTTGAAAGCAGATTGATTTGCCGCCACCTGTCGGCATAATTATAATTGTATCTTTTCCGGCTAATAAACTGCCGACGATTTCTCCTTGAGGCGGTCGAAAATTGTCGTATCCCCAGATTTTTTGAAAGGCGGCGCGGGCTTGATTTAATGATGTGGGTTCTGGTTGGTATTTCATTTGATTTATCCAAATCAGACGTAATGCGAGCAGTGCGTGCCCTACATAATAAAATTTTGTGTAAGTCCTGATGTACCAATAAACTGGGTGGCTGGTTTCATAGTATGCAAGTATCGAGCAGAAGAAGTGTTAATTTAATAACAGTTAATAATTTTACTCTTTAAATTATGAACGCCAGCACGTTAAGCGAAGTTTTCAGCTATCGGCAAAAGACTTGCGATCTTTTCCACACGGCAGGGGCGGTAGAAGCGGTGCGCGAAGATGGTTTTGCGCTGATTCCCGGTGTACTCAGTCCGTCGGAAGTGGCGCAAACCAAGGAAGCACTCGATCGCCTGCAACCCTTCGGACTCGACGGCAGCAGTTGGAGTGAATTGAACCAGCATTTTAAATGCGTGTTTAATCGCGATCGCCTGTGGCTTTCCTATGCCGATCGACCGGGTATCATTGAATTAGCCGAAGCATTAATGGGCAGCGATTGTCATATTATCGGCATGACTGCGTGGAAAAGCGGGCCCGGTTATGACGGTTGGCGCGTCCACGCCGATCGCGTATTCGTACCTTTGCCCGAAAGCGTGTTTGCCGTTAGCACTTTTCAACTCCCGGTATTGATTTGCACGGCCCATTTTTATCTCAGCGATGTCACAGAAGACCTCTGTCCTACCTATATTATTCCCGGCAGTCACAAGTCTGGTCGCAAACCAGATCGCACAGAAGAAACTTGGAACGGACAATCTCCCGAACCAGTTTTGTGCAAAGCAGGAGATGTGTTGTTTTTCCGCAGTGAAATTTGGCATTCCGGCGGCCGAAATACGACAACAGATCGCACTCGTTATATGCTGCAAGTGCATTATTCCCACCGCGACATCGCCCAGAAATTTTCGCCTTGGCCGTGGCAGTTCAATCCCGAAATTATCGCTACCGCTACTGAACGGCAATTGCGGCTTTTAGGCAAACATCCTGAGTCAGGTTACGGTTAAAATACATTGCTAATTTTGTTTGAGGCGCGAGTGATAATAGACGGGAAATGTCATATTTATTTTAGATTTTGAGTTTTGGATTTGAGATTGCGATCGATTCTAGAGGCTGGTAAATCTCCGAATATATCGATCGATCCAAAATCCAAAATCCCTAATCTAAAATCGCCTAAGATTGACCGTCTCGGCGGCCGAGCTCGTACACGCCGCCGCCAATACAGGCGATCGTACCCATAGATACCGCCCAACCAGTACCCAGAGACAATTCGACGCCCCAATTGCACAATCCGCCCGCAATCAAAAAGGGCACAATGCTCAACAGCGAAGCGTAAAAGGCATTTTGGGCTTCTCTGGCTTGGCGGGTTCTTTCAAACTCGGCTTCTGAGGTGTAGAGGGATCTCTCGGCAAAATTCATCCAGCGGTTGAGTTGCAGGATTACCCATTCTGTGAGGGGCGACAGGCCCCAGTACAGGGCCAAAGACCACAAGGACGCACCGGCGATCGCAGTTGCGTCTATGGCAAAGCTAAAAGGAAAAATTTCAGTAAGCATTGCTTGATGTGTGTTATGAATTTGAAATTTTGGATGACATCCAAAATCCCGGAACTAACTAAACTATAGTGTCAAGCAAAAGCTCGATCGAATTCAACCGCAGCACGAATTTCTCGACCAATTTTTTTTATCGCCCCCGGGCATTTACCCGGAAGCCTTGACACCGGTTTTGGATGGAGTAAGATACACGTTGTTGATAAACTGATTCGCGATCGCGGGTAGAGCTCGAAGCCAATCTTGCAGCGAATTGGCATAACTTACATCTTGCACCCTTCTGAGAAACGGGTCGGAAAGCCCGCCCCTGAAAGCTTTATTGACAAAGATGCAAGATGTGAGACTAACAGACAACGCAAACTCACACACATTTAACTTTGAGCCGTGAAAAAAATCCTGCAAGACTCTAGAGGCCCGCTGACGGCAAAACGCTTTTTTCGTCTCAGACATATGCTGCTGCTGGCACTTTCGATCGGCATTGTGTTGATCGGCCCTTATTTGCAGCAGCAGGTGGTCAAAGCTCAGTCAGGCTTACCAAGCAGAGTAGCGACGGGTAATTTGTGGCAAGAAGCTTCTTTTCCAGTCGAAAACTTTGAAACATACACTTCCCCCTTCGGCCCCCGCGGCGGGGATTTTCATTACGGTTTGGACTTGGCCGCCCCGGAAGGCAGCTATATCCGCAATTGGTGGGGCGGCCAAATTGTGGAAGTTTGGGAAGATGGCCGATGCGGCACTGGTATGGTGGTGCGATCGGGAAATTGGGAACACATCTACTGTCACCTCAGAGGCCGAGTGCTAACGGCTAACGGCGGGCGTTATTATACCGATCGCGAAGGTACCTTGCAAATTTGGCAAGGTCAAACAGTGCCTGCGGGTGCGAGAATTGCCAGAGTTGGGATGACCGGCCGCACGAGTGGGCCTCACTTGCACTGGGGATTGAAGTACGGCGGCCGCTGGGTAGACCCGGCTTTGGTACTCCGGGAAATGTACGCGCAACAATCTTAATTTGTCAGTTGTCAGTTGACAGTTGTTTGTTGTCAGTTGACAGGAAGTAGCGGTAATTAATTAGTAATTGCCATCCCATAACTAATGACTAATGACTAATGACTAATCACAACTGTCAACTGTCAACTGTCAACTGTCAACTGACTACTTTACGTTGGTGCTAACTCTTTTTTGGTCAACTGGGTGTACCGATCGACAATTTGGCGGAATTCGTCGCCGTCGATCGTTTCTTCATCCAACAGCACTTCGACAAGTTTGTCTACCAAAGCGCGGTTTTCGCGGATAATTCGGCGAGCTTCTTCGTAGCAGTCAAAGGCAATTTCCCGGACTTGGCGATCGATCTTGATTGCCATTTCTTCGGAATACTCGGATCGCGAATTCCAGCTTTGACCCAAAAACACCTCACTGTTCGGACTTTCCAAAGCCACAGGCCCCAAATCCGACATTCCGTAAAGCGTTACCATCTCCCTCGCGAGACTGCTAACTTTTCTGAGATCGCTACCGGCACCGGTGTCGATTTCAGCATCGCCGTAAATTTCGGCCTCCGCCGCCCGTCCGCCCAAAGCTACTGTAATCCGGTTTAACAGCAAAGCCCGACTCCTCAAACCTTCGCTGTCGAGCATTTCGTCGTCGAGCACAAAGCTAGTAAAGCCTTCGATGCCGCCGGAACGGGGAATAATCGTTACTTTTTCCACGGGGTCAGCATTTTTGAGCATTGTCGCGACTAGGGCGTGTCCGACTTCGTGGTATGCTGTCATCCACTTTTTCTTGCTGTCCAGCAGCGGGTTAAGCGTAAGCCCGATCGTGATCCGGTCGATCGCGTCGTGAACTTCTAGGTTACTAATCGTGTCTTTGCGACGCCTCGCTGTGAGAATAGCTGCTTCGTTGAGCAAGTTTGCCAAGTCGGCGCCGGAAAAGCCGGGAGTGCGGCGGGCGATCGTGTCTAGGGCAACTTCTGGGTCGAGTTTTTTGTTGCGCGCGTGAACTTGCAAAATCCCCAAACGCCCTTTGTAGCTGGGCAAATCTACCGTTACTTGCCGATCGAACCTGCCGGGCCGCAGCAGGGCGGTATCGAGCACGTCGGGGCGGTTGGTAGCTGCAATCACAATCACGCCGCTGTTACCCTCAAAGCCGTCCATTTCTGTCAGCAACTGGTTGAGAGTTTGTTCGCGTTCGTCGTTGCCGCCGCCGATACCGGCGCCGCGCTGCCTTCCTACGGCGTCTATTTCGTCGATGAAGACGATGCAGGGCGAATTTTCTTTAGCTTTGCGGAACAAGTCGCGGACGCGGGAGGCGCCAACTCCGACAAACATTTCGACAAATTCGGAACCGGAGATGCTGAAGAAGGGGACGGCTGCTTCGCCGGCGATGGCTTTTGCCAGCATTGTTTTGCCGGTTCCCGGAGGCCCGATTAACAGAACTCCTCTGGGAATTTTGGCGCCGATGGCGTTGAAGCGTTCGGGTTTTTTGAGGAAGGTTACGACTTCTTGCAGTTCTTCTTTAGCTTCTTCGATGCCTGCTACGTCGTCGAACATCACGCCGGTTTTGGCTTCCATTTGGAAACGGGCTCTGGATTTGCCGAAGTTCATGGCATTTCCTTGGGATTGGGTCGATCGGCGCAGGATTGCCATCAGCACTGCCAACACTGCAAAAATCACTAGCAAGTTTACTACTAAACTGACTGCGGCGGCGTTGTCGGCTGTTTGTTTGACTTCAAAGTCTATCTTTTTGGCGCGGATTTGCGAGTACAGTTCTCGGTTGTTGTAATCGAACAGACTAACTGATTGGGTTTGATCGCTTTTTTGATTTTTTAGCCTAACCTTGGCAATTTTTTGAGTTTCGTCTACTTCGATTCTACTGACTTGCCCTTTTTCTATGTTGTCGATCAGTTGGCTGTAACTCATGGTGTTTGGCGCGCTGTCGGCAAACACCGGGGTCGAGAGCAATATTCCTTGAGAAATCACCAAACTGCCCAGGATGCGCCAAAGATTCCGTCCTGGAATTGATTTTTTAGGATTCTGGCTCGACTTGTCTTTGTTTACAGCTAGATGCCCCAGCCATGCGTGTTTCCAAGAATTTTTCATATTGCTTTGCCCAAGGTTGAAGACTGCCAAGATTGACCGCTTGTGGTTTGCTACGTTCATTTATTTTAACAAGATGGCGGGTGTTGAAGGGCTTTATCTCTCGCGGGCATCTTAAGAGGCCGCGAGAGATGGCTGGTTTTGAACCCACTCCTCCTCAAGAAACCGGGTTTTTTGCTAAATCTGTCGGCGATCGGGATTTTGGTCAAAAAACCCGGTTTCTCGGGCCCGTTCTTGAACTTGTGCACTGCGACTCAGAAACCGGGTTTTTCCCCAAATCTGTGGCTTTTACAAAGAATTTTGGCAAAAACCCGGTTTCTCGGCCGCGTCCGTAAATCTAAAATCTCAAATCCAAAATCTCAAATCGATTGACAGTTGCCGATCGAAGTTGCTATCTTATACATAGTCGGAATGAGTACGCTTTAGTCGAACGGTGATTGTTTTTGAGTCTTATGGTAAAAATTGTCGGCATTGGCGGAAGTTTGCGGGCTGGCTCCTACAGCCAGTTAGCGTTGAAGGTAGCAGCAGAACGGGCCGAGGCCCTGGGCGCGGAAGTTGAAATATTCGATTTGCGATCGCTCAATCTGCCCTTCTGCAATGGTGAGAATGATTATATCGATTACCCGGATGTGGAAAAGCTGCAGAATGCGGTTAAGCAAGCCGACGGCTTGATTTTGGCAACGCCGGAGTATCACGGTAGCGTCAGCGGTGCTCTCAAAAATGCCCTGGATTTGATGAGTTTTGAGCATTTGGACGGGAAAGTTGCGGGTGCGATTAGCGTTTTGGGAGGACAAGTTAACAACAACGCACTCAACGATTTGCGAACCATTTTGAGATGGGTGCACGCTTGGGTAATTCCCGAACAAATTGCGATCGGACAAGCTTGGAAAGCTTTTAGTCCCGACGGTAAATTGTTGGATGAAAAACTGTCTGAAAGGTTCGATGGCTTTGCTCGGAGTTTAGTAGAAAATACGCGGAAATTGCGAGGAATTTCTTAGAAGACGGCTTGCTTTAGCCAGTAGTCATTGGTAATGGGTAATTGGAAATAGGCAATTGGTAGTAACTAACCAATAACCAATAACTCATGACTATTGGTAACGGGCAAGGAGTAGTTTGTATTGGTTAGTAGCAATTGGTAATTTGCAGCAACCAACTAATGACTAATGACTACTGACTAATGACTAATGACTACTGACTACTGACTACTGACTACTGACATCAAAATGGCATATCGATCATGTCTCCGAAAGGATGGGGTACGTCGATCGCCATTCTTCCGGGTTTTGACTCATATTTGTCTATCCACTTTTTGGCCAATTCCAAAGCTTCCTCCTCAGTCTTGGCATTTTGGACGGCGACGTGGCGGTTGCCGCGGCTATCCCAAACCTCGACGTAGAAGACTTTCTGAGATTGAATAATCCAACCTTTATAAGTGTCTGCTGGTTCCATAGTGAGAATCCTAAAATAATCGGGCGGGGAGTTCGAGTGGCGAGCTAATTGTAAATATTGCCCTGTGTAAAATGAATTTTACGGGGGTTTCTATAGTATTTTTGGAAAAAAGTCAGTTTTACGGTTAACCTCATGACTAGACTCCTCAAGCAATTATTTAACTGGAGAAAATATCTCCAACCTTTGGCGGCGGCGATCGCGATCGCCCTAATCGCATCCCAGATGGCGGTACTGCCGGCATTGGCGACGGGCGTGTACGAAATGCCGCTGTTGTCGGCGGGCGATCGTACTTGGGTGTTCGACAAAGGCGACGTGCTCAGTCGCAGCAGCGAAAGCAATATCAGCAGCGTGCTCGACAACCTGGAAAACAAAACAGGGAAACAAGTCCGATTTGTCACCATCCACCGCTTAGACTACGGCGAAACGACTGCCACTTTCACCGACCAACTGTTTGAACAGTGGTTTCCCGCAAAAGAAGAGCAGACTAATCAAATTTTACTCGTTCTCGACACTGTTACCAACAACGCGGCAATCCGCACCGGCGAAGGTGTGAAGTCCCTGCTAACCGATGAAATTGCCCAGAGTGTAGCGGGGGAAACTGTACAAGTGCCGCTGCGAGAAGCCAACAAATACAACGAGGCATTGGCGGCTGCAAGTACGCGCATTGCAACTGTTTTGTCGGGCGAACCCGATCCGGGTCCTCCTGAAGTTGTTGACAACATTCAAGTTGAAGGCACGTTTAAAAAAGCTGAAGAAACAGACCAAGGCAATGCCACAGTTGTTGTGGTTGTGCTGTTGGTATTGGCGACAGTGATTCCGATGGTGACTTATTTCTGGTATCAAGGTTTTTCGTGATCGGTTGCTGTCTGATGCAATAAGTTGCCGTTTTGTCAAGAAATTATGGCAGGGCTGGACTAATCTTGAACGTATTCTCGATCGCTCAACAATGCAATTTCTGCCCGTACAAATTCCCGTCCCAGATAAGCCGCGTGATCTAACATTGTCACCGGGCTGGGGCGGGTTTCTTCTAGGATTTTGACACAAAGTTCTTTGGCGGTTCGGCCGGTAAAAAGTGTGGCCTGAGTGCGTTCTACTTTGCCGCGGGCGGGGATGGGTTTACCAGTTTCTGGATCGACGGCGAGGCCTCGATCGTCGATGATGTTGGTGAAATGTTTGGCACAAATTAAGCTGGTTTCGCGATCGAGATAGATGATGAAGTAGCCGCCCGGATCGAGGTCGAGGTGGCGTTTGGATAGCTTGTCATCAATTGCGGTGAGGTTTTCCAAGGTTTGACTCATGGTTGGTGAAAGAAAGTAGACAATAGCTGTAATTTTTTCTGCTATTTCTAGTTTAGTGGGCTGCGGGACAAGTTTGGGAATTTCGGGCGATCGACATTCTATCCGATATCTGTGGGGACAGGGCATTGCCGTGTCCGGCGCTGGCTGCTGCGACGTTTCATGAGTGGTATAAGATTGAGAACAGTCACAAGACTTGTTGAACTTGATAGAATGAACCGCAGAGAACGCAGAGAACGCAGAGTGAAATAAGAGATAAACAAAATATGTTATCACTGAGATATTGCACCATTTGCAATCAGCTTTTTAAGGGCGGGTTGTCCTGCCCACCACCATAAATTCACTTTTTGTGGAACAGGCATCTTGCCTGTTCTTGAGAATAGCGATGTTCGGTGAGTTATCATTGGGGGTGAGTAATTTTTTGATTAAATTGTAAATGAAATTTATAGATTTGTTTTCAGGAATAGGAGGTTTCAGACAAGGGTTTGAAAAAATTGGCTTTAAATGCGTTTTTTCCTGTGAAATTAACCGCAAATGCCGAGAAGTTTACACGCAGAACTTCGGTGAGGTTCCTTTTGGAGATATCAGTAAAATCAATCCCGTCGAGTTAGAAGACTTTGATGTTTTAGTCGCCGGGTTTCCGTGCCAACCTTTTAGCATCTGCGGCAAAAAGTTAGGTTTTGAAGATACTAGAGGTACGCTATTTTTCGATATTTGTAAAATTATCAAAATAAAGCAGCCTAAAGTTATTGTTCTCGAAAATGTCAAGCACTTAATCCATCACGACAAGGGAAATACCTTAAAAGTAATTATTGCCAGTCTTAGAGAGTTGGGGTACAGCGTGAATTACAAAATGCTGAATGCTAAAGACTTTGGAATTCCTCAACATCGTGAAAGAATATTCATTATTGCAACTAAAGGTAAAAAATTCAATTTTTCTCGACTTAAAAGCAAGTTTCCTCGGCAACTCAGGGAATTTCTAGACGAGACAGGGGATTTTGAAATATTGGACAAATCAGAGTATACTTTAATTGATTATCCGAAAAAGCAAGATTCGGGACTTTTGTTTGTAGGTTACAGAAATAAAGGTACTTGGAAAACAGGGGTGAGGCCGAATACAGAACATTTATCGAGAGTTCACAGACAGCCTAATCGCATTTATTCGGTAGATGGAGTGCATCCGACAATTCCTTCGCAAGAAACATCTGGCAGGTTTTTTATCTACATTCCCGAGCAAGATATGGTGAGAAAGTTGACGCTGAAGGAATGTTACCGTATTATGGGTTTTCCTGAAAATTTTAAGAGTTATCCGAGTGCGGGGGAAAGTTACAAGCAAATTGGGAATTCGGTTTGTGTACCAGTGGTGGAGGCGATCGCGCAAGAAATATTAAGTCAAAATTTATTGTCAAATGAGCAAAATGAACCACAGAAAAAAAATGAAAAATATATACAGCTTGTCCTTTTAAATTGCTGATATCAACTTGACGAAGATTCCCATACAATTCGAGACTGTCTTGCTAACAAAAGTGCAAGCTCATCAGCCCTTGGACGGTTATCTTCACGATAGGGCAAGCCTATAATACTCCCATGAGATGAAGAGTCACGTACTACATTTAGACCTAGTTCTCGAATTCCGCCTACATTAACGCTAGCTATTCCTTCACAGTTTCTCAATGCACTCAAAGATTGCTCAATTGAAAAATTGACAGAAATACCCTGTTCGTTTATACGTTTACGCAAATAGTAGGCGTCCGATTTGACGATCGATCTATCCCGATCTATCCATCCTTTTCGGAGAGCTCGGTAAACAAGTGTACTATCCGGTAATGTTTCAAACTCAGACGCACTCCCTGAAGATGGTTCTATCATATTTTGTTAAACCACTGCAACCAGTAAACTAATGTTGATGATGAAGCGATATCTTCGACCGCATTTTCATTGTTTGCATGGTGATAAATGTCAACTGGTCGATCCGCACTGCACGGACAAAATAGGCGAACTGTACGCTCTGGTTCTAAGCTTGTCCAATCTAGTGTAATACTGCCTCGGTCATCTGTACCTGGTGAGGCTTTGGGAAAACTGTTTCCCATGCTATCGTAGGCTTCTACAACTAACTTCATCGCTGTCCTGAAAGCATATTCAGTCGGTCTCAAAATCCCGTACTCATCCTCTTCTTCTAAATCTAAAAGCTCGATCAGACGTTCGACAGTGATTCGGAAATTCAATAAACCGCTATTGCTACTGCTATCAGTAATCTGTTCTTTCGCTACAGTCATAAGATTAAATCCCTTAAGTCGATCGCCAATTTCATTTTAACACAGCCTCATGCTGTGAAATTTGCACTCAAAATTCCGATCGCTGACGGTCGATCGATATTTGCAAGGACACAGCAGTGCCTTGTCCAAATCCGAATATATTTGTAGGGATACAGCACTGCAGCCGCGATATTTGCAAGGACACGGCACTGCCGTGTCCCTACCGAAAACCGCCATACAATCACCGATCGGACGCAATCTTAATTCCCGACTGCAAACCTGTATTAAGCAGGAACTTGGATTTTTTCGGTGCCGGCAAGTTCAAAGGCTGCGTGTATTGCCTTCAAAGCAGTTACGCCTTGTTCCTCATCCACAACGCAGCTAATTTTAATCTCGGAAGTAGCAATCATTTGAATGTTGATTTGCTGGCGAGAAAGCGCTTCAAACATTTTTGCCGCTACTCCCGGATGCGCTACCATCCCGGAACCGACAACGCTAACTTTGGCAATTTGTGTATCGACAGCTACTTCGCCCCATCCGAATTCTGGGGCGGCTTTTTTCAGGGCGTCTTTAGCAGCTTCGGCGTCAATTTGTGCTACGGTAAATGCAATGTCGCGAGTTAATATGCCGTCGATATTGTGGCAGCGCTGCGACTGAATAATTGTATCTACGCTGATATTTTCCTGGGCTAAAAGTCCGAACATTTTTGCTGCTACTCCGGGTCGATCGGGCAATTGGCGAATTGCGAGACGCGCTTGATTGAGATCCAACGCAACGGCGCGGACTGCGGGCGGTTTTTGGGATGGTGAACGCAGCCCAATAGGGGAGTTGGCGACATCAAATGCTTTGCAGAGTTCGGCAACAGCCCGATCGCAATCTTCGGCATCGATCGCACAACTAACTTTCACCTCGGAAGTGGAAATCATTTGAATGTTAATTCCCGCATCCGCTAAAGTCTTAAACATCTGCGCCGCTACCCTCGGACGACCGATCATTCCCGCACCCGCAATGCTAACTTTAGCGATCGGCTTTTCTTCTGCTTTCACTTCCGGTTCTCCCAATTCTGGGCGAGAATTCTTGCCGAGGGCGGGTACGATCGCATCTGCAACCGCGACAGCTTGATTGAGGGAATTTCTCGTCACTGTGAAGGCAATATCGTTAGTATTTCCTTCATGAATTGACTGGATAATTAAGTCTACATCGAGGTTTTGCTGCGCGATCGCACCAAACAACCGCGCTGCTACGCCGGGGCGATCGGGCAAACGCAACAGCGACACCCCCGCCTGATCCAAGTCAAATTCCACCGCATCGACCGCTTTTGCGAGCTCCAAGCCCTCCAAAGGCCGGGGTTGCGGGGGTGGGGACACTACCCGCGTACCGGGGGCGTCACTCCAGCTAGAAAGCACTACCAGGGGCACGCCGTAATTCTTGGCAATTTCTACCGCGCGCGGGTGGAGGACTTTTGCGCCCAAACTCGCCAATTCCAGCATTTCGTCGCAAGTGATTTCGTCCATCAATTGCGCGTCGGCAACCAAGCGCGGATCTGTAGTCAGAATTCCGGGCACGTCGGTATAAATTTCGCACCTGTCTGCCTGCAGCGCTGCCGCCAGGGCCACTGCTGTGGTGTCGGAACCGCCACGCCCCAAGGTGGTAATTTCCAATTCTCCGGCATCGGCTATGCCCTGGAAACCCGCAACCACAACGACTTTACCGCTTTTTAACTGACTCTCAAGCCGATTGGGATCGATCCGCAAAATCCGGGCGCGGGTGTGGGCGGCTTCGGTGACAATGCCAACTTGGGCGCCGGTGAGGGAAATTGCGGGCTGTCCCATTTCCTGCAATGCCATGCTTAAAAGCGCGATCGAGACTTGTTCCCCAGTGGAAAGCAACATATCCATTTCCCGCTTGTTGGGATTTGAGGAAATTTCCTTGGCGAGTTTAATTAAACCGTCGGTGGTTTTGCCCATCGCCGAAAGTACGACAACCAGAGAGTTGCCAAGCTGTGCTGTTTTTACTACTCGTCGGGCTACTTCCAGAATGCGATCGACTGTACCAACCGAGGTTCCGCCATATTTCTGAACAATTAGTGCCATAGATTCTACACAAAGCTACAAAATACTTATCAAATAATACAAGCAGCTTCTGGATTAGAAGTGGTAATTTTTAAAATTCCCATACGACAAACCGGAGAAAAGAAAAAAATATCTGCGTAAACTATAAAAAATATGTGGTAGGGGCGGGTTTTACCAGCCATGTAAGTCTCTCCACCAATAATTTAATAAACCCGCCCTCTTGATTCGGATTTTAGCCTCCTTCTAGCTCTCGCAAACGCGCTTCTAAGGCTTGAATTCGCAACTCAGCTTCTATGCGCCTTTGCCGTTCTCGTTCTGCCACTAATTCGGCTTGTTCTGCCCGTTCCTCGGCCGCCAGCAGCAAATTCCCGGAGGCATCCCACCAGCGCAGCCAAGGCAGCTCTACGCCTTGATAAACCCCTTGCCAAATGCCTAATTCCACTCCTATTTGTGCGATCGGGTAATGTCCGCGCTGATTTCGTGGGACTAACTCAAATCTATCTTCTACCAAATGATACACTTCAACTTGTGCTTTTTTGACTTCATAAATGCCGTAAAAAGCAGGTCGAATTATCCGCTCGTAAATCCATAATTTGCCCTGGCGAGGAGTCCTATCTCTTTCTTCACTGCCATCGCCAGAAACAAATTCAAGTACAATCAGAGGCGGCATTAATTCCTGCCACATTACATAGGATCGGCGAAGATTTCCGTCAAGAGTTGGCGGCACATCGGGCACGTAAAACCAATCAGGTGCTTCTGCTCCTCTTTCTAGCGGTTCCGGGGGCTGGGCCACTCGCCAATAAATACCGGAATCTTGACCGATGCAGTATTGTCCGTCGGGATGAATTTGGTCTAAAATGGGTCGAACAGACGTTGTTAACAGGATGCTTTGAGGATGTTCTTGGAAGTTTTTTACAAAAGTACCGTCTGAGTCTGGTAATTGAGTGTGGTCGGGGAAATCTGTTGCTATAATTTCTGGTTTTTCGGTTACACTCATGTTGACCTCTTGAATGTTTAAAAATTATACTTATAATTGATGACTTAGAAATTAATATAGCAGTTCGATCTCTCATATGAGGTACGTAGTTGGGCTTTAGCCCTATAGCAATCCTTGCAGGAGTCGTAAATTTTTTACCCCACCCCAGCCCTCCCCGCGAGTTCGGGGAGGGAGTAAGA
>JAUBST010000085.1:0-13311 GCA_036702215.1 Microcoleus sp. F6_B6
GCCGCTTTTACCAACAAGGTATGCGGGCTGCAACCCTGATTCGGTCTATCTCCTAGGCCTCTTTGTCACCCCCCCAGCTAACACTGGATATCTTATTCGGCAGCGTCGCAACATCTGCCAGGATTTTCCCCAATGCCAAGCCATATTATTACCTCAGAAGAGAGCTAAAAAAATCATATCCCAACGTATACTCCACTGCATAATTACTCAATTCTGTCCAGTTTGGCAAAAGAGCGATATTTCCAGCGATTCAACGTCCTAAACCACTTGCACTGTCTGGGGACGATCGCTCTCCATCCCTACTCCGAGCCTCTATCCGATCTAGTTCCTCTGCCACCACTGCCCAAAAATCAATATCTTCAGGAGAAATCCCCCGAGCTAAAACCAACTTTTCTCCGCGAACCTTGATTAACTCCCCTCGGACAGAAACAGTCAGAGAAGACACCGAAACCCCGTCGGACTCTGTGACCATCAAATCGTACAAATCTCCTACCCGAACGCGGGTGTACTCATCAGTCTCTTCCACGTGATCGCGAGCGCGATCGAGTAAATACTCAAAAGCTCTTTGAGCCGTCGGCAGAATAGACTCAGCCATTTTTACCTGCTGAAGGTCCATTGTGACTGCTGGCGGTACTGAATCAGCATTCAAATCGCCTGCTGGCGAATTCGGAATTATTGGTTCTAACCAGTTAGAAAATATAGCAAAATCCTCGGCTTTTTCTTTAACAGTTGCACCCAAAATCTCTGCATCGCCATAAGATAGAGCGCTTTGCACTTCACCTTCTAAAGTAATCCGCAGTACGATGTGGCTGTCTCGATCTGAAATCACTCGGATCGCTTCACCCTCCTCTAAAAATGCTGTCCAATCTTCTATAACTTTGCGTTTCCCTAGCTTAAAGTATTGACAGCCATCTAATAAAGTGCTAACTAACAAATTCTCTAGTTCTAAGCGCTCCTCTTTTGGCAGCTTTAATATCTCTTCTTTAAACTGTTCTTGTACTTCCTCTTTAAAACTTGCGCTACCATCCTCGGAGATTGCCAACGAGCGATCGCCCGTTTCATTTTTGCCTCGTCCTTCTAATATTTCAAGCGAGTTTAGGTCAAAAATCACTTGTTCTTCACTTTCATTCTGGTCTTTCAAAATAGCCGAATTGCTAAAAGCAAGAGATATGGTTAGTTCGCTGGAATTAGAGCGATCGCTCTCCAAATCTTCCTCCTCCTGTATTTCAGCATCTTTTGTTCCTGTTTCTGTCGAGAACTCCTCGGCTTCATCGCCCTCTACTTCACTCCTCAACGTTCCAACTCGATCGTCCCCATCTACTTGGGACAGCCCGACAAGCAAATTTTGTTTTGGTTGCGAATCTTGCCTTTTTGAAGAAGATAATCCTTTAAGCTCGAGAATTCGGCGATCCCAATCTTTGTTTAATTCGATGAAATTGGCTGCATTAGTTTTTACCAGACTGATTTGAGCGTAGGCATATTTCTCACCTGCCAAGGACAGGGCAAAATCAATAGCAGCAAGGCAGCCGTGATAGAAATCTTGAGTCTCGCCGATGCAGATGCAATCTTTTATAACAAGTTCGCAATCGGTTTCTCTTCCAATTTGTCTGAGTTGAGAAATGGAGCTAGCCGGCAACCTACAAATGGATAGCTTACAATCGCCTTCTACTGAACTCGAACTTAGAGGTTGATGGGGTAAGTTATCTTCTCCATCATTGATAAAAGTTGCTATTTTAGCTTCTAAAAGGCTAAGCGTTTGTACTCCGCTTTCTTCGTCTATTAATTTAACTGCCCGATCCAATCCTGCAAGTAATCCCTGGTAAAAATCTTGGGTTTCTCCAGCTATTGCTCGATCAGTTGCTATCTTCTCAAAAAAAGCCAGCCCTATTTGTTTTAGCCTCAAAATATACTCAGGGGAAAATCTCTGTATGGTGTCTAAAAACATAAGCGTACCGCCACCTAAAAGCGCGTCGATCTTTTAGCAATCAACCTATCATGTGCTCTTGTCGCTCTCGATACGTCTGGAGTTGTAACTAACTTTAGTTCTCAAGGCATAGAACATTGAACCAGTAATTGTTTTATCAAAAAGTATTGTCCCGAAAAAAAGCCGTCTAACAAACGCTTTTTGCCTATTGCCATAACTAGCTGGAATTACAAAAAACAACAGCCACTCGGATGATAGTTTTTACATTTGGATCGCATTTTAATAGTCCGCAAGATTAATATTGCCGATGACTTTTGAAGTGGGAAATTAGGAGGGACGGCGGATTTAGTTTACAGCCTTTAGCTTTTAGCTTAAATCAGTAACTTTTACTATCAACAGGAGAACGGCGTTCCCATGCAGTTTGACCATCAACACAGCTCTCGACAGCCTGTACCGGCCGATCCGCTGCGACACAGCAGGAGGCACATACTAGCATCCATCCTATTACTACTGGACAGCGATCGCACTTTTGCCGACTGGTCTCTCCCCCAACTGCCCCACGTATCAGGGTTTACCTACAAAGGAAATCGCTTTTTGGTAGCAACTCACAAAGAGGCTGAGCAGATAGTTTGGGGGTGGCTGGAGGATAATTTATGGGCAGTAACCAATACTGATGAAGATATGGACTTGCTGCTCCAGCACTTGCAAATTTCCCCATCTCTAGTTGAAGCATTTAATGGACAAGTTGCTATCAATTACCTTCGGACAGTTCATCCTAGAAAATTTTGCAAGCTTCTCTCCCCTGCCATAGCCAATCCCACCCAGTTCGTGCAAGCTCTGTTTGAGAACCGCAGCAGACCGGGACTGGTTAAACGCGCCATTTGTGAGTCAGCCCAGTTCTCGCCTTTGGCTTGGACAGAAGTAGAATGGGCTGGATATCTCATTTACTGCATTGTTAACCAACCAGAGGTACTTCCTGGCTCGCTCAAACTAACAATCAACTATCCTTATCCCTACAAGTCAATGAAAGAGCGAGCTTAGAACTATTTAGCGTCACCTGCAAACATTTATACCTGACCGCATTGCCGTTGTCTTTTACAGCAACGGCATGGTCACTGTTGCCAATTGCCTTTCCGAGTGGGAAAAAATAAAAAAATTCCTAATGCGCCTTCAGAGATATCACTTTTATATGAGAGTATAACTATAGTTTTTTTACAAAACTGTCTGGGGATAGTGACGGTTCATACCTAAAGTACAGACATCCCTAAACTTCAACAAGAGTGCAAATATGCTTACAGTTTTAACCGCCGCCTCCTTTTGCACGCAAGAGTGGAACTATAGTGGCACGCTCCCGGAGGGCAATTCATGACAAAGATCATCTCGCTGTTCAACCAAGCCGGCGGTGTGGGGAAAACCACGATCGCGCTCAATCTCGGCTACCACCTCTCTAAGCGAGGCCGCAAGGTTCTTCTTATCGATATCGATCCTCAAGGTTCTCTGACGCTTTTCATGGGGGTTGACTCTCAGAATTTGGATAAAACTGTGTTTGATGCCATTGTCAATGAGGAGCCTATGTCCATCCACGCAGGCATTCACGGTATGGATTTGGCTCCTACCAATATCAACCTCAGCGCAGCAGAAATTCAACTGGTTAACATGGATTTTCGGGAGGTTCGCCTCAAAGATGCGATCGCCCCAATTCAAAACAACTACGACTTCATCCTCATAGATTGCCCTCCCAGTTTAGGGTTGCTCAGCTACATCAGCCTGGTAGCCGCTACTCACGTCTTAGTTCCCGTTGAGACTCACTATAAAGCCTTTGAGGGCACCAACCTCCTGTTGCAAACAGTAGCGAGAATCAGAAAGAAAGGAAACCGCTCTTTGCAGATAGCTGGTTTTGTTCCCTCCCGCTATGCTGCTGCCAACTCTCAGGACAAGCGGACTCTCAAGGCTATGAGCGAACAGTTTACGACCTTCGGCCCCGTTTACACTCCCATCCCGCGCATAACTGCTTTTGCGGATGCTTCCGAGAAACAAGTCCCGCTTGCTGTTTACGAACCTAAAAATCCCGTTGTCAAAATATTAGACCAGCTAGCAGCCAAGATGGAGAAACTCAATGTCAAGTAAGAATGACCAGCCCTATAAAGGTAAGGCAAATTTGAGCGTTTTGTTTGGAGATGATGAAGTAGCAGAACCAACAGCAGAAAAACTGCTTTCGATTGAGTCGATAAAGCTTCCATCTTCTCAACCTCGCCGATACTTCGACTCCCAAGGGATGCAGGCTTTGGTTGAGTCAGTAAAAACTGATGGAATTCTCCAACCTTTATTAGTCCGTCCTTTGGGAGAGGATAAATACGAGCTAGTAGCAGGCGAAAGGCGGTATAGAGCTGCTAGAGAATTAGGATTAACAGAAGTCCCTGTTATCATTCGGGACTTGACACAACAGCAAGCTCTGCGCGTTGCATTAGTTGAAAACCTCCAGCGGGAAGACCTCAACCCAGTCGAAGAAACGGAGGGGATATTGCAACTGCTCTCCCATCACCTTGAATACGATCTAGAAGAGGTGGTGCGACTGCTCTACCGGATGCAAAATGACGTACAGAGGATGAATGATAACGTTATCATTCATCATGAAACGCAAATAGTCGTCAAGGTTTTTAGCGAATTGGGGCGGATGTCATGGGAGTCTTTCGTCAGCAACAGACTGGGACTGCTGAAGCTGCCGTCAGACATCCAAGAAGCCCTGCGCCGGGGTCAGATCGAGTATACGAAGGCGCGAGCGATCGCCAAAGTTAAAGACGAGCAGGCAAGAAAGTCGCTTCTAGAAGCAGCGATCGCTGAAGGTCTATCTTTAACTCAGATTAAAGAACGCATCGCGGATTTAAAGGCAGGTACTTCGGGAGAAGAACCGGAAGAAAATCTCAAAAGCCAAATAAAGGGAGCTTTAACAAAAGCGAACAAGTCCAAAGCTTGGAGCGATCCAAAGAAGCAGAAGCGCCTCCAAAAAATCCTAACCGAGCTAGAATCCGTCTTAGCAGATTAGAAAAAAGCTTAGCAATACTGGAGGGAACAACTTAGGACTTACGCATTGACAAAATGATTGTATTGTGAGTACCTCTGATAGCTCTGCGATCGCCTAATTTTAATCAATCCTTTGACTGGAGTTAGCAACCGTGATTATTTTTTGAACTTCTCAATTCACAATAGTCCGGACAGTTTTTATATGGCCCAATGGCTTATGCTCGCTTGACTTCGCAGCCCCTGTGGATAATTAAATCAATGTCAGCTCCACCCCTGACTTACATTTAATTCGACTTTTTTATGATCCTTGCCCCGCGTAAGCTTGTAGTATCGTTCCAAAAACTGTCCGGAGTATTGATCACTAACTCCATCTTCCCATCGAACCCATTTGACATCTATATAATCATTTTGTCAATGTGTAAGTCCTACAACTATTCCTCTAAAAAGAAAAGTCGCGCTAACAAGCATCTTAATCAACATTATTGAATGAAAAATCAGCTTTTAGGTAGAACTCGCTCAAGCTTGGCAGTTGATAGGTTGGAGACAGGAGATGAAATCGAAAAAAGCTAACTAAAACCAAGTTTTGCTTATGTTGACAGTTATGCCACAAACTCACACTCTTTCAAACCGCAGCCGACTTTCACCATCGTCAAAGTATCAAACCCTGTTAGACTGTTTTTTGGCAGATTTTCAAAATTCGCTAAATGCTTTTGCTCGCGCCTGGAATAAGTATCAGCCAAACGATTCACTCTCGAACGACAGAAAACAAGACTTAGATTGGCTTGAATCGACGCTCCAAGAGTACAAGATTTCAATCCAAACTTCAACTAGCAGCAAAGAGTTTTGGAAAGGCTGTAAGGATGGAAAACAAAGCAGGAGAACAATTTCTGACTTCGACTCGCCAAGCGTCGCACAAACCTTACTCAACGCGACCGCGAACCCAAAAGCAACTCAAATATACGAGCTGGGGTTTCAAGTTGGTTGGCGGTACGTTCGCCTCAAAGACTACTTGCTGCGAATCAGAAAGCAGCGAAAGTTGGAAGAATCCAAGCAGCTTCAAGATTATCAACAATTTTTAAGTTTTATCCGCCAAAAGGCTGAGTCAGAAGATATGGACTCGTTCGTAAGCTTTGGATGGAGGCGGGAAAAAAATTCAGGGCAATGAGAGATAAACCCAGTAAAATCTTGGCGGTTGACGATACAACTGACAACTTATTTATTATGCAGGCTATTCTCTCAGAAGAAGGCTACTGCGTCAGCACGAGTTCCAGCGGACTTGATGCTTTAGCTAAGGTTGAGGAGTCGCCACCAGATTTACTCCTGTTGGATGTAATGATGCCAGAAGTAGACGGTTACGAAGTGACTTACAGAATTCGCTCCAATCCTCAACTTCCCTTTATCCCCATCCTGTTAATTGCGACTGACAACTCAATGACCATAGCAGATGGACTCGACTTGGGCGCTGACGATTTTGTTTGCAAGCCCATCCAGGTAAATGATTTGCTGGCTCGCGTCCGCAGCCTCCTCCGGCTCAAACACAGCATAGATGCGATGCTGGAAATGACAAAGGCACGAGAGGATTTTGTGGCTCGTCTTACCCACGACTTGCGGATTCCCCTAGTTGCCGCTGATAGAATGCTGACCCTGCTCAAACGAGGGAAATTCGGTGAACTGCCCGTTCAAGCGGTAGAGGCGATCGCCACCATCGGCAACAGTAACCAAAATTTGCTTTCGTTGGTCAATACTTTACTAGAGGTTCACCGATTTGAATCTGGTTGCAAAACTCTGGCGATCGCCCCCTTTGACCTCAAAAAACTGGTCAAAGAAGTCGTCAAAGAACAGGAGGCTGTTGCTATCGACAAAGGACTTGTCCTAACATGCGATGAGTCCGACTCGCAACCGCTGCGGATTGAGGGCGATCGCCTCGAACTCCGCCGAGTCATCACCAACTTAGTCGGAAATGCTATTAAATTCACCGATTTTGGTTGTGTGAAAATCGTTGTCCGTCCAGATGCAAATTCGGTAAGTATTAGCGTAGAAGACACCGGCCCCGGCATCAGAGCCTCAGAACAAGTCACGCTGTTTGAACGATTTCGCACCGGAAACCATGCTGGAGCAGGTTGCGGCCTGGGGCTGCACTTGTCTCGCCGGATTGTAGAAGCCCACTCTGGCAGTATTGACGTGGCATCAACGGTGGGTCAAGGCAGCACATTTACTGTACGGCTCCCTATCTCGCTCTAAAAATCTTGTTTGGATACAAAAGAGCGCATACGTTCTACCTTGGGCACACTCGTGCCGCTGAATTACAATTGTCCTTTTTTTGAATAAACCAACCATGAATAAAATTAGCGTTGCCTTAATTGAAGACCACCACCTGACAAGGGCTGGAATCAAAGCAGCTTTAGAAGACTGCGAAGAACTCGAATTTATCGGAGAGGCAGCTAACGGCCTGCAAGGGATAACTTTACTGGAGAAAACCGTGCCTGACGTAGCGATCGTCGATATCGGACTGCCGGGGTTAGTAGATGGGATTGAACTGACAAAAAGGTTCAAAGAATACATACAAACTCCCAAAACCCCAAGCGTGGATAACCAACCGAAAGTGTTGATTTTGACGATGCAAGATAACGAAGAATCCGTGCTGGCAGCTTTTGCAGCGGGAGCCGATTCTTACTGCATGAAAGATGTCAGTTTTGAAAAGTTAGTGGAAGCCGTTGTTGAGACAAATGCTGGCGAAAACTGGATCGATTCTTCAATTGCCAGAATCGTTTTGGCTCGCATGAATAACCCTTTCAAGGAAGCTGTTAATTCAGCAACTATTTCCACTGTGTCAATCAATGGAGTCGAGCCAGAGTACAGCCAGTCATTAATGGCGAACCCTTTAACAGAACGAGAAAAAGAGGTTATAGAGCTGATTGTCGAAGGGTGCAGCAATGAGGAAATCTGCAAGCAGCTATACATTTCTCTCGGTACTGTGAAAACTCATGTGCGTAATATTCTCAACAAGCTGTCTTGCGACGATCGCACTCAAGCTGCTGTCAGAGCCCTTCGCGCGGGTTTAGTTGACTAAATCCGCTTCAAGAGCAACCGCTTGGTGGATAATACAACAGAGACGTTCCAGCAATCTAAGCTATTTAGGCGAGGGTCGCGATTAGAGGAGGTGCAGTGCCAGTTAATGCCGACAAACCACACTTGTGGAAACCCGATATTGCTCTGTCGGTAGACTTCTATAACAATTGGTTCATGCAGTTCGCTCCAAAAGCCTACCGCGACACTCGCATTGTTACAACTCAACAAGTTAAATCCGCCCTAGCAGAGACAGCCAATCTGAGCAACATCACGTCCGCCCTGCTGCGACAGCATCCAGAGGTTTTGCCCATTTTACGCATGGCGGCAGCGCCGCCAATTGCGCGCGATCGCCTGATCGGTTTAGCAGGAGTGTCGCCTAACCTGGTCAAAAATATGGAAGAGAAACAACGAATTCCGCCCCGGGCAGACATTGGAACTCTGGATGCTGAACTAACAAAAATCAGTCAAATTATTGCACGGCTACTTGACAAAGATATTTTTCCTTGGCTAGAAAGCGTACAGCAGCCAACGGAGACTGAAGTTCAAACAGCAGCGACAATTATTGCCGATCGCCTTTGCGGTGCTATCTCTGACCCGATTGTTCGCAACGCTCAAGAACGAAGGCAGCTTGCTATGATTAAGCAATGGCTGGAACAGCGCGATTATTCCTATGTTAGAGGAGGAGCCGGATTAAGTTTTGAAACCATGCAGCCTGGGACTTTCTCGTTTCGGCTCAATATCCCGGTACTTTTACAGTCCGGCAGCAAACAAATTAATATCCCTATTGACGTTGCGATCGCGCCAATTAATTCGAGTCCTGGTGAATTCCCGTTACTGATTGAAGCGAAATCTGCCGGTGACTATACCAATCCCAATAAGCGACGCAAGGAAGAAGCTATTAAAATGACTCAATTGAGGAGTAGCTACGGCACTAACGTGCGTTTTATTTTGTTTCTTTGCGGTTACTTTGACAGTGGCTATTTGGGTTACGAAGCGGCCGAAGGAATTGACTGGGTCTGGGAACATCGAATTAATGATTTAGCGTTATTTGAAATATGAATGTAGCTGCAACAATTGAATTGACACGAATGTTGCGGCAATCGCAACTCGATGGAGCTAGAACTCAGGCTCAGCGAAATAAGCTAGGTCAGTTTGCTACACCTCCAACACTGGCAGCAGATATCCTCAAATATGCTTCAATGCTGTTGCCGTCGGACATTAAGATTCGTTTTCTCGACCCGGCTTTTGGTACAGGCTCTTTTTACTCGGCATTATTGCGGCAATTTGGGCGATCGCAGATTGTTAAAGCAGTCGGCTATGAAATTGACCCCCATTACGGGAACGAAGCGATTAAGCTTTGGAGTGACACTTCGCTACATCTAAATATCGCTGACTTTACCCAGGCAACACCCCCTGACTCTGACGACGCAAAAGCTAACTTAGTAATTTGCAATCCCCCCTATGTCCGGCACCATCATTTGAACCGAATTGAAAAGCTGCGGCTGCAACAGCTAGCACAGCAAATAGCGGGAGTCAAACTCAGTCAGTTGGCTAGTCTTTACTGCCATTTCTTGTGCATTGCGGATGCGAGTATGGCTGTTGGCGGCTTGGCGGGGTGGCTGATTCCCAGTGGATTTATGGATGTGAATTACGGACAGCAAATTAAAGATTACTTGCTAAATCGTGTTACTCTACTGCGAATTCACTGTTTCGATCCTGCTGACGCGCAGTTTGAAGATGCACTCTGTACGTCAGCAGTGGTTTGGTTTAAGAAAGCTTTGCCGCCTGTTAATCATGCTGTTGAGTTTACCTATGGAGGGAGTTTGACAGCATCTAAAATGTCGCTGATCGTGCCGGTGGAGTCCCTACGCAATGCCGCTAAGTGGACTAAGTTTGGGCTGATGTCTGGCAGCATGAATTCTCAAGAGCAGCCGTTGAAACTTAAGGACTTATTCACTATCAAACGGGGACTGGCGACGGGAGCGAACAATTTTTTTGTGGTGACACCAGAGCAAGTTTCTGCTTACCAATTGCCATTTGAATTTCTCAAACCAGTTTTGCCTAGTCCCCGGTTGTTATTAGTTGATGAGATTGAGGGCGATCGCTTGGGAAATCCGATTATCGATCGCCAGCTTTTTCTGCTATCGTGCGATTTGCCCCCTGATGAGGTGAAAGCTAAGTATCCGTCGCTTTGGGAATATTTGCAGGTGGGGGTAAGGGAGGGAATTTGCGATCGCTATCTGTGCAAGCATCGCTCTCCCTGGTATTCGCAGGAAAAGCGTCCTCCTTCCCCGTTCCTCTGTACTTATATGGGTCGTCAGGATACTGGTAGAGGTAGACCTTTTCGATTTATTCTGAATCATTCAAGGGCGACAGCTACCAATGTCTATTTAATGCTGTATCCTAAACCCGCTCTTGCCAAAGTGCTTTTAGATCGGCCAGAATTGCTTAAAGAGGTGTGGTCGGCGCTTGATCGCATGGATGATGAAGCACTGATGGGTGAGGGGCGCGTGTATGGAGGTGGACTGCATAAGCTGGAACCCGGGGAATTGGGTAATGCGATCGCGCAGAAGATTCTTGAGGTTTTACCTGAATGCTTACCATCTTGCCTTATAACATGACGGGTAAATCAAGTGGTAACAGATAATTTTATAAAAAATATGGATGAAGAATACCGATACAAATACATAAGCCTGATCGACAGATTGATTAGTTGTCCAAGTGGCGAAGAATTTCAAATTCTAGAGGCTAGCATAGAATTGCTAAATCCCGATCTAATAGAGGTGATGCTTCAAGAAGCAGAAAAGCTTCAACAACAATATGGAGAAAAAGATATTGCTTCGTGGTTAAGAGAATTTGCCACTGATCTCAATGGATTTATTAAATCATCTCAGGTAACTCTAAATATACCCAAAGGATTCCCTGATGATTATCCGATTTTTCTAATGAATATATTGCAAAAAATAATAGATCAAGATGGCAAGACGGAAACTATACATCCCTTCTTGTGTGAAAATTTAGATAAGTTAAATGAAACATTTGAATCATTCTTTAGACAATTTATTTATGATAATTTTTCAAACTTAATTCAGGCAGATTCGCTGAAAGATTTTGCTTCTGCTATTCTTAATTTTAGCAATTTTCTTCTTGATTTTCCATTCGGTAGTAAATCAATCAAAGTTGAAATTGCAATTTTAGGTTGTGAATTTGCTCTACAAATCTATACGAAGCAGAAATTTCCTCAAGAATGGGCTACTATTCAAGATCACCTAGCTAGTGCTTATAGAGAGCGTGCTAAAGGAGAACCAGCAGAAAATTTAGAATTAGCTGTTGCTTGTGGAAAGGCTGCTCTACAAGTATTTGATCCTGATATCTTTCCAGATGATTGGGCTGATGTTCAAAATAGTTTAGGTATTATTTATACCGACAGAATACGAGGAACAAAAGCAGAAAATCTAGAATTGGCTATTTATCACTTAAAAAATGCTTTAAAAATTTATTCACAAGAAAAATCGCTTGAAAAATGGATAGCAATTCAAAATAATCTGGGAATTGCATATTATCGTCGTTTTTTTGGAGAAAAAGCTGAAAATTTAGAAAACGCAATTGAGCATTTTTTAAAAATAATTGAGATAATTGATGTAGGTTATGCTGAAACTTTTTCTAAAGACTGGGCAAGAGCTAAATTTCATTTGGGTACTATCTATAATCAACGAATTAGAGGAGAAAAATCCGAAAATATAGAAATAGCTATAAAAAATTTTTTGGATGCTATTTCTGTATACACTTTTGAAAACTTTCCTGAGTGGTGGGCTGCCACTCAAAACAACCTAGCATCCAGCTATAGTATGCGGCTGAATGGTTCTCTCTTAACAAATCTTGAGTTATCTCTCGAATACCATTTTAAAGCATTACAGATTTACACTTACAATGATTTTCCTGTAGCATGGGCAATGATCCAAGATAACTTAGGAATTACTTATATAGAAATTAGTAACGCCAAAGACAAATCTTTGACAGATATAGAAACTGCCTTTCATTTTTTTAAAAAAGCACTATTAATATACAGTTACGATAAATATCCTTTTAATTGGGCAGGAACCATAAAAAATATAGCAGATACCTACCACATAATGGGAGGAATGGAAAACTTAGATTTAGCTATTTCTTACTACTTGGATGCTTTAAAAGTTTATACAGTTGAAACATCTCCCGTAGAATATGCAGATACTAACTTTAATTTAGGTATAGCTTATAGAGAAACTCATAATTTAGATAAAGCATATACTTGTTTGACTACTGTAATTAATACAATAGAAGTATTAAGGGATGAGATAAATATTGGTTCTAAAGAAGAAAGTGATAAGCGAAAACTTGCAGAGCAGTCAAACACATTCTACAAAGCAACAGTAGAAACTTGTTTAGAACTGAGCAAGTTAGCAGAAGCTTTTGAGTATGCCGAGCGTAGCAAAACTCGTAACTTGTTAGAGGGAATATTAACCCGCTCCTTTGATACTTTTTTCCCTGCAAATATCGCTACTAAGTTGGAACAAATTCAAAATAATCTTCAAGGTTGTCAGTATGAACTTCAACATGGATCAAACAATGATCTCGATGCTTTAGTGCAGACTATTAAACAGCTTCGCCAAGAGCGCAATAACTTACAAGATGAGTACCTACCCCTTGGTTTTGGATTCAAGACTGAAGCATTCTGTCAATCTCTAAGCGAAAATACTGCTGTTATGGAATTGTACATTTTGAGTGATTGTTTTCTCATTTTCATAGCCACCAAAAACCAACTAGATTATTGGAAGTCATCATCAGATGATCTAAAAGCTTTAAATATATGGTTTGATAAATACATTCAAGACTACAACCAAGTTTTTAAAAATCCTTGGGCAATTTCCTTAAAAGATCGTTTACATGAACTTGCTAGGATTTTACATTTAGAATTGATTTTAGATAAATTACCAAATAACTGTCAAGAGCTAATTATAATTCCTCATCAATTATTGCATCTGTTGCCTTTTCACGCTCTTCCTTTGCCAAATAATTGTAATAAATACCTCATAGACTACTTTCAGACTGGAGTAAGATATGCACCTAGTTGCCAAATTTTACGGTTAACTCAAGAGTACGAACGTTCTTCTATGGAATTTTTCTTTGGAATTCAAAACCCTACTCAAGATTTAACATTTTCTAGTCTTCAAGTTCAAATTATTGTATCGGCTCAATAAGTAGGGGTAGCAGTTAATCTAGCTGCCAAGAAAAGCCCAAGGGATAAAGAGAAGATTTTT
>JAUBST010000086.1:0-12616 GCA_036702215.1 Microcoleus sp. F6_B6
ATTTTAAAATCCCAAAAGCCTTTCGACCCCAATTATTTGACTGCTACCCCTTGACAGCTCAAGACAGTATCTACAGGAATTGGGGTTTAATGTTCCGCAGTAGATTGAGGCTTACCGTTGGGTGAGGGCGGGTTTATAGGGTTATTAGTTTTTGGCAATTATGGTTGGTAAAACCCGCCCCGACAGGAATTGGGGTTTAATGTTCCGCTGTCAAAAGATTGAATTGCTCGGTATTGATGCGATTTGCTCGATACAAAATCTCAGCTATTTCCGAAAGCGCTAACACAGAATGGGCGCGATAACCGTTGGCCTGCATCTTATCTTTGACTCCCTGTTCGTGGTCGATCAATACCACGATATCTTCCACATTCAAGCCAGCCGATTTTAACTTGGCTGCGCCTTCCATCACGCTTTTGCCGCTAATCAAAATGTCATCGACTACGACAATCGTTTCTCCTGCCTGAAAATGCCCCTCAATCAATTTGCCCGCACCGTAAGTTTTCACCTCCTTGCGCGGGAAAATCATCGGGCGTTCCATCTGCAATGCTAAACCCGTTGCTGTGGGTAAAGAACCGTAGGGAATTCCGGCAATGCGATCGAACTTTAAACTCTTGAGAATGTCTGCATAAGCGCTGACAATTTGGTGGAAAATTTGGGGAATTGAGATAATTTTTCGCAAGTCGATGTAATATGGAAATACGGCTCCCGATGCTTGTACGTGGTCGCCAAAAACTACGCAGCCGATGTCATAAAGTTGCAAGATTAAATCGTGGTGAGGTTCCGGTTGTAAAAAGCAAACATCGGGCAGCCACAGTTCGCAAGTGGGACTACCTTCGATCGCCCGCAGCCTCTGTTGATTAATATTATCCCGCAATTTCTCAATTTCTCGGCGCGGCTCTTTCCCCGCTAATAAACTTGGGGGGAGTGGCAGCAGCAAATCTTCACCATTCTTGCTTAAACCGGCCGCCAGCAGTTGTGCGAGGTCGTTTTCTTCTGTGAGGTCATTTTCTTCGGCGATTTCTCCTTCGACTAAAATTAGGCGTTCAGGAGCCGCTTGGCGGATGCGCGCCAACATATCCGGCATTACTCCTACTTCTAAACCGACTTTTTCGGGAGTTCCCCAAAGTTGAGAGAGTTGGACTAATTGCAAGTACAAAGGGTTTTCTGGCGTCGGGTATTCTTGCACATCCGCCGCTGAGGCGTTGGCGGTGGCACAGAGGACAAAAACCGTTTTTCCAGCGTATAACAAAAAAGGCGCTACTTGGTCGAATCCGGCATAGGGACTTAAAGTAATAGCGTCAACTCGCCAGTCTTGAAATACAATTTTGGCAAAGACTGTGCTGGTATTTAAATCGCAGTGTTTGGCATCTAAAATTACTGGCAGGTGAGGGGGGATAATTGTTAAAATTTCTTGCAGCAATGCCCAACCGGGAATGCCGAGAGATTGATAAAAACCGAGGGTGATTTTGCAGGCACAGATTAAATCGGCTGTTTGGTCGATCGCACTTTTTAGCTTTGACAACAAATCAGTTACAAAAGTTTGAGTCTCTTCGCCAGTCATGGAAACCTGCGGGGGCCAGGTTTCTGGGTCGGGATCGAGGGCTAGATACAGCAAACTTTGATTGGTTTCAACAGCCGCTAACAGTTTATCGAAAAAGTTGGTTCGATCGCTCATAGTGTGTTAGGGAGGTAAGGGGAAATTAAAAAATTGCAGGTCAAAGTGGGAGGGGTGTTGTGCCGGAATCAACCGATCGCCGTTGAAATTGAAATTAAGAATCTTTTAAGATTGTAGAAGGTAAAGAGCAGGAAATCTGTAACTTTGGGGGCAGTTTCATTGCAACTGATTTTCGGGTTGGCTAGGCCGGTGATTGCAGCTAACTCCCAGCAAGTCAATTAGTTGCGGTAAACTAACCAGTGTCCGGCATTCCCCTGCGGTACGCGAGTTTAGCAAATGCGAATTTGCAAGGGGCAGATTTGAGAGAAGCAAATTTTAGGCAAGCTAATTTATCCGGGGCAAATTTCAGCGGGGCTGCTTTGTGGCAAGCTAATTTACAAGGTGCTAATTTTACTCAAGTTAATTTAACCAGAGCCCGTTTGAGGGGGCTAATCTAAAAAATGCTACCGTTGCAGGTGTTATTTGGGTGGAGGGTAGTATTAAATATAGAAATCCTTGCATGAGTCGTAAATTTTTTACCCCACCCCAACCCTCCCCTTAGCAAGGGGAGGGAGTAAGAAATTCACAAATGATTTAGGATTGCTATAGAAGCAGAAGTTAAAGCAATGCCCGCCTTATCATATGGATAGTAATAAATGATGGGTACGATCGACTTTACGATTTGGGACGAGTTGCTGCAACGCTACGTTGACGATTTGGGCCGCGTCAATTATCGGGGCTGGAAAGCTGAGGGGGCGGATGTTTTGAGGGCGTGGCTGGAAAGTTTGGCTGATGTGGATTTGGCGGATTGTAGCGATGCGGATGCGCGGCTGGCGTTGTGGCTGAATGCGTATAATGCGATCGCAATTTCTCAAGTTCTGGAAGTATATCCGATCGCGTCGATCCGTCCCAAAGTTTTGGGAATTCCCAACTGGCTGAGTTTTTTGGATTTTTTCACTCGTTCAAATACGATTGTTGGCGGCAAAAAGTACAGTCTCAATCAAATCGAACACGCAGTTTTGCGGCCGGAATTTGCGGAACCGCGCATCCATTTTGCATTAGTTTGCGCTTCAGTCGGGTGTCCGCTGCTGCGCCGGGGGGCTTATTTCCCGGAGTCGGTACGGACTCAACTAGAAGCGGATGCGAGGCGTTTTATTCACAATCCCGATAAGGTGCGGTACGATGCCCAGAAAAAGACGCTTTATTTGAGCAAGATTTTTAAGTGGTACGGGGAGGATTTTGTAAAGGCGGCGGGTTCGGTGGCTGAGTATGTGGGCGGTTATTTGGGGCCGGAGGCGGCTGTGGGTGATGGATGGGCGATCGTTTTTTTGCCTTACGACTGGAATTTGAATCGGGTTGATGGATAAAATTTGCGCCTGGGGGTAGGTGTTTTTTTCAGGGGGTAATTTTTTTCGGCTGTATCAGTTGCCTAGTATGGGTTTAAGGCATTTTATGAAAATTTTGACGGACGCAAATGCTGTATTGCTTGCTGTTAAAAGTTTTGAGGTTTGTTGAAAATTTTGCCTCTTGACAGGTCGGTATTGAAATGGTAGTTTTAGTACAGACGCAAACGAACCTTGAAAACTAAATAAAGTCACGGTTTCAGAAACCAACTGTTGCAATCAACCTAAATCCCTATCAGGGATTGAAACAAAGCAGGTAGGATTAAAGAGTATTTGTACGGTTGCAATCAACCTAAATCCCTATCAGGGATTGAAACATCTCCATTTCTATGGCTTCATTGCCCATAACTTGTTGCAATCAACCTAAATCCCTATCAGGGATTGAAACCCGATCGCCGATCCAATTTTTGCTAGTTCGTTTTTGAGGTTGCAATCAACCTAAATCCCTATCAGGGATTGAAACCTGTAGTTCCACCGTTCAGTCTCCATCCCTTCGCGGGTTGCAATCAACCTAAATCCCTATCAGGGATTGAAACATTTTATGTAACCGAAACTTTGGCAAATCTGGCGTTGCAATCAACCTAAATCCCTATCAGGGATTGAAACACGCGCACAAACCCACAGGCATTAGCCTTGGTTGTAATGTTGCAATCAACCTAAATCCCTATCAGGGATTGAAACTGGAAATATTCAATTAATTGCAGAAATTTGCCCTCGTTGCAATCAAACTAAACCCCTATTAGGGATTGAAACAATTGTACCTTTTCCATAGTAAGAGCGCTCGTCTGCTTTTCGCCGCAATCAAACTAAACCCCTATTAGGGATTGAAACCTGTAAATGAAGTTTTTAGGGTTAATCATTGTGTTAGCCGCAATCAAACTAAACCCCTATTAGGGATTGAAACCACATTCCCGGTGGCAACACCGGCTCAGTTTTGGCTCAACAGTCGCAATCAAACTAAACCCCTATTAGGGATTGAAACGCGGGAAAGGGTTGCGTCCTCGCATTAGTTTTAGTTCTTGCCACAATCAAACTAAACCCCTATTAGGGATTGAAACCTGCTTTGCCCAGCGGCGGAAATTCATATATCCCTGGCCACAATCAAACTAAACCCCTATTAGGGATTGAAACAAATCGCAATTGGGAAGAAAAACTATTTCACCTCTGCCGCAATCAAACTAAACCCCTATTAGGGATTGAAACTCGATCGTCGTTGGCTGCAAGTCGCTTTCCGTCAAGCCGCAATCAAACTAAACCCCTATTAGGGATTGAAACGGATGGCAATCGAACGCAGAAAGGCGCTCCGCACCTACGAGCCGCAATCAAACTAAACCCCTATTAGGGATTGAAACTTCCAGTCGATGTACTCCATCTCCAAATTGAGGGTGGCCGCAATCAAACTAAACCCCTATTAGGGATTGAAACGCTCCAAAGATATAGTGGCTGGCTTCGTCATAATGCCGCAATCAAACTAAACCCCTATTAGGGATTAAAAAACGCTAGCAGTAACAGCGCATGAACTGGCAGCCGATGTTGCAACCACCAAAAACCCCAGATCCAATAACTTTAAGTAAAAAAAACATGACCCAAAAACAATGGATGATTAGCCGGATGACGAGCTCGGAACTTAATTTAGCAGTAGATTGGGCAGCCGCAGAAGGTTGGAACCCCGGATCTTATGATGCCGAATGTTTTTTGAAAGCCGATCCTCAAGGATTTTTCATCGGTTATTTGAATGATGAACCTATTGCTTCAATTTCTGCCGTTACCTATGATTCCAGTTTTGGTTTTATTGGTTTATATATTGTCAAACCTTCCTTTCGGGCCCAGGGATGGGGATTAAAAATGTGGCAAGCCGCGATCGAATATTTAGGGACGCGAAATATTGGTTTGGATGGCGTTGTTGCCCAACAGGAAAATTATCAAAAATCTGGTTTTAAATTAGCTCACCGTCACATTCGTTATCAAGGTCTAGGATTTGGCGTTGTTCCTGACGAGCTAATTCCCCTTTCAACCGTTGCTTGGGAAGAAATTCTAGCCTATGATTCTCAACATTTTCCGGTTCCCCGTCCGGTTTTTTTAAAGCATTGGATTCAACAACCTGAAATAATCGCTTTCGGTGTCAAACATCAGGGAGAACTACGCGGTTATGGCGTTTTAAGAGTTTGCCGTCAGGGGTACAAAATTGGGCCATTATTTGCCGATAATGTCGGTTTTGCCGAATTATTACTGCAAGGACTAATGGCAAAAGTACCTGATGCTACTGTATTTTTAGATGTGCCGGATACCAATTTGGAAGGTATTAATCTGGCTGAGAAGTACCGAATGAAACCAGTTTTTGAAACTGCACGGATGTACACGTTAACGCCACCAACTTTACCACTAAATCGAGTGTTTGGGGTGACAACCTTAGAACTGGGTTAAACATCAGTTAACAGCACAAGCTGATGGGCCACCATTGCCGCGCGCCAAACAGTATTGCGGTGATGGTGGCTAGTACGGCTATTTGGCCAAAACTGGCTTCACCGATCGCCAATCCCTGCCACATTCCCAGTCCGCAGGCGATCGCCAGTTCGATCGACAGCACGAAGTAATTGCGGTTGCAATTACCAGAAAACATTAATTATTATAGAAAAATAGATAGTTAGCAATAAAATTATTAGGTTCAGATTCTGGCGGCAAAGCTATTAACTCCCCATCAATTAACTCATAGCGTTGACCCGTATCATTTGAGTAATTAAGGTACTCGTCAAAAGTTAATTTTTTAGATTGAGCTTGTACCATAATATTGCATTCCTTGATTTACTCGTTCCTTTCTGGGAGTTTATTTATATAGAAACGGTTTCAACAGCCGAAGGATATCAATCAAAACTGCTGTGCAAGTTCAGCAGGTGTCCCAGCCTCGATCGACAATCGAGCCACAAGTGAGATATTAAAAACTATCACAGTTCAAATCCTCTGGAATACAAACAATGATTTCAGATAAATTTCGGCGCGAGTTGCGGGAAGAAGCCAAACTCTGGCAAGCAGAAGGACTCATCGATACTTCATTCTACCAACAACTTTCGGAACGCTACCAATTCAACACACTCGAAACCGCCTCCCGCAACCGATTCCTCAGCATTCTGATGAGTCTCGGCGGCATTCTCCTCGGTATAGGAGTCATCACCTTTGTAGCCGCAAACTGGCAAGTTTGGTCGCGCGAAGTGAGAGTTGCGCTGCTGCTAAGTCTTTTCGTAGCAGTCAATGCAGCGGGTTTCTATCTGTGGCGAATTCCCCCATCCCGAAGCCAAAACTCCGATCCAAATATGCCCGCAACAAAAGGGCGAAACAAACTCCTAGGTGAAGGATTGTTGCTGTTAGGATCTCTGATTTTAGGAGCAAATATGGCTTTGATGGCGCAAATGTTCCACATAGGCGGTTCTTCCTACGGACTTTACCTCACTTGGGGAATCGGCGTGCTCGGAATGGCTTACAGTTTGCGGTTGACTTCCTTGGGCGTTTTGTCCGCACTTTTAATCGGTTTAGGCTATTGGCTTGCCGTGTTAGATTGGTCTTCCAAAGTCGAGTTTTCTTGGCTGGAAGTTTTGGTGCGGCAAATGCCGATCGCAGCCAGTATAATGTTTGTGCCGCTGGCTTATTGGTGTCGATCGCGTGCTATTTTTGCCATAGGTGCGATCGCGATAATTTTCTCCCTACAAGTTTCAATTGCCCAAGGGTTAAATCAAACCTGGGCTGCTGCAATTTTTTGCGCCCTACCGCCCGCTTTGCTGTGGGGATACGACGATGCAATCTGGCCGAAGGTACGCAGCAAGCTGTTTCAACCTACCGCCCGCAGTTTAGCCCTGCTGTTTCTCGCCGGTTTGTTTTATCTTCTTTCTTTCTACGGGTTTTGGCAAGATTCGCCGAATCCTGCGTCAACCGATCCCGATTGGGTTTTGCTAACAAATGTGGCTGTTTTGGGCGGTTTCACGGTGTTTGAATGGCTGCGTTTGGGACGTTTGGAACTGCGGCGGCCCAAACAAAAAGGAGTGGATTTGACCACAAGTGCGATCGGCATTTTAACCCTCGCCACCGCCTTAATACCGTTTTTTCACCTTAGTTTTACCCCCATTCCTCAATTAGCGACTTTTCTGTTCAATGTGTTCTTATTTTTGCTCGCTGTCGGCTTAATCCGAGAAGGTTTAGCATTAGGAAACCGCCAGACTTTTTGGGGAGGGATGGTATTAATCACCCTGCAAATTATCAGCAGAGTATTTGAATACAACACAGGATTGTTGCTCAAATCTTTTGTCTTTGTTTTGTGCGGAATTGGCGTAATTGCTGCTGGTTTGTGGTTCGAGCGCCACTTCGCAAAAATCCCCGATGAATAGAAATTATTCATCTCTCTCTTCTTTCACTCAGCGCCCTCTGCGGTCTCTGCGGTTTAATCATTCCGAAACAACCGCCAACAATATAACCCATACATAACATGAACACAAACAACACTGACTTATTAGTTAACAATCCAGATACAACAAATCTGTTTCAGCTTCCCCCGGAAGCGAAACGCCTTCCTGCGTGGCGAATGTGGGTTCCTTTACTCTTGCAAATCGGACTAATTGCCGCCGTACCCGCCACCGCCGTTTACACTTTTATTACTGGCAAAACAGTTGTCCTGCAAACAGCACCAGTAGACCCTTACGACTTTTTGCGTGGATATTACCAAGTTTTGAGCTATGATATTTCCGATCTCACAAATCTCCAAAAACTCCCCGGCTGGAAAGATTTACCTACCGAAAAAACACCTTGTCCGCCCGGAATTGTTTGTCCAAAAAATACGCACAATCTCAAACCACAAACCAGTTTTTATGTAATCTTAGAAGCGCCAAAAACTGCGACTGATACCGGCCGCCCCCAAGCTTGGAAACCCGTCCGCGTCAGTCTAGAAAATCCCGGCAATTTGCCCGCCAATCAAATCGCAATTAAGGGCAAATATAACGGTTGGCGGATGGAATACGGCTTAGAAACTTATTATATGCCAGAGGATGAAAGGGAAAAAGTCAATCAGGAGATTAGCGAAGCTCAAAGGAAGCAGCGACAATCATTTTTGGTAGAAGTAAAGGTTGACAAAACAGGCCATGCTGTGCCTGTGAGTTTGTGGGTGCGCGATCGCAATTATCGATTTTAGCCAATCAGGTCAAAAGGTCGATCTGTCTTTTGCCCTTGTTGTGAGTATTTTGGCTTAGGGATGCGACCGAGGTTCGGCGATTCCCTACCGCAACGGGCCCGCACGCGCGATCGGGATAGCTTCGCTCGCGCGGACATTTCAATTGCCGACAACCCAGGAGAATCTATTAAGATATTTGACACTCCCCAGCCTAAAGGCGTGGGGATTCTTAATTCATCGACTAACCTTTAAGCGCCATGTCCTCGCGGCAATTCTTAAACTTTTCAACCGTAGGAAATACTACCAATTGACGAGCTTAACTCACAACACCCCAGAGGGTCTGTCTCCAAAAGCGTACTAGGATACTGAACCTAGAGTTCGGATATGCCCTACCCTACCTAACAAATGAAAAAGTTCTTTGTTTTCTGGTAACGAGGATGTATTAATCCCCTAGCTGTATAGCGAGTTTTCGCCGCTCTGTGTCCCCAGTTTGTGCCTAAAAGTGTGTCTTAACTGTTTCACGAGGGCATTGCGAGTTTAACCTTGACTTTTGCAGTATACTACAAAAAACCAGCAATTCCCTGATTTTTTAGAATAGATTTAAGAAATTAAAGCCGTTCTAGAAGAACGGGGTTTTAAACCCAACTTTCCGATAAGACTTGCACAAATCTTGCCAATTCAAGGGCGCAAGTCATGACTCTACTGGAGCTTCTCATGTTAGCCGAGCTAATCTCTGCCAGACGAATACTCAAGACCAAACTCCTCGACTTCTTAGGACTTCCCGAAAATTGCCAAGACAAAACCGATCAACTCGTCAACCGAATTGTATCCCTGCTGGAAGCAAATCCAGCCGAACAAGAAAGATTTTGGGAGACATTCAAAAGTGAATTAGCCGTCGATCCGGTAGAATTAGAAGCAATACTCAAGTGTTCGCCAGCAGAACGCCAGCAGTGGATTGAACAAGACAAACTCCCTATTTTAGAATACCGCTCTTTCCGCAAATCAGGAATCCATTTAGAATATCCCGTTCACGACAGAAGATTCATCTTAAGTCTAACGCCAACCGATATTAATAATTGGCGCCAAGAACCCAAAGGGCTGATTAAAAATAATCGCCAAATACCCACCCCAATCAATACAGAAAAGCCAGAAGAAAACGAACAATCGCGATTAGCTTTTAGTTCAGCTTGGGAAAAAATCATTGCCGACTGGAAAGAACAAGGTTCGGCGGAAATTTCAGCAACCTTCCAGCTAGCTTACTGGACTGTTTGGGCATCGCGCTGGGCCAAAGAAAATCAGCTCAACAGCTTTAAATCAATTAATAAATATAAGGAAATCTACGAAACTCACCAGCAGGAATGGTACCAGCGAAAAAATCAAGCAGTCAAGTTACTGATTGAAATGCCCTACGCCATGCTTTACTTCTACCGTCCTGCAGATGCTGACAAATTATATCTCGAACTGTGCGACGACCACGAGGAAATGATGAAAGATGGCTACTATTGGGATAAGTGGGATTTTTTCTATCAGAACCGCAAACTTGTAAATAAGTGTCGCGAATGCGTGTACTGCGAAACCAAAGATTATTACTCGCTTTACTATCTCGAAATCAAGAGCGACAAGTTTCCCGATTTTAGTTTTTCTTTCCACACGCCGTACACCATCGGCAGAAAATTTTTGCCGCATCCAGAAACGCTGCCTTATGTAGACCACGTAGAACAGGACGGTATTTTTCGCTTTGGTCGCCCGCTGCTGGAACAAGAGAAAGTTATTCACACAGAAAAGGATGTATTGCTCAAGTTTGAGGCGGCTTTGGCAGAAGCGAAAAAGTTTGTTTAGTTAGGACTCATTAGTCATTAGTTATGAAGAATTAGCGATGAGTAATACTAATTGTCAAAACTCATGCAACAGTATCTGTAGGGTGCGTCGCCACCCATAAATTTTAAATAATATCCACAATTTTTGAGCGGCGCACCGGTACAGAATAGTGAGCGTAAACAACCCCACACTCATCATTGTTGCTTTCTGGAAGCGAGAATTGGTATAAATATTTCTCACTTTAAAAGTAAGAATTCAGCAGTATTTAGTCAACTATTGGCACGTCCGTTACTAATGACTAATGACGGCTGAAAAATGACTTTTGAACTTGGATTATTTGAATGCTGCAGCCAGCATAAATTTTGGTTTTTTGAGCGTCTTCGCAATTGTACGATCGCAATTGTACGATCGCAATCCACCTCGGCCAACAAACTCCGCAAGTCAGTTTCTGTCTCAAACAAGCACAAAAATACAGCAAACCCTGGCCTAAACACCGGATTTGTATGCCGGTGAAAATCTACCAAAATGAATAGACCACCGGGAGCGATCGCGCGGTACACTTCTTGAAAGATTTATCGCAACTGTGCCCGATCGCATTTCGTGCATCGCAACGCTGCTGTGTACTCCTGTCAAACTGACAGTCGGCAAAAGCTTCTAAATAATAATTGGCCGATCGCACATTTTTCCTTGCCCGTTGCAGAGATCGTGGCGAAGCGTCAAGTCCTGTGACATCCTGGGAATATTGCACGAGAAATTGCGTAGTTTGACCGCTACCGCTGCAAAGGTCTAAAACTTTAGTTTCCGCGCTGACGGTCAAATTTTCCCAGGCTAGTTGACCCAAACGATCCTAGCCGCCTACGCTTAAAGCAGGCAGATGCGCGATCGCATCGTAGAGCCACTGCTACCGATAACTTAAATCTCGAAAAATTGTTGCCACAGTCAAAATTATGTATATCTTGCTATCGACTTAAGATATTATTAAGTTATATGATAAAAATAAGTAACAGAACTGAGACGATGGGAGAGCTGTAACCGCTATGGGTCGTGTGGGAGTATTGCTATTAAACTTGGGCGGGCCAGATCAAATCGAGGATGTCCGTCCTTTCCTGTTCAACTTGTTTGCTGACCCGGAAATCATTCGCATTCCGTTTCCGTGGATGCAAAAACCGCTCGCCTGGTTGATTTCGACCCTGCGTTATCAGAAATCCCAGGCAAACTACCGCCAAATCGGGGGCGGCTCTCCTTTACGGCGGATTACCGAGGAACAAGCCACTTCGCTGCAAGAACTCTTGCAAAAAAAGGGACAGGATGCTCGAGTGTACGTGGGGATGCGCTACTGGCATCCTTTTACCGAAGAGGCACTCGCCAAAATAAAGCGCGATCGCATCGAACATTTGACAATCTTGCCGCTGTATCCTCAATTTTCGATCAGCACCAGCGGTTCTAGCTTCCGGCAGCTAGAAGAAATGTGGGGCAAAGATCCAGAGCTCAAGGATATAGAATATACCGCTATTCCTTCTTGGTATCAGCGGCCGGGCTACATTCAGGCAATGTCGGAATTGATAGCCCAACAACTAGACCACAATCCAGATCCCGATCGAGTTCACATCTTTTTCAGCGCCCACGGCGTCCCCCTCAGCTACGTGGAAGAGGCTGGAGACCCCTATCAGCGCGAGATTGAAGATTGCACTCGTCTGATTATGGAACGTTTGAACCGATCGAACGAACACACTCTAGCTTATCAAAGTCGGGTTGGCCCGGTGGAATGGCTCAAGCCTTACACCGAAGACGCCATTACCGAATTAGCAGAAAATGGAGTCCAAGATTTGTTGGTAGTTCCGATTAGTTTCGTTTCCGAACACATCGAGACTCTGCAAGAAATTGACATGGAGTATCGAGAAGTAGCAGAAGAATCGGGGATTGAAAATTTCTACCGAGTGCCCGCCCTGAATACTCATCCGGTGTTTATTGAAGCTTTGGCAGATTTAGTCATCGAGTCGATCGAATCTCCCAGCGTTAAATTCTCTGATGTTATACGCCCTTCCAAGATAGTGAAAATGTACCCTCAAGAGCAGTGGGAGTGGGGTTTGACTACGGGGGCGGAAGTCTGGAACGGTCGTGTGGCGATGATTGGTTTTGTGGCACTATTGCTGGAGTTAATTACGGGTCAGGGCCCGCTACACTCGATCGGATTGCTTTAAATTGACAGTTGACTGTTGACAGTTGACTGTTGACAGTTGACAGTTAACTGTTGACTGTTCTTACAAATGACCGATCGTATCAAATCCCTTGGTATCGGAATTATTCATCTGTCTCTTCTCTTCCTGGGCGCCCTCTGCGGTCTCTGCGGTTAAATCATTCCGAAACAACCGTAAACGATATGACTAATCACCAATAAGGGGAGCGCAAAAAAATAAAATACCAGTCAAGTTGGGGTGATCGTGATATCCCATTTCGGTAAAGTTTCAGAACGTTGCCATAAGGGTAGATACTCTTTTAACTTTTTTGGTAAGACTTTTATTCCTTTCTCGTAAGTTGTCTCAACCAAATGTACAATCGGTTTAATTCCTTGCCACGTCATGTTGCCTGCCC
>JAUBST010000087.1:0-10836 GCA_036702215.1 Microcoleus sp. F6_B6
GACTCAATTTTCAACAAGGAATTCACGCTCTATCCCTTATCCAGAGTGCTTTGTAGCCCGGTTGTCACCCCTTGAGGGGATAACGTTATCGCCCTATCGCGTCAATCGCATCCAGTAACTCGGCGGGACAGCGAAAGTTCAACATTGTTTTATCAGCCATCGTCTTACACCTTTCTGAGTTGTCTTACTTTAGTGTAAGACATTAAGCCAGAGAATGTAAGACATATAAAAACAAATCATCTTACAGTGTTGTCTTACAATGTCTTACTTATGTGTCTTACTTATGTGTCTTACAGCGAGCCTGCAAAACCTATAGACACAAAAATCCCCCAGTCCAGGGGGATGGGATTGAGCCGTTAGTTGTCAGGCAGCGGCTAAATTTTTCCTTGGAGATGGATGAGTTCAGCAATTCGATCGCGGACTAACTCGTCTTCTCCCTCCAGCCAGTCAGCGATAGTAGCAGTGCTGTATTTCCGTCCCGGCGTATTCCATCCGAACATTTGAGTAAGCAGGGCTTGTAAATGTTCAGAACGGTACTCTGGCCACCAGATTAGTGCAATATCTCGCATTTTTTCTGCGTCCTCTGGGCTGATAACTTCAGGTGCTGATGCCACTGTCGGCTCTGAATCCGGTTTTAGTGGGGACTGAGCTTGCTGAGATTGAGTGAGTATTTTTACCATGTTCTCACGCTCGCTTTGTGGCTGTTTTGAAAACCATTGCAAAAATTCTGCAAAAGGTGAAGAATCGTCGGTGCCATCGGTGCCAAATCTGTGAATACCTTTGGGGGGTAAGGGTTTCTGGGGTGTTAGAGTCGGTGCCATCATCGGTGCCAATATTTTTTGGCACCGACGTTGGCACCGACGTTGAAATTGCGGTATCCCTTGCTGTGTCTACAGGAACCGATGTTGGCACCGATGGCACCGACGTTTTTGCAGTTCTTGTGGAATTTTGCACAAATCCAATTCCAAGCAAGTATCTTTGTCCTCTCCGATCTGCTTCGTCTCGCTCAAAGTATTTGCACACTTGCAGCTTAGGGAAAATCTCGCTCAACCTTGAGGACAACTGGTTGACAGCTTTTACCGGGGCGTCGTACTTGTTAGAAAGCTCGTTCCAAATTAACTTGGGCTTTTTCTTGTCGCCGCCGTCCTCAATATCTAAAATTCCAGATTCCACATACCAGTCCTGCAATTGCTCCCACAAATCTTTAACCCAGACGCGACCCCCAGCCTGAACCTCCAAACCAACCTCGCGGGCAAACTGCCACAAGTGCCGGCTTTCCTCCTGAGCTTCCCGCATCGCCTCGCGGGTTGCCTTATAGTCAATGCCCTCAGCTAGCAACAGTGGCAACCGCTCCAACATCTTGTTAAGCATCGCCGGTGCAATCCGCTCAAGGATAAAGTTCTCGTCATCCTTGAAACGCGGGTCAGCCTCTAGCTCGCCCTGAGACGGGTCAGCGCCGCGCTTGTAGGTTTTCTTGAAAGTCAAGATACCGTAGCGGTCATCAATGGCCGCTGTCCCCCCGGTGATGGACGGCAGCTTATTGCAATTAGCAAAGAAAGTAGCAACCGGTTTGTATTCGTGGCTGTCCTTACCTTTGGGTTCAATGTCGATCGGGTCGCCAGTAATGAACTGCTTAAGGCTCTGAATATTGTCTAGGTCTACTTTTGCAGTGTTCTCTGAAGCCCAGTTACAAACACCCCCTAGCAGACCGGACAGATTAAACTTGCGGCCAGTATCATAGGCTCTGAAGTCAGACAAAGACTTCCCAGTCATTCCGTTCCCATAAACGGCAGCGAGCACGGCGCGTAAAGTGTCCTTACCATTGGAGCCTTCGCCGTGGCAGAGCAAACCTTTAACACCCCGCCCCGTCAACTTTGAGCGCACCAGTTTTAGGTTGAGTGCAGCAGCAGCCGTCCGCAGGAAAATTTCTTGCTGAGGTGGCTCCAAGCATTCTAAAAGGCGATCGCAATCAGTCGGATCAATAGTGGGGTCATACTTACACCCGACATAGGTATAGATGTTTTTTGGATCGTGTGGCTCTACCTTGTAAGTGCCATCAATGCTGACCCTAATTACCCCATTAAGGGTGTTCAGTCCATCAGGGTTAATGGTGTTTGGATCTACCGCAAACCCTGCAATCACCCAGTCGTAGACTTGGTTGATGCTGGCAGAATTCGCGTATTTCTTGCGGTAGCCACCCCCCTTCACCTTCTCAGAGTAGTTGCTCAAGTAATCCCGGATGCGGCGTTTTTCCACGACCTCTGGGGAAAGTTCGTAGCAACTGCCATTGAACCGATAAATCTGACCCGCAATAGCCACCCAATGCCCCTCGGAATAGAGAGCTTCCTCAGCCTTTAAAACAAAATTACTCTCTGCAACTGGCGCTGCGTCTGGGATGTAGTCGTTTCCACTACTGTCATACTTCTGGCATACTACTTGATCTCGCGTGCGCGGGCGGGGGGTTAAAGAAATATTAGAGTTAGAAGCGTCATTTTTGCGATCGCTTTTCTTAAGCTGTTTCTCCCATTTGTCTAGAGTTGGCGCGCTCGCCACAGCCTCTTTGAATGCGTCGCCACCGTTAGCTTTGATGAAATCATCCATCCCCTTAAACTTGGCGTCCCAAACCGTGACGTATACCTCGCAGCCCTCCTGTTCCAGCAAGCGGCCAAACTTCAAAATGGCTGCACGGCAAGATGGGTTGGCCGCATAGTCCGAGTCAAAGTCTATGTAGTGGATGGTGTCGGGCTGTGCCCACTGCTTCACGAGGCGCGCTAGTTCCCCGTCTTTGCCCCAGTTCCACACGCCTGTTAGAGCAATGGTTGCAAGCTCAATACTCAATCCAGCCCCGGCTTTCTTAGTTCCCTCTGTCCAGTGGCGGGGGATGGATTTGTCGGCGTGAACTTTTGCCCAATACTCTCTATCGGGCATGGCTAGGAAGATTGCATCGGGTTCCATACCGGTGCCTGTGAGGTATTTGCGTGGCTTGGAACCTTCTGGCTGATGGGGCTTGTCTGGCTTGCCTTGTCCGTACCAGTTGCTAGCCCGCTCGCCAGTTTTCCACTGGACACCTCGACACCACCAGCCCCCCGTTTTAATGGGTTCTTTTGGACGGATGCGCTCGTTGAGTTCTTTGGCGGTTAGAGATTCGATGTTGAGGGATGCGATCGCTTCTGAGACGGCTGAACCTTCAACCCATTCAGCCAAGTGTTTCGGGATAAAAGGATTGAAATTTTGAAATGCAGAATTTGACCCGGTGGGATATGATGTGTTCATTATTGTTGCTCGCCGTCTGGGCGAGCGTGATTGCCAAAGACCGCTGACGACAGGTTCCAATTGCTGGCAGCGGTTTTTTGGCGTTTACAGTTTGAAAATTTAGAGCTAGACAGGTGGAACCGCTCCGCAAACTTTAGTAAGCGGACGCAGCTACGAAATCACAACGCTGTCTCTGTGGTGGCCAATGCCGATCTAAGAGACTTTGCTTTATCTCTTCAAAGGTAAAGTCTCGCCGTTCAGGTACTAGATTGTTGTCTAGCGTCGATGCTAGACAAACTAGCAGAAGTATTGCGGGGCTGAAGGAAGCTAGCAGCAGGGCAAAGGTAAGGTCAATCCAACTGAGGGCGAAAGCTCCTATTATTGCCAGCCGATCCATAATGCGATCGGGAGACATCCCTCGTTCTCGAAGGCCATTAAGGGTGTCTGCGAGAAGCCTTTGTAACTTTTCTTCCGCTTCTTGCCTGGTTCTTGCCCCGCGTAACCGAGATTCAATCATGCGAACAAGTTTGGCTGCCGATTGCGGAGCCATATTTTTGGTTGCTGGTTTTAGATTCCTAATCAGCCACTTGTTCATGAGAACCAATTTTACGTCAAGGATAGAGAGTCTTGACCTAGGAGATATTGCCGCTCTTTTTGGAGTTGAGAATGTACCTGATCAATGGTCATTCCCGATTCACGGGCAAGCCTAGTTAGTAGAGTGCCCTTTGGGCGGTAAGTGTGAGACTGCGGGCCCTTATGAGTTTGCCGAGTTCGACGGGTGAGGGCCTGCTTGCTGCGAGTTCCCAGTTTGGGGTAAAAAATTAAGTTCATAGGTGATAGTGAAACGAACAAACCCTAGGGTTGTGCGTATACCTGGTAGCATCAAAGTTTTGTCTAGTCTAGCTTTGAAGCCTTGAGCAAAAGGAGTGAGTTTTGGCAGTGCATAACCTCGACTCACCCCCCTTTTGTTAGACCGCTACCGATCGCCCTGACCACCCAAAACCGCATCCCACGGTCGAGGTTGTGGTTCCCCTGGCGTTGGCGGGACTGCTACCCCGAGCTGCGGTAATTGCAAGTCATTGAGGTAGTAAGCGTACTGATTGTCCTCCCCCCGTTGTGGGTAGAACTTGCCGTTTGTTTTCCAGAAGAAATCTTTACCTCGCAAAACAGCCAGAACTAGCTCTATTTCTGACTTAGTGCCAGTCAATCTTAAGGCTGCTGTCGTCGGGATGTTTGGCTGTTTAGTCATCCTTTCCCCCTTCAAATTGGTTGAGTAAATCTTGCAATTTCGCCTTGCCTTCGGAGAATTTACGCCCTCCCATTTTGAGGACATTCTCAACAATCCAAGTTACAGACTTACCAGCTTCTATTGACTTGCTAACTTCCAAATATATAGGGTAATCGGGATGCTCGGAAGCGGAAGCTTCAGACTGTAAGTTGTTGGTATATATAGCTTCCAAGGCTTTACGCGCCTCTTCTACTTCCTCGTCTGAACTTGCCAAGATTGCTTCCGCTTCCTTGCGTCGCTGCTGCTCAGCTACATAAATCGAGGTGCTAATCTCGTCAGCCACATCAGCATTAATAGCCCGCTCTTTCATCGCCTCAAAATCTGCCTCTTTAGCAACCTTAAGAGCGCATCGGCGACCTTCAAAACAGCAGGCAAAACCCGACACCAGGGCAATGCCTTGCATGAAATTGTGCAAGGGAATTTTGCGGGAAAAAACGAATGGTGGCAGAAGCCATAAAGCGATACCAGACAGGCTCAAAACCGAAACTTTTAGGAGCGACATAACATCACCCCCACGCCGACTATTGCTCCGATCGTGCTAGCAATCAGTCTGAACCTAAATTGCAGTAAGTTAATTTTCAGGATGGCGATAATGGCGTCATCTAACAGCCAAGCGCTAGCGCTGATAATGAGTTTGAGCGCGAACAATGCTTGCACAAATAGCAGCAGAGAATGATGGAGCGATGCCAACCAGCAAAGGAAGCTGGAGGCGATCGCAGTGAGTAAAAAGGAATTCCCCAGTGCGATCGCCTTTATCATTGCTCAGTACCTCCGAGTAACTTGGCTTTGATAGCTTCAATGCGTTCTGTAGCGCGGGTTTCCGCTTTCTCTAAACCAACTCCCAAGCGGGCATATCCCGGTCGCAGTCCGTGCAGTTTCTTGGCCAAGCCCACATCAGCTTTTTTCTTGGTGAGCTCGTTGGTTGCTACAGCCCCTTCGTATTTTCTGTGGGCTTTGTGGACTTTTGCATCGGCCTCCTCAATCTGGGTCAGGGACTTGTAGGCTTTCTTCGCGTGGCGGGCGTTTTCGGTTTTCTCCTTTGCCAAATCCTTCATCGCTTTCGCCTCTTCCTCTGTGAAGTAGCGCGGGGCATCCACTACGGGTGTGGTGCGGATGCTGGCAAAAGTGCCGGGGTTAAGTGGCGTAATTACCGAGGAGTCAGTCGGGGCGGTCAGTTTCTCGCTCTTGTGGCTGATGGCATCGCTGCTGTCGCCACCAAACAGTCGGGTCATGGTTCCCATTATTTTGAGGCTCCGATTTGAATGTTTACGCGAACTGGGGGAAATAGATTCAGGGGATTGATTTGTCGCCAAAGACTCATTGCCAGCACAAACACTCCCGCCGATGCGAGGGCGAGGGCGATGAGTTGCCCGAAGTCAACCCAGTCTAAAAAGCTGGTGGAATTCTGGCGGCTAAAGCACACGGGGAAAGAGCCGTCGTTAGTCCAATCAAGGGTGTCTACAGTGTCTACAGTCGCCGTGTCAAGCGGTTCAGGCGTCCTGTCTACACTTTCTGCACTCAGAGCGTCTACAGCGTCTACATTCACTGTGTCAAGCGATTCGCCGTCAACGAGGTAGAGTTCTAGCAGTGCTTCCCACGTAGCAGTTTTTGAAAGCTTGCCAAACTGTCGGGCGTCTTCGTTCGTGAATCCGCAGTTGAAAGCGATCGCCCTGAGTTGGTCAATCCGGCGACAACTGGCAGCGGGTTTAGTCATTCCCGCCCCCTAACTGACTAGCAGCCAAAATAGTTTTGATAGATTTGATGGCTTTGCTCAAGGCGGATGCGAGGTCATCGCTCCCATCGGGCCAAGTATCAGTCCACAGGCTTAGCAAGTTAAGAGCTTTGCGACTCTTGCCAGTATCAAGGCTCTCAAGATACTTTTTCGTAGCAGAGACGAAGATAGCGTTATTAGACAAATACTCAAGGTGATTGCTGCACTCGTTTAACAGCGAAAGGGTTCGCTCAAGGGTTGCGCGATCGACAGTAACTGTCTCTTTCGCCTTAAACGTAAAGAGTTGCGATCGTCCGCAACGACAATCGTCTGAAACGGGCTTAGTCATTACTTTTGTCCTCAGAAAGGGTTTGCGTGTACCCCATGCCAATCAAGTACCGTTGCCCCCGTCGCGCCACTTCACTACGCTGCGTGTACCGTTGTCTTTTCAGTTTGGGAAAAAGTTCTTGAAATCTTCGATAGACCTGGTTTACAGCTTTTATCGGAGTGTCTTTTGGATTTGGTAAGTTCTTCCAAACCAATTCCTTTTTGCCCCGTACAGTCTTGACTGTTAGCACTCCTGTCTTGATGTACCAGTCTTGCAACTGTTGCCAGAGGTCGCTGATGTAAATCTGACCTTGAGGTTGAGCTTCCAAACCTACTTCCCGCATGAATTCCAGTAAGTGACTAGAACCCCGTGGCGTCCACTTGGGCTGTTTTTTGTCCTTTGCTTTGGTTTTGCTGAGGCTAGCTAAGGCTGCTGCCAGCATTTTCTGCTGTTCTGCCAGCATTTTTTGCTGTTCGTTGATGACATCAACTTGGCTCTGTGCAAGCTCTATGAACTGAGATAATTGGGGGTCAAAAACCTGTTCAGAGGTGGAATGAGAGTAGCTTCCTGTTCGGCGGATGCTGGGCAAAACTTCCTCGAACACCCAAACTCGGAACCGTTGGGCCGCCGGCTTGTCCGATCGGAAAATGAGCTCGTACAAACCTGGTTCTGTTACGGTGAGCATTTGTTGCTGACCTCCAAGGGTGTGTATTGAATACATACCCTTCCAACTCTCAGGCATCTTCGCAACACGTAGTGACAGCGTGCTTTGGCTAATTCCTAAAATAGCCCCGATATCAGCGGCTACCCACTCAGGGGTATTGATTGAATCAATACCCTTTACCCTGATTTCTTGACCCTCGAAATCAAAAATTGATAGCTCAGTCATTGCAGAACCTCGCAAACTCAATCATTAAGAGTTGCGATCGTCCGCAAAGACAACCGTCTAAAGATGTCATAATTTATCGGCTCCAAACGTTTCAATGCAACGATTTGGGGAAGTCGTGACTTGGCTAGCGGCTCCAATCGCTACTCAGTCGCGCATCAATCTTCCTTAGTTACTCACGATTGCAGACTTACACTTCCTTGTCAACACAGGGAATGTAAAGTTTTGTTTCAAATTATTCGGCAAGCAACTCCATCACTTCGTGGGGTGTGATGCCGTAAATAGCGGCTAGCAGTTTGACATTTTTCACATCACTTCCTAACTGTTTAAGCACTCCAATTGCACTACCCAATGGAATAGCTTCTGTTGTGGACTGAGTTAGTAAATCAATCGTTGTCTGAGTATTGGCTCGTTTTTTATAAGTACCTTCATTCATCTGTGTTGAATGCCCCAAACTCTTAGCTCTTGTCTCTTGAGACATCCCCGCCATTTGACCGTTGAGATTCGCTAAGTGACGTAAAGCGTGGGTTTGGGTAAAGCCTTTGTCCCATCTTCTTAAGATAGTTTGTGCGCGGTCACTGTATAGCCCACTAATCGTCTTTGGATTGTTTGACGATGTTCTAACATCAGGCAACTTGCCTGATTTGATTTCTAAACATTCCATCAAGTCAGGATGAGTAGGAGGGAGCATGGGTATACACAACCTGTAGCCCGTATTAGTTGTAGTATCTAGTAACGTCTTCTCACCTACTACGGCAATCATTTGTTTGTTTATAGGTTCATTCAAGGCAGGAATAGTAACACCATCTTTCGTCTTAAATGGCTTGTCAATATTCTGGATTGCAAAAACTTCATGAACTCGAAAGCCATACACCAACTGCATTGAGAATACCCACATCCACCGCTTGCGCGATTCCAAATGATATCGTTTGTTGTTGGGAACAGCTAAAACCAATTCGCGAACTTTTAAAAACTCATCAACTGATAAAGTTTGAAGGTCTTCACGAAATTCGGTTTGTCTACCGTCAATCTCTTTGAGCCTGCCCAATAAGTCGGCACTGTTAATAGTCTCAGCAAGCTTTTTCATGGCACACAAGCAATTTTTAAAGCACTTGGTTCCTTGTTTTTTGCCGTTAACTGCGGACAGAACATCTGTTAGGTTTACGACCCTATCTTGTGGCAACAGCTTATAGTAGTCACCGTAAACGGCACTCCAAGTACGTTGCTGACTAATGCTACTCCTGTCACGTTGTTGACGGCGTTTAGTGCGTCCATCCCAGTATTCTTTCTCTACTTTTGTTATCGCCTGACCAAACGTTATCAAATCATTTTTGATGACGTTTTTATCCAAAATAACATCATCATACCAAGCTAAAAACCGACTCTCGCTAGAGAAAGACTGTAAACCGCTAGCAACTAGATGAGCTTTCCTCAGAGCATCAGTGATACCTTGCATGGTCAGGTAGCACCCACAAGTCTTGTTGACCCGCTTGTCACCTAACTTGAATTGCAACGTTATGTAACCACCGCTCGCTTTCTTGTCTTTTTTTAGCCCTACGCCCTTGGGGCATTCTTTCTGTGCTTGTTGGAAGTAGTCTAGAATCCGCTCGTAGCCAATAAGGTAGTCTGCGGTGGTACTTGCCGTGAGTGGATTAGATTTTTCGCTCATCTCTCGCTCCCTACTCTGATAGTGCTGATTTTGACTGATGCACTCAGCCTACAGTAAGTCGCTCAGCGTTCGCTCAAATCAAAAACAGGACTTTCAGAGTGGGTGCAAAAAATGGCTAGAACGACGGAAATTCGTAATTCAAGAGCGAGGCTTTGATTCAAGTCCTGCCGTACCCGTTAACTAAACCTAATGATAGTAAGGGTTTCAGCCGTTTTCTACCGCATGGGAGAGAGCGGCTCAAACCTTATTTGTTGTGCATTTGTTTCGCATTTGTTTCGCACAGCAAAATGCGAAACAAATGCCTACCTGGGACAGGTGGTATCGGGCTATCTTTTTGGCAGCCACGGGTCAACTCTGGGAGCCAAGTAGTTCCAGTAACGTCTCCACGTCTGCCAAGTCGGCCTTAGACTTTTTGCGCCGCGCCTTGAGTTGGTTGAGCAAGCCGGCCGGTTCGATTTCTGACAAATCGGTTCCGACCGTCGCGGAGTTTTCGGATTGGGTTGGCGATCGCTGCTCAAGTTGCGATTCGAGCCTGTCAATCTGCTCAGCCGCTTCTGCTATGGTTTCGTCCTTCGCTGCCAGCCGGGAGTTTAGCGCTGCGATTTCCTGATTCCTCAGATTGATAATCCCGTCGCTTCTTTGCAAGCTCTGGCGCAAGGTTTCGACTTCTTCCTCAATGTCTGGCCTGAATGATTCCTGGATAGGAGCTTCACTCAGGCCCTCAATTTTCCCAACCGTTCCTCAATCTCCCCCAAGCGCTCGGACAATTGAGTTTCGAGTTCAGCTAAGTGTTGAGCCAGTTGAACGTCGGTACTGACAGGTATGTTATCAAGTGTGTTACTATTTACGCTGCTAGGTATGTTACGAAACCGCTCATCAGGTATGTTATCTAGTGTGGTACTGTCTATCCCAAAAAATTGCGCCAGTGCCTTATTTACCGCTGCTGAATACATCGGCCCTTTCTTGGACTCCATACCATTAGAGGCACAGAATTCAGTGAGCGCATCTTCAACAGCTTTATCGAGATAGACAGCAATATGTTTCTTGTCAGTAGCCATAGTGTGTTACCTTCTGCATCGGTACAATACTAGAATAACATACTAGCAAGTAACACACTTACAAGTTAAACAACACACTAAGTAACACCATTAGTTACTCGTATGTTACCTAGTATGTCATAGCTACGATTAGTGACATACCAAGTAACAGACTCTTCATCAGGTCACAACTTCATCAGGTCGGAGCCTTCAAACTCACATCGCTGGCAGTTTTTAACGGACTTGTCAAACTTGACGAGATAGCTCGCACCACTGGAACGATACCAAACGTCCACAATTTCCCCACGAACACCTTGATAGATGCCGCCAACATCCTTAACAACAACCCGATCGCCTATTTCAAAGGTTCTGGGCTTCTTGGCAGGGGTCGCCGTAGACTTGGCGGTTTCTGTAGTACGGCTCATCATTGAGGACTTAGAAGTTTTAGGAGAAGGTGTAAAAGTGTCCCCAATGTCCCCATTAGAACTCAATCCTATATTTGACGTGGTTTTGGGATTGGGGACAGGAGGAATGACGATTTAATAACTTCAGCATTAATTTTTCTTAAAAGTTCCCAACTGGTTTCCGGGTTGGTGGATGGTTAATGAATGTCAGTTCTTTAAAGAACTGGCATTCATTAACCCACCGTCTGATTGAAACAATCG
>JAUBST010000088.1:0-10171 GCA_036702215.1 Microcoleus sp. F6_B6
ATGTAGCAGATGGTGGCGCTTAACAGGGTGGGAATCATCAAGACTCCGAACCAACCTACATAAATGCGGTTGTCGGTGGATGTTACCCACTCGCAGAAGCGTTCCCAGACGTTGGCGCTAGAGCGCTGCTGTAAGGTCGTTGTCATGGCTTTATGATTGCGTATGAATTTGTCAATGTTCGGATGATGTTTATATTATTAACTGTGTTGTTAAGGTTTGTAAAGGGGTGTAACGACAGTTAAACTGATGGCTGTGATTAGGAAAGCTGATGACAGGGGAGAGATGGGCGTAGCTTGCGGGGCCCGACGCCCTCACGCGAAAATAGACGACAGCGTGCACGCGCGGCGCACCTCAACCCTAACGAACGGGAGCGATGGGAGGTGGAGAAGGTAGAGGAACAGGATCGAGGACAGGTGGAGAGACTGGGCTGCGAGGAGGTGGAGAATTGCTGAACTGCTGGAGTTGCTGCGGGGTGAGCGATCGCAAAATTCTCAGTCCGAGAGTGTCTTTGGAGATGCTTAAAGCGTAGGATGGCTCCAAATACGGGAGGAAATTGGATTTATTGTTCAAATAGCTTTCCATGAAAGCTAGGCTGAGTCCGGTGAGGTAGCGGCGGGCTAAAGCTGGTTCGGGCCCGATCGCCTCTGCTGGTGGCAAAAAGAGGCTTTGAGGGGATTCCTCGATCGTTGAGAAGTGAGTCCCGTTGTTCATCAGTACCAGATATTTGTTGGGCGATGTCAGCCAAGTGAACGGTTGAATTTGTTCGAGCAAAGCCGGGGCGACGGTATCGGCGCTGCCTGCGATTAGCATGACGGGGATTTGGATTTTGCTGAGGTTTGTTTCTCCGAGAATGCTGCTGGCGATCGGGTTGACGGCGATCGCAGCTTTGATGCGCGGGTCGTCGAAATTGTACTGGTTGCGCTCTAGGAGAAGGGCGCGGCACTGCAACAGCAGGGAGATGTTCCAAGTTTCGTTTTCGAGGCGGCAATCTTGGTCTAGCTGTGCAAAATTAATCCCCGCCCCGGCTAATGCTAAAGCCGTATAGCCACCGAAAGACTGGCCGATGAGGCCGACTCGCTGCAAGTCGAGCTGCCCTTGGTAGGTCGGATTGGTTGTAGAAAGTTGGGTTAAATAATCGAGCAGGTCTTTGATGTCGAGGGGGCGGTTGATAAATTCTGCTGGTTCTGCTACTTCATTGGCTCGACCGGTTACTAAGTTTTGGATTTGTTGGGCGTTGCTGCCGGGGTGTTCGGGGACGGCGACGGCAAAGCCGTAGGAGGCTAGGTGTTTGGCTAAATACTCGAAGGAAAGGCGATCGGAACCTAAACCGTGGGAAATTACTACTACTGGGGCCGGTTGCCGGCTGCCCTGCGGCAGGTAAATGTCCATATTAAAGCTGCGAGCGCGATTTGGACTCGTCACAGTTACCGATGATTTTTTCCAAGTATAGGGGCCCGGTAGCTGGGGCTGCAGCATTTCGGCGGGCGGTATGGCGGGTTCTGAGGCTGCTTGTGCTTCGGACAACTGGACGACTCCGGCGATCGTCTGATTTGAACGGTTGATCAGCGATGTCAGCTCGTTGGCGATACCCAAGCCGCGGGCGATGTCAATCCTGATGCCATAAGTGGGGAATTTCCGCAGCACGTTGAGAATTGTCAGGCCTTCTGGATCTGAGGCTGCTAAAATCAAGGCGGCTCGGATGGCATAAAATCCAGGTTGCCGAGCTTTGGTTTGAATTACTCGGCCCAAGCGTCTCAGCAGCACTTCTCCTTGAGGCGTGTAAAGGAATTGGGCGATCGTCACGTGGCTAATTTCAGCTTCCGCTTGCAGGGCGCTGCGAATCTCAGCTAGCTGAGATTTTTTGAGGTACTGAGCGAAGCCGTCCAAGTTCGAGTCTATTTTGCCTTCTTTGGCGAACAGTGCCAGGGACTCGATCGGAACCGATTCTTCTAGCGGCCCGTAAGTTACGTAAATTCGCTCGGCACCCATTGCCGGTGCGGCGGTGCAAACAGCCGTGAATGCACACAATCCTAGGTATTTTTGGGCGATCGACCGCCGAGTGCGAAGGGCAGCAGTGGAGAGGCTCGAAAACAGACAGTTCATAACTTTCACACCTAGGACTTCTAATAATTAGTCGGTGAAACGATGTAAATTGTTTCGTCAAAATTTAATGGCAAAAAATCGATCTGTTGCTTCGGATGCTTCGGAAATTAGGTTATCTTGGGAAGCATAGCCAAAACAGCAATTTTCTGACCTGACAAGACTAGCTGAAATTTAAAATTCTACGCCGAGGGGTCAAACCTGCTGGAATGCCCATTGATTATTTTTTCAGCTATGCAAGATATTTTCGATCGAGTTTGTAACTACAGCCTGAGTGAGAGAATTTATCATGTTTAATGCAACTGCTATCCTGATTGACGCTTTTGTGCAAGAGCTGCAGGCCGGCTACCGCCGCACCTACGGCAAGTACAAGCCTGACTACCCTGAAATTATTGCCTGGGCGGGGACTATGGCTCTGGAAAATATCGCTAACTGCGATGCTTTGTACCACAATGTGGAACACACAATGCTCGTGGCTTTGGTGGGACAAGAGATTCTCCGGGGCAAGCATATTCGCGAAGGGGGAGTGTCGCCGGAAGATTGGCTGCACTACCTGATCTCGCTGCTGTGCCACGATATCGGCTACGTCAAAGGTGTTTGCCGCCAAGACCAAGAAGCTGTGGGACTCTACGCTACGGGTATTGACGGGGGCATGGTTTCTGTGCCGATCGGCGCAACTTCTGCCAGTTTAACTCCTTATCATGTCGATCGAGGAAAACTCGTAATTGACGAACGCTTCGGCGGCCACACATTAATTGATGCCGAACAAATCAAGCGCAATATTGAATTGACGCGCTTCCCAGTTCCTGCTAGCGAAACTCATCAAGACAGAAACAATTATTCTGGACTCGCCAGGGCCGCCGATTTGATCGGTCAGTTGAGCGACCCCAATTACCTGCGAAAAATAAGTGCCCTGTTCTACGAATTTGAGGAAGTCGGCACTAATAAAATCTTGGGCTACAAGTCTCCTGGAGATTTGCGGCAAAATTACGCCAAGTTTTATTGGAACGGAGTTTTTCCATACATTCCAGCAGCTTTGAACTACTTGGAATTGACCCAGGGAGGCAAACAGATTATTGCCAACCTCTACGCTAACGTGTTTCAGGTAGAACACGCTGAACCGATCGCTTTCAACAAAACAAACGCTCAAGAATTAATCAAATCCCGCACCAATGGCAACTTGAACGCCGAAAAAGATAGTGATAACCGTCAAGATTCCATGTCCGGGGAAAACAAGAAATTTAGCGAGTTTTTTGACTTAAATTTGTGATAAGTTAACCAGCCTTATGCTGAAGCAGATCGAGCGAGCCAGAATTAGGAGAAAATATTTTTCCCTAGTTGCTGACTCGTCTTTTTTTGAGCTATAATATAGCTAATAAATCGGTGTTTGTTAAGGAGAGTTACGTCATGGCAAACAACAACATTGAAGTCGTTTTTAGCTTTGATACAACTGGCAGTATGTACCCTTGTTTGACGCAAGTTCGTCGGAAAATTAAAGAGACGGTAACGAGACTGCTCGATGAAATTCCTGGCATTCGCATTGGCATTATTGCTCACGGGGACTATTGCGACGCTGACAGCACTTACGTGACTAAACACCTCGATTTGTCAGGCGATGTCGGCACGATTTGCAATTTTGTTCAAAATGTAGAGCCAACAGGCGGCGGCGATGCTCCAGAATGTTATGAATTAGTCTTGCACGAAGCTCAGTCACTTTCTTGGACTCCAACTAATTCCAAAACATTGGTACTAATTGGCGACGACATCCCCCACGCACCCGCTCAAACTCCTCAAAAACTTAACTGGCGTCAGGAAGTAGATAAGTTAGCACAGATGGGAATTGCCGTTTACGGCATCCAAGCTCTCAACCGCCAGCACGCTACTTTATTTTACAAAGAACTAGCCGAAAAGTCGGGCGGTTTTCACCTCAATCTCGACCAATTTTCATACATTACAGATTTCTTTTTAGCCGTTTGTTACCAACAGTCGTCTAACGAACAACTACAAGCTTACGAGCAAGAAGTTGTCAGTCAAGGTCGCATGAATCGCGGATTAAACAAAATGTTTAATACCATGCTGAAGCGGGAAGATGTTGCTGTTTACGAATCAGCAGAATTGCGAGCCGTAAAACCGGGGAGATTTCAGATTCTAGAAGTAGACAGCGAGATTTCCATTAAAGCTTTTGTTCTGGAGAATGGTTTGACTTTTAAAACCGGGCGCGGGTTTTATGAATTTACTAAAACAGAAACTATCCAAGGTAAAAAAGAAATTGTGCTGATGGACCGTTCGACAGGGGATTTGTTTGAAGGAGAAGCGGCGCGAGAAATGTTGGGTTTGCCAATGGGCGAAACTGTTCGCATCAAACCGAGCAATCTAGAAAAGTATGCGGTTTTTGTGCAAAGTACCTCGGCAAATCGCAAGCTGATGGGGGGAACTCGTTTCCTTTATGAAGTTGAAGATTGGGATCGTTAATTAATCTTAAATGTCCAAACAACAACCGCAGATCGATGCAGATAAGGGTAAAATCTCTATGATTCTGTGTTTGTGTTGCGGTCTGCGGTTAAAAAATATACACTTTCACATTAATATGCAACCCGAAATTGATCAGCAAATTCAACAGTTGAGGCAGCAGCTACAGCAAGCTAGCTATGCTTATTATGTTCTCGACGCGCCGGTTATGCCAGATGACGTATACGATCGACTTTATCGGCAGTTGCAAGACTTAGAATCAGATTATCCGGAATTAATTACTGCAGAAAGTCCGACTCAGCGCGTGGGAGAACAGCCTGCTACTCAATTTTTTAGCGTCAAGCACAATATTCCTCTCTACAGTTTGGAAAATGCTTTTAATTTTGAGGAATTTGCTAAATGGCAGGAACGCTGGCAAAGGGTAGCACCCCCTCTAACCCCCGGTAAAGAAGGAAATGCACCCCCCCAAAGCTTGGGGGGGTTGGGGGGGGTTTCCTACGTTTGCGAGTTAAAAATTGACGGTTCTGCTTTAGCGTTAACCTATGAAAATGGAATTTTAGTTCGGGGTGCGACGCGGGGAGACGGCATTGCCGGAGAGGAAATTACTCAAAATGTCAAAACTATTCGCTCAATTCCTTTAAAGCTCAATTTAGATAATCCCCCACCGGTTGTGGAAGTGCGGGGAGAAGCTTTTTTGTCTTTAGCTGTGTTTGAGGAAATTAATCGAGAACGGGAAAAAGTTGGGGAACAATTGTTTGCTAATCCTCGCAATGCTGCTGCGGGTACGCTGCGGCAGTTGGATTCCAAAATTGTGGATAAGCGACGGTTGGATTTCTTTGCTTATACTCTGCATTTAGATCTGGGTAACGAGGAGAACACGCAGTGGGATTCGTTGGAATTGTTGAGAACAATGGGGTTTAAGGTGAATCCCAATCGCAAAATTTGCTATTCTTTGCATGAGGTTCGCGAGTATTACGAATATTGGGATACTGAGCGGCGGAATTTGCCTTACATGACGGATGGAGTTGTTGTTAAGATTAATTCGGTTGGGCTGCAAAAACAATTGGGTTTTACTCAGAGGTTTCCGCGTTGGGCGATCGCCCTGAAGTATCCCGCGGCCGAAGTGCCTACAATAGTGGAAGCTGTCACCGTGCAAGTAGGGAGAACCGGGGCTCTGACTCCTGTAGCAGAACTCAAACCGGTACAGTTGGCGGGAACGACGGTTTCGCGGGCTTCTCTCCACAACAGCGATCGACTTTCCGACCTAAATCTCCATATTGGCGATACTGTAATTGTCAGAAAAGCTGGGGAAATTATACCAGAAGTTGTGCGAGTTTTGCCGGAACTTCGCCCCCAAAATGCTCAACTTTTCCAAATGCCTAGTTGCTGTCCCGAATGCGAACAGCCTGTGGTTCGGGAAAAAGGGGAGGCCGTTACTCGCTGCATCAATACATCTTGTCCGGCGATTTTGAGGGGCTCGCTGATTCATTTTTGCAGTCGGGATGCTCTAGATATTAACGGTGTTGGGGAAAAGTTGGTGCAGCAGATGGTTGATAGCAATTTGGTGCATTCTGCGGCGGATTTGTACGACTTGACTGCGGAAAGATTGATGAGTTTGGAACGCATGGGTAAGAAGTTAGCAGAAAAATTGGTAAGTGCGATCGCCCAATCGAAAAATCAACCTTGGTCGCGGGTACTTTACGGCTTGGGCATCCGCCACGTCGGCACAGTCAACGCTCAATTGCTGACAGAAAGGTTTGCAAATGTGGATGAGTTAGCAGCGGTATCGGCGGCATCGATTGAGGGGGTTTACGGCATCGGGCCGGAAATTGCTCAAGCTGTTTATCAGTGGTTTCGAGTGCCGGCCAATCAAAGTTTAATTGCACGGTTGAAAACTGCGGGCTTACAATTGCAGTCAGAAGTGAAAAATCAAAATTTACCCAGCACAAATTTACAATTTGCAGGCAAAACTTTTGTGCTTACGGGAACTTTGCCCACTTTGAAGCGGGATGAAGCTAAAGATTTGATTCAAAAAGCAGGAGGTAAAGTCACAAGTTCTGTGAGTGCTAAAACTGATTATGTGGTTGTGGGAGAAGATGCGGGTTCTAAGTTAGAAAAGGCTCAATCTTTGGGGGTAGAACTACTTTCGGAAGCTGAGTTATTAGAACTGCTATCGAAACCATAAATGATTGGTGAAAGTCAATATATCTCTCTTTGCTCTTTCTCTGCGCCCTCTGCGGCCTCTGCGGTTCGCAAAAAAAGCTGATTCACTTGAGCCGTTTTCCAAGAAAATCCCCAACAATTCTATTACCGTCGGTGCAACAACATAGCCGATCCTGTTCGAGGGCTCCGCTAACGCGAATTGGGCAATACCTCAAAAGGCATAGAAATCGCGGTCGCACTTGGTGAAGATACAGACTTGCCCGGAAGTGCTGGCCGAATCGGTTGTCGGTACAGGCTTGTTTTGCTAAAATTTGATAAAGTTTGCAATAGCGATCGCAACTGCCAGCTTAGCCAAATGCCAGCAATCATAGGAGATACATTATGTCGGAAATTCCAGCAGAACAAACACAAACAAACTTGCCAACTCCAGAAATAACTACCGAAAGCTCAATTTCGGGAGTGGAAAACGTGAAAAACAGTTTGGGAAACTTCCTAAATAGTTGGAAGTTGAAAGCAGGATTAGCCGTTGCTGTACTGTTGGCAGTGTCGCTATTTGTATTCTACTGGCAGCACATGATTGCAGTCGCAGGTATGAAGAGTTGGTCGGCGCGATCGGGAGCTCAGCCGATCGAATGTATGGTAAGAGATACTAATAACGACGAGTATGTCAGTTGCAGCGCCCTCCTCGACCAGCAGATTGTCCCTCTTGAGTGCAGTTCGAGTTTGTTCAATATCGGCTGTCGAGTCAATTACGGAACTGCAGCGCCAAATCCGAGACAAAACAGCCCTAGTAGATCCTAGATAGAGCATCTGCAGGTTAGAGATGATTGTTGAAGGAACAGATTTGCTACTTAAAACATGGGAGTTACAAAAAAACTCTCACCGTGAAAATAGTCCAGCAATAAAGAGCGGAAAACTCTTGTTTTTCTTGTTGTAAATTAGCAGGTAAGTAGACTTACCTGCTATTGCCATTAGGTAATCTGTGATAGATGATGTGCGGCAGTATATTGGCACTCAGAGGGTTTTTGATGATATTACTTTGGTGGTGATGAAGCAGAAATAGAGTTGCAAACCCCCTGGATCGATCGGCGGTTGAAATTGGGGATATTCAGGGGGGAACCCCCGCAACCGCCTCAAGCGCGCATTGCCCCTACTGTAGAAACTTTCGTCCCTAAGAAGCGGAGAGTGAAAAATAAAAATGGCAGCTCACCAAGGACTTCCGATTAGGGTGAAACTGCTCCAGTAGTAAGGATGAGAAAAATCTAGGTTTTGTTGTTGTATGTTAGCCGGTAAATTCAAGTTGCCCGCTGTTGTCACTAACTGCCCGTTTTCGCTCCGAACTTTACGAGCAATCATCGCCTGTTGAGCAAGTTGCAGAGTTTCTGCCTTAGTTGTGGCTCCTCGCAACTGGTGGTAAAATTCGCTCATCAGCCCCAAAGTGGCTCCATCGTCAACATACCACAAACTCCCTAAAGCAGATTTGGCGCCGGATTTTACTGCTAAACCTCCAAAACCTAACTCTGCTTCCCGATCGCCCAAGGCTGTTCTACAAGCACTTAATACTAACAAGTCTACCTGCGGATTTCGCCAATTCAAACTCTCCATGTCATTGAGTCGCAATTGGGAATTCCACAGTTGAATGTAAGAATTGCTCGGTTTTCCCGGTTTGAATTCAGCGTGGGTGGCGAGGTGAACGATCCGAAATCCTCCCTTGGCGTGTTGCGAGTTGAGATTGTCTAAAGTGAAAGTCGAATTCAGGAAAGATGCGCCGCGCCACTCACCAGAAATTGCCTGTAATTCGAGCGGCACGTTGGGCAAGGGATTTTTGTCAACAAATTCAGACCGTCCCATTGCTAGGACTGTGGCGTCTATAACTGCTCTATAATCGCTATTAGTCAAGCTGAAACTCGGAATTAGGCTGAAACTGTATTTTTGAATCAAGAAGCCTTTACCGTCGTGCAAAGCGGCAAAGGGCATACTCCGCAATCCCGGATCTACTGACAGCAACAAAGTCTGAATTCCTAAGTTTTGCAAGTCTTTTTCTAGAGGTGCGATCGCCCATTTATACAGTTTCTGGGCCGAGGTTAGATAACTGCTAGTACCGCGTTTTCTGGGATTGGTTATTTCATCGTGCAACTCCTGGACGACGGGTTCAAGAGCTGTTCTGTTGGCTTCGGGGACGCTGTAGTGAATCGGCCACCCTACGGGAGGAACTAAAATTAGTTCCAGTCGATCGACTCGCGAGATTATGTAGATAATACAGGAACGTTTGCGGGTTTGCTGTTCGATCTTTCTTAAAGTTTCTTGGAATTGCCCCATCATCACTTTTTGGTCTGGAAGGTTGGCTTTTACTCCCAGGTATTCTCCAAATTCTTGATTCCTAATTTGTTCGATTCCCCAGACTATTTTCTGTATGTCGTTGTCTTCAAAAAGTCGATCGGGAGGCGGAACATATCCCAGCACAAAACCATTAGGGTGGGCTGGTGGCGGTGTTTCCCTGGGGGGAACTGCTGGCGGTTGGCCGGGGGGTAACGAAGTGGTGATACTTGAATCCAGTGTTAAAATTTGACCCGCAGCAGGGCCGGGAGTGTCTAGCGCTGGAATTCGGCGGCGAGTTGGAAAGTCTTTTGGATCGGGGGTTGAGGCGATAGGTGCGGGTGTGGGGGATGCTGGTGTGGCGATGGGTGCGATCGGAGTTGGAATGGCGATCGGAGTTGGAGTGACAACCGGAGTTGGAATGGCGATCGGAGTTGGAATTTCGATCGGAGTTGGAATGGCGATCGGAGTTGGAATTTCGATCGGAGTGGGAGTTGGACTCGGAGTTGGAATCACAACCGGAGTGGGAGTTGGACTCGGAGTTGGAGTTACTACTGGAGTGGGAGTGACACTCGGAGTCGGAGTCGGAGTGACAACTGGAGTGGGAGTGACACTCGGAGTCGGAGTCGGAGTGACAACTGGAGTGGGAGTTTCACTCGGAGTCGGAGTCGGAGTTACTAATGGAGTGGGAGTTTCACTCGGAGTCGGAGTCGGAGTTACTACTGGAGTCGGAGTCGGAGTGACTAATGGAATCGGAATGACACTTGGAGTCGGAGTTGGAGTGACAACTGGAGTCGGAGTGACTAATGGAGTCGGAGTCGGAGTGACAACTGGAGTCGGAGTCGGAGTGACAACTGGAGTCGGAGTGACTAATGGAGTCGGAGTCGGAGTGACAACTGGAGTGGGAGTTTCACTCGGAGTCGGAGTCGGAGTGACAACTGGAGTGGGAGTTTCACTCGGAGTCGGAGTCGGAGTTACTACCGGAGTCGGAGTTGGCGTCGGGTCAATGCCGTCGTCAGTCGAAAACGCAATATTACCAACACTACTAGAACGCGGAAACGACTGCGATGTAATGCTAGATTGTCCCGTTGTAATTGCACCCGCCGTACCGTTGCTAGCAGCA
>JAUBST010000089.1:0-9763 GCA_036702215.1 Microcoleus sp. F6_B6
CTCCTTCTATCAACGGCTAAGTTTTAGTCTGAGATAATAACAAAAAGCGCCCCTAGTAATAGGGGCGCTTTTTGTTTGGGGAAAATCTAATTTAACACTACTAATGCTTTGCAAAAGTTGGCTTACAGTTTACCTAAATAAATTTTTATCTGACCCTTTATGGACAACGACAAAAATTATTGAGATAGTTATAGAGTTCGCGAAATAAGGGACATTTTTTCTGGACTTCATTTGGATCGATTTCCCTCAATAGCAAAGGAGTATGATCTCCTTTAGAAAAGCGTGCTTTATCGCGATCGAGTTCATCTTGAACACTTGACTCAATTAAATATTCTGAGAGTTTTTCTCGACAGCAATCTTTTTCAGCATCGTATTCACTAAATGCTTCTGGATTCTCAAAAGAAACTTTTCTTTGTGTACTTAGCCACCAACGCATGCGTTCATGTCTTTTGCCTCGAAAATCTGAATGTTTAGCTATTGAATTATTCCAATCAGCAATAATCCAAGCTTCGATTTCCGGCGCGGCAAACCCAACAAATTTTTCGATGTCAGCACATTCGGGTATTTTTGATAACTCTGCCAATATTTTTGATTTTTGTGTCTGAGAATCGCGGCAATCCAAATCGTCAAAAACTAAAATCAAGTCGCATTTATTTGGTTCTGCTTTTAAGGCGAGTGGCAATTCTTGCTTTATTTGCTCGATTAAGCTTTGACCTGTTCTTCCATAACTACCTGCTTTATTAGCTTTAGGGCCGGGTTTTTGGCGAACTGGTGTTTTTCGTTCAAATCTACAGGCCGGAAAAGTTTTTTCTAAAAAAGGAAAGAATCCTCTAACCTCAGCCTCACCGCCACCAGAGAAAACCCAGACTACCACGGCCATCCTCCAATACTTGGATCGCCAACACGGTATAAGTCGCCCAATTGCCATCCCTCTTCAAGTTTTGGCTTCAGCAGTTCTTTTGAAAGAGATTTGACTGAGAAATACGTTCTGTTTTCGGGATAAAAACAAAGAACATTCTCTAAACGATCGGTAAAGTGATCTAAAAGGTCGGGACTATGCGTGGTAATAATTATCTGAGTTCTGGTGGCAGCTTTTTTAATCCACTCAGCTAAAATTGGCATCCACGAGACGTGCAATCCTAATTCAGGTTCATCAATTACTATCAAAGAAGGAAGAAGTGGAGAATGTAATATAGTTGCCCAACAAAGCATCCTGACTGTTCCATCCGACATTTCATTGAGGTAAAATGCTTCATCATCAATACCTTCAAAATACCATTCTACAGTGAGAGATAGGCGACCCGAAGGTAAAGCTCTAAGGCGACGAGTTTTTGGCAGGATGGACTTCATTGCCTCGTTAATGCTATCTTCAAAATTGATAGATTTTTGGTTTAAATTGTACAAGACTAAAGGCAGATTATCTCCCGAAGCAGATAGGTAAATATCACGGCCACCTATTTTAGGTTCTGCGGTTCTAATTAAACTCAAGTTCATGTTGTTGGCATTATAAAATTGCCATTTTGAAATAAATTCAATTAATTCTCTTCTAATTTTGTAAACAGGTATAGTTTCTGGCGGTAAGAAAACATATTCAAGCAGTGTCGGAATTGTCAACAAACCCAAAGAATTTGTAGGAATGTTATCTAAAGGTTCAAACTGAGTTGACTCTTGATCGGGAGACTTGTAAACAGATAAAACTCCTTGCCCTAATTCTCTGTTATGCAATTTATAGTAGTAGAAAGGTTGCCTGCTGGAAGTTTCCTGCAAATCTTCTCCGCCATACAGATATTCTTCTGAAATGCTCGCCCTTACTTTTTGTCGATCGGTATAAAGTTTGAAATCAAGAATTGCACTGTCTTTTTGAAGATTACCAGTTTGGTTAATTTGCGAAAAACAGCAAGCTATACTGACCTTTGCCGGACTTTCAACATTGACATCTAAGATTCTATCACCGCCAATTTTAGAAATAGCATCTTCAAAACTACTCACGCCCCGATTGTCGTCTGGAATAGCAGTCAAGCAATCTTTTAAAAATTTTAAACAACTGATGAAATTGCTTTTGCCTGAACCGTTTGAGCCGATAAATATATTAAGGTTGTTTAAATTTACAGATGGATATAAGTGTAGATTTTTATAATTCTTAGTTGTCAAAAATCGAATCATTGGTTGATTCATACGATCGCTCCAGTGATACTTCAGAAAGTTAGGGCAGGCAAGATGCCTACCCTACAAAGGTAAAAAATTAATTTTTTACCCTTTAACTCTCGACTTTCAAATAAGCCGTTACTGAACAAACTTCTTGAATGCCAGTGTCACGTTGTGACCCCCAAATCCAAAGGAATTCGACAGCGCCACATCAACTTTTAGATCGCGGCTTGTATGGGGAACATAATCTAAATCGCACTCTGGATCGGGATTTTCCAGATTGATTGTCGGCGGGATTTTGTCATTGGCGATCGACATTACCGTCGCCACCGCCTCAATTCCCCCAGAACCGCCCAAAAGATGGCCGGTCATCGACTTGGTAGAACTGATTGCTACTTTGTAAGCGTGGTCTCCCAAAGTCTTTTTAATCGCTTTCGTTTCCGTAGAATCGTTGGGAAGCGTGCTCGTGCCGTGAGCGTTGATATAGCTGACTCGATCCGGCGTCAAACCCGCATCCTTGAGCGCTAAAGCCATCGCCCGCGACGCACCGTTCCCCCCCGGTACCGGAGAAGTCATGTGATACGCATCGCAAGTTAAACCGTAGCCGACGATTTCTGCGTAAATCTTGGCGCCGCGCGCCAGAGCGTGTTCCATTTCTTCTAGAATCAGAATGCCAGCACCTTCGCCGACAACAAAACCATCACGATCGCGATCGAACGGACGGCAAGCATGAGTCGGGTCATCGTTGCGAGTCGAAAGCGCCCTGGCCGCAGCAAAACCCGCCACGCACAAAGGTGTCACCGCAGCTTCCGTACCGCCGCAAATCATCGCTTGCGCGTAACCCCCCTGAACTAAGCGAAACGCATCGCCCACCGCATTTGACCCGGCAGCGCAGGCAGTCACCGTGCAAGAGTTCGGCCCCTTAGCCCCCGTTTGAATTGCCGTCAGGCCCGCGGCCATATTCGCAATCATCATGGGAATCATAAACGGGCTGCACCGATCGGGGCCGCGAGTCAGATATATCTCTTGCTGATCTTCCAAAACCTTTAAGCCACCAATGCCAGTGCCAAGAATGACACCCACCTGTTCTGCGTTCAGGTCATTAATCTCCAACTTCGCATCAGCAAGAGCCTGTTTGCTCGCTGATACTCCAAACTGAGCAAAGCGATCCATCCGCTTTGCTTCCTTGCGTTCTAAATAGTCGTGTGGGTCGTAACCCTTCACCTCTCCGGCAATGCGACAGTTGTGCCGCGACGGGTCGAATAAGGTGATCGGGCCTATACCATTCTTCCCGGCAAGCAACCCGTCCCAATACTCGGACAAGGTATTGCCGATCGGTGTAATCGCGCCGAGACCCGTGATAACAACGCGCTTACGCTCTAAATTTGTCATGATTTCAGTTTCAAAAAATTAAACACCCAGAACGCAGAACAAAAGAGGAGTTTCCAGTTTTCTAACTTCTCTCCTCTTAGGGGAAAAGACAGGTATTTTATGCTTTTGGAGCTGCAAGTTGGCTGCTGATGTAATCTACGCAAGCTTGAACCGTAGTAATTCCTTCGGCTGCTTCGTCGGGAATTTCAATATCAAACTCTTCTTCCAACGCCATGACCAGCTCTACTGTATCTAAGGAATCTGCTCCTAAATCGTTAGCAAAGTTGGATTCGGGCTTTACATCGCTCAGATTCTCGACTTCCAGTTGCTCTTTCACAATTTTCTGGACTTTAGCAAAAATGTCGTCTTGGCTCATAACATCGTGTCCTCATTGGTTGCTGCGTATCTAATCTTATCCGAAAGGGGGATCTTCAGGAAAAAGGCTGGCCGCTTTTCTAAGTGACACGGGTCAGCGACAATTGGGACACGGACGATCGCAGCAACTCCAGGACTAAGGCAAAACAAAACCCAATAGCCCAAAATCAATCATCTCGTTTAGCCACCTGATAACGTTAAGTAACCGGATTTTTGGTCGATGGTGCGTCAGCCATCAACTCAAAATGCTTGAGAAAAGCTGACAATTGGCTCCTAGCTAGGCGGTGATACGTTAATTATAAATAGGGAAAACTAAGCAGGAAGCCTCCCGACTTCGATCGCTATGGTTTCTTGTCCCTTGCCTTGTGTCCCCAGCAGCAACAATTATGCCATCCCCAAATCTCAAATATGCTTATTTTCCCGGTTGCGTCGCCCAAGGGGCCGCCCGCGAACTTTACCTGTCTACCCAAGCCCTGACTCAAGCTTTGGGCATCGAACTGGTGGAACTCAAAAAAGCTTCCTGCTGCGGTTCTGGCACTTTCAAGGAAGATTCGCAGTTGCTGGAAGATACTGTCAACGCCCGCAATATTGCTTTGGCCGAGCAACTGAATCTGCCGTTACTCACCCATTGCAGCACTTGTCAAGGGGTAATCGGTCATGTGGACGATCGCCTCAAGGATTGCCAAAAAACAGATCCCAACTACATAGAACAAGTCAACGGTTTACTCAAAAAACAAGGCTGTTCGCCTTATCAAGGCAGTACCGAGGTGAAACATCTGCTGTGGGCGATCGTTGCCGATTACGGGCTGGAGGAGGTGCAAAAGCGAGTCACCCGCAAGCTTTCCGGTTTAAAGTGCGCGTCTTTTTACGGGTGCTACCTGCTGCGAGCTCGGGATAAGCTGCTTTACGATGACCCGCACCAACCGGAATCGATGGAAAATGTATTTCGGGCGATCGGCGCAACTCCGGTTTATTATCGAGGGCGGACGCAGTGCTGCGGCTGGCCGTTGGCGAGTTATGCTACTAACCAATCTTTTGGGATGGCAGGCAAACATATTCAAGATGCTCTTGACAATGGGGCTGATTGTATGGTAACTCCTTGTCCGCTGTGTCACTTGAATTTGGATTCGCGACAGCCGGAGGTGGAAAAAGTAATCGGGCGCAAATTGGGTTTGCCGGTACTGCATTTACCGCAGTTGGTGGCTTTGGCTTTGGGTGTGGAACCGAAAAAACTAGGACTCGATCGGCATATTGTTTCCACAAAGCCCGTGTTAGAAAAATTAGGCTTTTAGTCGATCGATTGGCGCCGCTTTGTAGTAAAGACTTTAGTCCTTTCTAATATCAAATCCAGGTGGGTAGTAAGGACTTTGGTTCTTTCTAATATCCAATCCCGTTAGAGCGGAATTATACCCGAGTGCTAGCGGGACGATCGATCGCGATCGTACATTTTTGAGTTCAGTCCTGGACTGCCGTTGTGAGACTGCGATGTTAAAGCGCATTCGATAGCCGGATTTACACTCAAAAGCAAGTGTGGTGGGTGGTAGGTTAATATGCAGACAACAAAAGTTGTATACCGTCAGACAAAATACTTTTTTAACACTTTTTAACTGGCTAGCTACTGACAAGGAATAAGCAATGAAACGAAACCCAGTAAATCTCACACGTCCGGTATTGATATGGGCAATGCTAGGAATCATTTGTGGTTTGTTTGCTGCAAGTTATTGGATATTTTTGTCTTACATAATCCTGGGATTTGAATATTTTAGTGGATTGTCTCTACTAATCATCATGCCACTTGCTGGTTTGCTCGTCGGTTTGCTCATTCATTGGCTGGGAAATCCTGGCGAAATAGGGTTGATTATTGACAATATTCATCTCAATGGTGGGCGATTACCCATGAACGAGAATCCTTCGATGATTCTGTCGTCGCTAATCAGTATTGCAAGTGGAGGCAGTGCTGGCCCAGAAGCACCGATGGTGCAAGTAACAGGTTCAATTGGTACGTGGTTGGCCGATCGCTTTAAATTGAGCGGAGAGGCACTGCGAACGTTGAGTATTGCTGGCATGGCATCGGGTTTTACAGTTTTGTTCGGTGCTCCTTTGGGCGGTACTTTTTTTGCTTTAGAAATCCTGCACCATCAGAATGTTGTGGAGTATTTTGAAGCAATATTGCCTGCGATAGTGGCAAGTTGTGCAAGTTACACCATTTTTGTAGCAATTACCCAGCTTGAAATTGGCCCGATCTGGCATTTTCCTCAATACAACGTGCACAGCCTTTATGACTTTGCCGCAGCGATTGCTTATGGAATCGTAGGGGCGATTATGGGGTGGTTTTTTATCGCTGTATTTCGCAGTGTTGGTCGCTTGTTTGATTCGATACGCAGTCCAATCTATGTGCGAACTACTTTAGCTGGGCTAGCACTTGGTGTTTTATCAGCTTTATTTCCGCTCACTCGTTTCTTTGGCGAACATCAAATTGAAAAAATTGTTGAGGGAAACTTTTCTTTGGGATTTCTCTTGACTTTAGTTATTGCTAAAGTGTTTGCCATTAGTACGACCGTAAATGGAGGCTGGCGGGGGGGGATTATCATCCCGCTGTTTTTTATAGGAGCCTGTTTAGGAAAAGCAATTGCTATCGTTAATCCTGCCTCCAACGAGGCTTTGGCAATGGTTTGTGTAATGGCTGCTCTGAATTCAACAGTTACTAGAACTCCAATTAGTACAACTCTGCTACTCGCCAAGTTGACAGGATTTAGCACTTTTACACCGATTCTATTTGCTAGTCTCGTCGGTTTCTTCTTGGCTCCCCGATCTCCCTTCATTACCTCACAGCGCAAACTTGATTAACAAACGGCTAGAATTCCTCTAATAGCTCCGTGTAGCCGTGAAAAATACCTGCAATTGGCGAGGGTCGAGTCTCAAAGATTTTGTCATTACAAATGCACCAATGGCATCAAACTATATCTGGCCGTTGATAGCAGTCAGCTTGCCGTTTTCGATCCATTGCACAAAAGCCAGTGTGTCCGATGACTGTGGCTGGATTGAAATGTTGAGTCACAACTGCGATTACTTTCACACTCGGACTGGTAAATATTCCGAAGACGATCGTTCTCCAAGGGCAAGGGGTATCACCCGGATAAACTCACCGCAGAGAAAGTAAAAACTCTATCCCAGATGATGACCGAGATCCGGTTTAAAGTGGCACCGCAACCAACGAAAGCCGAAAAAGTAGCGCTAGAGGGGAAAACTAGATTTGTCGTGGTGGCAAGTCGCGATCGTGATTGAACAGTCAACCGATTGCGCGATTTTAGATTTTAGATTTTCGATTAAAGAATTGAAGCATTGACAAGGCCCAAAAACGGATACCGTGCCTACTCCTGTCGTGGAAAGATAAAAATTTTAGACTCTTGTTCAAGATCCCAGATTTATCTCGCGCAAGTAAATCTAAAATCTCAAATCTCAAATCTAAAATCGACTGACTTGCGCGAGATAAATACGTTCGGCAAGTGTCATCGGATACACGTTTTTTATTTCTGGACCGATCGATCGCGTGGCGGGTATCCTGGATGCTTGATTCTCAAACGCTTCGATGTAATGCTGTAAGAGTTTCGCCTGTGAACTTTGAGCAGACTCTCATCAATGCCACTGCGAAACTCTATTTGTGTTTGATGAGGCTGATGCTCAAACGGTTGGCAAATCAATAAATCCCAAATGGGTTCTATAAGAGTCCCAGCGTGAATAACTGTGAAGTTTTGTCGCTTTTTCGCGAAGTGCTTCCAAGCACTGCGGTAGACTAACCTTTGATTCTCTGTACAGGCTATAGCGGTGGCACCTCACCGTCAAATCTGTTAATTCGCAGAGGCAGCAAATTTTTAGTGACTCGTTGGGAGCCTTTATTCAATGTCTCATTCAGTCAAAATTTACGATACTTGCATCGGCTGCACTCAATGCGTCCGCGCTTGTCCGACTGACGTTTTGGAGATGGTGCCCTGGGATGGCTGCAAAGCAGCTCAGATTGCCTCCTCTCCCCGCACCGAAGACTGTGTAGGCTGCAAGCGTTGCGAAACTGCTTGCCCGACCGATTTTCTGAGCATCCGGGTTTACCTGGGAGCAGAAACCACTCGCAGTATGGGTCTAGCCTACTAGATACCGATCGGCACGCCGATCGAATAACGGGCACAAAAGAGGGGGCGATTACATTGCCCCCTCTTTTTTTGTCGCGGAATCTGCATTCTGGGGCCGGAAGAAGGTTGACGCACAGCAAATAGTTTGCTTATTTTCGCTCATGTATGCTATTATTCTCTACCTGGCATACGTACCACTCAGACTCATCGGTAGAATTTGTGGGCTTGCATCCACACAGACAAGAAAATATGCAGACGAAGGGAAGATCGAAAGCATCAAAAACGAAGGAGGGCAAAGACTCTACGATGTCGAGTCCTATTAGCGCGGTGCAACTAGAACTACCGTTGTTTGCGAATGTCGAGTCAGTTCACCAAAACAGCGAGATGACCTCGCTAGACTTGTTGAATTCATGCAGCAGCAATATCCAGACGCCGAAATCCTCCAAAATGTCGGCTCAGGACTCAACTTCAAAAGCAAAGGACTGCAAGCCCTACTGGTCAGATTTATGCGCGGCGAACAGCTCACGATTGTTGTTGCCTGTCGCGACAGATTGTGTAGATTCGGATTTGAACTATTCGAGTTCATGGCAGAACAAAATGGTGGAAAAATCGTGGTTCTCGATCGAATTGTTTACTGCCCGGAAACCTAACTCACAAACGATCTTCTTGCCATCCTTCACGGCGACCGTTGCAGAATGCACTCCCGGCGAAGTAAAGCCGCGAAAATCAAGGAAGATCCGTCTCTTCCTAAATCCTGAGCAAAAAGCGCTAATCAAGCAGTGGTTTGGCGTGAGTCGTTTTGTCTGCAACACGACTATCACATACTTGCAAGAACCAGGCACAAAAGCTAGTTGGATGGCAATCAAAACCGGAATACTCAACAGTTTGCCAGAATGGGCAAAGCCTGTACCTTTCCAAATCAAATCAATCGCCATCAAAGATGCTTGCTTAGCCGTCAAAGCAGCTAAACAGGGATTCAGCAAAGACGGTTTAATCCGCAAATGCAAATTTCGGAGTAGAAAAGATACCAAGCAGTCTATTTATGTACCAAAAACGGCAATAAAAGACTGTGGTGTTTACCATTCAATCCTAGGTAAGTGTCGAATAAAAGAAGCCCTACCTGCAACTTTCAGCGATGGCAGGCTGACTCTTGCCTATGGCGAGTATTACCTAATCGTTTCTGAAGAAGTGCAACAAGTTAAGACTGATAAACAAGGTCGGCTGGTTGCCTTAGATCCCGGTGTCCGCACCTTCATGACATTTTTTAGTGAAGATTCTTATGGCTGGCTAGGAAATGATTCTAATTTGCACATTCAAAAATTGTGTTTTCGTTTGGACAGATTGCTGTCAAAGATTTCTAAAGCTCCTAGCCACCAGAAAAGAAGATTCAAGAAAGCAGCCAGGATACTTCGTTGTAAAATTAAGAATTTGGTTAAAGAATTACATCATAAAACAGCTAGATTCTTAGTTGATAATTTCGATGTAATTTTACTGCCCACGTTCGAGACTTCTCAAATGGTGTCTAAGTCCCGCCGTAAATTAAAAAATAAAACGGTGAGACAAATGTTAACCCTAAGCCATTACGAGTTTAAAGCCTTTCTCAAGTGGAAAGCTTGGGAAAATTCAAAACTTGTAATTGATTGCAACGAAGCGTATACATCAAAGACTGTTGTGCGTTTCGTTCTGAAGAAACCCAGAAATGGGGGGAATTCAGGCTCTAGCAAGGTAATCCAATATGGATTGAGGTC
>JAUBST010000090.1:0-9288 GCA_036702215.1 Microcoleus sp. F6_B6
GCCGGATGCAGTGAAAGCTGCACGTCCGCGTTCTGAAGGAGAGGTGTCCTGTGGTAACACAGGCATCGACTCTAATTGAAGGGGAGGTGTCCCGTGGTAACACGGGCATCGACCCTAACCTCTTACATAAGACTCATACCCTCTTGATTCTTCAGTCCGCGCAGGCGGACTTCGTTTGTCTAGAAGCGATTTCAACCGCCAAAATTTTTTTCACTTTTCGCGGACTATTATACTAAAATACCGCGTGTGAAAGTTCTTCGGGATTGAGATTGTTGTGAATAACTTTACCGTCGCGGAACCAGACAACGCGGCGAGTTTGACGCGCCACTTCGGGTTCGTGCGTTACCATAACAACAGTCATGCCGCTTTCGTTGAATTCTGTAAAAATATCCATTACTTCTTGAGTAGTTTTTGTATCCAATGCACCTGTAGGTTCATCAGCCAGCAACACCACGGGACGGTTGACAATAGCCCGGGCGATGGCTACCCGCTGCTGCTGTCCTCCTGAGAGTTGATTCGGTCTGTTTTGCAGCCGACTTTCCAGACCTACTTTTGTTAAAGCCTCTACTGCCCGTTCGCGTCTTTCTGATGTGGGAATGCCGGCATAAACCATCGGTAACATGACATTTTCTAAGGCTGTCAATTGAGGCAACAGGTGAAATTGTTGGAAGACAAAACCTAATTTTAAATTGCGAATTCCGGCTAGTTCTCCTTCGGGCATTTGGGCGACATCTACGCCGTCTAAGTAGTAACTGCCGGTCGTAGGTCGATCGAGACAGCCGATAATATTCATAGCTGTGGATTTGCCGGAACCCGACGCGCCCATAATGGAGCAATATTCTCCTTGTCTTACGGTCAAGCTGACGCCGTTTAAGGCGCGAACTTCCAGGTCGTCCACCCCGTAAACTTTTGTTACATCTTCCAGACCGACAATGACGGGTTTTGAGAGGACTTGCGGGTCGAGGTCTTGGTATGTATCGGTTTGTAGTTCAGGCATTTTTTTTTGTGCGATCGACACTACTAACTACTAAGCTAACACTTCCCATCAGTTTTCGCGTTCGGGGTGACTGCTGTTTCGACGCTAATCAACAGAATATCTATCTTCAAGTCACAGTCAATACTTTGACCCGACGTGGAGGTACAGTCGGAGTGGAAAAAAAATCTACCAACTCAAGTAGAGGCGATCGCATGGACTATTCAAAGATAACGATCTCTAAGTCTAACAACAAGCCAGTGATTAGTCGATCTGCTTTTATTTTGGTACAATAGTTCGGACTGTTTTTAGAGCGATCGTCTGAAACGCTGGATTTTCCGTTGGTAGCGAACTTGCCGAATCGCCTAGAACGATTATTCTACGCTTGCTAATTAAATATTGTCCGAACTATTGTTGGTAATCACCTGTTAAAAGAATCAGATTTAACGATCGCCCGCAACCAATTTTCACGGGTTTGAGGCTCTTCTTCACCACCTTGACAGAGCTTGGTTGGAATAGCAACCGCAATAGGCTAAACTTGTATCCGATCGCCAAACTAACTACAAAGCAATGACTACTTCTGCCGATACAAACCAGACCGAAATTTCCAATACAGTCTCATCGAGTCCACAAATGTTATCTTTCCTCAAAATTGTTGAGTATGTATCCATAGCCGCTTTTGTGGGTGCCTGCATCCTTACCAGAGTTTTTCTAGACAATCAACTTATCTTTATTTTGGGAGCTGTTTTTCTGTCTAGTTTTATTTTTCTGTTCCTGACCAATAGACAATTGGCTCAAAAGTCTAGGAATAGCGCTAATCAGTTAGAGATCCGAAGAAAAGCTGAACTATATAATTATCTCTTAAACCCGGATAATGTTTCGGATAACAATCCGATCACCCCGGTGAGAGAAAAGGCTTTACGATATTCCCAGGAGTTGATTGACGATTATAAAAAAACTCGAGAGACTTCGAGAAATATTTACTATACTTTCCAATTGGCAACCGTTGTTTTATCGGGAGTCACACCGATCTTAGTGTTGGTAGACAAATTGGAACCAGGTCAATCTTTGCTCAAGTGGCTGCCCGTAATTTGTCCCGCTGTCGCCTCCATAGTCGCCAGCATAGTTACCTCCTTTCCTTTTCAGGAGAATTGGATTGCTGCTAACACGACTGTGGAATTGTTAGAAGCGGAACAGGAGAAATTTGTATTGGGAGTGACTCCAGCTTATCGTTGCTACGATGTAGCCGACGAAGCCCAACACCAACAAATGACAAAAATGGCAATAGAAAACTTTATCAATCAGGTGAATGAGATTCATCTCAAGCAAATCCAAAAACCAGATGATAAAGCGTCAAAGGAGCAGAATACAGAGCCAGCTCAATCTACCGAGTCACAGCCGGAGCAGAGTTAACGAAGCTGACAATACCAGTAAGCAGGTAGGGTGGATCAACGCTACCTGCTTTTATACGGTTAAACTTTCGATCGCAGATGGCATTCCGGGGCTATAGGACAGCCAAAGACCGGCTCGTCCCCCCGTTGTTTTACCCTTCAAATAGCTGTTTATGTAGCGCTCAAAAGGACTCAAAGGCAAAATTTTTGAGCTATGATTAAGAAAAGTTAAGCGTAAACTGGGTAAGTTAGAGATTTTTGGTAAACACAATTATGACATACGATTACGACTTGTTTGTGATAGGTGCGGGTTCCGGCGGATTGGCGAGTTCCAAGCGAGCAGCATCCTACGGAGCAAAAGTGGCGATCGCCGAAAATGATTTAGTAGGCGGAACCTGCGTAATTCGCGGCTGTGTTCCCAAAAAACTGATGGTTTACGCCTCAACATTTTCGCACCTTTATGAAGATGCGGTGGGCTACGGCTGGAGTCCAGTAGAAAGCAGCTTCGACTGGGAAAAACTCGTCACCACCGTAGACACAGAAGTGCGCCGACTCAGCAAACTGCACATCAGCTTTCTCGAAAAAGCCGGAGTCGAATTAATCTCAGGATACGCCAAATTTATTGACCCCCACACTGTCGAAGTTGGTGACAGAAAAATCACTGCGGCTAAAATCTTAATTGCAGTCGGCGGAGAAGCGCAAAGAGTCCCAATTCCCGGCATCGAACACGCGATTACCTCCCGCGAAATCTTCTTGCTAAAAGAGCAACCAAAACGGTTGGCAATTTGGGGTGGCGGCTACATCGGCGTCGAATTTGCTTGCATCATGAACGGATTGGGAAGCCAAGTAACTCAAATCATCCGGCGCGATCGAATTCTGCACTACTTCGACGAAGAAATTCGCGCTAACGTGCAAGAAGGAATGATTAAGCACGGAGTTGAATTTTTGACAGAAAGCTCGATCGAACAAATTGAGAAAACCCCAGAAGGTTTAAAATTAACGCTGTCGGGAAAATCCGAAGGAACGCTAATAGTAGACGCGCTGTTGTGCGCTACCGGGCGTCAGCCTAATTTAGAAAAATTGGGTTTAGAAAATGCGGGAGTAGAAACCGATAAAGGTGCGATCGCAGTTACCAAAGACAGCCGCACCAATCAGCCGCACATTTTTGCAGTCGGAGATTGCACCAACCGCATCAATTTAACGCCAATTGCGATCGCTGAAGGACGCGCTTTTGCCGATACAGAATTTGGGAACAATCCGAGAGCAATCACTCACGAAAATGTGCCGTCAGCAGTATTTTCGCAGCCGGAAGCAGCTACAGTTGGCTTAACAGAAGAGGAAGCTAAAGCTAAGTTTCCCGAATCAATTAAGTGCTATACAGCCAAGTTTAAACCGATGTTTCATTCTTTGACAGGTGCAGATGAAAAGACTTTTGTCAAGTTAGTTGTTGAAACTAATACTGACAGAGTTTTGGGCGTGCACATGGTGGGGAAAGACGCGGGCGAGATTATTCAAGGAATGGCGATCGCTGTTAATATGGGAGCTACGAAGAAAGACTTCGACGCTACTATTGGCATTCACCCATCGACTGCTGAAGAGTTTGTGACTCTGCGGTAAAGCGGGCGAAGCAGCCAGGGGTTTAAACCCCTGGCTAATAGCTAAAGTCGGTTTTAACTGACATCTTGCACGAATATCAATAAGGGGCTTTTTTGTGGGTGGGGGCGGGTTTATTTAACCTGTTTGCACCCTTTAAGGCTGTTGGTGAACCCGCCCCTACAGCTATTTGAGAATAGTGCAATATCTCAGTTAAAACCGACTGAAGATCGCCTGCGGTCAAAAACCTGTAGGGGCGGGTTCACCAATAGCTTAAAGAGATACCCAAAGACTCAAAAACCCGCCCCCACCCCGCGATCAATTGCTTTATTGATATTGGTGCAACATCTCAGTTTTAACCGACTGAAGAGCAACATTCTGATGTTTTGTATAGCAGATTAATGAGTGATTCAACCAAACAAAACAAAATTTTAGCATTCTATCTCGGTCAGCAGCCGGATTCGCAAGGTCGGGCGATCGAGGATATTTGGTCGTGGGATTACCAGAAGCTGGAATCGGTGCACAATTACATTCAATGGCTATTTCCTCTGAGAGAAAAGAGTCGCTTTAATTCCAGTGCTCCTACTTTAAATGATGAGGTAATTCAAGCTTTTAGAACAAGTGAAGAGTTGAAAAATCGCTTAGTCAAATCTCTAAAAGTCATCCTGGCGTTTTACGGGTTGGAATGCCGCGAAGGGGAAAAAGCAGAAATTGTAATTGCAAAATCCGAGGAATATTTGTCAAGAAAAAGAGAGTGGATTGAAAAATTTAATCACAACTACCTGCGGCTGACTAGGATTCTCACAAGTTTGACAGAGTTGGGATTGAAAAATTATGCTTTAGCTCTTTTCAAATGTTTAGATGAGATTTATAATGAAGAGCAAAAAAGTATCGGTTTAGAAACTTATACTTATTGGAAAAAAGCTGTAAATAGTGAGAACTGATATTTGAGAATTATCGCTATAGCAAACCATAGGGTTCACAATAAAATTTAATTTTTGTGGAACAGGCCGGAGTGCCTGTTATGGGCGGGCTAGAAGCCCAACCCCTACTCCCCACAAGAAAACTTAATTTTTGTGGAACAGGCATCTTGGTTGTAGCTGACATTGGTGCAGTTTTCCGCCCCAAGCGGATTCATGCTCAAAATAATATTTTAAATGATTTGAACCTTTTTCGCGATCGCCCTGTCTAAACACTTCAGATAACGAACTGCTGGGGGAGACTTCACAGGTGTTAGCTGTGTCAGCCAATGTTGTAACCGATGACTGTTCCGACTCGGACTTAGTTGCTGAGTGTCTCAAGGGCGATCGCACTTGCTTTCGCTACCTTTACCAACGCTACCAACACAAAGTCAGGTCAACCCTTTATCAACTCTGCGGCCCGTCGCTTCTTGACGATTTAGCGCAAGAAGTATTCCTGCGAGTCTGGAAAGGATTGCCCAAACTCAAGCACCAAGAAAATTTTTCTACTTGGCTTTATCGAATCACTTGGAATGTGGCTTCCGACCAAAGACAAGCATTTGCTAAACAGCATTCTTTTGACTCCCAGCTCAAAAATCAAGAAGTAATGGATGGGGTTATTCTCAAAGATAACACATCCGAATTGATGCAGTTGCACTATCAAGATTTAGTGCAGCGGGGACTGGAGCAATTGAGCTTTGAACACCGCAGCGTTTTGGTGCTGCACGACTTAGAAGACATCCCGCAAAAAGAAGTAGCCCAAATTTTGGGACTGCCGGCGGGTACTGTCAAATCTCGCGTGTTTTATGCCAGAAATGCTGTGCGGCAATTTTTGCAAAAAGAAGGTGTCAGCGAGCTATGAATAACCCAAGCAGCGACCAAAAGTTAGTTAATTTCCTGAAGCAACATCGCCCAAACCTTCCAGAAGCTGCGCCCGATTTAGAGCTAAAAATTTTAGCAGCAATAGATAGGAATGAGGCTGGTGCGAGCAAGCTAAATTATCTAGGAGAGTCGCAATTAACCCTGTCTAGCAAAAAATCGCGAACGATCGGTTTTCGCAAGTGGGTTTTTCCTTCTGCGATCGCCGCTGGCTTGCTAGTTTTTTGGTCGGGCTACCGTGCGTTTGAGACTGCACAAGTGCCAGATAATGAAACAGCTAAGTTAGAAGCATTTTTAGTCACTAACTGGGAAGGTGTACTGCATGATTCTAGCGAAAAAAATATGACCGATCGCTCGCAAACAGACTGGTTGACTTTCAGCCAGAGTGCTGACAGCGAACCGCTAACAAATAACTAATCTCAAAGAGGTAATTTTCATGTCAATTCGTCGCATTTCTGCCCTAGCCGTTTTAATGCTGACTCTCGGCAGCACAGCCGCAGCAATAGCAGTTCCCAATCCCTTAGAACCGGAAAAAATTGCCCAAAATCAGCGTCCCACTCGACCCGCTGGCAAGGAAGGTGGGATGTTTGAGCAACTGAATTTAAGTGCCGACCAAAAGCAGCAAATGCAGGCAGTTCGCGATCGGTACAAAGACCAAGTTTCCCAGCGGATGCAAGCAGTCCGCCAAGCCAGACAAGAATTGGAAACGATGATGTCCGGCACTGCAAATGCCAGCGAAATACGGGAAAAACACCGTCAAATAATCGGTCTGAGGCAGCAGTTGGAAGAGGTGCAATTTGAAAGTACACTCGCAATGCGAGAAGTGCTCACTGCCGAACAGCGCAGCCAATTAGCTCAACTGATGCAGCAGCGCCGACAAACTGCTAGAAATAGGATGCAAAACGGTCAAAAACCGCAGTAATTGACGAGTATTTTTAAGTGAATCGCAGGGTGTGGAACACGCACTCTGCGATTCACTGTAAGCAGGTATAAATCCAATAAATACAGGCAGCGATAGACGCATATTTTCTGCAATATATGCCCTTGCTAGATTTCTACGGCAAAGCAGTCTAAAAGCGCAGCAATTTCAAGTAGAGGCGAGTGAGTTGTTTTGTTAGAAACCCTCTAATATTATGTCCGGTCGATTACCCCTAATACGGTAGGGCGGGTAAACCTGCCAATACCTGCCAACAATCTCCAATCTCAAAAACCGTTCGGCTGACGCTCACGGCGAAGCCCGCCCTTTTAATCGCGGTCACTCGATCGGACATGATATAAAAGCACAGAATTTAAATCCCTGGGAGTCCTTAATCTATCGGTAATATCAATATATATTTTCTGTGAGTAAGTGTCTTAATTTTTTTCTTTAATAACTCATATTAAGTTAAAATCATTAGTTGGGAAGTATCATAAATTTTTCTGGATGAATCTACAGAACGACTTAAATTACATTTATTTACACGGATTTGCTTCAAGTCCCAATTCAGCTAAGGCTAAATATTTCCGAGATCGCTTTTCTTACCTGGGAATTGACCTAAAAACTCCCGATCTCAATCAAAACGATTTTTCTGGTCTCACTCTCACCCGCCAATTAAACCAAATAGAAACAGAATTTTTGGCCGCCAAATCCTCCCAAACTTCCACAGAAAAGGTAAAAAATATAGGGGGAGTCACCATAATTGGGTCTAGTTTTGGGGGACTGACAGCGGCTTGGTTGGCCCAGCGACAATTGTCAGTAAACCAAATAGTTTTGTTAGCACCGGCTTTTGACTTTATCTCTCACTGGCTGCCACTGTTGGGACAGCAACAGTTAGAAAAGTGGCAGTCTGAAAAATATTTGCCCGTTTACCACTACGGCGAACAGCGTTATCTGCCGCTGAATTATCAGTTTGTGGCAGATATGGCTCAATACCCTGAACAAAAATTAATGCGTTCAGTGCCTACGTTAATTCTTCACGGCAAGCATGATACAATAATACCCATTCAAGCTAGCAGAAATTTTGCCGCTAACCGTCCCTGGGTGCAATTAATCGAATTAGAAGACGATCATTCTTTGGGAAATGTCCTAGCCCAAATGTGGGAAGCGATTCAAAAGTTTTGCCAATTCAAACATTAAAATTTGACCAACTTGCAAGTCTCAAAAATCAAATGACTGAACAAGATCGATCGACTCGCACCTTAGCCGTTGACATTGGCGGAAGTGGCATCAAAGTTATGGTGTTGGACAATGAAGGCGAACCCCAAACGGAACGCAGCCGTTTAGAAACGCCTCAACCGCCGAAACCGGAACCCGTCTTAGAGGCGATCGCCTCTTTAGCCAGCGGACAAGGGGATTTTGACCGAGTATCAGTCGGTTTTCCAGGTGTCGTGCGTCTAGGCGTCATCAAAACCGCAGTGAATTTAGATCCGTCTTGGATAGATTTTGACCTAGAAACTACCCTCAAAGATCGCTTGGGAAAACCTGTGAGAGTGGCTAACGATGCCGATATTCAAGGATTGGGAGCAATTGCTGGGACGGGGGTAGAATTAGTAATTACCCTTGGCACTGGTTTTGGTTCTGCCTTATTTGTCGATGGTATCTTGGTGCCAAATCTAGAATTAGGACATCATCCGTTTCGCAAAGGGGAAACTTACGAACAGCAATTAGGGCGATCGGCATTAGATACAGTCGGTTCCAAAAGATGGAATCGCCGTCTGGAAAAAGCACTCGCCTCTCTGCAAAATCTCTTTAACTGCGATCGCCTTTACATCGGCGGCGGCAATACTAAAAAGATTGCTGTTGAGTTACCGCCGCAGGTAAAAATAGTACCAAATGTCAGCGGTTTGTTGGGCGGCATTGCTTTGTGGCGCGATTGAATAAGCGGGGTGGAAAATTGCCCATCTCTATCAAAGAAACCGGGTTTTTTACCGTGATTGAAGGCAAGAATTCAGTAGTTTAGTAATAAAAAAACCTGGTTTCTGCGTCCAGGAAATTTGATTGGATTTTTGGCTGGTGGGTTAGCGGAAGCCTCGAAGAGGAGCGCCATTTTAAAAATTATTCTCCCATCGGATCGCGGTAGCGTTTGGGTTCATCCTTGCGAAACAGATTCGCCAAACCGAGGATGCCCAACAAACCCAAAGCACCCCACTGATTGTTGTCGTTTTTGCTTTCTTGAAACGGAGTTCTGTCTAGAACAACTCCATTAGAATCAGTATTGTTCTGGGCTGGAGCTGACTCCGTTTGAGCTGAGGCAGGCATAGCTGAAGGGAGAACAGCCAAACTCAAAGCTATCAGGGTAGGGGCGGTACTTTTAGATAGATATATCGGAAGGCTTGACTTTCATACTCGGTCTCCAAATATCACGAGTTACTCGATCGAAGTAATCAATTTGCCGCAGCCGACGCATCAATCGATCGGCAGAAACTAAATTCCCCCTCAGGGTAAACGCATCTTAATTTTAACCCAAGATGTGATATTGTTAAAGGTTAGGTAAATTATCATGTAGTTATTTGT
>JAUBST010000091.1:0-9170 GCA_036702215.1 Microcoleus sp. F6_B6
CGGGCATTAATGCTGTCACTGTCGATCGCACCAAAAGCAATATTTCCCCCTGCGGTACTAAATACCGCATCCTTTGTCAAAACCAAAGCATTGCTAATATTGATGTTGCCGTTATTCGTCGTAACATCCCCGCCTAATTTAGTAGTGAAAGCCGTCACATTAAAACCAGAATTGCTTTTTACATTTCCAATAAATTCCGCATTCGATGCAGTAACGTTCAAAACCGATAATGGCGTTGTTCCTCCGATATTTCCTTGTACCAGCACATTGCCTGTCGCTGCATCTAAGTTCAACAAATGATTACCGTCTATCGCACCAGTTATCTTAATATCTGCGCCGCTGGTACTGAGATTAATATCGTTGCCGAGTGTGACATTGCCGTTGAGAGCGATCGGATTTTTATTGGTATTGATGCCATAATTCAAATTAATTGTGGCAGCGTTGAGAGCAATGCTGCTGTTGTCATTGCCAGTAATAGTGCCATCAAGTGCGATCGTACCTGTTCCCGTTTGAATATTTACTGGATCTAAAAATGTGAGATTATAGGGAATACTAATATTGGCGCTGCTATCCGATCGCCCGATCGCGATCGAGCTAAATCCATTTTGAATCAAATTAAGTTCCGATGCAGTTAAATCTAAAGCGCTAGTATTGTTATCAACTCCGCCAACAACAATATTTTGTCCGGCTGTTGCGGGTTGCAGCGTTAACGCGCCCGTACCAGAAACATTCCCGGAAAAATCAATTTCACCCGCCGTTAACGTCAGCGGGTTACTACCTGCCGATAAACTCGAACCGAAAGCAATAGTTGCATCTCCCAGTGTAAAATTTACAGGAGATTTTAATGTCACCGGGCCGCTCAAACTAATGTTATCATTAGTTGTGGTGATATTTCCGCTAACCGCCACATTTCCCCCGCCATTTTGAATAAATGCACCGTCTAAATTCAGGTTTTGGTCAATATTTAGATTGACCTTATTGGTGATTGTAAGCGTGCCGTCATTGGTGGTTGTTACAGTTCCTTTTAGATTGACATTATCAGCCGCAATACCGAGATTGCCAGCTACGTCTACTGTCTTGTTAAAAGTAATGTCGCTGCCTGAAAACACCGATTGTGGGGCAACAGTGACAGCATCTGCATAAGTTTGACTGCCAGTGGTAGTGACATTGCCGCCTAAAGATATCTTGCTGTTGGCAGTTAAATTTGTGAGAGGAGTTGTTTCGCCGATCGCACTTTTGAAGGTAAGATTACCGCTAGCGGCCTTGACAGTCAAATTGCTGGTGCCGTCTACAGTATTATTGAAAGTAATGCTGTCACCTGAAATAATCGGATTGTTGGCAATTGTCACTGCATCTCCATAAGTTTGACTGCCGGTTGTCGTGACATTTCCCTTAACTTGAGTTGTACCGCCAGCATCTGTCGTCAAACTCGCGGCATTGACTGTTTGATTAAATGCGGTTGTGCCTGTAGAGTTAGCTGTTAAATTGCCGATCGCACTTGCCGCACCAACTGCACCATTAAATGTCACATTACCGCTAACCGCCTTCGCCGTCAAATCGCTGGTACCGTCTACAGTATTATTAAAAGTAATGTCGCTGCCGGAGAGAATGGGATTATTGGCAATTGTAACTGCTTCTCTGTAGGTTTGACTGCCGATTGTAGTGACATTGCCCTTGACTTGAGTTGTACCGCCAGCATCTGTCGTCAAGCTTGCGGCATTGACTGTTTGATTAAATGCGGTTGTGCCTGTAGAATTAGCTGTTAAATTGCCGATCGCACTTGCCGCACCAACTGCACCGTTGAATGTCACATTACCGCTAACCGCCTTCGCCGTCAAATCGCTGGTACCGTCAACAGTATTATTGAAAGTAATGCTGTCACCTGAAATAATCGGATTGTTGGCAATTGTCACTGCATCTCCATAAGTTTGACTGCCGGTTGTCGTGACATTTCCCTTAACTTGAGTTGTACCGCCAGCATCTGTCGTCAAACTCGCGGCATTGACTGTTTGATTAAATGCGGTTGTGCCTGTAGAGTTAGCTGTTAAATTTCCGAGATCCTTTGAACTCCCAACTGCACCGCTGAATGTAACATCACCAGTACCTGCATTCACAGTCAAATCGCTGCCGATGTTATTGGAGTTAACAGTATTGTTGAAAGTAATACCTTTGCCTGAAAGAGTCGGATTATTGGCAATCGTGACAGCATCATTATAGGTTTGACTGCCGGTTGTTGTGATATTTGCCTGAACTTGAGTTGTACCTCCCGAGTTAACTTTAAGATTGCCGATCGCACTTGCAGCCCCAACGGCACCGACAAATGTCACATCACCAGCACCTCCATTCACAGTGAAATCGCTGCCGCTGTTACTGAGGTTAACAGTATTGTTGAAAGTAATACCGTTGCCTGTGAGAATCGGATCTTTGTTGGCAATCGTGACAGCACCTCCATAGGTTTGAGCGCCCGTTGTCGTGACATTGCCATTGAGTGTAGTTGTGCCAGCATCTGTAGTCAAACTTGCTGCGTTGACTGTTTTGTTGAATGCAGTTGTACCTGCAGAATTAACTTGTAAATTGCCGATCGCACTTGCCGCCCCAACTGCATCGCTGAATGTAATATTGCCACTACTGGCTTTCACAGCCAAATCGCCACTACCGTCAACAGTATTTTTGAAAGTAACATCGCTACCTAATAGAGTAGATTTGTTGGCAACAGTGACAGCACCTCCATAGGTTTGAGGGCCGGTTGTCTTGACTTCGCCATTGAGTGTAGTTGTGCCAGCATCTGTAGTCAAAATTGCTGCGTTGACTGTTTTGTTGAATGCAGTTGCACCTGCAGAATTAACTTGTAAATTGCCGATCGCACTTTCCGCCCCAACTGCACCGCTGAATGTAATATTGCCACTACTGGCTTTCACAGCCAAATCGCCGCTACCGTCAACAGTATTTTTGAAAGTAACATCGCTACCTGACAGAATCGGACTATTGGCAATCGTGACAGCATCTCCATAGGTTTGAGTGCCGGTAGTTGTCACCTTGTCATTAATTTGAGTTGTGCCGCCCGCAGCCTCTGCAGTCAAAGTCACTGCACTGACTGCTTTACTAAATACGGTTGTTCCTGTAGATTTAGTTTGCAAATCTACGATCTGGTTGTTGATAGTGCCGATCGTACTCTGGAATGTAACATCACCAGTACCCCCATCCACAGTCAAGCTGCTGCCGATATTGTTCAGGGGGTCAACAGTATTTTTGAAAGTAATGCCTTTGCCTGTGAGAGTCGGATTATTGGTAATCGTGACAGCATCGTTATAAGTTTGAGCGCCCGTTGTCGTGACATTGGCGCCTAAAGATACCTTGCCGTTGGCAGTTAAACTTGTGAGAGGAGTTGTGTTACCAACTTTACCAGTGAATGTAATATTACCGCTGTCGGCCTTCACAGTCAAATCGCCGCTACCGTCAACAGTATTTTTGAAAGTAACATCGCTACCTGCAAGAGTCGATTTATTGGCAATCGTGACAGCATCGTTATAAGTTTGAGCGCCCGTTGTCGTGACATTGCCATTGAGTGTAGTTGGGCCGCCATCTGTACTCAAACTCGCGGCATTGACTGTTTGATTAAATGTCGTTGTACCAGAACTATTGGCGGTCAGATTTCCTAATGGGGTGGTCTTGCCTACATCCCCTTTAACATTAATATTTCCACTCCCTGTTTTTAAGCTGAGATTGCCACCGCCATCAACAGTTCCTTCAAAATTAATATCGCCTGCCTTTGGCCCAGTATTGAGATTGACATTAGTATTGGGAGCGACAGAGACATTGCCAGTAAAAGTAATATTCTGTTCGTTGGTCGTAATATTGGCATTATTTAAAACGATAGCTATCCCTGAATTGATATCGCTCCCGCTGCCTCCAACACCGGTGAGAGTGACATTCCCGGTGCCTGTGGATTCTACCAGCCCTAATATCTGTAGGCCCACGTTGCCGCTCCCGCTCCCCTTGCCGCCTGTTCCTGTGAGGGCGATATTTCCATTTTGCGATCGCACTATGCCGGCAGGGTTAAGACTTATCCCTTGATTGACATCGGTTCCGCTGCCGCCAACACCGACGAGAGTGACATTCCCGGTGCCTGTGGATTCTACCAGCCCTGATATCTGAAGGCCCGAGTTGACGATCCCGCTCGCCTTGCCACCCGTTCCTGTGAGGGCGATATTTCCATTTTGCGATCGCACTATGCCGGGATTGTTAAAACTTATCCCTAGATTGACATAGGTCCCGCTGCCGCCAACACCGACGAGAGTGACATTCCCGGTGCCTGTGGATTCTACCAGCCCTAATATCTGTAGGCCCACGTTGCTGGACCCGCTCCCCTTGCCGCCTGTTCCTGTGAGGGCGATATTTCCTTGCGCTCGCACTGTGCTGTTAGTGTTAAGACTTATCCCTCCATTGATATCGGTCCCGCTGCCGCCATCACCGGTGAGAGTGACATTCCCGGTGCCTGTGGATTCTACCAGCCCTAATATCTGAAGGCCCACGTTGTTGCTCCCGCTCCCGTTGCCGCCTGTTCCTGTGAGGGCGATATTTCCTTGCGATCGCACTATGCCGGTATTGTTAAGACTTATCCCTTGATTGAGCTCGGTCCCGCTGCCGCCAACACCGGTGAGAGTGACATTCCCGGTGCCTGTGGATTCTACCAGCCCTACTATCGCAAGGCCCAAGTTGCCGCTCCCGCTCCCGTTGCCGCCTGTTCCTGTGAGGGCGATATTTCCTTGCGATCGCACTAGGCTGAGCTTGTCAATAACTATCCCTTGATTAAAATCGGTTCCATTTCCCCCCGTCCCGGTAATAGTTATACTTCCGGCATTAATTGTACTGCTCTGGATAGCAACTCCAACGGTAGAGGTAGGACTCGCTTTACCGATCCCTAGGAAATTCCCCCCGTTGGTATTAATCGTCGAACCGAAGATTCCTAGATAGCCACCATTGAGATTGTCGCTATCGGCATTCAGAGTAATATTGCCTCCAAGAGTGGTGATATTTTTATTATTAATAATAATATTATTATTGGCATTCAAAGTCAGGGAATTACTATTATTCCAAACAATCGGTGCGTTGACTGTAATATCACCTAGATTAGGCAAGCCAGACGCTGTGGAAATAGTCACATTTCCCAAACCTAGCTGTGTTTGCAGGGTCCCATTATTAATTGTAGAAGTACCAGCAGAGGGGGTAAATGCTCCCTCTGCTAAAGTGCCGCCTGTATCCGCACCTGTGCTAATAGTAATATCAGTAGGATCTAATAATAAGGTGCCAGCAATCCCAAAGGTCGATCGCAAATCCACCAACCCTTGAAAATCCAGCGATTGCTTTCCAGACACCTCCACAAACCCACCATTCCCCGACAACAAGCCACCTCGGGCAGTAATATTGCCATTAAACCGAGTAGTGTCATCGGCCCAAACTATAACTCGCCCCGCATTCCCGTTAGTAATAGCATTAGCATTGATTGTCGAATCTGCGCTAACAAATGTCTGCAAAGCATTCGGCACAGTCCCCAAACCGCGATAATCTCCGCCAATCAGTACATTACCGCCGCCGTTGGTACCGGAAGCATCAATATTGCCGCCAATAACACCGACGCGATCGCCTAAAATATTTACATTACCCCCAGTATTGCCCGAGACATTGATACTGCCGCTGGCGATCGCAGTTCCCGCCGTTCCCGGCACAGCAACATTCCCAGTCAAAACTACTTCACCGTTGGAATTGACCGCTAAATTAGTTGCTTGTTCCTGACCTTTTCCAGTCAGCAACTCCGGCAAAGATAGCACGGGCTGCGCGAAATTATTCGGCAAGGAACTTTGGCTAGCTGTCGGCTGAATTTCCAGACTCAGCAAATTTCCGGTTTGAGCGATCCGCACCAAATTTTGACCGGGTACGGCCATCACGGTAATATTGCCAGACGGCGCAGTTAACTGACCGGTATTGACAACCGTACCGCCAGTCAAACTTAAACTTTGACCTGGTGCGACGGTCAAATTCCCGGAATTCACAATGCTTCCCGATTGCAAACCGGTAAATGCAAAACTGTTGGGATTGCCGATTAAAGTTGCCCAATTGTTATTGCCGATCGCACTAAACCACTGGTTCCCAAATCCAATACCGGTCGCTGTAGTCGCATTAAAAGAACCCGGTACGTTCAGACTGGCACTGTTGCCGAAAATTATCCCCGACGGATTCATTAAAAATAAATTTGAATTGCCGCCCGTAACTTGAATTAAGCCGTTAATTAAAGAAGGATTACCCCCACTAATTCGTCCTAAAATATTTTGAATATTGGGATTAGTCAGAAAGTTAGCCGTTTGACCTTCACTGAGCCCAAACTGAGTAAAACTGTGAAACAGATTAGCCCGATCTCCGCTGAAAGACCCCCCGGAAATGTCGTAGCGGTTGCCGTTGGGAGTAACCAGTGTGTTAGTGCCGTCCGGTGCGGCGGTGATCGGTTGCGCGGAAGCCGAACCCGCCGCTGCACTCAGCCAGCCAACAATGAATAACAATCCCAGCAAATGTAGTCTGTTGGCTGTCATTGTGTGTAAAGATTTGTGCTAAAAGTGCGATGTATTTATCTCTCCCTAGTCTTACTCCTCAAAATTCCTCATGTCAATAGGAGCGCCATATTTTTTATTCTATTATTGGCAGGAAAATCTGAAGGAAATATCTGTGTTTCTAGCCCAATACTGTTGAGTTCAAACTGTTTGTGACTGGGAGTTCCCCCTGAATTCTCCGACCGAATGGCAACGTTCTAAAACCTTACCCAAATGGGATATCATATCATGTCCGGTCGATTACCATAACAAAAACGGTTCGTAATACGTCCTGGTGTCCGCACTCCGGCTGCGGACACCAGGACGTACTACGAACCTTACTTATTGCGATCGATCGACCGGACATGATATCACAATTACCAAAAAGAATTGGTTTAAAGCCGGAACCTCAAGAGAAATTAAAATCAGACGATTCATTACTCCAATCCTCTTCCTTATGATTGTCAAGTGCTGTCAATTGTCAACCCTTCGGCTACGCTCAGGACAAGCTGTCAATTGTCAACTGAATTACCCCAATTTGAGTCGTACTTTTTTTTTCGTAAGTCCCCTAGCGCTGATTTTGGCAATTTTGTCAACACTCTAAAACATTGCAGCTCACCAAGGACTTCCGATTAGGGTGAAACTGCTCCAGTAGTAAGGATGAGAAAAGTTTTGGTTTGTTTGTTGTAAATTAGCATGTAAATTTAACTGGACGCTTGTTGTTACTAGCTGTCCGTTTTCCAGCCGCACTTTACCGGACATTATTGCTTGTTGAGTGCGTTGCAAAGCTTCTGCCTTAGTTGTGGCTCCTCGCAACTGGTGGTAAAATTCGATCATCAACCCCAAAGTGCCTCCATCGTCAACATACCACAAACTCCCTAAAGCAGATTTCGCGCCGGATTTTACCGCTAAACCTCCAAAACCTAATTCTGCTTCCCGATCGCCCACAGCAGTTCTACAAGCACTCAATACTAACAAGTCTACCTGCGGCTTGCGCCAATTTAAACTCTCCATGCGATCTAGCTGCAATTTGGAATTCCACAGTTGAATGTAGGAATTGCTCGGTTTTCCCGGTTTGAATTCAGCGTGAGTTGCTAGGTGAACGATCCGAAATTCTCCCTTGGCGTGTTCCGAGTTGAGATTATCTATAGTGAAAGTGGAATTGAGGAAAGATGGCCCGGGCCACTGATCCGAAATCGCCTGCAATTCGATCGGCACACTGGGCAAGGGCTGTTGGTCAACAAATTCCGACCTTCCCATTGTTAGAACAGTGGCGTCTCTAACAGCTTTATAATCGGTATTAGTTGAACTAAAACTTGGAATTAGGCTGAAACTGTATTTTTCAATCAAGAAGCCTTTACCGTCGTGCAAAGCGGCAAAGGGCAGGCTCCGCAATCCGGGATCGACTGACAGTAATAAAGTCTGAATTCCTAAGTTTTCTAAGTCTTTTTCTAGGGGTGCGATCGCCCATTTATAGAGTTGCTGGGCGGCGGCTAGATAAGTGGTAGTAGTGCGTTTTGCGGGATTTGTGATTTCAGCGCGGAACTCCTGGACGGTGGGGAATAAAGCTGCTTTGTTGGCTTCTGGAACGCTGTAGTGAATCGGCCGCCCCACCGGAGGAACTAAAATTAGTTCTAATTGTTCGTCTCGCGAGACTATGTAGATAATACCAGACCGCTTGCCCGGTTGCTGTGCGATATTTTGTAAAGTTTGTTGGAAGGTCGAAATCAAGACTTTTTCGTCTGGGAGGTTGGCTTTTACCCCCAAGTATTCTCCAAATTCTTGATTCCTCATTTCTTCGATTCCCCAGACTGTTTTCTGGATATCGTTACCTTCAAAAAGTCGATCGGGAGGCGGGGCGTACCCCAGAACTAAATTAGAAGTAGGGTTGACGGTTGGCGTTGGTTCGATGCTAACTGTTTGCTGTGGGTAGCCCGGGGGCAACTGACTGGTGATACTTCGATCGATGGTTAAAACTCGATCGGTAGCAGCAACACCGGGATTGTCTATCAGTGGAGTTTTCGGGGGTTGAAAGTCTTCTGAATCAGAGGTTGAAGATTTTCGTTGCGCTGCGGGTGTATCTGCTGCTGTGGGCGATGTGGGTGTGGGGACAGGTGCGGTCACTTGTATCTCCGCAGGATCGATCGCAGTGGCAGTGACACTTGGAGTCGGAGTGGGAGTGACACTTGGAATCGGAGTGACACTTGGAGTCGGAGTGACACTTGGAGTCGGAGTGACACTTGGAGTCGGAGTGGGAGTGACACTTGGAGTCGGAGTGGGAGTGACACTTGGAGTCGGAGTGACACTTGGAGTGGGAGTGACAACTGCACTCGGAGTGACAACTGCAGTCGGAGTGGGAGTGACAACTGCAGTCGGAGTGACAACTGCAGTCGGAGTCGGAGTGACAACTGCAGTCGGAGTGACAAGGGCAGTCGGAGTCGGAGTTACTACCGGAGTCGGAGTCGGAGTGACAACTGCAGTCGGAGTCGGAGTTACTACCGGAGTCGGAGTGACAACTGGAGTCGGAGTCGGAGTGACAACTGGAGTCGGAGTCGGAGTTACTACCGGAGTCGGAGTGACAACTGGAGT
>JAUBST010000092.1:0-8757 GCA_036702215.1 Microcoleus sp. F6_B6
TCCATATCCCGATCGGATTGCAGTAACTTTGCCGGACTCTGGCGCGGGTGCATCAAAATATTTCGAGTTGATTTTTATGTCGGGGCTGAAACCTCGGAACCGTTGCCACTTCTTAAGTTGCCAGTCCTCAGAGATGTTCTGCGATGCCGCACCAATTACCGCGTCAACATTCCCGCCGGCAACCACAAAATCATCAACACCTTTATCTGGGCCCGGCAATATAGCAATTTTGGCGATCGCACTTTTGACTAATTTTGCCGTTGTGCTGGCCGCCTTAAATTCTTGGCTCTGGGAATAATCTCCTTCGCGGTAGTCAAAAAGTATTGTTATCTCGCGTCCTGGGGTGTCAAAATTTTGTAATGCTTCGTGCAGTTCCCGCGCTGTGGCTCGCTGGTATTCTGTGCCGTCTGCTAGCTTTACAAATTCCCCGCGCTCTGTGACTCGATACCCGGTATTTATTCCCGGCAGTCCGATCGCGGCATACCCGCGACTAATTAACGCTAGAGCTTTCTTTTCCCCTTCTGTCAGAACTACAGGGCAATTTGTAACCTCTACCCATTCCCAAAACCCTAGAGCTTCCCCCTTTAGTCCGACTGCGGGGAATTCTGGCATTGAGAACCCAGCTTTGGCGGCGATCGCTTCCCAGACTGCAACAGTCACACGCGGGAAAAATATTTCTAACGGCTTCCCGTATGGCTGGTAATATTTGCGCGGTTCTGTGATTTTGCCGAAACCTTTTTTCTCTTTGGTGTTGTGGGCGATCGGCGGGCCGGCTAATTGTCGGAAGCGGCCATTGACTATAAAGCCGATCGCGCCTTCGCACTTGGCAAAATTTCTTTTTGCTTGAGCACTCCCACTGCTGCTGTTGGTTGTGGGGTCGGTGTCGCGAAAAAGTAGATCGTAAACTGGCAAGCCGCTCGCTGGCTCGATGTTTACTGGGAAGAGTTCCGGCAGGATGCCAGATTTGACTACGCAGTCTTGATAGGCAAGTTCGCAGACATTGGAATCTTGACTAAACTGGTCGGGATTGTGTAAACTAGAGGTAGTTTGGGTCATTGTAGGATGTGGCCCAGACATCCTTTTGAAAAAATCCTAAGTTTTCTTAAAAAAGTTCAAAAAAACCTATAGACTGACGGTGTATATATTTTGTGTGGGCTCTGGAATCCGAAAGGATGCTGGGCCTTTTTCTTGTATATATTTTGGGTGGGTTTCCAGAGCTTTGACATAAAACAAGACTAAAGCAGAAACCTGCTTAACGGATCATCAAAACGGTTTTTGGGAAAGACTTAAAGTTTTGTAACGGAATTATGAGTAACTTCCTCCTTTCTGACCCTTTTTCTTAACGCCGTTATGCCAGACAGTTGAGCGGGCGGTGTGATACTGCTTAGCATCGAGCTTTGCCAAAGTTGCGATCAACTGGTTGTAGGCTTCTACGCTCGATTTAATAAAAGCGTTGCTCCGGGAGTAACGACTTAGAACCATCCCGGACAGTGAGACAAAATTAAGCCAAAAGTTAGCTCCCCCTGTTTGGCGCAAGAAGGCTTCCGATTCCTTCTGCATACGTTCTAGCTTCTGTCTCCCCGGCTTGGTGTCCCATTCTTTCTTTAGACCCTCAAAGGATGGGTTTTTGGCTAGCCACCTCAAATGTTTCTCTGCTTCGGAAGAGGAAATTCTAGCGTAAGGCTGAAGGCATATTTCAAAATCTGCGTTGGCTTCCTCTGCCAAAATGTGGGCGAACAATTGCACGGGCGCGGTAAAAGGGAACTCGATATCTAAGAACTCAGCAATAGATTTATAAGCCGGGAAGCAAGCAATAGTCATTTCCCAGAGCCTCTGCCACATCACGGTAACGAGCCATAATTTTTGCTTGCGGTAGTCATTGCTAGGCGATAAATGCTGCGTTTCTCCTGTGTGTAGGGCTTTCCAGTGTTCTGCTACATCTAGCATTATTGATTTGTGACTTAGCCAGTAACGGAGTTGATCTAGGGTTAGACCGAGTTCTAGATAGGCTTCAGAAGGTAAGTTAGCCAAGATTTTACAGATGGCTCTAGCTTCTGCTGGGGGGTAGGGAAACATAGCTAAATTCTTTATTGTTTAGTCTGCTGGAAACATGACTGGTTTGCGGGACTGGTTAAGCGCGTCGATGCGGGTGCATTTTAATTAAATCGGTTGTGTTTCAACCCTAATAGGTTTGGAATCTGGTTAAGCAGGAAAATCTCGAATTGCGAGCGCTAGCCTCGTATAATCTCGTATTTACAGAAACTCATATGAGTTTGTGCCGTGGAGAGGCAGTTATAGCAAGGGTTTGAGCGCTATATTTTGGAGGATGGGGAGAGTGTGTCCTCCCCCGTGTTTTGGGGTGAAAAAGTAGCTGCGAGCAAGACAATCACACCTATAGGTGTGCGGGAAGCCATCTGCATTATCTACTTGTGCTGGCTGTAGCCACATAATCGGACTGCTAAAAAGTAGGAGTAAGCATGACCGACAACCCTATAGGGTTCGCCAGAACCCTCCTCTTGATCTGGTTACTGCTGGCTGCAACCCTGCAATCGGATAGAAGAGTAGCTGCGAGAATGACGTGGAACCCTATAGGGTTCCAAAAAGCCATCTGCATGATCTGCTTGATTCTTGCTTGCACTCGCTAAACACGGAAGGGTGACACCCTTCCGCCACGCGCTCTACTTCTCTTTGTCGCCCTCTCCCATCAGACTTTTGAATTGAGCATAAGCCCGTTTCCAAGCTTCACTCCCTCCCTTCTTGCACTCCCACAGCTTCTCGATCGTCTGGGTTTGGTTCAGTTCGACCCGTAACTTTTTTATTAGCGTTAATGCTTGGTTCCGGTCTAAGTTCAAACTGGTAAATCGCTCCTCATCTTTTGCCAAAGTGCTATCCTCTGGTTGGTTCGGAGGCTGAACCGCTTGCACTGTCGGTTCTGCAAGTTCAGAGGATGGTTCGGACGGTTCAGCACAATCTAAAAGCCAAGCGCGTTTTAATGCCTCGACTGTTTCCTCTCTTTCTGGTTGCCCGTTGAGAATTGCTTCAGCTTCAATCCGTCGCTGTTGTTCACTGACATAAATCTCTGTTGCCAACTCGTCAGCGACATCAGCATTAATAGCCGCCTCTTTCATTGCCTCAAATTCCTCCACTTGGGAAAGTTTGACCGCAACTCTGCGAGCTTCAAAACAGCAAGCGAAGGAACCAAGTAAAGCTAAACCCGTTGTGAAATTGTGCAGAGGTATTTTTTTACTGAGGACAAACGGCGGCGCTAGCCACAAAGTAAAAGCAGAAGCCGTCAGCACGGAGACTTTTAGAATCGACATAGCATTACCCCCAGACCGACGGCTGCTGCTGCAAAGCCCAAACACAAAATGCCCTGCAAGTCGATCGCCTTAATTGCCAATTTCTTGATGAGCCAATCATCAAGCATCCAACTGAGCATCCAGAGAACTGCAAAAATTATGTAGCAAGCTCGGACAAACGCCAGAGCATTAGGGTGCAAGGAAGCTATCCAGCTTAGGAAGCTGGAGGCAACCGCAACCATCAAGAAATTGTTGAAGATTGCGATCGCCTTACTCACGAATTAACTCCTTGCAACTTGGCTCTGATTTCACCGATGCGGGTTTCTGCATTGCTAGCCGCTTGGTCTAGCGACATCCCCAGCCGAGCATAAGCAGGGCGTTGAGCGTGTAAGTGTTTGCCAAGTCGAGCATCGGCGCGCTTCTTTTTAAGTTCACCATCAGCAACGGCGGCCTCATAGCCCCGATGATATTTATGAACCTTTGCGTCGGCTTCCTCAACCTTTGCCAGGGCTCCATAAGCCCGCTTACTTTGCCTTGCACCGTCGGTCTTTTCCTTTGCCACTTCCTTGAGTTTGTCGGCTTCCTCCTGAGTGAAATAGCGGGGCGCGGGTACGATCGGGATGCTACGCTCGCCGGCTGCGAACTTCCCAGGGTTAAGCGGTGAAATTGCATCGGCGCTGGTAGCGCGCATCACGGTTGATTTATCTATGGCGTGGCCACCATCATGAACTAAGCCACCGCCGGACTGGGTAGCAGCTTGATTGCCACCACCTAAAAGTTTTTGCATGAGTCCCATTATTTTCTGTCTCCAATTTCAATGTTGATGCGAACTTGCGGGAACAGATTAAGCGGATTGATTCGAGGCCACAGATTCAACAGCAGAATTACCAGTCCCGCCGTGGCTGCTGAAACTGCCAATAGTTGCGACAAATTCACCCACTCCAACAAATTGATTGAGTGAGTCTGTCCACTATTACCGGGCGCTACTATGTCTGTGATGATTTCAGATTTAGGCTCAAACTCTAACCCGTGCTTAGTTAGCAAGGATTCCCAAGTTTTAGTTGCCGTGAGTTTTCCGAACTGCCTTGCATCCTCATCAGTCAGCAAGCAGTCATAAGCCAATTGCCGTAAACGGTCTATGCGACGGTTGCCATTGCCAAACCCGATCGCATCAGTATTAAGAGTTGCGATCGACCTCGAAAGGCGATCGTCACGTTGTGTCATGATTAGTGAGCTCCAAACGTTGTTAGTGAACGGTTTGGGGAAGACCTAGCTACTTCAGTGTTTGCTGCACTGGGTAGTTGGGCATATCAAAACTTCCTTACCTCTAAGAATACAGCTTTATACTGCTACCGCGTCAACAGGCAATTGTAAAGTTTTCGCACGCCCTGGTGTTGAGTCACTCTTCCTCTTCCTGCGTTAAATCGGTGAAAAAATCCTCCCAGTCCTGAGAGTCAGCGAACTGAGAAATCACGTTCTCGTCCAAGTCCTCCAAGAATGCTTGCTGCATCTCATCAGCGTCGCGATAAGAGGCCCGGTATCGAGCCTTATTATTCAGTAGCTCCTCTACCCACAGCGCCAGATATTTTTCTAGGGCTTCTATCAAGTCTTTGTCCATCGTTCCTCCTAAATCCCAGTAAGGCCCCGTTTTAAGGGGGCATGATTCCTAACTTCCCTTGTGGGGTTTACTCTTCAATCATCGCTAAAATTGCCTCTATGTCTGCCAAGTCGGTTTTAGATTTTTTGCGCTTGGCTTTCAACTGGTTGAGCAAGTTGGCCGCTTCGGGGAATTCCTTCCCGGTCGTGGCTGATTTTTGTTTCAAGTCGGCAAGCTCTGAGAGTAATTGCCTCATTTGTTCTTCCCGGTCGGCGCGTTCTTGTTCAAGTTGCTCTGTCAGCTTCTCAATCTCACGCTTTTTCGCTTCATACCTATCCTCAAGCTCATCATGATTAGACTGAAGCATTGCGATTTGAAAGTGGGCATCAGCCAAAGCTTCCTCTGGGGTGAAGCCGTAGATTTTAGCGTTAGCCAGAGCTTCCTCTGGAGTAGTGAGAGCATGATCGTATTCTTGCCTGAGTGATTCAACCTCACCATCACTCAGGCTCGGAGTTTTCCCGGCAATACCTCTACAGCGAGGCTTTCGGATGATATGTTACTTAGTATGTTACCACTGTTATTGGGTATGGTACTATCTAATTTACTTGGTATGTTACCAGTAGTCAATGGTGTGTTACTTGCCTCTGTATCTGTTATCCCAAAAAACTGGGCAAGAGCGGCGTTAACTCCGGCAGAGTACATTGTCCCTTTCTTAGATATCAAGCCCTTGCCCTCGCAGAATGCAATTAGCGCTTGCTCGACTTCGGATGCAAGATAGACGGCGATATGTTTCTTATCTGTTGACATGGTGTGTTACTTCTCAAGTACAATACCAACATACCATACCTTTATAGGAGTAACATACCTTTATCAAAACTTTATCTTTATTCTCAATAACCCCCTACCTCGCATCAATAACGCCACTATTTCAGCACTCAAAATACTATGATAACGGCACAGTAGGGGATATAGGCTCTAGCTCGTCAAACTTAGGTTTTCCGCCGTAAGAAAGCATCGACAGCGAGGCGATCGCTCCTTTGACCTGCGAGTCAGAAACTTCTAGATATTTCTGTAATTCTGTCAGGGTGCGGTGGCCGCTGACTTGTTGGATCACTCGCAGCGGGATGCCAGAGTCAGACATTTGAGTCAAGGCAGTGCGGCGGAAGCTATGGGTAGACACTCCTTCAATCCCAACACGGCGGCAAGCTTCTCTGAGGATAACGGCGGCCGAATCGCTGGTGATGTGCCGGAAGCTGTGGGAGTGCCGACCGGGAAATAAATAAGTAGGGCCAGTGTGCGGTTGCCAGAGAATTAAGAGCGATCGTAATTCTGGATTTACTGGGATTGTCCTGGTCGCAAGTTTGCCTTTAGTTGCAGCTTTCCTGATGTTGATAAAATCTCTGACTTTCCCAGTGCTGGTGTAAACATCTTCTGACTGCACTGAGCAAGCTTCGGCAATGCGGCAGGCAGTGTAGAGGCAAACTCCAAACAGCGTCCGATCGCGATCGGATTGCAGTCCCTCGGAAAATAGTAATTCAATTTCGGCAGGCGACAAAATGGCCGCTTGCCCGTGTCTGTCTGATTTCATTTTGGATTTTAGATTTTAGATTCTGGGATTCTAGACAGTATCCCATCTCATCAAATCAGGAAATACCAGCATCTCACCGATGCCACCGCTAGCTTGGTCGAATTGCACCCTGTAGCGCGTCCCTTCATTGCACCAGCCGACTACCGTAGCAGCCACCCACTGCCCCCAACGGCTAACCCATCCCGTCAAGTTTGCGATCGGTGCTTCGGTGGGGGAAAGTTCTAGGAGAAGTTCTGGGGAAGCTTCTAATTCTGGGGTTGCATCTACCCCTAAATTTGTATCAAAAACAGGGGGAGGTGCAACCGCTTCTAATTCTTGCGCTGCTAGAGCTTCAGCCTCTTTTATCTCTGATATTTTTTTTGCCTGTTTTTCGGCTGTGAATGCCACTAGCTGATGCCAGTTTTCGGGTAAGCTTGCCTCAGCCATAAATGAATATTCCCGGTGCTGCACTCCGTTCTGTTTGACGTTCTTGCCGATAAGTTTGCGGCCAATAAGCTGCAGCAGTTTGTTGAGCCACTGGATCGGCTTCATTTTTCCGGGATGCCCAAAAAGATTGGCGATCACCTTTTTCTTGCAGAGTTCCAAAAGTTCCAGCGCTTCAGAACTTTCTTGAGTCCAAACTTTTCCCGGCTCCAAAAATTTCTCCAGACCCAAAGCTTTGAGAGTTTTAATTTTGAGCCAGCGAGTTGAGAAGTCACCCAAAAATTCTCGTTTGCCAGCCGATCGCCGGTGCCGCTGCAAAAATTCTGCATCCTCTGGATTCTGATAAATCCAGTCAGCGTCAAGCTGAGACAAAAGCGATCGGTCATCAAATCGGACGCGCCGCACAAATTGCCAGCACCACAAATCTGTATCCTCAATTCCCGGTAGCCGCGCCTTGAGGAAAAATTTAATAGCGCTGCATCTGTCTTCCCAACTCGCTTTAAAGTTGAGCTTAATTTCTAAAGCTTCAGCAAGTTCGATGTCTGGCGCGTTAAAAATCTCTTGAGCCTCAATGTCTTTGCATTCTTCCTTAGCTATGGCGTGTCCGTCGTAGTCGCATTCGGCGGGGGTCACAGATTGCACAGAGAATCCGCCGTCCTCAAAAGCTTTGAACAAATACTCTCGCAAGTGTGATCGCTCAAGTTCTGCTTTGGCTTGCAGCTTTGCCCAGAGGATTGTGTGAGGATTTATAATTTGAGCGGCTAAATCTTCCCGAACTTTCTGCAACTGCGACTCATCCTGAACCAATAACCGAGCCTCGGTGTCGCCAAACTCTGCGAGAGCTTGAATTACTTCCTTCTCAAAAACTCCCCCGGTGCTTTTGCTCGGCAGTCCGCGTTCCGCACACAACACAATAATCCTTTCAGGATGCCGGACGCGGCGCGACATTTGTAAAAATTCATCAACACCACTAACCCCCACAAACCAACAGAACATATCAGAGAAATAATTCCGAATACTAATGTCGAGTCCTGACTCACCCGTCGGGCTATAAATTAACCAAGCTGGTTTGTATTTTTTAATGAAATCGTCAAGGTTTTTGAGGAATTCTTTCATGTCCTCAGTTGGTGCAGTTTTTGAAGTTAGTAGAATTCCGGGGCCGTGCGATTCGGTTAATTGTCGAGCAAAAGCCTCAGCATCTCTCAGTGAATCGGTCGCAATTGCGGGACACGGACTTTTGAGAATTTCTGCACTCAACCATTTTTTCGCCTTCTTGCCAGCATCGACAAAAAAGACGGGGGGAGTTTCGCCGTGGTAAAAGTTCTGAATTTTGACTGAAGGCTTGCCGGAAATTTCGCTGAGGTAATCAACTACTAAATCTGACTGGTTGCCGTCCAGTGCAATTACGCGATCGGCAAGCTTGCAGATAATGTTTACGCGCTCAAGAGTTTCGCACCGTTTGCCTAGTAGCGTCCGAGACATGATTAAGTGCTTGATACCTGACACAGATTCATCAAATATCACTGTCATGCCTCGAATGTGCTCGACGGTAGCCTCAAACATCTCGATTGGAAGCTTGAGTAAGGAATCCACGCAGAGGCTCAGCCGTGCATCGGGGTCTTTAAGCATCTGCCAGCCGTGATGCTCGTCAAAGTGGTAGCTTCCCCATTTCTCGCACTGCTGCAAAAGTAGACTGTTACGGTAGCCTAAATTAATCTGCAACCCGCGCGCGTCGCTGGCAACTTTCTCGCCAATAAAATAAGTTTTCCCGGTTCCATATCCCGATCGGATTGCAGTAACTTTGCCGGACTCTGGCGCGGGTGCATCAAAATATTTCGAGTTGATTTTTA
>JAUBST010000093.1:0-7785 GCA_036702215.1 Microcoleus sp. F6_B6
CTAATTTCGACAACGGCTTCAGTATCGCGGACGTAGCTGTTGCTCATAATTTTCCAGAGCCATTGCAGTTGCTCTCTGGTATTGAGCCAGCCGCCGGGGCCCTCTTCCATTGTTAGCACGCCGCATTCTGCGTTTCTGCCGGGGAGCAAAATGCGTGAGCTAGCTTTTCTGTGTTCCGGGCAGCTCGAACGGCCACTCATACCTTCAATTAAAATGGTGCAGGCGTGTTTGTGACTGTTGAGGGTTTCGGTTAGTTTGTAGTCGGACGCGGTTTCTTTTAAGGCGAGAAGTTGGGGGATAGGGGGTACGGGTGCGCTGTTGAATTTTTGCCACAGCCATCCCCACAATGCTTGGGCATTCATGGGTTGAATTTCCAGTCCAATTTTGGTGTTTAGCAAGAGTTCCCACCGGATATAGCCTTGCTCGAAAGCGTCGAGTAGCAGTTGTTTGTAAAAGCGTTCAGAGTAGATGCGCTGGTTGCCTGTAAATTGTGCAGCAATGCTGTTGGCTGTGTTGATAATTCCATTGATGAATTTACTCAGAGGGTCGTTGGACTTGGAGCCAGATTGAGCATTGAATGTCCAAGTGCAGAAAATAGTTTGGTTCCACAGTTGTCGGCTGCCTGCTAAGTTGAGTTCTTGAATGCGTTTCTGTTCGTTACGAACAAGTACAGAAATGGGTTTGAGGTGACAGTTGTCAGCCAATTCAGTTAACTGTTGCTGGCGAAGGCAATCGCTGCTGTAGCAGCAGGTGTGAAAGGTCATTTTTTCGCCTGGGGGAATGTCTTTTAGCCCTTCTTCTAAGGCGGTAGCTGCATTGTTTACTTCATGGCGGTACAGGATGTTGTGAAAGCCAGCCGTCTCGAATCCGAATACAATTTGGTATTGACTGCCTTCATTTAGTAAGTAACCGGAAACTTCTCTACCATCCTTTTTGATAGTGACTAAACACAGGAGGTTTTGGTAGTTTTGGAAGGGCATAAGTCGGCTGTTACCTCCTTGTTGAGTGGGAGCAACTTTGGGTTTAAGTTTGACTCGGACTTGTGAATCGCTGATTCGGTGGCGAATCGGGTTTGGTCGGTATTGGGGAACGGGAGAAAGGTATAAAAGATTACCGTTGTACCACTCATTTCCCGGCGGAGGTCTAAACCTGTCTACAAAAAGGTGAGGTTTGTTACCTGTCAGGAGCCACCAGCTTACAATTAGCCAGAAAGTAGTGGTGAAAAACCAAGGCATTCCTAAGCTGAATAAGCCGTTGGTGAGGATGTAGGAAATTACAGCGATTAGCATCCAGGGAATTAGCTGTTCCGCTGGGATGATGCCGATGCTGGCTTGTTTGCCGAGAATCTTATTGACGGAAATAAAATCTTTATCTGGGTCTTTGAGCATAATTTAAAGGGTTTAGATTTGAGGTTGAGATGTGGGAAGACAAACCCTTCCTCTTTGGATAATTAAGCTCCACCTCCGCCACCGCCATTGCCAATGAAGAGGAAAGTTATTACGTCAATGGCAATTACAATGGCAAAAGCTAAGGCAACTTGAGTCACAATTGGTCGCCAGTCATTGCCTTGCTGCGCTTGGTTGTAAGCAAAAAGAGACGCGGCTGCTACTAACAAAAGGAAGGCTCCGCGAATTAAGTTGAAAATCAGTTCGATGACTTCGGCATCAATAGCTTCACCTCCTGCGGAAGCCGCTCCTTCTGCTAGCTCAGTCATAAATTCTTCTAAGCCGGAGAGGAAGATGGCGTTGGCGGGGGAATCGAGCACGGAGCACAGTGCAGTGGAGGTAATGATGGCAGTAGCAACGTGCCAAAATCGAATTTTGCAGCCGATATATCGCTCTACAATTGGAATTGCTTTAGCGGTGTGCCACAAACTCAAAAAGACTATGCTGGAGCAGCCTAAAGTTGCAATTAAGAGCGGGTCGTGAAGGCTGAAGTAGATGAGTGAGGCCAGGCAAATGCCGATGAAGGGAATGTCGCCCAGTTTGATTTTCTGTTGTTTTAACCAGCGTAATAATGAGTTTTGATTTCGTTCATGTCTTGTTTTGTCTAAGTAAGTAGCCATGTCACTTGCTCGCTAAATTTATTGCTTAAATGCTAATTTAAGCTGCATCTACTGCCTGCAAAATCACCAAAAACGGTGATTTTATACAGTGACAGTGACCCCCTCCAAATGGAGGGTGCAAGTTGTACAGACGGTCTACTTGAGAAGCATCTGCTAGTAAGCTCGGTAGCTCCTTCAATTTATAAATTCGGCTGCCTTGCGGTAGTTGCTTTAAGCGTTCTGCTAACTCACCCATCACTCCCCAACTCTTGGCAAACACTATTTGTTTCAAAGCCAGCCTGTGATTTTGGATGGCAGGTGAGCTCAAAGGTTAAGGCGATCGCTTTCGTAGATGGGGGCTCTAACGAGTGTATTCTTGTTGACTGCATTACCTCCCCTCCAAGCGCAGGAAATGTACTCGCCCTGATTCTTCACCCGCGACAATCGTCACTCCATCTGGTGCAACAGCACAGCAGGTTAATTCACCATCTTCGGTGAAACAAGCAATTTCTTCCCCACTTGTCAAATCCCAAACTCTTAGGGTTTTATCATCTGAAGCAGAAACCGCTTTCCTCCCATCGGGAGTGATAGCTACGGCATTTACAATACTGGTATGCCCACTAAGAGTTTTTAGTTCTTTTCCAGAATCTAAATCCCAAACTTTCAAGGTTCTATCTGAAGAAGCAGAAACTATCTGTTGCCCGCTAGGGGTAATAGCCACTGCATTTACCGAATGGGTACGGACTTTGATAGTTTTTAGTTCTTTTCCGAAATTCAAATCCCAAATTTTGATAGTCTTATCATCTGAAGCCGAAACTACTTTTCTCCCATCTGGAGTGATAGCTACGGCATTTACAATATTAGTATGCCCGCTAAGACTCTTTAGTTCTTTTCCAGAATATAAATCCCAAACTTTCAGGGTTTTATCCCATGAAGCGGAAACGGCTAGTTTCCCATCAAGAGTAATGGCAACTGCCTGTACGATATCGGTATGACCTCTGAAACTTTTCAGTTCTTCACCTGAATCCAAGTTCAAAACCTTAATAGTTTGATCTAATAATGAAGTAAAAATTGCTTGTTGCCCATCAGGAGTAATTGCCACTGCCTGTACTATACCAATGTCTTCGCTGAGTATTTTCTGTTCTTCTCCTGTATCCAAATTCCAAATTTTTATAGTTTCATCGTCGGAAGCAGAAACGGCCTGTTGACCATTGGGAGTAGTTGCGACTGCCCGTACACTGCTAGTATGTCCAGCAGGAGTTTTCAGTTGATATTTTGAGTGCAAATCCCAAACTTTCAGAGTGTTATCTGGGGAAGCAGAAACGGCTTGTTTTCCATCAGAAGTAATAGCAACTGCCCATGCTAAGTCAGTATGTCCGCTGAGAGTTGCTAGTGGTTTTGCCGACTGCAAATCCCAAATAATGAGAGATTGATCCCATGAAGCAGAAACGGCTTTTTCCCCATTAGGAGTGATGGCAACTGCCTGTACTGGAGCTGTATGCCCTCTAAGAGTTTTCAATACTTTTCCCGATTTCAAATCCCAGATTTTAAGAGTGTCATCCTCTGAAGCGGAAACGGCTTGTCGTCCATCAGGACTAATAGCAACCGACCATAGCGGCGCATCGTGTCCTCTGAAAGTTTTCCGTGGTATTCCTAGATGTAAATTCCAGACTTTTAGAGTGCCATCCTCTGAAGCGGAAACGGCTTGCTGCCCATTAGGAGTAATAGCGACGGCTCGTACCGGATCCGTATGTCCTCTGAGAGTTTTTAATAGTTTTCCAGACTGTAAATTCCAGATTTTTAGGGTTTTATCAACTGAAGCGGAAACGGCTTGCTGCCCATTAGGAGTAATAGCGACGGCTCGTACCGGGGCCGTATGTCCTCTGAGAGTTTTCAGTAGTTTTCCCGACTTTAATTTCCAGATTTTGAGAGTATTATCACTAGCACCAGAAACGGCTTTTTTTCCACTAGGAGTGATAGCCACTGCATTTACGTGCTGGGTATGTCCGGCGAGAGTTTTTAGTAGTGTTCCCGATTGCAAATCCCAGATAATGAGGGTTTGATCTGATGAAGCGGAAACTGCCTGTTTGCCATCGGGTGTGATGGCGACTGCATTTACCCAGTCGTTATGCCCGCCGAAAGTACGCAGCAAAGCTCCCCCTGGAGGAGTTAGGGTAGGTGTTAATGGGCGTAACCAAGGTGTAGTTTGCCTTGCTGATCCCTGTTCCAGCATTCCCTTAATCTCTGGCACATCAAAAGGCATCAAATGCCCCCACAATCGTCCTGCCAGTTGCATCTTATTCTGCTCCAAGATATGCGCGGACAACCGCAGCGCACTTTGAATTATTCTCAGATTCTCACGCTTACTCTTAACCCACTCTTCAGAATTTAAGATGTCAGAAGTGAAAGCCAAGTCATAATCCTCAATCAGCGGTTGTGGCCCTAATTCAGAAATTTTGGCTTCAATGAAATCAAAATCTGTTAGCAGGATGTACAGGCGAGCTATTTGAGTAGACTCTGCCAGAAGTGTTGGTAGCTCCTTCAATTTATAAATTCGGCTGGCTTGTGGTAGTTGCTTTAAGCGGTCTGCTAACTTACCCATCGCCGTACAAATCCTGCCATAAACTATCTGCCATCTGCTTTTTTATCTCCTTAATTTTTATACCCGCTTTCTCTACAATTTCCTTGCGGTTTAGAAAACGGCGATAACTATCGTGATAAAGCCTGTAAGAGATTTGCTCGTATTGATATATTTTGTGTAAAAACTGTTTCCATTTATTCAGTACAGATTGCACGGTAATTTCAGCTTCTTGTTCTCCCATATGCTTGACGATTTCAACAATATCCTCATAAGGAATAGGACTATAGGTTTCCGACAGGATGTAGACAATTTTAAGCTTAATGAGCGGTGGCGGGTCAGTGGTCATGCCCATGAGTTGCCAGTGATTCTCGTAGTATGCTTCTAAACCTTGAGGTAAACTCTCAATTCTTGCATCTTGGTAAATCCCATCCTCAATTTCTACTAGCACGCAGCGCAAATACATAAAATTGTTCTCGCTCTTGTCGGCTAGTTGGGTGATGAAATTTTCGACTGTCAAGCCGTTACTTTCAATCCATTGGCCCAGTCGCTCATGCTCATTAACGTCCTGCTGAATGCGGGTCTTAATATCTTGTAAGCTAAGGTCAGCGTAGTCCTTTGCCATCAGGTCAAAGAGGTCGTTTGGCCTGTCCACCACAAAGAGAAGATCGACACCCCGCCGCCGTGACATTACGAAGTAAACATTTTTGGGCAAGTCGCGGGGCAGGTAGAGGATGTTTGCACTTTTGTCCTGGCTCTCCAAGTCAACCTCATCCAGCGCATCGACAACAATTACCAGTCGTTCTCCAGGCTTGAGTTGTTCGCTGACTTCAGACAGTAATTTTTCCAAGAAAGCCTTGTTTTGATTGGCATCTGGCGGCAACTCCGAGTAGGACAAGCGGTATTTGGCGATCAGTTGCGTGCAAACACTCTCTAGGAATTGGCTACTGCGATTGATACCTCCCAGGCGATCGTTGAAATGGGCTACGCATTCATGTCGTCGGACGTACTCGGCAAGTATTGTACTTTTTCCCATGCCGGGGTCGCCTTCGATGGTGAAATAACCCTTGGGCTTGTTGCTCAGGAAATCCTCAATCTTATCGAAAACGTATTTACGACCTACGAAACCTTCTGTTTTAATGTCAATCAGCGATCGGAACTGTCTGCGCCAGTCTGTAGCTGTTGCGATAAGAGCGGTTGTACCAACGCTTGAATCATTAGACCTTTGTTTTTGAAGCCACTCAGGAAACTGTTTTTCCCACAACCACTTGAATGCTTGCTCCCAAGGGCTTTCACCTTTGCGGGGTTGACCTCGACCAGTTGGTTTTACAATAGGACAGCCATTTCTAGACAGCACATCGCATACAGCAGTCAAGTGATCTTGGAAAGTCTGTTCCTGATTGACAATCTCCTCGTTTTTCCACAGATATTCTGCAAGTGCCTTACGCTTCTTATTTGCATTGTTCTGATCAAAACGACTTAAGAAAACATCTCGCTGCTTCCCAAAAAAACCGTAGCGGTTAGCCAGTTCCCTTAGAAACATAAGCTTTAATTGTTGTGAGTCATCCTGGGAGTCCATATCACACCCGCAATAGGGAGAGTATATTAAGTTATTGCCAGTCATTTTAGCATAGCAATTCATTCTTATAATTTCGACGGGAATTCGGTTTTGACAAAAAACTCTATTAAATTCTATTTTTTCTCTATTTTAAACTCATTTTATTGACAGGTTTTCTTGATTAATCTAGATTCAGCAGTCAATCATCTACCAAAAAAGTAGATTTCACATAAAAAAATATGAACGTACAACTTTCTCTTTTTCCCGAAGAATCAGGACAAGATTTCTCAATTTCTTCCCCTCGAAAATCAAAGACCACTCACCAATCAACATCTACCAAACTCCCCAAGGAAACAAAAACGATTCAACCCGCCAAAAAACGTTCAAAACCTTATATCTGGGTGACTTGGCTTTCTAGCTTGATGGGCGAAGAAAAGCAGTGTAAACATACAGCATGGTCTTCGGCTCACTACCAGTTTCCCAAACGACCCAGTGATTTTGACTCCTCTGCACATGACGAGATGGTAATCCAACGGGCAATGAAACATCAAGCCCAAGGATCTGCTGTGTACGTTGAGGATGATAACTCATTCACAATTAACGGCAAGACTTGCGATATCGGTGGCAAGCCAGACATTGTGGTGATTGAGAACGGTCAGCTTATCATCGAGGACTGTAAATCGGGCAAATGTAAAGCTGCACACCGGATGCAAGTGCTGATTTATATGCTGCTGTTTCCTCTCTCGCCACAAGGTCAACGTCTCTGCCAAAGTCATCCCCCCGCAGGACGGCTGGTGTATCCCGATGACATAGTGGAAATTTACCCATCAGAGGTTGACAGTCAATTCAAGGAGTTCTTCCGCCAAACTGTTGCTATCATCAGCGGTGCTACTCCCCCACCTCAAGCGCCAAGCCATTGGGAATGCCGCTATTGCAATGTTCCTGGTGCATACTGTCCGGCACGAATCGACTTAGATGCAGATACAAGCAATCACGACTTCTTTTAGGTTGCTTTCTTATCATGACCCCTTGAGCTAAGAGAGCAATTAATTAAACATCAATTTAATTGATTTGTGTTGCTCCTTGGGTCGGGTTCCCTGGAGGATTGAATAGGAATTAGTAGCAGCGTAGCATAGAGTTGAATCTCTGCTGTTCAAGATTTGAGGCCCTGCTTCACAGGTGCTGCCAGCCGTCCTGTGAAAGCTGTTGTCAGCGCCAGTGGCCTTCCGGAGCGAGCGTGCCTCTTCTTGGGGGGCGCGATCGCGCACCCCGCATTCCTTAAGTTGACACGCCTCGGCAGTGCCGTGTCCTTGCGAGATTGTTCGATCGGTGAGCCTACATCATAAACCTGCAATCTGCTGTATTTCAAATCTCCATCTCGGCTTCAGTTTTTCTAGCTTCCTGCTTGTTGGAGTTATGGTTTTGAGCGAGTTGTTGTTGGGAGAGGAGATTTTCTACTTCTTCGGGTGGAATGTCGCACAGAAGAACCTCAACATTACCTTTTTGGAGGCTGGCTTCAAAAACTATCTCGCTGTGAGAGTTAAAGCCTTTGACAGTACCCTTCGACTTGGATTTATCGCTGAATTCGACTTCAAAGTCGAGGCG
>JAUBST010000094.1:0-6475 GCA_036702215.1 Microcoleus sp. F6_B6
GAAACCCAGGAACTCGCTGTTGATGCCCATGCCGACTTAGCCGACCAAATTGATGCCGAAATTGCAGGAATTACAGCGCGAATGCAGTATTTGATAGAACTGCATTCAAGAGCTGTTAACAAACTGCAGGGGTGGAGAGAGCGGTTAGACAAAACCGTTCTCTACTTCAACGAGTGCGGCGTGTTAACTTCCGAAATTGTTGGCAAACACCGCCGCATTACTGTCAAGGAAAATCCGCCTACCTGTGAAGTTTTGATCGACCCATCTCAACTGCCAGAACCCTATCGCCGAGTCGAAACCAAAACCGTAATTTCTGCCGACAAAAAGGCGATTGCAGACGCTTGGAAAAAAGGAATGCCTGTAGATGGTACTAGGGTTTTCCGCAAGCGCAAAGTGGTCTACAGCTTGCTTCCCGGTAACAATTTGCACTCTCTTCAAGCCAACCAGACGCTTGAGAGTCGTTCTTCGGATAAAACGCAGCCCAAAAAACGGCGTTAGCCATCTTTTCAGGTGTCAGAAATGCCTTGCTCTGACACCTGGATTATAGCTTTTCTCAGGTAAATGAGGTATATACCAAGGCTTGAAAATCTTGACATTCAGATAATCTTGTGTACCTCATATCTGTGAGAAAAGCTATAGTAGACACCTCCGACTTAGACTTCCCTGAATTAGACATTTCCGAATTAGAATGTGAAACGCTTGTTTTGTTTGTAAGAGCGAAAACTTAATTTCGGTCGATATCTATTACAAATTAATCCAGTATTGAGGGTTCTCAACTTCTTCTTCGGTGACGTTGAATAAGTTTGATGCTCTACCTTTAATAACCCCGTTAGCATCGAGGTTCAAACCTCCGAATCGCTGACTGTTTTCACCTTCTCCACAAGCAACGCGGGCAAGTGCATTGCTATCGCTATCAGACCAAGAATTTTGCTGGCTTTCCATAGCCGTAGTTGTGCGAACTACTTTCACTTTTTTTCTCCACATTGCGATTTACAATTTCATTGTAACACGTTACTTCTATCTTCTAAAACCCTCCAATAGGAGGGGGTGACTATCACTCAGTAGCAGGAAGTTTTGAAGGAACAACCTTGTCAAAATCTGGACTTACGGACTCAGTACAATCTTCTATCAGTATTCGCTGTGCTTCGCAATCTCAAACCCTTATATAGGCGTCCCTCATTTAACGGATGATTGCTATATTTGCATTGCTGTGCGTAAGTCCTAAAAATGTAAAAACTCGAATTCAGGAGCTAATCAATGAGCAGAAGAAAACTTACCCCAGAACATCGCTCCACAGAATGGGTAGCTGGGGAAGGACTAAAAATCCCAGTCTTTGATATGTCCTTGACTGACGGTAGAGCAAAGGGGCGGTACCAAGCTGAATCAGAAGTGCTGCGTAACTCCCTGCTTGAACTGCTTTTTGAACCTGAAGAATTAGCATCCCTAAGCATCGTTAAACCAGACCCAAATGATAGCAGCTTCGACCCTCTGAAAAACATCGCTTTCGGAGATGGTATTACCAGAAGAGTGGCTTTCAGCTCCGGCAAAAATGTGTACTTTGCAGACATCGAACTCTCAACTAAACTGTTGAGCGTATTCAAAACTCAACCCGACCACGCCTGTCGCTACGGCTCACTGCTAGTTAGCAGTTGCAACCAAGGAGCCAAATTGTTAGATAGCTCCCTTGACGGCGAAACCTTGCGAGTCAAAATTGTTGATTCTCAAAGCGATGACGAGAGTGAAAAAGCGAAAGCTCATAAGTGGCAAACCGGAGACTGTCACGGTAAAATTTCACCGGCACTAGCCCAACAATTAGGAGGGAATTACAACCGACCTTTTCAATTCAGATTTGCCTGGATGCAGGAATGGGGACAAGAAGACTGCCACACTCCAGAAATTAGCTTTCTTGCCAAAGGAACGCTGTTGCCTGATGCTAATTTAACCTCCGACTTGGGTTATGATATCATCATGGATCGCTCCTCTATCAAAGGAGTTGCCGCATTGCAATTAGCTGAACTTATCCCCTGTGGCGACTACGAATTTCCCAAAGCTATACTGGGAAATCGAGGCAACGCCAAAGTAACTGAATACGAAAATTCCTGGCAGTTTTCGATTTGGTATTCCGAAGCAGCTATTGGGGCTGACATCGCGACACCGACCAAAATTGAAGCCCAAAAGCTAGCTGACTTGCAAAATAACCGGCTGCAACTTGCCAAATACTTAGTGGAGCAGCACGACAAAAAAGCTGCTTTTCAATCTAGCCTTCACGAAGACAGCAGCGGATTACCAGACGAAACAGATGAAAAAGCCCAGCGCAACGAATCCCGGCTAATTTCAATTTTGAGGAACGACAAACTCGGCCAACTCCTCGACTTTCCCAAAGTCGTCGATTTCATGCAAGAACAACTGGCTAAAAAGTGGAAAGACTTAGCAATTAAAGGAGCAATTCATCATGGTTCAGCAATGGCTCAACCTTGTGAAAGCCTCAAGCCCGGTACAATTGTTGCCCCCCACTTGCGACACGGCACAGAAGTCATCGTTACCCGATACCCAATTGTCAGTAAAGATAACATCCGCCGCTACACAGTAGACAACAAAAGCCATCGCGCATTAACGCAATACAAAGGGTGCGTTTTCATTCGCTCTGACCAAGCCATGCAGCATCATCAATGTGATTTTGACGGCGATCAATTAGTGATTACGCCTGCTTCCCGAATGCCGAATATCGCATCTGAAACCAGGCACGCTAATCAAGAGAATGAGTACGATGCAGTTGAGAAGCGAGAGAAAGTTGACTACAATAAAGCTACCGATAGTAATGGCGATCGCAAGTATACCAAATTGCGGCAAATTGCCGTAGCGATCGCCCAAAATAAAATCGGCTGGGTTGCTACCTTAATCGGGAGAGTGCAATCGTCAGCAGCAGAACCGGGACAGCCAGAAAGTTTATTCAATCAACAGAAGCGGCAGCTTCTTGGAAAGCTATTTGATGCCCTGCAAATTGAAGTGGACAGTCCCAAAAGTGCTACTCGTACCGAAGACCACCACCCCACCCTGCTGTCCAAGGCTAAGCAGTGGTCAGAACAGCACCCAAGCTACCTATTTGACTACAAAGACGACCCCAGGCTTTACAAAACCGTGCCATTACCTATAGGAGACGGCACCGCTATCAATTGCATTGCTAGGGAGGCTGTTAACCCAGAGTGGGAACCGACTCGTCTAAAAAGCCGCCACCGCGACGAATTTCGCTACTTGTTTGAGTCTCCTTCTGACTTAGATGAGCGAGAAAAATGGGAGAAACATTATGTCAGGTGGGGGCAAGATATTAAGGAACGCTATCGAGAAAGGATGGGCGAAATTCACTTGGAGTGCGGCGGCGATTCTAAGGCAATTAAAGAAGCCGTCAGCAAGTTATACGAGAGCTTAAGAGCCGATGTGACCGAAGCTTGGACTGACCCTGAAGAACGGTTTTTAGCTGCTAGTGCGATGTGGCACGTCGAAACCGCAAATCCCAACTTAGAAGTCCCTCGCAAAGCTTGTAAGGAACTTTCTCGCCAACTGCTGATTGAATTCAACCTTGAACCTGAGTACGAGCGACTGCACGAAGCAATGCCAAAAGACACTTACGTTCTGAGCGTCCCTTTCGAGGAATTTGAACTCGACGGCAGCAATAAGACTGTCCGGGATAAGAAGCGACAGCCTGTTGGCAAAGACTTAGCTGGACATTGGAAAGAATTGTTAGACAGCAAAGGCATTAAATATGAAGCAACTTTGCATCCGAGCCTGCCAATGGTCAATTTTGCCTTAATTGAAGCCAGCGACAAACTGGTGGGAATTCTTGAAAAAAAGTTTGGCGGGAGTGCAAACGACATCGACAGTTTAGACTTAACCTACCGTGATGGTCTGGGCAGAACCAAAGATGTCAGTTCCCGCATTGTAGCTCCTGCTGATTATACTTGGCTTGAGTCCCAAAACCAAACACCTAAAGCAGCACTGGTTCTCAACCTATTTACGGATGAAATTTGCCAGCAATTGCAAACCTTTCAGTTTGACAGAGCTGAACTGATTGGGCAGAAGTACAATGACTTGAAAGATGTTGACTTTAGCAGTCCAAAATGGAGGCAGAAAACATTGACTTTTGAGGTTGGCTCTGTTAGCGGTAGCGGTTCGAGGCGCGACGGTAGCCCTATTGTCCTCCTTGACGGACAAGAATTAGCCATGTTCTCTGCTAATTCACCTAAATTGCCGATCGGCACTACCTTTGAGGCCACTATTGAACCCTCGCCTAAAGGTAGTGCTCTAATCTTAAACATCAACCCTAGCTCTGTGCAACTAATTGAATCAGTTGAGGAACTTTCAGAAGTCGCGCCAACTCCTTGTCAAGAGCGATCGCTATCCGTATCGCCAACTCCTTGTCAAGAGCGACCGCTTGTATCGCCAACCCCTACCCAAAAGCGATCGCAATCCGTATCGCCAACCCCTAGCCAAAACAAACCGCCGTCTCAACCCGAAGACATTGCTGCCAGCCCCGCCCACCTCTCAGAATTGCTGAAAGATGCGATTTCTGAAGCATATAACCAAACTGGAGAAACTAAAATCCCTGTGGGGAACTGGACAGCTTTTATTAGCCAATCTCGCAATAATGTTAGGTGTTTAGTCAGAGATGAAGCTGATAATCCGGTCTTGGCTGCTGACTTAAAAACAGGTCAAATCATTAAGAAGCTTTCTGAAAACAACAGCTCTCAGTTTATCAAATACCTCAGAGAGGTTGATGCTGAATTAGCTTCTACATCTTCAAAAAAAAGAGATGCAGATACACAACTTTAATATCAACTACCCTACATCTAAGACCGGGTAAGTGTGAACGCCAAGAAAGCTCGTTGACCGAACAGTTAGTTTTTTAGCGAGTTCCAAACAGGAACTATTTATTAGTAGACGACAATTCCCCCTCCGATTGGAGGGGGTCACTTTAACTCCCCAAAACCGCTCTTTCGAGTGAAGTCAGTAGCCACACTGCTCGAATTTCATTGGAAATATCCACTCACGCCGCCACAAAGATTATGGCTACAAAAACAGCATACCGAAGCCGAAGCCAGGGAAACTACATCACCCCTAACACAGCCGAGGGCAAGAAAATCCTCAACTACCTAAGAAATCGCTGCGAGAAAGCTTTAGATTACTGCCTGGAAAACGGACTCACCAGCGTAGAAGATTTTGCCGATGCAATTGAAGAACTAACGGAAGCAGACGGCAAACCTGGCATTAGCGTGGAGGTCAAGCACAACGGACTCGTCCTCAGTTTGAGCGATCGACCCGAGTACGGCTCCACCACAGGAAAGTACATGATGGAGCACTTGGGAGAGCCGGACGACAACCGATTTACTAAAACAGGAATTGAAGCATTACTCGATTCGCCTCGAACTAAAACAAGGTCTAAGAAAGACGATTTACTAGATGAATTGGAGGATGAAGAACCCTCCCCCAAGTCTAAATCTAAAGCTACAACTAAGTCTCAAAAAGACGATTTGCTAGATGAATTAGAGGATGAGCAACCCTCGCGTCGATCGAAATCTCAAACGGCCAACAAGTCTCAAAAAGACGATTTGCTAGATGACTTAGAAGATTATGAACCATCGCACAACTCGAAATCTAAAGCCAATATCAAATCAAAAAAAGATGAAATAGAAAATTCGGATGACGACGAGCCATCACCCAACTCTCAAACCAAAAGAAGACCCCGAAAAGATGACGTAGAGGAGTTGGAGTCGGAAGAACCACTGGTTAAATCTAAAGCCTTAAGCCGCTCTCCGAGAGATGAGCTAAGTGAGTTAGATGAGTTTGAATTCAAAGAACCTCAACCTAAAGCTAAGCCTCAAACTAAAAGCCACCTTCAAAACTCTGAGCGAGAAGATTTGGAAGACGAAGAATTATCAACTAAATCCCAAGCCAAAAGAAAACTTCAGACAAATGAAGCGGTAGAAGTTGCTGAATCCTTAGCACGCACACCCTCAAAAACCCGAACTAGCCAACAGCGACCTCAAGGCAAAAAATCAAACGACCAGAACATCGATAGTATCCTCGATGCTGCTGTACAAGTTAGTGGTAGAACAGCCATTTCTGGAAGTGAGGTAGAAGGTACAACTGTCAGCGGCCTGAGCGGTCAAGTTGCGGTTCTCGCTACTCTGATGGGTAAAAAAGCAGCTTCTCAAATTATAGAAGCTGCTCTTGGGGCTGGAAAAGAGCGCCAAGTTGCCGATATTGTCAAAAGGCTCAAAGCTCAAAGCCAGCGAGCTGACTCGCTGTCGCAGCGGGTTACCAACTTGGCTGAAGCGGATTCAGTTGCAGATGCAACGGTTGAATCCGAAGCTTTACCAATAGCTGAACCGGAGCCAGAACCAGAACAAAACATCTTACCTGAACCGGATGCCGAATTTGTCTCAACACCCGGTATGCTCTTAGCTAAAGCTGTTAGCAA
>JAUBST010000095.1:2500-5466 GCA_036702215.1 Microcoleus sp. F6_B6
TCTATAAACAGTGACCTGTGCTAAAAGCACGGGCGCTCTTGTCAAACTCGCTTTCGCTGTGGCTGCAACCCATAGGGTCTTAACCTGCCACTGCCTATAACTCGCCGGCTCATGCTTCAACAGGCACGCGGTCAGACGTTAAATCGTCCTCCCACTGCTTGTAAGCTAACGGTTTCATGTTCTATTTCACTCCCCTTCCGGGGTTCTTTTCACCTTTCCCTCGCGGTACTGGTTCACTATCGGTCACACAGTAGTATTTAGCCTTACGAGATGGTCCTCGCTGATTCACACGGGATTTCACGGGCCCCGTGCTACTCGGGATACAGTCACGCTCTTTTCTACTTTCGACTACAGGACTTTCACCTTCTCTGGTGCAGCTTTCAACTGCTTTGTCTAGCTTGAAGATACGTTAATTGACTGTCCCACGACCCCAGAAGTAAAAACCTCTGGTTTAGGCTGTTTCCCGTTCGCTCACCACTACTTGGGAAATCGCTATTGCTTTCTCTTCCTCCAGCTACTAAGATGTTTCAATTCGCTGGGTTCGCCGCTATCAGTCTATGTATTCAACTGATGCTTACTGGGTTGCCCCATTCGGACATCTCCGGCTCAATGCTTGCTTCCAGCTCCCCGGAGCTTATCGTCGGTCGCCACGTCCTTCTTCGCCTCTGTGTGCCTAGGTATCCACCGTTAGCCCTTTGTAACTTGACCACTTAATTTTTTCATGGTGGTCGCTTGTCAGACGCTCCGATGACTCGGATAGTAGACAAGCTTTGATGACTTAATTTCTATGCAGTTTTCAAGGTTCTGACTAGAGTTCTAGACTCCAGCATTCCAACTTCTGTGATTTTAATCAATTAGTCTGGGTGCTGATTTCTATTTCTTTTGGTTTTTTTGTTGGTTCTAGTTAGTGAGAGTGGAGGTAAGCGGACTCGAACCGCTGACTTCCTGCGTGCAAGGCAGGCGCTCTACCAACTGAGCTATACCCCCACTAAGTAAGTTCTGATTTTGATTGTATGAGTCCTGAATTAATCTAAGATTATCCCTTACTCATTACTGACAATTCATCACTTTTTTTCCAGGTGGGCCATCCTGGATTTGAACCAGGGACCTCACCCTTATCAGGGGTGCGCTCTAACCAACTGAGCTAATAGCCCGCGAGTTCTGAACCAGTTAATAGTTTGAAAGCTTTGACATCTATTCCTCGAACGACCAGGGATGACTGATATTGACCTCTTGTTTAGGTTCGGTCGAGTATCAGATGGTCTCCCTAAAAGGAGGTGATCCAGCCACACCTTCCGGTACGGCTACCTTGTTACGACTTCACCCCAGTCATCAGCCCTGCCTTCGGCATCCTCCTCCTTTACAGGTTAGAGTAATGACTTCGGGCGTGGCCAACTTCCATGGTGTGACGGGCGGTGTGTACAAGGCCCGGGAACGGATTCACCGCAGTATGCTGACCTGCGATTACTAGCGATTCCGCCTTCATGCAGGCGAGTTGCAGCCTGCAATCTGAACTGAGGCAGGGTTTACGGGATTAGCTCGCCCTCGCGGGTTGGCTGCCCTCTGTCCCTACCATTGTAGTACGTGTGTAGCCCAGGACGTAAGGGGCATGCTGACTTGACGTCATCCCCACCTTCCTCCGGTTTGTCACCGGCAGTCTGTTTAGAGTGCCCAACTTAATGATGGCAACTAAACACGAGGGTTGCGCTCGTTGCGGGACTTAACCCAACATCTCACGACACGAGCTGACGACAGCCATGCACCACCTGTGTTCGCGCTCCCGAAGGCACTCCTCCCTTTCAAGAGGATTCGCGACATGTCAAGTCCTGGTAAGGTTCTTCGCGTTGCATCGAATTAAACCACATACTCCACCGCTTGTGCGGGCCCCCGTCAATTCCTTTGAGTTTCACACTTGCGTGCGTACTCCCCAGGCGGGATACTTAACGCGTTAGCTACGGCACTGTCCGGGTCGATACAGACAACACCTAGTATCCATCGTTTACGGCTAGGACTACTGGGGTATCTAATCCCATTCGCTCCCCTAGCTTTCGTCCCTGAGTGTCAGTTATGGTCCAGCAGAGCGCCTTCGCCACCGATGTTCTTCCTGATCTCTACGCATTTCACCGCTACACCAGGAATTCCCTCTGCCCCTACCATACTCTAGCTGTTCAGTTTCCACTGCCTTTCCGAAGTTAAGCCCCGGTCTTTGACAGCAGACTTGAACTGCCACCTGCGGACGCTTTACGCCCAATCATTCCGGATAACGCTTGCATCCTCCGTCTTACCGCGGCTGCTGGCACGGAGTTAGCCGATGCTGATTCCTCTGGTACCGTCAGGTTGCTTTCACAACTTTCTTCCCAGAGAAAAGGGGTTTACAACCCAAGAGCCTTCTTCCCCCACGCGGTCTTGCTCCGTCAGGCTTTCGCCCATTGCGGAAAATTCCCCACTGCTGCCTCCCGTAGGAGTCTGGGCCGTGTCTCAGTCCCAGTGTGGCTGATCGTCCTCTCAGACCAGCTACCGATCGTCGCCTTGGTGGGCTCTTACCCCCCCAACTAGCTAATCGGACGCGAGCTCATCTTCAGGCTATAAATATTTTCCCTTTCGGTTCATCGGGGCTTAGCAGTCGTTTCCAACTGTTGTCTCCGTCCTGAAGGCAGATTCTCACGCGTTACTCACCCGTCCGCCACTAAGTATTTCTACTCCGTTCGACTTGCATGTGTTAAGCAGACCGCCAGCGTTCATCCTGAGCCAGGATCAAACTCTCCGTGTTGAGTAGTTCTTTTTTGGCTCGTCAAGTTCTTTCTACTCAGCATCAATGCTGGCTTTTTTTCCCTTGACTTTTTTCTCGTTGTTTGCGATATTGAGTATCAGCTCTCGCCTTCACTCTCTATCTTGATTTCTTTGACGAGGTTAATAGTGCTTTAAGCTTTCAAACTATTCTTTTTTCTAGGTTCAGTTTTTGACCT
>JAUBST010000096.1:0-5441 GCA_036702215.1 Microcoleus sp. F6_B6
TTGATAATTACAGGTAATCCGTCATCAGTCCGAATCGCTCGATAAACTAATGTTCGACTCCCCGCATAAACTATTTGACCGATTTGATAGTTGGGAATTTCAACTGTTACGTGCGTGTTATCGTCGATTTGTTCCGTGTTTTTATCAAAATTATTCACGTTATTAATTCCTGATTGATGAGTGATTTGAGAAATTTGTTTGAATGCGAAGGTGAAGAGAAAAGCTTAGTTAAGGTGCTTTGAAATTTGGTTAACTGGGTTTCTCGGCATGAATTGGTAAGGCGATCGCAAATTCCGTTCCGCCGCCGAATAGAGAATTGACGTGAATTGAACCGCCATGTTTTTCTACTACAATCTGGCGCGCGATCGCCAATCCCAATCCCGTTCCCTTACCCACCGCTTTCGTGGTGAACAAGTGATCGAAAATGTGCTGCTTTACCTCTTCCGTCATGCCAATACCATTATCGGAAATCCGAACAATCGCCCACTCATTATCCTTCATTTCTGTCCGAATTGTAATTTGATTTGGATTAGCTCTAATCTCCGAAAAACTCCGTCCCTGATTCGATTCTTCCAGCGCATCGATGCCATTGGCTATTAGATTCATAAATACCTGATTGAGTTGTCCGGGGAAACATTCGAGCTTAGGTAAATTACCGTAGTTAGTAATCACTTCGATGGCGGGACGTTGGTCATTCGCTTTGAGGCGATGTTTGAGTATTAAGAGTGTGCTGTCAATGCCTTCGTGAATGTTGAACGGCACTTTATAATCTCGATCGGCACGGGAGAAAGTACGTAAACTGGTACTGATATTTTTGAGCCTGTCACACGCTGTAGACATGGAATCAATTATCTTAGGTAAATCTTCTAAGGTATATTCCAAATCGATTTCTTCGGCATGGTCGATAATTTCCTCGCTCCGATCGGGGAAAGTTTCTTGATAGAGTGTCAAGTGTTCGATTAGTTCGGCAATAGTAGGTTTAGTTTCAAGGAGACTGGCAGAGATAAAACCGAGGGGGTTATTCATTTCATGCGCCACACCAGCCACTAAATTACCTAAAGCCGACATTTTTTCACTTTGGATTATTTGTAATTGGGCATTTTGCAAGTTGTGTAATGCTTGTTCTAATTCTACTGATTTTTGCTGTAAAGCAAGTTCGGAAATTTTGCGATCGCTAATATCTCGCATCACAACTACTGCACCAACTTTGTTACCCCAAGGATCGAAGATTGCTTGTCCGCTAGCTAACAAACTTCTTCGAGAACCTTGCTTCGGCGCAATTACCATTTCGGCATTTTCGACGATTTCTCCTTGCAAAGCGCGAAACAGAGGAATTTCCGTTGTTGATAAGGGTGTTTGACCATCAGGTTGATAGAGTGAAAAATACTCTGTCCATTGTTCCGGCAGTAATGATTCCACTGGTAAGCCGTGAATTTCACGAGTGGCTTTGTTAAATAGAGTCAAAGTCCCACTAGCATCGCAGACAACAATTCCATCGGTAATATTGTGAATGATGGCATTCAAAAACTCTCGTTCCTTAGCTAGAGATGCTTCAGTTTGTTTTAATTGTTCTAGTGATGCTTGTAATGATTTATATTTTTCCTGTTCTCGCTCATAAAGTAGGGCATTTTCTATAGAAATGGCGGCTTGAGCGCAGACTAAATTGAGCAGTTCGACGCGATCGCTCGTGAATGCTCCCGTTGTTAAATTATTTTCTAGATATAAAATGCCGATTAACTTACCTTGATGCAAAATCGGGTGACACAAAATACTCTTGGGTTGCTGACGAATGATATATGGATCGTTAGCTAAATTCAGATCGGAACTGGTATCAGTCAGCACAGTAGTTTGCTTGTTATGCTTGACTTTGTAAATCAGCTTCAGGGGAATGTCTTGACTGTCCTCAATTGGAAAGTGTTGCAACACGACTGGGTTCGTCCCTATGGTAATCGACCCTTTAATTAGCAATTGATTGTCTTGCAAGAGCATTAACACGCATTTATCGGCTCCCGCATTTTCGATGACGATAGAAAGCAACGATGAAAGCAGTTTGGACAGTTCGATTTCGCCTGAGATAGTTTGGGAAGCTTTGAGAATGGCAGCTAAATCCAAAGCCACAGAAGCACTGCTGCTAGAAGTAGCAGATGTAGTGGAGGTGATAGTTCCCAAAGCGAAGATAGTTTCGTTAGTTGAGAGGGTTGAACGGGTTTGCTGTAATATGGGGGCAAGTAATTGGGGGTAGCGTTTTTCTAAATCGGCGACTTTGGCTTTAGCACCCCAGCGAGCATAGGCGTAGTAAGCGTTCGTGATGTATTCGGCAGCAATGCGCTGTTTGCCCCAGTCAAGGTAAAATTTGGCGGCTAGTTCGTTGGCGAGGGCTTCTTCTTGGATATAACCGTGTTCTTTAGCAAGAGCAATGGCGCGATCGTACAAGTCGATCGCCTCAGCTTTTTCACCTAACACTCGATGCTTTTGGGCCTCCACCAAATGCCACTTGTGCAAGTAGTTCATCGGTGCATGGTGCGATCGCTTCTGCAACGAAGCCTGATTTTCTGCTACCCGCTGCAGGCGAGCCGCTAATTCAGACTCCCCACTAAAATCCCCAGTTAAAGCAGCAAGAGAATCATAGAAATAAAAGATTGGCACCGTAACATAACCTGCCCCTGCTGCTAAATACTGTCTGCCCTGAATCGCCATCTCTGACAGGGATTGTGCCGTTCCACCAAACAGGTAGCTAAGAATCAATTTATGCAGATAGAACAAATGAAGCCCCATTAGATCGTTCGCTGCCAACAACTCGGGTAGGAACTGCGCCTCATCGCACATATCGCCCACCAAAAGCTGGGGATTGTGAGCATTGCCCAACAAATTTAAAACCGCCTGTCCGAGCAGTTGAAAGTAGTTAAACGTCACAACCTGCTTGAGATTCTTTGGCATCTGGCTGTAGGCCTGGATGTCTCGCTCCAGCGTTAAGAGTTCGTGACTGCTGAAGTATGCCTGTTGGCAGGTATAAAGTGCAGCATAACCCGCAAATTCCAAATCTCCAGTGTCTAATCCAATTTGGTAGCCTTCCCGTAGAACTTGCAGTGACGTTTGCAAATGAGTAGTGCCATGTAGAACCACTGTCCCCAGTAAAAAGCGGGTTCTACATTCAACCTCCTTGGCATTGAGTTTTTCGATTACTGCTAACGCTAGCTTGCCAGCGCGATCGGCCCCTTCCATGTCTTCTAAAATGCCATTCAAGAGCAGACCGTAGCTGACATAAAAGAAGGCAGAAAACGGCGCGTTGCCATGTTGAATCGAGGCATTCACCTGCGACAGAATCAGTAATGGATATAAGGAAGGATTTGTATTATAAATTCCTGGTGCAGCGCAGGTGGCAATTTCGATCGCTGCTAGAGGTTCAGTTGCCGTCATGGGAGGCAGGTTTATTAACTCTTCGATCGCTCTACCCGCCAACAGGTTCACCGTATCCTCAAATCCCTGCCGGATATCTGACTGAGTAGGGCTATCGGGCAATGGAATACCCAATTGACTTAGCACTTGTTTCGCCAAGGCGCTGGCATCCAACAGTTGATGCTGCAATGTATGCTTTTGAATCTGAATTTCGTAGATTTTCACCCGATCGAGTAGTGTTTTCGCTTCTTGCAACACTATCTCGGCCCAATGTTCCATTTGCTCATATTCTCCAGCAAGAAAGGCATTTTCAGCCGCCAATTCATGCAACATTAGAGCCAATTCATACTGACTTTGCCAACAATCGGGCTTTAGCAGGGTGATTCCCGTAGTTGCGTAGGTTATAGCAGATTCATAGGCTGTTGCAGACCGGGCTTTTTTGGCCGCGAGTCCGTTTAACTGGGCAATTTTCTCTCGTTCTGCGGGTTCAACGACCAATTTCAATCCCCTGTTTAGGTGATTGGCGATATCAAATAGTTTGTTGGTCTGTTCTATGTCCGATGTGCCATCGAGCAGCAGTTGACCAATTTTCAGATGGCTCGAGGTTTTTTGGTCGTTGGGAATTAGGGAATAGGCGGCTTGCTGGACGCGATCGTGTAAAAATTTGTAAGTAACTGTCAATTGTTCTCGGTTATCGCTCGTTTTTTGTACTTCGTCTGCGAATGACAAATGACTATTGACTAAAGACTCTTGTTGGTAAAACTTATAAACTTCACTAATTGGTAAAATCAACCCTTCTTGCAAGGCTTTCCATAACGCCGCCGCTACGTCTGTTTGGGTTTGTTCCGAAACAACTGCTAGGGTATTCAAATCAAACTGCGCCCCGATGCAAGCTGCCAATTTGAGAATTGTTTGGGTTAAAAGCGGCAATTTCAAAAGTTGTACTGCCATGAACTCTACGACATTATCGGTGAGCGAGAGCGATCGCACTCTAGCAATGTCGCACTGCCAATAGTTCCCGTGCAAGTTAAAGGTGATTAATCCATCTTCATGCAATGCTTTGAGAAACTGTGTGGTGAAGAAGGGATTACCTTTTGTTTTGGTCATCACCATATCGGTCAACGGTAAGGCCAAGTTTAGAGAACAACTAAGCGTATCTGCAACTAACTGATTTATTGATGCCCGATTCAGGGGAGCTAAGGTGATAGTATTGATGGTTGCCTTTGCTTTTTCCAGGTCTTGCAGCGTCAAGATCAATGGATGAGCTTCCGATACTTCGTTATCTCGGTATGCGCCAATCAGTAAGAGATACTGACTATCAGTTTTACTCATTAACAGGTGCATCAACTTCAGCGATGCCGAATCTGCCCACTGCAAGTCATCAATGAAAACGACTAGAGGATGTTCTTTTGTGGCGAACACTTGAATAAATTTCTCAAACAACAAGTTGAAGCGATTTTGAGCAGCACTGCCAGAAAGTTCGGGTACAGAAGGTTGTTTGCCGATAATGCGCTCTAGTTCGGGAATCACGTCAATAATGACTTGTCCATTTTCTCCAACTGCTGCTAATATTTTGTTTCTCCACTGTTCTAATTGGAGATCGCTTTCGGTTAATAATTGCCCCATTAAATCCCGAAATGCTTGCACAAAAGCAGAGAAGGGAATATTTCGTTGAAATTGGTCGAATTTTCCTTTGATGAAATAACCGCGTTGCCTGACAATGGGTTTGTGAACTTCGTTGACGGCTGCTGTTTTTCCAGTGCCGGAAAATCCAGCGACTAGCATCATTTCTGTTGTGCCTTGACTGACTCGCTCAAATGCTTGGAGTAGAGTTTCTACTTCGGTTTCTCGTCCGTAAAGTTTGTCTGGGATCAGAAAGCGATCGCTTAAATCTCTCTGTGCGATTTCAAAATATCCAATCTTTCCTGTTTCCTGCAATTGCGCTAAACATTTTTCTAAATCGTGTTTGATTCCCAAGGTACTCTGATAGCGTTCTTCGGCATTCTTCGCCATCAGCTTCATCACTAGATCCGCAAGTACCTGGG
>JAUBST010000097.1:0-5204 GCA_036702215.1 Microcoleus sp. F6_B6
CAATTGCATCGGCAAAATCTTCTACGCTGGTGAGTCCGTTTTCCAGGCAGTAATCTAAAGCTTTCTCGCAGCGATTTTTTAGGTAGTTGAGAATTTTCTTGCCCTCGGCTGTGTTAGGGGTGATGTAGTTTCCCTGGCTGCGGCTTCGGTATGCTGTTTTTGTAGCCATAATCTTTGTGGCGGCGTGAGTGGATATTTCCCATGAAATTCGAGCAGTATGGCTACTGACTTCACTCGGAAGAGCGGTTTTAGGGAATTAAAGTGACCCCCTCCAATCGGAGGGGGAATCGTCGCCCACTAATAATTAAGCTGCTACGCATCTAAAGTATCTGTTGGTTGGGGAGGGGGAGAAAGAGAGGGGGAGAGGGGGAGAGACTTTGACGCTTTTCCCACAAAGATTGAAGTATACAATTTCAAGGCGCGACAGCTTATCCCCTGTTTGAAACTCACTAAAAAACTAACTGTTCGGTCAACGAGCTTTCCTGGTGTTCACACCTACCCGCTCTTAGATGTGCGGTAGTTGATGTTAAAGTTGTGTATCTGCATCTCTTTTTTGTGAAAATGTAGAAGCTAATTCAGCATCAACCTCTCTGAGGTATTTGATAAACAGAGAGCTGTTGTTTTCAGAAAGTTTCTTAATGATTTGACCTGTTTTCAAGTCAGCAGCCAAGACCGGATTATCAGCTTCATCTCTGACTAAACACCTAACATTATTGCGAGATTGGCTAATAAAAGCTGTCCAGTTCCCCACAGGGATTTTAGTTTCTCCAGTTTGGTTATATGCTTCAGAAATCGCATCTTTCAGCAATTGTGAGAGGTGGGCGGGGCTGGCAGCAATGTCTTCGGGTTGAGATGGCGGTTTGTTTTGGGTAGGGGCTGGCGATACAAGCGGTCGCTTTTGGGTAGGGGTTGGCGATACAAGCGGTCGCTCTTGACAAGGGGTTGGCGCGACTTCTGAAAGTTCCTCAACTGATTCAATTAGTTGCACAGAGCTAGGGTTGATATTTAAGATCAGAGCGCTGCCTTTTGGCGAGGGTTCAATAGTGGCCTCAAAGGTAGTGCCGATCGGCAATTTAGGTGAATTAGCAGAGAACATGGCTAATTCTTGTCCGTCAAGGAGGACAATAGGGCTACCGTCGCGCCTCGAACCGCTACCGCTAACAGAGCCAACCTCAAAAGTCAATGTTTTCTGCCTCCATTTTGGACTGCTAAAGTCAACATCTTTCAAGTCATTGTACTTCTGCCCAATCAGTTCAGCTCTGTCAAACTGAAAGGTTTGCAACTGCTGGCAAATTTCATCCGTAAACAAATTGAGAACCAGTGCTGCTTTAGGTGTTTGGTTTTGGGACTCAAGCCAAGTATAATCAGCAGGAGCTACAATGCGTGAACTGACATCTTTGGTGCGACCAAGACCATCGCGGTAGGTTAAGTTTAAACTGTCGATGTCGTTGACATTTTCGCCAAACTTCTTCTCAAGAATTCCCACCAGTTTTTCGCTGGGTTCAATTAAGGCAAAATTGACCATTGGCAGGCTCGGATGCAAAGTGGCTTCATATTTAATGCCTTTGCTGTCTAACAATTCTTTCCAATGTCCAGCTAAGTCTTTGCCAACAGGCTGTCGCTTCTTATCCCGGACAGTCTTATTGCTGCCGTCGAGTTCAAATTCCTCGAAAGGGACGCTCAAAACGTAAGTGTCTTTTGGCATTGCTTCGTGCAGCCGCTCGTACTCAGGTTCAAGGTTGAATTCAATCAGCAGTTGGCGAGAAAGTTCCTTACAAGCGTTGCGAGGAACTTCTAAGTTGGGATTTGCGGTTTCGACGTGCCACATTGCACTAGCAGCAGAAAACCTTTCTTCAGCGTTGGGAAAAGCTTCGGTCACATCGGCTCTTAAGCTCTCGTATAACTTGCTGACGGCTTCTTTAATTGCCTTAGAATCGTCGCCGCACTCCAAGTGGATTTCGCCCATCCTTTCTCGATAGCGTTCCTTAATATCTTGCGCCCACCTGACATAATGTTTCTCCCATTTTTCTCGCTCATCTAAGTCCGAAGGAGACTCGAACAGGTAGCGAAATTCGTCGCGGTGGCGACTTTTTAAACGAGTCGGTTCCCACTCTGGATTAACAGCCTCCTTAGCAATGCAATTGATAGCAGTGCCGTCTCCTATAGGTAATGGCACGGTTTTGTAAAGCCTGGGGTCGTCTTTGTAATCAAATAGGTAGCTTGGGTGCTGTTCTGACCACTGCTTAGCCTTGGACAGCAGGGTGGGGTGGTGGTCTTCGGTGCGAGTAGCACTTTTGGGACTGTCCACTTCAATTTGCAGGGCATCAAACAGCTTTCCAAGAAGCTGCCGCTTCTGTTGATTGAATAAACTTTCTGGCTGTCCCGGTTCTGCTGCTGACGATTGCACTCTCCCGATTAAGGTAGCAACCCAGCCAATTTTATTTTGGGCGATCGCTACGGCAATTTGCCGCAATTTGGTATACTTGCGATCGCCATCACTATCGGTAGCTTTATTGTAGTCAACTTTCTCTCGCTTCTCAACAGCATCGTACTCATTCTCTTGATTAGCGTGCCTGGTTTCAGAGGCGATATTCGGAATTCGGGAAGCAGGCGTAATCACTAATTGATCGCCGTCAAAATCGCATTGATGATGCTGCATAGCTTGGTCGGATCGAATGAAAACGCACCCTTTGTACTGCGTTAATTCAGGATGGCTTTTGTTGTCTACTGTGTAGCGGCGGATGTTATCTTTACTGACAATTGGGTATCGGGTAACGATAACTTCTGTGCCGTGCCGCAAGTGGGGGGCAACAATTGTACCGAGTTTGAGGTTTTCACAAGGTTGAGCCATTGCTGAACCATGATGAATTGCTCCTTTAATTGCTAAGTCTTTCCACTTTTTAGCCAGTTGTTCTTGCATGAAATCGACGACTTTGGGAAAGTCGAGGAGTTGGCCGAGTTTGTCGTTCCTCAAAATTGAAATTAGCCGGGATTCGTTGCGCTGGGCTTTTTCATCTGTTTCGTCTGGTAATCCGCTGCTGTCTTCGTGAAGGCTAGATTGAAAAGCAGCTTTTTTGTCGTGCTGCTCCACTAAGTATTTGGCAAGTTGCAGCCGGTTATTTTGCAAGTCAGCTAGCTTTTGGGCTTCTATTTTGGTCGGTGTGGCTATGTCAGCCCCAATAGCTGCTTCGGAATACCAAATCGAAAATTGCCAGGAATTTTCGTATTCAGTTACTTTGGCGTTGCCTCGATTTCCCAGTATAGCTTTGGGGAATTCGTAGTCGCCACAGGGGATAAGTTCAGCTAATTGCTCTTTAGCAACTCCTTTGATAGAGGAGCGGTCCATGATGATATCATAACCCAAGTCGGAGGTTAAATTAGCATCAGGCAACAGCGTTCCTTTGGCAAGAAAGCTAATTTCTGGAGTGTGGCAGTCTTCTTGTCCCCATTCCTGCATCCAGGCAAATCTGAATTGAAAAGGTCGGTTGTAATTTCCTCCTAATTGTTGGGTTAGTGCCGGTGAAATTTTACCGTGACAGTCTCCGGTTTGCCACTTATGAGCTTTCGCTTTTTCACTCGGGTCATCGCTTTGAGAATCAACAATTTTGACTCGCAAGGTTTCGCCGTCAAGGGAGCTATCTAACAATTTAGCTCCAAGGTTGCAACTGCTAACTAGCAGTGAGCCGTAGCGACAGGCGTGGTCGGGTTGAGTTTTGAATACGCTCAACAGTTTGGTTGAGAGTTCAATGTCTGCAAAGTAAACATTTTTGCCTGAGCTGAAAGCAACTCTTCTGGTAATACCATCTCCGAAATCGATGTTTCTTAAGGGGTCGAAGCTGCTATCATTTTGGTCTGGTTTAACGATGGTTAGGGATGCTAATTCTTCAGGTTCAAAAAGCAGTTCAAGCAGGGAGTTACGCAGCACTTCTGATTCAGCTTGGTACCGCCCCTTTGCTCTACCGTCAGTCAAGGACATATCAAAGACTGGGATTTTTAGTCCTTCCCCAGCTACCCATTCTGTGGAGCGATATTCTGGGGTAAGTTTTCTTCTGCTCATTGATTAGCTCCTGAATCCTAGTTTTTACATTTTTAGGACTTACGCACAGTAATAGTCCAGATTTTGACAAGGTTATTCCTTCACAAATTCCTGCTACTGAGTGATATTTACCCCCTCCAATTGGAGGGGTTTAGAAGAAAGAAGTAGCGTGTTACAATCAGGATGACAATCCCAATGTGGAGAAAAAAAGTGAAAGTAGTTCGCACAACTACGGCTATGAAAAGCCAACGGGATTATTTCTCTGATAGCGATAGCGATGCACTTGCTCGCGTTGCTTTTGGAGAAGGTGAAAACAGTCAGCATTTTGGCGGTTTGAGTTTTGATGCTGACGGGGTTATTAAAGGTAGAGCATCAACGTTGTTCAACGTCACCGAAGAACAAGTGGAGAACCCTCAATACTGGATTGATTTATAAGAGATACCGACCGAAATTAAGTCTTCGCTCTTACAAAACAAACGTGTCACATTGTAATACCATTTCTAAAAAGTCTTGCTACAATTTGCATCGTTGGGTTTATTTCACGAAATCAACCTACTGTTGCTACTGTTGCATGACTTTTCATAAATGGTATAATTCGGAGGTGTCTAATTCGGATATGTCTAATAATTCAGGTGTCAAATCAAGGCCTTCCTGACACCTGAAAAGATGGCTAACGCCGTTTTTTGGACGGCGTTTTATCCGAAGAACGACTTTCAAGCGTCTGGTTGGCTTGAAGAGAGTGCAAATTGTTACCGGGAAGCAAGCTGTAAACCACTTTGCGCTTGCGGAACACCCTAGTGCCATTTACAGGCATTCCTTGTTTCCAAGCGTCTGAAATCGCCTTTTTGTCGGCAGAAATTACGGTTTTGGTTTCGACTCGGCGATAGGGTTCTGGTAGTTGAGATGGGTCAATCAAAACTTCACAGGTAGGCGGATTTTCCTTAACAGCAATGCGGCGGTGTTTGCCAATAATTTCGGAAGTTAACACGCCGCACTCGTTGAAGTAGAGAACGGTTTTGTCTAAGCGCTCTCTCCACCCCTGGAGTTTGTTGAGAGCTTTTGAATGTAGTTCTATCAAATACTGCATCCTGGCTGTAATTCCTGCAATTTCGGCATCAATTTGGTCGGCTAAGTCGGCATGGGCATCAACAGCGAGTTCCTGGGTTTC
>JAUBST010000098.1:0-5014 GCA_036702215.1 Microcoleus sp. F6_B6
GAGGGAGTGGTAGGACTTTATAATAAACCAGGAAGAGGTTCTAAGCCACTATTGAACGCTTCGCAAAAAGCCCAAGTTAAAGAGTGGGCTAAACAATCACCAAGGCAATTAAAAAAGGTTATCCAAAAAGTTCAAGAAGCCTGGGGCATAAGTCCGAGTATAAAAACAATTCAAAGAATACTAAAAAGTCTGAACATGAGTTGGCATCTCCTTCGTAAAGGAGTGGGAGGAAAGCCTCCATCCCAGGAATATCAAGAAAAAAAGGCACAATTAGAAGAATTAAAGCGATTGGATGACGAGGGTAAAATTGATTTATATTACTTGGATGAGACGGGATTTTGTTTGATACCTTGTGTCCCCTATGGCTGGCAGGAAATCGGAGAATATTTAACAATTCCTAGTCGTCGCAGTCAGCGAATGAATGTACTAGGAATCATGAAGCGAAATAACCACCTTGAAACTTATATTTGATCTCAAAGTATTAATTCAGATGTGTTATTGCCTGTATAGATACTTTTTTTTCTACAGTACATAAGCCAACGGTGATTGTCACAGATCGAGCTTCTATTCATACCAGTGATGCTATTGTTGATAAACAAGAAGAGTGGAAAGAACGTAATATTACTCTTTTTGAGTTGCCTTCTTACTCTCCTGAATTAAATTTAATTGAAATTTTATGGCGGTTTATTAAGTATGAATGGATTGAGATATCTGCTTACAAGAGTTGGGGAACTTTTGTTACATCTGTGGAAAAAATTCTGAAAGAATTTGGAGAAAACTATGTAATTAATTTTGTCTAGCTACTTATCTCCATTATTTTAAAAATGCTGTCTCCGTCCAATAGCTAATCTTTCCTACTCCAATGCTGCCCAAGAAATGGAAGTTCAGACAGGAGTAAAGATTGGACACACTTGTTTACATCGATTGGTAGAAAAACAAGAATGGTCAGAACCTCATGCCAAAATTGAGGTCAAAGAAACAAGCATAGATGGAGGGAAAGTGCGTCTGAGAGGGAAGTTGCCAGAAGGGTCTCCGAAGCAAGATTATAAAGCCGTGCGGTTACATGAAAGTTATTATGCAATACTTCGGACAGTTTTTAAGCAGCGAGAGTACCATAGGATAGGACTGATGGAAGGTTAGGGTGATTTAAAATTAAATTCCGGTCTAAATCTAACTTATCAATAAAGGTGTAAAGTATATGCAAGCTTGAATTCACGGCGTTTATAAGAGGTCATGGAAAACACGAATGTCTCGGGCGATGAATGACTATTATAAGCTTCATATTTGGCTAAATTCAGAGCAATTAGACTGGCATTAAAATGAAAATCAAGGCGTTGACCACTACGAGATTGACAATCGGATAAGCCTGTAAATTGTTTGGGATTACGAAAAATAAACTCAATTTGAAAACGAGCCTGATAATACTCAAGTATTTGTTCACCTTTTAGCTCGATATCAGTGCTGAATAATAAAATATTTTTGATTTTACCATTGGGTTGAACTTCTGAAAGACAAGCTAAACGTATTTTACATTTTAAAGAAACACTCCATACTACTAATGAATAAAGCTTAACTCCGGCTTAATTTTTTTGATAAAACTTAAACTTTTTAAATTGTTACAATCTACTTTTCCATTATATTTGCGAGGAGCACCTATTTTATTTTTTTCACCTGTATAGAGGTACTTTAAGTTAGCATCTGACCGTAATTTACTAATCAAATTTAAATTTGAATCTCGTACGGCATCCCAGAATTTAGCGCGACAATAATAACCGTCGGCCACCAAATAACGTATAGATTTTGGCAATAAAGAACGAGTTTTTTTTAAATGTTGAGCATAGTCGTCAACTCTTGTTGTCTTAGGCGTTGAGCTTTGAGATTCTTTCTTTTTAGTAGGTCTTTTTAACTTTTTTTTCGCCTGAGAAGTGAGGGGATTTTTGGGTAGTTCTGTGGGAGGACGCCCGGGTGTTTGTTGTACACTCACACTATAAGACAAACGAGTTTCGACTTCGACTACAGAAATTACAGAAATTTCTAAGCCCTCTTCAGGTCTGCCAGCTACACCATTATAAAAACTAGCTTTACCTTCAGTTTTTTGCCACTTTTTTTAATAAATGAAGAATCGATTACAGCTATAATAGTTTGCTCAGAATTCAAGGCTTTATTGATAAAGTATTTATTGAATTCTGCGAAATCAAAATTTTAAAAAAAATGACGGCGATAAGTTTTTTCATTTTTTCATTTTTCATTTTTCATTTTTCATTTTTCATTTTTCAGGGAGCGTGTCACTTTTGCAATAAGTATAAATGCTCAGAGAAAGCAGAATAGTAGCTTTGAGCTATTGTGGAGCAAAATAGGCGACAATAGTAATGATGTCTTAATTAGTGGCGAATGAATCATGACTCCCGAACAAAAACAGGCAATAAAAACATATGTGGAGGCTATTTCGGCAATTCTTTATGCTGATTGTGACCCTGAATCATTGAAAACATTAGAAGATATTGAAATAACAGTCAAAGATAAAGTGTTAACTCATGTGACACCAGAGATAGGATTTTTTTTATCTACTCAGCTAGCGGTACAAAAGCAGGAAGGGTAAAGAGATTAAAAAGTACATTAGGTAATTTAAGCATCACCCAAAAGCAAGCAGATAAACTCGGGTGTGGGAGTGGGAGTAGATTGAGTCCACATTTAGAGAACTGTTGTTTAAGACTGAGTGCTAATGTTGCCTATCAAAATGCAGCGAAAGATATTGAATATATAACAGGGATTACGGTTCCAGCGAAGACACAACTCATATTAGTACATTATCAAAAATTTGAGCAGCCCATTGCAACAGCAGATATTGCCGAGTTAAGTGTAGACGGTGGAAAAGCACGATTAATCACACCACTCGGAGAAAAATCGGAGTGGAAAGATTATAAAGCAATTGTGTCAGCAGCAGGGATAGTAGGTAGTTTTGACAAAAATGAGATAATTATTAATTGGGCAAATCAACAGCCACTAGAAAAACCAGTAAATTGTTTAGGTGATGGACATGATGGTGTATGGAATATATTCAAGGAAATTAGTTGTAAACAGGACAGAAGGGAAATTCTGGACTGGTATCATTTGAATTAAAATCTTCAGAAAGTAGGCGGTTCAATTAAGCGATTGAAGCAAGCAGAAACATATTTATGGAAAGGAAATGTAAAAAGTGCAAAAGCACTATTTACAGAGTTAAAGAGAAAAACAGCAGTTAATTTTTGCAAATATGAAGGAAAAGCACAAAGAAAGAATTATCAATTACGAAGCTTTCCTTCATAGATGAAATATGTTCAATTGGCTCTGGCGCAGTAGAATCAGGAATTAAGCAAATAGCTAGACGAATTAAAATATCTGGAGCAAGTTGGAAATCAGAACATATTGGACAAGTATTGGCTCATCGATGTGCTTACTTAAATGACTTAATTGGTAAGCGAAGAAATAGTTGAGTATAAATACTCATCGCAAAAGTGACACGCTCCCTTTTTTCATTCAATAAACTGTAAAGGCTCAGATTGGTAAAGTTCACCTTGCCATAAACAAGTAATATAGTGGAAAACAAAATCACCATAAACTTTTTTTGGGATTGACTAATCCCTGACATTTGTTGTAAAATAGATTCTAGAATATTCATCAGGCATTTTTTTAAGTTCGTGTGTTTTTTGAGCTTAACGTAAAAAGTGCCTTTTTTTGGGATTTTTGGTTAAATTTCCAGGGATTTTTTGTCTCTGATCGGGGAGCGTCCCTGTTCCAAAACTGTCCGAAGTATTGTGAAGCGTTAATTAACTATATAAACCATCAGCATTTAGCAGATATATTAACTTATCGCTTGTGATGGACATGAGGGAATATGGAACATTATTAGCCAGTTGAATCCTGGTAAAACCCGATGAGAAATTTTAGATTGGTATCATTTAATTGAAAATTTAGTAGGTGTAAAAAAACCAAATAATATTAAGATAAGTAAACACTCTAGATTTGATTTACAAAATCAACAAATATGGGCGCACGTTTAAGAGTATTTCTCAATTAAGAAGAAGACCGAACACTATTTGAATTGAGGACAGCAACAACAGTACCTCAAAAAGTAAAATATCGAGCACAAATTATTAGATTGAACTCCCAGGGATGTTATGTAGAGGAGATAGCAGCTCATTTTAATTGTAGAGAGCAAACAATTAGAGAAGTAATTCATCGGTGGGTGAAAATGGGTTGGGCAGGATTATGGTCAACCAAAGGCAGAGGGGTCAAACCCAAATGGAAAGAATCAGACATTGTTCATCTACCAGAAAGCTGTTTGTTGATTACTACAACCACTGCCAGCGACTCCGGCTCAATCATCCCAAGCAAGGGATGCGGGCGATGCTAGGCAAGGCTGCTGAGAAAGTTGGCCGCGTCGCAACCATCCTGCACTGTATCCACGCATCGCATCTGGGGATTGAAGTTTCACGCAAAGTCCCTGCCGAGCAAGTTGCGGCCGCTATCAAGTGGGTTGAGTACACGACGCAGCAAGCTTTGAGTATAAATATCGAGGTTTGCAGCCCGGACGCCCTGGAAAGCAATTTAGCCAAAATCATCTCGCTGGCAGAGCGCAATGGCGGCACGGTATCGATTCGCGAGGTAAGCAAGACTTTCAACGGAAAGCACCGTAAATCAAATCAAGAAATTCAAGCCTGGTTCGCGGAATTAGTAACCCTGAAATACGGAGAGGTTACAAGTAAAGGGCGAAGTATTTTATTTTCTCGTACTTACGTGTCCCCAATATCCCCAACAGGCTACAAGCAAGACACTGTAAGCCTTACAAGTGGGGACACCCCTGTCCCCACCATGTCCCCAATACCCCCATTAAGTGATGTTGTGTCCCCATCAAGTCAATCTAATGGGGACACATGGGGACACATTGGGGACACTCCGGAATGACGATTTAATAACTTCAGCAATAAGCCTCTCCAAAAAGTTCTCAACCTTCTTCTCGGTTGGTTGATCAGTG
>JAUBST010000099.1:0-4995 GCA_036702215.1 Microcoleus sp. F6_B6
AATATGGGGGTTGGTTCGGCTGCGGGTGTGGGTGTGGGTGTGGGTTCCGGCGCTGGTGTGGGTGTGGGTGTGGGTGTTGGTGGTGTGGGTGTTGGTGGTGTGGGTGATGTGGGTGTGGGTGATGTGGGTGTGGGTGTGGGTTCCGGCGCTGGTGTGGGTGTGGGTGTTGGTGGTGTGGGTGTTGGTGGTGTGGGTGTTGGTGATGTGGGTGTTGGTGTTGGTGATGTTGGTGGTGTGGGTGTTGGTGGTGTGGGTGTTGGTGGTGTGGGTGTTGGTGGTGTGGGTGTTGGTGTGGGTTCCGGCGCTGGTGTGGGTGTGGGTGTTGGTGGTGTGGGTGTTGGTGTGGGTTCCGGCGCTGGTGTGGGTGTTGGTGTTGGTGGTGTGGGTGTTGGTGGTGTGGGTGGTGTGGGTGTTGGTGTTGGTGTTGGTTCGTTCAGAGGAATGGCAGAGACAGTAGCGCTGGCGGGGCTGGTAGCGCCCTGGTTGTCTGTAGCGCTGTAGGTGAAATTTGCTGTTGTAAAGTTGCCTGTCGATTGGAAAAATAATTGGTCGATCTCAGCAGGTGTCAGAATTTGACCAGGGGTAACAATCGTGCCGCCAGTATCGGGATTGCCTAAAAATATCAGCCCTTCACTTGCTGGTGGGACGGTGTTGATGGTGAAGGATTCGATCGACCCGTCTGGATCTGTGCCGCCGAGTCCTGCGATCGGCACAGCGCTGCTGGGGGCGATCTCAAGGTTGACGTTGTTGGCTACGGGCGGTTGGTTTGGCGACGGCAGCAGCGCCGATACAGTAGCGCTGGCGGGGCTGGTAGCGCCCTGGTTGTCTGTAGCGCTGTAGGTGAAATTTGCTGTTGTAAAGTTGCCTGTCGATTGGAAAAATAATTGGTCGATCTCAGCAGGTGTCAGAATTTGACCGGCAGTGACAAGCGTGCCGCCAGTATCGGGATTGCCTAAAAATATCAGCCCTTCACTTGCTGGTGGGAGGGTGTTGATGGTGAAGGATGCGATCGAACCGTCGGGGTCACTTCCTCCGAGTCCTGCGATCGGCACAATGCTGCTGGGGGGGATCTCAAGGTTGACGTTGTTAGCTATCGGCCGTAGGTTGGCGGGAGTCGGAGTCGGAGTCGGAGTCGGTGGGAGTGGGGGAGTCGGAGTCGGGGTAGCGGCGATGCTGGTAGCAACAGTGGCGCCGGGCTGGCTGCCGTTATTGTTGCCGGGATTCGGGTCATTAGTGGTTGAGGTACTTCTTGCTGTGTTGCTGACAGTGCCACTCGCCGGGACTGGGAATCTGACAGTCCGGCTGACGGTCACACCGTCAGCTAAGCTGGCAATGGGCGGAAAGCTGACAATGCCTGTGGCTGGGTTGTAAACACCGTCGTCGGATGCTGTGACCCCCGTTAAACCCGGAACGATGCTGTCTGTAATGGTAATGTTGGTGGCGGTACTGGGTCCTGTGTTTTCTGCGGTAATTGTGTAGGTTACAGTCGAGCCCGCCGCTGCCGTAGCGGGCCCGGTTTTGAGGGTAACTACATCAGCGCTATCGGCGATCGTAGTAGTAACTCTCGCTTCGGGGGTGGTGCCGTTGTTGTTGTCGGGATTGGGGTCTGGGCTCGTTGAGGTGCTGCTAGCAGTGTTGGCGACGGTGCCGCCGGTGGCGGGAACTGCGAAACTGACTGTTCTGCTGGCGCTGGTGGCGCTGGCTAGGGATACGATCGCCGGCCAAGTCACAATACCTGTAGTTGCGTTGTAAGTTCCGTTGTCCGATGGGCTGACTCCTATTAAACCAGGAACAATGCTATCGGCGATCGCCACATTGGCTGCTGCACTCGGCCCACTGTTGGCTGCGGTAATTGTGTAGGTGACTGTCGAGCCCGCCGCTGCCGTAGCGGGCCCGGTTTTGACCGTCACTACATCAGCGCTATCGGTGATAGTGGTGGTGACTCGCGCTTCGGGGGTGGTGCCGTTGTTGTTGGCAGGATTGGGGTCTGCGCTAGTTGAGGTGCTGCTAGCTGTGTTGGCGATGGGGCCGCCGGTGACGGGAACTGCAAAACTGACGGTTCTGTTGGCGCTGGCTGCGCTGGCTAAGGATGCGATCGCCGGCCAAGTCACAATACCTGTAGTTGCGTTGTAAGTTCCCCCCTCGGAAACGCTGACTCCCGTTAAACCCGGAACAATGCTATCAGCGATCGCCACATTGGCAGCAGCATTCGGCCCACTGTTGGCTGCGGTAATCGTGTAGGTGACAGTCGAGCCCGCCACTGCCGTAGCCGGTCCGGTTTTGACCGTCACTACATCGGCAATATCGTTCGTAATAGTGGTCGTGACTCTCGCATCCGGGCTGCTGCCGCTGTTGTTACCGGGTACGGGATCGATCGTGCTGCTGCTGCTGAATACACTGTTTGTAATAGGGCCGAGTGTAGTTGGGGTCGTAACAGTTACGGTGCGGGTGGCTGTAGCCCCAACAGGTAAATTCGGAATAGTCGGCCAGGTGACCAGTCTCGTTGTCTCGTTGAAAGTGCCGTCGCCGTCGGCACTACTAAATACTGCCCCGACGGGCAATCGATCTTCAACCACCACGTTTTCGGCGTCGTTCGGACCGTTATTTACCGTCGTAATTGTGTAAGTAATGCTGCTACCCGGTGCCGCTGCCGCCGGGCCTGTTTTCGTTGAGGCAACATCTGCTGTAGTAAGCGGCACGTCTATAGTTTGGATCGACAAAGTGCGAATGTCGTGAATATTGGTAGCGTCTCCCGTGGAACCAGCAAAACCAAATTTGAATGTTGCCGGGATTGGCCCGTTTATGTCCTCTAAATTGGCAATGTCGATAATAGTCTCGCCCTGATCTGTAAACGAACCATTCTTGTTGAGATCGAAGTTAACAGTGAGACGGTTTGGCGTTGCAGAAGTCGGGGGTTCCAAAATAATTTGAACTCTTCTTCTGGCTGCTTCGCGACTGCTGGTAATGGCGTTGTTCGGCCCGTTTGGAGGCAGAGGATTTACGGTATCGGGAATATTATCTATTCCCTGCGGCACAAACGTAGAAGTTAAAAATTGATATTGCGTAACTTCGCTACCTCTAAGCGTTACTGAATCTGCTCTACGCCCCCCCGGAATTCCACCTACGCGCCCTTGAGTTTGAGTTGAGAAATTTCCGAATTCATCCAATCCAATTCCTAAATAACCTCCCTGTAAACCGGACTGATTTGTATCTACATTTTGCGCGTAGCCGAGAGAACCTCCATAGCCTCCAGCTTGTGTTGGCGTCACAGTACCGTCAATTAAAAAGAAACTTATGCCGTCCCCTGTCCGCCCTGCTAAATTCGGACGTGCAGTGCCGTTGTAGGGAAATATATCGAAGACAATGTTAAGACCGCTGTTGACTGGAACCTGACTGTTATAGATGACAAAAGTAGATTGGTCAAAAGTTCTTGAAGTTAACCTCAACGCCCCGCTGCCAACTGGATCTAGGTTCAAACCCGGAAAACTATCCGTTCCCGTTCCTGCTGTTAAAGCTGGAGCGTCTGACGTGCCTGTTACCCCAGAGATCCAAGGGCCGATTAGACTTGCGTCTTGAAAACTTTCGTCCACTAAACTCACGAGGACAGCGCTGTAAGTTTCCTGAGTTTTTGTTTCAAAAGCTATTGCTGTTTTTACTCGTCCTGCTGTAACATTTAATTTCCAGTTTCCTCCTAACTTTTTACTACCAATTAGATTGTTGGAAGCCGCTATATTGGCACCTGTTAATTGTCTCAGCTTCCGCACAAAAGCAATCCCCGATTTTCCAGATCCGACCCGGCACGCTAATAATAAAATATCGGCTTTTTCGCGAAAAGCTTTGTGCCACTGCTGCAAATGCCGATCGTACTTTGGTAAGTTTTCATCCTTCAGTAAAGTTGACCCCAGTTGCACCGAACCTTCATTGCCGTGAGCAACTATCTGAAGGCTGGAAATTAAGCTGCGTTTAGCTAGAATATCGGTAATTTGTTCTACTCCATCCAGAGTTCGATCCAAGACAATTATCTCTGTCCCCGGTTTGACTCCGCTCGTCAGATGCTGATAATTCTCTACCCTCGGATCGATGCAAACTAAATGTTTTTTATGTTGAGTCTTGACGCCCAGACTCGCTTTTGTTAAACAGGAAATATCGATCGCCCGATCGCCGACTAACGGCGCCCCAATCAAAGAAGGTTTTATGCAGTCGGTGTCGCGGCGATCGCAACTTGATTTGTGAATTGGCGAAGAGTAGTTGCACCATAAATTTTTCATGAGTTACATAGCTCCTTGATTTGTGAATTGTCAAGTTTCAGTGGTAGATATTACTGTTAATTGCTAATGGGAAATCTCTAACTGCTAATTTCTCGACTTCGCATAGTTAACAAGTTCTATTTACTTCGATTTTTTTTTAATCGACATCTTCCCAAAGTAGCAGTTCGCTGTATTTACCTGATAAATCAGCGGTTTTTTAGCCAATTCAGACCTGGCACTAAATTATTTTAAGATGAAAAAAAACGCACGTGATGTACGAAAATACACCGTAGTATGCGATATTTGTTACCTAAAAGCAGTTGACAAACGTTATTTTTTGTAGTAAAAATAAGGCGATTTGTGAAACTTTTATGAAGACTTAATTGTTCCATCAAAAACAAACTTTATAGGTGTCACTCAGACGAATCTAAAATAATTTATATTTTACTCAAAAAATGGTTATAAATTTTGTATTTATCTACTTCATTTTCTGGCTTTTTTCAGAAATTAATGACTCACTAAAAATCAATTCTAGGGTCGCCAGCAAGTCGAATCACCCAATTATCGACTTGCTCGCTCTTCTTTTTTTGAAAACATTTAAAAGCTCGGTTTGTTAAACAAACCGAGCTTCTATGATTATAGTAAAATTCCAGCGGATTGAATGCGCTTTGGTCTTAAGGAACCAGAGAAAGAAAATCGAGAGAAGTCAGAGGACGATCGGCACCAAAAACCCGAGCCAAAACCTCCC
>JAUBST010000100.1:0-4833 GCA_036702215.1 Microcoleus sp. F6_B6
TTTTTGGCTGGCATACTTCTGGCTTTTCTGTGACTTGTGATTTATTATTATACCAGTTTTAATGCGAAACAGCTTATTTATCCATTTATGTTGAATATTTCTCTAAAATTAAATCGGGTTGTAACAAATTTAATGCACCATAATAAGTTTGTCTATCTTTGATAATTATTAGACCTCTTGCGAAAGTCTCAGATGCTCGCTAGTTTGTCTTCAAAGAAAGTTCATAATTATAAATGCCAGCGATTAAATTAAATCGGTAGTACTTTTTTGTAAAGGAAGGAGAAAAATAGTAAAATAGAGCGACGATCGTGAAAAAGGAATGATGGAATGAAATTGGATTTAAGTTGCCCAACGTGTGGTTCTGACGACATCATGAAAAATGGGAGAACGCGCAGAGGAAAACAGAACCATAAATGTCGAGACTGTGGAAGACAGTTTGTGGAAGATCCACAGTGGAAACCAAAAGACAAAAACATCATCGCATTGGTGAATTTACTGTTGCTCGAAAGAATCTCCTTAGCCGGAATAGTAAGGGCAGTAGGTGTGTCAGCAAGCTGGCTCCTTTCATTATGTCAACAAATATTATCAACAGGTAGAGCAGAAAGCAGAAGTAGTGCCAAAAGAAAAAGGGAAGCTGACGGTTCAAATGGACGAGTTGTGGTCATTTGTGGACAATAAAGGGAACAAGCAATGGGTCTGGCTCGCAATAGATGCTCGAACCAGAGAAATCATCGGATGTGAGATAGGAGACCGTTCGCGGACATCAGCTTTCGCAACTGTGGGATTCATTACCAGGAGTATATAAGCAGTGCGCCTGCAGTGTATACGGATATGTGGGAGGCCTATGAAAAGGTAGTGCCAAGCAAAAGGCATTTTGCAGTAGGAAAGGAGACGGGATTAACGAGTTATATTGAAAGACTCAACAACACGTTAAGACGTGTGAATATCAAGGTTAGTAAGAAAGACATTATCATTCTCAAAGAAGCTAGAGAATCATATCGGGGCAATTTGGAACTTCATCCACGAATACAACCAACAAATCAGAAAAAAAATGGGGATTGGATAATAAGAGAGATTTTTTCCTCTGTCCTTTACAAAAAAGCACTACCAATTAAATCTTAATCCGAAGCGTCTTCTTCGATTACGATATCAGCCGAGAAAGTATTCTAAATATATTTAAGCTTCGATGTATATTTTCAATAATAATTCGGTCTTTTGCTAATTGCCGATTTGAAACTTTCTCGGCTTTACTCAGTTTTTTATTTTTGATTTTTTTGAGCGGTGTTCTACTATTAGCATGAATCTTTTTGATTCCTTGATAACCTTTATCAGCTAAAATTTCAAGTTTTTCATTCATCCCGATCTTGCTTTTTTTAAACAAATTAAAATCATGCGTTTTCCCGTTACTAAAGGCTGTACATATTATTTCGGTACTTTTTGTATTGGCTAAAACTTGCGATTTTATCGTATGATATTTTTGCTTGCCACTATAATATTTCTTTTGCTTTTTTTTGGGGCGCTCTATTTCATGCTCTGACACATCCACCGCTACAGTTTCCATTTCCGGAATGTCACCTCGACAAAAAAAATTTTTTCCAGGTAAATTAAATAAACCTGATTTTATTAAAGCTTTCTCCGTTCTAATTACAATTCTATACGCATTTGATTCATTAATACCCCATTTAATTCCTAGATGAAAAAAAGTAGGATATTCTCGCAAATAGGATAATGTCATTAAGATTTGGTCTTCTGGGCACAATTTACTTGGTCTGCCTGATTTTCTTTGAAATATTTTTTCCGCTTCGACTATTTTTACCATCTCTTTGAATGTCTCTTGATGTACTCCACAGTAGCGTTTAAACTCTGTGGGTGTTAACTTTTGTAATTGTTCGTACTTCATATTATGGGAGCTAATTTTTTCTTTTATTTTACCTAGGATGAGCGCACTTTCGCAAGAGGTCTATTAATTGGTATTTCCACGCGTTTTTTTGACTTTTCCCATGCATGACCTACAATGTCTCCTCCCATTAAATGGGATTAGCCTATTGCATATACTACAAGTTAGACTCTATTTTTTCTCTATTATCTTCGAGAACTTTGTTCATTTTTGCATTGCTTTTTTTGACTTCTTTTTGATTTTTTTTGGATTTACTTTGTCAGCTTTTTGTCTGGTTATTCTGGCTTATTTGTAAATATTATAGTAACTTTATTTCGATTAAAATATGACATTTTACTCCTCTATTAAATATATTTCTAGTTCGGATATATCCCAATATTTTTGGCATGACAACCACTGTATGGTTGATTCTTCCTCTTAAGCATATTAGCTTGGTTTTCGCTCCTCTATAGCCGAATCTTAGACCTGGTATTCCTTGTGCTATAAATCTTTTTTTCCATTTACTTACATAACCTTTAGATACATTTAGTATATTTTCTATCGCTCTGTACACATAACCTTGTAGAGCCAGTTTTACGGCTAAGGCTCTCTTCATTTCTCGCGATTCTCCATTACTATTTATAAAGTTGATTAAACCTTCTATTTGTCTTTCTTATTCATTTTTATTGGCTTCCATTTGCTTTCTTCCCTTTCATTTATTATCAAACTTTCCTATTTTACCATAGAAATACCTATTTACATCTCAAATGGAATTGCTATATCGAACCAAGCATACTTTGAAGCCACTTCGCTAAACATTGTTCTCTCATCATCAGGATTGATTCTTTCACTCGACGAGTCGAAAAGTATCATCACTCGGGATACCATTGGGTAATTCGAGAAATTCCTCTAACCATTGCTGTTTAGCGATGCCATAATTTTCCATGTCTTCCCAACCTTCGGCACCGCCAATGACGGCTAAAATAGAGATTACTAAAATATCTTGTAATGAGTGTTTTTGGGTTCTTTGAACTCTGGAGTCCGGGATTTCTGCTACATAATTCAATAAATTGGCTTGGATGTCGCCCAGAGGTGTTAAATGTCGTTTTTCTGCTCTTTTGGCTTGAGATTTTACAGCGAGTTTCAATATAGGTGCAAAACCATTTGTCATTGTCTTGGACTCCGTTTCAACTTGATTGACTTTGTTAAGATTCAAACTTGATTATAGGTTTGAGTTCGGTACACTGATATAGAGCCTATTGGCTGCTTTTTATCAAGTATAATTTATACCAAATTAGATGAGCTTACCCTGTTTCCATAGTCCCAGTAATTTGGCGATGCAAGCGCCGCTTGGCTCTTAATGCTCTCAATCGCGAACGGACTTACCAACGTAGTCTTAGACAAAAAATGAAACGGACTGCTATGGATAATAATTATATGATTCAGGTTCTTAGTTCGGCTTTTCTTGACAAGACTTTAGATTCTTCTCATCCCTTATGTCAAGCCTAATTGAGATGCTCTTACCCTGGCCTTTTCTCCCGTTACATACCAATGCGGCAGAAACTGATATTCGAGAGTACGTCACACGACGAAAAATTAGTGAGGGAACTCGTAATGAAAATGGTCGTCAAGCGCGGGATACATTTACGGGTTTAAAAAAGACTTGTTGGAAACTCGGTATTTCTTTCTGGCAGTATTTGCTCTCACGTTTCAAGCAAGATGAAATAATTCCACCTCTGGCGGATGTGATTAGAAATCGGACTCCCTAACCTACGTAAATCGCCCGCGCATTTTTGGGTCAGTAACCAATTCATCAATTACTCTTGTGCTGGAATTCTCAGATTCAGGCTATCAGGCATTGTCTGAGTGAGTTTGGCTTAGCTTGCTTATCAGCACTTATTGAGCAGTTAGGGGTTTGAGGCCCTTTGTCACCCCCCAGGTCAGATAGAGTCTTGGAGGCACAGGCACTCTGATCGTCTTGGTTTTTTTTCCGAACCATCGCACTCCACGCCATATTTTGTATATCAAAGCGCTTTCTGCGTAAGTCATCACATAATTTACTTGCTCGATCGCACACTCCAACGATACAATAATCTTGTTAGCGATTTTTGAGTTGGGTGCGTAACTCAGTTGGATAGAGTAGCTGCCTTCTAAGCAGCGAGCCGCAGGTTCAAGTCCTGCCGTACCCGTTAGATAATCCTTTTGCGTAGCAAGGGTTTCAGATTGACTAAGCTACCGAAAGCCTGGTTTTCCGCTCATCTTTAGCTCAGTCCTACTTTTCTAAGTAGCTGAGTATGTCCAAAACTGCCTCCATATCTGCCAAGTTTGCGCCGGACTTTTTGCGCCGCGCTTTTAACCGGTTGAGCAAGTCGGCCGGTTCGATTTCCGACAAATCGGTTCCGACCGTCGCCGAGGTTTCGGGTTGAGTTGGCGATCGCTGCTCAAGTTGCGATTCGGGGTTGTCAATTTGCTCGTTCAGCTCTGCGATGGTTTCATCCTTTGCTGCCAGTCGGGAGTTTAGCGCTGCAATTTCCTGATTCCGATTCCTGATAACTGTATCGGCTGCCTGCAAGCTCGCAAGCAAACTTTGATTTTCCTCTGCAAGCTCAGGCCTGAATGATTCCTGGATAGGAGCTTCACTCAGGCCCTCAATTTTCCCAGCCGTTCTTCGATAGCTGCGAATCTTGCCTCTATATCGATTGTGGTTTCTGTCTTACTTTGTCTTACGGCATTCTGTCTTACATCATTGTGTCTTACGCTAGTGTCTGACTGTTGTAAGACAATAGGTTCATCCGATAAAGCCTCGATACCAGCCCGCACAATGTCGAGCAAGGTTTTACTTCGATCGCAGCCGTGTTTGACGGTTTCAGAGGGATAACGCTCAAGGGGTGACAAGGGGGCTGAAAATCAGCTAGAATAAGGGTTTGAGCCAACCATAACCCAAAAAAATTGGGGGT
>JAUBST010000101.1:0-3007 GCA_036702215.1 Microcoleus sp. F6_B6
TGCCGACGCGCGGCAACCGATGATCGCTCGGCTGTCTGTTGTTGTCTGCTCTACCGTTCACACGGCCTCCACAGCAACCCAGTTCCCGTCTCGTCTCGACGGTGCCTCTCATACTTTCATACACGGATGACTGATCTTGTGGCCGGTTTCCCACTTAGATGCTGTCAGCGGTTCTCCGTCCCAGACGTAGCTACCGAGCCTTGCGGGTCGTCCCACAACTCGTCCACCAGCGGTCTGTCCAGCCCGGTCCTCTCGTACTAGGGCCAGCCCCACGCAATCATCCTGCGCTCACAGCGGATAGAGACCGAACTGTCTCACGACGTTCTGAACCCAGCTCGCGTGCCGCTTTCATGGGCGAACAGCCCAACCCTTGGGACCGACTCCAGCCCCAGGATGCGACGAGCCGACATCGAGGTGCCAAACCCCGCCGTCGATGTGAACTCTTGGGCGGGATCAGCCTGTTATCCCCGGGGTAGCTTTTATCCGTTACGCCACGGCCTTTCCACTCAGGCACGTGGGATCACTAGCGCCGACTTTCGTCCCTGCGCGGCCTGTTTGCCTTGCAGTCAAGCAGGTTTCTGCGCTTGCACGCCCCAGCCGGTTGCCATCCGGCCTGAACCTACCTTTGCGCGCCTCCGTTACGCTTTGGGAGGCGACCGCCCCAGTCAAACTACCCACCAGCCACCGTCCCCTTGCCAGTTTCATGGCCAAGGGTGAGGCGCATATCTGTCGCAGAGTGGTATTTCACCGTTGCCTCCACCAAACCCGCAAGTCCGGCTTCTCAGGCTCCCACCTATCCTACGCAGCGCCACACACGCGCCGATGGCAAGCTGTAGTCAAGCTCCACGGGGTCTTTTTGTCCTGCTGCGAGTAGGCCGCATCTTCACGGCCCTTGCAATTTCACCGAGCTCCCGGTTGAGACAGCGCCCAGATCGTTCTACCTTTCGTGCGGGTCGGAACTTACCCGACAAGGAATTTCGCTACCTTAGGACCGTTATAGTTACGGCCGCCGTTTACTGGGGCTTCGGTTCAAGGCTTGCACCTCTCCCCTTAACCTTCCAGCACTGGGCAGGTGTCAGCCGGTATACGTCCGCTGTTTCGCGTTCGCACCGACCTGTGTTTTTGTTAAACAGTCGCCTGGGCCTCTTTGCTGCGACTCGCCAGATGCTCCACCCGTATGGGCTTCACCCCAGCGAGCACCCCTTTTCCCGAAGTTACGGGGTCATTCGTGCCGAGTTCCTTAACCGGGATTCGCTCGTCCACCTTGGTCTCCTCGACCTGTCTACCTGTGTCGGTGTGCGGTACGGGCACACCCAGTCCTCCGTGCCCAAGCCTTTCGCGGCTGCCTAGGTCCATCCGACTCGCCAAAGTCCGAAGACTTTCGCTCGTACTTGCTTCTCGGTCAGCACATCGTGGGATTTGCCACACGATGCTCCCTACCAGCGTGAACGACGCTCGTCTCGTCGCTCGGATTCCCCATCAGCATCTCAGTCACGTTCAAACGTTCTGGGTGTGGTCGCCGATTATCAACGGCGTGTCCATCAGCTACGGCTCGCGCCCTCGCCTTAGGCCCGACTTCCCCGCCGCGGAGTGCCCGTGCGGCGGAACCCTTAGACTTTCGGTGGAGGGGGTTCTCACCCCTCGTATCGTTACTCATACCGACATTCGCACTTGTGGTCGCTCCACGGGTTGCGCTTCCGCGCCCGCTTCCATGCCCCCACAACGCTCCCCTACCATTATCCTCAAAGGATAATCCCGCGCTTCGGTGATCGACTTAGCCCCGGTGGATTGTCGATGCAACCGGACTAAACCAGTGAGCTGTTACGCACTCTTTCAAGGGTGGCTGCTTCTAAGCCAACCTCCTGGTTGTCTCCGTCCGATCACGCCCTTGCCCACTGAGCCGATACTTCGGGACCTTAGCGGCGGGTCTGGGTTGTTGCCCTCTTGACGATGAATGTTCGCACCCACCGTCTCACTCGTGGTGTAGGCTGCTGGTATTCCCAGTTTGCCAGCGCTTGGTAAGGCTCGCGCCCCCCGCACGCCAACAGCGCTTTACCCCCAGCAGCCCCAGTCCACGGCTGTACCTCAATACATTTCGGGGAGAACCAGCTATCTCCAGGTTCGATTGGAATTTCTCCGCTACCCACAGTTCATCCAAGCCCTTTGTAACGGACACTAGTTCGACCTTCCACGACCTGTTACGGTCGCTTCAGTCTGACCATGGGTTGCTCACCTGGTTTCGGGTCTACCCTGTGCGACCATCGCCCTATTCAGACTCGCTGTCGCTCTGGCTCCGGCTGTTGCTGCCTTAACCTGCCACACCGGGTAACTCGTCGGTTCATACTCCAAAAGGCACGCGGTTAGCTTACGCCTCCCACGGTTTGTCTGCGAGCAATTTCAGGATCTGTTTCACTCCCTTCGCCAGGGTGCTTTTCACCGTTCCCTCACGGTACTCTGCGCTATCGGTCGCCCACGATATTCTGCCTTGGAGTGTGGTCACCCCCGCTTCCGACGGGATTTCGCGTGTCCCGTCGTACTTGAGATCCCTCACGCAAGTGGCCGCCTTGCCGGGTACGGGACTCTCACCCGCTCTGGTTGGCCGTTCCAGGACCATTCCCCTAAGTCGTCCATTTGTCACTTGCTGGTCGGAAGGACATCCGACCCTGGAGGTCTCGCAACCCGGCGCACGCAACGCTGTCCTGCTTGACACGTGCGCCGTTTAGGCTCTTCCCGGTTCGCTCGCCGCTACTACGAGAATTGTTTCTGTTCCTCGGGGTACGTGAGATGTTTCAGTTCCCCCGGTGCCCTTCCTAACCCTATAGATTCAGATTAGGATCACCACCCATCACGGTGGTGGGGTTGCCCCATTCGGAGATGGTAGGGTCGCAGCCTGACTCCGGCTCGCCTACCCGTTTCGGCGGGAGTCCCCGTCCTTCATCGGTCGTGTGCGCCTAGGCATCCATCACTCGCATTCCTGCTGATCATCGGTCGTCGCGCCTCGGCAGCG
>JAUBST010000102.1:0-4486 GCA_036702215.1 Microcoleus sp. F6_B6
ATCTTGATTTCTTTGACGAGGTTAATAGTGCTTTAAGCTTTCAAACTATTCTTTTTTCTAGGTTCAGTTTTTGACCTGTTCAGTTTTTGACCTTCCGGTTGTGGTTCAGTGAACCGCTTCCCTTCTGGCGCTTTATTAATGTATCAACTCTCCCCAGGCTTGTCAAGCGTTTTGCCAAAATATTTTTGATTTTTTGAGGAAGCCATACACCGTCAGGGTTTCGACTTTTAAGTACCGCTCCGGCATCCGCTGGCTGATTCCTCTTTTAACTGTGGGGTCTTCTTTTAACTGTGGGGTCTTTTTTTTGGGCAAGATTGGACTTTTGAGGGGAGTATCTACCGCGCATGGGTAGGTACTGGTCTGTTATTGTGTGGTAGACTAGCTTAGTAACTTTGATTAATTCGCATCCCACCCTATGGACTGCCCCTACTGCGACCACCATGCTATGAAATACGGCACTACTCGCCTGAAAGAGGGAGACATCATCCAGACATACTACTGTCGCCACTGCGAAAAACGGTTTAACGAACGTACCGGGACGCCTATGGCAAATTTACGCACTCCCAAAGCGCTGGTGGTGAGCGCGTTAAAAATACGTACAGAGGGGACGGGGATCAGGGCTACAGGGAGGATACTGGGCAAATCGCACTCTACCGTTATGCGATGGGAAAAGCGTGTGGCAGACATGACGAAAGCATGGTCTCCACCAGCACCACCAAGTAAAGAGGTAACAGTAGAAGGAGATGAGTTGTACACGCGGGTCGGGCGTAATTCCCCCCCCGGAACGATCCCAAGGGTGGACAATCAGTTTTATAGAACGTGATAGTCGCTATTGGTTAGTGGCTAATGCAGGCTTTAAAAATGCTCAATTATTCCAACAGGGAACCCAATCCGCCTGGCAGTGGGCTAAAAATTGTGTCTCTGTACGTTGGTTCACGGACGGGGAACAACGTTACGGTCAGCAGTTATGGTTATTAGCAAGTCAATACTTGAAATCCTTTGAACGCCCTAAAGCTTACGGATACCGTAAAGTTTGGCGGGAGGGGTTGTCCGTAGCCATGAAGATAAAAGGCTCTCAAGGTCGTAAGCGTGTTAAATGGGTTAACCAGGAGCATCCTTACACTGCCATTAGCCCAAAAACAGAAGTAGGCGCTAATCATAATGAGGCACTTAATAGTTCCATAAGACGACGCTGTAGCGCTTACAGACGACGTACAAATACTTACGCGCCTGTTGGTGGAAGGATTACAGCGATCGCTCGATGTACTGCAGCTAGTACACAATTGGGTTCGACCTCACAGCAGCCTGGGTAAAGGGATAACTCCTGCTATGGCTAAGCGGGTTATATCATAGACCAATCCAAATGGAAGAATTATTGAGTTGGCGCTGTCACCCAGATTCCACCACACAATAGCAGACCAGTGCCCATGGGTAGAAGAACTCAGTGCTTCAATATTATGAATTTATGATGAGCGGGCTTACTTTGACTAGGGCCAAGGCAAAGTTACAGTGTCACCCTCTTTTGTCACTTCGGGGAGAAGATAAAACTCGGCAGTAACCAAATTGGTAGCTAATTGAGCCTAAAAAAAGTTATAAAACCATTCATAAAAAAGTTGATCCTCCCACTTTCAAGTGTTAGATAATTTATCAAAGAATCCAGGGTAAGAGCATCTCACTCAAGCTTGACACAATCACTTGAGAATCTGCATCATATAGTCATCATTCATCGCCGATCGAGGAGCATCCCGATTTTGCAAAAACATTAAACTGCAAATTCACCATTCAAGTAAGCACAACGCAGTTGTAACAGGGAGCATGTCAAGTTTGCGCGCGATCGCCAGCGAGCGAGATAAAAACAGAGAGTAAATTAGCGACCTCCAGACCGCTAACTTATGCTTGAATTTTTACAGCGGGAACCGCTGTTATGAGGTACAGTAGCAGCAATGAGTAAACCAATTGTAATTGCTCAACCCCCTTGACAAGAGAACGAGATAGACATTAGACCTCTTGCAAAATAATTTTATGCTATAATCAAGGGTTTGGCTTAAGTGGAGCAGATTGCAGGTTATAGCTAATTTTTAGGACATTTTGCTAAAAACAGCATAAAATGCTAAAAAGGTATTTTGTAGTTACACAATAAATCAATCATGAACAATCAATTTTATCAAAATTTAAAACCGGAGCAATAGACCTCTCCCATAATTCCAATCCCTTCCCCCGCTTGGTTTTGAGAGTTGCGCCCCTTAAAGGGCGCAACTCTCAAAACCAACGCTTCAATAAGGGTTTCAACGGTCGAACGATAAAAACTGCCCAATTTTATTACCGAATTTTTACTGTTTTTTTTCCGTTTGTAGGGACTTTTATTGATACATAACGATCGCACCTATTCGCCAGCGTATTAATCCACATACCACTAAAATTACTGTGTCGTAATTTTTCGCTTTTAAGCGGAATCTTTCTGCTGCCACTCGAAAGATTTTTAGTAATCTAATTAAGTGTTCTACAAAGATTCTTTTTTGAGCCTTTGACTTGTTCGCTCTTTTTTGAGCTGGAGTCAGAACCCCCTCAGGGTAAGAGCGTCTCAATCATGCTTGACAAAAGGAATCCGAAGAATCTAAGATATTGTCAAGAAAACAAGAACTGATAATTTGAATCAGATAATCATTATCCATAGCTGCCCGTTTCATTTTTTGTCGAAGACTACGTTTGTAAGTAGGTTCGCAGTTGAGGGCATTCAGCGCAATACGTCCTGCGACAGCCAAATTCCGGGGACTGTGGAAAGAGCGAATCCGGCAAGCATCTTCAGCAAAGGTACAATCTAAAGTCCAATGAGCCTGATTTTCAATCCCCCAATGTTTTCGGATGGCTCGACCCAAAAGTTGGGCATCACTATCTAAAGAAGTTAGATAGAATTGCACTTCTTTAGATAGTTTTGTTCCAAAGATGACGCACTCGAACAACCATGACCACACTTTTTAATCCCGCCCATAATCGCGGTTGGTAAAGCTCACCAATGACCGTAATTGGCACCGACCCAACTTGACGGATTTCTCGCCGATGATGACCGGACTCAATCCGTTGCTCATAACTGACATCTATCCCGGAAAATTGCTGTGCAGAAGCTCTCTCAAACCATTCTTTAACCTGATGATGGAGAGTGGGATGATTAGCTTTAAGGGTCAGGACATAATTTCCTTTTTTTTCAATAATCTTTTGAGCAATTTCAGTTTGAGTCCCCATAGCATCAATAGTAATGATAGAATCAGTGATGTCTAGCAACTCTAATAATGCCGGAATAGCCGTGATCTCATTCGATTTATCATCCACTTTCATCTGCGCCAAAACAAGACGTTGTTCAGAAGACCAAGCAGTAATAACATGAAGTGCCGATTTGCCTTGATTCCGGTCATAAGAACCTCTAATTGTCTTACCATCAATGGGAATAATTTCTCCTCCTGTCTTAGTGACGAGAGTTTCTACCCATCGTCCAAAGCATCGATTTAATGCTTCTGGGTCAAGGAACTCAAATACTCGACGAAAAGTGTCATCGGAAGGGATGCCATAAGGTAATGCCAAAAACTCTTCTAACCACTTTTTTTTACTAATGCCATAATTCTCGATGTCTTCCCACCCTTGCGCTCCGGCGATGATAGCGAAAATTGCGATTGCGCTTGATATCGGTGAGTTGATGTTTCTTAGTTCGCTCGACTCTGGGGTCTTTAATATCTGCAAAATGTGCGACTAAACTCTGTTGAATATCTTGAATCTCTGCTACTTCCCGGAGCGGTAGTTGAGGAAGAGAGCTTTTTTTGCCAGAGGTAGATTTAATCCCAAAACCCTGAGACATAAAGTGTATTCCTAAATATTTTATTTGGTGGCATTGTTGTCATCTCACTTATTTGACTCATTGTCAAGTACAATTTATACCAAATTAGATGAGCTTACCCTGTTAAGGAGGGTTGGTTTATTCTCACAAATTTGGGTTCACTTAAGATGGCGATCGCTGCCTATCGGCGATCGGATGGGAATTGAAGAAATGTTCCGAGATTACAAAAGCGGAGGCTATTATTTAGAGGGAACAGGCTTAAAAGGTCAGCGGTTGATGACCCTCATTTTATTAATAGCACTCGCCTACAGTAGTGCCATCATGCAAGGAACAAATCTCTTGCATGAAATCGGTCAAAAAGTACATTGTTCGCCCTCAAGAGTCACAAATAAAGTATGCAAGACGGAGTACCTTTGGCAGTGGTTTAGATAGCCAACAATGGCTAACATACCTAGAAAAATATGCCGACGCAGTTAAGCGAGTTAATGACATTAACCCCGACTAAACGCTACTTTTATCAACGGGGGATGAGGGCTATAAGTCAGATTCAGTCTAGCTTTTAGCCTTCTTGTCACCCCCCCAGCGACGAAATGTATCATCGCTTGGTATCCCATTGGGTAATTCTAAAAATTCTTCACGCCCATTGTTGCTTGCTAAGCC
>JAUBST010000103.1:0-3745 GCA_036702215.1 Microcoleus sp. F6_B6
GGAGTTGGTGTGGTGACAGGAGTTGGTGTTGTTACCGGAGTTGGTGTTGTTACCGGAGTTGGCGTTGTTACCGGAGTTGGCGTTGTTACCGGAGTTGGCGTTGTTACCGGAGTTGGTGTTGTGACGGGTGCGGGAATATTCACGCCAAAAGTACCTAAACTGCTAGTAGCAGACAAGTTGCCAACAGCATCCTTCACCTGCGATGCTTGCAAATTAATTGTGTAAGTACCATTGTCAGCATTATCCCAAATTCCACCAGGCGGAGTAAAGGAATATGTTGCTGTACGAGGCGTACCATTGCTATTAATATCAACACTAACAAAGGTAGTAGAAATAGCGCCACCTGACCAATTTACAACAACATCAGAATTATCTAAACTGGTAACATCAACTCCACTACTATCGCTGAAAGTAACTGTCAATGTCTGACTTGTACCACCCGCTGTAGTAAGGTTAGAAATTGCAGCCAAGTTAGCAGTAGGTGCGGTGACATCAACAATAGGTGTGGTGAGATTAGCAGTGCGAGTCAGTTGAGTTGCTGCGGTATTGTTATTACCCGCTGTATCCGTTGCTTTGGCAGCAAGTACATCAACTGTGACATTACCACTAGCAGGGGGAGTGACATCAAAGGTGTAAGTTTTGGCATCAACTTTAACAAAGTTATCGACAGTCGCATTGGCTACGGTGATATCAGTATTATCAAAGCCGATGACATCTTCATTAAAGGTAGCGGTGACGCTAAACAAACCAGTTACTGTTGGTGTTGAATTGGAGGTTAAGGCAACTGTTGGCGCTGTAGCATCAGAAGTGCGAGTCAGTTGCGCGGCTGCGGTATTGTTATTACCTGCTGTATCCGTAGCTATGGCCTCCGGTACATTAACTGTGACATTACCATCAGCATTAGGTGTGACTGTAAAAGTATAATTGCTGCCGCTTCCTGCAAAATTGCTAACAATGCCGTTAGTAACATTAACTCCAGTTGCACTAAATCCTGTGACGCTTTCGCTGAATGTTGCTGTGACTAAAAATGGTGCGTTTGTGTTGGTTGCGGAAGTTGATGTTAAGGCAACTGTTGGTGCGGTGATGTCGGCGGTGCGAGTCAGTTGCGCGGCTGCGGTATTGTTATTACCGGCTATATCCGTAGCTATTGCCGCAGCGACATCAACTGTGACATTACCATCAGCATTAGGTGTGACTGTAAAAGTATAATTGCTGCCGCTTCCTGCAAAATTGCTAACAATGCCGTTAGTAACATTAACTCCAGTTGCACTAAATCCTGTGACGCTTTCGCTGAATGTTGCTGTGACTAAAAATGGTGCGTTTGTGTTGGTTGCGGAAGTTGATGTTAAGGCAACTGTTGGTGCGGTGATGTCGGCGGTGCGAGTCAGTTGCGTGGCTGCGGTGTTGTTATTACCCGCTGTATCAGTTGCTATTGCAGCAGGGACATCAACGGTGACATTACCATCAGCAGTGGGCGTCACATCAAAGGTGTAAGTTTTGGCATCAACTGTGACAACGTTACCGATAGTCGCATTGGTGACGGTAATATCAGTATTATCAAATCCGGTGACATCTTCACTGAATGTGGCTGTCACGCTAAATGGTGCGTTGACTGTGGTTGTGGAAGTTGATGTTAAGGCAACTGTTGGCGCTGTAGCATCAAAAGTGCGAGTCAGTTGCGTGGCTGCGGTATTGTTATTACCGGCTGTATCAGTTGCTATTGCAGCAGGGACATCAACTGTGACATTACCATCAGCATTAGGTGTGACTGTAAAAGTATAATTGCTGCCGCTTCCTGCAAAATTGCTAAAAGTGCCGTTAGTAACATTAACTCCAGTCGCACTAAATCCTGTGACGCTTTCGCTGAAAGTTGCTGTGACTAAAAATGGTGCGTTTGTGGCTGTAGGGGATGCGGATGTTAATACAACTGTGGGGGCTGTAATATCAGCAGTACGAGTCAGTTGAGTTGCGGCGGTATTGTTATTACCCGCAATATCAGTGGCTGTAGCAGCAGGGACATCAACGGTGACAGTGCCATCAGCAGTCGGTGTAACGGTAAAATTATAAGTTGTGCCGTTACCTGTGAAATTGCTAATCGTACTGTTAGTAAGATTAACGTCGCTGGCGATAAATCCTGTGACGCTTTCGCTGAATGTTGCTGTGACTAAAAATGGTGTGTTTGTGGTTGTTGGGGATGCGGATGTTAAGGCAACTGTTGGCGCTGTAATATCAGCAGTACGAGTCAGTTGAGTTGCTGCGGTATTGTTATTACCAGCGGTATCGGTTGCTCTTACTGCTGGGACGTTAACGGTGACAGGGCCACTAGCATTCGGTGTAACGGTGAAATTATAAGTTGTGCCACTACCGGTGAAATTGCTAATCGTACTGTTAGTAAGATTAACGTCGCTGGCAATAAATCCTGTGACGCTTTCGCTGAAGGTTGCTGTGACTAAAAATGGTGCGTTTGTGGTTGTTGGGGATGCGGATGTTAAGGCAACTGTGGGGACAACGGTGTCTACAACTATGGCTTTGCTATTTGCTATAGATTGCCCCGCAGGAATAGTCAAGGTTGCATTATTTCCCGCAGCATCTCTTAATGTTGCACCGACTGCTAAAGTGATCCCAGTTGAGTTGAGGTCGGTGCTATTTTGTCCGGCTGCTGGAGTGTAGGTGCCCACAGCAGATGTGCCTGTGAAAGGTGCAATCGTGACACTGCCACCTGTGTCTAAGGCGACTGTCATGTTACCGCCTGCTAAGGTAACGGCTTCGCTGAAGTTGATTGTGACGTTGATGTTGCCAGTTGTGTTGTAACTGCCGTTGGCGGTGGTAGAGGTGACGCTGGTGATGGTGGGTGCAACGCCATCAATAACTATGGCTTTGCTACCGCCGATGGAATTAGCGGAGGCTAAGGTAGGAAGAGTTAAAAATGCGTCAAAGGCTGTACCAACAGTTTCTTTAATTGTGCCACCGTTGAGGGTGAGGGCGGTGGTGGCGAGGTATTCTAAGTCACCGGAAGTGTCTCCGGCTTGGACTACATAGTTGAAGGTGAGGGCTGTACTGCCGCTACCAGAGGCGTAGGTGGCAAATTGGTCGGTTGTGCCGGTTTCTAGTTGCAGTTGGGGTGTGCCGGTGACGGTGACAGCGCCATCGAAGGTGACGGTGATGGCGAGGGTGGAACCGACACCGTAGCTACCGTCAGCGGTGGTGGCGGTGACCGCGGTGACTTTGGCGGTGGTGTTGAGCAGGATGGAGGTAGTGTTGTTGCTGCTGTTCGCCACAGCTAAGTCTGGTTTGCCGTCGCTGTTGAAGTCGCCGATGCTGACGGAGCTGGGGCCATTGCCAGTAGGGAAGGTAACTTGGGGGGAGAAGGTGGGGGTGGCGGCTCCGGTGGCGGTGGTGTTGAGCAGGATGGAGGTAGTGTAGCTTAAGAAGTTCGCCACAGCTAAGTCTGGTTTGCCGTCGCCGTTGAAGTCGCCGATGCTGACGGAGTGGGGGTTAGAGCCAGTAGGGAAGGTAACTTGGGGGGAGAAGGTGGGGGTGGTGGCTCCGGTGGCGGTGGTGTTGAGCAGGATGGAGGCGCTGCCACTGTTGCTGAAGGAGTTCGCCACAGCTAAGTCTGGTTTGCCGTCGCCGTTGAAGTCGCCGATGCTGACGGAGTAGGGGCGACTGCCAGTGGCGAAGGTAACTTGGGGGGAGAAGGTGGGGGTGGCGCCTCCGGTGGCGGTGGTGTTGAGCAGGATGGAGG
>JAUBST010000104.1:0-3677 GCA_036702215.1 Microcoleus sp. F6_B6
CCGGCGATAAAGCCTACGGGATTGTTAATTTCGTGAGCTACCCCCGCGACTAAATTTCCCAGAGCAGACATCTTCTCACCCTGCACCAATTGCAACTGCATCTGTTTGAGATCGTGGATAGACTGCTCTAGTTTTTGGGCATATTCCTGGGATTGTTGATAAAGCTGTTGAGATTGCTGATACAAGCGGGCGTTTTCCAGCGAGATGGCAGCTTGGGAGCACAGGATGTTGAGGATGGCGACGCGATCGCGCGTAAACGCCCCCGTTGTGAGATTATTCTCTAGATACAGAATCCCCATTACTTTGCCTTGATGGAGAATCGGAGTGCATAAAACGCTCTTGGGTTGCTGTTGAATAATGTAAGGGTCGGAAGCAAAGGCGTTTTGAGTGCTGATGTTATCAAATACCAAAATTTCTTTGGTACGTTTAACGTAATTAATTAAGTTTCGAGGGATTGCTTGACTCTCTTCAACGAGCAGCGATTCGAGGTGACAATCTTGACGATTGGTACAGTGAACGGCAACTCTCCAATTTCCCTCTTCATTTAAGCTCAAAGCTCCTGTTTCCGCTCCAGCATTCTTCACAACCACTTGCATCAAGGTAGTCAGTAATTGCTCTAGCTCGATTTCACTAGAGAGAGCTTGAGAAGCTTCGATTACGGTTGGCAAATCTACTAACTCCGAACTGCTAGTGCTGCCAATAATCGTCTTATTCGTGCTAGAGACAGATGATGCGCCATTGGTGGAGGTATGAATAGTTTCGTTGGGATGCTGGCGAACTTGATTCGGTTGTAATATAGCGGTAAGCAGTTGGGGATAACGCTTTTCTAAGTGGTCAATTTTCGCTTTGGCTCCCCAACGAGCGTAAGCATAATAGGCATCGATTAGATAGGGTTGTGCAAGTTTTTCTTTGCCCCATTCTAAGTAAAATTTGGCGGCGAGTTCGTGAGCGAGTGCTTCCTCGTTGATGTATTTGTTTTCTTTGGCAAGTGCGATCGCCTTGTCGTACATCTCGATCGCTTCTACTTTTTCCCCTAAAACCCGATACCGTTCTGCCTCCACGAGATAGAATTTTTGCAGGTGATTCATGGGGGCATGATGCGCCCACTTTTGCATTTTTTCTTGATTAGCGTGTACGCGAACGAGAATTTCCTGTTGTTGTGACTCTGGAGTATCCGAGTACACCGCCAACCTCACTAGAGAATCGTAAAAATAGAAGATGGCAACAGTTATCTGCCCTGAAGCTGCGCTCAAAAAACTTTCTATTTTAGCGATATTTTTAAAGGCTTCAGGGTAATTTTCAAACAGATAACAAAGCACAAGTTTGTGCAAGTATAAGTAATGAATCCCCAGGTAGTTATTGGTTCGCTGATACAGTTGCAGCATTGTTAGTTCGTCGTATACTTCTCCCTTTAAATGGCAGGGAGTTTGTGATATTCCTATCAAGTTTAAAACGGCTTGCCAACAAATTTTCTGATAAGAAAGTGCTGCTTCTTGGTGAATTTTACTAACTGCATCTGCGTAGTTTGCTATCTCTCGTTCGAGTTGCGTTAGTTGCTTGCCAATAAAATACGAGTAATAACTGTATTCATATATAGCATAGCAAGCAAATTCTAACTCTCCGGTTTCCAGCCCACACAAATAATCTGACAGCAAAGGTTCTAAGGTATTTCTGAGGTGTTCTTTCCAAGGTAGAATACCAGAATGCACCATTGCAGATGTCTTCGTTTGGATTTCTTTGGCATTTAATTTCGACACTAGACGTAAAGCAAGTTCACCTAATTGATAGCCCAGGTCAATATCTCCCATCCCACAGAGAAGAAAACTATATATGGCAAAAGCATAGGGAGACAAAGAAGCATTGCCATATTCGACCGATAAATTGACCTGTTTGCAAACTACCAAAGGCACGAGTGGCGGCAACGCTACGTAGGCAGGAGAAAATAGGCTTGACAGAATCCTTATAGTTGCTAGTTGTTGAGGATCTGTCATCAGAGGGAGCTCGATTAAGTCCTCAGTTCCCTTTCCGCTCAAAATTGACGCGGTTTCTCCTAATGCCTGCCCAATATCAGAGAAATTTGGCTGGGAGGGAAACTCTACCCCCAACAGCTTTAAGACTGGCAACCCTGTATTCAGCGCTTCCTGTAGCTTATTTTGCGCCATATAAGCTTCTATCTGTACTTCATATACGTTCACTTTGTCCAGTAGCGTTTTAGCGCAGCTTTCCACGACTGATGCTAATCTCTCCATCCGGTCAAAGTCACCGCTTAAATAGGCAGCTTCTGCTGCTTCGGTATGCAGCGCTAATGTTAGTTCGTATTGATTCTCCCAACTATTTGCTGTCAGTAACTCTTTGCCAACATTGAAATATTCAAGCGCAGCAGCATAAGCGGTAGCAGCTTTGGCTTTCTTTCCAGCAACCAGATTCAACCGCGCTAATTGCTCGCGTTCTACTTCCTGGGTGATTAGTTCAACTCCCACATTCAAGTGGTTGACAATATCAAAAATTCTTTCTTCTCGCTCAGCTTCGGGCGTATTCTTTAACAGCAGTTGACCGATTTTTAAGTGAGTCGATCGCTTTTGGTCTTCGGGAATCAGAGAATAGGCAGCTTGTTGAACGCGATCGTGTAAAAACTTGTATTTGGGTAATTGGTCGTGGGTAATTGATAATTGGTCAAATTCCTTGCCATTCCCGATTACAGATTCGCTATTCCCCTCTGCTTGATAAAACTTATAAACTTCGCTAATAGGTAGAATTAGCCCGTCTTGTAGTGCCTTCCATAAAGCGGATGCGGTTTCTACTGGCGAATTTTCATCAACAATTGCTAACGTCGCCAAATCGAACTGATTGCCAATACAAGCGGCTAACTTTAAGATTTTTTGCGTTTGATTTGGCAACTTTTGCAACTGAAGTGCCATGAATTCTACTACATCATCCGTTAGTGCCAAGGTTCGCACTCGGGCAATATCGCACTGCCAATACCGAGCTTCAAAATTAAATTCAATTAGCCCATCTTCATGCAAAGATTTGAGGAATTGTGTGCTGAAAAATGGATTCCCTTGGGTTTTCTGATAAACGAGTTCTGTCAAAGGCCGAGCCAACGCTGTAGAACAAGCTAGAGTATCGGCAACTAAACTATTTACGTCGGCTCGATCGAGGGGACATAAGGTAATAGTATTCACCTTTGCTTCAGTTTTTTGAATTTCTGCTAACGTCAGCATCAATGGATGCGCTGGAAATACTTCGTTATCCCGATAAGCTCCAATTAATAAGAGATATCGGTTATCGTTAGCACTCATCAGCAGTTGAATTAATTTTAACGATGCTGAGTCTGCCCATTGCAAATCGTCTAAGAAAATCACTAAGGGATGTTCTTTAGTTGTGAATACTTGAATGAATTTTTCCAACAATAAATTGAAGCGATTTTGAGCGGCACTGCCAGCAAGTTCTGGGACTGGCGGTTGCTGTCCGATAATCCGTTCTAGTTCGGGAATGACTTCAACTATCGCCCCAGCGCTATCGCCCAAAGCTGCCAAAATTTCTAACTTCCATTGTTCAACTTTAGCATCGGTTTCCGATAGCAATTGTCCCATTAAATCTCGAAAAGCTTGGACAAAAGCTGAGAATGGAAGGTTGCGTTGGAATTGGTCGAATTTGCCTTTAATAAAGTAGCCGCG
>JAUBST010000105.1:0-3656 GCA_036702215.1 Microcoleus sp. F6_B6
CGCGGCTACTTTATTAAAGGCAAATTCGACCAATTCCAACGCAACCTTCCATTCTCAGCTTTTGTCCAAGCTTTTCGCGATTTAATTGGGCACTTGCTATCGGAACCCGACGCAAAAATCGAGCAGTGGAAATCGGAAATTTTGGCTGCTTTGGGCGAAAATGCGGGAGCAATTGTGGAAGTTGTACCCGAATTAAAATTGTTAATAGGAGAACAACCTCCCGTACCAGAACTCTCCGGCAGTGCCGCCCAGAATCGCTTTAATTTGCTGTTTGAAAAATTTATCCAAATTTTTACCACAAAGGAACATCCCCTCGTTATTTTCTTGGATGATTTGCAATGGGCAGACTCAGCCTCGTTAAAGTTGATACAGCTTTTAATGAGCAACGTAGGAAGCCGCTATCTTTTCTTAATGGGAGCATATCGAGATAACGAAGTTTTTCCAGCGCACCCGTTAATGCTGACCTTGGCGGACATTGAAAAAGCCGGAGCAACAGTCAACACCATTACTCTAGCACCGCTCCAGCAGTCGGATGTGAATAGTTTAATTGCCGATACTCTTGGTTGTTCAAAAGCACTAGCACAGCCTTTAACCGAACTGGTTTATCAGAAAACTAAAGGCAATCCATTTTTCAGCACTCAATTTATCAAATCATTGCATGAAGATGGACTAATTAACTTTAATTTTGATATCCGTCACTGGCAGTGCGATATTGCCAAAGTCCGAACATTAGCGCTGACAGATGATGTAGTGGAATTCGTGGCAATCCAGTTGCGGAAGTTGCCCATCCCAACTCAAGAAGTTTTGAGATTAGCTGCCTGTATCGGCAATCAATTTGACTTAGCAACCTTGGCGATTGTTGATGAAAAATCGCCTGAAGAAACTGCATTGAACCTGTGGAAAGCTCTCCAAGAAGGGCTAATATTGCCCATTACCGAGGTTTATAAGTTTTACCAAGCAGACGGAAATGAAAAAGCGGAAAACGGTAATAGGGAAAAATCTATCCCATTACAAATTACCCATGACCAATTACCTAAATACAGATTCTTACACGATCGCGTCCAACAAGCTGCCTATTCTCTGATTCCTGACAACCAAAAGCGATCGACTCACTTAAAAATCGGTCAACTGTTATTAAAGAATACGCCCGAAGCCGATCGAGAAGAAAGAATCTTTGATATTGTCAACCACTTGAATGTGGGAGTTGAGCTAATTACTCAGTCAGCAGAACGGGAGGAATTAGCACAGTTAAATCTGGTGGCTGGAAAAAAAGCTAAAGCTGCTACTGCTTATTCGGCTGCGGTAGAATACTTCAAAATTGGCAGAGAATTACTAACAACTAATAGCTGGGAGAGTCAGTATCAACTCACTTTGACGCTGCATGAAGAAGCAGCAGAAGCGGCATATTTGAACGGCGATTTCGATGGGATGCAGAGATTGACTGATATAGTGTTGCAACAAGCTATATCGCTACTGGACAAAGTGAAGGTGTACGAAGTCCAGATCCAAGCTTATATGGCTCAGAACAAGCTACAGGAAGCTTTGAATGCGGGCTTGCAAGTGTTAAAGCAGTTGGGGGTAGAGTTTCCCAACTCGCCCAATCCGTCCGATATTGGGCAAGCATTAGGGGAAACGGCGGCAATTTTGAGTGGAAGGCGAATTGAGGATTTAATTGACCTGCCTCAAATGACCGATCCTCATCAACTAGCAACTATAAGGCTTCTGTCAAGCATATTTTCTCCTTGCTACTTTGCAGTTCCGCCACTGGTGCCTTTAGTAGTTTGCAAACAGATCGATTTATCCGTTCAATATGGCAATGCTTCTGTGTCTCCGTTTTCTTATGCCGTATATAGTCTTCTTCTTTGTGGGGTTATAGGAGATATAGATTCGGGCTATCAGTTCGGTCAATTAGCTTTACGTCTATTGTCAAAATTGAATGCTCAAGACATCGCAACCAAGACTCTCCACATGGTGCCTGCTGGCGTTCAACATTGGAAAGAACACCTCAGAAATATTTTAGAACCTTTGCTCTCAGCTTTCTCTAGCGGTCTGGAAACCGGGGATTTAGAATATGCTGGCTATGCAATCATGGTGTACAGCTACTGCTCGTATTTCGTTGGCAAGCAACTGACCTTAGTTGAACGAGAGATAGCAACCTACCGGGATGCAATTTTTAAAATTAAGCAAGAAACATCGCTTCACTTTCAGGATATCTGGTGGCAAGCCGTCTTAAACTTGATGGGAATAAACCAAAATACATGGCAGTTAAAGGGAGAAGTATACGACGAAGAAAAAATGCTACAACTGTATCAGCAAACCAATAATTACCTGGCAATTCATTACTTACACTTGCACAAACTTATCCTGTGTTATGTATTTGAAAATTACCCAGAAGCGTTTAAAAGTATCCCTCAAACAGAAAGTTATTTGAGCGCAGCTTCAGGGCAGATAACTGCTGCCATTTTCTATTTTTACGATTCTCTAGTGCGGTTGGCGGTGTACTCGGATACTCCAGAGTCAGAGCAACAGGAAATTCTCGATCGCGTACAAGCTAATCAAGAAAAAATGCAAAACTGGGCATATCATGCCCCCATGAATCATCTGCATAAGTTCTATTTAGTAGAAGCAGAACGGCATCGGGTAAAGGGCGAAAAAGTAGAAGCGATCGAGATGTACGACAAGGCGATCGCCCTCGCTAAAGAAAACGAGTACATCAACGAAGAAGCACTAGCTCACGAACTCGCAGCCAAATTCTATTTGGAATGGGGCAAAGAAAAACTCGCCCAACCTTATCTAATTGATGCTTACTATGCCTACGCCAAGTGGGGAGCCAAAGCAAAGATTGACCATCTAGAACAGCGTTATCCCCAATTGCTTGCTGTGATCCTGCAACAGGAGCGAACTCGCCAAAATTCGAGCGAAACAATTGACACTTCCAGTAGTGAATCATCCCTATCTCACACGAATAGAACACTTATCGGTAGCACCAGCAGTTGGGGATTAGTAGATTTGCCGACAGTTATCAAAGCTTCTCAAGCTCTCTCGAGTCAAATCGATCTAGAGCAATTGCTGACTACTTTGATGCAAGTGGTGGTGAAGAATGCCGGAGCACAAACCGGAGCATTAATTTTGAAGGAAGAGGGAAACTGGAGGATAAACGTTCACTGCACAAACGGTCAAGACTGCCTTCTGCAATCAATTCCGGTTGAGGAAAGCGAGGTAATTCCTCTAACCCCGATCAACTACGTCAAACGTACAAAAGAAACCCTAGTTTTTGATGATGCTAGCACTCAACCAAGATTTGCATCTGACCCCTACCTGATCCAACACCAACCTCAGAGCGTGCTTTGCACTCCGATCGGCGAGCGAGGCAAAATGATGGGGATTTTGTATTTAGAAAATAATTTAGCAACAGGGGTATTCACGCGCGATCGCGTCGCCATCCTCAACATCCTGTGCTCGCAAGCTGCAATTTCCTTACAGAACGCCCGACTGTATCAACAATCTCAGGAATATGCCCAAAAACTAGAGCATTCTATCCACGATCTCAAACAGATGCAGTTGCAATTGGTACAGGGCGAGAAGATGTCTGCTCTGGGAAATTTAGTCGCGGGGGTAGCTCACGAAATTAACAATCCCGTAGGCTTTATCGCCGG
>JAUBST010000106.1:0-3568 GCA_036702215.1 Microcoleus sp. F6_B6
CCAGACGTTGGCGCTAGAGCGCTGCTGTAAGGTCGTTGTCATGGCTTTATGATTGCGTATGAATTTGTCAATGTTCGTGACGGCTTTGTGTTCCGCCATGTAAATAAATGTAAAGCATATTCTAAAGTTTGTAAAGTATTTTAACAACAGATTTACTGATAAGACTTATAAGATTAACTTATCAATATGAAGAAAACTGGATAAAGAGGTAAGAATGCACAAAAAAGTAGGGAAAGCCTGGAAGCTTGTCGCTTTCAGGCATGGAAATATTAAGATACAGACTTTTGCTGGCTGGGTATCATCACCAGGGCCCAATAGGGAACTTCAGCGGGTTCGACATCTGCGATCGCCCGAATTCGCTGATTCGGCATAGTTGCCCGTTCTATATACAGTGCTCGATCGAACTGTCCCAACTCAATCAGCACGTCCCGGACTTTCGCAAAGTGCCGGCCCAGCTTAATAATCACCGCAGCATCAACAACCGCCAGCCGATCGCGCAAAACCTCAGCATCCAGCGTCGCAGGCATAATACTTAACACATCGTTACGATAAGTCAGCGGTACTCCCAACGCCGCCGCACTCGCCATTGTCGAAGAAATTCCCGGCACAACTTCAGTGGTAAATGTCGCCGACAAACGGTTGAATAGATACATAAACGAGCCGTACAGAAAAGGTTCGCCCTCACACAAGACCGCCACATCCTGTCCCTGCCTCAGATGTGCCGCAATTTTCTCCGCAGCAAGATCGTAATAAGGTTGAGACGATCGCGTCGGACTAAAAGGCAGCGGCATCGGAATCTCAATTTGCTCCGGGCGCAGATAATCTGCGACGATCGCCCGCGCCAGCACCTTACCATTTTCCATCGCCGGATAGGCAATCACCGGCACCGATTGCAAAATCCGATAAGCTTTCAAAGTGATCAATTCTGGATCGCCAGGGCCAATACCCAAACCGTACAATTTACCAGTAGCCTCAGTCATAATTCATCCTTTTTCGCTAACGCATTCACGGCAGCCGTTGCCATTGCACTGCCACCGCGCCGCCCGTGCAGCGTAATAAATGGCACTCCCCGACTGTTGGCGGCCAGTTCGGCTTTGGATTCGGCGGCCCCGACAAATCCTACCGGGAAACCCAAAATTAAAGCCGGTTTTGGTGCTCCGGCATCCAGCATTTCCAGCAGTCGGAACAAAGCAGTCGGGGCATTGCCAATTGCCACAACCGCACCCTGCAAGTTGTCCAGCCACAAATCCACAGCCGCGGCCGATCGAGTATTGCCCATTTGCCGCGCCAACTCCGGGATTTCGGAATGCCAGAGGGTGCAAATCACCTGATTGTCAGCGGGAAGACGTTTGCGAGTGATGCCTTCGGCCACCATCCGGGCATCGCACAGAATCGGCGCGCCTGCGGCGAGGGCTTGGCGTCCGCAGGTTGCGGCCCCAGGCGAAGCTGCTAAATCTGCAACAATATCGGTCATGCCGCAACTGTGAATTAGTCGCACGGCTACCGATTCTAAATCGGGCGGCAAGCTTGATAAATCTGTTTCGGATCGAATTGTGGCAAAGGATTGGATGTAGATTTCTGTTCCGTCTCGAATGTAGTCAATCATTGTTTAAAACTGTTATGGGAATTTTGTGGGATTTGTGAAATAGGTTTTTTGAATGAACCGCGAAGGCGCGAAGGACGCGAAGGAAGAAATATCAAGAGAGATAGGAAGAGAAATGATTAAAATTTGTCAGTTTTAATGGAATATTTTTTTACTTTAAATTCCATTTTTAGGTGCTGAACAACTCCTGTAATTGGTCGATCGCCTGCCGATCGACAAACTCACCAAATGACTCCAAAGGCTCTCGAAACCGCTGATATACCTGCAACAAAAGCTCGATCGCACCGGGCATCTCTACCGCACTAACCGCTGCAAAAATTTGCCGCCCGAAGGGTAAATTTTTTCTACCCGCATAAATGTTGTAACCTGCGATCGCCTCGTCTCCTCGCTCAATCTGAATTCCCACCAGCGTGATATCAATTGGCCGATGCTGGGCGCAGGACTTTTCGCAACCGCTGAAATGAATGTTAATCGGCCCGTCGATCGTCAATTTTTGCGCTAAATCCCTCACCATTGCTAGGGCGTGAGTTTGAGTATCTGTCGCGGCCGACGCACAGCCGCTGCTGCCGGCACAAGCCACCAAGCACGAATCTAGGCGAGTCGCCGACGAGTGCAATCCCAAATCGGCTATTTGCTGTTTTACTTTAAAAAGCTGGGAGTTGGGGATGTCAGAAATCAACAGATTTTGCCACGGCGTAAGTCTCAGGGTACCGCTGGCTAGGTTTTGGGTTAAATTTGCCAAATTCCGCAGTTGATTTGATTCTAGCCTACCTAGGGGCAGTGCAATTCCCATGTAGGAGAAACCCGACTGTTGCTGAGGGTAAATGCCGAGATGTCGGTGATTGGGGATGGATTTTTCAGATGAGTCGATCGATCGGGCGGGTAAGATGCCCACCCCACTAGCAAATTCACTCTGGGTGGAACAGGCATCTTGCCTGTTTTTGGGAAAGGTGCAAGATGTGAATTGCAATAAAAATGGTAAATTCTGCTGTACCTTTTCTAGATAACTTTCAACACCCCAATCTGCCAGCAGGTGACGCAAACGAGGTTTTTTGCCATCAATTATAGGCTGATTTTTTGTGTATTCAAGATAGGCGGTAGCGAGGGCGGCCAATACTGAAATACATTGCGATTCTTGGATTAAAATTCCTGTATCGCCGTTTAAATGCAGCCGAAAAACGATTTCTGATTGGGTTGAAAGCGCTTCAGCAGCTAATAAAATATCGTTGCGTAAAGCCTGGATCGAAACCGATTCCCCGCCGTCGAAGCCAATACTGAACTTAGGCGAAAGTTCCGACAATTCGGAATGCGTTTGCAGGTAATCATCCCAAGCTTTCACTAACGGGCGAGTATCGAGTAACTGCTGGCGATCGATCCCGGCTGTCGGGCTTGCCATAATATTGCGAATCGGGTCAACTTCAACGCGGCGAGATGCCAATCCCAATTCCTGCAAACGGTTCCAGACTTCCGGGGGAATTTCCGAGTGTACTTCTCGGATTTGCAAATTTGCCCGATTCGTCACTTGCAAACAGCCGGTACTGTATCGATCGGCCAAATCGGCGATCGTCCGACACTGCTGCGCGTTTAAAATTCCCCCCGGAATTCGCATTCTCGATAAAACTCCGTCTCGGGCTTGGGAACCGTAAAATAAACCCGGACAAGTCGGCAAATCAGTCAAAGCTAACAAATAATCTCCTCCCCGTGCTACGCAGGGAATCCAAAAGTAAACGCCCACAAAGCGCCCCCGAAATCGGCATTCTGACTTTTACAGTTGCGGCACAGCGCCGGAATTGCACCGGACTTTCCCGCTTTCAGGTTTTAGAAAGGTATCACGAGCTGACCCACAGAAAGCAAAACCCTCAACTTTCTTAACAAAATTCGTGGCGATGGCGTCGGGCCCCGCAAGCTACGCCCATCTCTCCCCTGTCATCAGCTTTCCTAATCACAGCCATCAGTTTAACTGTC
>JAUBST010000107.1:0-3556 GCA_036702215.1 Microcoleus sp. F6_B6
TGAGCATTCTCAATAGAAATAGCAATTTGGGAAGATAAAAGTTTTAACAACTCAAGCCGATCCGTAGTAAAAGCCCCTTCAATCAAGTTATTTTCCAAATAAAGAAGGCCAGTCAGCTTACCTTGGTGCAGCAGAGGAGTGCAAAGAATAGATTTCGGTTGAGTAGCTGCAATATAAGGATCGCGAGTAAATTGTCCCTCAATAGCAGCATTATTCAACACCACATTTTCCTGAGTGCGAATCACATAATTAGCGATAGCACAAGCCAGCAAAGGAGTTCCCCCAGAAGCAGCTATCGGATTGAGAGGAAGCGATTGCAGCACGCTAACCTCATCCTCCTGCACCGAACCTTCCGCCTCAATCGCCCAGTTTCCCGCCTTTTCTAAAATCAAAAAACCCTTCTGCGCCCCCGCATTCTCGATCGCAATCTTCATCAACCTTTCCAGCAACCTACTCAAAACAATTTCACCCGAAATCGCGAAAGAAGCTTTCATCACCGTAGCCAAATCTAGCGTCTCACCCAAATTGCTGCTAGTAGTCGCCGTCGTTGTGCGGTTAACTTTCGTTTGACTTACGGTATTTCCTGAAGTTCTCGCTATTAATTGAGGATACTTTTGCTCTAAACTCTCAACTTGACGTTTAGCACCCCAATATTGGTAGCCATAGTGAGCTTTAGTCAAGTAAACTTGGGCAAACTCTTCTTTATCCTTCCCCAACCAAAACTTAGCAGCCAGAAACGCCGCCAGCGCTTCATTCTGAATAAAATCACCCTCTCTCGCCTCAGCGATCGCGCGATCGTACAAATCCATCGCCGACAAATCTCGACCTGAAATTCTCGCCATTTCTGCCGCCACTAGAGATAATTTATGTGCAAAACTTTCCGAACAGTTATCCGCCCAAACTTTGATTTGTTTCTGATTAGCTTCTAATTGCAGCCAGTAATCTTTTCGTTCCGATTCAGAAACCTCGGAATACAGAGCCGTTAAAATCAGACAGCGGTAAAAATAATGGTGAGCGCTAGAAATATGACCCATCAAATAATCGATCAGCCCTGCCGCCCGTTCAGATGCCTCTAGCGCCTCAATGTACCGTTCGTCAAGATAAAGATTCTGCGCTTTTAAAACATAAAACTCGCACAGCGCTGCCATACTTTTACGCTCGTGAAAATTTTCTAAATGCTGTTTTTCGCTAACTTCATCCTCTTCTCCCATCAAATTCAAAATTGCCCACTTATTAGCAATAATAATATCAATCGCCCAGAAATTTTTAGTGCTGTCGCAGAAATGGAGCGACTTGCCAATATCTTCCAAGAGATTATTCAAATTCATGCCCTGGAAGAAATAGGTAATAGTTTGAAACATCCGGTTATAACCAGTCCATTGCAAATTCCCAGATTGCAAGCCAACTTTATAACCTTCGTTATTAATTTGGGCCGTAGTTTTGAGCGGTCTCACCCAGCAGTTTAAGTAATTGGCAAATATCACACTATCTTGACAATTTTGAGACAAATTATTGGAATTTTCGCTCAGAGTCAGAGCGAGCCTGCCAAACTCATAAGCAGATTGGTAATCCCCTAAAATTGAATTCAGGATAATTCCATAACACGAATAGCAGTAAGACCCCCCCGCTACAAAACCGTACTTGAGAGAAAGGTTAATCGCTTCGATCACAGTCAACTTCCACAGTTCTTGAGATGAAAAGAACGTTAGCGGTCCCATGTTGCCCAATAATTTCATTGCCATTAGTTGAGCCGGATCTTTCATCTTTTCGGCATTAATTAACGAAGCAATTTCTTGGTTTGCCAAGTAGGCTGTAGCTGCCGCCATTTGGGCGTTAACCGCCTCGCTTAAATTATCTTCAGCCAAATCTATGCCCAGCAATTGCAGGGCTTTTAATCCCGATTGCACTGCTGCTTCATATTTACTCAGCAGAGTGTACTGCACGATCAAAATGTTGTAGATTTCGGCTTTTTCTAGCTCGGATTTGGCCCGGGCAAATGCCACTTCTATTAAAGCTTCTGATTCTTCAAAATTGCCGTTTAAATATTCAGCCTCTGCCAGCTCCTTGTGAAAGGTAAAAGCTAGTTCGTAGGAGTCTTGCCAAATATCGCCCGGTAAAATTTCTCGACCGAATTTTAAGTAGTCTCTGGCCGCAGCATAAGCCGTTGCATCTTTGGCTTTGCGGGCGGCTGTTAAATTTAACATAGCTAGTTCAATTTTCTCGTGTTCGTCAATGATTAAATTCCGACCCAAATTCAAATGATCGGTAATTTCAAAAATTCTTTCGGCTCGTTGCTCGCCAGAGATATTTGCGAGTAACAGACGACCAATTTGTAGGTGAATTGCTGTTTGCAGTTGTGAGTCAATCAAAGCGTAACCTGACTGCTGCACGCGGTCGTGCAAAAATTTATAAGTAGTAATTACCAAGTCTGAGTTAATTATTTCTGATTCGGCAGCACCTAAGTCAGAAGTAGTTAAGATTAATCCCTCTTGGATGGCTGGCAATAGTTCTTGAAACGTGGCTCCCCAAGATTTCTCATTAATAATTGACAGAGTGTTTAAGTCGAAACTATTACCCACGCAAGCAGCCAAACGCAAAACTTGCTGAGTTGATGCGGGCAGTTTTTTCAATTTGCCCAGCATCAATTCAATGACGTTATCTGTAATACCTACTGATTCTATTTCGGAAATATTCCAATCCCAGTTTCTTTCTTGAACATTGAATTTGAGCAGGTTTTCTTGATAGAGTGTTTTGAGAAACTGATTGACAAAAAAAGGATTGCCTTGGGTTTTGCTGACCACTAACTCGGCTAGGGGGAGGGCTGATTTTTGGTCTTGACGCACGGTATCACTAATTAAGTTACTTATCTGGTGCAGTTGTAAGGGAGCTAAAGTAATTCGCTCGATTCTGGCACCTTGATTTTGCAGCTCGTCCAATGTCATCATTAAAGGATGAGATGGGTTGACTTCGTTGTCTCGATAGGCACCAATTAGAAATAGATAGTTGGTTTGCTCGTCTGCTATCATTAGTTGTAGCAATTTCAATGTAGCGGCATCAGCCCATTGTAAGTCGTCGAGAAAGATGACTAAGGGATAGTCAACTGAACAAAACACGCGGATGAATTTTTGAAATACTAAATTAAAGCGGTTTTGTGCTTCGGTAGCGCCTAATTCTTGTACGGCGGGTTGGTGGCCAATGATTAATTCTACTTCGGGAATGACATCGACAATGATTTGACTGTTAGCGCCTACGGCAGCTAATATTTTTTGTTTCCAGGTGTTGAGTTGATTTTCGCTTTCTGTTAAGAGTTGCTTGACTAATGATTGAAATGCTTTGACAACGGCCGCGTAAGGGATATTTCGTTGAAATTGGTCGAATTTTCCGGCAATAAAATAACCTCTGGCTTTAGTAATTGGTTTATAAACTTCTTGTACTAAGGCGGATTTGCCAATGCCTGAGTAACCGGATACTAGCATCATTTCGGTGCTGCCCCTGCTGACTCGCTCAAAGGCTGCTAATAAGGTTTCAACTTCTGTTTCTCTGCCGTAGAGTTTTT
>JAUBST010000108.1:0-3308 GCA_036702215.1 Microcoleus sp. F6_B6
TCATCTTTAATGGTGCCAGAAGAGCTTTCTTTTGGTGTTGATTGTGCGATAGGTTCGCGAGGTGATTTAGGCTTGATCAATTGCCAAATCAGCAGTCCTAGCAATAGTATTCCACCAGTCAATAGCAGTATTGTCACTGCTCTAGGAACGCCTCTTTCGGAAACAGGTGGCGGTAGTGGTCTTTCCTCATCTTGAGCGAGTTGATATTGAGTTTCAAGTGTTAGGGGTGCATTGGGGTCGAAATTAGCAATGAAGTTTTCATCAATATCATCGTCAGAAGGGGAAGGGTTTGGAGAAGGGGAAATAGGGGAATTGATGTTATCGTCATCATTATTGGGGGTATATTCACTTGATGCAGTTGTATGATTCATATTGGCTCTAGTGGTACTATTATCAGGAGTGGTATTAATTGGATTTTCGGTTAATCCATTTCTTTTGTTAGTCATGGCTTTAGAGTTGAATGTGTTGTGTTTAACTGTCCATAAAAAAGCAAATAGAGAAGATTTCAAACAAAGGGATGAAACATACTAAATGTTTAAATTATTTAGTTTTTACGGTAGGTTTTTAAATTTACCCACTCGCCGGTTCGTCCCCTTTCCATGTCTCTTTCCTCTTCTATGGTTTGAATTCGACAATTCGGGAAATTTCTAATCCGGCTGCTCTCAAAGAGTGAACAGTTTTCTCTAATTCGTTAGCGTTTTCTTGGAGAGGCGATTTGGGAATTTCTACGGCTTTGACGGTGAAGGTTCGATTAAACTGTTCTCGGCTTTCTCCAATGCCTTGCTCTAGCACGACGCGAGTAGCAATTACATCTATTTCCCAAACTCCTCTTTTTATTTCTCTCGGTTCTGAGATGTGAGAGATATAGACTCCAGAGCGGGTTTTTCCTGAATAGATGGTGTTGGGAACGAGTTTAGCAAGTTCGACCAGGGAAGCTTTACCAAACTCTGATTCCATCATCAAGGAACCCATCCAAGCAGTTGTAGGAACTTTGGCACTGCCTTTAACTTTAATGCCGGGGTCTGGGTCATTTGTGCCGGGAATTTTGCCTGACCAAGCCCAGGTTAAATTGACCCAACTGGATACAAAATTTTGGATAATTTTCGGCTCTCTGTACAGTTCATCTTGTTCTGCAATTCGTGCTGCGGTTCCGTCTTTTAACTGGACAAAGGTAACTTTTCTTTGAGATAAGGCTCTCAAACTGACTGTATTCACTAAAACAGCAATTGTCAGAAGGAAAACAAAGCTTGTTAGCAGGACAAAGCACAAGGCTAAGGTGTTTTTAGATTCAGGGAGTAAGGGTTGTGATTGTGGAAATTTCATATTATCGAAGGGGATGGCTAGATGGGGGATAGAGAATAGGGAGATAGGGAGGGAATGGATTGGGAAACTGGGTTTGAGTAGTGAGTAACAACTCGGTTCGGTGAAGAAAAAGCTATCGGAATTTCCTTACCCTATATCAGTTTTCCGGCAATAACGCCGATCGCGTTACTGGCAATATCTGTAAGCTGTTTGGTGCTATTGGCGATCGCACTGTACAAAGCAGTTCCACCACCCTTGGCTATTAACACGGCTAGAACGGGAGAAAACACAGCTAAAAAGAATAAAAAGGCGATATCTGTAACTAACTCTGCATCGGACTTGACAATCACTACAGCGACTAATCCAACGACGATGTTGTACCCCAATTGCACTCCAAATAACGACATAAACCCTATTAACCAAGCCCAGATGGGTTTTCCTTGCAGCGGCAGCAGCGACAAACCCATTGCAATCGGTCCGAATAAAGCTGTTAGCAACAATGCTGCTTCTAAAATGTTGACAAATGCCCACTGCACTGCTCTAAGAATTAAGCGAATGATGGGCAAGACAGTAGACCTAAAAACTTGTCCGGCAAAATCGCCATTTCCTATATCCTGAAGATTGGCAACATTGCTTAAGTTTTCGACAAATCGCTGCAAGCTTTTGAGAGGTCCTCCATTTTGCTGTTCGGCTGCCTGAAGGATTTGTTGAGCTGGCTGTTTTTTACTGTTCCAACATTCCACTAAAGCTGAGCCAACTTTGCCCTGACATTCGCTGTAGAGTTTTTCGATTTCTTCTTTGCCAGCACTGGTGAGGTTAACGTCGCTCAGGGCAGTTCTGAAGGTCATTTCTCCGACTTGAATTTTCATAATTTCTTGAACTTGAGTGCTGCCTACAGCTTTGATGAATTTGACGCTTTCAGCTAAGACTTTACCGTTGTTGCTGAGAAATACTACAATTACGAGGGGCCAGATAAACATGGCTACTAGCTCTGACCAAGACTGTTTTTCGATGATTTCTTTGCCACTGGTGACAGCGAGGTAAGTAACAGATATTCCCGCCAGAATTAGTCCTAGTTTGACTAAGGCAATCCAGAGAGAGGATTCTTGAGTGTTGAAGGTGTTAAACCAAACTAAATTCCACGATTCGACGGTTTTTTGAGAGACTTCTATGGCGTCAGATAGAGTGTCCAGGGCTTGTCCTGCTGTGCTAGTTTGGGCGATTAGTTGTGTCAGCATCTTTGGAAGGGGAGGGGGAAGGGGAAGGGGAAGGTTAAGAGAAGGGGAGGGGGAAGGGGAAGGGGAAGGTTAAGAGAAGGGGAGGGGGAAGGGGAAGGAAAAACCAGGTTATTATTAGCTTTGCTCGCTACTAATTAGTGGTAGTTTCGGAGTTGAGGAAGGGGGAGGAGAGGGGGAGGGGGAAGGGGAAGGGGAAGGGTAGAAAAACTTGGGGAAAATCGCGTCATTTTCTGCATTGGGGAGCTGATTATTTACAATTTGATAAGTGACAGAAGAAGGTTCAACTCAAAAGTAGAAAATTTATTCTTCCTTCCCCTTCCCCTTCCCCCTCCCCTTATTCACCCAAGGTGATGCCTCCCGGCATTTGGAACAGTCCGGCTTGAGTAGAAGAAGCGGTAGCCGCGGCAGCATCCTGCCGTCTCTGGGCTGTGTTAATTTCGTTGAGTTCTTCAGCTTGTTGAGCGTTGAGAATGTTGGCAAAACTGCGATCGATTTGAGCTTGCTGGCCCTGCATGACTAAGGCACTTTGATTTTCTGCTGATAAGGCTGCTTGCTTAGCTGCGATCGCACTTTGTTGAGATATATTTCTCATAATGTTCTGGGTGACATCTTGACCTTCTGAATCAGCACCCAATTCCATTGAATTTTGGCTCTCGCGATTAGTTTGCTCTACGTTTTGCTGGACAATTTTTTTCATCTGAGCTTGCTTTTGTTGAGCTTCTTTACTGAGAGTGGCTTTATTGGCTTCACTGACAGCACTTTCTCTTT
>JAUBST010000109.1:0-2576 GCA_036702215.1 Microcoleus sp. F6_B6
GTGCGTTTCGTTCTGAAGAAACCCAGAAATGGGGGGAATTCAGGCTCTAGCAAGGTAATCCAATATGGATTGAGGTCGCACTTTAATCCCTTGTTAGATGACAACTTGTTCGTCTTGTGGGTGAGAACATTGTTCAAGTCCCATCCCGCAGGTGCAGCGGTGAAAGCATCACCCCTACGGTAGCGATTAGCCATCAATCCGTAAAGCGGGGCGAAAAGGCGGTAACTGGAAAACCTATTCTAGAATCCCGTCGAGCAGGAGTTTATGGGTAGCGAAAGCAAAGGTACATCCGAACCATCGTGATCGACAACCAGCGAAACAGGTTGATACGCTGGGAGTCCCAAAAGGGCAAGGATTGGTAATAAAGGGACTTCACCTTCAATTTACCACAGGGTTGGCAATTCACAGTTTGACCAACTAAGCACTCTGTAATAAACCCGGTGGAAAGTATCACCCTAAGAACTCTAAATAAAGACAAACAGGAACGAAATAACCTACCGTTTGCTCTCTGTAAAAGTCGATTTTCAGAGTAGGTGCTAACCGGATGCAACGGCAAGGAGAGATTGGGTCAAAAGCAAAAGCTCCCCTGTAACGAGGGAGATATGCAGACAGACCCACGGTGTCTCGGAAGATAGAGTCTCCAGTAGCAATGTAAAAGTCATGAGCACGGCAAAACCGATGTATGAATGGAACAAGACACCCTGGCGAAAGCTGGAAAGAGTTGTGTTCAAGTTGCAGAAAAGAATCTATCAAGCCGCCAATCGTGGTGATATTAAGGCACTTCGCAGACTCCAAAAGTTGTTGATGAAGTCCTGGGCTGCAAAATGCTTAGCGGTTCGTAGGGTTACTCAGGATAACAAAGGAAAAAAGACGGCAGGTGTGGATGGTGTCAAATCACTAACCCCAAAGCAACGCCTTGACCTAATCGGTAACATAAACCTGAGTTCAAAGGTCAGCCCAACCAGGCGAGTATGGATTCCCAAGCCTGGTACAGAAGAGAAGCGACCTTTAGGAATCCCGACAATGAAAGACCGGGCATTGCAAGCGTTAGTCAAACTGGTGTTAGAACCAGAATGGGAAGCGCGATTTGAACCGAACCAATATGGGTTCAGACCTGGACGCTCGTGCCAAGATGCTATCGGGGCAATATTTAATGCGATTAGGTATAAGCAAAAATATGTGCTAGATGCCGACATCGCCAAATGCTTCGATAAAATCGACCATGAAGCACTGCTTAAAAAATTAAATACATTCCCGCTTTTACGCCGCCAAATTAGGGCATGGCTCCGAGCAGGGGTGATGGACGGACAGCAGTTGTTTCCAACACTTGAGGGCACACCACAGGGTGGAGTCATTTCTCCACTACTGGCTAATATAGCCCTCCACGGGATGGAACATCGAATTAAGGAATTTGCCAAAACCTTAGACATTAAAAAGTCAACAGGAAAAGGACAAGTAAGCTGGCAACAGAAATGTAAAAGCATATCCTTAATAAGATACGCCGATGACTTCGTAATTCTCCACGAAGATTTAACCGTTGTTCAAAAGTGTAAAGAGATAATCTCTGAATGGTTAAAATGCATGGGCTTGGAGTTAAAATTCAGTAAAACAAGGATAGCTCACACAATGAGCAGTCATGATGGACAATCTCCAGGATTCGATTTCCTGGGATTTAAAGTCAGGCAATATCCATCTGGCAAATATACTAGCGGGAAAAATCCCCAAGGTAAACTACTGGGTTTTAGCACAGTCATCACCCCAAGCCCGGAAAAAGTCAAGATACACCTCAAAGAAATCGCAAGAATAATAGACACCCACAAAACCAAATCTCAATCAGATTTAATCCAGAGGTTAAATCCTCTAATTATAGGGTGGGCTAACTATTATCGAACGGTTCCAAGTAGCAAAGTCTTCTATAAATTAGACTCCTTAGTGTATCAAAAACTCAGAGCTTGGGCAAATCGTCGCCATCCAAAAAAATCGAAAACATGGGTGTCAAATAAATACTGGCAAACCATAGGCAATGATCACTGGGTATTTGCAACCAGGGAAGAAGGGACTAACCCTCTCCGGTTACGCAAACATGGTCAAATAAAAATCATAGACCATGCCAAAGTTAAAGGCGAATCGTCACCATACGACGGAAACCTAGTGTATTGGAGTACAAGAATGAGAAAACACCCTGAAAGTCCCAAAAGAGTGGCAACACTTCTTAAGATTCAAAAGGGTAAATGTTCTCACTGCGGATTACATTTTCGAGACGAAGATGTTATGGAAGTTGACCACAGAATTCCTAAATCGAAAGGTGGAAAGGATTCTTATGAAAACTGGGATTTACTTCACAGACATTGCCACGATATAAAGACTGCGACAGATGGCAGTCTGGGTACAAAATCTAGCTGTAAAAGTGCTAAACCTAAGCCACCCTCACATACAGAATGGTTCTGGAAAGAGGATATGTTGGTAACGCGGTATGAGTGACAATCACCGAGTCATTGAGGAGCCGTGTGAAGAGAAATTTTCACGCACGGTTTTGGAGAGCGGCGGCGCTCGTGAGAGTGTCGCCGACTTTAATT
>JAUBST010000110.1:0-2150 GCA_036702215.1 Microcoleus sp. F6_B6
CTGACTCCGCCTCAACCACCTGTGGTGTTACCTGTCAAGTTGCTGTGGTTAATTTGGGTGTTTTGGCTCTATGGTGCGATCGTACTTCCGCTGTTAGCTATTTCTTGGGGTTGGCTGTGGTGGGAAGTGCTGTTGGTAGTAGCCGCTTATTCATGTTTAATGGCGGCTGCTTATAGTTATGTGTTTGGTTGCCGTCAAAAACTGCTATCCAGGTATAAGCAGCAAGTTCTTGAGTACAAACAACAAAATATATTATTCCATCAACATTTATCCTCGAATAAACAGCAAGAATTTTCTAATTTTAAGGTGGAAAAAGAAGGGTTGCAGACAGGTTTAAAAATCGCAAAACTTGAGTTGGATTCCAGAAATCGAGCGCTCAAGGATTTGATGTCACTTCGGGTTAGTTCTCAGGGCACATCTCAAGCTCGGCAAGGAGTGAGTGAACAACGCTTTTTACAATATTTGCAGCAATATTTCGAGGAAGTTGTCCAAGCAGCAGAGTTTAAAATTCCGTTATCTCAGAGGAGCTATTCAGCAGATTTTACTGTAATTCACACTCCATCTGGACTCGGAATTGATGTCGAGATTGATGAACCTTATGCTGGCAAATCTAAGAAGCCGACTCACTGCTGCGATGCTGACAGCGATATGCGCCGCAATCAATTATTCTTAGAGTGGAATTGGATTGTGGTTAGGTTTACTGAAAAGCAGGTGGTTCAGGCTCCTTTGAGCTGTTGCAAGTTCTTGGCTCAGGCGATCGCCTTTGTAACGGGCGATCGCTCTTATTTAAAGCAACTGGAAACTGAACCCGATTTGCTGAGCGTCAAACCTTGGACAACAAGAGAGGCAAGGGCTATGGCTAAAAGCAACTATCGCCTTACTTATTTATCTGGATTTGGCGTCGGTTCTGCTTGCGATCGGGTTTCAAAGTTTTGATGCGAGCGCACGCAATATCCGACTTATTGACTGCGATAAATGTTTATAATTAATACAAAGGAGATAAAATAGAGATGCTGTCATTTGAAGAGGGGTTCATTGAAAGTCAACAGCTCAACCAAAGACTTCTGCAAACAATTCGTTTGCTTGGAGAATACAAGGGAAAGCAGGAGTTATTCAAACAACAAGCCTCACAAGTTTTAGGCACTTGGCGCCAAGCTGCGGTTATTCAGAGTACCGAATCTTCTAACCGCATTGAAGGCATTACTGTGCCACTAGAACGGATTAAGAAATTAGTAACTGAAAAAACAACGCCACGCGATCGTTCAGAACAAGAAATTGCGGGTTATCGGGACGTGCTAACTACAATTCACACCAGTTATAACCACATTCCTTTTAGTACAGGTGTCATTTTACAACTGCACCGCGACCTTTACCACTTTGCTGTTAATACAGGCGGGCGCTGGAAAACAGTGGATAATGAAATTAGCGCTACTTATCCTGACGGGACTAAAGTGGTGAGGTTTCAACCTACTCCCGCTTATGCTACTCCTGCGGCAATGGAACGCCTGCAAGAACGGTTTAATCGCCTCTGGGAATCGGGCGAGATAGAACCTTTATTGCTGATTCCAACTTATATTTTAGATTTCTTGTGCATTCATCCCTTTTTAGATGGAAACGGGCGGATGGCAAGGTTGCTGACTTTGCTGCTGCTATACAAAGCCGGTTATGAGGTCGGGCGATTTATTAGTTTGGAACGGATTGTGGAGAGAACTAAGGAAAGCTCTTACGATACGCTTTACCACTCTTCCCAAGGATGGCATGAAGAGCAGCACAACCTATTACCTTGGTGGGAGTATTTCTTGGGAGTCATGCTGCTATCAGCTTATCGGGAGTTTGAACAGCGGGTGGGATATGTTACATCCGCAAAAGGAACTAAAACGGCGATCGTATTGGATGTAATTAACAATTTGCCTCAAGAATTCTCCATTAGGGAATTGCAGGAACGGTGTCCAACAGTCGGAATTGATTTGATTCGCCGTCTATTGCGCCGGGAAAGGGATGCAGGACGTTTGCAATGTCGGGGACGAGGGGTGGAGGCGCATTGGCGAAAGCAATAGATACAGGAATTAGGCACAAGCAACTGGAGGTTGACTTGAAGTACAAAACCTAACACCCAGTTCTAACTATTTATGCAAGCTAATGAAAGCGGT
>JAUBST010000111.1:0-2117 GCA_036702215.1 Microcoleus sp. F6_B6
CGCCTCGACTTTGAAGTCGAATTCAGCGATAAATCCAAGTCGAAGGGTACTGTCAAAGGCTTTAACTCTCACAGCGAAATAGTTTTTGAGGCCAGCCTCCAAAAAGGTAATTTTGAGGTACTTCTGTGCGACATTCCACCAGAAGTAGTTGAAAATCTCCTCTCCCAACAGCAACTTGCTCAAAACCATAACTCCAACAAGCAGGAAGCTAGAAAAACTGAAGCCGAGATGGAGATTTGAAATAACTTTTTTCACTTGCACCCTCCATTTGGAGGGGGTCACTGTCACTGTAGAAAATCACCGTTTTTGGTGATTTTGCAGGTATTAGATACCACTTAAATTGGCATTAAAGCACTGAATTAATCGAGATAGTGACATGGCTACTTACTTAGACCAAACAAGAAATGAACGAAACCGCAACTCATTATCACGCTGGTTAAAACAACAGAAAATAAAACTGGGCGACCTTCCATTCCTCGGCATTTGCCTAGCCTCACTCCTCTACTTCAGCCTTCATGACCCCCTCTTAATTGCGACTTTAGGCTGCTCCAGCATTGTGTTTTTGAGTTTATGGCACCTCACTAGAGCTATTCCCATTGTAGAGCGATACATAGGCTGCAAAATTCGCTTTTGGCACATTGCCACTGCCATTATCACCTCTACTGCACTTTGCTCCGTACTCGATTCCCCAGCCAACGCCCTCTTCCTCTCCGGCTTAGAAGAATTTATGCAAGAACTCGCAGAAGGAGCCTCTTCAGCAGGAGGCGAAGCTATTGATGCCGAAGTCATCGAACTGATTTTCAACTTAATTCGCGGAGCATTTCTTTTGTTAGTAGCAGCCGCTTCTCTTTTCGCCTACAACCAAGCACAACAAGGTAATGACTGGAGACCAATTGTTACCCAAGTTGCCTTAGCCTTTGCCATTGTAATTGCCGTTGACGTAATAACTTTTCTGTTCGTTGGCAATGGCGGAGGTGGAGGAGCTTAGGGAAGAAGGGGAGGGGAAGAGTGGGAGAGGGGGAGAGTGGGAGAAGGGGAGATTAGAGGTGTGCAGTAAACAGCAAGCTATTTGAATTTTCAGGTAGATTGCAGTTGTTACATAATCCGTCATTTTAATTCAATTGGCTGAGTATATGTTAGATGTTGAAGCCCTCTAGTTTTTATCGGGTTGTTGCGAGTTTTCAAACTTCTCCCCTTGTTCCACTCTCTTCTTCTCCCACTCTCCCCTTCTTCCACTCTCCCCTCTCCGAATCACCCCCCTCTCCCCCTCTCCCCCTCTCCTCTTCTCCCCCGCTCTCCCCTCCCCCACTCTTTCGTTCACCGACTCTTAGTATGGTTTTTTGCCACTGGAAGGAGCCACATAGAAGGGTTATTAATCATATTGACCAGTGTACCCAGTATTTGATTGTAATGTTGATACAGCTCTCTACCAACCTGAACATCCAAGTAATTGCATTTAACAGCAAATTCAATCCAAGTTTGAGTTTCAGCAGCTTCAGCTTCAGAATCACTTAATTTGGATACAAAAGCTCCTTCATAACGCCGTTTACGCCATGCCTCAGACAAATTGGCACAAACAGAACGCGAAGACCGACGAATTTGATCTGTCAATGAATATCGTTCCTCAATAGGAAACTTTTTAGAGAGTTCAAAAATCTGCATAGCCACATCTAATGCAAGCTGATACACTTCTAAATCTCGGTGGGATTGAATTGGTTTTCTGTTCATTTCAAACTCTAATTTCTTAACTCCACTTTCTATTATCCCCTCTCCCCCTCTCCGAATCACCCCCTCTCCCCCTCTCCCTCTCTCCGAATCACCCCCTCTCCCCCTCTCCCCCTCTCCCCCTCCCCACTCTCCCCCTATTACCATGCTTAAAGACCCAGATAAAGACTTTATTTCCGTCAACAAAATTCTCGGCAAACAAGCCAGCATCGGCATCATTCCAGCGGAACAGCTAATTCCCTGGATGCTAATCACTGTAATTTCCTACATCCTCACCAACGGCCTATTCAGCTTAGGAATGCCTTGGTTTTTCATCACTACTTTCTGGCTAATTGTAAGCTGGTGGCTCCTGACAGGTAACAAACCTCACCTTTTTGTAGACAGGTTTAGAC
>JAUBST010000112.1:0-1863 GCA_036702215.1 Microcoleus sp. F6_B6
ACACCCACACCCACACCCACACCAGCGCCGGAACCCACACCCACACCCACACCCGCAGCCGAACCAACCCCCATATTCAACCCCGTACCCGAACCCGATACCAATTGCGGTTGCGACCCCCTCAAACAGCCCCCTCCGATCACCTTGATCCCCCCCCAGCCCTCGCCCCTACTCAACTTCGACTCCAACGCCGCCCAACTCACCGACATCCAAAACACCAGGCGAGGAACCGAGGGCAACGATTACTTAACAGGAAACCAAACCAACGAACTGTTTCTGGCCGTCGGCGGCGACGACACAGTATTAGGCGAAGCAGGCAGCGATCTGATCTTCGGCGAACAACAGCGAGACTTCATCGCAGCAGGAGGAGGCAACGACATCGTCTACGCGGGCAAAGACAGCGACATAGTATTTGGCGGCAAAGACAACGATCGGATGTTTGGCGACCGCAACGGAGACACATTGTACGGCGATCGCGCCTCCGACACCATCGTCGGCGACAACGGCAACAACATCGACCTCACCGACAACGACGGCGACCTGATTTTCGGCGGGTCAGCAGGCGACGCCATTTCCGCCAACCAAGGCAACGACACCATTTACTCCGGCAAAGGCCCTGACATCGCCTACGGTGGCACCGACAACGACCTGATCTGGGGTGACAAAGGCCCCGACACCCTTTCCGGCGACCAGGGAGACGACTCTGTGTTTGGTGGCGTACTCAACTCCCTAGACAGCGACCCCGACGGCTTCGATTTGCTGACAGGAGGCGAAGGCAACGACTTACTTCACGGCCAAGAACAAGACGACACTTTAGTCGGTGGCAACGGACGGGATTTGCTGTTTGGAGGCAAAGCGGACGATCGGATTTTCGGCGAAACTGACTCGGATACTCTCTACGGCAATCAAGGTTCTGACACCATCATCGGCGACTACGGCACTCAAATGGGCAGCACAATTGCCACGGATGAAGGCGATTTAATCTTCGGCAACGACACCGGCGATCTCATCGGCGGTGGTAGCGGTAACGACAGCATCTTTGGCGGCAAAGGTAATGACTTAGTTTACGGTGGCAAAGATAATGACCTGATTTGGGGCGAACTCGGTTCTGATACGATTGTCGGGGATCGGGGAGACGATTCGCTTTACGGTGGCTTGCAAAACGAGTTAGTGTCCGATGTGGATGGCCGCGACTTGCTATTTGGGGGAGATGGAAATGACTTCCTCAATGGGGGTGAGAGTTCCGACTCTCTGAGTGGGGGTTTGGGTAACGATACTCTTCGCGGAGGCAAGGATGATGATGCTGTACAGGGAGATGCCGGCGATGATTCGATTTACGGCGATGATGGCAGCGATATTTTGTGCGGCGGTGAAGGTAACGATACCATTAGCGGCGATCGCGGGCAAAATCTGCGAGGCCCTGTGGGTGAAAACGGTCAGCAAGACTGTATTAACGGTGGCAGTGGCGATGATTTGTTATACGGCAATGAAGGTCAAGATACTCAAAACGGTGATGAGGGTAATGACACTATTTACGGCGGGAAAGATAGCGATATTCTCAATGGAGGTGTTGGGGATGACTGGCTGTTTGGCGATGGATCAGATGATACTTTGATTGGGGGTATTGGCAACGACCGCTTTGTGTTAAGCGCGAATGGCGGTATTGATTCTATCCTCAATTTTGCCGTAGGAAGTGATAAGTTTGTGCTGGCTGGTGGCTTGAGTTTTGAGGCTTTGCAACTTAACTCTAATCCCAATGGCACGCTGCTACAAGTTGCGGAGACTGGGGAGGTTTTGGCTCGGGTTTTTGGTGCCGATCGTCCTCTGACTTCTCTCGATTTTCTTTCTCTGGTTCCTTAAGAC
>JAUBST010000113.1:0-1816 GCA_036702215.1 Microcoleus sp. F6_B6
TTTTAGATTTTAGATTTTAGATTTTAGATTTTAGATTTTAGATTTTAGATTTTAGATTTTAGATTTTAGATTTTAGAACTGACCCGACTCATAAATCCGGACGCCCTGGACTAAATTACTTTCGGTCAACAATAACTGCCGCTGCGGCTTTATAATATTTAACCGTTGGCAATAACTCAGCAGCAGGCAGACTAATGAACTCGGTAGACGACAAGACTATAGTTAGACAGTATTTTAACTCGACGGGATTCGATCGCTGGCAGCGAATTTACGGCGACGGCAAAGTCAATAAAGTGCAGCTAGACATCCGCACCGGGCACCAGAAAACGGTGGATACAGTCATCGAATGGCTGCAAGCTGACGGCAATTTGCGCGGGCTATCCGTCTGCGATGCCGGCTGCGGTGTGGGCTCTCTAAGCATTCCCCTGGCTGAGGCTGGGGCGATTGTTTGCGCTAGCGATATCTCTGAAAAGATGGTAGCAGAAGCCTACGATCGAGCAGCAGCAGTTCCCGGCAAGCTCTACAACATCTCCTTCGCAGCCCAAGATTTGGAAGCTTTAACGGGCAAATTTCACACGGTTGTTTGCTTGGACGTGCTGATCCACTATCCTCAAAATAAGGCTGCGGAAATGATCGCACACCTAAGTTCGATCGCCCAATCGCGACTAATTATCAGTTTTGCCCCAAAAACTTTAGCACTCACCGCCCTCAAAAAATTTGGCGAACTTTTCCCCGGTCCGAGCAAAACTACCCGCGCTTACCAGCACCGCGAAGCTGATATTATCAAAATCCTAGAAAACAACGGTTTTGCGATTAACAGAACGGCGATGACTAGCACTAGCTTTTACTATTCTCGCTTGCTGGAAGCCGTTCGGAAATAAGGTAAAATCTCTGCAAATTCTGAGGTCAGTTTAGAGCGTTTATTGGCGAAGTGGGGCAGGTTTATACAATTAATTTGTTGATGGGGTGGGGGCGGGTTTATATAATTTGTTGATGGGTGTCAAAAATTTTGGCGAACCCGCCCCTTGTATCTTAAAAGAGTGAGGACGGTCGATCGCCTGATTGATCTGTCGATCACCTGATTGATCTGTTGATCGAACCGACAAGTGGGCGATCGAACCGACAAGTGAATCTAAAGAAACAAGGAAAGTTTCGTACAAATGGTTCTGTAACAGGCGAAAGTGTGAGCAAGAGGACATCAGAAATCGGTGAAGTTGGCCCGCCCCGAGTGACTCAAGCCAAGTCTGTTGCGTAGATAAGCTCCCGTTTCTGATGACAGGCCCACATCATGCTGGACAGTATCTTAGGCTCTCGATCATCCGATGGAGAAAGCCTGCATTCACTCTTGTTAGTATTCAATTGCCTGTCAGGTTCTTTAAACACAAAGGAGTACCCAGGGAGCAAATAATGGCATCAACAGTCTTAGGCATAGACATCAGTAAAAAAGACTTTTATGTCTCATTACTGACCGAAACGAGTGCGACTAAACCCAAAAAGTTTACGAACAATATTCAAGGTTTCGAGAGTTTGCTCCACTGGCTCAAACAAAAAAATGTAGTTGAACTTCATGCTTGCATGGAAGCCACTAGCATTTTGGCGTGAAGCCTTGGCAGAATTCCTTTATGGGGAAGGTTTTCAGCTGAGTATCGTCAATCCGGCTCGGATTAAAGGGTTTGCCAAAAGCGAACTTATGAGAACTAAAACAGACTCCGTAGATTCCGCATTAATTGCTCGTTTTTGTGCCAGGGTAAACGCATCTTAATTTTAACCCAAGATGTGATATTGTTAAAGGTTAGGTAAATTATCATGTAGTTAT
>JAUBST010000114.1:0-1802 GCA_036702215.1 Microcoleus sp. F6_B6
AACGAGACGCAAGCCCCTGGCTTCAGACACGGGGATAAGTCGGCAGCGGTTTCAACCGCCTTCATTATTTAACAAATCTTAATACAAAATCAGTATAGTATACAGGTTGGTGCTGTATAACTATACTATGAGTGTTAATTACAAATCTAACAAAAATGTTGTTTACTCGTGTAAATACCATATTGTGTGGTGTCCGAAGTATCGCCGGAAAGTTTTAGTTGATGGTGTCGATACCCGACTAAAGGAAATACTGCTAGAGGTTGCAACCGAGTTTAACAGTGAATTAATCGAGATGGAAGTAATGCCAGATCATGTTCACCTCTTGATCGAATGCGATCCTCAGTTTGGGATAGCCAAACTAATTCGATACATGAAAGGGCGTTCCTCTCGATATCTCCGCCAAGAATTTCCTTGGCTAAAAAGTCGATTGCCAACTCTATGGACGAATAGCTACTTTATTGCCACTGTTGGCGGTGCGCCAATTTCAGTAATCAAGGAGTACATTGAGAATCAGAAAAATGTCTAACTATGGATGCCAGCAAAATCTAATCAGCCCAAGTCGAGAGTTAAGAAGCGTACTAGAATTTGTCTGCGAAGAGTCAAACAAATTAGCCAACTGCGGGACTTACTATTCTCGGCAGTTGTATTTTAAAACCGGGAAGATTCCCAGTAAATACGACTTGCACAAGCTGTTTAAGAACAATCTTCATTTCAAAGCATTATACTCTCATGTTGCTCAACAAACTCTGACCAGCGTTGCGGAATCCTTTAAGTCGTATATTGGACTGCTTAAAGGAATCAAGGGCGGTACGGTAACGCAGCATCCTCAACTGCCAAAGTACCGCAAAAACAGCTTAAAACTTGTAACCTTCCCTCATGCTGACGTAAAACTAAAGAATGGGCAGTTGAGATTCCCACTGGGAAGTAAGGTCAAACTATGGTTTGGAATTGGTGAATTTTATTTGCCAATGCCATCTAATCTAGACTACAAAGCAATCAGAGAGATTCGCATTTTGCCAAAAAACGGGCAATTTTATGCCGAGTTTGTCTACCAACTTCAGTTAACAGCAGTTGAATTGGATTTTGGCAAAGCTCTGGGTATCGATCCAGGATTAAACAATTGGTTAACTTGCGTTTCTAATGTAGGTACAAGTTTTATCGTAGATGGACGGCATCTAAAATCATTAAACCAATGGTACAACAAGCGAATCGCGTCAATCAAAGAACACAAGCCTCAAGGCTTTTGGTCTAAGCGATTGGCAAGAATTACGGAAAAGCGGAACAGGCAAGTTAGGGATGCCGTCAACAAGGCAGCTAAATTGGTATTGAAGCATTGTCTTGAGAACCAAATAGGCACAGTCGTTTTTGGGTGGAATAAGGGAATGCGCCAAGAAATAAATCTTGGCAGCAAGACAAATCAAAACTTTGTTCAAATTCCTACCGCTCGATTAAAGGAGAGGATTGCTCAGCTTTGTGAACAATATGGTATCCGGTTTATTGAAACAGAAGAGAGTTATACAAGCAAATCGAGTTTTTTGGATTCGGATGAACTGCCTAAGTTCGGTGAAAAAACTGAAGGGTGGAAAGAATCGGGGAAGCGCGTCAATCGCGGACTGTATCGGTCAAAAGACGGAAGCAAAATTAACGCAGATTGTAACGCTGCTGGAAATATTTTGCGAAAAGTAGCGACAACTTTAGGGCTATGCCTGAAAGGAGTCAGTAGGGGCGGTTTGATTTCGCCTTTGAAGGTTCGTATCTGGACTCTTCAAGAATCCCCCTGATTCATCAGTGGGGAGTATCAA
>JAUBST010000115.1:0-1794 GCA_036702215.1 Microcoleus sp. F6_B6
GTATCGGCTCAATAAGTAGGGGTAGCAGAGGAAAAAAAAGTAAGCAGAATGCACAAAGTGTCATAAAATAGGACACATGACGCCAAAGATTATTTCACCAGACAAATCATCCTCCAATATACTGCAAACCATCGACCCCCCAAGGATTGCAGACGAATCCATGCGTCACACAGTAGAGCTTTTACTGAACCTCATAGAACAATTACAATTAAAAGTCAAAGACTTGGAGTCAGAGAATCAACGGTTAAAAGATGAAAACAACCGATTGAAGGGAGAGCAAGGAAAACCAGACATCAAAGCCAAGTCCAAAGGATTCAAAAGCCAGCACTCATCAGAAAAAGAGCGAAAAACGCCAAAAAAGCATAGCAAAGGCAGTAAGAACGCCACGATTAAAATAGATCGAGAAGAAATACTAGAATATCCCACAGACCAACTGCCAGCAGATGCAGAATTCAAAGGATACGAACAAGTAATCATCCAAGATATCAGCTTGGCAACCGACAACATATTGTTCCGTAAACAGAAATATTACTCACCCTCACTCCGAAAAACCTATGTAGCAGAACTACCATTGGGCTACGAAGGAGAATTTGGACCAGGAATCAAAGCCCTAATCATCAGTTTGTACTATGGGGGCAATATGACGCAAGGCAAACTACTAGATTTTTTAGCCGATTTAGGTATTTCCATGTCAGCCGGTTATTTATCCAACCTGTTAATCAAAAACCACTCCGGTTTTGAAACCGAGAAAAAAGAAGTTTATGATTCAGGACTAGCGAGTAGCCCGTGGCAACACTTCGACCAAACAGGCGCGCGTGTAGGAGGAGTAAACCATACCACCAATATCATCTGCAACCCTTTATATACAGTCTACTTCACAACAGCTAATAAAGATAGACTGACGGTAATCAAAGGATTACAGCCAGGACGAGAACTAAATTTTATGCTGAATCCACTAACATTCTCACTAATTGGGGACTTCAAAATCCCGGCTAAATGGCAGAATGCTCTCAAGCTACTACCTCAAGGAACTGTGTTGAGTGAGGCAGAGTTTAATCACCTACTCAATAAGTATCTACCCAAGCTGGGTGCTCAGCAAGTTACCCGGATTAAGGAAGCAGCAGCTATTGCTTTCTATCACCAGCAAACAGATTGCCCAGTCGTACAAACCCTCTGTTGCGATGATGCTCCCCAATTCAAGTTAATCACTGCCGATAGAGCGTTATGTTGGGTACATGAGGGAAGACATTACAAGAAGTTAAGCCCGGTATTCCATTGCCATCAAGTAATTTTAGAGCAGTTTCTCGATGATTTTTGGGATTATTATCGGAAATTATTAGCTTATAAAGATGCTCCCAGTCCTGAAGCTGCACTGCTTTTAAGGTCTAAATTTCGGCGGCTTTTTGAAACTCCGAGTGGCTATGAATTGTTGGATGAACGCAAACAATTAACTGCTGCAAAAGTATCGGAGTTACTCATAGTTTTAGAGCATCCTGAATTACCTCTGCACAATAATCCGGCTGAGTTAGCTGCCCGAACTATGGTGCAGCGACGTAATATTAGCTATGCAACTCAAACGATTGAGGGTACTCAGGCATGGGATACTTTTATGTCTCTTGTTGCCACTACTCGTCAGTTAGGAATCAGTTTTTTTGATTATGTCCGTGACCGAATTTCTCAACTTGGAATTATTCCCTCTCTATCTACTATTATTCACGAAAAATCTTCTCTTTATCCCTTGGGCTTTTCTTGGCAGCTAGATTAACTGCTACCCCTACTTATTGAGCCGATACA
>JAUBST010000116.1:0-1770 GCA_036702215.1 Microcoleus sp. F6_B6
TTAAAAGTTCCCAACTGGTTTCCCGGTTGGTGGATGGTTAATGAATGTCAGTTCTTTAAAGAACTGGCATTCATTAACCCACCGTCTGATTGAAACAATCGGCTTTTTCGAGGGAAATTGCCCTCATATTATTGTCAAATTTTTTGCTTTTTTTTGCTAAAATTCAAAAAAAAAAATTGAATAACGGAAGCTCTTACTGAATAGTTGGAACGGCGCGATAATTCCAGTTAGGTAGATAGTCATCAAAAATAATTGTCATTGTTTCTTTAAATCCCTTGGCTACTTTTCGACCCGTTTGATAAATTTTATCGATGACATTAACTACCACATCAAGCCCGGTTTTTGTTTGAGTCTTCTCCATAAGTTGTTTGACTAGAGCGAGACTGGTAAAAATTACTCCTTGACAGGCTCTCGTTACGTGAGGAAACAAGCGATTCTCGATCGGATTGTACTTCGATGTATAGGGAGGATAATGCGCTATTCTAATTTCTATTCCTAGTTCATCAACTAATTTTTGTAAATCCGATTTAAAGATATGATGGCGGGAATTATTACTTCCACCACCATCGCATTTTATTAAAATTGAATTGGCTTTTGGGTAGATAAATTGTCCGTAATTCACCCACCAGACTTTGAGTGAATCACAGGCAAATTCACTCGTGTCTTTACTGACTCCTAAGTTTAAATATCCTCGATTATTTTGCAGGTCGTAAATTCCATGAGGTACTACTTTTCCGTCAGCTAAACTCCAAAAATCATGGTCAAATGTTGTAATGGTTTCGGTAGTATATAGACTTCCAGAACGATATAAGTTGCCAATAAATTCCTTCTTTTTAGTATCCATACTAACAATAGGATTTCCTTGTAATTCATACTCTGCCGTAATCCTGTAAATGTTTTCAAATTGTTCGTTCCGATTTTTTGTCACTCCCGTTGTTTGTTTTTTTTGAGCTTGGCGTTTCACATATCCATGTTTTTTTAAGAGTTTTTTAACCACGGTTGTACTGACTATTATTCCCTGAGCTTTCAGACCGTCAACTATTTGTTGTTGAGTCAGATTAGTCCATTTAATTCGCTCGGACATTGGGCTCCCGGCTGTGCGATCGTTTAAAACCTTTAAAAAACTTTCATTTAAATTAGGTATCTGAGAAGCCCGAGTTTTTCTTCCTCCCCCCACTCGGCGAATTCTCTGTTCATTAAAAAACATCGGGTCGGATTCAGTTTGTACCTCCTTAATTCCCTTGGCTATGGTATTTCTATCTATTTTCAAAACATCAGCTATATAGTTAATTCCACCACGACGGAGCTTAAGGGCTTCGACCGCTGCATATTTGCGCCGATCTTTTTCGGATAAGGATTGGTGAACTTTTCGCATATTAGCAATAATTTCCTCAGAATAATACATATTTTTTGATGTTAATATTTAATTAAATTCCTGAGTTTGACCGATACAGCCATCAGCTTTTTGGGATAATATTTGGCAATGATTTTTCTGATACAGCTCCGACTTACTTATCAATCTGTAAGACATTTAAGATGTTACAAAAATAAATGAGCGAGCGCTTTTAGGTATACCATAGTGGGATTATACCAAAAAAATTTGACAATAAACTTGGAAAGCCGGGGCGATCGAGAAAGCTTGTACCCCCGCTCGGACGGTTGGTTGATCAGTGGCTGTCCTCTAGAGGACAGCCACTGATCAACCAACCGAGAAGAAGGTTGAGAACTTTTTGGAGAGGCTTATTGCTGAAGTTATTAAATCGTCATTCC
>JAUBST010000117.1:0-1769 GCA_036702215.1 Microcoleus sp. F6_B6
CGTAACTGCTCACCGCAACTGCGTTGCGGTATCGCAAATGGAGCCACAAATGGCGAGGAAAATACTTGCACGTGTTGCAGAAACGGGAAATTTCCCAAGCTAAAAATAGAGGCTCCCACTAAAAATAGCTGCCGTCACAAGCCCCAAATTAAGTTCAGTTAAATAGTAAACCTGGAGGACTACGACCTGCTAAACAAAGTAACTGATAAAGTTGTGCTATCGCTTCATGTCCTTGCAACCGAACTGTTTCGAGAAAGCTGAACATTTGAGCCACCAGTTGAGCTCCCCAATCGCTGCGTGCACCGCCAGTTACCTTGCGATGTACAACTACCGGACGTAAAGCTCTTTCGGCGTCATTGTTATCGGGTTTCACTTCTGGACGATCTAAAAAAGTGAACCATTCTGTCCAATGACGTTGTATTCGGTTGGTTAATCGTTGGGCATCGGCGGGCCATCCCGTCACTGGTGGATTTTGCAAAACTGCTTGCAGTTGAGCTTCAATTACCGGACGATTGCCAGCGATTTGAAGGCAACTTAATTTTCCAGCATGATAGTCCCTGTACAAAGTTCTGGCAGTGGTTAAAATTTCACCTACGGCAATAGCAAACAAACGATTAGCTTCAAATCGACTGAGCTTGAGTGCTTCCAAATCTCGTTCCAGATGTGTTAAACATTTCTGTTTCGCCGCCGCTGATTGTCGGTTGTAAGCACTGAAACAATCACTGCTGAGAATGCCTTCAAAGTCTTGTCCCAATAACTGCTGAAGTTCGGCGCTACTTCGAGTCGGAGCTAATAATAGTACACAAACCCGATCGCTGGTGGCTACCCACAACCAATATTTGATGCCCTCAATGCAGTAAGTTGTTTCATCAACGCAGCGTACACCTGGTTGTTGTACGTAGCTCAACCATTGCTGATAGATTGGCTGCAAGCTTTTTTGGAAGTAGCGCTGCATTTTTGCAAGAGTTCCTTGAGAGATGGGTACTCCCAAGACATGTTCGACGAAATATTCTTGTTTTCGCCACGGTAAGTTACCCCCATATCCTAGCCAACCAACCACACTACACAATCTGCCACCGTAGCTAAATCCTTCCGATACTCCAGGCGGTAATTGAGAGTATCCTGAGAAGCCACAATCGTTACACTGGCATAACGGGCGACGATATTCTCTGATTTCTACAGGTTGCTCTATCAGTTCGGCTACTTGTTGCACTTTCCTGGGTGCTGATGTAACTGGCTCTATTGCACAGAGACACACCGGACAAGTTTCGAGTGCCAGCTCAATGATTTTGTCCGGTTCACCAAAGCCATTGCGTGTCTTGCCGGGATGGTCATATTTTGGACCGCGTTTTTTCCCTTTTTTTCGCTTACTTTTGTCGCTGGGCTTGAGGAGCATGTCTGCCGATGGGGGAGTCGAACTGTTTGATGAGGTGCGGTTTTTTAGCTGAGAGAGTGCTTCTTTTAACTGTTCGATCTCCTGTTGCTGGTCTTCTATCAACTGCTGTTTTTCTTGGAGTTTTCGTTGTTGCTGTTTAAGCTGCTGCTGTTGTTTGAGTAGCCATTCTGCCAACGACAGCATTACCTGTGCCATCTTCTCTGCTGCGATGGCTATCTCACATGGTTCGCTGGTTAGTGTGGCTGGTTTTAGCATGGAAGCTACTATACTCTATTTTCGCCGACTTTGGATCAAGTCCTGATTACGCTTGCCAGTGAGGCCGGCTATGAGCCTCCATTGTCAATACCGCAACGCTGTTGCGGTGAGCAGTTAC
>JAUBST010000118.1:0-1716 GCA_036702215.1 Microcoleus sp. F6_B6
AATTAGAGTCGATGCCTGTGTTACCACAGGACACCTCTCCTTCAGAACGCGGACGTGCAGCTTTCACTGCATCCGGCTCCTAGTCTGACACCTAATAAGTCGGGTTTAACCCGCTGTTCGGACTCTCACCTGACCGTGAACGGTCTGATGCTGGTGACATTCACGATGTAGAACTTCCAAATTTATAGGTTTCCAATTGTCATGGTTGCCGTCGATATGGTGTAGTTCTGCAATATCACCTGACATGAACGATAGATTACATTCTGTACATTTGTGATTCTGTTTCTTGAGAAGTCGTGCCGTTATCCCATCGTAGTGAGCATTCTCTCGTTTTGACCAGTAAACAAAATCGCCATCATAGGGTGATTTATCTCCCTTGACAATGACAAACTTGCAGGCTGACCAACTAACCGCAGGAATTGCTCTTTTTATAACCTTATTGGTTTGATAACGGTTGTATCTTCCTTGTTTCCGAATGAATTTCCATAACCAATAGCGCAGTGACCACAGGTTGTGTTGACTCAGATCGCAGAATCTATGGTAATTTCTCCACCCTCTTACCACCGAACCACACTTGTTAATTCGATGTTCGAGAGTGAAACGACTATCTTTTATCACTTCTTTAACTTTTGCCTTAATGCTAATTGTAGCTTTTTGACTTGGTGTTGAAATGAATTTACCATTGGGTTTAACTGAGAAGTTCCACCCAAGGAAGTCGAAACCATCTGTACTATGTACGACTTTGGTTTTGGCTTCTTTTACTTTTAATCCTCTTGTTTCCAAGAATTTATCAATGTGTCCTCGGAGGGGTTCAGGGTCGTCTTCTGGTTTCAGAATAAACACAACGTCATCCGCATAACGAAATCCAGTAATAGTGTCTATGTATCTGCCACCATTTCTGATTTTTAATCTGACCTCATGACCAACATTTTCTAATCCGTGAAGGACTATATTTGCTAGTAATGGGCTGAAAACTCCCCCTTGGGGCGTACCGGATTCTGATGAAGGAAATTCTCCTCTGACTCCAGCTTTTATTGCCCTAAATACCCCTTGTTTTGCTGCCTTTGGTAGTTGGACTGATTGCATTAAGAATTTGTGGTCAATCTTGTCGAAACATTTTTCAATATCCAATTCCAAAATTCTTTTTTCTAACCCATTACTGCTAGAGTTTAGATTATTGAATAATTGTCTCTGGATATCATGGCAGCTTCGGCTAGGTCTAAACCCATAAGAATGAGCGTTGAACGTAGCTTCTGCTACTGGTTCCAAGGCATATTTGATGAGACATTGATATGCTCTGTCGCTAATGGTCGGGATTCCTAGTCCTCTTTTAGTTCCGTCTACTTTGGGAATGTACACTCGCTTTAGGGGCTGATGTTTCCATTGCTTCCAGTTCTTAACTAACACTTCAAATAGTGCCAGTCTTTGTGAGGGTTCGAGGACTTTCTTTCCGTCCACCCCTGCGGTTTTCCGTCCAGTATTTAACTGTGTTACTTGCCGAATAGCAAGCAACTTAGCTGCTCTGGAGCTTAATAAAAGTTTCTGAAGCTTACGCACTAGGAGCACGTTACCGTTCTTTTGAGCCTTGAATATTCTCACTTGTAGGCGAAACACAATTTTCCGCAGCTTGCGCCAAGGAATTGATTTCCATTTATCAACTGGATTTAACTCCGTTGCCATAACATTCTCTACGCCTGAATGAACATTTTCTATGTA
>JAUBST010000119.1:0-1526 GCA_036702215.1 Microcoleus sp. F6_B6
GTAAGGATTCAGGTCTGCGATCTAGGAATAAGAGAAGGCATGAAAAAGTTACAAAAATGGGCAGATATAGCATCACGGAAAAAAGCCATTGCGCTTTTACCCTGAAACCGACAAGTCTGAATCACAGATAACAAATCAGCAGTTTCCTCAAACCGAGACATTGACCGGGAACCCCCAGATACTTTACGTTTAGTCACAGCTAATCGCAGAGAACGTTCTGCTAAATTATTATCAGGAGGAATGTCCGGATGGTCTAAAAAGTACCACCATTGATCTGCTTTCTCACGCAATGAGCGCAATAACAGTCCCGCAGCATGACCGACATGACCTTGCCAAGTATTTAATAATTTCGCCAACCGGGTCTTAAAGTCCCCCGCCCAAGTCTGATAATCAATTTCTTCAGGGTGTTCCCGCCATTTTCTATGCTGTCGAAATGCCTCATCAATTAATTCTAAAAATGCCTCTGCGACGATAGTGTTGTTACCGTGGCCGATTTGCAGAACTTTCTTAAAATGTCGCCGTAGATGGGCTAAACATTTCTGCTGTGCTCCGACGATCGCACCGTTATAGACGCTAAAATCATCAGAGCTCAACACTCCAGCAAATTCCGAACCCAGCATTGTCTCTAATTCGGCTCTACTGCGAGTGTCTGCAGCATGGAACAGGCAAAAATTTTGACCCGTAGCTGTCCACAACCATTCTTTGACTCCCTTGACACACCAAGGGGTTTCATCGACATGGATGTTGGCTTGTAATGGTGCCCATTGCCATAAGGCTTCAACGGCGGGTTTGACAGCATCGGCTACCCGCGCATTTGTTGCTTGTAAAGTACCGAGCCCAATTTCAATTCCACCTAATTCCCGCAAGAATTCTTGTTGTTTTTCATAGGACATATGCCCATAATTACCTAACCAGCTCAATAATGCTTGTAGGTCGATGCTCAAGTCTTGTCCTGGAACTATCCCGGATGCTGGTGAGCCGAGCGTCATTGCTCCGCATTCATTACATTGACACTTGATTCGTTGATATTCCACCACTTCAATTGGTCTGGCTACTAAACAGGCTACTTGCTGCTTGCTATAACCGATCGCATCACTTAATTCTGAGCTACCACAATGCTCGCAATAGTCAGGAGTGCTGATTTGATATCTATCTACTCGTCCAAATCCTTTTCGGGTTTTGCCGATATGTCCTGGCTGTCCTCCTGGTTTACGCTTTGGCTCTTTTTCTGATTCTTTTGAGTTGTCAACTTTGGCTGTCTCTGATTTCTGTATCAGATCGCTTGATGGGGGTTTTGATGATGTTTTGCTATTGCTGGGCTGTCTCTCTTGGAGTTTATCGAGCTGGAGTTGTAATTTTTCAATCAGCTTTTGTTGGGTGAGCACAATTTTGACCAGCTCCTGGTGGCTCAACTGGTCAACCATTTCTAATTTTAGTGCTGCTGATAACTCTGATTTTTCCCTCATCTGACTACATTACCATATTTTTTGGCTCTCACTCTCACTTTTTTTTACCTGAATCCTTAC
>JAUBST010000120.1:0-1485 GCA_036702215.1 Microcoleus sp. F6_B6
CAGGGTAAACGCATCTTAATTTTAACCCAAGATGTGATATTGTTAAAGGTTAGGTAAATTATCATGTAGTTATTTGTAGTTTATAGGTATTATTAATGGCAAGAGGTTTCGCTCCGGCTTTAACATCTCAACATGAGTCCAAGTTCTTATCGGAAAAAACAAATTTTTTGACCACCAGTTTTTTCCGACATTTTGATACCTTGAAAGATCCCAGAATCGAAAGAACAAAAGAACATTTATTGATTGATATTGTTGCTATTGCCATTCTCTCTGTCATCAGCGGTGCAGAAGGATGGGTGGGAATAGAAACCTATGGAAAAGCGAAGTTTGACTGGCTAAAAAGTTTTCTAGAACTTCCCAATGGAATTCCTTCTCATGATACATTTAGTCGAGTTTTTGCTCGAATTGAGCCTCAACAGTTTCAAGACTGTTTTTTGAGTTGGGTCAAGTCAATTACGCAAAAGCTCGAGATAGAAGTCATCGCGATTGATGGTAAAACCATGAAACAATCTTATGACCGAGAACGCAAACAAAAAGCCCTGCATATCGTGAGTGCTTGGTCTTCATCTCATCAATTAGTTTTAGGACAAAAAAAGGTCAATAATAAATCGAATGAGCTAACAGCAATTCCGGCACTACTAGAAATGCTAGAAATTGAAGGAAGCCTAATCACCATTGACGCTCTGGGATGTCAAAAAGAAATTGCCTCGCTGATTATCAAGAAAAAAGGAGATTATATTTTCACCTTGAAAGGCAATCAAAAACTTCTCTACAAAGGAGTCAAGTATTGGTTTAGTTTAGCTCAAAAAGAAAACTTTATGGGACGAAACTATAGCTACCACGAACAACTTGAAAGTGGACATCATCGAATTGAGAAAAGACAGGTTTGGGCGGTGAATATCTCTGAGTTTCCTCAGCTTCACAATCAGGAGTTGTGGACTAAATTATCGAGTATTGTTATGGTTGTTCGCGAGCGTCGCTTGTGGAATAAAACAACTCATGAAGTTCACTTTTATTTAAGTAGTATAGAGGCAAATGCTGAGAAAATTGCTGGTGCTATTCGCAGTCACTGGGGCATTGAAAATAGCTTGCACTGGACACTTGATGTCACTTTTTCTGAAGACAAAAGTCGGATTCGGAAAGACCATTCTCCCGAAAATTTTGCCCTGATTCGTCGTTTGGCTGTCAACTTACTCAAACAAGAAAAGATGTTTAAAGGAAGTTTAAAAATGAAACGATATCGTGCTGCAATGGATAATAGCTATTTAGTTCAAATTTTAAATTCCGTCTCTTAACGCTTGAGTACTCCAACGAATTTCTTACTGAAATGAATTAGGCGTTGAGAACTTGAGAAATTCTTAACGCTGAGAATTTCACTTGCCAAGTGGATGGTCAGACATAGGAGTTTTAAGAAGATTGTTCTCGCTCGTGAGTGAATTCACAAGTCGGGATTTTTGTCAACTGAATTTAGATGCGTTTACCCTG
>JAUBST010000121.1:0-1453 GCA_036702215.1 Microcoleus sp. F6_B6
TGTGCTGTTTCCCCACATCGTCAGCCGGATTCCCCTCATCGTCGGCAGGCATCCATCCCCTATCATGACCGCAATTTTCAGCTTGTCCTGATGCTGGGAGGTCATCGATGCTCACCGATCGCTGGTTTGCCGCCCGCCGCACCTTGTACGAATTGCTGCATGCCCACCCCGACTGGTCGAATCGCCAGTTTGCCACCGCACTCAACGCCTCGACCGATTGGGTGCGCAAATGGAAAGCGCGGATCGGCTCACCACCCCATCCCGATCCCGATGTTATCTGCCAAAGTCAGTCGCGGGCACGCAAAACACCACCGCCCGCTTGGAGTGAGCGCGTCATTGAGCGGATTCTAGCCTTGCGCGACACACTGGTCGCGCAGTTTCATCGCACGGTCGGAGCCAAAACCATCATTGCCTATCTCCAGCGTGATGCCGAAGTCCAGGACGAGCGCCTGCCGCGTTCCACCAAAGCCGTCAATCGCATCTTGCGTCAGCATCAGCGGTTGTTCGATCCGACCACCCGCCAGCGCCAGCCCCGCACCCCCTGCCCACCGATGCAGGAGATTGAGATCGACTTTACTGATGTCACCTCGATTCCGCCCGACCCCGATGGCAAACGCCAACACGCTGCCGAAGCCTTTATGTGGGTCGATGCGGGCACATCGATTCCGGTTGCCGCACGGATTAGCACCGATTTTCATATGGCCTCGGTGATCCGCACCACGGCCAGTATTCTCCAGCAGATTGGGCTGCCTGCGCGGATTCGGATGGATTGTGATGTGCGGTTGATCGGCAACAACCGCCTCGCCGATTTTCCATCACCGTTCCAACGCTTGTTGCTCAATCTTGGCATTCAGGTCGAAGTCTGCCCGCCGCACCGCCCCGACTTAAAGCCGTTCGTGGAGCGGTTTCACAAGAATTACAAAGGCGAATCGTTATATCCGAATTGGCCAACGACTGAGGCCGAGGCCCAAGCCCAGGTCGATGCCTATTGCACCTGGTATCGTACCGAGCGTCCGCACCAAGGTCGCGCCTGTGGGAATCGTCCGCCTGCCGAGGCGTTTCCTGCGTTGCCCGTGTTACCAGCGGTTCCGGGGCAGGTTGATGCCGATGGCTGGTTGCAGCAGATTGACGGCTGGACGTATGTCCGCCGCGCCAATGCACGAGGTGAAATTTCCGTCGATGGGACACGCTATACCATCGGCATTGCCTATGCGGGCCAAGACGTGGCCGTCCAAGTCGATGCCGAGGCGCGGGAATTGGTTGTCATCCAGCGCGAACGGGCGGTCAAACGACTTAAACTCAAGCGGCTCTTGGGAGGCATGATGGCATTTGAGCAGATGGTAGACGCGCTGTGTGGGTTGGCGGAGCGCGAAACCAAGCGGCTCAAGCAGCGACGCACGAAGGGCAGCCGACGATGAGGGGAATCCGGCTGACGATGTGGGGAAACAGCACA
>JAUBST010000122.1:0-1447 GCA_036702215.1 Microcoleus sp. F6_B6
TGTGCTGATCAGGTACATCGTCACCCAGATCATCCTCATCATCGGCGACCGATCCGCTATCATAGTGACCGTCCCCATTTTTTGGCTTGCGGAGGTCATCAATGGTCACGGATCGCTGGTTTGCTACCCGCCGAACGTTGTACGAATTGCTCCACACGAACCCCGACTGGTCGAATCGCCAGTTTGCCACCGCGCTCACCGTCTCCCCCGATTGGGTGCGCATCTGGAAACAGCGCATTGGCTCACCACCCCATCCCGATCCCGATGTCGTCTGTCAGAGCCAATCACGGGCACGTAAAACGCCACCGCCCGCCTGGAGTGATCGCGTGATTCAGCGCATTCTGACCTTACGCCATGAACTGGCCACCCAGTTCCATCGCACCGTCGGAGCCAAAACCATCCTAGCCTATCTCCACCGCGATCCTGATCTCGCCGATGACCGGATTCCCCGTTCACCCACCACGATTAACCGCATCTTGCGCGATCATCAACTGCTGTTTGACCCACCCACCCGCCAGCGCCAGCCCCGCACCCCCTGTCCGCCCATGCAGGAGATTGAGATCGATTTTACCGATGTTACCTCGATTCCGCCTGACCCCGAGGGCAAACGCCAACACGCTGCCGAAGCGTTTATGTGGGTCGATGCGGGCACATCGATTCCCGTCGCCGCACGGATTAGCACCGATTTTCATATGGTCTCGGTCATTCGCACCACCGCCAGTATTCTCCAACAGATCGGGCTGCCTGCGCGGATTCGGATGGATTGTGATGTACGGTTGATCGGCAACAACCGCCTCGCCGATTTTCCATCACCGTTCCAACGCTTGTTGCTCAATCTCGGGATTCAGGTCGAGGTCTGTCCACCGCATCGACCCGACTTAAAGCCGTTTGTGGAGCGGTTTCACAAGAATTACAAGGGGGAATCGGTCTACCCAAACTGGCCGACCACCGAGGCCGAAGCGCAAGCCCAAGTCGATACCTACTGCGAATGGTATCGCACGGAACGTCCCCACCAAGGCCGGGCCTGTGGCAATCGCCCACCTGCCGAAGCGTTTCCAGAATTGCCCGTGTTACCACCCGTTCCGGCGCAGGTTGATGCGGATGGCTGGCTGAAGCAGATTGACGGCTGGACGTTTGTGCGGCGGGTCAATGCCCAAGGCAAGCTGGTCGTGGATGGCGCAACCTATACGGCAGGCATCGCCTATGCAGGGCAGGAGTTGGCGGTGCAGGTGGATGCCGCCGCACGGGAACTCGTCTTCATCCAGCGTGAACGGGTCGTGAAGCGGGTCGCGCTGAAGCGGCTCTTGGGTGGGATGATGCCGTTTGAGCAGCTGGTGGAGGCGCTGTGTGGGTTGGCCGAGCGCGAGACCAAACGGCTCAAGCAGCGACGCACCAAGCGCCGCCGATGATGAGGATGATCTGGGTGACGATGTACCTGATCAGCACA
>JAUBST010000123.1:0-1412 GCA_036702215.1 Microcoleus sp. F6_B6
ATAGGTGGTAACTTAAGCCATGGTGGGCTTGAGGGTGGGCATCCGAAGAACCTCGTGGTATGCTGGAAGCAATCACCCAACCAGCAGCACGAGGTTCCCCATGCATTCTACCATACCACCCGCCCACCCCGATCATCCCGTGACGCTCACTCCATGGGAACGGCTGTGCGCCACGCTCCCGCCCACCACCGCCGCGATCATCCAGACGGCGGGCGGCTTTACCCGCATCCGGGGCATTGCCTCCCCGCTCCTCCTGCTCCGCATCATCCTCGTCGCCGCCCTTGCCCCACGCTGGTCATTCCGAACCCTTGGTCTCTGGTGTCTTGCCCATGGCCTCGCCGACCTCTCCCACGTTGCACTCTTGCGCCGCATGCGCACGGCGCATCGCTGGTTGGGGCCACTCCTCCATACCCTCCTTGCGCTCCCCCGCACCACCCTCCCGCCTGTCCGTATCGCCATCCTTGATGCCACCGTCATCACCAAACCCGCCAGTCGTGGCACCGATTGGCGCATCCATCTCGCGATCGATCTGGCCTCCCAGTCCATTGTCGATGCCCAGGTCACCGATGCCACGGGGGCGGAAGGCTTCGCCCGTTGGTCGCACGACCCCACCACCATCCTCGTTGCCGATCGGGGCTATGCCTACCCCGCGAGTCTGCGGGCGGTGCTTGCAGCCAATCAGCCATTTGTCGTTCGTGCCAATCTTCAGAATCTGCGGCTGTTTACCGCTGCTGGAACGCGGCTGGCCATGACGACGTGGCTCACCGAGGTTGCCTGCCATGGCCAAGCAGCCTGTTCGGTATGGTTGGAAGCCACCGCGACCACCGCGCCCATGCGCGTGGTGGCGACAGCCTTGCCCCAGGAGGTAGCCGACCGTGCGCGGGCGACCAAACGGCGGATGAACCCGACTGCCCGCGCCGCCACGATCATGGCAGCAGGATTTGTGATCCTCCTGACCAATCTCGCTGCATCGGTTTGGGACACCGCAGCGGTCGTCGCGGTGTATCGCCTGCGATGGCAAATTGAGCTACGGATCAAACGGCTGAAGCAACTCGGGGATCTGGGCACCCTCCGCGTTCGCCGCGATCCAGACCTTGGCCGGAGCGTGCTCTTGGCGCGGGTCGTCGCGGCGGTGTTAGTTGATCGGCAGCACGCCACCATGATCGTGATTGATGACCCGGCTTGGGGGGTGGCGACCACCCCGATCAGTCGTTGGCGGGTCGAACAATGGGCATGGACGGTGCTGCGCGAGCGCGTGCTGGGGGTGTTACCACCGGATTGGACACTGCGGATTCCGCAGATGCGGCGGCTGTTTGGGGCATCCACGACGCGACGACCGCACCAAGCATCCGCCGCCGTCGCGTGGTTCGCTGCGTGGAATCGTGCGTTAGAGGCTTAAGTTACCACCTATG
>JAUBST010000124.1:0-1282 GCA_036702215.1 Microcoleus sp. F6_B6
CTGGGGGGGTGACAACCCACTCCAAACCCATAGCTAGTAAGGATTGAGCCAACTTGTGGTAAAAAAAGATAGGCAGCAGAATTGTTACACGCTTGCCTATCCAAAAAATTAATGATACCTAGATTCTACCAGACTCACTTACAAAAATACCTGACGCCATCTCAGTTTTTGGTGATGACAACCTTGTTATCCTTAATGCAATCGGAAAAGCAAGTGAGATTAGAACGGCTATCCAGAGTATTTCCTTGTCTAATTACAGCCTCATGTCGGCGACGGAAATTACAAAGATTTTTAGATCTACCGAATTTAACGATCGAATTAATTTGGTTCCCATTAATTACTTACTGGTTGACCACTTATTGCTCTGTCGGTCAAACCTTATCAATCGCAATAGATCGCAGCCTGCAGGGGGTGTATTAATCTTTTCATGGTTAGCTTAATCTGGGAGCGAAGAGCAATTCCATTATACTGGTCATTGTTGCCCAAATTGGGGAGCAGCAATTTCGAGGAACTCTCCTACAAATTTACAGCAAGTTTTACCATTATTTTCAGAATATAAAGTTATTGTTTTAGGAGACCGTGAATGCAAGTTCGATCGACTTGGGAAACTGGCTTGCTTGAAAAGGGTGTGTCTTTTTGCTTAAGACTGAAGAGGAATCATTGTATCGAAACAGAACATTTAGTTTGGCAGCGGTTAGATGAGTTGGGAATAGTTCCAGGAACATCTTTATATTTTCAAGGTAAAAGAGTGAGAAAAACTCGACCGGCTACTGGATTTGATGTTGCAAGTAGCGTGGAAAAGAAACTATGGAGCATGGCAGGTTGATGAAGCGTGGTTTATTCTCACAGATCTACAGCGAGTTGCGGGCAGCGATCGATGCTTACAAGCAACGGATGGGCATTGAAGAAATGTTCCGAGATTGTAAAACAGGAGGCTACGAGCTGGAAGGAACTAGCTTAAAAGGAAACCGACTGATTAACATAATTTTGCTCGTGGCACTCGCCTACAGTTGGGCAATATTTGAAGGCACTGAATTGAGAAAAAAGCAAGTAGAAAAATATGTATGTCGGCGTCAAGAACCTAAAAAAAGATATCGCAGACGGAGTACATTTGGTGTTGGCGCAAGATGCAGAAAAGTGGGTTAATTATCTAGAACAATATTCTCATGAGGTGGAACAGTTAATAAAGTTAACTCGAAATAAACGCCGCTTTTACCAACAAGGTATGCGGGCTGCAACCCTGATTCGGTCTATCTCCTAGGCCTCTTTGTCACCCCCCCAG
>JAUBST010000125.1:0-1276 GCA_036702215.1 Microcoleus sp. F6_B6
GGTGGTTTGTCAAGAAGTGTGCAAAATCAGATTAGCCAGGCATGCGAATTTTGCGAAGCTGGAGCGTCCGAACGACCGCATAAAAGAGCAATAAACAACTGCCCTCATTCCGAAACGCCGTCGCCATTTTTTTGCTGCGTTTCTTGACCTCCTCGAACGTCCGTTCAATGATGTTCGACGTGCGAATGTTGACCCAATGCCCCTCAGGATAGGCATAAAAGGTCAGACACGCCTCCCAATCCCGCTGCATGCAGCGGATTGCTGATGGATACTGGCGCTCATATTTCGCCATAAACGCTGCTGCGGCTTGGTCAGCCTGCGCTCGGTCGGGCTGATAGAAAATCGCTCGCAGCTCCGCGTGCAGCGCATCGCGGTACTTTTCGGGAACGTGGCTTTCGATGTTGCTCATCTTGTGGACAACACACCGCTGGCGCTGCGACGCGGGAAACTTCGCCGCAATCGCGTTGAGCATCGCCTGATGCCCATCGGTAATCCACAAATCAACCGTTTCCACCCCACGCGCCTTGATGTCGGCCAGCAGGCTTTCCCACGCGCCTTGATTTTCGCGCTCGCCCGTCGTGAAGGCAATCACCTCACGTTGACCATCGGGCGTGATGCCAATCAGCGCCAAAATCGGCATTTTCTGGCCTTGGCCATTGTAGATAACGCTGAAATAGGTGCCATCGGCGAAGGCATAGCAGTACCGTGGGGGCAACGAGCGAGCCTGCCAGGCCTGAAACTCGTCGTCAAGCGTATGAAACACGCGCGAGACCGTCGAGGGACTGGGTGCATTGCCCGTTAAGTGCTCAACCACCGTGCCAACCGCCGTTTGGCTGACCCCGCCGACAAACATATCCTGCATCAGCGTATCGACATCCTGCATGCGGCGCTGGTAGCGGTCAAACAACTGGGTGCGAAAGCCGCCACGGGTGCGTGGGACGGGCAAGTCCTCGATCACGCCAGCGGTCGTGCCAAGCGTGCGCGAGCGATGTCCGGCGCGATGGTCACGGCGCTCGTCGGTGCGTTCATAGGGCTGCGCGCCGATGAAGGCAGCGACTTCCTCTTCCAAAATGTCGATGAAGGTGGCGCGAATCGCCTGCCGAATCTGGTGCTGCACCATCTGGTGGAAGGTGGCTTGGGCTTCGACTTGACCGATCACGGGTGACTGAGTATGCTTCTTGATGGGAGTCATGGTGGTCCTTTCCTTGGTCTGTTGCATTTCCAAGTATAGTCCACCTGGCTCTCGTTAATTTTGCACCACTTTCGTTATACCACC
>JAUBST010000126.1:0-1266 GCA_036702215.1 Microcoleus sp. F6_B6
CGAAAAGCTTGGACAAAAGCTGAGAATGGAAGGTTGCGTTGGAATTGGTCGAATTTGCCTTTAATAAAGTAGCCGCGCTGCCGGACAATTGGTTTGTGAACTTCGTTGACTGCGGCGGTTTTACCAATGCCAGAAAAACCGGAAACGAGCATCATTTCGCTGCTACCTGCACCTACGCGGTCAAAGGCTGCTAGCAACGAGCATACTTCGCTTTCTCGGCCGTACAATTTTTCGGGGATGATGAAGCGATCGCACAAATCTCGCTGCCCTAAATCAAAGTTAACAATTTTTCCTGTCTGTTTCAACTGGGATAAGCAAGTTTCTAAGTCGTACTTGAGTCCCAGGGCGCTTTGATAGCGGTCTTCAGCATTCTTCGCCATCAGTTTGCCGATAATTTGAGACAGCACCAATGGAACGCTACTGTTAACTTTTGAGGCTGCCAGCGGTTGTTTGGCGAGGTGGCAGTGTACCAAATCCATTGGATCGTGTGTTTGAAATGGTAATTTTCCTGTTAGTAATTCGTAGAATGTTACTCCTAGCGAGTAGAAATCTGTGCGGTAATCAATGCCTCGGTTCATCCTGCCAGTTTGTTCGGGAGATATGTAGGGTAAGGTGCCTTCGAGGACGTTGGGATTTTGAATTTCTTGGGTTTCGCGCGGCAGCAGGGAAGCGATACTCAAATCAATCAGCTTGACTTCTTTGCTGACCGGGTTAATTAGAATGTTGGCGGGCTTGAGGTCTTTATGGATGACTCGGTGGCGGTGAAGTCCGTCCAGGGCGCTGGCAATTTGAATCGCTATGGGAAAAAACTCGTTAACGGGCAAGCCTTCAACAGGTTCCTCGCTAGCGGATGCAATACTTGAGAGGTAGCTACATAAGGAAATTCCCCCAAAGTCTTCCATCACTAGAGCATAGCGGTTATGATAGTTCTCCAGGCTGTATGCCTTGACAATGCCGGGGGTATTTAAGTTTTTAGCAATGACGTACTGGTTGCGGAAGTGAACCAATTCGTTGAAGCTGGGAAAGTGATTTCGCAGCAGTTTGATCGCGACGGGTTGCCCATCCCAAGAGCGAATGCCGCGATAAACTAGAGTTCGATTTCCTGCGTATATTTGCTCGTTAATGTGATATCCTAGGAAAAGTTTTGTGATCTCAATCATATCTACGTATTCCTACTGCTTCTGTCAAACCAGAAGCTTCTGAGAGTTACTATCTACTATTTTCGCTCGCTCTACTGTGGTATTCAGTGAATTACATTTTTCTTAA
>JAUBST010000127.1:0-1181 GCA_036702215.1 Microcoleus sp. F6_B6
GAGTTAAACTTAAGTGCCAAATACTTTGCTAAACTTATTCACAGTTAATCACCGAGAGGAAGTTTCATGTTTGCTGTCAAGCGGGCGCTCAAATTAAATAACAAGGAAGCGACGTTAATGGCGAAACACGCAGGATTTAGGCGCGTAGTTTTCAATTTTGGGTTGAGCCTGCGGACTCTAATGTACGGTGAGGGAAAATTTACCGACTCGAAGGTTATCAACGAAGTTAAGAAGGTTCTCACCAATTACGTCAAGAAAAAGTCTGAATTTGCTTGGATGAACCAGTTATCTAGCCGAGTTTATCAAAACGCTTTGATTGACTTAAAAAATGCTTTTAACAGGTATCGTTCGGGGAAAGCAGCACATCCGAGGTTCGCCAGTCGCCGAGACGGTCAATCTTTTACGGTTGATTCATCTAATGGCAAAGTTTTGTTAGCCGCGGGTAGCACTATCAAGATTCCTACGCTGGGAACTTTTCGGCTTTTTGAACCATTAGAATGTGGTTTTATTTCTCAAACTTTCACGATTTCAAAAGAAGGGAATCGCTGGTTTGTTTCCTTCTGCGTTGATGCAGAGCGCCTGCCTGTTGGGCAGTCTGAAAGTTCTGTGGGAATTGATGTCGGCATCAAGTATGCGGCCACACTATCAACCCAGCAGAGTTTCGATGCACCAAAACCTCTAAAGCAAGCGAAAACCAAGCTTGCTACTTTACAGCGCAAAGCATCTAAACAGGTAAAAGGCTCTCGGAATCAGCGCAAAACCTACAACAAAATTAGTCAGCTCCATGCACGAGTCGCTCGTATTCGCTTGGATTTCCTCCACAAGTTGACAACTTATTTAGCTAAAACTTTTAAGTTAATTAAGATTGAAAATTTGAACATTCAAGGAATGATGGCGAACCATAAATTAGCTGGAGCAATATCTGACATTGGATTTTACGAATTTAAACGTCAGCTCGACTATAAATGCCAAATGTATGGAGCTAATTTAGTGCTAGTAGACCAGTGGTTCCCTAGTACGAAAACTTGCTCAAATTGTGGCACAAAAAAAGATATGCCACTAAGCGTTCGGACTTTTGACTGTCCTACTTGTGGCATATCTTTGGATCGGGATTTTAACGCAAGTTTGAATATTTTAAATTGGGAACCCTCGGCTTGAGGGGAATAGCCTACTTATCTTGG
>JAUBST010000128.1:0-1170 GCA_036702215.1 Microcoleus sp. F6_B6
CCAAGATAAGTAGGCTATTCCCCTCAAGCCGAGGGTTCCCAATTTAAAATATTCAAACTTGCGTTAAAATCCCGATCTAAAGATATGCCACAAGCAGGACAGTCGAAAGTCCGAACGCTTAGTGGCATATCTTTTTTGTTGCCACAATTCGAGCAAGTTTTGGTACTAGGAAACCACTGGTCTACCAGTACCAAACTAGCTCCATACATTTGACACTTGTAGTCGAGTTGCCGTTTTAATTCGTAAAACCCAATATCAGATATTGCTCCAGCTAACTTATGATTCGCCATCATTCCTTTGACGTTTAAATCTTCAATCTTAATTAGCTTAAAAGTTTGGGCTAAATAAGTTGTCAACTTATGGAGAAAGTCTAGGCGAATACGAGCTATTCTTGCATGGAGTCGGCTAATTTTATTGTAAGTTTTGCGCTGATTCTTAGAGCCTTTTAGCTGTTTAGATGCTTGGCGCTGCAAAGTAGCAAGCTTGGTTTTCGCTTGCTTTAACGGTTTTGGCGCATCAAAAACCTGCTGGGTTGACAGCGTGGCCGCATACTTGATGCCGACATCAATTCCTACAGAACTTTCAGACTGCTGAACCGGGAGACGTTCTGCATCAACGCAAAAAGAAACGAACCAGCGATTTCCTTCTTTTGAAATCGTGAAAGTTTGAGAGATAAAACTACACTCTAATGGCTCAAAAAGCCGAAAAGTTCCCAAAGTAGGAATCTTAATAGTGTTGCCAGCGGTTAACAAAACTTTGCCGTTAGATGAATCAACCGTAAAAGATTGACCGTCTCGACGGCTAGCAAATTTTGGATGACCTGCCTTTCCTGAGCGATATCTACTAAAAGCATCTTTCAAGTCAATTAAAGCATTTTGATAAACTCGACTAGACAACTGGTTCATCCAGCCGAATTCAGGCTTTTTCTTGACGTAGTTGGTAAGAACTTTTTTAACTTCGTCGATCACCTTCGAGTCTGTGAATTTTCCCTCGCTATACATTTGAGTCCGCAAGCTTAACCCAAAGTTAAATACTACGCGCCGGAATCCTGCGTGTCTTGCCATCAAAGTCGCTTCGTTGTTATTCAGTTTGAGCGCTCGTTTGAGGGCAAACACAAAACTTCCTCTCAATGATTAACTATGGAGAATTTTAGCAAACTATTTGGCACTT
>JAUBST010000129.1:0-1108 GCA_036702215.1 Microcoleus sp. F6_B6
TTTTATTCCTTTCTCGTAAGTTGTCTCAACCAAATGTACAATCGGTTTAATTCCTTGCCACGTCATGTTGCCTGCCCTGTTTATAGCAGTTTCAACTGAATCTAAAATAGCACCATTCCCATAATTTTCAAGTGCTGCCCAGCCGCGTTCAATTGGATTATATTTGCGCTCGATATGGCGGATAGTAAATTAGTCGGATTCTTCAACGAATTCTCTGAGATAACTCTACAATAGGTTTGATGAATTGTGTACGATCACTTCTGATTGCCGGACCACCATCAAGGTCAATCACTAATTCTTCAAGTTCGGTGTAATCAGATTTGTTATTGTGCCACCAATCTGTTAGACAGTCGACGATAAAATCAGTGGTTTCCGCAGACTGACCCAAATAAATAGATAATTGGTCACTTTGAGTGTTCAGAATTCCCAAAGGAACTAATACTGCTTGCCACTCAGTATCGTGGTCATCAGCCGACTGAGGTTTAAGGGTTCGAGATTTACCGCCCCGTGAGAGGTTACCAGTTTTAACTTTGGCTTTGGTATCGATTGATATTCGTAGAGACTTGACATCTTTATCGGAGGCTTGATTCTCCTTCAATACATTCTCAAAAATCGCATCCGTTTCGGGAATCTTTTTTAACGGCTTGGTTTTTTGTGTTTTTTTAGGCAATACCCCATTCGATTTAAAATCGTACCAATTGTCTGACGAGAAGGCAATTCCTCAATCTTATAGTTATGATGACTCACTAATGCCGATAGTACCGCCTTGGCAGTGATTTTGGCATACAAGAATGTCGATTTAAAGTTGGGGTCTGCCTGGGACTCTGGCTCTAGTAAAGAACGAATATCAGCTTCTAAGTTGGGGAGCAATATTTCACTTTTATGTCGCCCTCTTGCTCGGTAATTATCAACACAAATCAACCCGGTACATCGTTCATGTCAGCCTAATTGAACGCTATCACGGTTCCATCCCATAAATGTTTCTATTTGACGAGCTGAACCATTGAATTAGTCTTCAGCCACTTTGGCCATAAAGTCTCGACGGCGATAGCCCGTTAGTTTTTTGGCAGCATCTTTAAATGTCAATTTAACTGGCTCACTCAAGATC
>JAUBST010000130.1:0-1020 GCA_036702215.1 Microcoleus sp. F6_B6
TTACCGCGAGGCAGAACTTCTTCAGGGAAGATGAAGTTTTCGTGGGGTTGGTCGGTCGGAGCCATCCAAGCACGAATGCCTTCGTTAAGCAGAATGTTCTTAGTGTAGAACGTTTCAAACTCAGGATCTTCAGCAGCGCGCAATTCTTGTGATACGAAGTCGTAGGCGCGCAGGTTTAATGCTAAACCGACGATGCCAATGGAGCTCATCCACAAGCCTGTGACAGGTACGAACAGCATGAAGAAGTGCAACCAGCGCTTGTTGGAGAAGGCAATTCCGAAGATTTGCGACCAGAAGCGGTTGGCTGTCACCATCGAGTAGGTTTCTTCTGACTGAGTTGGGTTGAAGGCGCGGAAGGTGTTAGCACCGTCGCCGTCTTCAAACAAGGTGTTTTCTACGGTTGCACCGTGGATGGCGCACAGCAGCGCGCCGCCCAAGATGCCTGCAACGCCCATCATGTGGAACGGGTTGAGGGTCCAGTTGTGGAAGCCTTGCAGGAATAACAAAAAGCGGAAAATTGCTGCGACGCCGAAGCTGGGGGCGAAGAACCAGCCTGATTGACCCAAGGGGTAAAGCAGGAACACCGAAACGAACACGGCGATGGGGCCGGTGAATGCTAGGGCGTTGTAGGGACGGATGCCTACCAAGCGGGCGATTTCAATCTGACGCAGGCAGAAGCCGATCAGTGCGAAGGCGCCGTGGAGGGCGACGAATGTCCACAGTCCGCCGAGTTGGAACCAGCGGGTGAAGTCCCACTGGGCTTCGGGGCCCCACAGGAACAGCAGGGAGTGTCCGAGGCTGTTGGCTGGGGTGGAGACTGCTACGGTGAGGAAGTTGGCTCCTTCGAGGTAGGAACTTGCCAAACCGTGGGTGTACCAGGATGTGACGAAGGTGGTGCCTGTTAACCAGCCACCGATGGCTAGGTAGGCGCAGGGGAATAGCAGGATGCCAGACCAGCCTACGAAGACGAAGCGATCGCGTTTGAGCCAGTCGTCGAGTACATCAAAGATGCCTCTTTCG
>JAUBST010000131.1:0-1001 GCA_036702215.1 Microcoleus sp. F6_B6
ATAAGCTGTTTCGCATTAAAACTGGTATAATAATAAATCACAAGTCACAGAAAAGCCAGAAGTATGCCAGCCAAAAATCATCTAAATGCAGAGCAAGTCAAAAAGCTTCAACAAGCATTAAAACAAGAAGAAAATGGAGAAATTAGAGAGAGAATCTTAATCTTACTATTGCTCAATGATGGAAATACACAAAAAGAAATTGCTAAATTTATCGGGTGTTCGCACAACAAAATCTGTTTGTGGTGCGTACATGGCGATCCAGATAATTTAGAGAGTCTTAAAGATAAGAAGATGAAAGGGAACCATCACAAAGCTACAGAAAAATACATAGAAATATTACTATAAACAATTGAGAAAGAGCCTCAAGAGCTAGGATATGAGTTTGGTCGATGGTCAGCTAAAAGATTGGCTACTTATTTAGAGGAAGTGACTGGAATTAAGTTAAGTGGGTCACAAGTGTGGAGAATTATCTCAAAAAAAAAGTACGTTTACCTGTGGTCAAAATATAGCCTAGAGCACAAACAAGATCCCGACAAAAGAAAAGCTTTTAAAGAGAAAATAGAGGAATATTTAAGAATTGAAAAAGCAAGTCCTAATCGCCTTCAGGTATGGTTTTGGGACGAAAGTGGATTTAGTTTAAGGGTGATAAAAAGAAAGACGTGGTGCAAAAAAGGACATCGCAAAAAAGTTAGGGGAGATAGAAGAAAAGGAAGAGTAAATGTCATGGGAGCAATTAGGTATTCATCCAAAAAAAGATTTGTTTAATTTCTCACTAAAAGTGACTCTAATAATTTATATAAAGTCTTGAAACTTTTTTATCAAGAGTTAATAAGTGAATGGGTAGAAGCAGGAAACAATCGGGAAGATTTTACAGAAAAAGGGTGTCAAATAGTGATTGTATTAGATAATGCCAGCTTTCACAAAAAACAAGACTATATCCAGATAATAAAAACAGAAATGCCTAATATTCATCTGGAATACTTACCTGAATATAGCCCAGA